>JBALVY010000002.1:140864-903244 GCA_036960375.1 Pseudomonadales bacterium
GACTCGGACTCGGACTCGGACTCGGACTCGGACTCGGACTCGGACTCGGACTCGGACTCGGCTTCAGTTCTGGAATCGGCGGCTTTTTGCAAGGATTGCTGACTGGCCAGGTAGGCTTGAATGTGTGAGGGGTCGATATCAATGGGTAGCGTATCAAATACGGCATAGTCCGCGGCAGGCTGAATAGTGGCTGGCATTGCCGCTGTCCATATCACTTCACCCGAAATGGCGTCGATTAGTGCCGCCTCAAGCTTGGCACCTGAAGGCGCTGCAGAAGCCATAACCATACCGCCACTGAGTAATCCGATGAGCACCGTTGTGCCCATGTCCCTAATCACCATGCCACCTGATTTTTGGAAGCCGTTATAGGTTAATAGTAATACTGCGTCGCAGTTGGTTTTTTCTGCCAGTATATTTGCGGTATTGCCGATAGAGGCTCGCAGGTTTACCCGGTCCTTTTTTCTGAATTTTCTACCGTCGACCATATCTTGCCGTGCATGACGAAAACGCTCTTTAACCTGGCTGACGGCAAACGCCAGTTCCTTGTCTTCTTTTAGGGCGCGATACCAATCGAAATCAACCACATGATAGCCGTTTCGCGTGAGCTTCTCTCTAGCCTCCTGGGCAATGGCTTGTGAAATGGCCAGTTCCTGTCCCGTCATACGGTCGTTTTCGCCGGTGAAATTCAAATGTTCCAGAGCAACTTGAGGAGGCGCAATGAGTACATTTTCTATATTAAGTAACTGATTTATCTGCCGTAGTTTTTCTTTATCAACCTCTTTTGGTTTGCTGGCACAAGCGGTCAGCAGGCTAATGCAGAGGGTCAGATAGAAGAGGGGCTTAAGGGACATATTAATAATAGGCTCTCAAATTCTTAATGAGGCGGTTGATATAGCGATAGTCTTTTGGCGTCCCGGTTTTATCCAGGTAGGTCTGAAAATACTGGATAGCCAGCTCCTTACTGCCGCGAGATTTATGAACTTGCCCAAGACCTCGATACGCCGCCTCGTAAGGAATGTCTGAGGCGAGCGACTGTTGGTAATAGGTGATGGCCTTGTCATAGTTTTGGTCGGTTTTTTCAAGGTATTCGTCAAGGTATTTGTCGGACTCCTTGCCGGTTTCAATCCAGTGTTTTTCTCTGGCAGCGCTTAACGGGTAGTCTGCCATACCGCGGTAAGCTTCGGCACGATAGAAGTCGATCACAGGTACTTTACTAAAATAGGTTTCTGCTAAATCCAGCGTATGAAGTGCCATGGAGTAGCGACGGTCACTTAATTGCAGGCGTACCTGCAGACCTAGCAGTTTTCCTTTAATAGGTTCAAATTCTGCCTTTCCGACAATGGCGTTTTCTTGTTCGGCAGGGTAGTTGGTAGAGATAAGCGTTTTTAGTTGTTCAAGTAGTAGCAAGTTATCATCATGGGTGCTTGAAAATATGGAGTCCTGCTGTCCTTTATATTCAGGTAAGGCGCCAAGCACTCTAAATATCTCCACCGACTCAGAAATATCGTAATTGGCTGCCTCAAGCATGGCCAGCGCGTCCACCAGTGCTTTCTCATCTCTCTCTTGATTGAAATTGGAAAATTTAGAGGCGAATGTCTTTTTCCCCATGATGGTGCCAATGAGCAGCAGGTCGGAAAAATTTGAGGTCATATTGGATTTTTTGAATTCAATTGCAGCTTCAATATGAAAGCCGTTGCCTACATGGGCCATTTCCTTGGCTACAACGGCGGCTAGCTGGGCTTCATTCTCTAAATGTGAAATCAGACCCAAGTTGAGATAAATTTGATTATTGGGTAGGGAAAATGCGTATGAGCGATCATCTTTGATGATTTGGACATTGAGATAATCGATTGGAATACTGGTGCTTGCCAGTAATTTTTCCACAATGGCCTGCAGGTATTGCGTAATCTCCGGGTCATCTACAATCAAGCCTCCCTGGTCCATTTCTTCACTGATGACATTGGCGCGCTCAATCGCCCAGGCCGCTTCATGCTCGAGAATAGCGGCCGCGCTATAGGCAATTTGGGGCGCAAGTACCAAGAGAGCACACGCTATGCCAACGCGTAATAGGTAATGTATTTTACTGTGGCGTCTTTTCATTGTCGTTATTCGTAGAATGAGTTCTTCACAATTTTATGCCTTATATTACTTGCTCTTGCCTGCCGAACCAACACCTGATAGATAAATCGTAGGAGATGTCGCACGGTATTGCCGTTATACCGCCATTAATGCCAATGGAATAGCCACTATTAATCTGGCTACCGTGTTCGACGATGAGGAGGTAGAATATCTGCTCTAGTTAGATCGGATAGAGCACAGCGTGGTGGCCAAAAGTCGTTATAATCACGAAGATGACGACGCGCCACACAAGCCGGAGTATCTGTTTTGTGCCCCGCAAGGGTGATAGTGGTCGCTACATGCGGGTATTAGACTAGTTCCATTATATCTATCGGATTAGGGTTACTTATCACAATGAAGATCGGCATTCTAAATACAGATACAGTCAAGCCAGATTGGGCCGTGAAATTTGGCAACTATCCGACCCAGTTCACGGCTTTATTGTCTGAGGTGGATCCGTCGCTGGAATTTGTCACTTATGAGGTTCAGGAGGGCGAGTATCCGGCCGATATCGACGAGGTCGATGCTTACCTTATTACCGGTAGCAAGATAAGTGTTTACGAAGACCGTGAGTGGATTCGTCAATTGATGGAATTTGTCCGTAAATTGGATGCGGCGAAAAATAAATTACTCGGCATTTGTTTTGGTCACCAGTTGATAGCGCATGCTTTGGGCGGCAAGACAGCTAAATCTGATAAGGGCTGGGGTGTAGGTGTTCATCATTACCCGATGATTGATTCACCCGCAGTACCGATGCAAACCATGTCGGTGGTAGTCAGTCATCAAGACCAGGTGGTAGAAACGGCTACTGGAGCCAAGGTACTAGGGGGCACAGACTTCTGCCCTAATGCGGTGTGCCAAATCGGCGATCACATACTGACTTTTCAGGGGCATCCCGAGTTTGTAGCGGATTATTCCCGCACCATTATCGAGTTTCGCCGTGAGATGATCGGCGAGGATGTGGCCCAGGCAGGACTTGAATCTCTGTCGGATCCTTTGGATCGGCAGGCAATGGCTCGTTGGATGCTCGATTTTATCGCACCCTAATGTTTATCTTATTTTTCTTCCCTGAACTGTAGGCTGGCGAGCCGATTGTAGAGCTCGTTGGTGACCAGCAGCTCTTCATGTTTGCCCTGTGCTACCAGCTCACCATGATCTATTACTGCGATTGAATCTGCGTGTAATATGGTCGACAGTCGGTGCGCGATGATAACCGTGGTTCGACCTTGCATTAACTGCTCTAAGGCTTGCTGTACGTGATATTCACTTTCTGTATCCAGCGCGCTGGTTGCTTCGTCCAGCAGCAGAATTCGGGGGTTTTTTAATACCGCCCTGGCAATCGCTACCCGCTGTTTTTGACCGCCTGAGAGTCTCACACCACTTTCTCCCAGATAACTTTGGTAACCTTGCGGTAGCTGAGTAATGAATTCATGCGCGTGCGCGGCTTTGGCTGCACCAACCACTTCTTCGTCGCTGGCCTCGGGCCGGCCGTAGCGAATGTTATGCATAACGTCGGCGCTAAACAGCGTGGGCTGTTGTGGTACCAAGGCCATTTGTTCGCGCAACTCCTGTGGTGACAGTTGACGAATGTCTTCCCCGCCAAGACACAGCTTGCCACTTTGGGGGTCGTAGAACCGCTGGATCAGTTCAAATACCGTGGATTTTCCGGCTCCTGACGGGCCCACTAGAGCAAGGCTTTTGCCTTGTTCAATGTGCAGCGAAAAGTGTTTCAGCGCGGGTTGATCCGGTCTTGACGGGTAGTTAAACGATATCTCGTGAAGTTCCAGTTCAGGCGCTAGTGTGAGAGCCGTGAGGGACCCTTCGGTTGGAGAAGTGATCAGGTTATCGACCTGCATCAGTTCCAGTAATCTATCGGTGGCGCCGGCTGCGCGTTGTAATTCGCCGAATACTTCTGCAATGGTGCCTACTGACATAGCCACAACAAGTGCGTAGAAGACAAAGGCGCCAAGATCGCCACCGCTCATTTTGCCACTGAGTACGTCATTACCACCGATCCAGAGCATGCCGGCCAGGGCACCAAAAATAAGCAACATGACAACTGAGATCATAATGGCGCGCAGCAGAATGCTACGACGGGCGATCGCAAACGCTTTCTCGACTTCGCGCCCAAACGCTGTTTTTTCGGCCTGTTCCTGGGTGTAGCTCTGTACGGTTTTGATATTTTGGATAGCCTCGCCCGCGTAGGTACCGACATCGGCTATTGAGCCCTGGCTTTTGCGCGACAGTGCCCTAACTTTGCGACCATAGAACAATATAGGCAGTAAAATAAGCGGTACGCATCCAAAAATGACCAATGTCAGCTTCATATTAGTCAGCAGCAGCATCACCAGAGCACCTGACATGGTCAATGTGCTGCGCAGAGCCATTGAAAACGAACTGCCGATGATGGACTGTAATAAGGTGGTATCGGTAGTCAGGCGAGACATGATCTCACCAGAACGATTGTCTTCAAAGTAGCTGGGGTGGATCGAAATAATATGATCGAAAACGGCCCGGCGCAGATCGGCACTGACCCGTTCACCCAGCCAGGATACCAAATAGAAACGAACAAAGGTGCCAACAGCCATGGCGCAGGTGAGGCCTACAATGAGTAGAATGGCCGCGCTGAGCTGCTCCTCTGATTGGCCGATAAAACCCTCATCGATTAACATGCGCACCCCTTGCCCTATCAGCAAGGTGAGTGTGGAGGTGAAAAGTAGGGCGGCTATTGCGCCAACCAAGCGGGATTTATAAGGCAGTACAAATGTCAGTAAGGCAAACAGGCTACTGATTCTCTTTTTTTCCGGTTCGCTCATACTGTTTGTGCCCTGGCTGGGTTATGTGATTATATTGATTCGCTGAACGGTGCTGCGTTTTCTATTAGGAGTAGTCTTATGTGTGGCCGTTACAATATCATTGATGATCCGTTTGTACAGGCTCTACTGAAGACACTTGGTGTTGATATGGGGTCGCTACCTACGCGTTTCAACATTGCGCCGACAGAACAGGTACCGGTAGTGCATGAACTGGACGGCGATAGACGGCTATCCGATATGCGTTGGTGGCTGGTGCCTTCCTGGTCCTCTGGGCCCAATCAGAAATACGCCATGTTCAATGCGCGCGCCGAATCAATACTATCCAGCCGTGCCTATGGCAAGCCTTTCGAACGTCAGCGTGCCATTATTCCTGCATCCTCATTCATCGAATGGCAAAAAACAGCAGACGGTAAACAACCGCTGATGATCGAGTCAGGTGCCGGTGTATGGGCATTTGCTGGTATCTGGGACTGTTGGCAGGGGGGCGACGAGCCTCTGTATTCCTGTTCTATTATTACTAAAGCGGCAACTAGCGAGTTTTCTGCGCTGCATAATCGTATGCCTATATGCCTATCAGAGGGTGATTACGCCCAATGGCTGGATAATAAAACGCCCCTGTCGGAGGTTTTGCCGCTTCTCGCCAAGGATTCTACAGCGCTGCTAAAGGTCACCGAATTAAATACAGCGGTTAATAATGCACGAAATAAGGGGATACCGATTCCTGTAGGTGATGCGATATATATCAATAAAACACACTAGTGTTATTGTACAATTTGAGTGGTTGAGACTAGGGTTTGAATGTCTAGAATGTATTTATGGGTGACGACTTTTTAATCTTGATACGATAGTTGACATGGTAGCTTAAGACTTTTTGGAGCGTTCTATGGCGCGTGCAGTACTAAATGTAATGCTGATTAGTTTTTGTTTAATCTCCTGCCTTGTTGTGGCCGATGATGAAGTTCCTGTTGCCCCGGAGAAAGATGAAAAAATTGATTGGTACGATGCAGAGTCCGTCCATGATGGCGTATCCGATAGGGTACTCGGCGTCGCAGACCGAATCGACTTGTTTTTTGCTGAAGATATAGTCGCTGAAGGCGCTCAGGAAACTCGAATAAAGCTGCGTCTGGATACAGAGTATGACCAGCAGCTTGGCTTCGATGTAGGCGTTAAAGTACGGGCACGTATTTCTTTGCCGAGAACGGAAAATCGCCTAGCCCTGGTAGTAAACGGTGATGATGACGAATCGCAGGGTACACGAAACGATGACTTTGCCAATCAAGACGAAGATGATCGTAGTCTCGCCCTGCGGTTTACGAAACCTAGTCGATCTCGCCTGTCATTTGATGCTGGAATAAAAAGGCGAGAAGGGGATTATAAGGGTTTTGTCCGTATGCGGCATAAATGGGAAATAGGCGGGGAGACTTGGGCTCAAAACTATTCCAATCGAATTTACTACTTTGATAAGTATAAATTTGAATATGACGGTTCGGCCTCGTTCGGTCGGGTGGTCTCTCCAAGGTTCTATTTCCGAAGTTTTACTCGGCTGCAATATCGCCAAATAGACGATCTCTGTCATGGTGGCCTCTGTACTGATCAAATATTTACTGTATATCAGAAATTACACTCGCCGGAACATGCGATTGCTTATGATATGGGCCTGTATTTTGATACAAAACCCGAGGCGAAAATGGTTGGTAGAGGCATACGTATTCGTTATCGCCACCGTGTGTTTTATGACTGGCTATATGCAGAAGTGGCTCCCGCATTTTCCCAGAGAGATGAGTTTGACTGGGAAAATCAGTGGTCGATATTTTTCAGGTTAGAAGGTGTATTTGGCTACGATTCCGATAAAGCTGAAATTGAAATGTACCGGTTCTAGATAATCAAGGCGTAATAGATGAAGTGGTCATGGAAGCTGGTTCGTATTGCCGGGATTGACGTATATATCCACGCTACGTTTTTCATCTTGCTGGTTTGGCAAGGTTTGGCCTATTGGAATAAAACCGGCGAGCTATTTGCGGTTGCCCAGGGAGTGTTATTTATCATCGCCTTGTTTGGTTGTGTGGTATTACATGAATATGGCCACGCGCTAACCGCGCGAAAATACGGTATTCGTACACGCAATATCACGCTCTATCCTATTGGTGGTGTGGCTTCTCTGGAGGGCATGCCTGATGACCCCTGGCAAGAAATTAAGGTGGCTTTGGCAGGGCCTGCTGTAAATCTCGTTATTGCCATTATTCTCTATATTGGCTTTGTCGTGTTCTCCCGTGCACCGGAGTCGGAGGAGATCGATCTTGTCACTGGATCATTTTGGTATCGATTAATGGTAGTGAATATTATTTTGGGTGTATTCAACTTGCTGCCTGCTTTTCCTATGGATGGCGGCAGAGTCGTACGAGCATTACTGTCGCTTCGAATGGATAAGGCAAAGGCTACTGCGATCGCCGCATCGATAGGTCAAAGTATTTCTTATGTATTAGCCTTTCTGGGTTTTATGTATAACCCCTTCTTGTTGGTTATCGCTGTGTTTATCTGGATAGCGGCCGCAGCAGAGTCGGGAGCGGAACAGTTGAAATCGGCGCTCTACGGCGCTACAGCCGGTCAAGCCATGTTGACCGAATTTCATTTTTTGTCATCAGCGGATAGTCTCGCTCATGCCGTTGAAATGACGCTGACGGGTAGCCAGAAAGATTTTCCCGTTGGCGACAAACAACAAATAACCGGTGTCTTGACGCAAGCCTTATTGTTGCAAGGTTTACGGGAGCTAGGTGAAACAGCCAGAGTGGATGAGCTCGCTCTTGCCACAATACAGAGTTGTGATAAGAATGAGCCGGTGGAACAGCTTATGCTGCGCTTACAGGGCCAGCAGTGCCCAATGGTTGCTGTGCTTGATAGAGAGCAGGTAGTTGGTATCGTGAACCTGGATAATGTGATGGAACTTATCTCAATTCATTCCGCGGTAAAGTCTCATCTGGACGCGTAAAGCCTTAAAAATCAGGGGCTTTAATAGCTATCAAACTCTATATGGACGCTGACAATAGTGCGTTAATAATCACCTCTCGAGTTGTGGCTGGGTCTATCACAGCATCAATTTCAAGATGGGTTGCAGCTTCAGTGGCCTTTCCTTTCTCGTAGGCCTTGGCCACTAAGCTATCAAAAAGTGTCGCCCGCTCGGTTTCGTCTTCTATCGCTTCCAGCTCCTTTTTAAAACCCAATTTAACGGCCCCCTCAAGACCCATACCGCCAAATTCTCCGGTGGGCCACGCTGCAGCATAAATTGGACGCGCAAAACTGCCGCCTGCCATTGCCATGGCACCTAAGCCATAAGCCTTGCGCAGGAAAATGGCAATTATTGGTGATGTGCTTTTGGCTCCGGCTAGAAATAGATCGGACATTCTTCTTACCGCAGCTTGGTCTTCGCTGGCTGGCCCTACCATAAATCCGGGAGTGTCTATCAGGGAGACTACAGGTAAATTGAAATCACTACATTGCTGGATAAACCGGCCAGCCTTTTCTGCCGCTTCGGCATCTACTGCGCCGCCAAGTTGTTGGCAATCGCTGGCAATAAGCCCAATTGGCCTGCCTTCTATACGGATAAACCCGGTAATGATTGAACGGCCATAGATTCGCCGCAGTTCCAGGAAGCTATTGTTGTCTGCCAGCGTTTCTATGATGCGCCTAACTGGATAGCCATACCGGCGGTCTTCCGGCAGCGCGCGACGCAGGAAGTCCTGATCTTCATGGGACCATTGTTCAAGCTTACCCTGGAAATAGCCCAGCAATTGTTTCGCTGTGTGGGTTGCGCCTGCTTCGTCGTCAGCGAGAATATCAATAACACCGTTTTTAGTTTGAGCTTCACTTGGGCCTATATCCGTGGGCGCGAAGATCCCCAGTCCACCGCCTTCTATCATTGCAGGCCCCGCCATACCTATCCATGAGGACTGCGTGGCGATGGTGAAATCCGCACTACCAAATAAAGCGGCGTTGCCCGCGAAGCAGTAACCATTATTAATGGCGATACGAGGAACTTGCCCACTCAGGCGGGCCCAGATCATAAATGTCTCGATGTTCAAACCCGCTATTTGTGTATGAACGTCCGTATCTCCAGGTCGGCCACCGCCGCCCTCAGTATAAATAATGACCGGCAAAGCATGTTCTTCGGCCAGAGAGAATAAGCGATCCAGCTTTTTATGATGATAGTAGCCTTGCGTGCCTGCCAGTACTGAGTAGTCATAGACGGCAACTGCCGCTCGATTTGACTCGGGGTTACATAATTCGGCGTTAATTGTACCTATGCCTGTAATCACGCCATCAGCAGCTGTGCTGACTTGGAGGTCTTCATAGCTGCGACGGTTTCTTTGGGCGGCTACGGCCAGTTGGCCGTACTCGATAAAAGATGCCTCATCAACCAAATCAACGAGGTTCTCGCGCGCTGTGCGATAAGATTTCGCGTGACGTTTTTCGGCAGCGTGGCTGCGGCCGTTATCCAGCGTGCTGTTTATGCGAGTATTCAGCGCCTGAAGTTCGGCTCGGATACTGCTGGGATCGTTCTCTGGTTCGGTCGGCATAGTAGCGTATTACTCGATAGATTTAAGCAGTGAATTGCGACTATAGAGACAATAACGAGACTTTATTGTTGATGCAAATATGTGGTTCTTATAGTGGGTATCAAACCGGTCATTGGGGCTTCGTGGGTAATTATCCCGGATTTCCTCCGCCGCCGTGTTGGCTGTTAATTATTACGTGCTTCAAGAGGAGATAGGCCGGTCCATTTGATATAGGCGCGACGAAAATTGGAGCTGTCGTTAAACCCCAACTGATAGGCGATGGTCGTTAGCGGTAATTGTGTATTACACAGGTAATGAGTGGCATGTTCGGCGCGTACTTTATCGAGTATCGTTTGGTAGGACTCATTCTCTTGCTCGAGCCTGCGCCGATAAGTTCGAGAACCGAGATTTAGCATTTGTGCCGCCTGCGGCATGCTGGGGTAATGCCCTTCAAGTTTGCGAAGTAGATTGAGTGTTCGCTCACCAATGGAACTGTCTTCTTCCAGGTCCGCCAATAGACGAGCACATTCCTGTTCGTAGAGTGCCAAAAGCGCCTGATTGGAGGACGGTAACGGCTCCTCCAATAAGTTGGTATCCAATGAGATACTGCCTTCCATGGCGTCAAACAGAAGGTCCGGGCCCAGCAGCTCGCGATAGTCCGCTGAATGCAGTGGTTCCGGATAGGGGAATGCCATTTGCAGCGTTAAGTTGGGTTTGTTTAATAATGTCCGAATAGTATTGAGTATCGCACCATAGAGAAGCTCGTAAATGAAATGTTGATGCAGGCCTTCCGGGGGGCTTGATATTGTCATCAGGCTACGCTGCGGGCCAGTTTCAATGCTCAGCGTTAAACCTGGCGCCAGTAAATGGTAAAACCGCTGAAACAACTCGATGACCTGCTGCAAGTTCTTACAGTTGAGAAAAGCTTGCCCGACAACTGCGTGCGCGCTGAGATTTAATCTTTGCCCCAGTTTTAAGCCAAGGCCCGAGTCTCCGGTAATGTCTAATGCGTTATGAACCAGACAGGTAAAATCTTCAAAGCTCACCCTTGCACCAATGCCGCCAATGCCCGTTTGAGACAATGTGGTGCCTTGCAGAAGCATGTTCCGCTTGCCGCCCAGGCTTTCGACCAGGTCGATGAGCAAAATAACGTATTGTGCTGGTGTACTTTTTGTTGTCATGAGCCTATTTGGCCACAAAAGACCACATATTGACAGGACATTACCTTGTTGCTGTTATGCAGGTCGACCAGAATGTATTCTCAGTCTGCAGCCGACTTAAGGATTATCTTAGTGAAAATCGAATTGATTGATACCCCTCGTAAGATCCAGCACTTCGCCGGAGCGGACTACCCGAAAGCCAACCCGGATCTGGAAGACGTATTAACCAGTGAAGATGTAGATTGTGTGGCCGAGATATTTCAAACCCCTTTGACCGGTTCCTATAATTGGGATTATACCGCTCAGGACGATCGGATAAAAAAGCTGTATGAGCTGGGCAAGCAACTCAATTGGGATCCCGAAATCGATATAGACTGGGATCGCCCCTGGTCGAATGACGATCAAATGCCTGAGTTAATGAACTTGGATACTTACCAGCCGTATCTGGATATGAGTGAGGAAACACGCTCCGAGTTTTGGTTGCACATGAATGCCTGGAGTCTGTCTCAGTTTCTGCATGGTGAGCAAGGGGCACTGTTGGTCGCTTCGCAATTAGTTTCGTGTGCACCCACCTTTAATGCAAAGCTATACGCCGCATCGCAGACTTTCGATGAAGCTCGTCATGTGGAGGTTTTTAACAAATATCTGCAAAAACGTATTGGCCTGATGTACCCCATTAATACCAGCCTAAAAAGTATTCTGGACAAGATATTGACTGACCCGCGCTGGGATATGAAGTTTATCGGTATGCAGATTGTCATTGAGGGCTTGGCATTATCGGCATTTAATACAACGCGTGAAATAACCCCTGACCCAGTGCTTAAGGATATTGTATATCTCGTCATAAGAGATGAGGCACGGCATGTCACCTTTGGTGTTAATTATCTGGAGGAGTATGTCAAAACACTAAGCCAGGAGGAGCGTGATGCTAGAGCGGAGTTTGCCTATGAGGCCTGTGTTATCAGCCGTGAACGATTAGTAGCAACTGACGTGTTTCGTCATTTTGGATGGGATGTAGAAGAAGCCCGCAAGCAAGTATTGGATGGCTATGTAATGTCGCAATTTAGAAACCTGTTGTTTCAGCGAGTCATTCCAAATCTTGGCCGTATCGGTTTATTGACCGACGCTATTCGGCCGAAGTTTGAGAGCTTGGGGATTCTTGATTATGAAAATCTGAAAACCGATGGCGACATCGATTGGGCTGTTCTGGAAAGGCCATTGGACGTTACAGAGCAGGAGCCGCAAGAACTTTCGATGCATGTTTAGTCTTTGGGATTAATAGATTTAGTAGTCCAATTATAGCCTCATGATTCGTTTGTGATGTTTGTCGGCAAGTGAAAGAAAAATCGGTGTTTTACCAACGTCTTCATATATGGGATCACCATCCTCATCAAACGCAATAATTTTAGTACCTTGCACATAAGGCATCTTAGCAACCAGCTCGTTCAATGAGGTATGTAAAAGATCGCGTAAAATCTGTTCTTTCGTCAAGCTGGGGTAAGTGTTACAGAGTGTTTTTAGCACGCTGCTGTGCTCAAAAGAAAGCTTGAAGTGGGAAGATTCCGTTGTGATGGCCACTTTTCCACTACGCTCCCATTTGTCGATAAGTTCATAAATGGAGTTCATCATTACCTCGCTAGGCTCATTGCATTACTAGTTGGAGTCCTTGCCCTGATCTTGATAGGCATCCGATACAGATTGGAGTTGTTTAACTTCGTCTAGAGCATAACCAATAAGGTTGCTTAATAGCTCGTTTGTCGTTGTGCCGGGGTACATCTCTGTCAATGCCTGTAATTTAGCGGCATCACTGATCGAGAGGTGAATACAATAATCCTCAAGAGCGGAGTCGCTTGATTTTCCGATTTCCCGTTCCTGTAATAGATCATGGATTTTCATGATCGCACTCCATATTTTCGAAAAGCGCCGTATCTAGTTAGAGCATAGAAGGATTGCCCCTTCTTTCGTCACCTGCGTTACCCTAACCATCCGGCAGCTCGGTGATTTTAATTCACAACTCTCCATAATTATTGTAGACCACTTGGGCGCATTTACACGAATCGACGGTTTACCTGTCCCGATATGACATAGTGGCATTTATCGGCTATTAGAAACTCAGGAGAGCGCCAACACTGTAAATTACATCTCCGTCACTGCGGCAACATTAGCAGTCAGGCTGATAGCAAAAAATCCGCCCTCGGCCATCTCTTACGCTACTGAGTATATCTCGTCATACGCAAAGTAAAAGCAATCAGGAGTTAGCAGTTAGGGATACTAATGGCAAACCCAAATGCCGGTTGTTTTATCACAGCGGTCCGGCGGACCGCGGATATCCCATAATTCAGTAATCCCCATCTGTTCCATTATGGGGATATAGCGTGGGTGAGCTGAAAGACCCTTGTTAACGTGAGATATTGCGAGCTGCAAGATGAGGTCGCTTTCGTTCCAAACTACATTGGGATCCTGGCTTTGCTCGAGTTCATCATAAAACTCATCAAGGTGACCAAAAGCCAGATAGAATTCAGCGCGTTCTTGAATATCTCTGCCGGCCAGTTCTTTGTTGAGGGTTTGTAGCCCAGTCGCAGGGTCTGCAGCAGCGCGTAGCCATGTGTCTGCTTCATTGGGGTCCTGGTCTGTTGAAACCAGATAGGACTTGTAGGCGGATATCGCTGCCTCGACATCACCGGCGAACATATAATTCACAAATTGTCGCATATACCCTAATTGATCTCCCAGATCGATGGCATTTTGCATCATGGCGATAGCTTCAGCTTCGCGCCCTACAGATCTCAGTGCCTCGGAGTATCTTGCGTTAGCCATGGTCGACAGTGGGTCTATTGCCACCCAATGCTCGGCAACAGACAAGGCTTCACTAAGATACCCGGTTTCCCCTAAATCGAAGGATAGCGCATTGTTGAGCAGCGCATTGTCAGGGTGATCTGCATAGGCTTTTTCTAGCATTTCAATCTCGCGGATCCAGGTGAAGCCCTGAGGATCTGCTGATACAGCCATGGCGGCGGCAATAGATAAGGATGGGTTAATTTCCAGGGCTTTAATCGCCGCATCGAAAGCCAGTTTTGCACCTTCCGCGGTGGGCAGCGCGGTGCCAGCCCGGGTCCAGTATTCAATCGCCAAAAATTCCCATGCCTCTGCAAAATTTGGGTCAAGCTCTACGGCGTCTTTCAGTAATGCAATCGCTAATAGGGTGTCAAAAGACTCTTGTGAGCGAGATTTCGCGGCCAGGAATTTTTGGTATGCCTGCATGTTTTCAGTTGGACGCCCCCGAGTGACGGGAGCTGTCCCTAGGTGGACCTCTAATGCCGCCATTATTTTGGCTGCTATGTCATCTTGCATATCAAAAATATCGGTTAGTTCGCGGTCATAGGTTTCCGACCAAATGTGATAACCATCTTCTACATTGATAAGTTGGGCGGTAATGCGCAATCGGTTACCGGATTTACGAACTGAACCTTCTAGTACAGTGCCGACAGCTAGCGCCTTGCCTATCTCACGTAAATCTTCGTTACGCCCTTTAAAGGCAAATGAAGAAGTGCGGCCGGCAACTTTTAGTTCTTTAGCCTTAGCCAGCAGGTTGAGAATTTCTTCTGACAGGCCATCGGCAAAAAAGTCCTCGTCTGAAGACATGTTGACAAAAGGCAGTACCGCTATTGATTGTTGGACTGCTTGTCCAGCCGATGTTTTTTCTATCTTAGGTGGGGTTTCAGCGTGTATTTCACTCACTGTTGGGTTTGTGGATTGCGGCGCAGAGGTCGATAGTTTGTCAAATGCCAGAAACGCAACCGCAAGAACGAGCAAACCGACGACTACGTGCTCGATCTTACGTGCGGTGTTGTCGCTTACACTATCTTCGGGCGTTACATCAGCAGATTTCTTAAGGCCGTCAGGTGTCAGCTCAAAAGCCCAGGCAAACAGACAGGCGAACGGAAAGCCAATCAAACCAAGATAAAATACAATGCCATTCAGACTTTCAGGTAGGTGCAGCGCAGGTACGGCCATGTCGGTTATCTGAATGACCAGCCAAGCCAGTGCGAGGTAGGCGATTGCTACCCTAAAGACATTTCTTCTCTTTAATTCCGAGAGTATTCCAGGCACAGCCATTCCCTTTGGTGTCATTTTGGGCTAATTATAGCAGCGAATGTGGAATAGGGGAGGTAGAGGCAGTTTAGTTGCCACTGATCATGTTTTCCTGGTCAATCGCCTTCTGTGTGGCCCTATAAAAGGCCAAGCGTTGTTTGCCTTGCTTACCACCTTGTCCATCGGTGGCCTGTGGCCAGTTGCTGTTTGAGGCAATAATCAATTTTCGCTTAGGGTCGATGAATATTCCCTGGCCGAATATTCCTCGCGCCGTATATGCTCCGTCGTTCAAAACCCACCATTGATAGCCGTAACCATATTCCGGTGAAGGGGTTTTGGCGTGCATCGTGGTGGCTTTTTCTATCCAGCCCTCGGGCAATACTGTTGTATCGCCTGCCATGCCGCCACCTAGAATAAATAGGCCGAAGCGTGCAAAGTCGCGAGTCGATGCCTGCACGCAGCAACCACCAATTTCGTGACCAGTGGAGCCGAGCAGCCAGCTCGCATCTTGCTCCATACCAAAAGGCTGCCAGATCTTTTCCGACAGATAATCCGACGGGTTCTTTTTGGTTGCGGAGCTAACGAGTACGCTGACTAAATTAGTTTCTCCGGTTTTATAAACCCACTTTTCTCCAGCGGGCGCCTCGCGTTCTAACCGTCGCATATAGCTCACCGTAACATCGGTACCGGGTTCTGCCTTGTGTTTGTTAAATAATGCGACGTCTGATTTGGGGTCTCCGTAGTCCTCATTCCACTTTACACCCGAGGTCATAGTCAGTAGCTGTTCAATGGTTACATCCTCGTAGGCCGAGCCCTTAAGGTCGGGGATATAATCCGACACCATGTCATTAACACTGTTGATATATCCATCCTGAATTGCAGCGCCAACAAGTGTTGAGCTGATGGATTTTGCAACAGAGAAACTGGTCCAGCGGCCGCCGGCATTGAAGTCAAGCCCATACTTTTCGAGCCGAATTTTTCCGTCTTGTATAATTATTAGCGCAGCTGTGCGCTGATCACTCATATAGGCGTCGACATCCAGGCCGATATCAATAGCCTTGCCCGTTGGCAAATTAAGCGGGGAGTTGCCAGCGGAAATAGTTCTGGCCTTAGCAAGAAAAGAGATCTTGTCCATAGCGCGAAAGGCGGCATCTCGCTGAGAGGTCGACCAGAACAGCACATCCGTATCGGTGGGTAAGTTTACAAGTAGCCGGCGCATATCTTTGTCGATAGAGGCCCAAAATATGGCGCTACCAGTAAGCAATAAGATAGCTGTAATCCAGATTCCTTTCTTCATGACTTTCCTTGTCGTTTGTTATCTGCTTTTGGTCTTTCTTCGACAGTGTAGTCTTGGACTTTCCCCGGTTCAATGTCCCACTTACACGCCTTGTTATGTTTTTAATGCCAAGCTACAATGTGTATATATAGCTATTATTATACACATGGTGAGCGCAATGAGAACAAATATTGTAATTGACGACGCATTAATGGCCGACGCACTAAAGGCTACCGGATTAGAGACAAAGAAGGAAGCTGTAGAAGAGGGGCTTAAATTGCTTGTACGCCAGAACAAACAGCAGGCAATAAGAAAATTGAGGGGCAAACTCAAATGGGAAGGCGACCTGGATGAGATGAGAGGAGCCAAATGATACTGGCTGATACCAGTGTTTGGATTGACTATTTTAATGGTAACGATAATAAGTATACCGATGCGCTGGACGCGTACCTGGAAAATGACACGGTTGCTATGGGTGACTTGATATTTTTAGAGATATTACAAGGTTTTAAAAGCGACAAGGAGTACAGACAAGCAAAAACCACGCTACAAGCCTTGGGACAATATGAAATGTTTAACAGCCAGATTGCCTTAAAGAGTGCCGACAACTACCGGAATCTCAGAAAGAAAGGTATTACCATTAGGCGTACTACAGACGTTATAATCGCGACGTTCTGCATTGAAAACAAGCTCCCTCTACTGTTCTCTGATCGAGATTTTGTGCCATTCGTTGAACATTTGAAAATGAAACCGGTGCTGAAGGAAACATAACAGTTTCTTCTTTTGTAAGCGGTTAATGAGGTAGTAGGTTCCGTTCTAGGGCGTTTATAGTCAGCGTAGATCATCCAGGCGTGCCTATAGGAATTAGCAACTAGTGTATCTAAGAATGAGGCCGTTGATTTAAAGGTAAAAAAAAGACCACCCGAAGGTGGTCTTTTGATTTGGTGGAGCCGGGGGGAGTTGAACCCCCGTCCGTCAGCACTCCGCCTGAGGGTCTACATGCTTAGTTTCCGTTAATTAATTTAGCTCTTTACAGCCCAACGGGCAGGACGTAAATCGCGATTTCGGTAAAGTGTTAACAGCGCTGCCCCGAACATGCTTTGCTGCGATCCTGTTCTATTTGACAGTCAGTAACGCGGTACAGGCACCTTGCTAAAGACCGCTAGCAGGGTTTAGGCTGCTAGGGCGTAGTTGTCGTCGTTGGCAACTAATAGTTTGCAGCTTTGGATTAACGTGATTGGCTACCTTCACGACATGCACCTAAGGTTTTGTCACCGGCGTCGAATCCAAGTCGGCCCCGAAACTTTTCCTCTGAGTATTACAACACTAAAACGACCGTTGCTAACTCAGCTGGCTATTATAGCGTTAATTAGTAGATGGGGGTGGAAAATTTTATTTCAACTGCGTTGGTCAGTGCGCAGTACGCGTTGTTTATCACGGTTCCAGTCACGCTCTTTTTCTGTTGCGCGTTTATCGTGTGTCTGCTTGCCTTTTGCCAGCGCTATTTCGGTTTTGACCAGGTGGCTTTTCCAGTATATGGCGGTACACACCGCGGTATAGCCTTTTTGATTTACAGCTGCAGCAATTCGGTCGAGTTCGCGCCGGCTGAGCAACAGCTTGCGGTATCGGGTGGGGGTGACTATACGGTGGGATGACACAGTACTCAGCGGGCTTATTTGTACGCCCAATAGCCATGCTTCTCCGTTTTTGAAGAATACATGGCTGTCGGTGATCTGGCATTTTCCAGCGCGCAGGCTTTTGACTTCCCATCCCTCTAAAACCATACCGGCCTCGAAGCGGTCTTCGAGGATGTAGTCATGTTTGGCTTTTTTGTTTAGGGCGATGGTGCTGCTGGGCTGTTTCGCTTTCTTTTTACTCATGGCGGTATTATAGGGCTTGTGAGACGGCAAAGGGAGCAATTCTGGCAGTCAGGGTTTAATATAAGCAAATAAATGCGTGATGGCCGTTTTGCGGCTGTCGCTAGCGACAAAATCATTGGGGTAATATGAGTGGATCTGCGTTGAAAGCAGAGCGTTGGGGCAGTAGTTGGACACTGGTTATGGTGGTGTCCGGCTCCGTTATAGGCTTCAGTAATATCTGGTGGCTGCCGGTGATTGCCGGTCAGAACGGCGCGGGTGCATTCTGGATTGCCTATCTGCTGGGCCTGTTGCTGGTGGGTGTGCCCTTAATTATTGCTGAGCTGACTATTGGTGCCGCGGGCCAGGCAGACCCGGTAACCGCTATGGGGAATTTGGCTGTGCGGTCAGCTCGTGGTTGGGTGTGGTCCGGGGTGGGCTGGCTTACTTGTCTGGCGGGTCTGTTATTGGCCCCTCTCTATGTTGTTGTTGCTGGCTGGGCTGCCGCTTATATGGTCATGTCGGGTAGTGGGGAGTTTTTAGGCAGTGACCTGGATATGGCTGGGGAGGTGTTCGCCGCGGTGTTTTCGGGGCAGCATCACGTCTGGTATTGGAGTGGCGCTGTATTGCTGTTGGCCATGGGCATATCAGCCTGTGGAGTGAATAAGGGAGTGGGTCTGTCGGCTCGCATACTTGTTCCTCTCGGATTAGCTCTGTTAGTGGCTATAGCCTATTTTTCTCGCCACTTTGGCAATGTGGGGGCAACCGTCGAATTTATGGTAACGCCGGATTGGGCCGGGCTCGATTGGTCTACCTTAATCATGGCCTTAACCTACGGCATCTTTTCTCTTGGTATTGGCACTGGCGTGATGATCGCCATGGGTAATTACGTGCCGTATAAGCAAGATATCCCTGTCGCTGCGCTGGCAATTGTATTGGTTGAATTTAGCGCTTCAGTGCTGGCAGGGTATGTGATTCTGCCGATGGTGTTTAATCAGAATATAGAAATTACCGGTGGGGTCGCATTACTCTTTGTTGCGGTGCCGGTGTCTTTTGGCAGCGTCACCTACGGTGGTTATCTCTTATCATTACTTTATGTGGCGGTTCTTATTGCCGCCATCACGTCTTTAATAGCTCTGCTGGAGCCATCTGTGGCTGCCTTGCAAGCCCGTAGTAAAGTCAGTCGGCCTGTTGCGGTGTTATTGGTAGGCTCGGTGATAGGGTTGCTGTCTCATTTGTGCCTGGTCGCTCTGGAATATGACGGGCAATGGGAGTCGGGCAACTGGTTTTATGGTCTGGATGCCTTAAGCCGCTATTTATTACCTGCGGTTGGCTTGGCTGTGGCTATATTCGTGAGTTGGGTGGTTAGATCTCGGGTGGTGCGTGATGAGTTTGAAGAAATGCCCGGTTTTATTTTCACTTTATGGCGCTATAGTTTGCGTTTTATCGCTCTACCTGCCTTGCTAATAGTCTGGTTTTTATACGTTTTTGTTAATTAGCACTTATAGTTAGCCACAGCTTTACTGAATCGGCTAAAATCGCCGGCTACTGGTAAGCAGGTTCAAATTTTGGCAGATATTCATCGCAGTGCATTATTACCCTTTCCCGCTCAGGATGTATTTGAGCTGGTGAATGAGGTTGGCTCATACCCGGACTATATGGACGGCTGCGTCGGTGCCCAGGTGCTCAGTAGAACTGAGGATAGCATGACAGCACGTCTTGACTTGTCCAAGGCCGGGGTATCGCAGAGTTTTACCACCAGTAATGAATTACGAGCGGGTGAGAGTATTCGAATGACCTTGGTTGATGGCCCTTTTGAACATTTTGAGGGGCTGTGGAATTTTCAGCCCTTGGGCGCAGTGGCATGCAAGGTGACCCTCGATCTGCATTTTAGTTTAACGGGCGCCGTGGCTAGCGCTGCGGCAGGTAAACTGTTTGCAGCGGTCGGTAATAACCTGGTTGATGCCCTGTGTAAAAGAGCGAATGAAAAATATGGTTGATGAAACAATTACGGTCGAAGTTGCCTTTGCTCTGCCAGATAAGCAGCGAATCATAGCTTTGCAAGTGAAGCCTGGTACTACGGCGGTAGAGGCTGCAGTACAGTCTGGTATCGATAAGGTATTTCCGGAGATTGATCTGGAGCAGGCAGATATGGGTGTATTTGGAAAATCAGTCAAGCCTGCAACGTATATTCTTGAGGCCGGCGAGCGGGTAGAGATATATCGCCCGCTTATTATTGATCCCAAAGAGGTGAGAAAGAAAAGAGCAGCTGATGCTGCAGCCAAGAAAGCCGCAGCAAAAACCTAGCGGCTTTTATTGGTACATGGGGTTATTTGCCGAGCTTGGTACCCAGTCACCTTCGAAAGAAGTCATAACGTCGTTTTCGAAGAATATGGTTAGCCGCTCGTCAAGCCCTGGCCTGCCAGCTTTATTCATCTTGTAGTAGTAATCCCAGCGCTCCTGATGAAAGGTATCCTGGATTTGTGGCGTGCCCAGAATATAACGAACCTGACTTCGAGACATACCGGGTTGCAGTTGGTCAACCATTTCCTGAGTGACAACATTACCCTGCTCTATATCGATTTTATAGACACCGGGAAACTGCGAGCATGCACTCAGAATGCTGGTCAATACTAGGGTTAGGGCAATTGTAGTTATTTTTTGCATCTGTTGGTTACTTCACTTAGAGTACTTATGAGATGGGAATGATACCCCAATAAATTCAATCCTGCGATGGGTCAAGCGTAACATGTCAGAAGGAAATCAGGAACTCCGAAAGGCTGGTTTAAAAGTTACCCTGCCAAGAGTCAAGATATTGAACATTCTTGAGTCTGGTGGTGATGGAAAGCGCCATATGAGCGCCGAAGACGTTTACCGCAGCTTGCTGAAGCTTGGCGAAGACGTTGGGCTTGCTACAGTTTACAGGGTTCTCACTCAGTTTGAATCTGCCGGCCTGGTAGTACGCCACAATTTTGAAGGTGGTCATTCAGTCTTTGAAATGTCGCAGGAACAGCATCATGATCACATGGTGTGTCTTGATTCCGGCGACGTTATTGAGTTTTTTGATGAGATTATCGAAAAATGCCAGCATGAAATAGCTGAACGTCACGGCTATGAGTTGGTTGATCACAGCCTGGTATTATACGTGCGGCCTAAAAGCTAGGAATCAGGAGTCCCAAGGGCGTCAACATCTCGGCGGTAATGTGGGTTACCGTATTATCGAAGCCAATGTACGTGAATTGTTAGACGGGCCGGCCGACCAGGCGTCATGGAGCTAGGCTGATCTACTCAGCATCTCGCTGGCATGAGCGCGCGTATTTTCCGTAATGTCGAGGCCTCCCAGCATGCGGGCAATTTCTTCTACCCTCTGATTGGCATCAAGTAACTTTAATTCTGTGTTGCTGGTGCGTTTACCAGTGCCTTTACTGACCACAAAGTGATGGTGAGCCTGGCTTGCGACTTGCGCCAGGTGGGTGACACAAAGTATTTGGTTTTCTTGTCCTAACTCTCTTAAAAGCCTGCCAACTACCTCAGCTACGGCGCCGCCGATTCCCGAGTCGACTTCATCAAATATCAGCGTCGGGATCGCATTATGCCGTGCAATGACAACTTGAATCGCCAGACCAATACGTGAAAGCTCGCCGCCTGAGGCAACTTTCGATAGGGCCTGCGGTGGCTGCCCGGGGTTTGTACTGACCAGAAGGTCGATTTGTTCCAGGCCGCAAGCACCTGGTTGTTCAAGTGGCGATAAGCCGAAAATGACGTTGCAGTTTTCCATGCGCAGAGATTTAAGTTGCTGTGTCACTTCCTTTTGTAATCGCGTAGCGCCCTTTTTGCGTTTGGCGCTAAGCTGCTGGCTCTGGCTGGTTAAGGCTTCTAATTGTTGAGTTGCCTGTAGCTCTAGGGCATGAATACGTTCGTCGCTGCAGTCGAGAAGATCCAGCTCTTGTTGTAACTTGGCTAGCAGCGCGTCGACATCAGTGGCGTCAATACGGTGTTTGCGGGCAATGTCGTATACCGCGCTGAGTCGTGCTTCCACTTGTTCCAGGCGAGCGGGGTCACAGTCAAAGTTGTCTAAGTGCTGATGAATAGCGCTGGCCGCCTCGTCAGCTTGAATCAAGGCGCTATCGAGCATGGCCAAAGCCTCGTTTAATGCCTCGGATCGCTCAGGTAATGCGGAGAGTATCTGCTTGGCGCGGGCCAACTGGCTAGCGATGCCTTTTTCGTCCTCGCACAGTAATAGGGCTTGCTGGCTGGCAGACAAAATACCCTCGGCGTTAGCCAGTACCCGTTGTTCCTGCTCCAGTGTGCCTAGTTCGCCTTCCATTAGGCCCAGCAGTTCCAGCTCTTCAATCTGAAATTTGAGAAATTCAGCTCGCGCGCTGTCATCCGCGCTGGAGTCTAGCAGGCCAGACAATAGCTTCTTTGTCTGTTGCCATTGCTGGTAGGCGACATCAACGTCTTCGGCCAACGGCAGACTGCCGGAAAAGGCATCGAGAATATGCTGTTGGGTGGCTCTATTTTGCAGCGATTGATGCTGGTGCTGACCATGAATATCTATGAGTCGTGAACCTAGTTCACGCAGGTCTTGTAGTGTGCATGGGCGGCCATTGATAAAGGCACGAGATTTACCATCCTTGCTGATGACCCGTCGCAGTAGGCAGTCCTGTTCTTGTTCCAGCTCTCGTTGTTTGAGCCAGTTGAGGGCGGCAGAATTGTTACCTATATCAAAGCCTGCATTGATCTCGGCTTTATTGCCATCAGGCCCCACCGCTGCGGGGTTGGCTCGGTCACCCAGAGCCAGGCCCAGGGCGTCAAGGGTGATTGATTTTCCCGCCCCGGTTTCACCAGTAATTGCGGTCATCCCTTCCGCCAGCTCCATATCGACGTGCTGGGCAATGGCGTAATTGTGAATAGTGATATGGGATAGCATGCGTTTTATTATCTTTTAGTGGTGAATGTGTGACTCTAGCAATCTCTGCCTTGGCCTGACAAGTATTGAAGACATGTTTGCTTCAGGCCACCGCTATGCATAGAATCAGTTCACAGAGAGGAAATTATACTATATGGCGAAAGAAATTACAGAGCGCGGCCAGCAAGTTCTCAAGGCCTTGGTGGAGCATTATATCGAGGATGGCCAGCCGGTAGGTTCCAAGAATCTGCGTGAGTCGGCAGAGCTTAACTGTAGTCCGGCAACCGTACGTAACGTGATGGCGGATCTTGAAGATCGTGGCTTGATTATTTCTCCTCATACCTCTGCAGGCCGAGTGCCTACTGTTCAGGGATATCGTCTGTTTGTTGATACCCTAATAACTATGCAGCCTCTGGGAGGGCAAGAGCTCGGTGAGTTACAGCGAGGTTTGCGAGGGGGAATGTCGTCGGAGGAATTGGTCGCTTCTGCATCGAGATTATTGTCGCGGATATCAAATCAGGCAGGTTTGGTGACTTTGCCGCGACACGATGAAGTCACTTTGCGCCAAGTAGAGTTTTTACCGCTTTCCGAGGGTAGGGTACTGGCGATACTTGTCTGTAACGAAAAGGAAGTCCAGAACCGCGTATTGGATCCCGGGCGTGATTTTTCGGAGGAGGAGTTACGTCGGGCGGCAAATTACATTAACCAGCATTTTTCCGGTCAGCCGCTAACGACAATATCTGCCGCTTTGCTGGGATCAATGCAGGAAGATAAAGACCAGCTGGCAAAGCTGATGCAGTCGGCCATCGATCTGTCGTCTCAAGCCTTTAATTCGGGCGAAGAAGGCGGATATGTGGTGGCAGGCGAGAGTCATTTACTGGATAACGGAGCAGCTAACATGCAGCACCTCAAAGGGCTATTTCAGGCCTTTGAGCAAAAAAAGGACTTGTTGCATCTTATGGATAGCTGCCTGGATGCCCAGGGTACCCGTATTTTCATTGGGGAAGAATCCGGCTACAGCGTATTGGACGACTATAGCGTCATCACTACCCCGTATCAGGTATCAGGTGATGTGGTCGGTGTTTTGGGCGTTATTGGGCCTACGCGCATGTCATATGAGCGAGTGATACCGTTGGTAGACATTACTTCACGCTTGTTGAGCGCCGCATTAGCCAAATCTTAGCCTCAAAAAGCGCCAATTCAGCCTTGAAATCATTCATTTTACCCCCATATCGGTGGAGACTTTAATTTGGCGTGGCTGTTGCTGCGTGCAACCGTGTTGGGAGAACACCTGTGAGTAATGAAGAAGAGAAGCAAACCCAGACCGAAGATACCTTCATTGAGGGTGCTGCCCCAGAGGGCGAGGAGGCAGTCGATGCGCCCGAGAATGATGGTGCCGGTGGCGAAGCCGTTGACCTGGAGCAGAAGGTTAAAGACCTTGAGGCTCGTTTGAATGATGGTAGAGACCAGGTTCTACGTGCTCAGGCTGAAATGCAGAATGTCCGCCGCAGAGCTGAAAAGGACGTTGAAAACGCGCGTCGCTATGCATTAGAGAAATTTTCAGTAGATCTACTTCCAGTGGTCGATAACCTTGAGCGTACGCTGGAAAATGCCCCGGATGACGAGGCGGTCAAGGTTATTGTTGAAGGCGTCGAGCTGACCCTGAAGAGTTTCTCTGATGCGCTGGGGCGCTTTCAGATCGTGGCTGTAGACCCCGCTGGCGAGCCTTTTGACCCGCAGCTACACCAGGCTATGACCATGGTGCCTAACCCCGATATTGAGCCAAATACCGTGATGCACGTTGTGCAGAAGGGTTATACGCTCAATGGCAGATTGATCCGCCCGGCAATGGTCGTAGTGTCGCAGGCGGTCAGTTAAAAAATACCGGTCTGCTCTTGAAATAGTGAAGGGTGACCACATATAGATAGCAATCGTTAATCACTCGGGCTTAGCCTGGGTAAACAAAGTTTGGAGATGAGAATCCATGGGTAAGATAATCGGAATCGATTTAGGAACAACTAATTCCTGTGTGGCTGTACTTGACGGCGACAAGGCCAAGGTTATTGAAAATGCAGAAGGTACGCGTACTACGCCTTCTATTGTCGCCTATGCCGACAATGATGAAATTCTGGTAGGGCAGCCGGCTAAACGTCAGGCGGTAACCAACCCTATCAACACCTTATACGCTGTAAAGCGTCTTATCGGTCGCAAGTTTGCCGATGATGTGGTGCAGAAAGACATTTCGATGGTGCCTTATACCATCGCTGCTGCAGATAATGGCGATGCTTGGGTAGAAGCCCGAGGAGAAAGAATTGCGCCACCGCAGGTGTCTGCAGAAGTACTCAAGAAAATGAAGAGAACTGCCGAGGAATACCTGGGTGAGACTGTAACGGAAGCCGTTATTACTGTACCTGCTTATTTTAATGATTCGCAGCGTCAGGCGACTAAAGATGCGGGCCGTATTGCCGGTCTGGATGTTAAGCGCATTATCAACGAGCCGACCGCTGCTGCGCTGGCCTATGGTATGGATAAAGGCAAAGGCGATCACACCATAGCGGTATTTGACCTGGGTGGTGGTACTTTTGATATTTCGGTTATTGAGATTGCCGATGTCGATGGCGAAATGCAATTTGAAGTGCTGGCTACCAATGGTGATACTTTCCTGGGTGGTGAAGATTTCGACATGCGCTTGATCGACTATCTCGCGGAAGAGTTCAAGAAAGAAAATAGTCTGGATCTGAAAGGCGATCCTTTGGCCATGCAGCGTCTGAAAGAAGCAGCAGAAAAAGCCAAAATTGAGCTGTCATCCGCTCAGCAAACCGAAGTCAATCTGCCTTATATTACTGCAGATGCTACCGGGCCTAAGCACTTGGTCGTGAAAATGACTCGTGCCAAGCTGGAGTCTCTGGTTGCTGATTTGGTAGAGCGGACTTTAGCGCCCGTACGTACGGCGATGAAAGATGCTGGTTTGTCTAACAGCGAAATACAGGACGTTATTTTGGTCGGCGGTCAGACCCGTATGCCCCTGGTACAGGAAAAAGTCACGGCGTTTTTTGGCAAAGAGCCACGTCGTGATGTGAACCCCGATGAAGCCGTTGCCATGGGTGCCGCGATTCAGGGTGCCGTATTGGCTGGTGATGTAAAAGATGTACTGTTACTTGATGTGACACCGCTAAGCCTGGGTATCGAAACCATGGGTGGCGTAGCAACTTCGCTGATCGAGAAAAACACGACGATTCCTACCAAGAAATCTCAAGTATTCTCGACAGCAGAAGATAATCAGCCAGCGGTAACAATCCATGTTGTTCAGGGAGAGCGTAAACAGGCTGCCCAGAATAAGTCATTGGGTCGCTTTGATTTGGCTGATATTCCACCCGCACAGCGTGGTATGCCGCAAATAGAGGTAACTTTTGATATAGATGCCAATGGTATCCTCAACGTATCGGCAAAAGACAAGGCTTCTGGTAAGGAGCAGTCTATTGTTATCAAGGCCTCTGGTGGTCTGTCTGATGAGGATATTGATCGCATGGTGGCTGATGCCGAGGCTAACGCCGAAGCTGACCGTCAGTTTGAAGAACTGGTAACAGCGCGCAATACTGCTGAAGGCTTGGCGCATGCAGCGAAAAAGACTTTGGAAGAGGCGGGTGATAAGGCTTCTGAAGAAGAGAAAGCGGCTATCGAAGCAGGTATCAAAGAAGTCGAAGAAGCTATCGCTGGTGAAGACAAAGAGGCGATGGACGCTGCTGCACAAAAGTTGTCTGAAGCATCCAGTGG
Organism: Pseudomonadales bacterium; assembly: GCA_036960375.1. Classification (GTDB taxonomy): domain Bacteria; phylum Pseudomonadota; class Gammaproteobacteria; order Pseudomonadales; family CAWVSB01; genus CAWVSB01. Next base: position 167,419 of record JBALVY010000002.1, read on the forward strand.
TCTGGCTCAGAAGATGTATGCCGAGCAGGCTGCTCAAGCTGAGGCCGAAGGGGCTCAAGCCGATCAGCCCGAACAAACTGCGGGTGAAGACGTGGTTGATGCAGAGTTTGAAGAAGTTAAAGACGACGACAAGAAGTAATCTGTAGCTCGCTGCGAGAGCAGTGAGCTAACATAGATGGCAAGGCAGGGGTCAAGTCCGTAACAGGGCTTGGCCTTGTGCCGTAAAAAGAGATGTGGAAACAGGTATGTCCAAGCGCGACTATTACGAAATTCTGGGAGTAGACAAGGGCGCTACTGCGCAGGAAATTAAAAAGGCATATCGGCGCGTAGCGATGAAACATCATCCTGATCGCAATCCTGATGATGATGCAGCTGAAGGCAAGTTCAAGGAGGCATCAGAGGCCTACCAAGTGCTGTCTGATGAAGACAAGCGAGCTGCCTATGACCGCTATGGCCATGACGGCGTAGACCCACAAATGGGTGGCGGCGGGTTTGGCGGAGGCAACTTTACCGATATCTTCGGTGATGTTTTTGGTGATATTTTTGGTGGTGGTGGCGGTGGTCGTTCTAGAGGGCCCCAGCGTGGCTCCGATTTACGCTATACGCTTGAAGTAGATTTAGAGCAGGCTGTAAAAGGTACTACGGTTACCATTACAATTCCTACGCTGGTCTCATGTGAGCCTTGTGACGGTAGCGGTGCGGCTGAAGGTTCGGCGCCGGTCACCTGTACTACCTGTGGCGGTAATGGTCAGGTGCGTATGCAGCAGGGCTTTTTCGCCGTGCAGCAAGCATGTCCTAACTGTCGTGGAAAGGGCAAAATGATCAGTGATCCGTGTAAGTCGTGTCACGGAAATGGCCGCGTTGAGAAAAGTAAGAAACTCTCGGTTAAGGTGCCGCCTGGTGTTGATACGGGTGATAGGATTCGATTAAGCGGTGAGGGAGAGGCCAGCCCTGATGGTGGCCCGGCAGGCGACCTGTACGTGCAAATGTCTGTGCGTGACCACGCTATATTTGATCGTGACGGCAAGCATCTGTATTGTGAAGTGCCCATCAGTTTTGTTGATGCCGCAATTGGCGGTGAGCTGGAAGTACCTACCCTGGATGGCCGCGTCAAATTGAAGATCCCGGCTGAAACCCAAACGGGTAAATTATTCCGTCTTGGCGGGAAAGGCGTAAAGCCGGTTCGCGGCGGTAGTACCGGCGACTTGTTATGTCGCGTTGTGGTTGAAACTCCAGTCAAATTAACGCGTAAGCAAAAAGAGTTGCTTGAGCAGTTTAAAGCGACCTTGGACGATAGTGGCAAAAAACATTCACCAAAAAGCTCAAGTTGGTTTGACGGTGTGAAGACCTTTTTTGATGATATGAAAATTTAGTACTGCACGTGTGGGTATTGAGTAGATAACTGGATAACTGAATCATGGGCACAAGAATTGCTGTAACGGGCGCTGCGGGTCGAATGGGTAAAACCCTGATAGAGGCAGTAGCCAATGCCGAGGGCGTGATACTTAGTGCCGCGCTAGAACGACAAGGCAGTAGTTTGCTGGGAGCCGATGCCGGAGAGTTGGCTGGTCTTGAAGCCAATGGTGTCACGCTGATTGATGATTTAGCCTCGGTAGTCGATGATTTTGATGTATTGATAGACTTTTCTATTCCTCAGGCAACATTGGCTAATGTCGCTATTTGTGTGGCAGCGAATAAAAAGATCGTTATTGGTACTACCGGTTTTACTGGTGAAGAGCAGGCGGTAATTGACGCCGCAGCGGAAAAAATCGCCATTTGCAAGGCCACCAATTACTCTACGGGTGTCAATCTGTGTTTCAAATTGTTGGAGCAGGCTGCACAAGTACTGGGTGACGATGTGGACATAGAAATTTATGAGGCGCATCATCGCCATAAAATTGACGCTCCTTCAGGCACTGCCTTGAGTATGGGCGAAGTGGTGGCCAAGACATTGGGGCGTGATTTAAATAAAGTGGCAGTATACGGGCGTGAAGGTCAGACTGGCGCCAGAGACTCCAAGACTATTGGTTTTGCGACAGTACGAGCGGGTGATATTGTTGGTGATCATACGGTCACTTTCGCGGCCGAAGGCGAGCGAGTAGAAATTACTCATAAGGCTAGCTCTCGTATGTCATTTGGACGCGGTGCTGTACGTGCCAGTGCTTGGCTTGCCGGGCAGACTTCGGGCTTGTTTGATATGCAGGATGTACTTGGGCTGAAATAGCCGCGCCTCGTTCGGGGCTACTTTTCTTGCTCTTTTTGTTCGGCTTTGAGAGTCATTTGAATGTTGATGTTTTCCCGTGTGATCTTTTCCAGTGAAACGCCATAGCTGCCATCTTTCAGTGCGCGTTTAATTTTGTAGGCCTCGCCTGTTTCTCCTTCTTTTTTCAGGTCTACGATAATCTGTTGGACGGTCTTTTTGTTTTTATCTCGAATAAGTGCCACTTTGGGTTGCAACCTGGAATGAGGGTCGGCAGCTATCACTAAACCTACCTCACCACTTTCCATTTCGACCAGGCAGCCCGGCGGATATAGCCCCATGCATTGTATAAAGGCAACGACCAGCTGCTGGTCAAATTGCTTGCCGCGCTCGTTATAGAGAATTTTTAAAGCCTTGGTACTTGATATGGACTTGGTGTAGACCCGATCGCTGGTCATGGCGTCGTAGGCATCGACAATGGTAATAACCCGGGTATAGAAACTCAAGGCTTCAGAGCTTGTTCCGCTGGGATATCCGCCTCCGTCAACACGTTCGTGATGAGAAAAAACCGCTTCCAAAATTTCGGGGGCGATTAGCGGGTCGTGCAGCAGCATGTCACGACCGACTGCTACGTGACTTTTGATGTGTTCGAGTTCCTCGGCGGTGAGTGTGCCGGACTTGTTGAGTATGGCCTGATCAATTCCGGCTTTGCCGACATCGTGTAACATGCCACACAAACCTAGCGTTTCCAGTTGCTGGCGGGGTAGGCCCAGCTGCCGGCCCAGCGCAATAGCAAGAACACCGACATTTACCGAGTGCTCCAGCGTATAGGCGTCTTGATGTTTTATTGCCGTAAGCCATACCAGCGCATTGGGGTTACGAGTGACGCTGTCAACGCACAGTTTGACGTTGCGCTTTAACTTACGGCCATTAATTTCACCATGAGTTTTGGCGTCTTGCAGTAGGGATTTGGTTTGTCTTAAAGTGTCTTTATAAGTAGAGGCAGCCTGGTTCAGCTCTTGCTCGACGGCAACCTGAAGTTTGTATTCTGTACGTTTTATATCGGCCAGGTCAAAAAAGGCAATTTCACGGTCTGCTGGCTTGGATTTGCGCACATCGACAAAAACGTAGTCGCAGATGTTTCGCAATTTACGTAGTTCATCCTTGCCGGAGATAGGGAAACCCTGGAACATAAAGGGCGTTCCCACCCATGGCCGGTCAAGCTTGGATACATACATGCCCTCGCGTAAGCGCGCTACTGGTACTTTGACCAATTGTACGCCAGTTGTTGTATCAGGCTTGTTCAAACTTGCCGCTCTCCCTGTCCCTGGATTGTTATCGTTGTCGAATCAAATAATGGCATTCATAGTTAAAAATGGCAATACAATGTAGTAGGGAAAAGCGGGCTGGATAATTTTTTTGCCGATAGCGTGTTCTGTTTGAAACAGGCTGACAAAACTCGCAGTCAATGTTTAGGGCGACAGGATTGCGTTGCGAGCATTAAGATTGATGTTTTGGTGAGTGAATTCTTCGAGCCAGATACCATGGCTGCCATCTCTGAGTACGCGGGTGATCTGGTAGATTTTACCTGCCGCCACACTTTGTTTTTTAAGATCGATGATGGTTTGCTGAGTCGGTTTTTTGTGTCGATCTCGCAGTAGTGCTACTTTGGGTAGTAGGCGTGCGTTAGGGTCTGCTGCAATGACAACCCCGGCTTCGCCTGAGTTCATTTCAACCAGGCAGCCGGGAGGGTATAGCCCGACACATTGAATGAAAGTGACTACCAGTTGGCGGTCGAATTGCTTGCCGCGGCTGTTATAGAGAATTTTGAGCGCTTTCGCGCTGGATACCGAGGCCGCATGATTGCGGCGGCTGGTCATAGCGTCATAGGAATCGGCAATACTGATGATGCGCGTGTAGAAGCTTAGCGTTTCAGCTGGTCGTCCTTCGGGGTAGCCGCGGCCATCAATGCGCTCATGGTGGCAGTAAGCCGCCTCGACTACTTCTGTTGGAAGCAGCGGGTCATCAAGGAGCATATCCCGACCCAGGGAAACATGAGACTTAAGCGCCTCGAAATCAGTGTCAGTCAGGTTCTCTGTTTTGTTCAGTATTTTGTCGTTGATCCGGGTTTTGCCGATATCGTGTAGTACGCCGCACATGCCGAGTGTTTCGAGCTGTTGTCTCGGTAATCCGAGTTGACGTCCTACCGCCATAGCCAGAATGGCTACATGCAGCGCATGTTCCAGCTCATATTCACTTTTGTGTTTGATATGGGCAAGCCAGATCAGTGCGTTAGGGTTACGTATAATGCTTTCTACGCAGCGCTTAATATTGGATTTGATAACTCGGGGAGTTGCGATACCGCGCTTGGTTGCATCGTCAAGCATAGATTGTATTTGGCTCAGGGTGTCTCGGTAGGTGGTATAAGCCCGTGCAACCTCTTGCTCTACCGGGATACTGTTTTCATATTGGGTGCGTTTGATGTTGCTGATATCGCGGTGCTTGATGCCCCGAGACAGTGGTTTGGATTTTTGTACATCGACAAATACATAGTCGCATATATGCTGAAGTCTACCCAAGTCTTCGTCGCCGGTAATGGGGAAGCCCTGAAATAGGAAGGGAGTACCAAGCCACGGTCGATCCAGTTCGGAAACATACATGCCGAGCTGAAGCCGGTCAGTAGTAACTTTGACCAGTTGACTGCTCTTTATTATCTCCGCTTTAGCCACCTAGGCTCTCCATATTTTTTTGTTATTTGATGGGTAATTCTTTACCCACCACTATACAGCATCAAAACTAGCAACGATATACGCGAGCAGCAAGTCTGGGGGTGCATATTCGTGGACAGTGTCTCGTTTTTGGCGTATAATTTTTTGCAATTGCGGGTTATCAACTAATATCCTGTATAGTAGACACGATTATGTATTGAGGAGAGGCATCCCGGTTATAGGCTTGGGTGAATCAGGCAACGAGCCTGAATATAAAAAGCGAGATGTGAGCAACAGCTTCATCTCGTTTTTTTTAGGCGACTTTCTAGCCAGTAGCAGTTTTATCAAATCGTTATTATTATCTGATTCAGGAGGTTTTCTTGCCAGCTAAAGCCATATTGGCCCTCGCCGATGGAAGTGTGTTTGAGGGTATAGCAATTGGTTCTGAGGGGTTGTCCTCAGGCGAGGTGGTATTTAATACGGCTATCACCGGTTACCAGGAAATACTCACTGATCCATCATATGCTCAGCAGATCGTTACGCTGACCTATCCCCATATTGGTAATGTAGGCACTAACTCAGAAGACGAAGAGTCTGACGGTATTTACGCGACAGGCCTGGTGATCAGAGATTTGCCATTACTGGCCAGTAATTTCCGCAATCAGCAATCTCTTTCTGATTACCTAAAACAGCGAAATATTGTTGGTATCGCGGAAATAGATACGCGACGTTTAACCCGAATCTTGCGAGAAAAGGGTGCTCAGAATGGCTGTATTATGGCTGGAGAGAACGCCGATCTCGACCAGGCTCTGGCTGCGGCTCGGAGTTTTCCCGGTTTAATTGGGATGGATTTGGCTAAAGAAGTGAGCACATCCAAAACCTATTGCTGGCAAGAAGGTAGCTGGGGGCTCGGTAGAGGTTTTAGCGAGCCGACTGACGCTGAATTGCCATATCATGTGGTCGCTTATGATTTTGGCGCCAAGCGTAATATCTTGCGAATGTTAGTCGATCGTGGCTGCAAGCTAACGGTTGTTCCTGCACAAACACCTGCTGCTGATGTATTGGCGATGAACCCCGATGGGGTGTTTCTATCCAATGGTCCGGGCGACCCTGAGCCTTGTGACTATGCAATCTCGGCAATTAAAGAGATCCTCACCACTGATATTCCGGTATTTGGCATATGTCTGGGGCATCAATTGCTCGCATTAGCTAGTGGTGCTAAAACGCTCAAAATGAAATTCGGCCATCATGGTGCCAATCATCCGGTCAGTAACCTCGCCACAGGTGAGGTATTGATTACCAGCCAGAACCATGGCTTTGCCGTAGATGAATCAAACTTACCGGCTATTTTGTCGGTAACGCATAAATCGTTATTCGATGGTTCCTTGCAGGGGATTCATCGCACAGACAAACCCGCATTCAGTTTTCAGGGGCACCCTGAAGCTAGCCCGGGCCCACATGATGCGGCACCCTTGTTTGACCATTTTATTGAATTAATTCAGGCAAGACAGTAGTTAGCCCGTTCGGGTGGTCTTGGTGACCACGCTACTCAACAGGTCTTCCATTTCGCATTGGCGGAGAAAACATGCCCAAAAGAAGTGACATTAACAGCATTCTAATCATTGGCGCCGGCCCGATTATTATCGGACAGGCCTGTGAATTCGATTATTCCGGTGCGCAAGCGTGTAAGGCGCTGCGCGAAGAAGGATATCGAGTCATATTGGTTAATTCCAATCCAGCGACAATTATGACTGACCCGGCGATGGCGGATGCAACCTATATTGAGCCGGTTAATTGGCAATCTGTCACTCGAATTATTGAAAAAGAGAGACCTGATGCCATCTTGCCTACGATGGGTGGTCAGACTGCACTGAACTGTGCTCTTGATTTGGCTCGAGAGGGAGTACTTGAAAAGTACAGCGTAGAGTTAATTGGTGCCAGTCGCGACGCCATTGATAAAGCCGAAGATCGTGAGCGTTTTGATAAGGCAATGAAGTCCATCGGTCTGGAAACGCCGCGCTCAGGCATCGCCCATAGCATTGAAGAGGCTATTCAGGTTCAGTCTAGTCTGGGTTTCCCTTGCATTATTCGGCCATCGTTTACCATGGGCGGTTCCGGTGGTGGAATCGCTTATAACCGCGAAGAGTATGTAGAAATTTGCGAGCGCGGGCTCGATCTTTCTCCAACCACCGAGTTGTTGATTGATGAGTCGTTAATTGGTTGGAAAGAATATGAGATGGAGGTTGTTCGGGACAAGAATGATAACTGTATCATTATTTGTTCGATTGAAAACCTGGATCCCATGGGCGTGCACACCGGAGATTCTATTACGGTGGCTCCCGCGCAAACACTGACCGATAAAGAATACCAGATCATGCGAAACGCCTCGGTGGCCGTTTTGCGTGAAATTGGTGTGGAAACCGGCGGCTCGAACGTGCAATTTGCGGTCAATCCAGAAGACGGTCGATTAGTGATTATAGAGATGAACCCGAGGGTGTCTCGTTCATCTGCACTGGCATCAAAAGCGACAGGGTTTCCTATCGCTAAGGTAGCTGCCAAATTGGCCGTTGGTTACACGCTAGACGAGCTGCAAAATGATATTACCGGTGGCGCAACACCAGCATCCTTTGAGCCAAGCATCGATTATGTAGTCACTAAAATTCCCCGTTTTACTTTCGAGAAGTTTCCGGCGGCAGATCCTCGTCTTCATACTCAGATGAAGTCAGTTGGTGAGGTGATGGCCATTGGTCGTACTTTTCAGGAGTCTATGCAGAAAGCCCTGCGTGGTTTAGAAGTTGGGGCCTGCGGTTTTGACCCCAAGCTGGACTTGAGTGTTGAAGGTGTCCGCGAAGATTTGATACATGAAATTAGCAGCCCCAGTGCTGAACGTATCTGGTATTTGGCAGACGCGTTTCGCTTCGGTATGAGCGTTGAGGAAGTTTTCGACTTTACCAAGGTTGATCCCTGGTTTTTGGCTCAGATTGAAGATATTGTTCTGACTGAGCAGGCACTAGCAGGCCGCATACTACCTGATATCGCGAAAGATGAATTGTTTCGACTGAAGCGCAAGGGCTTTTCCGACATGCGTCTTGGTCAGATACTGGACGAAGACGAATCGTCAGTGCGGGCTTTCCGCCACGGCTTGAATATGCGCCCTGTCTACAAGCGAGTTGATACCTGTGCTGCCGAGTTTTCGACCGCCACCGCGTATATGTATTCTACCTACGAGGAAGAGTGCGAAGCGGCACCTAGCGATCGAGATAAAATTCTTGTGCTTGGTGGCGGTCCAAATCGTATTGGACAGGGCATTGAGTTTGACTACTGTTGTGTTCATGCGGCACTGGCGATGCGTGAAGACGGTTATGAAACTATCATGGTGAACTGTAACCCAGAAACCGTCTCAACAGATTATGATACATCCGATCGACTTTTCTTTGAGTCGGTAACTCTCGAAGATGTACTCGAAATAATACATTTGGAAAAGCCCAAAGGTGTGATTGTTCAGTTTGGTGGCCAAACACCATTGAAACTGGCTCGTGACCTGGAGGCCGCTGGTGTCAACATTATTGGCACTACACCCGATGCGATTGACATAGCTGAGGATCGCGAGCGTTTCCAGAAAATGATTCAAAAGTTAGGTTTGTTACAGCCACCTAATACAACGGTTCGTTCGGTAGATGAAGCGATTGCGGCAGCGAATACAATCGGATATCCCTTGGTGGTGCGACCGTCTTATGTATTGGGCGGCAGAGCAATGGAAATCGTCTACGAGGAAAACGAGCTATTGCGTTATATGCGCGAGGCGGTGCAGGTATCTAACGATTCTCCGGTATTGCTCGATCACTTTCTCAATGCGGCTATTGAGGTTGACGTCGACGCGGTGAGTGATGGTAAACAAGTGGTTATCGGCGCCATTATGCAGCATATAGAGCAGGCGGGAGTTCATTCCGGCGATTCAGCTTGTTCCTTACCTCCCTATAGTCTGCCCGCAGACGTGCAGGATAAAATGCGCGAGATCGTCAAGGTAATGGCTATTGAGCTAGGCGTTTGTGGTTTGATGAACGTGCAGTTGGCGTTGCAGGACGGCGAAATTTATGTAATTGAAGTCAATCCTCGAGCATCTCGCACCGTGCCATTTGTGTCTAAATGTATTGGTGTTTCCCTAGCCAAGATCGCTGCACGCTGCATGGCGGGCACGAGCTTGGTAGAGCAGGGTTTTACCGAGGAAATTATTCCGAAAACTTGTAATGTGAAAGAGGCTGTCTTTCCGTTTAATAAGTTCCAGGGAGTGGATCCTATTTTAGGGCCAGAAATGAAATCTACCGGCGAAGTTATGGGTACCGGCAGTACATTTGCCGAGGCCTATTGGAAAGCAACTGTTGGTGCTGGAGAAGTATTTCCATCTACAGGAAAAGCATTTCTCAGTGTTCGTGACGCCGATAAGTCAGGAATTGCGGCTGTCGCCAGTCAGCTGAAAAAGCTGGGGTTTGATATTGTTGCGACACGCGGTACCTTGGCCGTTTTACATGAGGCAGGTATAGAAGCCTCGCTCATTAATAAGGTTCTTGAAGGACGTCCACATATTGTTGATGCGCTCAAGAACGATGAAATTCAACTAATTATCAATACGACAGAAGGTCGTAAGGCCATAGCAGATTCGGCAACGATTCGGCGTACTGCATTGCAGAAGAAGGTGTTCTACACCACGACTCTGGCATCAGGAGATGCGGTGTGTCGGGCAATTGCGTTTGGTGAGCCTCAGTCGGTGATACGACTGCAAGATATGCACTAAGGAGTAAAGAATATGGCAATCCCAATGACGGTGGTAGGCGAAAAGAGATTACGTGAAGAGCTTCATCGTCTTAAAACTGTAGATAGACCCGAAATTGTTCAGGCCATTGCTGATGCGCGTGAGCATGGTGACTTGAAGGAAAACGCGGAATACCATGCTGCCCGCGAGCAACAGGGCTTTGCCGAAGGCCGAATTCAGGAAATAGAAGGCAAGCTCGCTGACGTGCAAGTTATTGATGTCAAAGATATTCCTTATACAGGCAAGGTATTTTTTGGCACAACGGTTGACCTGATTAACTTGGATACTGATGAGAGCATGACATACCAGATAGTTGGAGATGATGAAGCCGATGTGAAGCTGCGTAAAATATCAGTAAATTCTCCTATTGCCCGAGCCTTAATTGGCAAGCAGGAGGAAGATGTGGTTATCGTTGTTACCCCTGGTGGTGACGTGGAGTATGAGGTCGCTAAAGTTCAGCACATCTGATTGTCATCTATTAGGCTTAGATATGCCGGAGCCTAAAAGGCTCCGGTTTTTTATTTACGGCGTAGTAGATTTGACAGTCGAGGGTTGGGTTCGGGATTTCGACGTAGAATCAGGATGGTATGGCCGATAGCTTGTACTAATACAGCTTTGGTTTGATCGCAGATGGTGTCGGTAAGCTGGGCTCTAGCGTCGCGATCAGCTACTTTGATGCTGACTTTTATCAGTTCGTGGTCTGTCAATGCCCGCTCGAGTTCGGCCATGATATTGTCATTCAGCCCGTTGCCAGCCACAGTAATTATGGGCTTTAAGTCATGGCCAAGGGTGCGCAGGTGTTTCTTTTCAGGGTTTTTCAGTGACATAAGTCGCAAGGGTACTCATTGGCTAAGGTATAATTAGCCGCTATTGTAATCTAGACAGTGCCTAAAGGCGTAACTATTACGGGTAAAAGATGGCGAGAAGTAAAACTTCGAAAAATTGGCTCGATGAGCACTTTAATGATCATTACGTCAAACAGGCGCAGTTGGAGGGATATCGCTCCAGAGCGTGTTTTAAGTTGCTGGAAATACAGGAAAAAGACCGTATTGTGCGTCCGGGTATGATGGTGCTTGATCTTGGCAGTGCCCCCGGAGGCTGGTCTCAGGTAGCGGAAAAACTGGTTGGAGATCGCGGTCGGGTTATAGCGCTGGACATCTTGCCAATGGATGGGCTTGGAAGCGTTGAATTTATTCAGGGTGATTTTACCGAAGACGACGTATTCGAAGAATTGATCAATCTGATCGGAAATGACGAAGTAGACCTTGTAATCTCGGATATGGCCCCCAATTTAAGTGGTATGAAAGATATTGATCAGCCTGCGGCGATGTATTTGGTGGAATTAGCGCTAGATATGGCCAGGCAAGTGCTGAAGCCCGGAGGGACCTTTGTGGCGAAGGTGTTTCAGGGAGAAGGTTTTGACGCCTACCTGAAGGATGCACGTCAATCATTTGGGCGGGTTGTGACCCGCAAGCCCCAGGCATCACGGGCTCGTTCGCGCGAAGTATATTTTGTAGCCACTGATTTTAAAGGCGAATGAACCGGAACAAAGCGCAGCTTCAAGCGCTCTAAAGACAATTATGCGGTATAGTAGCCGCAGGTAAATGATCAGGCTGCCACTAGGGTAGCGGTGAGGATAAACGTTTGAATGATATTGTGAAAAATTTACTACTTTGGGTTGTTATAGCAGCGGTACTAATGACTGTTTACCAAAGTTTTACGGCACCTGCTGCGCGGGAAACACTGAGCTATACCAGTTTTATCAATGAAGTTCAGCAAGACCGGGTGAAGGAAGTCATTGTTGACGGCGTCATGATTAATGGCGCTCGCAACGACGGTTCCAATTTTGAGGTGGTTCGCCCCTACGTTGAAGACCCTAAACTGATGGATGACTTATTTCGCCACAAGGTGGAAGTAGAGGGTGTCAGGCCGGAAAGTCAAAGTATTCTGAGTCAATTACTGATAGCCAGTTTTCCTATCCTGTTGATTTTAGCTGTATTTATGTTCTTCATGCGTCAAATGCAAGGTGGTGGTGGCGGTAAAGGCGGCCCCATGGCGTTTGGCAAAAGCAAGGCGCGCCTGTTAGGCGAAGACCAGATCAAAACAACCTTTGCTGACGTGGCAGGGGTTGATGAAGCGAAAGCAGACGTGCAGGAACTTGTTGAGTTTCTGCGTGACCCCGGTAGGTTTCAGAAGCTTGGCGGTCGTATTCCCCGCGGAGTATTGATGGTTGGGCAGCCAGGTACGGGTAAAACCTTGTTAGCCAAAGCCATTGCAGGCGAAGCCAAAGTACCGTTCTTTTCTATCTCCGGTTCCGACTTTGTCGAAATGTTTGTCGGTGTGGGTGCATCGCGGGTGCGCGATATGTTTGAGCAAGCCAAGAAACAGGCACCATGTATCATCTTTATTGATGAGATAGACGCCGTTGGTCGGCATCGTGGAGCAGGTTTGGGTGGCGGTCATGATGAGCGCGAGCAGACCTTGAATCAGCTGCTGGTTGAGATGGACGGATTTGAAGGCAATGACGGTGTCATAGTTATTGCTGCGACTAACCGACCCGATGTATTGGACCCGGCTTTATTGCGCCCTGGTCGTTTTGACCGACAGGTTGTGGTGGGTTTACCCGATATTCGTGGCCGCGAACAAATACTGAAAGTCCATATACGTAAAGTGCCTGTCGCCGACGATGTGAAGCCCGCGATTATAGCCCGCGGTACCCCTGGGTTTTCTGGTGCTGATCTGGCTAACCTGGTAAATGAAGCCGCTCTGTTTGCTGCAAGATCCGACCTTCGTTTGGTAGGTATGGAGCAGTTCGAATTAGCCAAAGATAAAATCATGATGGGCGCAGAGCGCAAATCTATGGTGATGTCTGAGGACGAAAAACGTAATACAGCCTATCATGAGGCCGGTCATGTGATTGTAGGCCGTTTGGTGCCTGAGCATGATCCAGTATATAAGGTCAGTATTATTCCTCGCGGGCGGGCACTTGGTGTGACCATGTTCCTGCCGGAAGAAGATCGCTATAGTCAGTCTCGTCGAGCGATTAATAGCCAGTTGAGTAGTTTGTTTGGCGGCCGTATTGCCGAGGAGTTGACGCTTGGTGTTGACGGAGTGACAACGGGTGCATCAAATGATATTGAGCGTGCTACCAGTATCGCTCGCAAAATGGTCACCAAGTGGGGCTTGTCAGAGAAACTGGGCCCACTGATGTATGACGAGAGCGGCGATGAAGTGTTTTTGGGCCGTTCCGCAGCAGGTGCTTCAAAGTCAATTTCCCCTGATACTGCCAAGCTGATTGATGAAGAAGTGCGTCGTATTATTGATGAAGCTTATCAGGCGGCGGAAACGATTCTTAAAGATAACATTGTATATCTGCATGCCATGGCAGATGCCTTGATGCTGTATGAAACGCTGGATGCTGACCAGCTTGATGATATTATGGAGGGCAAACCACCTCGTCCGCCAGCCAGTGTTGACGACAGTACTCCGCCATCTGCAGGCGCCAGTGATAACGAAGCTGATAAAAAAGATGAGGAATCTGGGCCCATTGGCGGACCGGCAGGTGAGCACTGATTTTAGCTATGTCTGATGCAACAAAGAAAATATCAATCAGCGGGCGCTCTTTAGCGCCCGTTTTGCATTGCGTTGATTCCTTAAACTGCGCAGGCAAGTTGCTGGACCTGGGTTCGCCGCAGGTTATGGGTGTATTAAACATTACACCGGACTCATTTTCTGATGGTGGACTCCTTTATCAGTCCGGCGGTTTGCGACTGAATCGAGTTTTACAGTTAGCCTCTGATATGGTTGAGCAAGGCGCTGCGATACTTGATGTAGGTGGAGAGTCAACTCGTCCGGGAGCGACGCAGGTAAGTGAGCAAGAAGAGTTGGATAGAGTGCTGCCGGTAATTGAAGCTATTGCTGCGCGACTGGATGTCATCGTTTCGGTTGATACCAGTACTGCTGGGGTTATTCGTGCCGCAACGGCAGTAGGCGCTGGCCTGATTAACGATGTCAGAGCGCTTACACGAGTCGGTGCGCTTGATGCCGCGGCAGCCTCGGGTCTGCCGGTATGCTTGATGCATATGCAGGGCGTACCTCTGGATATGCAGCAGGCGCCTGAATATCATGATGTAATAGCCGAAGTACGTGACTGGTTACAATGCAGAGCTGATGATTGCATGCAAGCGGGAATAGGGCATGAGAAGATTATTTTAGATCCGGGTTTTGGTTTTGGTAAAACTTTACAGCACAATCTGGCCTTATTTAATGCACTGGAAACGATGAAGAACCTGCATTATCCGTTGCTGGTAGGTGTCTCGCGTAAAACGATGATTGGTAGCATAACCGGTCGGGGTATTTCTCAGCGCATGGCAGGCAGTATCACTTTGGCGGCGTTGGCAGCAGAGCGTGGAGCCAGTATATTACGGGTACACGATGTAGCCGAGACAGTTGATGCCCTGAAGATAGTTGCGGCACTCAAGGAGAACGATCAGTGAGCAGGAAGTATTTCGGAACAGACGGCATTAGAGGCAAGGTAGGTGAGTTTCCAATCACCCCTGATTTTGTTTTGCGTTTGGGTTGGGCGGCTGGCCGAGTATTTGCCCGTCACGGCAGCGGTAAAATTCTTATTGGCAAAGATACACGTATTTCAGGCTATATGTTTGAGTCTGCGCTTGAGGCCGGTCTTGTTGCCGCTGGTGTCGATGTCGCTCTGCTTGGCCCCATGCCTACGCCGGCAATTGCTTACTTGACCCGGACCTTTCAAGGCAACGCCGGTATTGTCATTAGCGCGTCGCATAACCCGTTTGATGATAATGGGATTAAGTTCTTTTCTGCCCAGGGGACTAAATTACCCGATGCGATAGAACAGGAAATAGAGCGGGAGCTGGAGAACAATATTACGACTGTCGATTCCTCTGCGCTGGGTAAGGTAGTCAGAATTGATGACGCGGCCGGCCGCTACATAGAGTATTGCAAAAGTACGGTGCCAATTGGCTTTAGTCTTAGGGGAAAAAAGATAGTACTGGATTGCGCTAATGGCGCTACCTATCACATCGCTCCAAGCGTTTTCAAAGAGCTTGGAGCGGAGGTTGTTTCTCTTGCCGCCGAGCCTGATGGGCTGAATATTAACCGGAATGTGGGATCTACCAAGCCGGGTTTATTGCAAGAGGCAGTGCGCGAACACCAGGCAGATATTGGTATTGCATTTGACGGTGACGGCGACAGGGTGCTGTTTGTCGATGAGGCTGGAGAGCTGGTTGACGGCGATGAGTTGCTCTATGTGATTGCGGCGGGTATGCAGCAAAATGGCGGAGAGTGTACCGGCGTGGTGGGCACGTTAATGTCTAATTTGGGTTTTGAGCAGGCGCTTGCACGTCGAAATATTCCCTTTTTGCGTGCCAATGTAGGTGACCGCTACGTTATTGAGAAAATGCACCAAAACGGCTGGCGTTTAGGCGGTGAGTCTTCCGGGCATATTATTTGTAGTGATGTGACTACCACCGGCGATGGAATTGTTGCTGCATTACAGGTGCTGCATAGTTGTGCCTTGATGAATGCCTCTGTGGCGAGTGTGCGTCAGGAGGTGGTTAAGTTTCCCCAGCTTATGGTGAATGTACGCACCGGTGCGGATAAAAATCTGACTCATGAGGCCATCGTCAGTGCCGTCACTACGGCTGAAGAACGTCTGGCTGATAGCGGCAGAGTACTATTGCGCGCTTCAGGTACGGAGCCGGTGGTGAGAGTTATGGTCGAGGGTGAAGATCAGGAGTTGGTACACGCATTGGCTCACGAACTGGCCGCCGTTGTCGAAAGTGTTTTAGCGTAATGGTGACTTGTATATTGTAGTCTTCTTGGGTAAGATTTGCGCCCGCTGAGATAGGGGTAACAGGATAGTCATGCGTCGTTCTCTGGTAATTGGAAATTGGAAGATGCACGGCAGCTGTGAGCAGCTTAATACCCTGCTGAGTGGCATCAAGACAGGCTTTGCAGATAATGCTGGGGCTGACTTGGTTGTTTGTCCTGCCTTTGCCTATTTGACTCTAGCGTCAGATAGCCTAAAGGGAACGGGTATAGCTTGGGCGGCACAGAACGTCTCAGAGCATGAGATGGGTGCCTATACCGGTGAGGTATCAGCTGAGATGCTGGCTGATGTGGGCTGTTCCTATGTGATAGTGGGGCATTCTGAGCGTCGGGCTCTGTTTGCTGAAAGTGATCAGCAAATTGCGAATAAAGTAGGTAGAGTGCTTGCTGCGGGTATGGTTCCGGTGCTTTGTGTCGGTGAAACCCTCGAGCAGCGAGACAGTGGCAGTGCGCTGGATGTCGTGGCTGATCAGTTGGCGGTGGTAATGGCTGCAATTGGTAGCGAAGCGATTGACCAGCTGGTTTTGGCGTATGAGCCGGTTTGGGCTATTGGTACCGGGCGCACTGCGTCACCGGAGCAGGCTCAGGAAGTACACGCATTTTTGCGTGCAAAGGTCGCGGGTATTAATCCCGATGCGGCAGAAAACATACAGATTTTATACGGCGGCAGTGTTAAGCCGGATAATGCAGGTGAGTTGTTTGGTCAGCCGGATATTGACGGCGCGCTGGTGGGGGGAGCCTCTCTAGTGGCAGACGATTTTATAGCAATTGGAAAAGTGGCAGGGTAGTAATGGAGCAAATTATATTAGCAGTACACGTGGTATTCGCGTTGGCGATTATTGCCCTTGTGTTGCTCCAGCATGGTAGAGGCGCCGATATGGGCGCGTCCTTTGGTGGAGGTTCTTCCCAGACTATGTTTGGGCCTCGTGGCAGCGGTAATCTTTTGACCCAAGCCACGACTGTTTTGGCAGCGGCATTTTTTATCACCAGCTTTGGTTTGGCGGTAATGGCCAAAGATAAAGCAAATACAGTTAGTGCGATAAATATACCCGTTGTTGTTGAGTCTGGAGCGCCGGCTGCAGCTGTTGAATCGAGTTCAGCAGAGATTCCTGACGGTGATAGGCCAGTAGTTAGTGAATCAGAGATTCCAGAGTAATGAATTATGCCCAAGTGGTGGAATTGGTAGACACGCTATCTTGAGGGGGTAGTGACGTAAGTCGTGCCGGTTCAAGTCCGGCCTTGGGCACCATATTAAAGCAGTAGTCAGATCCGCTGCATAACTTGTAAAGTGAACTGAAACTTCCGGGGACTTGAATCGGAAAGGTTCACAAACTCTGCTTAGAGCAGAGTTTGAACGAGCTGCATCGCAGCGAAGCCCCGAAGGGGTCAAAGCAGCCCCAAGGGCTGGCTTGATTAACTCCGGCTTTGGCACCATATTAAAGTCCAGTGAAGTCCAGTGAAGTCCACTGGCATTTCAAAGGCCCCGTATTTCGGGGCTTTTTTGTGGGTGAAGGGTCTTGTAGGGACCATCGGCATCCATGGCTTTTGTTGGTATCATTGTTTGCGTCTAGTTGGGAGCATTGATTGTTCAGAATGGGGCTTTAAGTGTGCATGAAGGAGGTTCTGGTATGGTTTTAAGTGATAGCGAAAGAGGTGTATCGGATCGCGCCAAGATTTATGCGCGTAAACATAAGAAGGTCATAGCTAAAGAGATAGCCAGTACTGAAAAGTTTCCTAAAGAGGAAGGGCCGGTTTCGGTGTTTATGGCGGGCTCTCCTGGCGCGGGGAAAACGGAATCTTCTAAAGCTCTTATTGAGACCTTTGGTGGGGGTGTTTTGCGGATCGACCCTGACGAGTTGAGAAATGTTTTCGACGAATACGACGGAAGTAATTCCTGGTTGTTTCAGGGGGCTGTATCGATTCTTGTAGATAAAATCCACGATTTGGCTCTGATGCAGAGCCAGAGTTTCATTTTCGACGGGACTCTAACCAACTTCGAGAGAGCGAAAGAGAATATTAAGCGATCGTTGAAAAGGGACCGGAGTGTACAGATTCTCTACGTATATCAGGACCCGCTGACGGCATGGAGTTTTGTACAGGCTCGAGAATCGGTTGAAGGGCGGCGGATTCTACTGAAGCACTTTATAGAGCAATACTTTAAGGCGAGGGAGTCGGTAAATCGCCTGAAAGAACGATTTGGATCAGAGGTAAAGTTAGATCTGCTTCTCCAAAATGGAGATAACTTGGGGAGGCTTTATAAAGCCAATATTGATAGGATTGACAACCATGTTCCTGAAAAATATAATCCTCTTTCCCTTGAAAGTCTCATAAATAGGGCATAGATTAAGGATATGAAGTTGTTTTTCAGTAAGGTATCTAAGAAAACCCGATTTGCAGAGTTCATCTCTGAGGCGCCTGCTCGCGAGAAAAAGAAGGTTTATCGAGTGGTTTTAGAGAAAACTACAGATAGCCAAAAGGCTGTATTGGCTGCTGCTAAATCCCCCTCTCTCGCTAATTAGTTTAGATTGAGCGACATTGTTTGTTGGTATCCTTGTTGGTACTGTACTTCTCCTGTATATAAAATAGCTTACAATTCAATAGGTAAGGGTTAAGGTTTGCAAACTCTGCTCAGAGCAGAGTTTGAACGAGCCGCTTAGCGGCGAAGCCCCGCACTGCGGGGTTTTTTTGTGGGTTATTGGTCTGTAGTAGTCCATGGGGGTCTATTGCTATCCGGTGCCACATGGCAGATATTCAGGCATCAAGGGTCGAGGAGAAACCGAATCGTTTGTCTCACTCTGGTCCAATAGCGCAGGCCACATCTATCACCGCTAACTAACTAAATAGTAAATTTTACGCTTTACCCTTTCTGCTATATTTCTCCCCGCGACACGATGACAAGGATAAAGCCTGCACACCTTTTACTGAGTCGGAACTATAGTAATAGATGCATATTGCCAGGCTGCGTCAGCCACTCAGGAGAAAGACCATGTCAAACAACACTACCAAACGAAGAGCATTGACTCGGGAAACCATGGGCATTACTGACGGTCTGCCTTTACAGGCCTCCCAGGGCGGCATAGACGAATTGCGCCAGGACATTCAGCGGCTAATGGACATGGAGGCGATCAAGCAGGTAAAACATACCTATTTCCGTTGCATCGACACCGCTAACTGGGAAGAATTACGTCAAATATGCCACTCGGATTTAGCCGTACATTATGTTGGCGGCGGTTATGAATTTGATCTTAAGGGCCGCGAGGAATTTATTGGCGCGATGGAAATGGCTTTTCACAGTGAAGCAGTGGGCCGCCACAATGGCTATATGCCAGAAATTCAAATGTTGAGTGATACCGAAGCTACGGGCATCTGGTATTTGTACGATCACTTTTGGTCACTAAACGCCAACCACCTTACCCACGGTACGGCGCTCTACTGGGACCGCTACCTTAAAGTAGATGACCGTTGGGTTATAAAAGATACCCGTTACGAACGCCTCTATCAGATTGACGAAAGCCTGCCCGAAAACCCCAAATTTTCTTCGCACTATTTGGCAGCCCACGGCAAAAAGCTACCCGCCTAAACCAGTAAAATGGGACAAACTTATGAAATATAAGATGAAAAAAACCTTGGCTGTATTTGCCACCTGTTGTTTGGCTTGGCTAAGTACGCCTCTGGCGTGGTCAGCCGATAAACCCAACATTTTGGTAATTTGGGGTGACGATATTGGCAGCTGGAACCTTAGCGCCTATAATCTGGGCGGCATGGGTTTTCAAACGCCGAATATCGACCGCATTGC
This sequence comes from Pseudomonadales bacterium, assembly GCA_036960375.1. Taxonomy (GTDB): domain Bacteria; phylum Pseudomonadota; class Gammaproteobacteria; order Pseudomonadales; family CAWVSB01; genus CAWVSB01. The sequence goes on from JBALVY010000002.1 coordinate 186,795, forward strand.
CAATGAAGGGGCCCTATTTACCGACTACTACGGTGAGAACTCCTGTACCGCTGGGCGCTCGGCATTTATTACCGGACAACACCCCATTCGTACCGGGCTGACCAAAGTGGGTAGCCCGGGCCGAGAAGCGGGCATGCAAAAGGAAGACCCCACTATCGCGGGTTTACTTAAGCCCCAGGGCTATATGACGGGTCAATTTGGTAAAAACCACTTGGGCGACCGCGATGAACACCTGCCCAGCCAACACGGCTTTGACGAATTTTTTGGCAATTTATATCACTTAAATGCCGAAGACGAGCCTGAACATATTGATTACCCCAAAGATCCCATGTTCAAAAGGATGTTTAGTCCCCGCGGTGTATTGCACTCCTATGCCGATGGCAAAATTGACGATACCGGCGCCCTTACTAAAAAGCGTATGGAAACCGTAGACGAAGAGTTTACCGCCGAAGCATTAAAGTTTATGACCAAAGCGGTGGATCAGGATAAGCCATTTTTTGTATGGTGGAATTCCACCCGTATGCATATCTGGACCCGCCTCAAGGAGGAAAGCGTTGGTCTGTCTAAACGCGGCGGCTTATATGGCGACGGCCTGGTTGAGCACGACAACCATGTTGGCCAACTACTGGATTTTCTCGACGAAAAAGGCATTGCCGACAATACCATTGTCATTTATTCCACCGACAACGGCGCCGAAGTGTTTAGCTGGCCCGACGGCGGCAGCACCCAATACCGCGGTGAAAAGAACACCACCTGGGAAGGCGGCTTTCGCGTACCGGCCATGATTCGCTGGCCTGGAACCGTTAAGCCCGGTACTCGCTTAAACGAAATGGCATCTCACAACGACTGGCTGCCCACCTTGCTGGCAGCAGCAGGCGTAGAGAATATTAAAGCCAAGCTAAAACAGGGCTACCTCGCAGGTAGTCAAACCTACAAGGTACATTTGGATGGGTATGATCTTACCGATTATCTAAGTGGTAAAACTACAGAGTCACCACGTAAGAATTTCCACTATTTTACCGACGATGGCGACTACTCGGCTATTCGCTGGAACGATTGGAAAGTCATGTACTCTATTCAAGAAGCTACCGGCAACGCCGTATGGCAATACCCGTTCACCAAGTTACGCATGCCGCTGTTATTCAACCTGCGACAAGACCCCTTCGAGCGAGCACGACAAGAAGCCGGTGCCTATGAGCGTTGGTATTTTGAGCACATATTTATTCTCTATGGCGCGTCGGTAGAGTCGTTTAAGTTTTTAGGTACCTTCCAACAATTTCCACCACGGCAAAAGCCCGATACGCTGGATATAGACGCTATGGCAAAACAGATGATGGGCTATCAAAAACGCTAATCCTTGTACCGCAGAGCAGGCGCTACTGGGCGATTTCAACAAAGCAGTGGATGAGGCCGTGATGGATAGCAGCGAGGCCCCGCAGGGGTCAAAGCAGCCCAAGGGCTGGCTTGATTAACTCCGGCCTTGGGCACCATATCAAAGTCCAGTGAAGTCCGCTGGCATCTTAAAGGCCCCGTATTTCGGGGCTTTTTTGTGGGTGAAGGGTCTTGTAGGGTCCATCGACATCCTATATTTTTAATGTAGGTAATTAATAGGATCAATGAGAAAGTCTAGAGACTTTTAATTTCCCGGCAAGAACATTAAGATACCCCCCACGTAAACTCAGGTTCCCGCTCAATGTACTCGACCCATGCAGGCAGACTGTCCGCCCCCTACCGCCTCCTGGCGGTGGTCGCTCTGCTTGTTATTACGGGGTTGCAGGTGCAGGAGGCCAGACACCAACATGCTGTAGACGATAATCTCGCTGAGTGTTTGTTGTGTAAAAGCTCTGCCGATTCCACACTGCTGAGCGCTAGCCCCCATCTTCCGCTGCTGTCAGCGGATACTTTGCAGACCATTCTCACCCTTTCTCCGGCTTTCCGGGGAGCTCTCATTGTTGCCTCGCCAAGAGGTCCTCCTAGCTACTCCTGAACTGACATTTTCTCAATTCAATAACTTCAGGAATAGATCATGAAACGTATCGTATTACTTGCGACGGTTGTCGCTGCCACGAGCGCGGCTGCCGAGCAGCCCCTAATGGAACATGTGCTTGTGTCTGTGCCATTGCACAAAACACAGGCCGAAACTGCATTGCCGGTGACCGTACTGTCTGGCGACAAACTTCGTCGTCAGGCGGCGACCACCATTGGCGAGACCCTGGGTAGTAAGCCCGGCCTCGCCAATGCGTCGTTTGGACCGGGCGTGGGTCGTCCCGTGATTCGGGGACAGCAGGGCTCCCGCGCTCTTACCTTGCAAAATGGCACTCTAAGCGCTGACGCGTCCAGCCTCAGCCCCGATCATAGTGTCACAGTGGAGGCCCTGCTGGCCGAGAGTATTGAGGTGCTGCGGGGCCCGAGCACGCTGCTCTACGGCGGCGGTGCTATCGGAGGAGTGGTCAATGTGATCGACAACCGCATACCGCGGGCCCCTGTCAATGGCGTATCTGGTGGCATCGAATACCGCTATGACGAGGCCTCGGCCATGGACAACGGCGTTTTTCTCCTGGAAGGTGGTAATGATAGTTTTGTTTTCCACTTGAGTGGCAGTCGCCGGGAGACCGATGACCTGGCCATTCCCGGCAAGGCTATCGACGAGGCGGCCGTGGAGGAACAAGAGGAACTGCTGGAAGGCGGGCATGAAGAGGGTGAAGAGCACGAAGAGGAATTCGAAAATACCGACGGATTCATAGCCAATACAGACAGCGATGCTGAAAGCCTCACCGGTGGGGTAAGCTACCACCTCGGTGAGCGGGGGTTCCTGGGCCTTGCCGTCAGTCACATGGAAACCGAGTACGGTATCCCGCCTGGTGCTCACGGACACCACGAAGAAGAAGAGCATGAGGAAGAGGGTGAGGGTGAGGAAGAGGAAGAGTTTGTGCGAATCGACATGGAGCAGACCCGCTATGACGCGTTACTCCACCTGCACGAACCCGCCTCTCGCATCGAGGTTCTGCGCGGTTTCCTGACCTATACCGACTACGAGCATACGGAATTGGAGGGTGTCGAAGTTGGCACCCGGTTCGACCGTCAGACTTGGGAGACTCGCCTCGAACTGGTGCACGAACCGTTCCTGGGAGGCGTTCACGGTGTGTTCGGACTGCAGTGGCGGGAAGATGAATTCGTCGCAGTGGGGGAGGAGGCCTATGTGCCAAAAACTGACAGCTCTGAACTGGGCCTGTTCCTGGTGGAGGATTTCCACCGGGGCGACTGGTCCTACGAGGTGGGTTTTCGTACTGACTGGGTTGAGCGCGATCCCGATGCGCAGTCCACCGGAAGCCAGGACTTCAGTAGTTTCGGTCTGTCAGGCTCTGCTCTGTGGAATGTCACTACCGCCTGGCAGATGGGCTTGTCCCTCTCCAAGTCTGAGCGTGCACCGTCAACGGAAGAGCTGTTCTCTAATGTTGATGCCCTGGATCCAGAAGACCTGATTGTCCACGCCGCCACCGGCGCCATAGAGGTAGGCGATCCTGATCTGGGCGAGGAGGCCTCGCTCAATGGGGATCTCACCTTCACTTGGCAGGGTGAGGTTTCATGGGCTCAACTGGCATTTTTCTACAACAGCTTTGAAGACTACATCTTCCTGTTCAACAGCGGCCAAGCGGTGGATGAAACACCTGTATACCTATACCAACAGGACGACGCCAAGTTCTACGGCATCGAGTTTGAGAGCGAGTTTCAGCTTATGCGCCTTGGCCCCGGCGACCTGATGCTGCAGCTTTCGGGAGATATGATCTCGGGCGAGTTCGATAACAATGGCTATGTGCCGCGCTTGCCGCCGAGCCGTGTGGGAGGCGGTGTGGATTGGTCTGGAGACAATTATGGAGCCTGGGTACGAGTGCTCCATGCCGCAGACCAGGACAACCCGGGAGACTTCGAGACGGAGACCGATGGCTATACGCGCTGGGACGCGGGTGCAGACTACCGTTGGCAACTACGCGGTAACACTGAGTTGCTGGCGTTTATAAAGTTGAAGAACATCGGCGATGAGGAGATAAGGCTTAGTACCTCCTTCCTGCGCAACTATGCACCAGAGGCGGGCCGGTCCGTCGAAGCAGGCTTGCGTCTCACCTTCTAGTGGCGCCGAGTGCAAGATGGCCGATGAATTTACAGACGTAGGCATTGGTAATGCAGAGGGTAGATTTTTAATACCCTTTATTTACCAATAAATACGGATGCCTGTCGTGGCTCCCCAGCTATTGTCATAGCCACCACCATCATTGGCTTTGTCTTTCATCGTGCTGTTTTGGATGCCGGTTTGCCACTTGAGTTTATGGCCATAGAAAAAGACGTTGAACCCCGCGTAATACTCTCGATAGCGGTCGCCTTTACCCTCGCTTAGCTCTTTCTCGTAGCGGCCGGATTTAATACCGTTGGCGTGCTGGCTTTCCATGTAGGTAAAGCGAGCAAGGAGTTGAGTGCGGGGGCTTGTATTGTAAAAGGGCATTGCGCTCAGGCCCCACAGGTCAGATTGTCCGTCAAATCCCTTGCCCGCACTTAGGTCTGTCCAGACACCCCAGTTCTCATGCTCGTGCTTTCCAGCTAAGGTTAGTATCTGTCCGAACTTGGCGGTATCAGAGTTTTGGTCCTCGTTGTTGTATATATAGTCGAGCCTTAGGCTGGTTTTTATATTGGGGTTTCTATTCTGAAAACTACGCTGTGCTGATAGCAGGCTAAAAAAACCTGCATTAAAGTGACTGAATTCTTCGTTATCTTCGCTGGAGAAAACTCCGGCTTTATAGCTCCAGCCATCGATGTCTTTGCTTGCCAGGCTTAGTCCGGTCCAGTACTCCTGCGTATACCACAGGTTGTTGGTGATATTGTTGCGTTGCAGCGTGAGCAATTTTGTTGATGATGTTGCGCCGTCAAGTGTGAAACCGGCCGAGCTCTTACCCATTTTCAGAAGCCAATTCCTGTCGATTTTCCAGCCGATGTTTGCATCGGTTAGTTTACTGTAATACTGATCTGGATTGTTTAGGTCGAAAGCGGCCTCTAGATGAACTGTGAGGCTCTGTGTTATGTCGGATTTAAAGCCAAAGCGAAAACGCCGCCAAAGGATGTCGTCATAATTGCTGACGTCACCGTGAAATGAGGCCGCTTCTGCCTGCAAGCGACCAGTGAGCTTAAAGCTCTTGAAGCTAGTCTTCTCTGGTTCATCATAGAGTGTGGCGGTTGCCCATGTTTTATCAAAGCCACTGACTTCGTTAGCCTGTATTGTATTAACATGGCAAAACAAAAGAAGTATGCCGGCTAGAAGCCATCCAAGGTCGGAAAGTGTTATTGGCCATGCTTTGGTCATGCTATGTATTCGTACTTTTGTGGTTGTAGTCGTGATTTGACCGTTTGAATTATTAGTATGTGGCTATTTGTATCGTAATTACACCGGATTTGGTGGTTTTTTACTCACTAATTCGTGTGTTAGCGTGGCTTGGCGCAGCTAAATGAAGACATTGCTTCAAATAGTGAAGAAAAGCTGTGTTTTAGTGATCTGCTGCTTGACCGAGGTGGTGCTCATCCCTATAATTCCCGCTCCTTAATCGGGGCTGCCTAATTAGTGCGGTTGGTTAAGGAGACGATGTTGATGCGGGGTGGAGCAGTCTGGTAGCTCGTCGGGCTCATAACCCGAAGGTCGTTGGTTCGAATCCAGCCCCCGCTACCAAATTCAAGGTAGGTGATAACGAGCATCTACCGCCGGGAGATCGGCACTGACAGTCGTTAATTAAAAGCCCCTATTTATAGGGGCTTTTTGTTTCTGGGCTATTGGTAGCGTGATACCAGATGGAGTTGGGCCTTGTGCCCTTTTTTTGTTTTTAAAATATAGGTGGCTGGTGTGTCTGGAAAGCAGGCTCAACTAACAGAAATGCTCGAACCGGCGGTTGCTGCGCTGGGTTATGAGCTGTGGGGTCTGGAATATATTTCTGGTGGCAATCAGCCAATGATACGGATATATATTGAAAGCCCAAACGGTATTACCGTTGATGACTGCGCCGCAACGAGCCGTCAGGTAAGTGCTGTGCTGGATGTTGAAGACCCTATTCGCAGCGAGTTTCGTCTGGAGGTTTCTTCACCAGGGGTAGATCGTCCGTTGTTCAAAGAAGAGCATTACATTGCTCATCTTGGACACAGAATTAAAGTAGTTTTGCGTTACCCCTTTGAGGGGCGGCGGAACTTTACCGGGATTTTAACCGGTATTGAAGATGATGATGTAGTGTTGGTAGTAGACGATAATGAGTATTTACTGCCATTGTCAGGTATTGATAAGGCTCAGCTTCTCTGGGCAGAAACGAAGTAGATCAGTCAGTAGGCTGTATTTACATTTTAATTGATCAAATGAAACAAGGTAGACGAGGCGGGACATGAACAAAGAAATTCTGCTGGTAGCCGAAGCGGTATCCAACGAAAAGGGCGTTCCAAGAGAGCTGATTTTTGAGGCTATGGAAGAGGCTTTAGCGACAGCTACTAAAAAGCGTTACGACGAAGGGGCTGAAATTCGGGTAGTTATTGACCGAGAATCCGGAAATTACGATACCTTCCGCCGCTGGGAAGTAGTGGCTGATGATGTCATGGCATTGCTGGGTACGCAGTTCACTACCGAAGAGGCTGCTGAAAAAGATACCTCTCTGCAAATTGGTGATTTCTACGAAGAGAAGATCGAGAACATAAATTTCGGTCGTATCGCCGCGCAGACTGCCAAGCAGGTTATTGTTCAAAAAGTCCGCGAAGCTGAGCGTGCTCAGGTAGTCGAAGAGTATCAGTCACGTGTAGGTCAGTTACTTAATGGTACTGTCAAAAAAGTGACAAGAGATAACGTTATTGTTGATTTGGGCAATAATGCAGAGGCAGTACTTCCGCGTGAAGAATTGATTGGTCGCGAAGTTTTTCGTATGGGTGATCGCGTGCGCGCGATACTCATGGATATCGACTCTGAAGTTCGCGGTCCCCAGTTACGCTTGAGTCGCGCGTGTAATGGATTTTTGATTGAACTGTTTCGTATTGAAGTTCCAGAAATTGCCGAGGAAGTGATTGAAATTCGTGCGGCTGCTCGTGATACGGGTTCACGGGCCAAAATCGCAGTCAAGACCAACGACGGACGTATTGACCCAGTAGGGGCGTGTGTTGGTATGCGTGGTTCCAGAGTTCAGGCTGTTTCTAATGAACTGGACAATGAGCGGGTTGATATTATTCTTTGGGATGACAACCCCGCACAGTTGGTTATTAATGCTATGGCTCCTGCCGAAGTCGAGTCGATTATTGTCGATGAAGATACTCACAGCATGGACATAGCCGTCACTGACGAAAACCTGGCTCAAGCCATTGGTCGCGCTGGCCAAAATGTTCGCCTGGCGTCGAAATTGACCGGTTGGACCATCAATGTGATGAGTGCCGGTGAGGCTGAAGAGAAACAAGAGCGTGAAGCTGTTGAGATAATCCAGCTTTTTGTTGATGCCCTCGATGTTGACGAAGAGGTTGCCGAGATTTTGGTAGAAGAAGGTTTTACCAGTCTGGAAGAAGTGGCCTACGTACCGCTTGAAGAAATGTTAAACATTGACGGGTTTGATGAAGACATGGCTGAAGAGCTGCGTTCGAGAGCCAAAGACGCGTTGCTTACGCGGGCCATTGCCAGTGAAGAAGCTCTGGATGCTGTCGAGCCTGCAGAAGACTTGCTGAATATGGAAGGTATGGATAAACATCTGGCCTATGTTTTGGCTAGTCGTGAGATCGTCACTATGGAAGATCTTGCGGAACAATCTGTCGATGAATTGATGGAAGTCGAAGAAATGAATGAAGAGCGTGCTGCTCAGTTAATTATGACTGCTCGTGCACCCTGGTTTGCTGACGAAAACGCGTAATAGTAAACCACTAGGCGAACGAACAGAGGAGAACAGCGAATGGCGGAAGTGACCGTAACCGAACTGGCCAACGTTGTTGGCACTGAAGTAGACAGGCTGCTCAAGCAAATGAATGATGCAGGCCTGGCACATACCAGTGCTGATGAGGCAGTATCAGATGATGATAAAAAAACTTTACTGGCACATTTAAAAAGTAGCCACGGAGAGAGCACTAGCGCGCCTCGTAAAATCACCCTGAAGCGCAAAACGGTTAGCACCTTAAAGGCCGGTCAGGGGCGTAAAACAGTTAACGTTGAGATACGTAAAAAACGTACCTACGTGAAGAAAGAGCCTCAGTCAGAGCTTGAAACATTATCGGCTGAGTCTGAAACTGAGACCCCGGCGGTAGTTGATGGGTCAATAGAGTCCGCAGTTGAAGCTGCTGACCCAATGCTTGATCAGCCAGCCGTTGTTGCGGCAGCTGAAGAGCTTGTTGAGGCAGTTCCTGCCGCTGCGGAAGTCGCAGAGCCTGAGGTAGTTGTATCCAAGCGTAGCGAAGATGAATTTGTTGAAGAAATTACTGAGTCTGACGAGTTCGATCCTGAGAAAATACGCCTTCGTGCTGCCAATCGTCGCCGTACAGAAGAAATAGCGGCCAAAGAATCTCATGATGCCAAGCTGAAAGAATTACAGTCTCAAAAGGAGCAGAAAGAAGAGCGTAAAGTAGAAGCAACAGCTAAACCTGTTGCGGCTCCTGTTGCCGCTGCTCCCGCAGCGAAAGAAGGCGGTGGCCGCGATGTCAAGAAGCGTCGAGAGCGTCCTGCTGCAGCACCTGCGACAGCCAATAAAGACGATGATCGTCGCCGTAAGGGTAAAAAGACACTGAGTAAAGTGGCTCGTGCCAAATCTCATTCTGTGATGGGAATCAGTGATGATTATGAGGAGACTAGTGGCAAAGGGCGACGCCGCAAGTCAAAGCGTATGGCGGCTCATCCAGAGCATGCCAAGCATGGATTTGAAAAGCCGGTGGAAAAAGTGACACACGAAGTCGAAGTTCCAGAGGCCATTACGGTTGGCGATCTTGCTCAGCGCATGTCACTTAAAGGTGCGGTAGTTATTAAAGCCCTGATGAATATGGGCTCAATGGCCACTATCAATCAGGTACTTGATCAGGATACTGCAGCCTTAGTGGTTGAGGAGCTGGGACACGCAGTTAAGCTTGTGAGTTCTAACCAGGTTGAGGAAGATCTCGAAATTTCAACTGATGTCGAAGGCACTTTGCAAGCCCGAGCGCCAGTGGTTACCGTGATGGGACATGTCGATCACGGTAAGACATCTTTGTTGGATTATATTCGTAGCTCACGTGTTGCTACTGGTGAGGCTGGTGGAATTACCCAGCACATTGGTGCTTATCACGTAGAAACCGGTCACGGTATGATCACCTTCCTGGATACGCCAGGGCACGCTGCCTTTACTGCTATGCGGGCTCGCGGTGCACAAAGCACCGATATTGTTATTCTGGTTGTCGCCGGTGATGACGGTGTTATGCCGCAAACAGAGGAAGCGGTAAAACACGCACGCGCAGCGGGCGTGCCACTGATTGTGGCTATCAACAAAATGGATAAAGAGCAGGCTGACCCGGATAGAGTGAAAAATGAACTCTCCGTGCATGATGTTATTCCCGAAGATTGGGGCGGTGACGTGCAGTTTGTACCTGTGTCTGCGCACAGCGGATTGGGAATAACGGAGCTGCTTGATGCCGTCCTGTTGCAGGCTGAATTGCTTGAGCTACAAGCGGCAACTGATATTCCGGCCAAGGGTATTGTTATTGAATCGAGTCTGGATAAAGGACGTGGCCCGGTAGCTAATATTCTTGTGCAGCAAGGTACCTTGCGTCAGGGCGATGTGGTACTGGCTGGATTAAGATATGGTCGTGTTCGAGCGATGCTGGACGAAAATGGCGAGCAGATTTCCGAAGCAGGGCCTTCCATTCCTGTGCAGATCTTAGGTCTTGATGGAACGGCAGATTCCGGTGATGATTTCCTTGTTCTCAAAAATGAAAAACAAGCGAAAGAAATTGCTACTCATCGTTATGACAGAGATCGTGAGACGCGTATGGTGCGCCAGCAGGCGGCCAAGCTAGAGAATATGTTTGCCGACATGACTTCTGCGGATCGCAAAGAGCTCAACGTTGTTATCAAAGCGGATGTTCGCGGCTCGCTGGAAGCTATTCAGAGTACTTTACTAGACCTTGGTAACGAGGAAGTAATGGTCAATATCGTTTCCGGTGGCGTTGGCGCAATTAATGAATCCGATGTTAATCTGGCCGTCACCTCTGGTGCCGTATTGTTTGGTTTCAACGTGCGGGCAGACAATGCCGCTCGCAAGTTGGTAGAAGCAGAAGCCGTCGATATGCGCTATTACGCGGTAATATATGACCTGCTTGATGACGTCAAATTGGCTCTTACTGGTATGCTCGACCCGGAACTGCGCGAAGAAATCACCGGTATTGCCGAAGTTCGTGATGTATTTACCTCGCCTAAGTTTGGTCTCATTGCGGGTTGCATGGTTATAGAAGGAACCATTCATCGTAGTAAGCCCATTCGTGTATTACGCGAAGATGTTGTTATCTATCAAGGTGAGCTGGAATCTCTGCGTCGCTTTAAAGATGATGTTCAGGAAGTTCGTAATGGCGTTGAATGTGGTATTGGTGTTAAAAACTATACGGATGTGAAGGCGGGAGACAAGATAGAAGTCTTTGATACCCGTGAAGTCGCACGTAGTTTGTAGGGTAGCGTAAAATGGCCAGGGAATTTTCACGTACTGAGCGCGTCGCAGATTTTCTTCGAGAGGAGTTGGCGAAGCTGATTCTGAGAGAAATTCGTGATCCACGTATCAATATGGTGATGGTGACTGCGGTGGAGGTTAGCCGTGACCTGGCACACGCCAAGGTCTTTATTACCTCCTTTGGAAAAGAGTCAGCCGAAGAGGCACAGCCGACCGTTGATGCCCTGAATAAGGCGTCCGGTTTTTTGCGCAGCCAATTGGCCCGTGATAGTCGTATGCGAATTACGCCACGTCTGAGCTTTGTCTACGACACCAGCGTCTTGCGCGGTAGTCAATTGACAGGATTAATTGATAAAGCGATAGCGGCCGATGCTGAATTGACCGGTGGTCACAGTGAGGACGATGACGATGGCTCGACGCCGTAAGGGTCGACCCATTAATGGTATCTTGTTGGTCGACAAACCTCAGGGTATGTCGTCCAATCGAGTATTGCAGCGAGCCAAGGGCGCGTTGTTTGCGCAAAAAGCAGGGCATACTGGTAGCCTGGACCCTTTGGCTACGGGTGTATTGCCGCTTTGTTTCGGCGAGGCGACAAAATTTTCCCAGTTTTTACTGGATGCCGACAAAGTATATGAAAGCACTTTTGTATTGGGTGTTAAAACCAATACAGGGGATGCCGATGGTGAAGAGATAGGCAGAGTAGATGCCTCTGCGCTAACTGAAGAACAGGTAGCGCAGGCATTGGAAAATTTCAGGGGCGAAATAGATCAAGTCCCTTCCATGTTTTCTGCTCTGAAGGTTAATGGCCAGCCTCTATATAAGCTGGCCAGACAAGGTAAAGAGATAGAACGGAAGTCTCGTCGTGTGACGATATTTAGCCTTGAATTACTGGCTTTTGAGGCGGGTAGTGAGGCAACTGTTGATGTGAGAGTACATTGCTCTAAAGGTACCTATATACGCTCTATAGCGGAAGATCTTGGCGAATTATTAGGTATTGGTGGCCATGTGGCACGTCTGGAGAGGACGGCAAGTGGCCCGTTTGTATTAGATCAATGTATAGCCTTGGCAGATCTTCAGGAGATTGCCGAGAGCAAAGATTATGAACAACTGGATGCTTTGTTATTACCGGTAGATACGGCAATCAAGCATTTGGCTAAGGTCGAACTCGACGAAGATAGCAGTTATTATTTACGTCTGGGACAACCAGTTATAGCACCGCACTTGCCCACTGAAGGGCTAGTGCGAGTTAACAACACTGCAGGTGAATTTCTGGGTGTTGGAAAGATATTGGATGATGGTCGCCTTGCGCCCAGTCGTCTAATTAGTGGCCAATTGGCCGAACCCGATTCGATGTAATATCGGATCTATAGAACCTGTCTATAAATATGCGTGGGCAGGCTCAATTTTAACCAAATGGTTCACTGAACCATGGGCATATTCTTAGAGGTAATTAAAATGGCTTTATCTGCTGAAGAAAAAACAAGCATTGTAACTGAGTATCAAACTGCCGAAGGTGATACAGGGTCTCCTGAAGTACAAGTAGCGTTGTTGACGGTTAACATCAACAAACTACAGGGTCACTTCAAGGATCACGGTAAAGATCATCACTCTCGTCGTGGTTTGATTCGCATGGTAAATCAGCGTCGTAAATTGCTGGACTATTTGAAGCGAAAAGATGTTGCTCGATACGCTGAACTGATTAAGCGTTTAGGCCTGCGTCGCTAAGCCAATGTTTGACACTACCTGCGCAATGGGGCTCAGGTGGTGTTCTTTTCCATCCATATGGAGGAATTATTTGTGAATCCCGTGATTAAACAATTTCAATATGGCGACCATACGGTCAGCCTGGAGACAGGTCGAGTTGCACGACAAGCCGCTGGTAGCGTCTTGGCGAGCATGGACGATACTGTTGTACTTGTAGCGGTAACCGCTTCTAAATCTGTTAAACAAGGCATGGATTTCTTTCCATTGGCTGTTCATTACCAGGAAAAAGCTTACGCTGCTGGCCGAATCCCCGGTGGGTTCTTTAAGCGTGAAGCTCGTCCGTCAGAAAAAGAGACACTGACATCTCGTTTGATTGACCGTCCTATCCGGCCTCTATTTCCTAATGGCTTCAAAAACGAAGTACAGGTTGTATGTACTGTTCTATCGTCTAACAAAAATGTAGATCCCGATATTATTGCAATGATCGGTACATCAGCCGCATTGGCTATCTCCGGTTTGCCATTCAACGGTCCTATCGGCGGTGCTCGTGTAGGTTTCAACGCTGAAGATGGGTATATGCTTAACCCTACTTACAGCCAATTGGCTACCTCATCGCTGGACATGATTGTCGCTGGTACTAAAGATGCGGTACTTATGGTTGAGTCGCAGGCTGATCAGTTGAGTGAAGACCAGATGCTAGGTGCAGTATTATTCGCCCATCAGGAAATGCAGGTTGTGGTTTCTGCTATTGCAGAACTGGCCGCTGAAGTGGGTAAGCCGCGCTGGGATTGGACTGCAGAAGCGGTTAACGAAGAGCTGAAATCTGCCGTTGAGGCACAATCTGCCGCAGCCTTGGGCGAGGCTTATCGAATTACTGATAAAATGCAGCGTTATGATGCAGTTGGCGTCGCTCGCGATGCAGCTATTGCCGCACTCAGCAGTGAAGACGTCAGTGCAAACGATGTTAAAGATATCTTCAAGAGTATAGAGAAGAGCATTGTTCGTAATCGTATACTCAATGGTGAAGCGCGTATTGACGGCCGTGACAATCGTACCGTTCGCGGTATCGATGTTGAGATTGGTGTTCTGCCCAGTGCGCATGGTTCGGCACTGTTTACCCGTGGTGAAACACAATCACTGGGTGTGGCAACACTGGGCTCAAGCCGTGACGCACAGATTATTGATGCGCTGGAAGGCTCACGTAAAGACAGCTTTATGCTGCACTACAACTTCCCTCCCTATTCTGTAGGTGAGTGTGGTCGTATAGGTTTTACCAGCCGTCGTGAAGTCGGTCATGGTCGTTTGGCTCGCCGTGGTATGGAAGCTGTATTACCTGATCCAGAGAGCTTTCCCTATACCATTCGAATGGTGTCAGAGATTACTGAGTCCAATGGCTCAAGTTCTATGGCCAGCGTATGTACCTCTAGTCTTGCTTTGATGGATGCTGGTGTGCCGCTGAAGGCCCCTGTAGCCGGTATTGCTATGGGTCTGGTAAAGGAAGGTAATCGCTTTGCTGTATTAACCGATATCCTGGGTGATGAAGATCACCTTGGCGATATGGACTTTAAAGTTGCCGGTACCGCCGAAGGTGTTACTGCACTGCAAATGGATATCAAGATCGAGGGTATTAACGAAATCATCATGAAGGATGCGCTAGAGCAGGCTCAAGTAGCTCGTTTGCATATCCTTGGTGAGATGGCTCGTGTTATTACGAGCTCTCGTGAGACAGTGTCTGACAATGCACCTTCAATGCTATCCATGAAGGTACACCCTGATAAGATCCGCGATGTTATTGGTAAAGGTGGTGCTACTATTCGCTCAATTTCTGAGCAAAGCGGTGCATCTATCGATATCGAAGATGACGGCACGGTTCGTATTTTTGCACCCGACGGTGAAGCAATGCGATTGGCTGAGAAGCTCGTACTGTCTGTTACCGCTGAAGCTGAAGTAGGTGCTATTTACGAAGGTAAAGTTATCAAGATTGTTGATTTCGGTGCCTTTATTAATATCCTGCCTGGTAAAGATGGTCTGGTACACATTTCTCAAATTGCCGATGAGCGAGTTGAGAATGTAACTGACTATCTGACCGAAGGTCAGGATGTGAAGGTTAAGGTACTGGACGTGGATAACCGCGGTCGTATCAAGCTGAGCATGAAAGAAGTTGCCGATGCTACTGCTGCACCAGCAGCTGCAGAAGAAGCGCCTGCCGCGGAGTAAATCCCGGCAGTAAAAAGCCCCGTCTGGTAACAGACGGGGCTTTTTTATGGGCTATAAAAAAGTCGGCTAGCGATTAAGTCTACCGTCGATCAGATGATCGACAACGCTTGGGTCTGCCAAAGTACTGGTATCGCCCAGAGTATCAAGCTCATTGGCAGCAACCTTGCGTAGAATTCTGCGCATAATTTTGCCTGAGCGAGTTTTGGGAAGCCCCGGTGCCCATTGGATAATATCGGGTTTGGCGATGGGTCCAATTTCCTGAACCACCATTTTGACCAATTCTGCAATAAGCTCATCGCTGGGCTCGACGCCAACCATGGGCGTTACATAAGCATAGACTCCTTGGCCCTTGATATCATGAGGGTATCCCACGACGGCGGCTTCCGCGACGGCATCATGAAGCACCAGTGCGGACTCAATTTCGGCTGTACCCATACGGTGGCCAGAAACATTGAGCACATCGTCTACCCGGCCGGTAATCCAGTAGTATCCGTCTTCGTCCCGACGGGCACCGTCTCCGGTAAAGTAATAGCCTTTATAAGTTGAAAAATAGGTGTCTATCAGGCGCTGGTGGTCACCGTATATGCTACGTATTTGGCTGGGCCAGGATGATTTTATGGCAAGGTTGCCTTCAACTGCGCCCTCCAATACGTTGCCGTCGCCATCAAGCAGTACCGGCTCAATACCGAAAAACGGCCGTGTGGCAGAGCCCGGTTTGAGCATGGTGGCTCCGGGTAACGGGGTTAACATAATAGAGCCCGTTTCTGTCTGCCAGTAGGTATCAACAATGGGGCAGCGTTTTTCTCCCACTATCTGGTAATACCACTCCCATGCCTCCGGGTTAATGGGTTCTCCTACAGTACCCAGCAGGTGCAAGCTCTGACGAGAGGTGGACGTGACATAGTCATCCCCTTGTGCCATCAGTGCGCGAATTGCCGTAGGTGCGGTATAGAAGGTGTTTACCTGGTGTTTGTCGATTACCTGCCAGCAGCGTGACGCATCGGGGTAGGTTGGAACTCCTTCAAACATCAAGGTTGTGGCGCCGTTTGCCAGTGGGCCGTATACGATATAGCTGTGGCCGGTAATCCAACCGACATCGGCCGTACACCAGTATATTTCCCCATCCTGGTAGTCGAATACGTATTTATGAGTCATTGCGGCACAGAGTAGGTAGCCGCCGGTGGTATGCAGAACGCCTTTTGGTTTGCCGGTAGAGCCAGACGTGTACAAAATAAATAGCGGATCTTCGCTATCCATTGCTTCGGGTTCGCACTCTGTTGGCTGATTTTCTGCCAATTCGTGATACCAGATATCGCGACCTTCCTGCCACTCTACAGGGCCGCCGGTTCGTCTGACTACAAGACAGGTGTGGACGTTGGGGCAGGCCGCCAAAGCGATATCCGCGTTACTCTTAAGAGCTACTGCTTTGCCGCCGCGCAGGCCTTCATCCGAAGTAATTAGTGTCTGGCAATCTGAATCGAGAATTCTGTCTTTGAGCGCTTCGGGAGAGAATCCACCGAAGACAATAGAGTGTATCGCGCCAATTCTGGTGCAGGCCAGCATGGCATAAGCGGCTTCCGGGATCATAGGCATATAGATGCATACGCGATCGCCCTTTTTGACTCCTCTGGCTTTAAGTCCATTGGCCAGTTGGCAAACGTTATCATGCAGTTCCTGGTAGCTTATATGCAGGTCTACGCCTGGATCATCCCCTTCCCAGATGATGGCCGTTTGGGAGGCTTTGTCAGCAAGGTGCCGATCAATACAGTTGGCGCTTATATTGAGTTTGCCGTTAATAAACCAGGCGGCTTCTCCCTTCAATATGTCAGCCTCGACAACTTTATCCCATGGCTGTATCCAGTCGATGAACTCTGTGGCTTTTTCCGCCCAGAATGTTTCAGGGTCATCAATGGAAGCTTGATATTGCTCGATGTATTGTTCGTTAGTCAGATGGGCTCTTTTTTTCCAGGCTTCTGATACGGGGTGAGTGGTTATTTCCAGCATGAATGACCTCAGTTACTCTCAAACAAAAAATTAAAGGAGGTCAATCATAGCGATTTGTGGGCGCAGGAGAAACTGTTTAAGGGCTGCTTTAGGCTAAGGTCTAGTTTACAGCTAACATGCCCCAATCACTGACAGGATTCAGTGCAAGTGTGACGTTATCAATTAGGCGTGTATTGCCCAGCATGGCCGCGGTAAGGATAACAACCTCTTCCGTTTCCGGAGTAACTTCTGCCAGAGTCGATGCATCCTTTATACTGAAGTAATCAGGCCGAAAACCGGCAGCATAGAGGTCTGCGGTTGCGAGGTGTTCGAGCTCGGCGTAATTATCGAAGCCGCTAGCCAGGGCACCACGGTAGTCTTGTAGGATTTTATGTAAGCGAGGCGCGATTGTACGTTGGTGACTATTGAGATAGCCGTTACGTGAGCTCAATGCCAGCCCATCATCAGACCTGGCAGTGTCAACGCCGACAATCTCAATGGGCATGCTGAGGTCGTTCACCATGCGTCGAATAACTAACAGTTGCTGAAAGTCTTTTTTGCCAAATATGGCAGTATCAGGCTGCACCATATTAAAAAGCTTGGACACTACGGTAGCAACGCCTGTGAAGTGCCCAGGGCGTACTGCACCGCAGAGGGTATTGGATATTTCGGGGACGGTGACCTGCGTCTGCAAATTTGGGTTGCCGGGATACATTTCATCAACAGAGGGCGCGAAGAGTAAATTAGTTCCCTCGGCAAAGAGTTTTTCTTTGTCGGCCGCCAGCGTACGTGGGTAGGCGGCAAGGTCTTCGTTAGGGCCAAATTGCAGCGGATTTACAAAAATACTCACTATGACAAAATCGCAGGTATTGCGAGCCTGACGTACCAACTTTAGGTGTCCATCGTGTAGATTGCCCATTGTTGGGACAAATCCGATAGTTAGGCCGTCTTGCCTGGCTTTTGCGGTGATAGACCGAAGAGCCTTGACCGTAGCTGCTGTTTGCATGTCGTATGCCCTCTCGTCGTACTGACTTAAAGCCAGCAGTAAATACTCAGGGGTGCCGGATACCGTGGGCGGGCAAGTATGCCCGAAAGTGGCATAGCGATCAATCGCTTTGGTAACACATTTTTAGGTCAATATGTTACTAAGGGAACCATTTTTGTGTTTTTTAGGTGACATATTTGATGTTTGAGGTATCACTAGCGAGTGGCTGGTGTAAAAACCTTAGGAAAAACAATGCTCTTGTGCAGGAAAACTGCCGTTACGAACGGCCTCAGCATAGGCTGCAATTGCTGCCTGAATTGAGTCAGCCCCCTGCATAAAATCACGTACAAAGCGGGGAGAATGACTACCCAAACCCAACATGTCATGTAAAACCAGTACCTGCGCGTCTGTGTCCGGCCCTGCACCAATGCCGATAACAGGGATGGATAAAGCCCGGCTGACCTTGTCTCCTAGTTCACGGGGAATACATTCGACCACTAAAAGGCTGGCGCCGGCCTGTTCGAGGATTATGGCGTCGGCGATAAGTTTATCGGCGCTGCTCTGGTCTCTACCCTGTACTTTGAATCCACCAAATGCGTTAACTGACTGTGGGGTAAGGCCGAGATGACCGCAGACAGGCATACCGCGCTCTGTTAGTGAGTGCACACTCTCGCTGAGCCACTCGCCTCCTTCCAGTTTTACCATGCCGGAGCCAGCCCTCATTAGCTGTGCCGAGCTCTTCAATGCTTGCTCTGTTGTGGCATAGGATTGAAACGGCAGGTCGCCAATAACCAGCGTATTTTTTACCGCTCTGGCTACGCAGCGAATATGGTATGCCATATCGTCTACCGTGACTGGTAGCGTGTCTTTGTGGCCCTGAAGCACCATGCCTAGTGAATCACCGACTAGAAGTGTTTCGATACCCGCCTCATCGACCAGGCCAGCAAATGTACTGTCATAGGCGGTGAGACAGCAGAATTTTTTGCCTTCCTGCTTAATTTGTAACAATGTTTGCGCTGAGTGGGCTGCCATGTCGAAGTTTGCTCGTTTAATCTAGCATTGTAGGGTTGAAATAATGCCTGCCGTTTTTTATGCCCAGCAGGTAATCCAGCAGTTGGTTATAGTGCTGCTCATTGTCGGCGAAATCAATATCTGTGGCATTGATTATTAATAGCGGCGCTGCATCATAGAAGTGGAAAAATTCACTGTAAGCAGAATTCAGGTCTTCCAGATAGCGTTTGTCTATATTTCGCTCGGCGTCAATGCCTCGCTTTTGTATTCGCTCCATTAGTACGTCGGCAGGCGCCTGCAGGTATACAACTAGATCCGGTGTTGGTGCCTGTGGTGAGAGCTGTTGGTATACCATGTCGTATAACTGATATTCATTCTGGTCCAGCGTGAGTTTGGCAAACAGCCGATCTTTTTCCATTAAAAAGTCGGCCACCCTTACCGGCTCAAATAATTCTTCCTGTTGTAGTTCATTTAGTTGCCCGGCTCGTTGAAATAGAAAAAATAGCTGAGTTGCCAGAGCGGCATCTCTTTCCTTGCGATAGAATTTATCCAGAAAAGGGTTTTGGTCGGCTTTCTCTAATAGAATTTGATAATTGAAGCTTTGTGCCAGCCGTTTTGCAAGAGTGGTTTTCCCCACACCTATTGGTCCTTCAACAGCAATATAGCGGTGTTTAGTGGTGATCTTAGGGTCTGTTAAAGGAGAGTGAGTATTCTCAGTCACGCAGCGAATCCTGATAGTGTTGTTCAATTTGTATCAAGCCAGAGTCTTCCAGTTGTTGCAATACAGTAGCCAAACTATGTCCGTTGGGAAGTTCGAGTTCGGGGGCTAGATCAAACAAGGGTCGGATAACAAAGTCCCGTTGTTCCATTCTCGGGTGGGGCAAGGTCAGGAATTCGGTGTTTAGCGTCAAATCGCCGAATAACAGTAAATCCAGATCCAGTGTTCGTGGTCCCCAGTGAATCTCTCTGGTTCTGCCGTTCTGCTGCTCTATCTCCTGAAGTAAGAGTAGGAGTTCCTCTGCATCAAGACTAGAGCTGATTTTACATACGCCGTTGATGTAGTCGGGTTGTTCACCGGGACCCACCGCTTTACTGCGATAATATGGGGAGCAGGCTAGCACCGTGCAGGCCTTGTGCTGGTTAAGTGCCCTCAGCCCTGTTTCGATTTGGTCTAAAGGCCGTCCCAGGTTGGCTCCCATTGCAATGTAGGCAACTGTCATCAAGCTTGATCAGCGGGGGGCTTACGCCGGCGCGGTTTACGTCGCTTTTTCCTGGGTGCCTCCAGGTTGTCGACCATCGCCGTGCGCTGTTCTTCGCTGACATCCTGGAACTCTGTCCACCACTGAGCTGAGCTATTGGTGGGCTCGCCAGCTTCCTCTCGCAGCAGTAAAAAGTCATAAGCTGCTCTAAACCGAGGGTGTTCATAAAGCGTATAAACTTTTCTGCCCGCCCGGGCCTCGAGTTTACTCTGAAGCTCCCATATTTCTCGCATAATGGTCGAAAAGCGGCGAGGTATGGCAGTGTGCTTTATTTGCGCCTCTAAAACATGCGTTGCGGCTTGATGAAATGCAGGGTGTGGACTCAAGCCTTGAGTTTGTAGCGCCACCAGTTGTTGCCTGAGGGGCGGCCATAGCAGCGCGGCATAGATGAATGCAGGTGTCACAGGTTTGCCTTCAGCGATGCGCCGGTCGGTATTGGAGGTGGCCCTTGTGAGCAATGCTAATGTGGTTTCGTCGGGGTGGTGCAGGCAGCGAGCAGTTGCAGGAAATAGAAATCCCAGTACCTCGTATTTGATCAAAGATTCTAGTGATGCCTCGGCGTAGCCACCCATAAATAACTTGAGGCTCTCGTCAAACAGACGAGCCGATGGGATATCGTTGAGTAGGCGAGCCAAATCCTTTATTGGTTTACGGGTAGCGGTTTCTATCTCGAAATCAAGCTTGGCTGCAAATCGTACAGCCCGGAGTATCCGAACGGGATCCTCCCTGTAGCGCAGTTGCGGGTCACCAATAATACGGATTTTCCTGTCATCAAGGTCTTGCAGGCCCTGGCAAAAGTCCAGAACTTCAAAATTATCCACGGTGTAGTAAAGCGCATTGACGGTGAAGTCACGACGGATTGCGTCTTCTTCCAGTGAGCCGAAGGCGTTATCACGCAACAGCATGCCTGACTGTGATTTCTCAATTGTTGTGTTTTTGCCTTCCTTACCGCTCTCTTTGTTTTCAGCTTCGTTGTCATAACCGCCGCGAAAGGTGGTGACTTCGATAATTTCGGGACCAAATCGGACATGGACTATCTTGAAGCGACGGCCAATAATGCGGGAATTACGAAATAGCTGTCGTACTTCCTCCGGCGTGGCATCAGTTGCAATGTCGAAATCCTTGGGGTGGCCTCCCAGTAGTAAGTCTCGTACTCCGCCGCCGACCAGATAGGCCTGAAAGTCGTTATTGTTTAATCGGTACATCACCTTGAGAGCCGCAGGGCTAATCTCGCTTCTGGATATACCATGCTCTTCCCGGCTGAGAATATCAGCGCCAGGCAGGGCGCTATCGCCATTTTGGCTGCCGGTAATTCGGCTAACCCAGTTCGTGATACCTTTCAGCATAGATGTATAGGCCGCTCTTATGAGATAACTATATGATAGATAGAGGTTTTTTTTCGGTAGTGGATTCTAACACAAGCGTATAGAGGTGTAACTCGCAGATCTTGGCTGAAGAGGATATATAGGGATGGGAATCTAGTGCACGAGTAATGACGGGGAAGGTTTCCCTTTCCCCATCCAGGTCTCGTCTTGATTTTTTTTATTGTTGTTGCGTCGTCTTATTTTTGTTTTTTGTTGTTATTATACTTTAGTATATAGCACCTATCGTGCCAACTATTTAAACTTCAGATATATCAGTAGCTTATAAAAATAAAAAATAAAGCGTTACTGCAAAATATCATGAGTGTTACCGTTTTTTGGCTGTTTTTGTTACCGAATTTGTCTGAGGGTAACATAGAGTTGATGGTGTTTAACGGCGTTTTCAGTCGGCTTTAATGGCTTTTTGTCTGGGTATGCCCAGGCGTTGGCGGCGCTCCCACAGGCATTTACGACTGACCCCCAGTTTTTTTGCCAGTTCTGTTTCACTCATTGTGTCTTGATGCTCCAGTACAAAGCGTTGGAAGTAGTCTTCCAGAGACAGGTCTTCTTGAGGTTCTGCTGATACGGGCTTATTGCGGATTGGTTTTTTAGAGGCTAGTGACATTCTGTTGACGCTAACCAGTTCCAGGTCAATTGCCAGTAATTCGTAGTTGATTTCATTACTGTCACACAATATAACTGCTCGTTCTATGGCATTGGATAGTTCGCGAACATTGCCCGGCCAGCGATAAGTGGTGATAGCTTGTATTGTTTTGGGTGCAAAACGTAATTTTTTCTTGTTAAAGCGCTCGCCCATTTGCTTAAGAAATACTTCCGCCAGACCTAATATATCTTTGCCTCTTTCGCGCAGCGGGGGCAATGATAGCTGCATCACATTGATACGATAGAACAGGTCTTCGCGGAACTTGCCTTCACCCGCTAGTGATTTTAAATCTCGGTGGGTGGCGGCGACCAGCCTTACATTGACCTTGCGCGTTTGTACGGAGCCGATGGCTCTTATCTCCCCCTCCTGTAAGAATCTTAACAGGCGGGCTTGAGCTTCAAGGGGCAATTCGCCTATCTCATCTAAAAATAATGTGCCGCCATCGGCCGCTTCTATCAAGCCCATGCGGTTAGCACTGGCGCCGGTAAAGGCGCCTTTTTCATAGCCAAAGAGTTCTGATTCGATCAGGGTTTCAGGTATGGCAGCGCAATTGACGCTGATAATAGGATGATCCGCACGCAAGCTGGCAGCATGAATAGCTCTGGCGACCAGTTCTTTACCTGTTCCTGTTTCGCCCTGTACCAGCACCGTTGTGTCTGTTGGAGCAACTTTGTTAATCATGCCGTAAATGGTTTGCATTGCAGGGCAGTTGCCCACAATGCCAGGCAGCGTTGGCTTCGCTGCGGGCATGGATTCGGCTTTATGCGGGGTGGTGTTCTCGATGATACGGCTGACTGCCGTTAGCATATCCCCGTGGTCGAAAGGTTTGGCGATATAGTCGACGGCCCCAGCTTTCATGGAGTCCACAGCTGAACGCAGGCTGGCGTAACTGGTCATGATAAGCACGGGTGTTTGTTCGGCGAGTTGAATCAAGTCTGTACCGGGGCTACCGGGTAGTCGTAGGTCACTAATGATAAGGGAATAGCTCTCCAGATCTTTAGCAATGGCCTGGTCAACAGAAGCGGCTTCGTCGACGGTATAATCGTTACGCTCTAGCAGGCGTTTAAGTGCAGTGCGGATTACCGTTTCATCTTCGACAATCAGAATGTCGGGCATACAGGGCTCATTTATTAAGAATTTCTCTGGTCGCAAACATAGCGCGATTTACTTTCCTTTACCACTATTCCGACTGCTTATTTGAATTTCTGGCGACTGGGAAGCTCAGGGTGAATCGGCTGCCTCTATTATCATGAGTGGGGCTTGTGGCCTTAATGCTTGCGCCATGTTCCTCGATGATGCTGAACACCAATGCAAGGCCAAGGCCCGTGCCTTTGCCCGGATCTCTAGTGGTAAAGAATGGCTCGTAGAGTCTATCCAGCTGATCGACAGGTATACCGTGCCCGCTGTCGGTCACGGTAACGATAATGTTACTGGCTTCTTGCCGGGACTCCACTATAATTTTGCCATCTTCTTCACTGGCATCCCTCG
This sequence comes from Pseudomonadales bacterium, assembly GCA_036960375.1. Classification (GTDB taxonomy): domain Bacteria; phylum Pseudomonadota; class Gammaproteobacteria; order Pseudomonadales; family CAWVSB01; genus CAWVSB01. The sequence goes on from JBALVY010000002.1 coordinate 210,134, forward strand.
CATTATTCAACAGGTTGACGAAGACCTGGAGTAGGCGCTGATAGTCTCCGATCAAAATACTTGAATCGCATTGATTCAGAAAACTCACTGTTTGTGCGTCACGATCCAGAGACAGGAGTTTAATAGCCTCGTTGACACAGTGAGACAAATCCACCGCTTCGTGTTCTCGGGATGAAATCTGTCGACCACTGTGCGAGAAATTCACCAGTGTTTCAACAATGCTGCTTATGCGTTCTGTTTGAGTGATGATGTCATTTGCGCTCTGCAGAACAGCGGCGGGGTCATCGCTTTCATATCCGAGGTTTTGTGCCAAACAGGCTATGCCTGTCACCGGGTTGCCGATCTCGTGCGCCACGCCAGCCGCCAACCGGCCAATAGAGGCAAGTCTTTCACTGTGCATTAACTCTTGTTCCAGTAGCTGAAGGTCGGTGACATCTTCTACTAATATGACCATGTCGTCAGCGTTGGGGTTACTGGGCACCTGTCGTGTTTTATGTAAACTGAGCCATCTTGGTTTGTTTTCTATTGTAACTGTTGCCCTGTGGCGGTCCTCCTCTGTAGTGCTTGCAAAGTCGACAATTAATTCTCTCCAGGGCAATGGCAAGGCGTCGGCCAGTGCGCCGGAGGTCTGAAAACTGGGGATTCCAGTCAATTTCTCCATGCTGGTATTCCACATCAGGATTTCTTGGTTTGGCCCCAGAGTACAGACGCCTATAGGTAGATTGAGCAAGGTTTGCCGATGAAGGCGCCGCAGATCATCAAGCTCCACCGCCACGCCCGTCAGGTACTCACGGTAGCTCTCCAGGCGGACTTCCATCAGCCGAATATCGCTGCCCTGTTGTTGCATATTGGATGTTTTGGCGGGATTACTTTCGATAATACTGTGCGCTACGCTAGGCCCCAACAGGTGAGAGAGGTTGCGTTCAAGCTGTTCACGCAAGCGTCTTAAATGATAAATTCTGGTTTCTTTGTCACCCAGCTTCAGGTCATTCAGAGCTCGGTTGATTTCCTGTTTTGCGGTTGAGGTGCCGAGCGAATCGACTAATTGTTGTTCCAACTCAGGTATGGAGGAAAATGATAGCGCCTCCTGTCTGGGCATCATGATTTTGTTGTGAGCACAGTTTCGTGCCGCTATATTTTCTTCCGTGCTGGGCGGGAATAGTAGCGAGCCGGCAGTAAATATCAGCGCATTGATGATCAGGCTTGTCCAGGCAGTCAGGATCCATAAGTCATTAGGCGTGTCGATATTGAGCCAACCTGGCAGTATTTCGGTTGCCAAGCCTTGGTGTCCCAGGATTAGCGTAAACAACCAGATTGATAGCCCGCTGATTAAGCCGGCAAAAAAGCCCGTGCGGCTGGCTGCAGGGAAGTACTGAATGGCTAGAATGCCGGGAAAGAACTGACTGATGGTGGCAAATGAAATAATGCCATAAATGAAGATCTGATCGAAATTAGTTAAAAATCTGAACAGAATAAATCCGCCCATGATCAAACCAAAGATAAGGCCGCGCCTTACTCGCTGCAGCCAGTCATAGATATCTCTACTAGGGCCGGGCTTGTAGAAGGGAGTGACAAGATGATTAAGGCTCATTGAGGCCAATGCCAGAGTGGCCACGATGGTCATACCGCTGGCTGCTGAGAGTCCTCCAACATAAATAAAAGCGGTTAATAGCGGAGAGTTTAACGCTATGCCTATGCCGAGCGGAGCGTACTCTAAAGGAGCCTGGCTGCCGGTGGCTAAATAAGCCCAAAGAATAGGCAGTACGGGCAAACTGAGTAAGAGTAAAAATAATGGCATGCCCCAACTAGAGGTGCGCACAGCTTCGGAGCTGGCGTTTTCAGCGTAAAGCATATGAAATAGATGGGGCATTCCCAGGGCCGCAGCGAAACTCACCATGAGAAGGGTTCGGGTACTACCGGAGTGAGTGCTTTCTGTAAGTGCTGCCAGCTGGGCAGGGTTGTCGTTAAGCCAGCCTTGCATGTTCTCAACGCCGCCAAATACCTCTGTAGTGGCTATCACACCAATAGCGATAAACATGAGGCATTTAAATAAGCTGTCCGCTGCTATAGCGGTTACCAGGCCATTGTGTCGTTGGCGCCGGGTGCCAAAAAGTAAGGTAAAGAGCGAGATGAAGACACAAAATACCAAGGCCAGACCTACGTGCTGGCCCTTGTGATTGTCGTCTAGCAGGCCTGTTTGGCTCAGTAGAAAAGTGGTGTCCGCCACCATTTTTATTTGCATAGCGATGAGTGGTAGTACGGCTAAAAGCATTAACACCGTGATCACTGACCCCACTGACTGGCTGCGATAACGGAACGCCATTAAATCGGCCAGGCTGGAAAGTTGATTAGACTTGCAGACCCGATAGAGTGGAATAATTAAGTGCCGAGCTAATAGAAAGCACAAGGCGATCCCCACATAGTATTCCAGATAGAGATAGCCGGTACCATGAGCTAGAGGAATCATGCCGTAGTAGGCGCCGGAGGTGACAACCACACCTAGAGAAAGAACGAATGTGGCCGGGTGCCGCACTACCTTATTGGGAATATACTTGTGGTCAGCACAATAGGCGATTAGAAAAAGAGCGAACAGATAGACCATGCCCAGCGCAAATAAGAAAGACAGGCTAAACGTCATTAGGTCGTTCTCTCTTCTCTATCGCCCAGGCACAAATGATTATAGCGAACCACAATAGAAAGGGTTTGTACCATGGCCCACCATCGAAAAGCCATGGTTGTATGGCGGGAAGCAACAATAGCAGTGCCAGTACGGTTAGGATGATAGTTCGCTGGTGGAACACCGTAGACTCCGATAGAGGTGATATCGCCCCATGTTACTTAAGGCAGCCACGACCTGCAATGATAAGCCCGGATCTATGCCGGAAACGGTGTCTCAAATGATTGTCCGGCAGGAATAAGGCTTATATCCCAGTACGTTTTTGCCCACTGAAGTATGTCGCCGACAGCGTTGAGTTTGACCGGGGGTGAGGCTTGGCCTAGAAGTCGCAGCGCTTGCCGCAGGTTGCCTGTGGCCTCGGCATCATTTATGCCTGTTGCATGGGTTTGCTTGCTGAGTTTCTGCTGCTGAGTATTGAGGATTAGCGGGAAGTGAGCATACATTACTTCCGGGTATCCGAGTAAATGCTGTAAATATATCTGTCTGGCAGTAGAATCAATAAGATCCATACCGCGTAATATATGATTAACCCCACTGTCAGCGTCATCCACAACCACCGCCAATTGGTAGGCGTAGTAATTGTCTTTGCGGCGCAATATAAAATCACCTGCGTCTCTGGCAATGTTTTGTTGCTGGTGACCCTGTATAAGGTCGTCAAACAGGATGTCGGTGGGGGTGGTTTTTAGTCGCAGGGAATGAGGCTCTGACGGGTCAATAAATTCATCACGACAGTAACCTGGATAGACTGCTTGACCTATCTTTGCGCGGCTGCAATGACACCGGTAGAGGTTATCTTGTGCCTGTAGTGATTGCAGTGCTACTTCATAAGCTGTGTTGCGTTGACTTTGCCAGCATATTTCTCCGTCCCAGTGTAGGCCGTGTCGATCCAGGCTTCGAATAATACAGTCGGCACTGCCGGCTACCTCACGCGGTGGATCGAGATCTTCAATACGTAGTAGCCATTTGCCATTGTTGGCTCGGGCGTCAAGCCACGATGCCAGCGCTGCGAGTAACGAACCCATATGTAGTGGGCCTGTGGGGGAGGGAGCAAAACGGCCAACATAGTTGGCCGTTGATTGGCGGGGCATAGGTAAATGCTGGCGCTTAACCCCTTTCTTGCCGTTCTTTTATTTCGTCCAGAGTTTTACAGTCAATACATAGCGTTGCTGTGGGTCTGGCTTCTAGCCGTTGTACACCGATTTCTATGCCGCAGGAATCACACCAGCCATAATCGTCCTGGTCGATTTTTTCCATTGTACTCTCTATCTTTTTAATCAGCTTGCGTTCCCTGTCTCTGGTGCGCAGTTCGAGACTGAATTCTTCTTCCTGGGTTGCTCGATCAGCAGGATCGGGAAAATTAGCCGCCTCATCTTTCATGTGCGAGACGGTTCGGTCGACTTCTTCCATTAACTCCGCTTTCCAGTTGTTGAGTAAGTCGCGAAAATGATCCTTTTGGGTATCATTCATATATTCTTCGTGCGACTTTTGCCTGTAAGGTGTGAAATTACTTGCTCCGGCTACAGCTCCTTTGCGACCCGTGGCCTGCGCTTTTTTACTTGCAGCTTTCTTCGTTGCCACTTTTTTCACCGGCGCTTTTTTGGTCGGGGCTTTCTTTGCCGGAGTTTTGGTAACCGCTGCTTTTTTCACTGGTGCTTTTTTGGTCGGGGCTTTCTTTGCCGGAGTTTTGGTAACCGCTGCTTTTTTCACGGGCGCTTTTTTGACCGCGGCTTTCTTGGTTGCCGGTGCTTTCTTGGTCGCCGTTGCTTTCTTGGTAGCAGCCTTTTTCACGGGTGTTTTTTTGGCTACAGATTTTTTGGCAGGAGCCTTTTTGGCTGAAGTTTTCTTCGCTGGGGCTTTTGCAGGCGCTTTTTTCGCTGCGGCTTTCTTTACCGGTGCTGTTTTTGGTGCAGCTTTTTTGCTTGCAGCTTTCTTTGCAGGGGCCTTTTTAGCGGCAGCTTTACTTGCAGTTTTTGTTTTGGTTTTGGCTTTGGCCATGCTTGATACCTCTGATACCGTTGAGGGCCATGCAATGCAATTAGCTTCCTGGCCCACATGTTTTACTCAAGCAGGAGAACGTACCAGAACTGCGCATATTTCGCCAATAGTTTCTAGTCATTATCTGTTTTATCCCCGCTGGCTTGCCGGTTTGACTGACTCGTGGCAGTCTGTGCTCAGCAGGACTAAGCAAAGTGGAGAATTCAGGTGATAAGGCCGTTTGCTCATCGAATGAAGGATATCGAACCTTTTCGGGTTGTAGAAGTCCTGGGTAGAGCGCAGCAGTTAGAAGCGCAAGGTCGTTCTATCTGCCACATGGAAGCTGGAGAGCCGGATTTCGAAACAGCCGCCCCGATTCGTGAGGCGGGAATCAGGGCCTTGCAGGCAGGCTATACAGGATACTCAGCCGCAGCGGGCATTCCGGCGCTGCGAGAGGCTATAGCCAATTATTATCTTACAGATTACGGGCTGAAAATTGCCCCTGAGCGCATTATGGTCACTGCTGGCGCCTCTGGCGCCTTATTGCTGGCTGCGGCACTTCTGGTCAATCCGGGTGATGGTATGCTGATGACTGATCCGGGTTATCCGTGCAATAGGCACTTCCTTCGTCTGGTGGAAGGTGAGGGGCAGTTGGTTCCAGTGACCGCCGAGGATCGGTTTCAGCTTACGGCGGCTTTGGCGAAAGCTCATTGGCGAGAAAATACCATGGGAGTGATGGTTGCCAGCCCTGCCAATCCCACTGGAGAAATTTTAACCAGCGAAGAGCTAGCGGCGCTGTTTGAGTTCGTTGAAAGTCAGTCTGGCTGCATGGTGGTGGATGAAATCTATCATGGCCTGGATTATGACAAGCGCTCCCCGTCGATACTTTCGTTAACTGATCAGGCCTTTGTGATCAGCAGTTTCTCCAAATATTTTGGTATGACGGGCTGGCGTCTTGGCTGGCTGGTGGCGCCCTTGGACGCGGTGCCCGAACTGGAAAAATTGGCTCAAAATCTGTTTATCTCGCTCTCAACACCGGCTCAACATGCCGCTTTGGCGTGTTTTGAACCGACCACGAGGGGAATTCTTGATGGCAGAAGAGAGATATTTCAACAGCGGAGAGATTTTTTGTTACCAGAGCTTCGTAAGCTGGGTTTCGAGATACCGCATTCCCCGGCAGGTGGTTTCTATCTCTATGCTAATGCTTCCCGTCATACGCGCGATAGCCAGAAATTTTGTATCGATCTGCTGGAACAGCACGGCGTGGCGCTGACTCCAGGACTGGATTTCGGCCGTTATCGTGCCAATGAGTATGTTCGGTTTGCGTTTACTACTGGTATCGAAAAGCTGGAACAAGCCGTCGAGAGGCTCCAGTTTCTTATCGAATAGCTCGGTGATGCTATTGTAGTAACCAGACTAGGTCGTCTTTTATAGTGAATTCAGCTGCTTGCAGCGTCTCGCCCAGGCAGGGTCCGCCTACACATCGACCGCCTTCTATGGTGAATAGGGCTCCATGGGTGGCACACTGAATCAAACATCCCTCGTAATCCAGAAATTGGTCTTCCACCCATTCCAGTTCAACGCCAAGGTGTGGGCAACGATTGTGATAGAGATAAAGTTGTTCATCTTTACGTACTGCAAAGACCGTGAAACCCTCGCCACGGAATCCGCGAGAAGTACCCTCGGTTATATCGTTGATGTGGCATATCCGCTGCATCGCCATATTATTCGGTGATGAGCTCACGTAACTGATCTATCTGACGCCTCACTGCATTTCCACCTTCTTCAATTGCGTCATTGGCTCGTTCGAATTCTAACAGGCCGATATGGGCAAGCCGCGGGCTGATCAGAATATCGGCAGGCTCGCCAGCCAGTCTGGAGCGGGTAATACGATCCTGCATTATGTTAATAGATCCAGCGATCACGTCGAAAATTCCCGGTAACGTATCGCTGGGTTTGCGCCATTGGTCCAACAGGGGTTGCGTTTTATCTTTAATCGAATTTGACAGCTGGGACAGAAAATTGGCTTCGGCCTGCTCGGGTGTTTCGGTATCTTCCGAGCTTTCAGATGGTGACTGAAGGGGCGAAACAGTATTCTCGTGAACGGATTTTTGGGCAACCGTGTGGCGTCCAACAAGGTCTCCGTTAAGGTTGACTGCGATGATGATATCGGCTCCCATTGCGCGACAAACTGAGACCGGTACCGGGTTGACTAGACCGCCATCCACCAACCAATGATGTCTATAGGCAACGGGAGTCAGTATTCCAGGCAGGGCGATCGAGGCCCTGACGGCGTCCCAAATAGATCCTTCTTTTAACCAGATTTCGCGGCCACTGTGCAAGTCCGTTGCTACGGCTGCAAATTGCAGGGGTAGGCTTTCGATCTGGTGTTCGCCCATGGTTTCGCGTAAATGATCCATTAGCTTTTGGCCATGGGCAAAACCGCCGCCTGCCGCTAGCCGGATGTCCATATAGCGCAGAATGTCACCGGTGGAAAGTTCGCTGATCCAACTGCCCAGTTCGTCCATTTTGCCGATGGTGTAGGCGGCGCCAATTAGGCTGCCCACGGAACTGCCGCAGATAATATCGGGCTTGACGCCCAGTTGCTCCATCGCACGAATAACACCAATATGTGCCATTCCTCGGGCGGAGCCGCTGCCAAGCGCCAGGCCTATTTTAAGTTTGGGGGTCACTACGAAATGCTACCTGTCAGAGTAAAAGTCTATGATAGCCTCTGGCAGGCAGCAGTGGAATATTATTGCGGTTTATGCTGCTTTACGATCGATGTGTTCTTCACCAGCTGCGCTGTTGAATGATTGTAACCAGCGCTGGAAACGAAATACCGGCTTTTTAAGTCGTTGGCCGCTGCTTTTGAAGTTAGACAAAGTTTTATCCAGTTTTTGCTGCCATTGGTCCTGAGTCGTATCCAGCTGGCTTTGCCAAATAACCGCGTTGCCATTGCTAGCGGTAATGATCCAAAGATCATCTTTGACTTGCGATGGCTGCAGGTTCAGGCGTCGACCATCTGCGCGGGTTTCTATCACTACGCTATCAAGATGGCTTCCGTTAGCGGGCACAACTTGAAGTAATAAGTCATTAGAGCACTTGATTGAAGCTAGTCGCGAAATAACACGCTGCATGTCAATCAGGTCTGCCAAGCTTTTAATACTGTTGAAAGTAGGCTGCTGTGTCATAGTCCTTTCCTTTTCGATATGTCTTGTGATCATTTTAGGTATTTACGCAGCGCTTACCATTCGTAGATATCACCGGCATCTAGGGGTAATCCCTTATAGAGCAACTTGATTGATCTGTCGGGCCGCCGTAGTATCGAACTTTCCCCTTATTATTCGTGGATGAAATTTCTGTAGTGATGGATTTATTGTGAGTCGTATAGGAGTGGATGATGCTCTATTAGTGTCGGTGCCCGGGCAGGAGGGCCACCGTTTATTGCCTGGGGTGGTGAAAGCCTGGCAGTCCTTTTACCTGCTGGCCGAAAAAGAGGGATTTCGCCCCTGCATTGTGAGCAGTTATCGGTCGTTTGACCGGCAGTTACAAATCTGGAACGAAAAAGCCGCTGGACGGCGGCCTGTGCTGGATGCTGATGAGCAGCCAATGGATGTCAGCGCCATGGATGAAGATGAGCTTATGTATGCCATTTTGCGCTGGTCCGCTTTGCCAGGCTTCTCGCGGCATCACTGGGGAACCGATCTGGATATTTGTGATAGCAGCAGTATATCGTCTCAATATCAGGTGAAATTAACCCAAGCCGAAACCCGGGCTGGTGGTGTATTTGAGACGTTTTACGAATGGCTGGATCCATTGATGAAGCAAGACTTATGCGGGTTTTGGCGGCCTTACGATGGTCTGCGGGGAGGCGTTGCCCTGGAGCCCTGGCATTTGTCACACCGAGTATCTGCACGCGATTTCGAAGATAGTATGAGTAAAAATGGCTTGAGAGATTTCCTTGGCCGGCAGGAGTTGGCTCTTAAGGATGTGGTACTGGCGAATTTTGATGAACTATATCAACGGTTTATGCCGTATGGAGATTAATGTCTGATGGAAGATTTTTGGCAGAAAATACGGCAGGAGGCAGAATCAGGAGGGGAGCAAGAGCCGGCACTGGCCAGCTTTTACTTTAGCTCAGTCTTGAATCACCGAAATTTTGCTGCGGCGTTGGCTTTCCATCTGGCCAGCAGAATGGGCAGCGATACCTTGCCCGCGCTTTTATTACGCTCAATTTGTGATGAGGCCTATGTTGATCAGCCTGAGTTGGTGCAAGCGGCGAAAGACGACTTACTGGCGTATTATGATAGAGACCCCGCATGTGACCAGTATATTTTGCCACTGTTGTTTTTTAAGGGCTTTTTGGCCATTCAGGCATACCGCATCGCACACCGCCTGTGGGGTGCAGGTAGAACATCGCTGGCGCTGTATTTCCAGAGTATGACGGCCACGGTATTTAGTGTGGATATACATCCAGCAGCCTGTTTGGGTACCGGCTTGATGGTGGATCATGCGACGGGAATCGTTATCGGCGAAACTGCCCGGGTGGGTAATAATGTGTCTATGCTGCATGGTGTCAGTTTAGGAGGAAGCGGCTGCCATATGGGTCAGCGTCACCCGATGGTAGCTGATGGTGTGTTACTAGCTGCCGGAGCAAAAATATTAGGCCCGGTTTCTATAGGTGAAGGGGCCAAAGTTGCCGCCGGTAGCGTGGTATTGGAGGACGTAGATGCCCATATGACGGTTGCTGGGGTGCCTGCAAAGCCGGTGGGTAAGGCCTCTAATCAGCCTGCAGTGGATATGAATCAATCGCTTGATTGAATACCAAGTCGTTGTTTTTAAACAAATAATAGGGGCTAGCCTGGCTAGCCCCTAAAGTATTACTTGGTTGCTTCGTAAGCCGCAGCGGCTTTAGTTACTTCAGCAAGCGCTTCTGCGCTACCTGCCCAACCGTCAATCTTGACCCACTTGCCTGACTCAAGATCTTTGTAGTTTTCAAAGAAATGCTCGATCTGCTGGATAAGCAATGGTGGCAAGTCAGAGGCTTCCTTCACATCCTTATAAAGAACCGTCAGCTTGTCGTGCGGTACCGCAAGCAATTTGGCATCCTGTCCGGCTTCGTCAGACATATTGAGTATGCCGACGGGGCGGGCACGGATAACAGCGCCTGGTACAACGGGGTAGGGAGTGACTACCAGCACGTCAAGGGCATCGCCATCTTCAGACAAAGTATTGGGAATGTAACCATAGTTGGCAGGGTAGAACATTGGGGTCGCCATGAAGCGATCAACCATCAGGCAGTCGGCGTCCTTGTCAATTTCATACTTTATGGGGTCGTGATTTGCAGGAATTTCGATCGCCACATAGATATCGTGGGGTAAATCCTTGCCTGCGGGAATTTTGTCGTAGCTCATGGCGTGGCCTTGTCGTTGAGAGAAATTAGGGTCGGCATTATAAACTACTCTGCGGTGGATCCAAAACCTCTGCTTTAGTCTTATTGCAGACACTCTCTCGTGATACCATTTGAACAACGGGGAGATCTATGCACATACATATATTAGGCATTTGCGGCACCTTTATGGGTGGCTTGGCGATTATTGCTCGCCAATTGGGGCATAAAGTGACGGGTTCGGATGCCAATGTGTATCCACCCATGAGCACACAGCTGGAATCACAGGGCATTAGCCTATATCAAGGCTATGACCCTTCGCAGTTTGATGACCGGCCCGATTTGGTAGTGGTCGGTAACGCTATGAGTCGCGGTAATCCTGCGGTGGAGTATATGCTCAACGAAGACATTGCCTATACCTCTGGGCCTCAGTGGCTAGCTGATCATGTGCTTTGTGATCGCTGGGTTTTAGCCGTGAGCGGTACTCATGGTAAGACGACTACCAGTAGTATGTTAGCCTGGATTATGGAAGATAACGGTCTGCATCCGGGCTTCCTGATAGGTGGTGTGCCGGCAAATTTCGGTTTGTCCGCCAGTGCCGGTGAATCGCCGTTTTTTGTCATTGAAGCCGATGAATATGACAGTGCTTTTTTTGATAAACGGTCGAAATTTGTACATTACCGACCTCGTACGCTGGTGATGAATAACCTGGAATTTGATCACGCAGATATATTTGACGACGTTGTGGCAATTCAAAAACAGTTTCACCATTTGATACGTACGGTACCAGCACAGGGGCGCATTATTTATCCGGCGGGAGAGCCATTGCTTGACGAGGTACTGGAGCAAGGCTGCTGGTCGCCAGTCGAACGTCTCGGTGATGCGAATGACTGGCAGGCCAAATTACTTAAGGCTGACGGTAGTCACTTTCAAGTGCTCTATGCTGGTGAAGCATATGGAGAGGTCGAGTGGACTCAGTTAGGTAACCACAGCGTGACCAATGCGCTTGCCGCCATTGCCGCAAGCGTTCATGCCGGAGTGGCTCCGGCTGCAGCAGTGGCGAGTTTGTGCGAGTTTAAGGGCGTGAAGCGCCGCATGGAATTAATCGGCAAGGTCAACGATATTAGAGTTTACGATGATTTTGCCCATCACCCTACGGCTATTGCGACCACTCTGGCAGGTCTGCGGGCGAGTAATCCTGCGGGCAAAATAATCGCCATTTTGGAACCGCGCTCCAATACAATGCGTATGGGGGTGCATCGCGATGAATTGGCCCTCAGTGCCTCTGATGCAGACAAGGCTTTCTGGTTGCAGGGCAGGGATATGGACTGGGCTCTGGATGCAGTAATAGACGGTAATGCAGGGCAGCAGGTATGTCAGTCAGTTGAAGAAATCATTGATGCAGTGCGTGACTGTTCAAACCCGGGTGACGTGATATTGATTATGAGCAACGGAAGTTTCGATGGTATATATCAAAAATTACTCGATGCTCTTGCCGCATAGGTGCCTCTTGGCAGAACAGAAGAAAGGTAGTAAATAGTGTATTTTTTACAACAATCTTATCGTCGTCTGATCTTGGGGCACCCCCTGCTGTGCCTGTTACTTATTGCAGGTCTAGTCGGCTGTCTCGCTGTTTATATCCCTTCAGGCAAGTTAGATGCATCGGCAGATGCTCTGGTATTAGAAGGCGATACGGATTTGGCCTACAGTCGGCTCATTAATACGCGTTACGGCTCGTCAGATTTTCTGCTGGTGACTTATGCGCCTCAAGGCGATTTATACAGCGATGAAACACTGGCCCGAATTGCCAGTTTGCGGGATGAATTATTAGCTGTTGAAACCGTTTCCAGCATCAATAGTGTGCTTGACGTGCCTCTCTTATATAGCCCTCCGGTCTCGCTGACCGAAATTTCCAAAGGCATGTCTACCTTGTCACAGGAAAGTGTAGATCGAGAGTTGGCTCGAGCGGAATTCGCTAGTAGCCCCATCTATCGAGGAATGTTAACGAATGCGGATGCCTCTATAACCGTATTGCAGGTAATACTTGCTCGCGATGAGCAATATTTTGAATTACTGGAACAGCGTGAATCGTTGCGTGAGCTACGACGCAGTGGTGGCTTATCCTCTGAGCAGGAGGTCGAACTTGCCAATGTGACCCAGATTTTTAAGGACTATGCCGTTGAGGTAAATGACAGGCAAATAAGAGTCGTTGCAGCAGTCCGCGCTATTCTGGATAGCTATCGCGACAAAGCCGAGATTTTCCTCGGCGGCGTGCCTATGATTGCCGTTGATATGATTGCATTTGTGCAGAGTGACTTGGCCGTTTTTGGTAGTGGTATCCTGATTTTTATTATCGTGTTAATGGTGGTTATTTTTCGTCGCGTTCAGTGGGTCATATTACCACTGGTTATCTGCTGTACCAGCGTTACCTTAATGCTGGGTTGGTTGGCGTTTATCGACTGGCGAATGACGGTTATATCCTCCAATTTTGTGGCCATTCTGTTGATTGTCAACATGTCTATTTTGATTCATTTGATGGTGCGCTATCGAGAGTTAGCGGCTCAAGGGGATGATAGAAATCAAGAGGAATTAGTCTGGGAAACGGTTCGCTCTATGGCCAGGCCATGTCTTTATACAACCCTGACCACCTTGGTTGCTTTTGCCTCGCTGGTAGTAAGCGGTATTCGCCCGGTAATTGACTTTGGCTGGATGATGACACTGGGTGTATCGAGTGCACTGATACTATCGTTTGTCATATTGCCTGCAGCCTTGATGTTATTACCCCGAGAGCAACGGCAAACTCGCGTCGAGGGCAAACCCTTTACTTTGTTTTTTGCCGGGCTGACAGAACATCACGGTAGGAAGATCATCGTTTTGTTTTCGCTATTGTTGATCAGCGCGGTTTACGGGATAACTCAGCTGCAGGTAGAGAATCGCTTTATCGACTATTTTGATGAGTCGACTGAGATCTACCAAGGCATGGAGACGGTGGATGCCCAACTGGGGGGGACAATCCCCTTGGATGTCATCATTGACGCCGACCCTCAAGTATTGGCGGATATGCAGGCCGGCGGGGCTGTTTTTAATAGTGATTTTGAGGAAGGTTTTGACGATTTGGATGAGCTCGAGGCGCCAGTAAATCTCCCACCACAAGAGTTAGCAATCGACGAAGAACTGGATGGTTTTGATGACGAATTTGACGAGAGCTTTGAGTCCAGTTTTGACGATGACTCAGGTGCGTCACCTGAGGCTTTGAACTATTGGTTTACCGTCAGTGGTATGCGTCAGATAACCAAGGTTCACGAATATCTCGATGGGCTGGAGCAAACCGGTAAAGTACTATCTCTGGCAACACTATATGAGGTATTGGGTGACCTGATGGGCCGAGATATTGATGACATACAGTTATCTCTGGCTCAGCGAAACTTACCAGAGGAGGTCGGGGACGTTCTGGTTAATCCCTATTACTCTGCAGAGAATCATCAGCTGCGTTTTTCTGTGCGCGTAATGGAGACCAGCCGCAGTTTGCGTCGCGACGAATTATTGCAGAAAATTCGCCATGATCTGGTCGCTCAACTGGGGTTTAAAGAAGAGCAGGTTCATCTGACCGGCATGTTAGTCCTTTATAACAATATGCTACAGAGTCTCTATCGTTCCCAAATATTAAGCTTGGGTGCGGTGTTTGCAACAATTATGCTGATGTTTTTTGTATTATTTCGTTCGCTAAAGTTGTCGATTATCGCCATCACGCCCAATGTGCTGGCAGCAGGGATTGTATTGGGTGGGATGGGTCTGGCCGGCATACCTCTGGATATGATGACAATTACCATTGCTGCTATCTGTATTGGTATTGGTGTCGACAATACCATTCATTATATCCATCGCTACCGTTATGAATTCTCCCAGGATCAAAACTACGTAGCCGCCATGTATCGCAGTCATGGCAGTATTGGCAAGGCGATGTACTATACCTCCGTGATTATCATTTTTGGCTTTGCCATTTTGGCCTTGTCTAATTTTCGGCCTAGTATTTACTTCGGCCTACTAACGGGGGTGGCCATGGTAGCGGCATTGATAGGCGCATTATTGTTGCTGCCACGTCTTATTCTGATATTTAAGCCCTTTGGTCAAGGGGCACAATAGTGGAATGTCGCAAGGAGTGTGGAGCCTGTTGTATCGCCCTCTCAATCAGTTCGCCGATACCCGGTATGCCCCACGGCAAGCCTGCCGGCGTTACTTGTGTCCAGTTGGGGGCTGATTTTCGCTGCATGATATTTGGCCACAGCGACCGCCCTGCAGCGTGTGACAATTTAAAACCGGCTAAAGACATGTGCGGTGACGACCGCGAGCATGCGCTTCGTTGGCTTGATGCCCTTGAGCGTGATACGCGTCCAGCTGAACCATCTACTACAAGGAGTTAGAGTGCCTATCATTCCATTGTTTCCGCTTCGCAGTGTGTTGCTTCCACACGCCAGGATTCCTCTGCAAATATTTGAGCCGCGCTATATGGATATGGTGAAGCGTTGCCTGAAAGACCAAAGCGGTTTTGGCGTTATATTGATAACTGAGGGCGACGAGGTATTTAATCGGGCCAGAGATCGCATGCCAGAGCTTGCCGAGACGGGTTGCTACGCCAAGATTGTTGATTGGGATGCGCTTCCAGGCGGTCGTCTTGAAATTACCATTGAAGGCGAGTGCCAGTTTCGCTTAGGCAAATTGAGTCAGGGGAAAGATCGACTTATTAGTGCTCAGGTTGAGTGGGTTGCGAACCCTGAGCCCACTGAATTATCTGAACAATATAGTGAGCTAGCGGATGTACTGCTCGATCTAGTTGATCATCCGGAAGTTAAACGACTTAATTATATTCTGGACAATGCAGACGCCTATCGAGTCGCGTCTCAGTTAGGTCAGCTATTGCCGATTACAGAGGCAGAGAAACTGGCAATAATGGAACTTGATAGTACGGAGTCCAAACTTGAAGCATTGGATGCCGCATTAGAGATGCTGACAAATTGACAAGTTGAGAAATTGAAAATGAAGAGTTTAAAGTTTTTTACGCTTGTATCGTTGCTGATGTTGCCGCTTTTTGCTCAAGCTAGCGACGGGGTGACACATGTCGTGGTTTTATGGACTAAGCCAGGTACTTCAGTTGAGGCATTACGGCAAGTGGTGGATAAAGGCGTGATATTAAATGACGTTGAGGGCGTATCAGAATTGCATATAGGTACGGCGGTGGCCAGCGATCGATCGATCGTCGATGACAGTTTTCAGATTGGAATTACTATGCGTTTTCCCTCGCAAGAAGTTATGCGTGCATACTTGGCGCACCCTGATCACGTGGATTATGTACGTAGATATGTCACGCCTATTGCGGCAAAAATTGTAGTCTACGATATACAGGGCTAGCTAGAGGCCTGAACTAAATTGAGTAGTTCAGGCGTTATGCGGTTGCTGCAAGATAAATCATGTAGCCGATATAGATAGATAACAGTATTGCACCTTCCACCCGGTTTATTTCGCCTTCTTTACGCATTGAATAATTAGAGGCAAATATCAGTAACAGGAAAGTCAATGCGATCATTACCGGGTAGTCTCGCACAAGAACTGCCGGGTCAAATGATCCCGGACTGAGCAAGCCAGGGAAAGCCAGAACGCCGAGTAAATTAAACAGATTTGAACCAACGACATTACCCACCGCAATGTCGTATTCCTGTTTTCGAGCGGCCACTACAGTGGCAGCTAATTCCGGCAGGCTGGTGCCAATGGCGACAATTGTTAGACCGATTATCAAGTCTGTGATGCCGAGTAACTCAGCTATCTCTACCGCGCCCCAAACCAGTAGTCTGGACGATGCTACCAACAAAACGATGCCAACAATGAGCCACATCAGGGCTGCCTTGTTGCTGACTGCAGGGGGGATTTCGGCCTGGAATTCTTGCGCCAGGGTATCGTCTTTGGATGTGGCGGCCTCATGCAAGGCGAGTAGTAGCACAGCGACAAAACCTGAGGCGAGAATAATGCCATCCAGAAGGGACAGCTTTCCATCGCTCATTAGAAAAAGTGCAACCAGCATGACAAAAAATAGTAGAGGTATCTCTCGACGAATAATTCTAGAGCGTACCACCAGTGGGTAAAAAAGAGCGGTAATGCCCAAGATCAGACCGACATTGGTGATGTTAGAGCCCAGTGCGTTGCCAATTGACAGATTGCCATTGCCGTCTAAGGCAGCCATTGCCGATACCAGCATTTCTGGTGCCGAGGTGCCAAAGCCTACGATGACGATGCCGACGACTAAGGGCGAGACACCTAAATGAAAAGCGGTCGCCGAGGCTCCGATAACAAATCGATCGGCGCTCCAGACGAGGATGATAAAGCCAACAAGTATGGCTAATAGCGGCATGAGATACATAAGGTATTATTATATTCCAGTTATTAATGGTCTTTTGCGGGCTTATTATACGTGGTGGATTGTCCCACTGCGACATTCTCTTGCGACGATGAGTCTAAAGGTGGATTAGTTAATATGATATCGGCGCAGTTTGCAAAGCCCACACCGGCTTCGGTAGAAAGATTCAGCGCTGAGCAGCCGAGTGCTTTAAGTTCATTAACTTCGTCGGGAAAACGTGCCACTGCGGCAATATGCCCTTGATAATTTTCTTCGCTCAGTAATTCTGCAACCAGCTTATTTTCTTCATGATTGGTGAGCGCAAGCATGATTAATACGATGTTCTCCAGGTTTAGCGGATGCCAAAAATCGGGATCGGATGCGTCCGCTAGAAATATTTTTCTGCCTTCCTGTTGGTGTGTATCGATCTTGGCGATATTCTCATCGAGGGCCAGTATACAGTCACCATGACGGGATCTTACGGTGTCATAGGTGCTAGTGCCGATTTGCCCCATACCCAATACGAGGATTTTTATGTCCGTTAAGTCAGGCTGTGGCACGTTTTCAGGCTCAAAACGAATGAGTCGCGTTTTCCATCGTTGGTAGAGCGAGTGGGCCTGGGTGTTTAGAGGCGCAGAAATGAGGAAGCTGATGGCCAACGCCAGTGCGATGGTGGCAGACCACTGGGGTTCAACCCAGCCTTCGGTGACAGCGATGGCAATCACGATAAGGCCAAATTCGCTGTAATTGGTGAGTGCCATTGAACTCAAAAATGAGGTTCTTGGTCGGGTTTTAAACAGCGTGAAAAGTAAAAAATACAGTATGGGCTTAATTATCACGATTAAGCCTAGCAGAATTCCTATGATCGCGAGCTCGGCGGAGGGCCAGCCGGTTAGACCGATAGTGAGAAAAAAGCCTACTAAAAACAGATCTTTAAATTGTAATAAGGCTTTTGCTAATTCCTTGGTCTTTATATGGCCTGCCAGCAATACCCCAATAATTAATGCTCCCAGATCTCCTTTGATACCGACCGCGTCAAATATTGCCGCGCCGCCCACGGCGAGAGTTAAGCCGAACAGGATAAAGAGCTCGCCGTGCCCACAACGCTGGAGAAGCAGCAATAGTGGTTTACGCATAGGGATAAGTAAAAGTAGTAATAAAGCCTCGGGTTGAGGTGTATTTCCCGTCGACATAGCGAGAAATATGACTGCGGCGAGATCCTGAATAATTAGCACACCGATGGCTAAATGAGCGTGTGGGGCCGCCATTTCTCCTTTATCTTGCAATACTCTGACGACAAATACTGTACTTGAAAAGGTCATGGCGAAGGCAACGATAGCGGCCGAGGTATAGTTTAGCGAGTTGGTGAAACTGGCCAGTGACAATAGTAGTCCAAACATCAATAGTTGGATGATGACCATGTGTATCAGTGTCGTACCCCAGACACGGGGTGCCAGTAATTGACGCAGATCCAGTTTGAGTCCAACTGAAAATAACAGCAGAGTGATGCCCAGTTCTGACGCTTGATGGAGGAATTCGCCGCTTTCTATCTGGCTCTCGTGAAGTACAAAGCCCGCTGCGAGATAGCCTATTAAGGCAGGTAAACCCAACATGCGGCTTAACATGCCACAGGCCAGAGCGATTGCGATGATGATGGGGTCTATCATATTAGGGTCTTTATTCCTCGTGCTCTAGTTTGTATCGATTACGAGCCCATAGCAGCAGTGCCACGACCAGACCAAAGCCGATCATTACGATAAAACCCCAGCGTTGCCATTGCGGGTCCCACTCTATGGCTTTACCTGCCATGTAGCCCGGTAAAATGTAGAAAGGGGCCCAGAGACATGCTGATACTATATTAATGGCAAAAAATTGTCTCTTGGGCATAAAAAGACTGCCAGCAACAAGCGGCATAACGGGGCGAATAGGGCCTATGAACCTGCCCAGAAATACGCTTATGGCTCCATAGCGTAAAAAAAACCTTTCGCCTTTGTCTACCCAGTTTTGATGTTGGTAGAACGGCCACCAATGAGTGATATGCCGATGGAAGTAGCGGCCGATGAGATAGCTGCTGCCATCGCCGGCAACCGCGCCCAAGCCCGCGCAGATGAGCGTTGTGCTTAGATCCAGTACGCCGCTGCCGGCGAGAAAGGCCGCCATCGCCAGTAGGATTACGCCAGGTACAATAATGCCCAAAATAGCAAAGGATTCAATGAACGCGGTAACGATGATAATGCCCGCCAACCACTCTTGATTTTGCTGCAACCATAGCCAAAATGGGTGTTGCGTGACGGTTTCCCAATTTGGCATGCAGTGCTCGTGGTGGGTGGAGGGTGGCTAATGTTATACTGTCGCGTTTTAAGGTGCTATCTTCCTGTGAGATAATGCCACCCTGACCGATTGAATACAGAGTTTGTTCTGATGAATGTTAAAGATTACATGGCTGGTGTGGGTTTCAGGGCGCGAGAGGCGGCAGCTTTTATCGCTCGAGCCGATACCGGACAGAAAAACGCCGCATTGGTGGCTATTTCCCAGTCGTTGGTAGAGGCCCGCGATGAGATTATGGCCGCCAATCATAAAGATATTACGGCCGGGCGTGACAACGGCTTGGAGCCGGCTTTACTGGATCGCTTGGAGATTACTGCAGCGGCCTTTGATTCGATGTTAGAGGGTTTGTCTCAGGTCGCGGCTCTGGCAGACCCCATTGGAGCCATTACCGATATGAATTATCGGCCCTCCGGTATTCAAGTGGGGCGTATGCGTGTTCCGCTTGGAGTTATTGGAATCATCTATGAAAGCCGGCCCAACGTCACAGTTGAGGCGGCGAGTCTATGTCTTAAATCGGGTAATGCCGCTATTTTGCGTGGTGGCTCTGAAGCGATACATTCAAATCAGGCGATTGCTGCCTGTATACAAAAAGGCTTGGCGCAGGTGGGCTTGCCTGCAGCAGTGGTGCAAGTTTTGGATACCACGGACCGTGGCGCCGTAGGCGAGTTGATTACCATGCCTGAATATGTCGACGTCATTGTGCCACGCGGCGGCAAGGGTTTGATTGAACGCATCAGTCGCGATGCCCGCGTACCCGTGATCAAACATCTACACGGTGTTTGTCATGTCTATATTGATGATGGGGCGGCTCTGGACAAGGCTCACGCTGTCGCGCTGAATGCCAAGACCCAGCGTTACGGCACCTGTAATACCATGGAGACCTTATTGGTTGCTGAGCCCATTGCGCCTTTAATCTTGCCTGAATTGTCTAAGTCTTATATAGACAAGGGTGTAGAGTTGCGAGGATGCGATGCAACAGCAGCTATCCTGACCGGGATTACTCCGGCCACAGAGGAAGATTGGCACGAAGAATATCTGGCACCTGTTTTATCTATAAAAGTGGTGAGTGGCCTGGATGAAGCGATTTCACATATTGCGCGTTATGGCTCTGCTCATACTGAATCGATCATAACTGAGGACTATGCCCGTGCGCGCCGATTTCTGCGGGAGGTCGACGCCAGTTCAGTTATGGTGAATGCCTCCACTCGTTTTGCCGATGGTTTTGAATATGGTTTGGGTGCCGAAATTGGTATTTCTACTGATAAACTGCATGCTCGCGGGCCGGTGGGTCTTGAGGGTTTAACATCACAGAAATATGTGGTGCTTGGTGACGGTCATATCCGCTGATTCGATATCCAGTTTGCCCAGTCTGGCACTTTTTGGTGGGACCTTTAATCCGGTACATCATGGCCATCTTCGCATGGCGCTGGAAGTCGCCGAGACAATTGGTGTCGAATCGATGCGCCTGGTACCTGCGGCACGACCGCCTCACCGTGCGCAACCGCTTATCAGCGTCGAGCATCGACTAGCAATGTTGAGGCTGGCTGTTAAGGGCGACCCTATGCTCAGCGTGGATGATAGAGAGTTGGCTCGAGCAGGTCTTTCTTTCACTATTGATACAGTTGCCAGCGTGAGGGATGAAGTCGGTCCGGATGTATCAATTTGTCTATGTATGGGCGTGGATGCTTATAGTGAACTGCATCGCTGGCATCGCTGGCGGGAACTATCTGATTATGTTCATATAGTGATTATTACCCGGCCAGGATGGAGGCTGAATGAAGCCCCTGAGTTGATTCAATGGCGTGAACAGCGTCAGCTTAAAAAAAGTACCGATTTATCATCATCAGCCGCAGGCAGTTGTCTCTTACTGGAACTGACTTCCCTGACGATTTCTTCTACTCATATCAGGCAGCTGGTAGCCAGTGGACTTTCACCCCGCTATCTACTGCCGGACCCCGTTTATCACTATATGCAGGAACATGGTCTATATACCAGCCTGCAGGAGAATAACCATGACACAGGTAATTGACCTGAAAGAACTTGCACTCGAAGCTTTAGATGATCTTAAAGCCAAGGAGATCGTCGCACTGGAGGTTGGGCATCTGACCGGCTTGATGGATTCGATCGTTATCGCAACAGGGACTTCAGGGCGGCATGTTAAAGCCTTAGCCAATAGCGTTATCCAGAAAGCCAAGGATGCGGGGCATCAGCCTCTGGGTATCGAAGGGCAGCAGGGTCAGGAATGGATTCTGGTGGATTTGGGCGATGTAGTCGTGCATGTGATGCAACCTGAGACGCGTGCTTTCTACGATTTAGAACGTTTGTGGCGCGATACTCCGGACGGAGAGTAGTTGCTTGCGTGTTCTGGTGATAGCTGTTGGAACGCGAATGCCCGCTTGGGTAGAGGCGGGTGTAGCAGAATACACCAAGCGATTGGGCAGGGAGCTACCACTGACTTTTGTCGAGATCCCGTTGGCAAAGCGAGGTAAAAACGCAGCTATTGAACGCTTGGTTGAGCAAGAGGCCAAAGCTATATTGACTGCTTGCCCGGCGGGCGCTCGGCTTATTGCGCTTGACGTTAAAGGCAAGGCGGTGAGCACTGAAAAACTGGCCACGTCTATTAATGACTGGCGAATGGATGGGCGTGACGTAGCATTACTGGTAGGAGGTCCGGATGGCTTGGCTGCAGAAGTTCTATCGGTGGCAGAAGAATCCTGGTCTTTGTCGGCTATGACCTTGCCTCACCCCTTGGTGCGGGTAATACTAGCCGAACAAATTTATCGGGCCTGGAGCATTAATCAGGGGCATCCCTATCATCGCTAGCACAGGCCGCCTTGTGGTAAGAAAAATCTTTAATGAACGATCATAAAACGCTAAAAGATCCATACAAGGAACGCGTAACGTTCTTGCGCCGCGTACTGTTGATGGTGTGCGTCATAGTATTGGCATTTGGTGTTCTGTTTTATCGTTACTATGACCTTCAGATAAATCAACATGACCATTTTAGAACACAATCAGATCGTAATCGGGTTCATGCTCGCTCTGTAGCACCGGTGCGTGGTTTTATTTTTGATCGCAATGGGGTTTTATTGGCCGAGAATCGACCCAGCTACCAATTGGCCTTGGTGCGCGAAAGAATTGTTGATCGAGAGGTTTTGATCGCGCGTCTGCAACAGCTACTGACAATTGACCCGATAGACCTCAAGCGTTTTGAGCGCCGCCGACAGAGCCGGCACCCCTATGAACCTATTCCCCTGAAATTTCAGCTGAGCGACGAAGATATCGCTATCCTGGCAGTTAATCGCCACACCCTGCCCGGCGTGGAAATTACAGCGATGCCAGAGCGGCATTATCCGCAGGGAGCGCCCTTTGCTCATGTATTGGGTTACGTTGGTCGTATCAGTGAGCGAGACCAGGCTGAGTTAGACCCAGTTAATTATGCCGCTACAGACCATATAGGTAAGTCCGGTATCGAGCGTTTTTATGAGGGTTCTTTGCACGGCACAGTGGGCTTCGAGCACGTCGAAACGAATGCGCGTGGGCGGGTATTACGGGTGCTGGAGCAGGGGGAAGCCGAGCGCGGAAGCGACCTGATTCTTCATCTGGATGTTGGGGTACAGTTAGCGGCCTATAAAGCACTGGAAGGCAAGCGGGGTTCCATTGTTGCTATCGATGTACAGACTGGCGGCGTTTTAGCGATGGTCAGCGCGCCAGCCTTTGACCCCAATCTGTTTGTAGGAGGGATCTCCAGCAAGGATTACCGTGAGTTGAACGAATCTGCCGACCTACCCTTGTTTAACCGCTCTTTGATGGGGCAGTACCCGCCAGGTTCTACCATCAAACCGATGTTGGCATTAGCGGGCCTGGACTACGGCATTGTTACCGAAGAAACTAAAATTAGAGACCCTGGTTGGTATTCTCTACCGAAAGATACACGTCGCTATCGGGATTGGAAAAAAGGCGGCCATGGCAAGCCTGTCGACTTGAATAAGTCGGTAGTGCAGTCCTGTGATGTGTACTACTACGATTTGGCTTTTCATATGGGTATCGATCGTATACATGAATTCTTGTCCAAGTTTGGAATCGGTGAAAAATCTGGTATAGATATGCCGATAGAGCGCAAGGGCCTTTTACCTTCCAAGGCGTGGAAGCGCGGCGCTTATAATCTGCCCTGGTATCCAGGAGAAACACTGAGCGTGGGCATAGGCCAGGGTTATATGCTGGCTACACCGCTACAGTTAGCAGTGGCGACTGCTACGCTGGCCAACCGGGGTACCCGGCCGGTGCCTCGATTATTAAAGTCAATTTCCGGAGAGCTGCCAGATGATCCGCTCGGCCGACATTTTAATGTCAAGGATCCAGCCACCTGGGACGCCATACATCAAGCCATGATAGATGTGGTTCATACCAGGAGGGGCACGGCCTGGACCTCGGCAGGTCGCCATTTGAAAGATTATCGTATGGCCGGAAAAACAGGCACGGCTCAGGTTGTCGGTATCGCCCAGGGCGAAGAATATGATGCTGAGAAACTCTCCGAGAGAAATCGAGATCATGGTCTGTTTATTGGCTTCGCACCGGCCGAGTCTCCTCGTATTGCAGTCGCCGCGGTTATCGAGAATGGAGAGCACGGGTCCTGGGTTGCGCCAGTGGTGAAACAGGTCATTGATGCCTGGTATGCCAGTGAGCAGGCACAAAATCCGATAGGAGAGCTAGCGAGTGGGCGATAGCGACTTTGTTCGGCGACTGCCGGGTTCACAGCAGGCTTTTGGGCGCAGGACGCCGATTCTCAGCCGTTGGCATATTGATCTACCTCTGTTGCTGCTGTTGATGATTTTAACGACGGTTGGTCTGTTGGTTTTGTTTAGTGCCAGTGGCCAAAATTGGGGTGCGGTCAAACGTCAGGGGGTGTTTTTTTTGGTCGGTTACGGGGCTATGTTTTTTTTGGCTCAGCTTAGCCCGGTGTTTTATCGACGATGGTCCCCCGCGGTATATCTGGCGGGGGTTGCTTTGCTGGTGGCTGTATTATTTGTCGGCGTGGGCGCTAAAGGCGCGCAGCGTTGGCTTGATTTACCCGGCTTGCCTCGTTTTCAGCCCTCAGAAATCATGAAAATGGTAATGCCCATGACGGTTGCCTGGTATCTCTCCGGCCGGGTCCTGCCTCCTGGCTTTAAGTATATATTTGTCGCTCTGCTGATAATCGGCTTGCCAACATTTTTAGTGATAAAAGAGCCTGACCTCGGTACTTCAATACTGATAGCGACATCGGGTATGTTTGTATTGTTTTTTGCCGGTGTTCGCTGGCGATATATCTTTTCAGCCATTGCCTTGGCGGTGGCCGCGGCCTGGCCCGCCTGGAACTATGTGCTGCACGATTATCAGAAGCAACGTATCCTGACTATGTTGGACCCTGAGAGCGACAAGTTGGGAGCGGGTTGGAACATTATTCAGTCCAAAACCGCGATCGGCTCGGGTGGGCTGGAGGGCAAAGGCTGGATGCAGGGTACACAGTCCCAACTGGATTTCTTGCCTGAAAGTCACACGGACTTCATTATCGCGGTATTGGCAGAAGAATTGGGTTTGTTTGGTGTTCTGGCTTTGTTAAGCCTGTATCTGTTAATTATTGGCAGAGGCCTTATGATTGCGAGTAGAGCGCAAGATACATTTGGACGACTGTTGGCTGGAAGCCTTACTATGACTTTTTTTGTCTATGTGGCGGTCAATATGGGTATGGTTTCCGGTTTATTACCCGTTGTCGGTGTGCCACTTCCCCTGGTGAGCCAGGGTGGTACAGCGGTGGTGACATTAATGGCTGGTTTTGGCTGTGTTATGGCAATTAGTACTGAGGAGCAACGTATTGTTACGCGTTAAAAGAGTTTTATATCTAGGATTGATTATATTGGCGGTTAGTCTGCCGGCCACTGCTGACTATAGTCAGCACCCATCGGCAATCGCCTTGATGGATAAAATGGAGGTTGAGCATCAGTATGATCGCGAGCAGCTACTGGTGATTTTTCGTGCAGCTAACAAAGAGCCTAAAAATCTCAAATCGATGGCTAACTCGGCAGAGAAGGTTAAGCCGTGGTACGAGTATCGTAAGCATTTTATTACCGACGCTCGAGTTAAGGGTGCCGTTAAATTTATCAGTACTTATGGTGATGCCTTAGATCGCGCTGAGGCAGAGTACGGTGTACCACCTCAGATGATTACTGCGATCATCGGGGTGGAGACCAATTTTGGCAGTTATACCGGCAAAGCGAGTGTACTGGATGCCTTGTCTACCTTGGCTTTTGATCATCCTACCAGAGGCAAGTTCTTTACTTCTGAGCTGGAGGAATATCTGTTACTGGTTCGTGATCGTGACTGGCAGGCCGCAGAACTGAAAGGATCGTATGCGGGAGCCATGGGTCTGGCTCAGTTTATGCCAAGCAATTATCGTCGCCTGGCGGTAGATTTTGACGGAGATGGGGTAGTGGATTTACACAATCCTGTTGATGCGATTGGCAGCGTTGCAAACTATTTTAGTCATCATGGTTGGAAAGGCGGGGAGGCGGTTGCGAACTTGGCTGTTACCGTAGACGGATTTGATACCAGCCAATTGACTCAGGGAATAAAAACCACCAGCTCAATTGGTGAGCTTGCTCAGGCCGGCTACTTATCCCGGGTGGCATATAGCCCCTCAACGCCCGCAATGGTAATGGAGTTTGAAGGCGAAAAGGCTGCAGAGTACTGGATAGGTCTAAATAATTTTTATGTGGTGGCGCGTTATAACCCCAGGCAAAAGTATGCCATGGCGGTTTATCAACTCAGTGAGGAGATAAGGGAAGCTCTTTAATGGCAGGGTATTGCTCCCAGCGTTGGGTGATTTTCTACATCGTGATAGCGGTCGTACTGCTGTGTGTGGCCTGTGGGAGCAATAACCCCAATAAAGGGCGCTATAGTGTCGATCAGGATTACGGGCCAGGGGTAGAGTTGGACGCCTCAAAAATTAAAGATGCGATACCTCGCAACGACCCTATCCGTACTGCGGGCAACAAGAGCCCTTATGAAATATTTGGCAAAACCTACCATATCATGCCTTCTGCTAAGGGATATAGTGAGAAGGGCACGGCGTCCTGGTATGGCAAGAAGTTTCATGGCCACAAAACATCCAACGGCGAAATATATGATATGTATGCGATGTCGGCTGCACATAAAACGCTGCCTATTCCCAGCTATGTGCGGGTTACCAATCTGGATAACAAACGCAGTACTATTGTTCGGGTAAATGACCGTGGCCCCTTTCATGGTGGGCGGATAATTGATCTTTCCTATGCGGCAGCGACCAAGCTTGGCTATTCGAGTAGTGGCACTGCCAGAGTGAAAGTTGAAGCAATCGATGCCACAGACTGGCAAGCGCGGCCAGAGCAAAAGCCGGAAAAAGAGCCTGCGCCACAGACTTCTGCGGCGGCAAAACCCTGGTTACAGACCGGGGTGTATAGTGACTACGGTCAGGCAGTGGCGATCAAGCTGCAATTAGAATCCGTGCTTAGTCAGCCTGTGTTTATCGATACCACTAGCGCTGCTAATGGAGAACGACACAAAGTGAAAATTGGACCACTGGTAGATCGCGATGAGGCCGAGAGCTTGATCGCACAGTTATTACTTGAAAACATGGGGCGAGCAGTTGTTGTCTACGAGTAAGCTTATCGTATTCTGCTACAATGGCTTGTCTAAATTGAAATATAATCATCAGCAAAGTGAATACATAATGTCCAGAATGATGCGTAAGTTACATCTGTTAGTTATCCTAAGTTGCTTGTCGGCAATAACAGTCGCCCAGCCCGGGATAATTCCTGCGCCGCCGTCGTTGGCGGCAAGCGGATATATTCTGCTGGATGCAGCCAGTGGTCGAGTGCTGGTTGAGCACAACGCCGACGAGCAACTGCCGCCAGCCAGCCTAACCAAGATGATGACCAGTTATGTACTGTCTCACGAGTTGGCCGCAGGCCGTGTTGCGAATAGTGATGTGGTGACGGTAAGCGAAAACTCCTGGGCGCAGAATCCTGTTTTTGAAGGCTCTTCACTAATGTGGATTGAGCCGGGAAAGCCCGTTTTGCTTGAAGAGCTGCATAAAGGTGTGGTGATTTCATCGGGTAACGATGCGTCTGTCGCCGTTGCTGAGCACTTGGCCGGTAGTGAAGACGCATTTGCTGACCTGATGAATCAGCATGCTGAGTTGTTGGGTATGCAGAATACGTATTATATCAATTCCCATGGTCTTCCTGCCGAGGGGCATTACACCTCGGCAAGAGATCTTGCACTTTTGGCTCGTGCGACAATCGAAAATCATCCTGAAGATTACGCCCTGTATGCTGTGAAGGAGTTTACCTATAACCAAATAACCCAGACCAATCGTAATCGCCTGTTGTGGCGTGATGCCTCGGTAGATGGACTAAAAACGGGTCATACACAAGAGGCAGGTTATTGTCTGGTTGCGTCAGCCAAAAAGAGCAATATGCGTTTGATATCCGTTGTAATGGGGGCGTCCAGCCAGTCGGCCCGAGAGCGGGAAACTCAAAAATTGCTGGCCTATGGATTTCGCTTTTTTGAAACCTATTTACCCTATGCTGCTGGAACGGAATTAACCACATCGAAAGTCTGGTCGGGAATGACCGATGAATTGTCTCTGGGCGTTGCCAGTGATGTACTGTTGACGGTGCCTCGTGGTCGCCACAAGGATCTTGAGGCCGTGATGAATGTCGATAGTGAAATACAGGCACCGGTGATTCTTGGCGCGGAATACGGAGAATTGGTAGTCAGTCTGGATGGCAATGAAGTCATGCGACAGCCGCTGGTTGCCCTGGAAACTATCGAGCAAGGCAGCATCTTTAAAAGGCTATGGCATATGATTATCCTGTTCGTCCTGAGTCTTGTCGGGTAAATAGCCATGGCGTTTGAAGATCACGTTGAATTCCCCATAATGTATACCATTAAAGTGGTGGGAGATGCGGCCCCCGATTTTGCTGAATTAGTATTTCAATGCGTGTTTGCTCACGCACCCGATACCGCACAGCAACCGCAGGTAAAAGACAGCAGTAAAGGGAGTTTTGTTTCGGTCAATGTGACTTTTGAAGCGACTCATATCGAGCAGTTACATGCTATTCATGTGGACCTGAATGCCACAGGCCGGGCAAGGATGATATTGTGATCTCAAGCTTGCCGTTAATAGTGCGTAAGCTGGAAGGTTTGTCGGACTATCAGCAAATATGGGATGCCATGATCGCATTTACCACCTCGCGAGATGCGTCTACCCCGGATGAGATCTGGCTATTGCAGCACCCTCCAGTTTTTACCCAGGGCCAGGCAGGTAAGGCTGAGCACGTATTGGCCCCTGGTGATATTCCTATTGTTCAGGTTGATCGAGGTGGACAGGTAACCTATCACGGGCCGGGCCAGTTGGTGGCCTATATTCTGGTCGATATTCGTCGCAGTGATATGGGTGTTCGAGCTCTGGTGAGTGCGATAGAAAATTCGATTATCGCTGTGTTAGCCGATTACGGTGTAGTGGCCGCAGCCAAACCAGATGCTCCTGGTGTATATGTTAATGGCGCTAAGATTGCGTCTTTGGGTTTAAAGGTTAAAAAAGGCTGTAGCTTTCACGGCTTATCGTTGAATCTGGATATGAATTTGGAGCCTTTTTCGCGCATCAACCCCTGCGGTTATGCCGGTCTACAGGTGACGCGTTTAAAAGATCTGGTCGGCGAATGGAATGAATCTATCTGCACCGACGTTGATCGCAAATTATCCCTCGCTCTTGCCGGTGAACTGGCAAATGATACTGTTCAGTTCGAATCTGGTTTGCCTGCTGTTTTATTCTAAATGGAGTCTCATAAAATGAAATTTGATGTACCAAAAATAGTCACGAGTATTGTTTGGCTTGTGATCGTGCTTAATCTGTTTTTAGTTTTTCCTTCCTGGCTCGCTATGACACTCAATATTTTGGGCGCGTTTTTGGTTGTGGCACATTTGATCGAATATGTTGTCTATCGGGAAAAGATATCCCAAAAGCCTGAAAGTGCATTAGTCGCCTTTATCATGACTTTTTTGTACGGTTTTTTGTATTGGAAAAATTGAGCGTTAATGCGATAGCACGCCTGGTTTTTTATCGGAGAGCATAGATGACAACCGATGATCTGCAAGATTATGCCGAAGCCTGGAATGCTCATGATATTGATAAAATCATGAGTTATATGTCGCGGGATTGCATATTTGAAACCGGCGGCGGGGCGGAATCATTCGGCACTCGATTCAGCGGCTATGAAGTAGTTAGACAGCGCTTTTGTGATGTGTGGGCGGATCTGCCCGATGTGTCCTTTAATAGTCCGTCGCACTTTATCCAGGGTAATCGAGGCTGCACTCAGTGGACCTTGACTGCTACCAGAGCCGATGGTTCTATAATTGAAGTTGATGGCTGTGATCTGTTTACCTTTGATGAAGACAAAATTAGTGTTAAAAATAGCTTTATGAAAAATAGAGCATAGTGTTTCGAATCATATCTCACTATGAATATTAGATTCAAAGTGGAAGGAGTCTGATCGGTGGAAATAATTAGAGCAGACGGAACACATATTGATGATATAGCGCGCTTGGCCAAAACGCCCGTTTTTACTTTTCTCTAGTGCAGGCTTTGATCGAATATCAAGCCCATTGTCCTTATTGTGATGAGAATATCAGTCTTGTCATTGATAGTAGCGCGGGCGACCAAGTGTATATTGAAGATTGTGAGGTGTGTTGTCAGCCTATGCTGGTCAGTCTTATAGTGACTGATGATATAGAAGTAATACTAAAACGAGAAACTGACTGATTTAGCTCGGTTTGCTCTTTGTGTGATTGTAACTTGAAGGGAGGGATTATATGACTGACGTGGCAAAAGTCATTGGCTTTACTGATCGGGAAACCGAAGTAGAAGAATATTATCTGGACGCTGAAAAACTGTTGATCGGCAATCCTAAGCAGAGCTTGTGGAATCATTATACCGATCCTACAGGACAGTTTTTTACCGGTGAATGGTCAAGCGAAGCCGGTAAGTGGAAAGTCTCTTATGCAGAAGAAGAATATTGCCAAATTTTGCAGGGAGTAAGTGTTATCACCGATGCTGAGGGCGACGAGAGGACGGTGAGGGCAGGTGACAGCTTTGTTGTCCCGCGGGGTTTTGAAGGTACATGGGAAGTGGTGGCTGAAACTCGGAAGATTTATGTCATTTACGAAGCGAACTCATGATATTTATATTACGATGAAAATATGGGTGGATGCGGACGCCTGTCCAGTTGTGGTAAAGGATATATTGTTTAAGGCGGCCAACCGTACTCGGGTAGAGGTAACGTTGGTAGCTAATCAAGCGGTTCGGACCCCGCCGTCGCGTTGGATTAATTCTCTTCAGGTCGCATCGGGTTTCGACGTGGCAGATGATGAAATAGTCAGGCGAGTTGTTATGGGTGATCTGGTCATTACCAGTGATATTCCTCTTGCCGCCGAGGTGATAGAAAAGGGTGCTTATGCCCTCAGCCCAAGGGGAGAGCTATTTTCCAGCGAGAATATAAAGCCTCGCCTGGGAATCCGGGATTTTATGGATACGATGCGGGCGAGTGGTGTGCATACTGGTGGTCCTCCTGCTTTAAATCAAGCCGATCGTCAAGCATTTGCTAATCACCTGGATCGATTATTGGAAAAGCATCGGAGGAATACATCCGATGGCTAATACTCTTTTTTTTGATTAGGAGAATAAAGTGAAGCGAAGTAAGCAATTTTTAGCGATGATTCTGACGCTCTTTACTATTTCCGCTGGTGGGGCGGATGAGTTTGTAAATGCATCGCAAGCTTTATGTCAGAAAGTAAAAAGCTGTGCTCGGGAAAGTATTGCAGCCGGCGCAGAAATCCCTCCAGATATGATTGATATGGTAGAGCAAATGTTAGCGGGTATGTGTGTTGACATCGAACAGCGATATGAAGAAATACCCTCGGGTCATCCTTTATATGCGCCGGCGACACAGTGTATGCAGAGTATTGCGGAGCTCAGTTGTCAGCAATTCGAAAATTTAGCTGACAGCGTTACCCCTGAATGCGCCGAGTATGAAACACAGATTGAAGCGCAGCAAGACTAAATATTGTTTTTTTACGCCGACAAATAGTTCATCCCTTTTTATATAAATTCGTCAGACTATATCCTGCAGTGTGGATGAATAGTAAGTAATAGCGGGGAGGTATAATACTATAATCAGCCATTCATCAGAATGGGATATGAGGAGCTGAAATGGGTATTTACGCAATGACGGGCGGTGCCACAGGTATCGGCGCGGCGATTAAAGAGCAACTCCGTGCAGAAGGCCACGAGGTGGTTGTAGTTGATATCAAAGATGCAGATATCGTAGCGGATCTGTCGATGGCCGAAGGCCGACAAGCGGCGATTGATGGCATACTGGCTCGCGCGCCAGAAGGGCTGGATGGCTTCGTGCCCTGCGCTGGTTTGGGTCCTGTAGTTAAACCGGCATCACTGGTAGCCAAAGTGAATTATTTCGGCTCTGTGGTAATGGTTCAGGGGCTGAAAGATGCGGTGGCTAAAAAAGGTGGCGCCATTGTTATGATTAGTTCCAATTCTGCCCCAATGGGCGCTGATGAAAAGACGCTTGAGCTAATGCTTGCGGGCGACGAAGCGGGAGCAATTGCTCGGGTTGATGAATTAGGCGATGGGCAAAATGCTTACGGCGGCTCAAAGCTGGCCCTAACGCGTTGGATGCGAAGAAATACCACCGAATACGCTCACGCCGGTGTGAGAATAAATGCCATTGCGCCTGGCCATACTCAGACGCCTTTGACTGAAAAGGTAGAAAGCGACCCGCAATTTGGTCAGCTAATTAAGGATTTTGCTGCCACTATCCCTATTGGACGTAGTGGACGTCCCGAAGACATCGCCAATGCTGTGTGTTTTATGCTTAGCGACAAAGCAAGCTTTATGGCGGGTTCGGTTATCTTTGTTGATGGCGGGCACGACGCTATGCTGCGGCCTGATCAATTTTAAGCCCGCTAAACCGGGCGGCATGAGTATACCGCTGTCTGGTTTTGAGTGGCCTAATAATCAAATGGCCCCTTTTTGATATACGGCTGCATTTTGGCGACCGCCTTATCGTAGATTTCACGCACACTTATATCTGCCCCACCATTGGCGCGTCTTGACAGCATGGTGATAGGAAATAAGTAATTGTTTGTATTGCTGAGCCTGAGAGCCTTGCTGCGGCCACGCCTGTCGATATACACAATCCATCTCATGTCCAGTTTATTAGCCAGTACATCGCCGAGAGTCAGACCCAAAGCTTGCATTTGAGCTTGATCTGCCGGTTTGATAATACGGCGGTCAATTAACAGCTGTAAATTGGGGATGTCGACTTCGGAGCCTTTTAATCGACTACCCGTGTGGCGGCCAACTAGATCGGCAATTGTCTGGCGCTGTTGCGCCATATACGTGATATCAAGTGGAGAAAGCGCCTCTATCTTTACCTCAGACAGGCCGATATCCGCCTGTACTAAAGAGCTGAGTAGTAAGAATACCAGGGTAATTGGCTTGAACGCGTGCATAAGAAGATCATCTCCAAGTATATGTGACCCAATTATAGAAAGACCGCGCCGATAAGCAATGGTTCAAGGCCTGTTTACCGGGCTTTTGCTTGTACTGGCACCGGGGCGCTAATACAATGGGCCGCTTTGCGATAGTCGGAGAACGACATGATTACGGGCAGCATGGTAGCCTTGGTTACACCGATGAGTGACAGTGGTGCAATTGATTGGGCTGCGCTGAAGAATCTGGTGGATTGGCATATAGCCGAGGGGACAGATGCTATTGTTGCCGTTGGAACCAGCGGTGAGTCGGCTACTCTGGATGTTTTGGAGCATGGCCAGGCCATATCGGCAGTAGTGGAGTATGCGGCTGGTCGAGTACCTGTTATCGCGGGCACTGGAGCAAATTCGACTGCCGAGGCTATTGAGCTCACGGCGGTAGCCAAGGAAAAGGGGGCAGATGCCTGCCTGTTGGTGACGCCTTACTACAATAAACCCACGCAGGAGGGTTTGTTTCTACATCACCAGGCCATTGCTTCTGCCGTTGATGTACCCCAGATTCTATATAATGTGCCTGGCAGAACGGCCTGTGATATGTTGCCTGATACGGTAATTCGCCTGGCGGGGCTGGAAAATATTGTAGGTATTAAAGAAGCGACCGGCGATATTGAACGTGCTCGCGAATTAATCGCTCGCTGCCCGTCCGATTTTGCAGTTTACTCAGGTGATGATCCTACGGCGCTTAATCTTATTCTGGCAGGCGGAAACGGCAATATTTCTGTGACAGCCAATGTGGCGCCGCAGGCTATGTCCACGATGTGTGCATTAGCGCTGAAAGGAGACGAGACCGCTGCGCGAAATCTGAATGAGCGGTTGCAGTTGTTGCACGAACGTTTGTTTTTAGAATCTAACCCCATCCCGGTAAAATGGGCTTTGGCTGAAATGGGGAAAATGGGTCAGGGTATTCGCTTACCTCTGACTGTTCTTGATACGCAATATCACGAGTCTGTGCGCGAAGCCCTGCGTCATGCGGGTATTAGCCTGGAGGAAATATAAGCAATGTTACGTAAACTGGTTTTTCCATTAATAGTGGTTTCGACCACCAGTCTAACTGCCTGCGGAATGTGGGGCGGTGATGACAGCTATATCCGAGATCGTCAAAACGATTATCTAACGGCGCCTCAGGCCGAAGCATTACGCATTCCCGAGGATTTGGATAAACACGGTATCGATGATTATTACGTGGTGCCACCAACGGATGAGAACATCAGTCCTGATCGCGAGTTCGAAGCACCTCGCCCTATGCCTCTGGCTGGCGGAGACATGGACACCATGGTTAAGATTCAAAAGCTGGATCAAAAACAGTGGATTTTGGTCCGACTACAGCCCGGTCAGGTATGGCCGCGACTACGTGATTTTCTTTTTGTGACAGGTATTGGTGTCGCGGTAGAGGACGCCAAAGGGGGAATCATTGAAACAACCTGGCTGACCAAAGATGAAGGCGACCCAATGAAAGAAGCTTATCGCTTACAGGTTGTTCAGGGCTTGCAGCGTAATAGCTCGGAAATTCATGTTCTTCACTATGAGCAGCCTAAAGATCAGCCTGACCAGAAAATCGATTGGCAGCCGGTCTCAATTAACCCTGAGCGTGAGCGAGTACTGGTAGATGAATTTTCACGTTACCTGGCAGAAACGGCTGAAAGTACGGCGGCTGTTTCGCTTAAGGCACAGGGCATCGATACTTCCAGGCGCATGTATTTGGTCAGCGGCGAAGACCCTCACCTGAAGTTCAGTATTAGCACTGATCGCGCATGGGCTACTACCGGCTTTGCCTTGCAAAAGGCAGGTTTTGCCATTGATGATATGAATTCAGGCACCGGCATTTTTTATACGACATACAACGGTCCGCCAGAAGAAGAAGGTAAGAAGCAAGGTTCCTGGTGGTCTGCGTTGACCAAGCCATTTGGATCTTCTGATAAGGGGAATATCGGTCAGTATCGATTTATATTGCAGCCCAGCAGCTTTTCGGACTGGATGGAGCTACGTATTACCCCTGAGGGTGAAGGCTCGCTCTCTGTCGAGCAACAGGAAGCCCTGCTGAATGAGATCAAGGCTCATCTGACCTGATGTTGAAACAAGGCAGTCGCGCCTGTCTAGTGAGAGTTTGATTGGTGCGTCTGGCTTCTATTGGCAGTGGTAGCCGAGGCAATGGTACGCTGGTGGCAAGCGACAATACCTGTGTGCTGATCGACTGCGGTTTTTCTTTACCTGAAACTCGCAGGCGTCTGGCTTTGCTGGATCATAGCATTGATGATATTGACGCCGTGCTGGTTACCCATGAGCACGGTGATCATATACGCGGCGTTGCTCAATTGGCGAAGCGTCATGGTATCAAGATCTATATGACTCATGGTACGGCCAGTGCGCAGAAAAAACTCGATTATCCCGTTGAAATTATCAGTAGTCACCGAAGCTTCGTATTAGGTGACTTACTGATAGAGCCTGTACCCGTTCCTCATGATGCGCGAGAACCGTGCCAATATATCGTTAGTCGACAACAACTGCGCCTGGGTGTATTAACGGATTTGGGGCATATCTCTTCTTTGGTTGCCGCGCGCTATCATGATTGCGATTGTCTTTTCATAGAGAGTAACCACGACACTGATATGCTGGCGGCTGGAGCATACCCGCCTCAATTACAAGCTAGAGTGGGAGGTATGTGGGGTCATCTCTCAAATCGCCAAACCGCAGAATTTATACCGCAGCTAAACCTCTCGCGCATGTCAACGCTGGTGCTCGGTCATATCAGTGATAAAAATAATACGCTGGATCTTGTCAGAAAAAGCATTTCTACGGTTGAAAACCTGCAGGCAGAGGTAGTGATTGCCGATCAGGCGAATGGATCCCAATGGTTGTCTGCATGCTAAAGATTGAGCTTCGTTACAAGAAATTCGACAGCCTTGGTCAATTCTTACTATACTGCTAATTCTCCTTATTATTCAGCGGCATAGGCAGTGAATAATTATTGTGTCTATCTATTTTCCCATAGGGCGCCTCGAATGCCAAAGAATTACCTGATTTCTCCTTTTATATGTATTTTGCTGTGTCTGCTGGCGACGGGTGTTAGAGCGGAAGAAACGACAAATTTGGCCGGAATTTCCATGACAGCCAAAACTGCTGGCATACTGCTGAGTGATCTGCAGCAACTGACCGAATTAAGCCCAGATGAAAAGAGCGCGGTGCAGTTGTTAACGCAGGGTATTGCAGATTTGGACAATGCTGCAGAAGCTGACAAGCAACTTGCCAAATTGAATTTGCTCAAGGGCAATCCCGTAGATAGTGAACAACAACGTCAAACTATAGAAAAAGAAAAAGATGATGCAAAAACGAGACTAGGAACACGGTTTGACAAGCTTACTCAGACAGATTTAGAAGCCTTGAAGGCGAAAGAAGATCTGCTTGTTAAGGACTTACAGCAAAAGTTAATTGGCATAGATAATCAGCAGGAAGTCTTGCAGGATTCCCCCGATCAAAAATCTGCCGAGATAAGCGATTATCGTAGTCAATTAGGAACAATAGAGACCCAGTTAGTGGAGCTTAAAAGCAGTGATGTGCTAACGCAGCTTTCGAAAGTCAGAATATTTGCCTTGTCATCCCGCACTCTATTTTATAAAAGCACATTGATATTGCTCGAGGCGCAGTTCGTTAACCGTGACCTCAGCACTCGAGACCTTAGGGCGCAGAGACAGTTGTTGGTGGCTGCCGTAGATGCCTCGGTTAATAATATCAATGTCATTGGTAAGAAAATGACGCTATTGCGCGGAATAGAAGCTGAAAAAGTTTCTGTGAGTGCGAAAGATCGATTAAAAGAATTGGAAGGCATGCATCCCGCTCTGGGGTATTTGGCAAAGCTGAATAGTGAACTAGCCAGCGAATTATTGGCGCTCACTTCACATAATGACAGTGTTGATCACGAGGTTCAGCAAGTTGATCGATTACGAATAGAGCTTGATGACGAAGAGCAAAACGTCAATCAGCAATTGTCAATTTCTTCGCGTAGTGCGGCAGTAGGCGAGTATCTTCTGGTTGTACGCGGAGACTTACCTAATACTAAATCGATTACAAAAAGTGTTAATAAGTTAAGGGAAGAAAGCGCGGTAGTACGATTGAGACGATTTCATATCGAATCTGAATTAACTGATATTGCATTATCTATACCCGAATACTTACGTGCGCTGGCCTCTAAAAACACCTCTTTTATTGTTAAAGACAAAAATGACTTTACTGAGCAAGAGTTAGGCATACTGAGGGAATTGGCTGGTTTGCGAGAACAAAAATTGTCAGCCTTGGTAAACTCATATACTTATCTTATTGCCAGTTTAGCGAAGCTTCAGGAATCTAAAACTGAATTGTCGATTGTTGCGGAACAACTGCGCCTTAGCTTGGATAAAACGCTGTTATGGATACCCACGACGGCTAAGGTTAGTCTGAGTTGGCTAGGACAAATGGGACAGGAGTTTCTCTGGTTTGGTCAATCTCGTAGATGGGGCGGTCACCAGAATGCCTTAAGGGACTGGGCGGGAGAGCATTGGTTATCGCTGATGTTTTTGGCAGTTTTGGCGGCAATTTTAGTGAGCTTGAGAAGAAAAACCTGGCTTGAAATACAGAGTTATAATACCTATGTTGGCCGGCCCCGGGCGGATTCCGTGGGATACACATTAAAGGCATTGGGTTTGGTGTTTTTATGGTGTCTGCCGATATCTGGTTCAGCAGTGGTTTTAGGTTGGTACGCCAGTTTGGCGGACGAGCAGTCCGTGTCTTATATCGGGCAGGCTCTGCTATATGCCAGTATATGGGCTTTTTTTCTTGGCTTGGTGATCAAACTTGTAGCTGACGACAGCGTCTTACAGCGCCATTTGAATGTCTCATCTCTTGTCCGTTCGAGTATAGGCAGTCGCGCGCGGATTTTACTTCGCTGGGGCACACCTATTGTCTTTTTAAGCCTTATTTCCGAGTTCTATTCCAGATCGCTTAGTTTTACTGGGGGTATGGGGCGCTTATTGTTTTTTCTCGCCGTGATTCTGACGACCTACGTTGGTTGGAGTTTACTGAAAAGTGGAGGCGGGGTTTTTTATGGCGAAAAAATGGCAGAAAAATCTCTGTGGGGTCGTCGTGCAGTCAGTATGGCTTGGCCGGTATTTTTAGTGTTGAACATTGTATTATTTTTTGGTGCCTGGCAAGGCTATTTCTACATGGTAGTGACATTGGAGAAAATGCTGATTGTGAGTATTGCCTGGCTTGGGGGAGTTTGGTTGGCTCGGGCCATTTGCATGCGTTGGCTTCAGATAATGGAACGGGACATTCAGGTTGAACAATATTTGGCCAGCCTGGATGTGGTTGAAAATGAAGGAGATATCAATAATCCGGAAAGCTATGCACAAAGCCAGGTGGCGATGCTTAACGTGTCGATTAGAGAACAGTGGACTAACATGCTGCGGTTTGGTGTTCTACTGGCTTTGATTTTTGGTTTTATGGCAATCTGGAACGAGGTCCTACCAGCTCTCACTCTGTTAAATGGTATTGTTTTATGGGACTACTCCGTCACCGTTGATGGTCTTGAAACAATAAGACATATCAGCTTGCAGGAGGTTTTGTTAGCTGTATTTTGGTTTTCTCTGGCTATGGTGTTTTCAACTAATTTACCTCCTCTACTTGAAGTTTTGTTGGCTCGAGGCTTTGCAATGGATCGCGGAGCGATTTATGCGGCCCTCACTATGGCAAGATATGCCATTATTTCCCTTGGCATAGTGGTCGCAATGTCAACACTGGGAGTTGCCTGGTCCGACCTGCAGTGGCTGGTCGCCGCGATAGGCATTGGTCTAGGTTTTGGTTTACAAGAGATCGTAGCCAATTTTATTTCGGGTATTATTATTTTGTTTGAGCGTCCGATGCGAGTGGGTGACGTGGTAACCGTTGGCACAACAACAGGCGTAGTAAGCAAAGTTGAAATGCGGGCAACAACTATAGTTGATTGGGATAACCGGGAGATGGTTGTACCGAATAAGACATTTATAGTGGAAAGCTTCATTAATTGGACATTAAACAGCCCCGTGACAAGAGTGGTTTTTCGTGTAGGGGTGGCTTACGGATCCGACGTGGAAAAGGTTCATTCAGTTATTGAAAAAACAGTGAAAGGGGAAGCTATGGTGATGGCTAGCCCCGCGCCCGAAGTCTTCTTAATAGAAATGGGCGAGAGTTCACTCGACTTTGAAGTCAGGGCCTATGTTAGCGATCGAACCCAGCGTATGGAATTGTTGCATCAATTACATATGTCGATCTATCAGGCTTTGGGAGCGTCTGGAATCGAAATACCTTTCCCTCAGCGAGACTTGCATATACGTACCGTAGGGGAAGGCTTGTTTCCTCCCTTGCAAAAATCTACCTAGATGTAATGAATTGTGGAATAGGATAAGGTTACAATTGTTGTAATCTTTAATAACGTAAAGTCCGAGGATAACGCATGAAGCAGTTAGGCATTCTGGATGCAGCCTTTATAAACCTTGAGCAACCTAATACACCACAGCATGTCGGTGGTATGGGCATATATGACCCGTCGACATCGGAGGACGGGTTTGTGCGTTTCAAACAGGTCATTGCGAATTTTGAGCACCGTTTGGCAGCCATGCCTCTGTTTAGAACGCGGCTGGTCGAAGTCCCGGGTGGAATTGATCGACCGTATTTCGTGATGGATGACAAGTTTGATGTAGAATTTCATTTACGTCATATAGCTTTGCCCTATCCGGGCGACTGGCGGCAACTGTGTATTCAGTTGGCGCGTTTACATGCGCGACCTTTGGACATGTCTCGGCCGCTGTGGGAGGCATATATTATTGAAGGTCTGGATAATATTCCTGATCTTCCCAAGGGCAGTTTTGCGGTTTATACAAAGATGCACCATTGTTTAGTTGACGGTGCAGGAGGCCAGTCATTTATGGCTGCCTTGCATGATCTGGAGCCCAACCCCGACCCATCCAAGAACTTTATGCCCGTTGATTCTCCTCATATAGTTGATCGTGAGCCCAGCTCGGGCGAGTTATTGACTCGCGCGCTGAGCAATAAAATCACTGGGTCGGTTGGCTTGGTGAAAGGGACGGTTGGTTTAGGTATTGATCTAGCGAAGATGGGCATCAAAATTGCCCGTGATGAAATTCCCGCGCCTGATATTAATGCACCTAAAACACGTCTTAATAGGCCGGTTGGCCCTCATCGTGTTTTTGAGGCGGCAATGTTCAGTCTGGATGACTTCAAAACTATCAAGAATGCAGCCGGGGTGACAGTTAATGATGTCGCCTTAGGTGTTATCTCCGGGGCTCTGCGGAAATACCTGGAACATTATGATGAGCTGCCGGATGAGGCCTTGGCCGCGTCTATGCCGTTGAATATGCGAACCCGCAGAGAAACCACTGAGGATAATAATCAGGTCGGTGCGGTCTTCGCGTCATTGCATACTAATGTGGCATCGCCAATGGATAGGCTACGAGCTATTCATGGCAGTACTCAGGAAGCGAAGACATTTGGTGAGAATTCCCCAATGGTCGATGCTCTGAAACTGGCCGGCGTATTTTCTCCGCTAGTAAGTAAAACTCTTTCCAGAATCTACTCTGAAAATGAACTTTCGCGCAGTATGCCGATGAATATTTCCACGGTGATATCCAATGTGCCTGGGCCCCCCATCGATTTGTATTGTGCCGGAGCGCGCCTGGTTCGTTATCACGGTTTGGGTTTGTTAACCCCCGGCTGCGGTATGTTCCATCTGATCTTTAGCTCAAGTGGCATTGTGACTATGTCGGTTCTGGCTGATCGCGATATATTGCCTGATCCAGAGTTCTATCGACAATTGCTGGAAGAGTCTTTTGCTGAGTTGTTGGAAGAAGCCAAAGAAGATACCAAGCCGGCAGTTAAGAAGGTTAAAGCAACGGCCTCTGCGAAGTCCAAAGCCCAGCCAAAGGCCAAAGCCAAAGCCAAAGCCAAAGCGAAGTCCAAAGTAACACCAAAGTCAAAAGCCAAGGTGGCGAAGAAGTCTAAATCGGCGCCAAAACCCAAAACGGCGTCAAAAGCAGGTAAAAAAGTCGCCGCCGGTAAAGCCAAGACGATTGTGCAGCCAAAATCGGCCGCCCGCAAAACTAGCCCACGGGCAAGACCGAAGGCTAAGGTCAAAACAAGCTAAGGCTCTAATGTGATATTAAACCCGTCTGCGTCCATCCAGGCGGGAAATTTCTCTCGATATTCCTGCAGTCTATTGAGGCTCAGGCTGCAGGTCTCGGTGCCATTATAGTCTTTCATATCGAGTACAATATTACCGTCAGGTCCTATCACCAGGCTGTCTCCACTATAGTCAATTTCGTTGCCATCTATACCGACTCGATTGACACCTATTACGTAACACTGATTTTCTATCGCTCGTGCAATAAGCAGCTGGCGCCAGGCGTAGCGTCGTGCCGCGGGCCAATTAGCAACGTAGATAGCGAGATCATAGTCGTTTCGATTTCGGCTCCAGACCGGGAAACGCAAATCGTAGCAAACCTGTGGAAGAATTCGCCAGCCGCGCCAATTAAAAATCTGTCGCTGTAACCCCGCTATGTATCGCTTGTGCTCGCCGGCCATGCGAAATAAATGTCTTTTGTCGTAGTGTTTCACGGTGGGGTCTTCGGTGGCGAATATAAATCGATTGGCCACCCCGTTCTCCAATTGTATTGCCAGGCTGCCGGCGATTGCGCCTCTGAGAATCTGCGCTTGCTCAATAGCCCATTGCACACTTTCACCGTCGGCGGCCTCGGCAATGGCTGCAGAGCGGTTGCTAAAACCTGAACTGAACATTTCAGGCAATACCGCTAGCGAGCTCTTCGCAAGAGGGGCCAGCAAGTCTTGCAGGTGCTCTCGGTTGGCTCGGGCATGTTCCCATTCGAGTTGCGTCTGTACTAGTGATACCGCTAAATCTGACATAGCTTTATCAGCGCCTCCTGTAGGGTTGCGTCCTGTTTTGCAAAGCAAAACCTAACCAGTGTGTTGTTGTTTTTTTCGGCGTAGAACGGGCTGAGCGGAATGGCGGCAACACCAACCTCTGTTGTTAGCCAGCGGCTAAACTTTAGGTCACCCATATCGCTTATTTCGCCATAGTCTGCTAGTTGGAAATAGGTGCCAGCACTGGGTATTAGTTTGAAACGACTCTGGTTGAGCCCTTGGCAGAATAGATCGCGTTTTTGTTGATAGAAACCGGATAGCAAGTTGAGTTGTCCCCAGTGATGTGCGAGATAGTCTGCCAATCCACGTTGAATAGGTGTTACCGCAACAAAACAGACATACTGATGAATTTTACGTAGTTCCCGGCTCAGTGCCGGTGGTGCGATACAATATCCTGTCTTCCAACCGGTAGCATGCAGTGTTTTGCCAAAGGAAAATATCGCGTATGAGCGTTCTCGTAACTCGGCATGTGAGAGTACGCTATGGTGGACCTGTCCATCATAGACAAGATATTCATAGACTTCGTCGGACAATATAATGATGCGTGTATCTCGCACAATATCGGCGAGTCGTTCGAGATCCTGTTGGTTTAATACAGACCCAGTCGGGTTGTGTGGGCTGTTTATGATGATCATGCGAGTTGCTGGCGTTATGCTATCGGCAAGTTGTTGCCAGTCTATATGAAAGTTCGGTAGCTGCAGCGGTAAGTGAATAGTCTTTCCACCCGCTAAGGTGACAGAGGGTTCGTAACAGTCGTAGGCAGGGTCAAATACGATGACTTCTTCGCCATGATTGACACAGGCCTGAATGGCGCAAAAAATAGCTTCTGTGGCGCCGGGGACGATAGTTATCTCGGTTTCCGGGTCGGCATCGTAATGATGGCGGAGCTTGGTTAATGCGCCCACCTGTAGCCGTAGATCGATTAGTCCTGCCATGGGCGCATATTGGTTGTGGCCTTCGCTCAGAGCGGAGCAGGCGGCCTCCAGTAGCTCAGAGGGAGGGTTGTAGTCCGGAAAGCCCTGTGACAGGTTTATGGCTCCATGTTTATTGGCCAGTGCGGACATTACAGTAAAAATTGTCGTCCCTGTGTTGGGCAGCTTGCTGTCGATTTCCAAGCCACTAGCCTCCCGCTTTTCTGGCGCAGATAGTTTTAACCACATCAAGGTAAATATTGTTTACGCTGCTTAATGTGAAGCCCGCTTTTTCCACGTTCGTGACGGTGTCTCGGTTCATTTCCGGGCCGAAGCGACTGGATAGTGGGGTCATCAGGTTCAGCATCATGTTAAAAGGGAAAACACGGCTGCCGGTATGTTCAAACATGAATATTTCACCGCCGGGTTTTAATATCTTATGTAAGGCGGCCAGCCCCTTTATAGGTTCTGGTACAGAGCAGAAAGTGCAGGAGGTGAATATTTGATCGAATTCGTCTTCGGCAAAAGGCAGGTCGTGAACATCCGTTTCGAGTAATTGGATATTACCTTCATAGACTTGTGCTCTAGGGGCGGCACGCTTGAGCATCTCACTGCTAATATCAATGGCGATAATGTCATGGCCCGGAGGGAAAAAACGAAAATCCTGTCCGGTTCCTGCTGCCAGAAACAAGATTTTACCTGTTTGCATGTTGGCGAAAAGCTCTTTTTTTGCTGGAGCCCAGCGTCGCTCCGGGCCTATGCCTGTCATGGCGTCAAAACTCAGCGCGGCCTTGTCCCATTTCTCTTTGGTTACGGTATCCATTAGTGCTCGCCTCTGTTATCTATCTGCTCGCCCTGCAGCTGCAGGTTGACCAGCCATACAATGACCATGACTAGTAAGCCAATGATTAGGCTTATCAAAGCATGATCGACGGTCTCTAAAGTCGTCATTGTGCGGCTCATTGCGACAAACATGCCAGCCAGCATGGCACTGGTCATCGTCGGCACCATGATTTCCATCGCGCCAAAATAACGCATGAAAACAGCGAGGCCGAGAATTGTTGAAATTATCATCGCTAGCAGCATTCCCAATATCATTGCCGGGAACATAGGCCAGCCGGGCCCAAATACCCAGTGGCAAACAAGCCCTGAAATCACAGCAATGACGCTGTTTGACAGGATATCTCCGGCAATAAAGTAGTGATTATCTTTCATTCGATTATCCTTTGTTCTATAGCATAACTATAGTCTTGAATGGTACAAGATTCGATATGTCCAAGGCTATTTCGTTGCTAGCCTTGATGTCCGTGGGAGCGGCGTGGGTAAAAACTCACAATCTTTGTCGACTTGTTCACTTGCCACTAAGCATAGCAGTCTATAATGTCTGTGTTTGAATTGGAGGGTTTCATGCGTTTATTCATTGTAGTATTTATCCTGTTGGCCGGACCCGTCTGTTTGGCAGATCAAATATATCGCTCGGTAGATGCTGATGGTCGCGTGACTTACAGCGATAAACCGCCGGTTGACGCTGTGGAGAGTACGGTGTTAGACATGCCGGCGACAGAGGAAAACGTACTTTCCGCAAGTGAAGTAGAAGGTGATGTTAAGCAATGGGAAATCGAGCGAGACCGAGCGGCTAGTCAACGTGAGAACAAACGTGCCGAGCTGAATATAGAAATTGAGCGGGCTGAACAAAGGCTGGAAGATGCCAATCTGGAACTGGAGAACGGTAGCGAGCCTGGCGAAGGTGATTTCATCGGCAATGCTGGCACCGGGGCGCGGCCATCACCGGATTATCTCGCCAGGGTTGAGCGTCTAGAGGCAGCACAAGAAGAAGCGGGAGATCTGCTCGAAGAACTCTACGATGAGCGAGATCGATTACAGTAGCGCTACTTCTCACCGCAAGCTTTATTTCAAGCCCAGCCGTATATTCGGCAGAGCGGAAGATAAATCAAGGAGGTTTATTCCTCCTCGTTACAGAGGCTCATGGTGATTTTTTGGCGATCGGCGTCCACCGCCTGAATCTTCACCTTAACCGCCTGGTTTAGAACAAAGCGTTGTTGGTCATTATTCAGGCTCAGCGTCAGGCTGTCGAAATGAAGTTTAGCCAAATGGCGAATTTCAACCAGTCCTTCGATACCGGTATCATCAAGCCGAACCCCTAGTCCTCTTGGACTGACTTGTACTAAAGTGCCGCTGAGTACTTGATCCTTTAATGTTTGGGCATATTGGCAGCGCAACCAGTTGTTTGCATAATTAGTTGCCTGACGGATACGATCGAGTTGCGCCTGTAGTTGTATCAGTTGATCTGATGACAGTATGTAGTCTGGGTCTTGTTTGTTTAACAAGGCTTTCAATTGACGATGCACGACCAGGTCTTGATAGCGCCGGATAGGCGATGTAAAAGTCAGGTAAGCAGGCGCGCCAAGGCCTTTGTGGTCAGCGGGTGTCGGGCTTAATACACTGCGTACCATCATCCTTTTGAGTATCTCGGCAACGGGCATATCTCCACTATGCCCCTTCAGCTTGCGCTGAAGATCGATATAACCTTCCAGAGAGGCCAGGCTTTGGGCACTAAAGTCCAGCTCGGCA
The DNA here is from genome assembly GCA_036960375.1 of Pseudomonadales bacterium. Classification (GTDB taxonomy): domain Bacteria; phylum Pseudomonadota; class Gammaproteobacteria; order Pseudomonadales; family CAWVSB01; genus CAWVSB01. Next base: position 255,001 of record JBALVY010000002.1, read on the forward strand.
TGTCTCTTCAATAGTGTGCTGGCTTCAGCTAGTCGCTCCGCACGAATACCTGTATGAGCAATGTAGATACTCTCACATTCAGCCTCGCTTAGCGTGTTCGCCACGGCTTGATTAGTCATTAACATACAGGCTTCGACTACGGCGTGAGCGGGAGTTTTAAGCTGGGGAATGATGGTCTCGACTTTGCCTTTGTCGTCCAGTATCAGTCGGTAGTCGGTTCGATCGTCACCTAAAAGTTGGTTTCGGCTGCGCCAGTCTGAGTAGCTATTGGCTATTTGTTGTAGATTCCTCAGTGACTCTTGCGCGACATCGGGAATTATGTCGTTTTTCCCCTCCAGCAGAAACTGGCTAACGTCACGATAACTGAGTTTGGCTATTGAGGTGATTGAGGCCAGTTCAAAGTTGACCTCAATCACATCGCCCTGGGTGTTAATGTGTATCGAGACCACCACCGCCAGGCGTTTCTCGTTGGGCATAAGCGAGAGCAAGTCACATGACAGACCGTCTGGCAGCATGGGTGTTGCGCCATGAGGGAAGTATACCGAGCTGGCTCTTTGCCGTGCCAGTTTGTCGAGTGGGCTGTCGGCCTGAATTAGCGCACTGGGGTCTGCGATAGCAACTTGCAGCAGCCATCCATCTGCCAGTGGTTTTGCGAACAGTGCATCGTCCATGTCCTTGGTGCTGGGCGCATCAATAGTCACGAACGGGATGTCACTTAAATCGGGGCGCTCGCCGAGTTCTTGTTCGAAGCGAGTCCGCAGTATGTCCAGTTCGGCATCAATTTCTGTCGGCCATTCTCGATCCAGGGAAAACATATTCCTGGCGTACAGGCTTTCTATTTCAGCGTCATCAGGCTTGCCAATAATACGTGTTATTCTGGCTTGCCCCTTGCCATCATTTTGTAAAGGGTGGCGTAGTACACGAGCCTCAACACGATCACCTGCCTGTGCTTTTTTTCTTTCCTTTGGCGGTATGAACAGCCAGCGAGGAATGGTAACGCTCTCTGATTCAACAAAAAGTGCGTTGCCGCGACTGACGCAGAAGCCATAAAAAGACTTTAGTTCTGAACTTGTAAGCTTCTGTATTTTTGCAAATGCTCTGCCCTGTTTGTCCTCAAACACCTCAACTTCAACTGTGTCGCCGGGGAAGACCTTCACCATTTCATCGGGCGGCAGAAATACCTGACTCTCATCATCGCAGTCAATAAAACCGAAGTTGGATCGTGTGGATCGTACACGACCAGTCTTAATGTTGCGTGAGTCGCGTATATCTTTCTTGAGTTGTTTCAGGGCGCCGAGAGCATTGGGGTCGAGCATAGTCATGGTTCTGTTGTAATAAAAGGCCGCATTCTACCAGAGGTGGCCGCTCGAGTGAGGCCTTTTTATGTTTTAGTCGCCTCTGATAGTCACAGCTATCAAGGCAATCTATAATACCTGGTTCTATTGGAGTGTGGGTTTATGTCAGACGAGGAAAATCTGTTTAGCCAGGAAATGGCAGGTGTAAAGCCGTTGGCAAGCGTCAAGCGGGTGCAGCTGACGCCGGATAATGGCCCTGATCCCAGCCTGCTGATACGCCGGCAGGCTGCAACGCGAGTGGTCGAGGCCGATAGTAATTTTCTATCAAGTGACTATGTTTATCCGCTGGGGCCCGACGACGTGATTCAATTTTGTCGGCCAGGGGTACAAAACGGTGTCTTTAAGAAATTACGTATGGGTAAATATCAGTTGGATGCTACCTTGGATCTACATCGTAAGACGGTAGATGAATCACGTCAGGAAGTATTTGAGTTTATACGTGAATGCATGCGCTACGACGTACGTACGTCATTGATTTCTCACGGTAAAGGAGAGCGCAATGCGGATGGTATCGCGATAATTAAGAGCCATGTGGCCAAATGGTTGCCTGAAATATCTGAAGTTTTGGCCGTTCATTCGGCGCAGCGCAATCACGGTGGAACAGGTTCGGTCTATGTCTTGTTGAAAAAGTCAGATAAAAAGAAAACTCAGGCAAGGGAGGAATTTGCTCGCCTGGGTGCAGGTCGATAATTTTTTAAGCCACGGAATCCTCTGGCTCGGGCGGGAAGGTGCTTCTCAGTTGGGCGGAAAATTTTCGACAGGCATCATAAGTGGTAAAAATGCCTACCATTTCCCCTTCACGCAGTATCAGTGCTGCGCCTAGATGTTTGTCGGCCATGACATCCAGAATCTTGTCCAGTGGGTCATTTGCATCGGCAAAAAATGCCCGAGTAGGGCTGATATCGCCTACTTGAAGCTCTTCTTCTGGTTGGGTTCGGTGTCCTACCAATCTAGCTCGCTGCAAGTCGCGCTGGGAGACGATGCTGTCGATATTACCGTCGACCATGACAGGTAAATGGTGGATATTATGCTCCTCCATCATCTTTTCGGCATCGGCTATGGTCGCCGTCTCCTTGATGGAGTATGGGAAGGGGGTCATTACTGCAACCATATTGGGCATATGCTGGTTCATCGGCTTCACAATCTCGTCATAGAAAGCTTAAATTTAGTCGACCAAAGCACTATAGGCAATGATTTGGCTCAGTCTTTCAATAAACACTCTTTAGCCAGGTTGATTTGTGCGGCTAAATAGTCGCTGCCACCTCGGTCGGGGTGCAATTTTTGAATAAGACGACGGTGAGCCGATTTTATCTCTTCTTTAGTCGCAGTCTCCGGTAGGCCTAGCACCTGAAGTGCTTCTTCTCGCTCCATATTGCGATTTGTTTGTGTCGAATATTGATCTTTATTGCCTATGAAACCCCAATCGTCGCCCAAGCGATGTTGTAAGTAGGTGGCGAGTAGCTGGGTTGATTCCTGGTCGTGTTTTTGGCAATAAAGCCACACTTGTTCTAGTTCAGCCTGGCTTAGCTGGTCGAGCTGCTGGCCTGAGTGTGGTCCATCTAACACCTGGCCAGTTATTTGGCCGCTGTCGTGATCAAGTTGCAGGGCGATGATATCGGTATTGACGCTGGATTTTTGTGAGTCACTAGCCTGATTGGCGGTGTTTTGTTTGTATTGCTGATGAAGAAAGGGCAGTGCTCGTAGTAATAGCGGTGAAAGGCGTTTTGCCAAGGGTAAAATGGCGGCGAAGATGGCCCCTATCAAGGGTATTCTCCCGGTGACGACCAACAGCAGTAAAAGGCCGGCGATGGACCACGCAGCAATCTGCCACAGTTTGACTTTGCGTTGTTTCGCGGGCTGTTTTTGCAGCCACTGATAGGCCATATAAATGGCCAGCGCAATCGCCAGAAGGAGTAGTAGTCGGGGCATCGTTAATCCGCTGTTGGTTTCAGTAGTCTGTGCACAAGCTCAGAGTGATGTTGCCTGGTTGATAAGGCTTTTTGTCCGCCGGTAGCGTAAATGGCTATGGTTGTGAGTAATTCACGTAGTTGCTCTGCAGAGTGCTGGTCAAATTGACAGTGAATGCCACCTGAAAGCCTGGCCACCTCTGCGAAGCCGGTGGCTGCTGTGGTCTCGTAGCCTTCTTGAAAGATAAATACAGGCAGCTTCTTTAGTCCGCATATACCTGCCAAGTTGCATAACTCGTCTATGTTTTCTTCCATAGCGTCGCCAATCAATACTACCGCATCGACGGGCTGTTTTTCATGTTCTTTGATGGCAAGCTTGAGCGCGCGACGAATCTGGGTATAGCCACCCTGGCATTGTACCCTGGACATTAAACCCAGTAGTTTGTCGGTATCGATTAGCCAAGGGCTGGCTTTAAATTCATTGAAGCCGCGGTAAAAACATAATTTGATAGTGAGCGCACCAATATCACGTGTACTGCGAAACATATCGCCTTGCAATTGGCAGGCTTGATCCCAAGAGTGTTGTCGGCTGGCTGTAGCGTCCAGGGTAAATAAAATCCGGCCGGTTTTCGCTCTGCTGGGAGAGATTTTGGATTTCTCTAAAAAAGAAGAAATCTCGGTGTTTGTTGAGCGACCTTGTGTGGGCATTTTTTGTTTCATGAGTAGATGCTAGCGGCAATAGATTGTGACGGCAACAGGCAATTAGCAAGCTGATTCAAGTTTTGGATTGAGTAACATCGTTTTTAATGAAAGGCTGTCGCAGCAGCCGGTCCAGCCAGATTTCTCGGCTGCTGCGAAACTCATTCAAGCCTATTGTCATATCCAGATGGCCATCCCTGGGTTGAGCACAGTAAGTACCCAATAGTCGGTCCCACCACGGTAAATTGAAACCGTAGTTACTGTTGGTTTCTTCAGGGTATATAGAGTGATGCACGCGGTGCATATCGGGAGTTACTATAAATATACGCAGCACGGAATCCAGCTTTCCCGGCAGACGGATATTGCCGTGATTAAATGTGGCCGTCGCGTTAAGAATAACCTCAAACAAAATAACGGCTATTACTGGCGCACCAAGCAGCATCACGACGGCAATCTTTATAAACATGGAGAGTATCATCTCCAAAGGGTGAAAGCGCGCTGCAGAAGTCAGATCAAAATCCATGTCGGTGTGGTGCATTCGGTGTAGGCGCCAAAATACAGGCACCTTATGAAAAATCATATGCTGAAGGTAGATTGCCAGATCGAGTAATAATAGAGCAATAACGATAGACAACAGGGGCGGAAGGTTTAGCGTGTTAAGTAGGCCCCAGCTGTGTTCGCTAGCTTGGTAGGCAGCGCTCACTGCGGCTACAGGTACCAGCAAACGCAGGGTGATCGTGTTGACAAACGTCAGTGCAATATTATTGCTCCATCGCAGGCGTCGGCTGAACAGAAGCTCGCGGCGGGGTGAGAGAAGCTCCCATAGCGCTATTAGTGCAAAGATACTGATCGATGCGGTTAGCCTGATTATTGGCTCGTACTGAATAAGTGTCTCACCCATACTATGTGCTCTATAATTTGTGTCTCTAGTATCGCATATTTTCATGACACTGATGGCTGCTTGATAACAGGATTGAAATGACACCCGAACGATTAACAAGAATAAAGTTGGTGCTCGCTATGCGCCAGCCAGACCTGACCATAATTACCGACCATGTTCACAAAGGTCGTAATTTGTCTGCGATCGTGCGTACGGGCGATTCCGCTGGTGTGATGAAGGTTCATGCCATAGTGCCGCCGGGTGAAGCATATCGTCCCTACCTGGGGACTGCCAAAGGCAGCCATCAGTGGGTTGAAATGCAACGCGAAACCTCATTGACATCTTGTGTGTCCGGGCTCAAGGAACAAGGCTTTCAGGTGGTTGCGGCAGATTTGAATGAGTCCGCCTGTGATTACAGAGAGGTCGATTATACCCGTCCGACTGCTCTGTTGTTGGGTGCTGAGCGGCTAGGTGTCAGTGAAGAAGGCAAGAATCTTGCGGACCGCAGCGTGGTCATTCCGATGATGGGCATGGTGGCATCGCTGAATGTGTCGGTGGCCGCTGCAGTGATATTAGCTGAGGCGCAACGACAGCGTTTTCTGGCGGGTCTATACAACGAATCACGTATCGACGAGGTGGAATATCAGCGTTTGTTTTTTCGCTGGTGTCACCCTCGTCTGGCAGCATTTTGTGATCGTCGTGAAATTGTGTATCCGGCGGTAGATGATGATGGTGAAATACTTAGCACAGAGCAATGGCGTGAGTTGGTTCAACAGGGGACTGATCGTTTTCAAAGTAAATAGATCAGTCTATTCTTGCGGCAATTCATGACCGCAGAATTTGCAGTTGCTGGCATCGGTATCGTGGCCACCGCGACTGCAGCCGGGACAGCTGAGCAGGTTTTTTGTGCGCTGTAGTTCCATTGATAATTCTGCAGTAATAATGCCGGTGGGTACCGCGATAATGGCATAACCGATGACCATGGTGAGCGAAGCAAGTGTTTGTCCCAACCAGGTTTGAGGCACCACATCGCCATAACCGACCGTGGTAATGGTGACAATAGCCCAGTAAATACTTCGGGGTATCGATGTAAAGCCGTGGTCGGGGCCCTCAATGATAAACATAAGGGAGCCGAATACTGACGTCAGTACCAGTACAGACATAAAAAATACCAGTATTTTTCTGCGCGCCAGTAACATTGACCGCATCAGGACATTGGCCTCGCTGAGGTAGCGCATTAATTTGAGTATGCGGAAAATACGTAAAACCCTGAATAGGCGAATAATAATTAAATATGAGGCATCGCCGTAGGCAAAGGCCAGATAAGTCGGCAGGATTGATAATAGATCGACCAGACCGAAAAATGATCGTGCGTAGTGCCAGGGTCTAGGTGAGCAATAGAGTCTTGTAAGGTATTCAAACGTAAAAAGGATAGTGAAACCCCATTCGGCATAGTAGAAAAACTGGCTATGTTGTGCAGATATCGCTTCCACGGAGTCGAGCATTACTAACACAACACTAATCGTAATCGCGTAAATCAGGGCTAGATCAAATGTGCGGCCGGCAGGGGTGTCGGTTCCGAAGATGACAAGATTTAGTTTTGCGCGAAGCTTGGCGTGGAACGTGTATTCGCTCATAGTAGTGCCCTGTTATATCGGTTTTATACTTATGTATGTTAACAACTGTCAAAAATAAAGGATTTATTGATGTCAACGGGTGCTGATAGTGTCAAGACTGTACTGTATGCCTTGGGAGCCAATTCGGCAATTGCTGTGGCTAAGTTTGCCGCCGCAGCGGTCACCGGTTCTAGCGCTATGCTGGCCGAGGCTATTCACTCTACTGCGGATTCGGCCAATCAATTATTATTGCTATTAGGGCTAAAGCGATCGATTAAACCAGCCGATGATCGTCATCCTCTAGGTTATGGTCGGGAAATTTATTTTTGGTCCTTTGTAGTTGCTGTGCTTTTGTTTTCGGTCGGAGGAATCTTTTCGATCTATGAGGGTGTACACAAATTGTCAGACCCTCAGCCTGTTTCATCGCCAATGATTGCAATAGTCGTGCTGGTTTTTGCCATCTTTGCGGAGGGTATTTCGTTACGCGCCTGTATTATTGAAGTCAATAAAGTGCGTGGTCAGAAGTCATTGTGGCAATGGTTTCGCCACAGTCGACAGAGCGAGCTGTTGGTGGTCATGGGTGAAGATATCGCAGCTCAAGCGGGACTGGTATTGGCGTTACTGGCTATATGCATGACGGCAGTCACAGGCAACCCTGTTTATGACGCTATGGGATCTATTGCTATTGGTGTTTTGCTGGTGATTGTGGCTGGTCTGGTAGGTATAGAGGTCCGCTCGTTGTTAGTTGGAGAATCGGCCGACCCCGAAATACATGACAAAATGGAGCAATATGTTGCTAGTCGTCCCGAGGTAGATCAACTATTTAACCTCATTACGATGCAGCAGGGACCGGGTATTATGGTTGCGGTGAAGGCGCAAATGGTCAGTGTTGGCACGGGCAATGAATTGGTACAAGCGATTAACCAGGTAGAATCTGGTATGCGCTCTGAGTTTCCCGATATTAACTGGTTGTTTTTTGAACCAGATTTGAATGATTGATTTAGCTGTTATTGCTTAAGCCTCTGCACGGTCTTGCGTAGCAGAGGCCGGTAGAGCTAGTTCTTGCAGTGATCTGGTAGGCTCAACCCGCTGCCGACTATTTCCGACAGCACCTTTGTTGAGGCACAATCCAGTGCAGCATTGCCGCTAAGGTCAACTTTACTCAAGTGGTTCAGATCGGAGAGTCGAACCACGGAAGTAATGCTGTTGTTGGAAATATCGAGTGTCTCCAACCGCCCCAGGCTATTTATTTCATCCAGCTTACTAATTTCGTTACTAGATACATTCAGATGTTCCAATGCATAAAATGTCTCGATTCCGGCGAGGCTCATAATGCCAGCTTCGGAGCAGTTCAGATGCAGTAAACCGTTTGAACGTGACGCTTTCTGGTCAGCAATACTTTGTTTTACGCAGGCCGCAAGTGCCACGTCGGCTATTTCATAGTTAGTAAACAAAGGATCTTCTTCAAATACGTTTCTATTGTTAAACGACATAGGATAGTCAGCGCAGGCGATCAGAAATGAAGTAATAAAAAGTGCGATTGTCAGTTTAATGCGAGATATACTATACATGCGTGGTCACCCCTCTTTTTTCAGAGTCTAGCACAGCTGGGACAAAGCGGTAGATCAGAGTAAGATATTGTTAAGCAGATCGGACAGTGGATGGGCTACTTACGGTTTTTTAGGGAAATTGTGAATGCCAGCAAGTACTGAAACCATTATTAGGTCAACTCCGGCACAGCGACTGGAGCGACTGGGTGTTTCTCACCGTGGCAGCATGCAATATCTTGAAAAGGCGCTGCGCAAACACTGGGGTCTGGGGAAAAACATCGTCCTGTGCTGGCGCCCCCGCCCTGATGGTATCGATGTACTGTTGGTGCCACATTACTTTTTGGCTCAATTTACTTCCAGCCTTCAGGATGGAGAGCCTCGAGACCGCCTGGATGCGTTAAATGGCAATTTTGTGCGCCGTCTTATTGCCAGTAAGCGAAAAATGAATGACCTGGAGTTCGAAAGTACGGCGCGACGCTTCGGTATACCAATAACCAAGGTGTCTCTGCCTGTACCCCTTCAGCCTGACTCGCCGGCCTTGGATGTAATTGAAGATGTCGTAGGACGCTATAGCATTAGCTATGTTGCCAGCCGCGCGGTATTGCTGTTCGATATCGTGGACTTCTCCTTACTGACTCCATTTGAGCAAACCAGCCAATTGAATAGTCTTTCCTATTCTCTTAATTCCGCCTATAGCAAAATGCTAAAACGTGATATTGATATCGATTTCGCCCGTACTACTACAGGTGACGGCTTTTATATCTGGAATCGGGATCAGTCCGCATTGGCCAGTGTGCACTTGTTTCAGTTTATGCTGATGACCATCGCAGACAATGCACTGGCGAGGCAAAACGCGCGCGCCAAGACAGTACCGATAATACGCACAGGTTTCCATGTCGGCAGTCACTATGAGTTCTATCAGGCAGAAGCCTTGAACCCCACGATGTTTAGTTACATCGTGGGCGATGTGACGGTCGAACTGGCCCGCATATTGGAGGCGGGGGAGCCAGGGCAGATATATCTTGGCGATTTTGCGGCCAAAGTACCAACCTCAGATCGCGAGGGTGCGTATTTAATTGACGTGGATAGCGTGCGATTTGTCGAGCGTATGAGGAAATACCTGGCCCGTTTAAAAGGTGTCGAACTAGCAGGAGAAGAAGTGGAGTCTATCCATTGCTTCTTGACAGGAGAGACAGGTATTACCGGTGGCGAAGCAATACACCGATACAAAATTACCGACAAACATGGCCGAAGCAGGCATGCCTATAATGTGAGAGTGAATATACGCACCCGTGGCCACAAGCCGATATTACTGGGCACTCACGGAACCGATCGAGCAACCGACAGCATTACCGGTGGTCGCATACAAAAACTGAGGCGCTAGGCATCAATTGGTGGCAGGGTTTGTAATTCTAGCGCACTGTTTGCCCGTTTTGTGACCCATGCCAAACTATGCTTGTAAATTCAGACTGCGTTCATTCGAACAGGGATACTTTGTGGTTTTGATTTGTCTCAGATTACGTCAGCGTGACGTTTTCAGGCAATTGGAGTTTTATATGAAGATCATCATAATGGTGCTGTTTTTAATCGCGGCGGCGGGCTGTACCTCTATCGACCCTTATACCGGCGAGCAGGAAATGAGCAATACCGCCAAGGGTGCCAGTGTTGGTGCGGTGACGGGAGCGCTTATTGGTGTCGCTACCTCAAGTAAAAGTGACCGTACCAAGGGTGCTATTACCGGAGCAGTGGCGGGCGGTGCGATTGGTGGAGGTATTGGATATTACATGGACCGGCAAGAAGCCGCGTTGCGTGCCCAACTTGAAGGTACTGGCGTGCGAGTGCAGCGTGAGGGCGACAATTTACGGCTGATAATGCCGGGCAATATTACCTTTGATGTAGATCGCTACGATATTCGTTCAGGCTTTCATTCTGTGCTGAACTCAGTGGTACTCGTCTTAAATGAATTTGACAAGACTGCTATTAAGGTAGAAGGCCATACCGATTCAACCGGCTCTTTTGAACACAATCAATTATTGAGTGAGCGCCGGGCGGAGTCGGTAGGTCAATATATTATGCAGCAGGGTGTTATGTCTGGTCGGGTTCAAACTGCCGGCTTTGGTCCTCGTTTCCCGATAGCCAGCAATGACGATGCCTATGGGCGGGAGCAAAATCGGCGGGTGGAACTACGTTTGTTACCGATAGCAAACTAGTTTACGCAAGCATGACTCTAAACCCTTTGATACCCGTACTGTGTGCAGATGAAGTATTTCTGCCTATGGCTCAAGCCATTTCGGGCAGAATATCTAGCCCTGTCGTGCGCCGGCTGGCTGATATTGATGGACATTATTACCTGCGGGTTGATGCTCAAGGTGTCGCGTTATGCCAATGTGGCGCCAAAGCCCCCGGGCCAGTATTTGTCGATTTTAGTGAGGGCAAGGCCCGCCACAGACGCCTGCAAGGCGGCGGCAAGGGGCAATTAATTGCTCGCGCTGTAGGTTTAAATAAAGTGTCTAGTCCGTCGGTACTGGATGCCACGGCGGGGCTGGGACAGGATGCATGGGTGTTGGCCTCACTCGGTTGTACCGTTCACTTGCTGGAGCGCTCTGCGATTGTAGCGGCACTGTTGATTGACGGTTGGCAGAGAGCCCTGACCAGCAGCGATGGAGATGTTGCTTCCATCGCAACTCGGATGACGGTCGAGAGCAGCGATGCTTTAACGTATTTATTATCGGCCCAGGCCCCTGTCGCCGATGTGATTTATCTGGACCCGATGTATCCCCACTCCAAAAAAACAGCTGCCGTAAAGAAGGAAATGTCCAGTTTTAGGGATATTGTAGGCACTGATGAAGACTCTGGAGACCTATTGGCGGCAGCGCTTGAAAAGGCCCGTTATCGGGTAGTGGTAAAGCGCCCTCGTATTGGCGCCTTTCTTGGCGGCAGGGCGCCTGCTACACAATTAAGCGGTAAATCCTCGCGCTATGATATTTATACTTTGAAAAAAATGGGCTAGTGGTCTTTGGTGTTAATTTGTCTAGCTCTTCGCCTGTAAAACTTCAGCCATTTTTTGATGGATTAGGTTGACCGCTTTCAGCGGCCGAATCATGACCTTGAATTCTGTGATTTTCCCTTCCTCATTCCATTGAATCATATCCACGCCATTGACTTTGATGCCATCAATATCTACTTCAAATTCGAGAATGGCATCGTGACGACCCTCAAGCTCACGCACATAACGGAAAGATTCGGTGAAAAAAACTTGAAACGCTGCCGTCAGGTAAAGCTGGGTGATGGCTTTTCCTCTCTGCGGTGTATGCACTATCGGTGAGTGAAAAACCACTTCGTCGCAAAGCAGCGCATCCAGACCAGAGGGGTCTTGGGAGGCTACTAATTTGTGCCAGGTGGATAGGGGGTTAACTTCCATAATGATACCTATTGGTGTGATATTGCGCTAAGTCAGTAGCTTCACTAGCGTTAAGTGATACATCCGCGTCAGCAGGTCCAGATCGCTGGCTTTTACGCATTCGTTGACCTTGTGAATAGTTGCGTTGACTGGGCCTAGTTCAATAACTTGTGAGCCTGTCGGAGCAATAAAACGTCCATCGGAGGTTCCTCCTGCGGTGGATAACTCGGTTTCTTTTCCGGTTACTTCCATAATCGCGGCTTTTACTGCTTCCACCAGATCGCCGCTGTCGGTCAGGAATGGCTGACCGCTTAAGTTCCAGTTGGTGCTAAAATCCAGACCGTGGCTATGGAGTATTTTCTCCGTTCTTGCCTTGAGAATATCGGCATTTAATTCGGTCGAAAAGCGGAAATTAAATACCACATTGAGCGTGCCCGGAATGACATTGGTGGCACCGGTTCCGCCATTAATATTCGATATTTGAAACGAGGTGGCGGGAAAGAATTCATTGCCCTGATCCCATTCTGTCGAGGCCAGTTCAGCCAGCGCCGGTGCGCACATATGGATCGGGTTGGCGGCCAGATGAGGGTAGGCGACATGGCCTTGTACGCCCTTAATCGTCAGTTCGCAGCCCAGAGATCCCCTGCGGCCGTTTTTGATGGTATCGCCTACATCAGTCGTGCTGGACGGTTCGCCGACAATACACCAGTCAATATGTTCGCCCTGTGCCTGTAAATGTTCTATTACCTTGACCGTGCCATTGACGGCGATACCTTCTTCGTCAGCGGTTATCAGGAATGCAATACGTCCGGTGTGGTCAGCGTGTTCGGCCAAAAAGCTCTCGCAGGCTACAATCATTGCCGCCAGCGAGCCTTTCATGTCTGCGCTACCGCGACCATAGAGCATTCCGTCGCGCAGTGTCGGTTCAAACGGAGGGCTATCCCAGTCGGTCTCAGCGCCGGTGGGCACTACATCAGTGTGGCCAGCAAATGCCAGTATTGGACCGCTGTCGCCATGTACGGCCCAAAAATTATCGACATCGTCAAAGCGCAGATGGGAGGTTTTGAAACCGATCGCCTCCAGCCTCTCCAGCATAAGCGGTTGGCAGCCGGCATCTTCAGGGGTAACAGACTGGCGACGAATGAGATCCATCGCCAGGGACACAGTGGCAGAGCTGGACATAGGCGGGCCTTAGTTATGAGCGTGCAGTGCTTCGTTGAGTTCAATGACAGATTTATTCGCCAGACACTCCAATGCGCCATTTTGCGAATTACGGCGAAATAGTAAATCAGACTGACCCGCTAAATCTCTGGCCTTGGCAGTGCCCGCTTTAGTGCCGTCCTCGCTAATGACCGTCACTTTACTACCTGCCGTTATATACAGGCCGGCCTCTACTGTACAGCGGTCTCCCAGCGGTATTCCGACACCTGCATTGGCTCCAATCAGGCATTCTTCTCCAATGCCAATAATGATGTTGTTGCCGCCCGATAAGGTGCCCATAGTAGAGCAACCGCCACCTAAATCAGAGCCTTTACCAACAAATACGCCGGCTGAAATTCGGCCTTCTATCATGCCTGGTCCTTCAGTTCCGGCGTTAAAATTGACAAAACCTTCATGCATTATGGTTGTGCCTTCGCCGAGGTAGGCTCCTAGTCTTACCCGTGCTGTATGCGCGATTCGTACGCCAGCAGGTACAACATAGTTGGTCATTTTGGGGAATTTGTCGACCGACATAACTTCAAGCAACTCGCCCTTCATGCGGGCGGCCAGTTGCCGAGCGGTCAGTTCATTGACGTCAATCGCGCCCTGGTTTGTCCAGGCCACATTGGGGAGTACACCAAACAGGCCTGTCAGGTCAGTGTTATGAGGTTTAACCAGCCGATGAGAGAGGAGGTGCAGCTTAAGATAGCCCTCAGGTACGGTTGTGGGGGCGGTATCAGTTGCCAGGATTGTTACAACCAAAGGTGCCTGACTGCCGGATAATTGCTGTGCAATTTCAGCCTGCGCAGTAAAGCCGGCACTTTCCAGAGCGCCGGCTATTTGATCCAGAGTTTCGTTTTCTACTGAGATGGTCTGATTACCACCGCTGTAATCCACGCAGCTGGCAATTGCGTTGATAGCAGCCGAGTCTATATGGGTTTGTGGCGCCGGGTAGAAAACTTCAAGCCAGTCACCGTTATTATTTTGTGTGCCAATACCAAAGCCCAGGGCAAATGCAGATGTAGTCATGGGAATAGAACCTCTTTAGCTATTAAATAGTGATTGATAGAGCTCAGCTTTAAAGCCGACCTCTAGAATGTCGTCGCCTTCCAACAGGGGGCGTTTGATTAGCGTCGGGTGTTGCAAAATAAGCGCCAGCGCTGTTTTGTTGTCGAGTTGATTACGCTGCGCCTCGTCTAACTGTTTCCAAGTCGTCGAACGCTTGTTTACCACTTTTTCACAACCCAGTCGGGTTAACCAGCTAGTCACTATAGTCGGGTCGAGCCCATCAGCGCGAACGTCGTGAAACTGATATTTCACTTGGTGATCATCCAGCCACCGGCGTGCTTTTTTGACTGTGTCGCAGTTGTTAATGCCAAATAAGGTAATGCTCATATAATGTGATCGGCTAGTTCATTTAAAAGGGCGCGTAGCTTAGCACTTTAGCTGCTTTGAGTCCTAGGCTTTGCGGGTGAGTATGGGGTTTTTGCGCCGCGGATAGCAGGTTCTGCAAATTTCACATACCGTACCGTCACAGCCGCGTGCCGAGCAATACTCTCGTCCGTAATAAATGATCTGCAGGTGCAGAGCATTCCAGCTTTCTATAGGGAATAATTTCTTCAGGTCGCACTCCGTCTGGCTAACATTCTTGCCTTTGGTGAGCCCCCAGCGTTGGGCCAGTCGATGGATGTGAGTATCAACCGCGAATGCCGGTACGCCAAATGCTTGTGACATGACGACGCTGGCTGTCTTGTGGCCGACGCCAGGCAGTGTTTCCAGCGCGTCTATGTCTGGGGGTACCTCGCCGTTGTATTGGTCTACTAACATCTGTGATAGCGTGCTGATCGCCTTGGATTTTTGCGGCGATAGCCCGCAGGGTTTGATCGCCGCGCGAATTTTATCGACAGGTATTCGGCACATATCTGCTGGATTGTCGGCCAGCGAAAATAGTCCGGGTGTTATTTTGTTGACTCGTTCATCGGTACATTGGGCAGACAGCAATACGGCTACCAACAAGGTATAGGTGTCTTTGTGGTCAAGCGGGATGGGTGGCTTGGGATAAAGCTCGCCAAGTCGCTGACGAATATAGTCTGCCCGATCCTGCTTTAGCATGAGGCTTCTATTATTTGTCTGATCCGATGTGCTGCCGTAGTGCATTCATCAATCGTCGCAACGAGAGCCATGCGAATGTGATTGGCGCCCGGGTTTATGCCGTTGACCTCGCGGCCGAGAAAACTACCTGGAAGTACTGTGATATTGCCCTCGCGATATAGTTGTTGGGCCAATAAGGTATCGCTTTGCTCTAATTGTGGCCACAAATAAAAGCCAGCGTCAGGTTGTTCGATCTTCATGCAAGGTGTCAGTATTTCTGTTACCGCGGCAAATTTCTGTCGATATAGATCTCTGTTATCGAGTACGTGAGATTCGTCATTCCAGGCGGCAATACTTGCCTGCTGAATGGGTAAGGACATCGCGCAGCCATGGTAGGTGCGATAGCGCAGGAATTGTTCAATCAGGCTTTTGTCGCCAGCGACAAAACCGGAGCGTAAGCCTGGCAGGTTGGAGCGCTTGGACAGGCTGTGGAAAACCATGCAGCGGCTGTAATCATCGTTTCCCATCGCCGCCGAAGCTTGCAGTAGGCCTTCAGGGGGTGTCGTCTCGTCGGGGTATATTTCCGAATAACATTCGTCGGCAGCAATAATAAAATTGTGACGATGTGCCAGTTCAATCAGTTTTTGTAATGTATTGCGCTTGATGACCTTGCCGGTGGGGTTGCCTGGAGAGCAGATATACAGTAGTTGGCAATCACCCCAGGTTTCTGGACTTACTGAATCAAAATCTGGCAGGTAGTCAGTCGTGGCATCGCATTGTAGAAAATAGGGTTTGGCGCCTGCCAGCAATGCTGCACCTTCATATATCTGGTAGAAAGGATTGGGCATCAGTACCAGAGGGTTTCCCTCGGTTCTGTCAATCATGGCCTGGGCAAATGCAAACAAGGCTTCTCTGGTACCGTTTACGGGCAGTACCTGGCTTACCGGGTCCAGTTCGGTCAGTTGAAAACGGCGACATAGCCACTGGGCAATTGTGCTGCGCAATTCAATGCTGCCGATAGTACTTGGGTAATTGGAGATTAATCCAAGCTGATCTTGCAGGTGCTGCAGCACAAATTGTGGCGGTGGATGTTTGGGTTCACCGATAGATAGTGCAATGGCATTATGCTCGGGCTTGGGTTCTATGCCTCTTTTGAGCTGCTTAAGTCGTTCAAAAGGATAGGCCTGTAATAAGGATAAGTCAGGGTTCATGTTATTTTTCTTCAGAGTTGTCCAGAGTGTCACAAATTTCGACTTCCAGTCGCCGCCAGACGGCCGGATCTGAGATAGCTTGACCATGGATGTCGGTGACAAAAAATACGTCTTCTACGCGTTCTCCCATGGTACTGATCTTGGCATTTTGCAAACTTATACCCTGCTCAATAAACAGCCGGCCAAGCCTTGCCAGTAATCCCGGGCGGTCAGGTGTAATCACTTCGATCACAGTCTGGTCCCGGCTGGAGTCCAGTTCAATCGTCACGGTTGTTGGATAGGAGAAATGTTTCAGAGCTCTTGCCAGATGTCGGTCAATGGTAGAGACCAGGGCGTCTGGGTCCCGCAGTGCCTGTCCCAGTATCTCTTTGATTTCCTCAAGCCGAGCAGGTGATTTACCAATGGGTTCACCATTTGCTTCCAGTACGATAAAGGTGTTCATACTGTTGCCCGCATCGTCTTCATAAAAACGGGCATCCTGGATATTGAGATGAAGTTGCTCAAATATAGCCGAGGTGAGCGCAAATAAGTTTGAGTGTGCCGCTGTGCAGATAAATATTTGGGTGGCGCCCTCGTACTGTCGTGCGGTTGTGTCTTTAATCAAAATTAGCGGCGAGCCAGTATCTTGCCGATTGATGAGCGCTCTTGTTTGCCAGGCAATGTCGGAAGCTGTTTCACGCAGAAAGTAGTCATCTCCGGGCTTGTGCCATGCCGTAGTGACTTCGTCCGCATCGTAGCCCTCATCCTCCAATATACGGATTGCCGTTTGCTGGGTTTCTATCACCCATTCCTGACGATTATTCAGGCTTTCGAGTCCACGGCGTAAAGCGCGTTTGGTTTCCAGGTAGAGCTGGCGCATCAATGAGGCCCGCCAGGACGTCCACAGCGTGGGGTTAGTGGCGTTAATGTCGGCGACGGTTAGGGCATAGAGGTAATCGAGATGGAGCTGGTCTCCCACCATCAGACCAAACTCCTTGATCACTTCAGGGTCGGAGATATCCTTGCGTTGGGATGTGCTCGACATGACCAGATGACTTTTTACCAGCCAAACGACGATTTCTGTATCACGCGTACTGAAGCCGTGGTTCTTGCAGAACAGAGCTGCGTCAACTGCACCCAATTCTGAATGATCGCCGCCTCTTCCTTTACCTATGTCGTGATAGAGGCCCGCCACGTAGAGCAGTTCAATTTTCTGTAATTGCTTGACGATGGTTGAGGCGACCGGAAATTTGTCAGAGTAATTGGAGTAACCAAATAAGCGCATGTTTTTTACGACTTGTATGGTGTGTGCGTCGACAGTGTAAATATGGAACAGATCATGCTGCATCTTGCCAACAATACGGCCAAACTCAGGCAGGTATTTACCCAGAATTCCCCAGCGGTTCATGCGGCGTAATTGGGTTGCCAGCTTGTTGCGCGAACGTAATAATTCCATGAACATCGCGCGGTTACGCGGGTCGGCTCTAAAGGCGTCATTAATCAGGTGTCGTGCTTCGCGAACCAGGCGAATGGTTGACGCTCTGGGACCGATAATTCGATCGTTTTGCGCCATAAGCACAAATAGTTCAAGAATTGCCGGAGGATGATTAATGAATATTTTGTCGTTGTTAGCCTCAATATAACCGTTACATTCTCGAAAGCGCTGATTGATCGGTTGAACCAGGGCGGGTTCGCAGGCTTGTAATATGCTTTCATCAAACAACTGAACCAGCAGGTCATTGAGCTCTGCGATGGCTAGCGTCCATCGATAATATTCCTGCATGAGGCCTTCTACAGCCAGGCTCTCCTCTGTGTCGTGAAAACCAAACATTTCAGCCAGCGCGCGTTGGTGATCAAACAGCACGCGGTCCTCAGCGCGATCCGTAATGAGGTGAAGCCCCCAGCGAATTCTCCACAGATATTCACGGCCCCTGTTCAGCAGGCTCATTTCTTCGGTCGTCAGTAGTCCAAAATCTGCCAGAGAGTCTTTGTGGCTGCAATCAAAATGTCGCTGCGCAATCCAGCTGATCATCTGGATGTCGCGCAGGCTACCAGGGCCGTTTTTGATGTTGGGTTCCAGATTGTATTCGGTATTGGCAAATTTTTTGTGCCGAATAATCTGTTCTTCCCACTTTGCGGAGTAAAACTGACGGCTAGACCACATGTGTTTACTGCTTGTAGCCTGTAGCATTTGCTGGCGCAGCTCTTCGCTGCCGGTCAGGGTGCGTGACTCCATTATATTGGTGACAACAGTGATATCTTTCGCTGCTTGCTCTGCGCACTCGGCAACGGTGCGGACGCTGTGCCCTACATCAAGACTGATATCCCATAGCAGGGTGACGAATTGCTCTAGCTTACTGTTCAGCGACACAGAGGTCTCAGTGTCGAGTAGAATCAATACGTCAATGTCGGAGTGCGGGTGTAGTTCCCCGCGGCCATAGCCACCCACGGCGATAAGACTGGCGGCTTCCTGATTTAATCCGAGTCTATCCCAGGCTATTTGCAGGCAGCAGTCAACGGCATTGGCGCGAGCGTGGACCAGGTCAGTTGCCGGTCGGCCAGTGCGAAAGGCCAGATTCATGTCCTCGCTTGCTTTGATTAAGCTGCTTTTCAGCACAGCAGTCAGAGTTTGGCCTGCTTCGAGCTGACTGAGAGCAGCTTTTTTATTGATAAAGGAGAGTTCAGGCATATTAGGCGCTGTAATAAGCCTCATCCTTGCGGGCAGTTAGGACCTCACAGCCTGTAGCAGTAATGGCGAGCGTGTGCTCCCACTGGGCGGATAGCCTTCGGTCGGCTGTCGTCACAGTCCAGCCATCTCGTTTGTTGAGCTTGGTCTTCCAGGTGCCCGCATTAATCATGGGTTCTATGGTGAAACACATGCCTTCTTCGATAATCATTCCGCTGTTGGGTCTGCCGTAGTGCATCACCTGAGGGTCTTCGTGGAATACCAGGCCAATGCCATGGCCACAGTACTCTCGCACTACCCCGTAATGTTGAGCTTCGGCGTGGGTCTGTATGATATGGCCAATATCACCCAGCCGAATGCCGGGTTTGACGATGTCTATGGCTTTGTAGAGACATTCCTGGGCAACTGACACCAGGCGCTGGGCGTGATTATCAACTTTACCTATCAGGAACATGGCGCTGGTGTCGCCGTGGTAACCATCTTTTATAACGGTAATGTCGATATTGATAATATCGCCGTTTTTGAGTTTTTTCTCATCAGAGGGAATGCCGTGACATACCACCTGATTGATGGACGTACAGATGGAGCGCGGAAAACCGTGATAATTGAGCGGGGCTGGGATACAGCCTTGCTCATCTACCATATAATTGTGGCAAATCTTATCCAGTTCACCCGTGGTGACCCCGGCCACTACCTGCGGCGCAATCATTTCCAGTACTTCCGCAGCCAAGCGGCCCGCTACCCGCATTTTTTCTATTTCGACAGGCGTTTTTATCGTCACCGCCATAGTTTGGTCCGTTACTAGCTAAAAAGGGCGGTCATTGTACTGGATGCCGGCCTTCCGTCCTACCAGTCTTATCTGATTTCAGGCTTTAATTTACCTCGGTATTATGGTATAAAGCGCGCGGTTTCTGGCTGCTATGGCCGAAACCGTAAACTAAAACGTCGCACATACATCGTCACGTGTCTCTGGGTGCTGGGTAAAACTGGTTGAGATATGGGATGTGTGGAGGCTTAACCCATACAAATATAGGTAAACTATTATGGCAACTGTATCCATGCGTGATCTGTTGCAGGCTGGTGCTCACTTTGGTCACCAAGCCCGCTACTGGAACCCGAAAATGAATCAATATATTTTCGGTGTTCGTAATAAGATTCATATCATCAACCTGGAACACACTGTTCCTGCGTTGAATGAAGCCCTAGGTATGATCAAAATACTGGCTTCAAACAACAACAAAATCCTTCTAGTTGGTACCAAACGTGCAGCAAGCAAGCTGGTTCAGGCTGAAGCTGAGCGTGCTGGTATGCCTTTTGTCAGCAACCGCTGGCTGGGTGGCATGCTCACCAACTACAAAACTATTCGTCAATCTATCAAGCGTTTTCGTGACCTGGAAGCCCAGTCTCAGGACGGCACTTTTGATAAGCTGACTAAAAAAGAAGCGCTGATGCGTACCCGTGAGATGGAAAAGCTGGATCGTTCCATTGGCGGAATCAAGGACATGGGCGGCTTGCCCGATGCCTTATTCGTTATTGATGTTGATCACGAGCGTATTGCTATTACTGAAGCCAATAAGCTGGGTATCCCGGTTATTGGTATTGTTGATAGTAACAGCAACCCGGACGGCGTCGATTACGTTATTCCTGGCAACGATGACGCTATTCGTGCAATTAAATTGTACGTCAAGGCGGTCGCTGATGCGATTACTGAAGGTAAAAATCAGGCTCAGGGCGGCACTGTAGGCGATGAATTCGTTGAAGTAGAAGCTGGAGCAGAAGCCGAAGTTGAAGTTGAAACAGAGGCAAAGGCCGAAGCTGAAGCTGAAGCTCCCGCCGAAGTTGCTGCTGATGCCCCTGCAGAAGTTCCTGCTGCCGCAGCTGAATAACTATTCAGCTGGTAGTAAACAGAGGGGGCTTTGCCCCCTTTTTTGAACCAAACATTTATTGGCCTTGCAGTAGCGGGGCATAGCTAAAGGAGATTTGATCAATGGCAGCAATATCTGCGGCAATGATTAAAGAACTGCGCGAGCGTACTGGATTAGGCATGCTCGATTGTAAAAAAGCACTAAGAGAGTCTGAAGGAAACATTGAGCAGGCAATTGAAGACTTACGTAAATCTTCCGGCATGAAGGCGGCCAAAAAAGCCGGTCGTGTCGCGGCTGACGGTGTTGTGGCTGCCCGCGTTGCTGATGATAGTAGTTTTGGCGTATTGGTTGAAGTCAATAGTGAAACCGACTTCGTGGCTCGTGATGCGGGTTTTATGGGTTTTGTGGGTCAGGTAGTAGATGCAGCATTTGATGCGCGTTCAACTGATCTTCAGGCCTTGCTGGATGCCGGCCTCGAGACGAGTCGTGAGGCTCTGGTTCAGAAAATTGGTGAAAATATCTCACCCCGTCGTATTGTTGTTTCAGATTCGGCCGATAGTGTGGTTGGTGCTTATATCCATTCTAATAATCGCATCGGTGTATTGGTGACGCTGAAAGGTGGCGATGCTGAGCTGGCCAAAGATGTCGCCATGCATGTTGCGGCGTCAAATCCACAGTTTGTCTCTCCAGATGAAGTACCTGAAGACGTGATAGCCAGTGAAAAAGCTATCTATGTGGCTCAGGCTGCAGAGAGTGGTAAGCCGGCAGAAATTATTGAAAAAATGGTTTCTGGCCGTGTGCGCAAATTTTTGGAAGAAATCAGCCTGACCAAGCAGCCTTTTGTTAAAGATCCTGACGTAACAGTGGGTAATCTGGCTGCCAAAGCCGGCGCTGAGGTAATCTCTTTTGTCCGCTTTGAAGTGGGTGAAGGCATTGAGAAGGAAGAAGTGGATTTTGCTGCAGAAGTTGCCGCGCAATTGCAGTAGAATCTCTAGCCGAAGTAGTCGCTTGACTGCTTCGGCTATTTATTCACTGGAGCTTGGTTATGGTCGGAAAAGAAAAAAAATATAAACGTATTTTACTTAAGCTTAGCGGTGAAGCCCTTACGGGTGATGAAGGTTTCGGAATAGATCCAAAAGTTCTCGATCAAATGGCGCTGGAAATTGGCCAGTTGGTAGGTATTGGCGTGCAGGTTGGCCTTGTTGTCGGTGGCGGCAACCTGTTTCGCGGCGCGGCGCTCAGTGCCGCCGGGCTGGATCGCGTGACCGGTGATCAGATGGGCATGTTGGCTACAGTGATGAATGCACTGGCTTTGCGTGATGCCCTCGAACGTTCCCATATTCGAAGCCGTGTAATGTCGGCTATTCCCATGAGTGGTGTTGTTGAACACTACGACAGTCGCACCGCGCACCGCTATCTTGATCAAGGTGATGTGGTTATTTTTTCTGCCGGTACCGGTAATCCCTTTTTTACTACAGATTCCGCAGCTTGTTTAAGAGGCATTGAAATCGAGGCAGAATTAGTCCTTAAAGCGACTAAAGTTGACGGTGTGTATAGCGCCGATCCCGTTTTATATCCTGATGCAACCAAATATGATGCGCTGGGTTATGATGAGGTGCTGGACAAGCAGCTTGGGGTAATGGATTTAACCGCAGTGTTATTATGTCGTGATCATCACATGCCGGTCCGGGTGTTCAAGATGGATAAGCCGGGCGCCCTATTGAATATTGTACGAGGGGGTGACGAAGGCACCCTCATGCACTAAGAATTGCAGGAGAACTATTGTGATCGAAGAGATCAAAGAAGATGCCAAACTTAGAATGACCAAGAGTCTAGATGCCTTGGCGCATGCCTTTGCCCGAATCCGTACTGGTCGTGCGCACCCCAGTCTACTGGACGGTATTATGGTGAAATACTATGGGTCCGACACACCATTAAGTCAGGTAGCCAATGTTAATATAGATGATGCGCGAACTTTAAGTGTTACGCCCTGGGAAAAGCAGATGGTGCCTGATATCGAAAAGGCTATTATGAAATCCGATCTGGGCTTGAATCCCTCCACTTCTGGCTCAGTAATCCGTCTACCTATGCCAATGTTGACAGAGGAAACACGTAAGGGTTTTACCCGCAAAGCCCGTTCGGAGGCCGAATCTGCCCGCGTATCTGTTCGTAATGCAAGACGCGATGCGATAGCTGACGTGAAAGAATTGCTTAAGGACAAGGATATAACAGAAGACGAGGATCGTCGTGCGCAGGATGATATCCAAAAGATTACCGATGAGTTTGTTTCCAAGGTGGATAAGGCGTTGGCTGCCAAAGAAGTAGATTTGATGGAAATCTAAATGCGTTTTTCGGTTTCGGGGCTGCCCAATGAGTAGTTTGCAAGTTACAGAAGCCCTGCCACGCCATGTTGCTATCATTATGGATGGTAATAATCGATGGGCCAGGGCTAATAAATTAAAGGCTGTTGCCGCCGGTCATCAGGCTGGCGTTGAGGCGATACGCGGAGTGCTGGAAGCCTGCCAGGATACCGGGGTCAAAACCCTGACGCTGTTTGCCTTTAGTTCAGAAAACTGGGCCAGGCCTGTTCTTGAAGTCAAAGCCCTTATGAGCTTGTTTTCCCGTTACCTTAAGACTGAGGTGCCGCGATTACATGGGGAAAAAATGCGACTGCGCTTTATCGGTCGCCGAGATCGCTTCAACGAAGAATTGCAAAAAGATATGCAGGCTGCCGAGCAGCTCACTGCGAGCAATATGGATGGCACCCTGGTTATCGCTGCAGATTACGGCGGTCAATGGGATATCACGCAAGCGGCATTGCGTATGGCAGAAGATATCGCGAGCGGGCGGCTATCAGCGGCTCAAGTGGACGACTCTGTTTTTGATGGCTATCTTAGTATTGCGGACATACCCAAGCCGGACCTTTTGATCCGCACAGGTGGCGAGCACCGGATTAGTAATTTCTTATTATGGCAGGCAGCTTATACCGAGATGTATTTTACCGACACCTACTGGCCTGACTTTGACAAAGCCGCCTTTCGTAAGGCGATCGCGGAATATCTCAAGCGCGAAAGACGTTTTGGTCATACCAGTAATGCTCTTGCGACTAATAATAAAATTCATTTTACAGGTACGGATTCTTGCTAAAAAAACGGATTATAACAGGTGTGATTCTGGCCCTGATATTTATAGGCAGTCTTCTACTGTCGCCACAGGGTACGTTAATATTCCTGGCAGTAGCCGCCACTATTGCGGGCTGGGAGTGGGGCCGTCTGGCAGGCTGGAATCCGACCGGACAAAATGTGTTTACACTGGTGATGGCGCTTGTCTTGCTGGCGCTTCTGGCGTTTACAAATGAGCCCGGCTGGTATGCTAGTAAAGGGTTTGAGTTGGCCATGGCTGGTGCGACCACTCTGTGGGCAATACTCTTCCTGTGGGTGATTAGCTATCCTGCCAGTACTACGTTATGGAGTCATCGATGGTTGCGTACTCTGTTGGGGCTTTTATTGATTTCTTTTGTTTGGTTAGCGTTAGCCTACTTGCGTGTGCAGGAAAACGGTAGCTGGCTAATTCTTTATCTGGTGCTGATTGTCGTGGCGGCAGATATTGGGGCGTATTTTACCGGCAAAGCTATTGGCAAGAGAAAGCTGGCGCCGAAGGTAAGTCCGGGCAAAACCTGGGAAGGCTTTTTTGGCGGCCTGACGCTGGTGGCGGCGGTTTCTCTGGTGGTGGCGAATCTATATGGTCTGCCCGGTATGACCGCGCTGCAGGCAGTCATATTGTCGATTGTCACCGCGGCTGTTTCTGCAGTAGGTGATTTAAGCGTGAGTATGTTTAAGCGCGAAGCCAATATGAAAGACAGTTCTAACTTGTTACCTGGCCATGGGGGTGTACTTGACCGGGTAGATAGCATTCTTGCCGCCGGTCCTATGTTTGCCTTTGGTTTATTGATGGCTGCTCAGCTATGAGACAATGGGTCACGGTATTGGGGGCCACGGGCTCTATCGGCATCAGTACGCTTGATGTCATAGCGCGCCATCCCGATCGCTATCAAGTCTATGCATTGACGGCGAATACCCGGGTAGAAGCGCTGGCGGATCTCTGTCGTATCCACTTACCCCGCTATGCGGTAGTTGGAAGTGAAGTTGCAGCAGAACGGTTGCTGGCACTGTTGCCAGGTCAGGATATATCAGTATTGGTGGGTGAGTCGGGCTGTTGCGAAGTGGCTGCAGCGGCCGATGTTGACGCTGTGATGGCCGCGATTGTTGGCGCTGCGGGGCTTAACCCTACTTTGGCAGCTGCCCGAGCGGGCAAGAAGGTATTACTGGCCAATAAAGAGGCTCTGGTTATGGCTGGCGGACTCTTTATGGACGCTATTCGTGACTCAGGCGCTACCCTGCTACCGATTGATAGTGAGCATAATGCCATTTTCCAGTGTTTGCCGCCTGCACCTCGTGGTTCGCTGGAATCTGCCGGTGTGCGAGGTATATTATTGACTGCGTCAGGCGGCCCTCTGCGTCAATTTACGCCTTCCCAAATGAAGACGGTAAGCCCTGCTCAGGCAGTGGCTCATCCCAATTGGTCTATGGGGCAGAAAATCTCCGTCGACAGCGCAACCCTCATGAATAAAGGGCTTGAATTAATTGAAGCTTGCTGGCTGTTTGATGTCGACGACAGTAATATCGAGGTGGTTGTTCATCCGCAAAGTGTTATTCATTCAATGGTTGAGTATATCGATGGCTCGGTGCTCGCGCAGTTGGGTAACCCGGATATGCGCACGCCAATTGCTTATGGATTAGCCTGGCCAGAACGAATTGATGCGGGAGTTTCCAGACTGGATATTATTGCCACAGCCAGATTGGATTTTGAATCGCCGGATGAGAAAAAATTCCCCTGTTTGCCTCTAGCTCGCCAAGCTTGGGCGGCTGGAGGGACCGCAAGTGCGGTTTTAAATGCGGCCAATGAGATCGCTGTCGCAGAATTTTTGGCCGGCCGGTTGCCCTTTATGGGGATACCCGCTGTAATAGAAGAAGTTTTAGTAGCGGCAACGATTGAAGAACCCATAGATCTGGCGGTAATACAGGCTGCAGATGGCTGGGCCAGGCAGCAGGCGGCCCGAGCGGCCTTGGCCTATAGCGTACGATTTCAGGCAAGTTAATTTATGGATTCATTACAGACTATAGTCATTGCAGTGCTGACCTTCGGCGTACTGGTGACTTTTCACGAATTTGGCCACTTTTGGGTGGCCAGACGCTGCGGCGTCAAAGTTATCCGTTTTTCTATTGGTTTTGGCCCGGCCTTATTGCGTTGGAACGATAGTACGGGAACAGAGTACGTACTGGCGGCTATTCCTCTGGGTGGGTTTGTCCGTATGCTGGATGAGCGCGAAGGTGAGGTGCCGGAAGACCAATTAGAGATGGCTTTTAATGGTAAGTCGCTGGGGGCACGTGCAGCGATTGTAGCGGCAGGTCCGGTGGCCAATTTTGCACTGGCCATCCTCGCTTACTGGATCGTATTTGCCTCAGGTATTACCGGCGTCGCGCCCATTGTAGGCGAGGTTATAGAAGGCAGTCCGGCAGAATACGCAGGTCTTGAGGCGGGCCAGGAGATTATTTCTCTGGGTGGCGTCTCGACGCCTAGTTGGCGGCTTCTGAGTCAGCAATTGTTGCAATATCTTGGTGAGAGTGCCGATACACCTATCGTCACCCGTTATCCAGACTCCAATATTGATTACGAAAGTCGCCTGATTTTGAACGACTGGCTGCTAGGTGATACCGATCCGGACTTGTTAAAAGGTCTGGGGGTTAAGCCTTGGAGAGTAAAAGTTGAGCCTCGTCTGGCTCTGATTACTGACGGTAGTCCTGCTCAAAAGGCCGGTTTGATGCCAGGAGACCTGCTGCTGCAGGCCGATGGTGAATTGCTTGCACAATGGCAGCAGTGGGTCGATTACGTTCAGCAACGGCCAGAAGTGAGCATTAACATACTGGTTGAGCGCGAAGGCAGTACTTTTAGTACTCAAATCGTCCCCGAGAAGGTCGAACAGGACGACGGTAAGATTATTGGTCGTGTTGGAACCCAGGTTGTAGCCCCCAAATTGCCCGCTGATATGATTCGTCATACTCGCTATGGAATCGTCGGTGGCTTGGGTCAGGCGGTGAAAGAGACCTGGAATATGTCTGTTTTCACTGTTGTTTCAATTAAAAAGCTCTTGGCGGGTCTGATTTCACCAAAAAACTTGAGTGGGCCGATTACCATTGCTAAAGTGGCTTCCGCATCGGCGAAGATGGGTCTTGAGTCCTATCTGACTGTTTTAGCTCTGTTGAGCATTAGCTTAGGGGTGTTAAATTTACTGCCGATTCCCGTTTTAGATGGCGGACATCTGCTGTTTTATGCAGTAGAGTGGGTTAAAGGAAGTCCACTATCAGAAAAAGCACAGGCTCTGGGGTTTCGTATTGGTCTTAGTCTGGTCTTATGTTTGATGGTGTTTGCTATATATAATGATGTGAGTCGCCTTTAGGTGGCCTTGGCATAGACCTGTGTTTGCTGCTTAGCAAGCGTATACTGGAAAATAATAGATGAAGCACGTTCTAAGAATATTTGCCCTGGCGGTTTTTCTTGTCTCTCAGGTTGCTGTTGCCGACACTTTTGTAGTCGAGGACATTCGTCTCGAAGGCCTGCAGCGGATATCGGCAGGCACGGTGTTTTCAATCATGCCGGTAAAAATTGGCGATCAAGTCGATGAGGCCGCCCTGCGTAACTCATCTCGTGCGCTATTTGCCTCTGGCAACTTCGATGATGTACAGGTAGCCAGAGATGGCAATGTACTGATTATGCTTCTGTCGGAGCGCCCCTCTATCAGTGAAATAAATATCGAGGGTAACAAAGCCATTGAAACAGAGGCTCTGTTACAGGGTCTCAAAGGTGCCGGTCTGGCCGAAGGCCAGGTACTGAAACGTGCGACATTGGAAGGCATGCGGCAGGAATTGCAGCGTCAATACGTATCTCAGGGTCGCTACGATGCTGAAATTGAAACTGAAGTAGTAGAGCAACCGCGAAACCGAGTAGCGATAAGCATTGCCGTTTCTGAAGGTGATGTGGCCAAAATTAAACATATTAATATCGTCGGCTCTGAAGTATTCAAGGAAAAAGACTTACGGGACTTGATGGAAATAGGGACTTCGGGTTGGTTAACCTGGATGACCGGTCGAGATAAGTACTCCAAAGAAAAGCTGGAAGGCGATCTTGAAACCATTGAATCCTTCTATTTGAATCAGGGTTATGCGCGCTTTGAAGTGGAATCGACCCAAGTTTCAATTAACCCTGAGCGTGATGCCGTATTTATTACCATTAATCTCAATGAGGGCGATGAGTACATCATTACAGATGTAGAGCTGTCAGGTGATTTGGTCATTGCAGAGGAAGAATTACGCAGGTTTGTTATCGTGCAGCAGGGTGAGCGGTTCTCTCAGGGCCGTATTACCGGCACAGAAGAGTTCATCACTCGCAGACTCGGTGATGACGGCTACAGTTTTGCCAAAGTATCAGGCCGCCCCACAATTAACAACGAAGACAAGACCGTATCGGTTAAGTTCTTTGTTGATCCCGGTAAACGTACTTATGTCGATCGGGTAGAATTTGTCGGTAATACGCGCACCAAAGACGAAGTATTGCGCCGTGAAATGCGCCAGATGGAAGGCGCTCCAGCCTCCAATGCGCGTATTGAGCAAGGCCGTATTCGTCTTGATAGGCTTGGTTTCTTTAGAGAAGTCGGTGTTGAAAATACACCGGTAGCAGGTACAGATGACCAGCTAAATGTTAAATATACTGTAGAAGAGCAACCCTCGGGCAGCATCGGTGCCAGCGTAGGTTATGCTCAGGGTACGGGTCTGGTATTGGGTGGTAACCTGCAGCAGAACAACTTCTGGGGCACCGGTAAAAAGGTTGGTGTGGGTATTAACATCAGTGAATACCAGCGCAGTGCCAACTTCAGCTATGTGAATCCTTATTACACAGAGGACGGCGTTAGCCGGGGTTTCAGTGTGTTTTGGCGTGATACCGATTACGACAAAATTAACATCGCACGCTATAGCACCAATAGCTTTGGTGGCGCGATGAACTTTGGTTATCCTTTAAGTGAAACTCAGAGATTGGGCTTTAGTCTGGGTTATACCAACTTATCGGTTAAATATGGCGACTCCGCCGTACAAGAGATTATCGGTAGTCCGCGGGCGCTTCAGGCAGCACCCGGTTCGGATTTCTCTGTTGAAATTGATGGCGTGACTTATTTGGATCGTTACTGCCAAGTCCTCAGAGAACAGGATGGATATTGTGATGAGGCTAATGCACAAGACGGACTTTATGATCTAGATTTACTCAGTATTCCAGAAGACGGTTTTGTTGATATTCATGGTGATAAATACAATAACTTTGCCCTCACTGGCAGCTGGGTACAGTCTACCCTTAATCGCGGTCAAATGGCGACGCGCGGTTCCTCCCAGAGTTTCGCCCTGCAGTTGGCCTTCCCTGGAAGTGATGTTCAACACTACAAATTTACCTATAATGCGCAGAAATATTTTGCCCTCGGGCGTTTGTTTACCATTCGCGTGAGAGGTGAGCTCGGTTACGGTGATGGTTATGGAGATACCACCGAATTGCCGTTCTATGAGAACTTCTACTCAGGTGGCTTTGGTTCGGTTAGGGGTTTTAAGGCCAATACACTGGGGCCGCGGGCAACACCTGCACAAGTGTACGCACCAACCCTGGTGGTAGGTCTTGTACCTGACCCGGAAGATCCAACGCCAGACGAACCTACGCTCCCACTTGTGGACGGAATTGTGGGTTCTACCTATGTTGAGGGTGTTTGTATAGACCGCACAGATGTCGCTCGTTGTGTACAAACTACTGCTAATAATGAACGATTTGGCGGAAATGTACTCATAGAAGGTGGTGTTGAGCTGATTTTCCCCTTGCCCTTTATAAAGGATCAGCGGTCTTTACGATCAACCCTGTTTATTGATGCCGGTAACGTATTCAGCACCGACTGTAGAGAAGGTAGCGCTGGCTGTTTTGATGTTGATGCCGGCGAGTTGCGTTATTCGATTGGTATTGGCCTAACCTGGATATCCGGTTTTGGTCCACTGACGTTTAGCCTGGCTAAGCCGTTTAATGAAGGTCCCTTTGATTCACCCGAGGTATTTCAGTTCTCGCTGGGTCAAGTATTTTAATCATACGTAAATTTTGGAGTTTATTTAGTGCCTAAGAAAATGAATATAGTATTGATGGTTGTAGCCTTTTTGTTTGCTGGACAAGCTCTAGCTCAAGGTCAGATAGCCATCGTTGATGCAGAGCGTGCAATTTACGAAACTGAATTGGCAAAAGAGCGCCTGGAGGCGATGAAAAACAACGCTGATGTAGTGGCTAATCTCAAGCAGGGCGAGGCTCTGCAGAAAGAATTTGAAGATATGGTCAAAAAACTGCAGAAAGACGGTGCGGTAATGGGCGCTGAGCAAAAAGCTGAATTGCAGAAAAAATTGCAGGAAAAGCGTGCTGATATCGAACATATTGGTAAAAAGCTTCAGACAACACAGCAAGAACTACGTCGTCAGCTGCTGAGCGAAATGGGCGAAAAAGCCAAGGTTGTTATCAGTGATATTATCAAGCAGGATAACATCGGCTTGTTGTTAGATGCGCAAGTCGCATTGCACGCTGGTTCTGGCTATGACATTACCGCCAAAGTGACGCAGCGTCTTAATGAAAACAACTAAGATATAGGCGAGGTCGGGGCGTTGCCATCATTCACTTTGGCTGAATTAGCCGAAAAGCTCGGAGCCGAGCTTCAGGGTGATGGTACAAGCTTAATTAGTGGCCTTGGCTCTATTGAACATGCTGCCTGCGGGCAGCTTTGTTTTATTGCAAAACCCGCTCTCGTTAAACACCTTGATTCTACCTTGGCTGCCGCGGTAATTATTAGCCCGGCATTGGCTGACGGCTGCACATTACCCGCCTTGGTGATAACCAATCCTTATCTGGCATACGCACAGGTTTCTCAATTATTTAATGACAGACCTGTGCCTGAGCCAGGTCGACACTCGTCTGCATCTATTGATATTGGGGCAATTGTTCCTGACTCGGTTTCAGTCGCGGCCAATGCCGTGATTGAAGCAGGTGCGGTGTTAGGCGAAAACGTTATCGTTGGTGCTGGAGCCTACGTCGGTCATGATGTGGTGATTGGGGATAGTAGCCGGCTGTTTGCTAATGTGAGCCTGTATCACCGGGTCGTTGTTGGTAGAGATTGCGAGATACACAGTGGTACTGTAATAGGTAGTGACGGGTTTGGTTTTGCTCCAGTCAGTTTGGGTAAGTGGCAGCCAATTGCTCAGATGGGCCGCGTAGTGATTGGCGACAGAGTGTCTATTGGCGCCAATACGGCAATAGATCGTGGTGCCATTGAAGATACTCAAATTGGCAATGACGTGATTATCGACAATTTAGTGCATATTGCCCATAACGTGATTATTGGTGATGGCTGCGCGATTGCCGGTTGTGTGGGGATGGCGGGTAGCACTGAAGTCGGCGCTAATTGTATTATGGCAGGCAAGGTCTCTATCGCCGGCCATCTTCACATTGCAGCGGGCACCACGCTAATGGGCGGGGTCGGAGTCACCAAGTCGATTACCGAGCCAGGTTCTTATTCCAGCGGTACGCCAATGATGAAAACGGATGAATGGCGTAGGGCCGCAGTGAGATTTAGCCAGCTTGATGATATGGCGAAACGGTTAAAGGCACTTGAAAAGGTGTTGCAGGACAAAGATAGCGACAATACACATTAGTAACAAGGTTCACACTATGTTCGACATCAAGGAAATTCTTGAGCATTTACCACATCGTTATCCCTTCTTATTGGTCGACCGTATTGTTGAGATAACCGAAGGTGAATCGATTGTTGGTTATAAAAATGTGACGTTTAATGAGCCTTTTTTTGCGGGACACTTTCCCGGCGACCCGGTGATGCCCGGGGTGCTCATTATTGAGGCTATGGCCCAAACGGCCGGTGTGCTGGGTTTTAAAACCGCCGGAATAAAACCACAGGACGGAGTTATATATTATTTCGTAGGCGCGGATAAAATTCGCTTCAGGCGGCCTGTCGTGCCCGGTGATAAATTGATGATGCGGGCCGAATTAGTGTCTGCTAAGCGAAATGTCTGGAAATTTTCCTGTAGCGCCTCGGTAGATGGCGTTACAGTGTGTTCTGCGATTATTTTGTGCGCTGAAAGGAAAAAGTAGCCTTGATACACCCGACTGCAATTATTGACCCAAGCTGTGATATTGCTGATTCCGCTGAAATCGGCCCATATACCGTTGTTGGACCCAATGTCACTATTGGCGAAGGGACGGTAATTGCGCCTCACGTGGTGATAAAAGGGCCAACAGTGATTGGTGCGCACAATAAGATATTTCAGTTTTCTTCGGTCGGCGAAGATACGCCCGATATGAAGTATGACGGCGAGCCAACCCGGTTAGTTATCGGTGATCACAATGTTATTCGTGAAGGTGTGACTATTCATCGGGGCACTATTCAGGATAACGGCGAGACTATTATCGGCGATCACAACTTATTAATGGCCTATGTGCATGTAGGCCACGACTGCGTAATTGGTAATCACACAATTTTTGTCAATAACGGCTCTATTGCCGGCCATGTACGAGTGGGTGACTGGGCTATTGTGAGTGGTTATGCTTTGATTCATCAGTTTTGTAATATTGGCGCGCACAGCTTTGTAGGAATGGCCAGTTGGATAAAGATGGACGTACCAGCTTATATGACGGTAATGGGCACTCCGGCGGAAGCCAAGGGTATCAATACCGAAGGTCTGCGCAGGAGAGGCTTCTCTGCTGAGGGTATCGCGGCAATAAAGCAGGCTTATAAAATCGTTTATCGTCGCGGCCTGACCGTTGAGCAAGCTTTGTTGAAACTGGCGGAGTTGGAGTTGGAGCACCCTGAAGTTGCGCTGTTTCGTCAAAATATCGCAGACTCTTCACGCGGCATAGTCCGCTAGATCGCCGTGTTAGATGACTCTACTCTAACGGTTCCCAGCAAGCCCCTAAGAATAGGTATTGTCGTTGGTGAGGCATCCGGTGATATTTTGGGTGCCGGTTTGATGATTGCCATTAAAACACGCTGTCCTCATGCGCAATTTGAGGGAATGGGTGGAGACAGAATGGTCGCCCTTGGTCTGAAATCCATGTTTGCTATGGATCGTCTGGCGGTTATGGGTTTACTTGAACCGCTCAAACGCTTACCCGAATTATTGCGCATGCGGCGAACCCTAAAGCGCCATTTTATCGATAACCCCCCCGACTTATTCCTCGGTATTGATTCCCCCGATTTTAATCTGGGTCTGGAGCTGGCCTTAAAGCGCAAAGGCATTTTGACTGCACATTATGTCAGTCCTTCTGTTTGGGCTTGGCGTCAGGGCCGAGTGAAGAAAATTCGCCGCGCAGTGGATCATATGTTGACTCTGTTTCCATTTGAGGCCGCTTTTTACCGAGATCATGACGTTCCGGTGACATTTGTTGGCCATCCTCTGGCCGATCAGTTCGATTTGGAATGTGACGTGCCGGCTGCTCGTGAGGCACTTGGCATAGACCCCTCTGCTACGGTATTGGCTTTGATGCCAGGCTCGCGGCGGGCCGAAATTGAATTTATGGCTCCGGTCTATTTTGAGGCGGTGGTACATCTGCTGCAACAGATTGAAGACTTACAGTGTTGGCTGCCGGCCGCCAACGCGGACCGTCTGGCGCAGTTAAAATCCATGTTGCCCGAATATGAGGCGCGCTATCAGAGTCTGGCCGGCCGCATTCATCTCATTGAAGGCAAGTCTCATCTTGTAATGGCGGCAGCCGATGCCGTTTTGATGACTTCTGGTACTACGACGCTTGAGGCCATGTTGCTTAAAAAACCGATGACAGTGGCCTACCGTATGTCGGCATTTGCATTTAGTGTGGTGAAACGTTTAGTTAAGACTCCCTATGTTGCACTGCCTAATTTATTGGCAGGCGAATTACTGGTGCCCGAATTCATTCAGGACGATGTGGAGGCCGAGGCCATAGCGGCCCAGTTGTATCCCCAACTTAGCCAGGGTCACCGCCGCGATGAACTGGTGGCGCGGTTTGTGGATATTCACCAGCAGATTCGCTGTGATGCGAGTGCTAAGGCTGCCGAGACATTACTGCAGCTTGTTGCAGACCGGCAGAAGTGATGGGTGATCTATTTAGTCAGATTGATCCGCGCTGGCCCAGACTAATGGCAGGGGTAGATGAAGCTGGTCGCGGCCCTTTGGCGGGCGATGTAGTGGCTGGCGCGGTTATTCTTGATCCTGAGCAAGCTATAGCGGGGCTCAACGACTCCAAAAAATTAAGCGAGAAACGCCGAGAGCAATTGTTTGATGAAATTCGACAAAAGGCACTTTGTTGGTCTATAGGGCGTGCCAGCGTGGAAGAAATTGACCGTATTAATATCCTCCAGGCGAGCATGCTGGCCATGCAGCGCGCGGTCGAAGGGCTGACAATGGCGCCAGAATTGGTGCTGGTAGACGGCAATCGCTGTCCAGTCTGGCTCTATCATAGTGAAGCGATAGTTAAGGGCGATAGTAAGGTAGCGGCAATCGCTGCCGCTTCCATTATGGCTAAAGTCACCAGAGATCGTGAAATGCGCCAGCTCGACCTTCTCCACCCTGAATACGGTTTTGCCGCTCATAAGGGTTATCCTACGGCGCGTCATCTTGCGGCGTTGAAAACTTGCGGAGTTTTGCCACAACATCGACGTAGCTATGGTCCGGTAGCCAATATTCTGGTTGAATAGAGCCTCATAGAAATACGATCTTCCCTCTAAGCAGGATTCAATGGCCCCACCATTTATTCATCTCAAAGTTCATAGTGAATTTTCTCTTGTAGACGGCTTGGTGCGTATCAAGCCACTGGTTAAAACGGTGGCCGAACTCGGTATGCCTGCTGTGGCCTTGACGGACGTAAGCAATTTTTATGGCTTAATTAAATTTTATAAGGCCGCCATGGCTGCGGGAATCAAACCTATTGTGGGTGCCGACTTCTGGTTGCGTGAAAGCGATGATGAGCCAGTATCGACCTTGACCTTATTGGCCCAAAACGAAGCCGGCTACCGTAATATGCGCGAGCTTATTTCCAAGGCGTGGCTGGACGGGCAGTCGCAGGGTGAGGCGCATATTCAACGGGCCTGGCTTGAACAGCATAATGAAGGTGTCATTGTGCTGTCTGGTGGAAAATTTGGCGATGTAGGTCAGGCCTTGCTCAAAGGGAACGAAGAAGGTGTCACTGACTTGTTGGACTGGTGGCAGCGTTTTTATCCAGATCGCTACTACCTCGAACTTCAACGCACCGGTCGAGAGCAAGACGAAGACTATGTCCATAAGACCGTCGCGGTCGCAGCTCTGCGCGGACTTCCTGTGGTGGCGACCAATGACGTACGTTTTTTGGATACCCAGGAATATGAAGCACACGAAGCCCGAGTTTGCATACATGATAGCCGCGCTCTGGATGATTCTCGTCGAGTGCGTCGTTATAGCGATCAACAGTATCTGCGTAGCTCCGAAGAAATGGCTGAATTATTTGCGGATATTCCGGAAGCCCTGGAAAACACCCTGCATATCGCCCGTCGCTGTAATGTAGAAATTGAATTGGGTAAGTATTATTTGCCTGATTATCCAATTCCGGCTGGTATGACGCTGGATGAGTTTTTCAGGAAGATTTGTCACGAGGGCCTGACCGAGCGGCTTGATTTTCTTTTTGATCGACAGTCGGATATTTTTGCGGAAAAAGAAACAGCATATCGCGCGCGACTGGATTTTGAGTTAGAAACTATTATTCAAATGGGATTCCCCGGTTACTTTCTGATCGTTATGGATTTCATTAAATGGGCCAAAGATAACGATATTCCAGTGGGTCCAGGTCGTGGCTCGGGTGCCGGGTCTCTAGTGGCCTATTCTCTGTTGATCACCGATCTCGATCCTTTGCAGTATGACTTACTATTTGAGCGCTTCCTTAATCCAGAGCGGGTATCGATGCCGGATTTCGATGTCGATTTCTGTATGGATGGTCGCGATCGTGTGATTTCCTACGTGGCTGATACCTACGGACGTAAAGCCGTTAGTCAGATTGTGACTTTTGGCACAATGGCGGCCAAGGCAGTGGTACGAGACGTGGCGAGGGTGCAGGGAAAGTCCTATGGCCTGGCAGACCGACTATCCAAGATGATTCCTTTTGAGGTGGGTATCACGCTTGAAAAAGCCTTCGAACAGGAAGAAATACTGCGAGAATTTTTGGACAATGATGGCCAGGCCCAGGAAATATGGGATATGGCGGTGCAGCTTGAGGGGGTCACTCGAGGTGTAGGCAAGCATGCGGGTGGTGTGGTTATTGCACCAACTGAACTGACAGATTTTAGCCCGCTTTACTGCGATGAGTCTGGTCAGGGCCTGGTAACGCAATATGACAAAAATGATGTTGAAGATGTTGGTCTGGTAAAGTTCGATTTCCTCGGTTTGCGCACGCTCACTATTATTGACTGGGCAGTTAAGATGATTAACCGGCGCCAGCAGAGTCTGGGTGAGGCGGAGATCGAAATCATTTCCATTCCGCTGGATGATCGGCAGACGTTTGAAATGCTCAAGCGGGCGGAAACCACGGCAGTATTCCAACTTGAAAGCCGCGGTATGAAAGAACTGATCAAGCAGCTGCTGCCGGATAATTTTGAAGAAATTATTGCACTGGTGGCGCTGTTTCGTCCGGGGCCCTTGCAGTCAGGCATGGTTGATGACTTTATTGCTCGCAAACACGGTCGAGCGCAGGTGGCCTACCCCGATGCGCAATATCAGCACGAAAGCCTGATTCCGATTCTTGAGCCCACTTATGGTGTTATCGTTTATCAAGAACAGGTTATGCAGATCGCCCAGGTTTTGGCGGGCTATACGCTGGGCGCAGCAGACATGTTGCGGCGTGCTATGGGTAAGAAAAACGCGGAGGAAATGGCCAAGCAAAGAGAGTTCTTTGAATCTGGTGCCGCCGAACAAGGCATCGACGCTAATCTGGCGATGCGAATTTTTGACCTGGTAGAGAAGTTTGCCGGTTACGGTTTTAATAAATCCCACTCGGCGGCCTATGCTCTGGTGTCTTACCAGACGGCTTGGCTCAAAACGCACTTCCCAGCCCAGTTTATGGCGGCAACCCTGTCATCCGATATGGACAAGACCGACAAGGTAGTGACCTTCATCGAAGAGTGTCGGGCGATGAAACTTGAGCTCCAGTTGCCAGACGTAAATAGCGGTGAATTTATGTTCACGGTGAATGACGAAAGTGCCATTGTCTATGGTCTGGGGGCGATTAAGGGTTTGGGAGAAGGGCCGGTAGAAAGCCTTATCGAGGCGCGAGAAAAGGCTGGACCTTTTACCGATATTTTCGACTTTTGCGCTCGTACCGATCCACGCAAGGTGAACAAGCGGGCACTGGAAGCGTTGATACGCTCGGGGGCCTTTGATCGACTGGGTATTGATCGGGCCATTCTAATGGCGGCTCTGCCTGATGCGGTCAAGGCTGCGGAGCAGTCGGTGCGAAATACTGAGGCAGGCATGGACGACATGTTTGGAGACAAAGTTGCTACCCCCATCGCCTCAGATAACGTTTATGAAGCATTTCTTCATGTGCCAGCCTGGGGTGGTAAACAAAGACTGGAGGGCGAGAAAGAAACCTTGGGCCTCTATGTGACAGGCCACCCTATAGATGAATACGAAAGCGAAATGAAGCATTTGGTGGCTAACCGTATTGCTGATCTGCGGGCGGAAAAACACGCCCAAAATGTGGTCGGGTTGATCATCGATATGCGAATTGTGAAAACCCGGCGCGGCGATATGGGTTTTGCGACTCTGGATGATCGTACTGGTCGTATCGAAGTGGGTTTTTTCTCCGAAGCATTGAATGAATTTCGCGATAAACTGGTGAAAGATCGAATTGTTCTGGTTGAGGGTGTTGTGGCTGTGGATGACCGCAGCGGCGGGCTTAAGGTGCGAGCCAGTGGGGTCATAGATATTGATGAGGCTCGTAATAATAAGGCCAGCGCTGTGGTATTGAATCTGACCAATAATTGTTTTCCTGCAAATCTTAAAGACATATTGCTTAAAGTTAAAAGTGAAGAGCCTGCCAACGCCTGCGCTTTGTGGGTTCAATACCAAAGTAATGGCGCGCAAGGCCGTATTCGCATGGGGGGTCAGTGGCAGCTTTATCCCAGCGATGAGGTCATAGCCAGTTTGCGAGAGCAGCTGGGCAAAGACCACGTTTATGTAGAATACGATAGGCCGATACGGCAGTAATCTAGCGAGCATTTTACAGGTCGAATTGCTATAGTTGTTGTCGAAGGTCGAGAGCAGAAAGGAACGGTGCTAGATGAATCCCAATTATCTGGATTTTGAACAACCCATTGCAGAACTGGAAGCTAAAATTGAAGAGCTCAGTCTGGTGGGTACCGATAATAATATTAATGTTGCGGCCGAGATAAAAACGCTGCGCGACAAAAGTAAAAAGCTCACCGAGAAGGTGTACTCCAATCTATCACCCTGGGATATAGTCAAAGTCGCACGTCACCCGCTGCGGCCATATACAGCAGACTATATAAGCCGTATTTTTACCAATTTTGAAGAGCTGCACGGCGATAGGATGTATGCGGACGATGCCGCCATGATAGGTGGTCTCGCCCGCCTGGAAGGCGAACCCTGTGTGGTGATTGGTCAGGAAAAGGGCCGCAGTGTTCGAGACAAAGTACGGCGTAATTTTGGTATGCCAAGGCCAGAGGGCTATCGCAAGGCGCAGCGTTTGATGGAAATGGCCGAGCGCTTCAGTTTGCCCGTTTTTACCCTAATTGATACGCCCGGGGCCTATCCGGGTATCGACTCTGAAGAGCGCGGTATTTCCGAGGCTATCGCCCGTAATCTAGCTTTGATGTCGCGCTTGCGCACGCCAATTATCTGCACAGTGATTGGAGAGGGCAGTTCGGGCGGCGCTTTGGGTATTGGCGTGGGTGACCACCTGGCTATGCTGCAGTACTCAACCTATTTTGTCATTTCGCCAGAGGGTTGTGCCAATATTATTTGGAAAACAACCGAAAAAGCACCAGAAGCTGCGGCAGCTATGGGTGTGACTTCCAGTGTTTTACAAGAGTTGGGTATTGTTGATTCGACCATTAAAGAACCTATGGGCGGTGCTCATCGTGATATCGATGAAATGGCGAATCGAATTAAGAATCATCTCGTCTCGCAGTTAGCGAAACTTAAAGAATTGCCGCTAGACGATTTGCTAACACAGCGCTACCAGCGCTTAATGTCCTACGGCAACGACTAGGTAGCAGGCGCTCATGGCGTTAACCTCCGCACGGTTTCAATCACATCTTGTTCCATTCTATGATGCCCCTCGTTGGGTAGTAGCCTTCAGTGGCGGCGCAGACTCCCATGTTTTGCTGCATCTTTTGGCGAGCCTTGACCGACATCCGCCATTAATTGCCCTGCATATTAACCATGGCTTACAGTCGGTTGCCGATGAATGGGAGATACATGCCACCCTGGTCTGTGAAGATCTTCAAATAGACTTTCAGTCAGTCAGTGTGGCAGTGGATGCTCAGTCTGGTGATGGTATCGAGCAAGCCGCTCGCAAAGCGCGATATCAGGCGTTTGTTGATTTCATGCAAACAAACGATGTATTGATGATGGCTCATCACGCCGATGATCAAGTTGAAACCGTGATGTTGAATTTACTGCGCGGTGGTGGCGTGGCGGGCAGTAAAGGTATTCCTGTAGCCAGGACACTCGGCGCTGGTAGCTTATTGCGACCGCTATTGGAATCCAGTCGAGAACAGATTATTACTTATGCTACACAGCATGATTTAGAGTGGATTGAAGACCCTTCCAATGCGTCTTTGCAACATGACAGAAACTATCTCCGTCATCAGGTGTTGCCTGTCATAGGCCAACGCTGGCCCGCTCTACGGACTACGCTTGCGCGCAGCGCCAACCATGCTCAAGAGGCCGAGCAATTGCTATCTGAATTGGCGCAACAGGATATGTCCGCCTGTGCATACGAACCAGCAACCAATACTCTGTCTGTAACGGCGCTACTGGGTTTATCTGAGCCTCGCCGCAATAACGTGCTGCGTCAGTGGATAAGCAAAGGCGGCATGCAAGCTCCTTCCGCCGCCGTATTAGAAGAAATTTCTGCCACTGTACTGGCAGCCGCCGAGGATGCAACGCCTTTGGTGCAGTTGCAGGACACAGAGATTCGGCGCTTCGCGGGAAAAATCTGGTTGGTTCCTGCAATGCGGGAGCTAGATACTTCAGTGCAGGCTTGGGACTTACAATCCGACCTTGTGATCGTCGGCGCCAGTGAAGTGAGCCTGGCGTGGTGGCAGCAGAACCTGACGATCAATACTGCAGTCGAGATACGTTTTCGTCAAGGCGGCGAGCGTTGTAAACCCCGAGGGCGTTCACACTCCCAAAGTTTGAAGAAACTCCTGCAGGAATACGCCGTACCGCCCTGGTTGCGCGATCGTATACCATTGCTTTACCTGGATGGCCAATTGCTGGCGGTGGGTGAGTACTGGGTCTGCGAAATTTAGCCCTTAATCTTAGGCTCAGCTTAAATAGACTACAATTAGAACTACCAGAAAAGCTAAGGCGGTGTTCTATGAATACTCAAAAGGTAGTGATAGCTCTTTCTATAAGCCTGATTTTCTCCATGCAGGCCCACGCCAACTCAATCAAAAAACTGGATATTGAGGCCCTGCAGGGCTTTGGCGAGGCCCCCTCAATAAAAGTGTATTCAAGTAAGGGCGAGAAATGGGATCGTATCGATAAAACCCATGCGTCAACGATCAAGGTTCGCCTCAATGCCAAGTGTAAATATGAAGGCAAAGGTAATAAA
This sequence comes from Pseudomonadales bacterium, assembly GCA_036960375.1. GTDB lineage: Bacteria > Pseudomonadota > Gammaproteobacteria > Pseudomonadales > CAWVSB01 > CAWVSB01. The sequence goes on from JBALVY010000002.1 coordinate 295,432, forward strand.
GCCTATAAGGGAGAACTGCAGATTCCGGGTTTTACCACTGTTGGTGATACTGAGCCGGCCAATTTCCTGATTCCCCATTCTTCCGAGTCCTCCCGGGTGGTGCGTTATAACAATGGCGAAGATCAACCGGTAAGCCCTCTGCAAGTCTGTGCGAATGAGCTAGAGAAACGATTATCCCAAGATGCAAAACTGACCAAATATCATGTCATGGCCAAGGGTTTTACGGTCAACTACCCGGCAGCGATATATGTAAAATATCGTATGTATTGTCGCGCGACCGGTTGGGGTAGAACGGACCTGGGATCCGATTCAGCGCAAGTGAACGCCAAAATTCAGTGCCAGAAATCTGACCTCGCGGCAGCTAAGATACCACCTAAGCCCAAGCCAATACCCAAGCGCGCAGTGATGCTGTCGCTGGTAAAAGGCACCAGTTTTGTCGCAGCCCCCAAGGAGCATAAAGGCAAGTGCCCTGTCAGTGTTGAATTCAAAGGCAAAATCACGACTAACTACAAAGGCAATGTGATCTACCGCTACGTTAGTCACGACGGACGTAAATCCCCTGAGCTAACAGCCAAATTTGATAAGGCGGGCAGCCAAAAAACGCGAAAATGGTTCCGAACTATCTCCGAGCCGGATGTAACACAGCAGTTGTCTGCCGGCGGCACTCCATCACAATGGGATGTGCAAGGCTGGTATCGATTGGAAATATTAAACCCCAAAGGCATAAAGAGCGTCACCACAAAATATCGCGTCGACTGCCAAGCACCAAAGACCGTACCAATGCGAGCCGTGAAAGCACCTCAGTAAAGCGCTCATAAATAGCCCTTATTAGGTTTTGCTTTCTTGGCCACTAAGTCATTGGCTATTGCTAAGAGGAGTCCGACACCCCAAGGCCTGCCATTAAACCGGCTCTGGCTTGCGGGCGTATTCTGAAACAAGCAAAAAGCTGTCTGAGCGCAGCGAGTTCTTTTTGCGCAGAATACGCCCGCAAGTCAGGTTTTCAGGCAGACCTTGGGGTGTCGGACTCAGGGCTTAACTCTAAGTATTTGATTATATTTGATTTGTTGTTTTTTTTGCCTTTTTGGTATGAGCTTGTGACCGTGCAGTCCAGATGTATCTGTCCGCCCTAATGGCGGCCTGTAAACCACATAAATCACCCGTAAATCAACACCCCAAGATTGTACGCCATTTGGCTTTCTGTTAAGCTGACCCCCCATCTATGGCGGCCTTTGATCAGACGATTTTTGGGCTACACCTCACATACAAATTGATATTGAAATTTATGGCGACTCGATTTATTTTCGTCACAGGTGGCGTTGTATCGTCTTTAGGCAAAGGTCTATCGGCGGCATCCCTCGGTGCAATATTAGAAGCCCGCGGTCTTAACATTACCATGTTAAAACTGGATCCCTATATCAATGTGGATCCGGGTACGATGAGCCCGTTTCAGCACGGAGAAGTGTTCGTTACCGATGACGGAGCCGAAACCGATCTCGATCTGGGTCACTACGAACGCTTCCTGCATTCTAATATGGGCAAGTCCAATAATTTTACCACCGGGCGCGTATACGATACCGTGCTTAAGCGCGAGCGACGTGGAGATTATCTTGGAGGCACAGTGCAGGTTATTCCGCATATAACCGATGAAATAAAACGCCGTGTTATCAAGGGCGCCGGCGATGCCGATATCGCGATTATCGAGATAGGCGGCACGGTTGGCGATATTGAAGGATTGCCATTTTTTGAGGCGACCAGACAATTGCGCGTGGAGCTGGGTAATCAACGCTCTATGTTGATGCACCTTACGCTGGTACCTTATATTTCTACTGCGGGTGAGACAAAAACCAAACCCACCCAGCACTCGGTAAAAGAACTGCGCTCAATTGGTTTACAGCCAGATGTTTTACTATGTCGCTCTGATCACGAGATTGATGAAGCCTCACTTAAGAAAATAGCCCTGTTTACCAATGTGGAAGTTCGTGCGGTTATTCCGCTGCCCGATGCCGATAGTATTTATCGTATTCCCTCTATGCTGCAAAAGAAGGGATTGGACGAATTTGTGCTTGAGCGCTTTGGCCTGGATTGCCCGCCAGCAGATTTGTCCGAATGGGATAAGGTCATTGATGGCGAACAGAACCCTGATGGCGAAGTATGTATCGCCATGGTGGGTAAATATACAGAACTGATTGATGCCTATAAGTCGCTTAATGAAGCGCTTCACCATGCAGGCATTGGCTCGCGTACTAAAGTAAAAATCGAATATATCGATTCCGAAACGCTTGATGCGGGCAGCCTTGATTGTCTGAAAGACAAAGACGGGATACTGGTGCCAGGTGGCTTTGGCAGTCGTGGTATAGAAGGCAAGATTCGCGCGGTACAGTATGCTCGCGAAAACGGCGTGCCTTATCTGGGTATATGTCTTGGAATGCAGGTTGCGGTGATTGAGTATGCCAGACATCTTGCAGGTCTGAATAAGGCCAACAGTACAGAATTTGATACTGATACACCTTATCCAGTCGTGGGTTTAATTACTGAGTGGCTGGATGCCAGTGGTAATATGGAGCAGCGTGACGAGGATTCCGACCTGGGCGGAACGATGCGCCTTGGCGGTCAAACCTGCCATTTGGTAGAGGGTAGTACGGTTCATGGACTTTACGGTAGTGATGCTATTCGCGAGCGCCACCGTCATCGTTATGAGGTGAATAATAACTATCTTGTTCAGTTGCGCGAGGCGGGTTTGCGTATTGGTGGTTGGTCGGAAGACAAGTCATTGGTTGAAGTCGTTGAGATACCTGATCATCCCTGGTTCGTGGCCTGCCAGTTTCACCCCGAATTCACCTCCCACCCGAGAGGGGGGCACCCCTTGTTCAGCGGGTTTATCAAGGCAGCGAGAGCCCATAAGGGTTAGCGGTCACAAGGAGCTTTATTATGGCGCAGCGTATAATCAGTCTGGGTGACATCCAGATGGGCAATAACTTGCCCTTTGTCCTGTTTGGCGGCATGAATGTACTGGAGTCTCGTGAGCTGGCGCTGGAAGTGGCCGAGCACTATGTTAATGTCTGTAGCAAGCTGGGTATTCCCTACGTTTTTAAGGCGTCTTTCGATAAAGCTAACCGTTCTTCTATGCATTCTTATCGAGGTCCAGGTCTGAAGGAAGGGCTTAAAATTCTGGCCGAGATCAAAGATCGATTCAATGTGCCGGTGATTACGGATGTGCACGAGCCGGAGCAAGCACAAGCTGTGGCAGAAGTTGCAGATATTATTCAGCTACCGGCTTTTCTGTCGCGGCAGACCGATTTAGTGGTCGCGATGGCAAAAACAGGCGCAATTATCAATATTAAGAAAGCACAGTTTTTAGCGCCAAGGGAAATGAGTCATATCATTAAGAAATGTCAGGAAGCCGGCAATGATCAGCTGATTCTGTGTGAGCGTGGCAGTAGCTTCGGATATAACAATCTGGTGGTTGATATGCTGGGCTTTGGGCTGATGAAAGAGTTAGAATTTCCGGTCTTTTTTGATGTAACCCATTCCCTGCAAATGCCAGGCGGTCAGTCTGATTCGGCCGGTGGTCGTCGACAACAGGTTGTAGAATTGGGCCGTGCCGGAATGAGTCAGGGCATTGCGGGGCTATTTTTAGAAGCTCACCCCGATCCTGATAATGCCAAATGTGACGGACCCTGTGCTTTGCCGCTGGATACGCTGGAGCCTTTTCTGGCCCAGATGAAAGCCGTAGACGACCTGGTAAAAGATCTGGATCCTATTTTAATTCGTTAGTAAGGGCTATTAGCCCATTTTTTGGAGTTGTTCATGACTGATATCGTATCAATCTCAGCACTTGAGGTGCTGGATTCCCGTGGTAATCCTACTATTGAGGCCGAGGTGGTTTTGGCCTCCGGTGCTCGTGGCCTGGCTTGTGCTCCCTCAGGTGCGTCAACCGGTTCGCGAGAGGCTCTGGAGCTGCGTGACGGCGACAAGTCTCGTTATTTGGGCAAAGGTGTTCTGGTTGCCGTTGAGAATATCAATACCAGGATTGCCGCCCTATTGAAAGGTTTTGATGCCAATGACCAGCGCGGTCTGGATCAGGCAATGATTGATGCAGACGGCACCGAGAATAAAGCCAATTTTGGCGCTAATGCAATTCTTGCTGTGTCTCTAGCGGCGGCTAAAGCGGCGGCAGCTGATAAGGGTATTGAGCTGTACGAGCACATTGCCGAAATTAACGGTACACCGGGCCAGTACTCTATGCCGGTGCCGATGATGAACATTATTAATGGCGGCGAGCATGCCGACAACAATGTCGATATTCAGGAGTTTATGGTTCAGCCAGTGGGCAGTGCCAGCTTTGCCGAGGCCTTGCGTTGTGGCGCCGAAATCTTCCATGCATTGAAAGCCGTATTAAAGGGCCGCGGAATGAATACAGCGGTAGGCGATGAGGGTGGTTTTGCCCCTGATCTACCGTCCAATGAATCCGCGCTGGAAGTGATTGGGGAGGCTGTGGCCAACGCCGGTTATTCTCTGGGTGACGACGTGATGCTGGCGCTCGATTGTGCCGCCTCCGAGTTTTATAAAGACGGTGTCTATAATTTGTCTGGTGAAGGCAAAACCTTTGATAGTACGGGTTTCGCTGACTACTTGAATGAGCTGGCAAATAAACATCCCATTCTCTCCATAGAAGATGGCATGGATGAAAGTGACTGGGAAGGTTGGGCTACGCTGACCGCCAAGGCTGGCGATCGCGTACAGCTGGTAGGTGATGACTTGTTTGTGACCAATACCAAGATACTCAAACGTGGTATTGATGAGGGTATCGGCAATTCTATTCTGATTAAATTTAACCAAATTGGTTCTTTGTCAGAGACCCTTGATGCTATAGCAATGGCCAAGGCAGCAGGTTTTACCGTGGTTATCTCTCATCGCAGTGGCGAAACTGAAGATACCACCATCGCTGATTTGGCGGTAGCGACCAGTGCTGGTCAAATTAAAACTGGATCATTGTGCCGCTCTGATCGAGTGGCCAAGTATAATCGCCTGCTTAGGATTGAGTCGCAGTTGGCTGGCAAGGCGCCATACCGTGGTCGCGCGGAGTTTAATGCCTGATATACTACTCGAAAGCGTCGAGCCCGAGGTTTGATGTACGATGAAGTGGCTTTGGATAGGTTTAGCAATTTTGTTGGTAGCACTGCAGGTCAGACTGTGGATAGGAGAGGGCAGTCTGGCTCAGGTGGCTGCTCTGCAAACCAGTATTGCGACCCAGCAAGAAAAGAATAATAAACTGGAGCAGCGTAATGAATTGCTGACCCAGGAAGTGAGAGAACTCCAGACAGGCACCGACGGTGCCGAAGAGAAAGCCCGCTCAGAAATGGGGATGATTCGCGATGGAGAAACTTTCTTCATGCATGTCCCTGAATAAGATAAGGGGTGGTTGCAATGAGTTCAAATAACACAGAACAACGAAGCTGGTTTGTGCTGGTAGCAGCGGGGCAGGGCAAGCGCTTTGGTGGTGCATTGCCAAAGCAATATGCCACTGTCGGCGGAAAGACGCTATTGGCCTACTCCCTTGAGGCGCTATTAGATACCACATCTATTGCCGGTGGCGTTATGGTTGTTGCCGAAGAAGATCCGGTTTGGTCGAGGCTCGATTTACCCATGGATAAGGTGCGGGTTACCGTCGGTGGTGACGTTCGCGCGCGCTCGGTTTTCAACGGATTACGCGTTTTAATGGAGCAGGCATCAGAGCAAGACTGGGTTATGGTGCACGACGCGGCCAGACCTTGTATTAATAATCAATGGTTGAATGGACTGCTACAGCAGTTAGAAGGTCATCCAATTGGCGGTGTGCCGGTAGTGCCCGTGGTAGATACTCTTAAATATGGCTCCCAGGATTACGTAGAAAAAACCGTAGACCGTAATCACATGTGGCGTGCGCAGACTCCCCAAATTTTTAGACTGGGTTTGTTGTATAGAGCTCTGGAGCTTGCTCTGTCAGCCGGCAAACCAGTGACCGATGAGTCGTCAGCCGTGGAGCTGGCTGGTAGCAAACCCCTGTTGCTGTCAGGCTTGGAAAGCAACATTAAGGTGACCCGGCAAGAAGACTTGGCGTTGGCGAAATACTATTTATCTCAGGGGAGCTAGCGTGAGAATTGGTCATGGCTACGATGTGCACGCATTTGGCGAGGGGGACGGCATTGTTCTGGGTGGTGTGCGTATTGCTCACGATCGTGGTTTGATTGCGCACTCTGATGGCGATGTACTGTTACATGCTTTGGCTGACGCGATACTCGGTGCAGCGGCCTTGGGTGATATTGGCAAACATTTCCCGGATACCGACCCCCGCTGGAAAAATATCGATAGTAGAAAGTTATTACGTCATTGTGTTTCTCTGGTCGCTGATAAAGCCTGGTCGGTTGCCAACGTCGATATGACTATTATTGCGCAGCGGCCACGTATGGCGGCCTATGTATCAGAGATGTGCGAGAATATTGCAGCCGATTTACAGCTGCCACTAGATGCGGTAAACGTCAAAGCGACGACCACCGAGGGTCTGGGCTATATTGGCAGAGCGGAAGGTATCGCCTGTCATGCGGTCGTATTACTGGAGAAAGCCCCCACCTGATGTACGAATTACATTGCCCCACAGCCTACGGCAAACCCGCCTGCACCGGCCGGATTAAACAACAGCCAGAAGACTTTCAAGTCATTGAAGATTTGGGTTTTGAGCCTGAAGGTAGCGGCGAGCACCTGTATCTATTTATTACAAAGCGCGGCCACAATACCCGCTTTGTTCAGGAGTTACTGGCTCGTGCTGCGGACGTGCCACTCAATAATGTCTCATATAGCGGCCTGAAGGATCGCCATGCAGTGACCAGTCAGTGGTTTAGTATCTGGTTACCTGGTCGAGACATAGAGACTTTATCTCTGGACGAAAGTGGCATCGAGATTGAGCGTGCTGTGCGCCACAATCGAAAATTACGCAGAGGAACTCACAACAATAATCGCTTTTCATTGAGGCTGCGGGAAATTGGTGAAAATACCGATGGCCTTGAAGAGCGCCTGGCACAGGTTGCGCAGAACGGCTTCCCTAATTACTTTGGTAACCAGCGTTTTGGTTTTCGAGCGGCTAACCTGGAGAAGGTAAGCCGTATTCGGAAGAAGCGGCGTGGAGACGATATATTGCTGTCGTCAGCGCGCTCCTATTTGTTTAATCAGGTGTTATCGGCCAGAGTGACCGACGCTAGTTGGTTGCAGCTTTCTGCCGGTGAGCTAGCTATGCTGGATGGTAGTCATAGCGTTTTTGTGGTCGAAGAAATGGATGAGGTGCTGCAAAGTCGGCTCACCGAGTTTGATATACATCCTACGGGTCCAATGTGGGGGCGCGGTAACCCTCGTACTGAGGGGCCGCTATTGGCATTGGAGATGCTCGTGGCTGAGCAATATCCGCAGCTTTCATCGGTGCTGGAACAGTTTGGTATGAAGCAGGAGCGGCGTGCACTGCGGGCTCGGGCAGACCACTTGAATTGGCAATGGCTGGATAAAAGAACCCTGCAATTAGATTTTGTTTTGCCCACAGGATGTTATGCTACGGCATTATTAAATCAAATTGTGGAAGTAGTTGAGCAGCGTGACAATGAGAGGCTGGACAAGCAGTGAATAAAATCGCCATCGAAGGCATAGGTATGACCTCGCGTCGAACTCGCGAGCGCCTGATCGAAAGATTGATGGAGCAGGGTATAAGTAACTATCAAGTATTGGAGTTGATACGCTCAACCCCGCGGCATATGTTTCTCGACGAAGCATTGTCTCACCGCGCTTACGAAGATGTCGCTTTACCCATTGGCTATAACCAGACCATATCCCAACCCTATATTGTTGCCCGCATGACCGAAATACTCATGGGTGGCGCCAAGAAACTTGGCAATGTATTGGAAATTGGCACAGGTTGTGGTTACCAAACAGCGATATTATCCCGCTTGTCTGATCAAGTATTGTCGGTAGAGCGTATTAGGCCACTACAGGAAAAAGCGCGTAAACGTCTGTCGACACTTAAGTGTTATAACGTGCAGCTCAGGCATGCCGATGGGGGCTTTGGCTGGCCGGCCAAAGGACCTTTTGACGCGATTCTGTCAGCGGCGGCACCACGAGAAGTACCGTCGGAATTACTGCCCCAGCTTGCCGATGGTGGTCGTCTGGTAACTCCCATTGGCGATGAGCGTAAACAGCATCTAGTGCTGGTTACCCGCGAGGGAGATGAATATACCGAGCAAGTTCTTGAGCAGGTTAATTTTGTGCCTTTTCTCAGCGGTACTGTGCGTTAATTATGAGCGGTTCTCCGTCACCTTTTAATCCGCTTTTAGTATTCCTGAAAGGTATGGCGATGGGGGCGGCCGACGTTGTGCCCGGTGTTTCCGGCGGTACTATTGCTTTAGTTAGTGGTATTTATCAACGTCTGCTTGGGTCACTTAGTCGTGCAGATACCCACTTCGTTGGTCTGGTATTAAAAGCTCGTCTAGTCGAAGCCTGGCGTTATATTGACGCGCAATTTTTACTTACGCTTATGGCGGGAATTCTCACCAGTATTGTCTTGTTGGCAGGTGTCATCGGCTGGTTGCTGGCAAATCAAGCATTGTTAGTTTGGTCCTTCTTTTTTGGTTTGATCGCCGCTTCCGCCGTTTATCTTTGGCGTAGTGTTGGCGAACACACAGTTATTACCAGTGTCCTGATGTTACTCGGTATTGTGATCGCTGTTGTCATCGCAATGGCTAAACCCGCCGAGCTTGAAATGACCAATGTCTATTTAATCTTCTGCGGCGCGCTGGCTATTTGTGCAATGATTTTACCCGGTATTTCTGGCAGCTTTATTTTGTTGTTATTAGGCGCTTACAGCTATGTGCTGGGTGCTGTACAAACGCTGGATATAAGCGTACTCGCTTTATTCGGTGTTGGTTGTGTTGTCGGACTACTGCTTTTCTCGCGTCTTCTTAACTGGTTGATTTCTCATCACCATGATCGGATCATGGCTTTATTGACAGGTTTTCTTGCGGGCTCTTTAACGCTTGTCTGGCCGTGGAAAATAGTGACTCAGTGGTATACTTCCAGTCACGGCGAGGCCAAACCTTTGGTGCAGCATAATGTATTACCCTCTACGTGGGAGCTGCAATATACCGAGCCTGCGAATGTCGCATTTTGTGTATTATTGATGTTATGTGGCGCCTGCCTGCTATTGGCAATAGAACTATGGGCTGGTGGCAGGCAAAAATCAAAATAATCAGATGCCGGTAAACGGCTGAGGACGTAGCTGGTGTTGGCTACAGGGTTAATGAAATATAAGTCTTTTGTGCTGCTGTTTTTGATGGCGGCGCTGGCGGCCTGTTCGCATAATGCACGCAAAGTCCCGGTAGAGGAATATAGCAAGGGCAGCGAGAAGAGTAGTGAATATACCGTGCGTAAAGGCGATACCTTGTATGCTGTTTCCTGGCGCTACGGAATGGAATTTAAACGCTTGGCCGCGGCTAATAAAATTGGCTCTCCCTATACTATTTTTCCCGGCCAGCGTTTGTATATCCCCGGCAGTAAAGAGTATGTAGCGAGCAGTACAAGTAAATCCAAACCCGCTCGGACCACAGCTACCTCCAGCGCAAAAAAAACGGCCACCCCCAAACCTGTGGTGATTCATTCCGTGGATAGCGGAATTACGAAAACCAATAATGAATCGTGGCGTTGGCCGACGAAGGGTACTGTTGCCAGGCGTTATAGTGCCTCTGGGAATGTGCACAAAGGGGTTGATATTAATGGCAAATTGGGACAATCTATCACTGCAGCCAAGTCAGGAAAGGTTGTTTATGCCGGTGATGGCTTAAAGGCTTATGGTCTTTTAATCATTGTGAAGCATGACGAAAAGTATCTTAGCGCTTATGCCTATAATCAAAAGGTGTATGTGAAAGAAGGGGATTTTGTAAAAGCAGGACAAAAAATTGCCACTATGGGTAAAAAAAATGGCAATCAGGCAATGTTACATTTTGAGGTTCGCCTGGAGGGGAAACCCGGGGATCCACTAAGATATTTGCCTAAGTAGTTCGATTAACAGGAAGTAGTCAGTTTTTTTATAGTGCTCTTTAGCGATATACTGAAACAGAACCAGAAAATGGAATTGGTGGGGGACATGTCAGGAACCAGCGAGTATTCGCAGTTCGCCAGTAAGAAGGGGGCGAAAAAGAACGAAAAACTTCCTCAGCAAGGGCTTGAGGAAAAAACTTTAGCTGTGCCTAAAGAGTCTGAAGTTAAAGCCCCGGTCGAAAAAGTTTCCGAGAAAGAGCTTGATGCCACTCAGTTATATTTGAGTGAGATTGGCTTTAGCCCATTGCTAACTGCTGAAGAAGAAGTGTTTTATACCCGCATGGCCAGACGTGGAGAAGAAGCCGGGCGTCAGCGAATGATTGAGAGCAACTTGCGCTTGGTGGTAAAAATATCCCGTCGCTATCTTAATCGCGGTATGTCTCTGCTTGATCTGGTCGAAGAAGGAAATTTGGGTCTAATTCGAGCGGTGGAAAAATTTGACCCTGATAAGGGATTTCGTTTTTCGACCTACGCGACCTGGTGGATTCGCCAGACTATCGAGCGGGGCATAATGAATCAAACCCGAACGATTCGCCTGCCTATTCATGTTGTCAAAGAACTTAACAGCTATCTACGTATTTCTCGTCAGCTAACTCAACAACTTGATCACGAACCCACGCCAGAGGACATAGCTGAGCGTGCAGGCAAGCCTGTTGAGCAGGTGCGTAAAATCCTCAAACTTAATGAACGTGTTATGTCTGCTGATCTGCCCGCAGGCTCTGAGTCTGACCGGACTCTGGTCGATAATATTGCCGATGAAACTCATTCTGATCCAGCGTGGTTAATGCAGGATGATGATATTCGCAAAAGCCTGGACAAGTGGCTGGAACAACTGAGTGATAAGCAGCAGGAAGTTATATCTCGTCGTTTTGGATTAAGAGGCTTTGATTCCAGTACCCTGGAGCAGGTGGGCAGTGAAATTGGCCTAACCCGGGAGAGGGTCCGTCAAATTCAGGTGGAGGCGCTGCGCCGTCTGCGAGAGATTATGGAAAGTAACGATTTGGACGGTGAGTTAATGTTTGGCCTTGAGTAAGGCTGAGATTATTAGAGTTAATAAAAAGCCGGACTCGTGGTCCGGCTTTTTCGTATTCTGGCTATCTAGCGCTCTAGATACTGCAATTTATCAGGTATACCGTCCCACTCTTCTGCGTCAGCGGGCGCATCTTTCTTCTCGGTGATATTGGGCCATACTTCAGCCAATTCCGTATTCAGGTCAAAAAATACCTGCTGATCTTCGGGTAGCTCATCCTCAGAGAAAATGGCGTCTACCGGGCATTCTGGCTCACACAGCGCGCAATCAATACACTCGTCAGGGTGTATGACCAAAAAATTGGGGCCTTCGTAAAAACAGTCGACAGGGCAAACTTCCACACAATCGGTGTGTTTGCACTTAATACAGTTCTCTCCGACAATAAAGGTCATGCTAATCTAGCCTCTTACATACAGGTATACGACAGCGGCGCATTCTAACATTATTTTCGCTGAGCGAAAGTGGGGAGAATCAGTTTTACCTGGATTTAATTTTACCCTGCAATTCATACAGAATATCCAGTGCCTGTCTGGGCGTAGTCTCAGCAAGATCTATTTTCTCGAGGTCCTCAACTACAGGGTCAGCTTCAGGCCCAAATAGTTGTGGCTGGGCCGTTAGGCTCATTGAAACAGGGCTGGAATCCTGCTTCGAGGCTTCGCTTTCCAGTTCGAGTAGTTTACTGCGTGCTACATTCAGCACCTCACGCGGTAATCCGGCCAATTGGGCAACCTGAATGCCGTAACTGCGGCTGGCCGGGCCTTCCTGGATACTGTGCATAAATATTATGCTGTCGTTATGTTCTGTGGCATCAAGGTGTACATTGACCATATTGTGGTAGGTATCGGCTAGCGCAGTGAGCTCAAAGTAGTGAGTGGCGAAAAGGCAGAATGCCTGTACCTTAGTGGCCAGATGAATGGCGCAGGCCCAGGCCAATGACAAACCGTCAAAAGTGCTGGTTCCTCGCCCGATTTCGTCCATCAAAACCAGGCTGCGAGGAGTCGCATTGTGCAGAATATTGGCCGTTTCGGTCATCTCAACCATAAATGTCGAGCGCCCACCGGCTAAATCATCTGCCGAGCCGATACGGGTGAAAATCCGGTCCATTATGCTGAGCCTTGCCCAGGTTGCCGGCACATAGCTACCAATATGCGATAACACCGCAATTAAGGCGGTTTGCCTCATATAGGTCGATTTACCACCCATATTGGGGCCGGTAATCAGCAATATACGGCGTTGAGCATCCAGCTTGATATCGTTGGGTATAAACGGGTCGTCCAATACTTGTTCTACTACCGGATGGCGCCCCTCGCTGACCATGATGCCGGGTTCGTCGGTAAATTCAGGCCGGCATAGGCGCAAATTCTCTGCTCGTTCGGCCAGATTAGCCAGTAAATCGAGTTCGGCAATGGCAGCGGCGCTTTGCTGCAATGGAGATAGCTGAGCCTGTAATATCTGGATTAGCTCTTCATATAGCGCCTTTTCTCTTGTCAACGAGCGGCTTTTGGCACTCAGGGCCTTGTCTTCAAACTGTTTCAGCTCTGGCGTGATAAACCGTTCGGCGTTTTTCAAAGTTTGGCGCCTGATATATTCTGTGGGTGCATTGGCCGAATGCAGGCGACTAATCTCGATATAGTAGCCATGAACACGGTTATAGCCGACCTTGAGTGTCGAAATGCCCGTGCGCTCGCGCTCACGGGTTTCAAGTTCCATCAGGTAGCCGCCAGCGTTATCACTGAGACCACGTAATTCGTCCAGCTCTGCGTCGTACCCCGTTGCGATCACACCGCCATCTCTAATAACCATGGGAGGGTTATCTTTAACGGCTTTTTCCAGTAGTGACGCCTGTTGTTCGAAAATGCTGATGCGTTGTGCTAAATCATTCAGAATGTCACCGCCATGAGCGCTTAGCTGCCGTTGCAGCTCCGGTAATACAGCGAGCGATTGCTGTAGTCGGCTCAGGTCCCGTGGTCGCGCGGAACCCAGTGCAATGCGAGACAGAATGCGTTCCATATCACCAATTTGCGCCAGCTGTTGCTGAAGATCAGGGTGACTGCCCTGTGTTATCAGTAGTTCAATCGTATCCAGGCGTTGTTCCAGTACCGCCTGATTACGCAGAGGCCTATTGAGCCAGCGTCGAAGTAAGCGACCGCCCATTGCCGTACGGGTACAATCAATCACTGAAAGCAGCGTATTCTCGCTAGTGCCCATCAGGTTGATATCGAGCTCCAGGTTGCGCCGGGTCGCTTCATCCATAATGACACTGTCGGTAACCGGCTCATGTAGCAAGGTCGTAATATGGGGTAAAGCAGCGCGTTGGGTATCGTTGACATACTGCAGTAGACAACCGGCGGCGGCCAGGGCCGTGGTCAGGTGATCGCAACCAAACCCGGCCAGGTCTTTCACTTTAAATTGCTCGCACAGTAGTCGTTGTGCAGTTTCCAGTTCAAATTCCCATGGCGGACGAGCACGTACACCCTTATAGGCTTCCGTGAGATGTTTGCCAATGCTGTGTTCATTGCTGAGTAGCTCAGCCGGTGACAAGCGTTTGAGCTCACCCCGTAATGCGTCTTCACTGTCGACTTCAAGTACCTGAAAACGACCACTGGAAATATCCAGGCCAGCGATGCCAAAACGACCATTGTGGGCGTGAATGGCGACTAGCAGATTATCCCGTCGTTCTTCCAGCAAGGCTTCATCACTGATGGTGCCGGGTGTAACTACCCGCATCACCTTGCGCTCTACAGGTCCTTTACTGGTTGCCGGGTCGCCCACTTGCTCGCAGATGGCGATGGAAAGCCCTGCCTTAACCAGCCGCGCCAGATAATTCTCAGCGGCATGGTAGGGAATACCGGCCATCGGAATAGGTTCGCCACCAGATTTACCCCGTGAGGTCAGGGTAATATCGAGTATCTCTGACGCCTGACGGGCGTCCTCGTAAAACAACTCATAAAAATCGCCCATACGATAGAACATCATTTCATTAGGGTGCTCGGCTTTGAGCCTGAAATACTGCGTCATCATGGGTGTGTGTTGTGCTTGTTTCTCTGCTGTCATGCGCCCTAACTATCTGTTAATAAACTAATTAATTTAAAGGGTTATCTAAATCCCCCAATGTTGTTATCTCATGAAAGCCAATATATTCGCATGGGATTGCAGAAAAAAAGCGTCGATTTTAGTGAAAATTATTAATGTTTGGTGAGGCATGATCTGCATATAAAATCGCTGCCTATGATACTTGCCAACGGCTAGGAGAGCCAGAAAAATGGCGTAGTCAGCTCAACTGGTATCTTAGTCCATTAGAGTTACTTGGTAGTACCAACGGTCGGTATGGAGCTTTAGCGTCAAGCCATAGCGCTCGCGCTACAGTTGCTGATGTAGTGGCAACTCAGTCGAGTTTTTGATTTCTGTTACGGCAATATGAGAATGAATTTCGCTAATATCGGGTAGTGCGGTGAGCCGCTCTCGAATGAAAAGTTCATAGCGACGAATATCTCTTGTGACTATTTTAAGCATGTAGTCCCAGGTCCCCGCCATGGTGTAACACTCAACAACCTCAGGGAAGCGCTGCACAGCTTTCTCAAATTTCTCGAGTTTGCTACCCCCTTGAGCAGAAAGGTTTACCGTTGCAAAAACCACGATGCTCATGCCGAGTGATTCACGGTTAAGAATGGCTACGCGCTTGTCTATCAGGCCCGCTTCTTCAAGACGGTTAATGCGTCGCCAGCATGGGGACTGCGAGATGTTGATACGATCTGCGATTTCCTGCGTGGTAAGGCTGGCGTCATGTTGCAGTAATTCCAGAATGCGTACGTCGTGTGCTGACAGCTCAATGGTCATAGTGGATGCCTATTCTAAGCGGAGATGATGAACATTATATGCAAATATAACCCCTAAGCACGGTATAAAAATTCCTAAAAAGTCAAATTATGGAATAATTAATCCAATTTAACCGGTTAAACGCGGGTGAATAGCATAAACCTCCTCGCTTCTACTGGCTAACATATCCCGCTATTAACAGCCTACGCCAAGTAGCCTAGAATTAGAGAAATGAGTAGGAGAGCAATATGTCATCTAGAATTTCGTTGAATGATAAATATGCGCTGGATACGACTCGCGCATACATGACGGGGGTGGAGGCTTTGGTGCGCTTGCCCATCCTCCAGCATCAGCGCGATTTGGATCGTGGTCTGAATACCGCGGGTTTTATTTCAGGCTATCGTGGGTCTCCTCTGGGTACAGTCGACCAGTCTATGTGGAAGGCAGAAAAATATCTCGAAAAACATAACATACTTTTCCAGCCCGGCGTCAACGAAGACCTCGCAGCAACGGCTGTTTGGGGAAGTCAGCAGGTCAATTTATTTGAAGGAGCCAAATATGATGGCGTCTTCGGTATGTGGTATGGCAAAGGCCCTGGTGTTGACCGCAGCATGGATGTGATTAAACACGCCAATGCCTGTGGTACATCAAAATATGGTGGCGTGTTAGCCATCGCCGGTGATGATCACGCGAGTAAGTCTTCAACTTTGCCACACCAATCCGAGCATATGTTTATCGGTGCTTCCATTCCTGTACTCTGTCCATCAAATGTCCAGGAAGTATTGGATCTAGGGATATACGGATGGGAGCTTTCACGCTACTGCGGTTCCTGGGTGGCACTCAAGGCGATTACAGAGAATATGGATTCTGCGATTTCTGCAGAAATTGATCCCAATCGCGTAAACATCGTACTTCCTGAAAACTTTGAAATGCCAGAGGGTGGGGTGCATGCACGCTGGCCAGATACGCCCTTAGCTCAGGAAGAGCGGCTGAATAAATACAAGATCTACGCCGCGCGAGAATTTGCCCGGGTTAACAATCTTAATCGTATCGTGATAGACAGTAATAAACCGCGTCTTGGCATTATGACAACCGGCAAGTCCTATCTTGATGTCATGCAGGCGCTAGAGGACTTAGGCATCGATGAAGCCAAAGCCAGTGCAATCGGTCTGCGGGTATTCAAAATTGGCATGAGCTGGCCACTCGACCCGGTGGGCACCCACGCCTTCGCGGAGGGGCTGGAGGAGATATTGGTTGTCGAAGAAAAGCGGTCGGTACTGGAGGATCAGCTGACCGGGCAACTGTATAACTGGCCTACAAATAGACGACCAAGAGTGATTGGTGAGTTCGACGAGCAAGGACGGGATTTGCTGCCCAACCTGTCGGAGCTGACGCCTGCTATGGTTGCCAGGGCCATCGCCTCACGGATGCAGCGTTTCTATCAGGATGATGTAATAGATAAGCGCCTCGATTTCTATAATAAAAAAGAGCAGTCTTTGGCAAAACCCAGAGCTTCGTTAGAGAGAATTCCACACTACTGTTCTGGCTGCCCTCATAGTACTTCCACCCAGGTTCCCGAAGGCAGTCGCACCCTCGGTGGCATAGGATGTCATTACATGGGTACTTGGGAGGTGGGTAACCGTAAGGCGGAGACATTCACTCAGATGGGCGGGGAGGGTGTGGCCTGGACGGGTCAGGCTGCGTTCACTGAAACCAAGCATGTTTTTCAGAACTTGGGTGACGGCACCTATTTCCATTCCGGCATTTTGGCCATCCGTCAGGCGATTGCCTCTGGGGTAAACATTACCTATAAAATTCTCTATAACGATGCCGTTGCAATGACTGGTGGTCAGCCTGTTGATGGATCCTTGAGTGTTGAGCAACTTATCAATCAGTTGCGCGCCGAAGGCATTATTCGCATAGCGTTGATCTCCGATGATCCGGGTAAATACAAGGGTAATCTGGTTCGCTTTGACGGACTCACAGTTGATCATCGAGACAGCTTAATCACTATTGAGAAAGAACTCAGGGATATAACCGGAACCACTGCGATTGTTTATGAGCAAACTTGCGCTGCAGAAAAACGTCGGCGGCGCAAAAAGGGACTGTTGGAAGATCCTGCCCGTAGAGTCATTATTAATCCTGAGGTGTGCGAGGGTTGCGGAGATTGCAGCGTACAATCAAATTGCCTTTCGGTTATTCCGCTGGAGACCGAGCTGGGGCGTAAACGTCAAATTGACCAGAGCGCCTGCAATAAAGATTTTTCATGTTTGAAAGGCTTCTGCCCCAGCTTTGTCAGTGTCGTTGGCGGAAACTTAAAGAAGAGTGATCTCGCCTCCAGTGTTACCGACTTTCCTCCACTGCCAGAACCCCGGCTCGCACCTATCGAGGATCAACCATGGAATATTGTAGTTACCGGAGTGGGTGGCACGGGTGTGCTGACAATTACAGCACTGGTAGCGATGGCGGCGCATATTGAAGGTAAAGGTTGTGCAACCATGAATCAGACTGGCTTGGCGCAAAAATTTGGCGCCGTAGTGAGCCATGTTCGTGTCGCGAAAACGCAGGATGACATCAATTCGGTGCGCATTCCAGCGGGTGATGCAGACTTGCTATTAGGCTGCGATCTGGTCGTCGCTTGCGGCGACGAGGCGATGGCGAAGGTTAATATTGAGCGAAGCCACGCGATCGTGAATGATTTCGAGACAGCGACTGCCGCCTTTATTTCCAATCCCGATGCCGTGTTCCCTACCGCTGCCATGAAGCAAACAATTCTTGAAGAAGTGGGCGCGCACAAAGTACGTTTTGTTAATGCGACCGAAATAGCGACCAATCTATTGGGTGATTCAATTGCGAGTAATCTCTTTTTGCTGGGTAACGCTTATCAGCAGGGTTTAGTGCCGGTATCAGCGGATTCAATTGAGCAGGCGATAGAGCTCAATAATGTGGCTGTCGATTTTAATACGCAGGCTTTTCTATGGGGGCGTAGAGCCGCAGTGGATTTAGATGCGGTTTCCAAAATCTCCCAAGCCGATAGTTCATTTGAGCGCTTGGAAAGTCTGGGTGAAATCGTAGAAGATCGATTATCGCGCCTTAGCCAATATCAGGATGTCAAATATGCCACTCGCTACGGGGATCTGGTACGTAAAGTGGAGTTCGCGGAAAGTGAAAAAATTGGTACTGGAGAGGCAACTCTGACGCGGGCTGTGGCTAAGTATCTGTATAAGTTGATGGCATACAAAGATGAGTATGAAGTTGCCAGGTTGTTTTCCACAGATACCTTCAAAAAGCAGATAAGCGAGCAGTTTGAGGGGGATTATCATCTTGAATTTCATATGGCGCCTCCGCTGTTGGCCAAAAAAGATCCGGAGACCGGCCTGCCAGTTAAGCGTCGTTTGCCCCGCTTAATGCTACCTGCTTTTGGTCTGTTGGCTAAATTCAAGGTATTGCGCGGCAGTGCGTTTGATGTGTTCGGTTATACCCATGAGCGGAAAATGGAGAGGGCTCTACTTAAAGAGTATCTATCGCTGTTGGATGAGTTGAGTGAAAATTTGGATGAAACAAATTACGCCATTGCGGTAGAACTGGCATCTCTGCCCGAGAAAATTCGGGGTTACGGCCATGTGAAGGAGCGCAATATAGAGCAGGTAGGCGTCAGGCGTGACTATCTGCTCAGGCAATTTAGAGGTGACGTAATAAACGCTGTCAATATCGTTGATGCAGTGCAGGTTTGAGCATGAATAATCTAATGATAGATGACAGCATACATACTCAATTGGCGTCCTTGGCAGAGCAATTTATACCTCAGCGATCAGGAGATGCTTTGTACCTGCGGCCTTTTATGATCGGTGTTGATGCCAACTTGAATCTCGGCGCCTCACAGGTATACGAGTTTATTGTCATCGCCTCGCCTCGCCTCGCCTCGCCTCGCCGTCGCCGGCGGCAATTGCGGCGGGCTATCATCATGTATTATGGCTGGACCCGGAGGAAAGGAAGTTCGTGGAAGAGCTTTCTGGCAATTCAGGAATCACGCCAGCCGGATATACTAGGTTGGAATTACCCTGTGCCAAAAAAGTCTGTCTTTCTTAGCGATACTGTGACTACTTGATAGCTACGACGGCGCCCACTGGGTGCGGGCACTTCAGATAGTGCCGGAAAATTCCGGCGTGATTTTTGTTTGAAACTGTTTGTTGAGAGAATATTGATATGCAACTGTCCGCATTTGGAAAGAAATTTGCTGGTGATTCGGGAATAGTCGAGTTGATGACTGATTTGGGTACGGCGCTCAATGAGAGGCCCGAGATGATTTTCATGGGGGGCGGCAATCCTGGTCGTGTGCAGGAGGTGGAGGAAATTTTCCAACAGCGCCTGGAAAACATCATGGCGGATCCGGCCAAGCGTCACAGCCTGTTTGGTATCTATCAGTCGCCTCAGGGTGATCGGGAATTCAGGCAGCAGGTTGCCGGGTTCCTGAATAAGGAATTTGTCTGGGACCTGGGTGAGGAAAATATTGCCGTCAGCAACGGCAGTCAGTCCGCATTTTTTGTTTTGTATAATCTGTTCGCCGGCACCATGCCCGACGGAAGCCATCGCCAAATTCACCTGCCGTTGGCTCCTGAGTATATTGGCTATGCGGATATCGGTCTCAGCGATAATTTTTTCAGTGCCACTCGTCCAACGATTGAGTTGCTGGAAAATAATCTCTTCAAATACCACGTGGATTTTTCGCAATTGCAACTGGGTTCTGAAACAGGAGCTCTCTGTGTCTCCCGGCCTACTAACCCCACAGGCAATGTGTTAACCGACGAGGAAATCGCGCATCTGGACGAGATCGCTCGGGCGAAGCAGATTCCACTCATCATCGATGGCGCCTACGGGCTACCCTTTCCCAGTATTCTGTTTGAAGAAGCAACGGCGCACTGGAATGACAACACGATTCTGGCTTTGAGTCTTTCCAAGCTTGGGCTGCCCGGCGTTCGTACGGGTATTATCGTAGCTCGTGAAGACATCATACAGGCCTATACCAACACCAATACAATTGTCAGTCTTGCCTGCGGTACGCTGGGTCCGGCTTTGGCAAAGGCCCTATTCGAGAGCGGTGAAATCTCATCGCTGACGCGAGATTACATTACGCCGTTTTATCGCGAGCGTTCTCAACAAACCTTGCAATGGTTTCGCGATGAGCTAGGCAGCTTGCCGTATCATATCCACAAGCCTGAGGGCGCCATTTTTCTGTGGTTGTGGTTTGAAGGATTGCCCATTAGTAGCCAGGAGCTTTATCAGCGCCTCAAACAACGCGGCGTGTTAGTCGTATCCGGGCACAATTTTTTCGTGGGCATGGACGACGATTGGACGCACAAAAATGAGTGTCTCCGTGTCTCTTATGCGCAGGACGCAGCGACGGTTAAGCGCGGCGTGGCCATTATTGCCGAGGAAGTTCGTCTCGCTTATAGCCAAGGTTAGGGAATATGGTAATGGACAACTAATACTTTCTGATGGTGTGCACCGGCATTGTGAGAAAACTGTTAAGCGTAATACTAAAGTCTGTAACCACCGGTTTTAGTCTGGTGGTTAAAACAATGGCCACTTGTTTTGCAGATCCCTTCGAAGATATATCTCAGGGATCTATCTTGGCTGTGTTGTGTTTGTTTAAAATGCCTGCGAAGGAGGCTCTTTGCCCATCGCTATGCTTCCGGTGAAAAGCAGTTGCCGCTTTTCTTGTAGTGGATGAAAATGGCTTGCCATTACATCTCTCAATAAACATTCGATACCAAATCCACGTAAGTAACCCGGGCCACCACACACTTCAACGGCTTTGGCTGCAGTTATTTTACTGGCGTTAGCAGCTAGAGTTTTTCGTTTAACCATTTCGTTAACTGTGTCCAGACTGGCTTCGAATGTGAAATTGTTGGATAAGCGAATCATGTCATCAACCGCTAATTGGGTGCTTGTCAAAGCGTTTTCCATTTCACCTAAAATATACGGTGTGACAGGGTCATTACTGTTGGCACATTGCTTTCTGGCCTTGTTGGCCGCGCACTCTGCGATACCGCGATAGACCGACATAATCAACGGCAGAGCCACCGGGAGAACAACCGTCCACATCGCATGAAAATCACCGCGAGGTCGACGTACGGCAATACTTTCTTCAGGCACAAAAACGTTTGTCAGTTCGACGCTATTAGAGCCGCTTCCACGCATTCCCATCGGTGCCCAATTATCTAAAACCTTAACCCCTTCGCTAGTCATGGGCACAGGAAAGTGAAAGACCTGCCAGCCCTCTTCAGGGTCTTCATAGGGGGCAGAGGTGACCAGAACGTTACCGGCCGGCGATCCGCTGGCAAAATGTTTACAAGCACTGAGCCGATAGCCGCCCTCGACCTTTTCCATAGTTCCGCTGGATGCCAGCCAGTCGCCAGCACCGGTACTGATCAGAACGAGTTCATTAGCAGCTACTTTTTCTAGCAAGGCTTGACCGGGGCGACCATTGATGTGGTTATAGTAATTAGCACTGACAATGTGCTGGTGCATCGAAAGCGTTAGTGCTGTTGATGGGTGGTAGGAGGCCAGTCCAGCAAGAAATTCACAGACTTCATTGAAGCTGTAACCGCCGCCGCCAAACTCTTCAGGGACGAGTGCAGAGTAGATTTTGTTTTCTCTGAGACAATTAACATTGTCGATAGAGTGTTGGTCGCTGGCATCGGCTATCTTGCCGTTTTCGGCGATAGTTGGCCCAATTAAATCTAGCGTTTCTAGTAAACATTTTTTCTTGCTCATAACAGTACCTATATTGTTAATCACGTTATTGCCATCTTTGAGTATAGCTTCATTTTTCAGTTGTCTGATTGTATGTTGCATGGTTATATCCTCTAGTATGGATGGGGCTTACGCGGCTTTACGCACATCCGCAGGTAATCGATGAAATTGTCCCTGTGAGAAGAGCAGTGGTTTTTTGGCTTTGTGGCCGAATTCCAGCACTTGTCCGATTAACATCAGATGGTCGCCAAGTAAAAATTGCTGGTTGTTTTCACAGATAAACCACGCGCTAGCCGAGGGAATGATTGTGGGCTGGTGTGATATGTGATCAATACTTTCAAATTTGTCAGCACCCTTGCGGGAAAATCGTTTTGCTACCTCTTGCTGATCTTCTGTCAGAATACTAATAGCAAATTGTTTGCAGTGTCTGAAGACGTAATAACTACCCGCGCTCATGTCGATACTCCATGACACCAGGCGTGGGCTAAGTGACACAGAGTTAAAACTGTTAATGGTCATGCCTACTGGGCTACCTTGTGGATCACAGCTGGTAACTATCGCTACGCCGGTGGTGAATTGCCCTAGTGCTGATCTATAGTCTTGCGTTTCTTTATTCGGTTGGATGAGCCTACACATGTTGAAGTACTCCTATCTGCTAACTAAAGTGATTTAACTGAAATTCAGCGTAAGGCAAAAGGAGGTAGGTCTGTAGTTCACGGTGTGTAGTAGTGAACTACAGATGGAGAACTAACCAACTACATATTATGTAGTTATGGTCTATAGTTTATTTATAAGATTACTATTTCGTTTTTCGTTTTTCGTTTATGTGGAGGCGAGTGTGGGATACAAGCAATTTTGTCCTATTTCTAAGGCGATGGATCTACTTGGCGAAAAGTGGACCTTGCTCATCATAAGAGAATTATTGTTGGGTTCGAGCCGATTTGGTGAGCTGCAGCAGGGCCTGTCTCAAATATCACCGTCATTGCTGTCTAAACGATTGACTTTGTTAGAGCGAGAAGGGCTTATTTATCGCAAGCGAATTCTGGGCCAGCGCGGCTACGAGTACTTTCCGAGTGAGTCGTGCAAAGAACTTTTTCCTATTATGGAGCACCTTGGCGTTTGGGGTATGCGCTGGGCACGTCATCAAATGGAAGAAGATGACTTTGATCTTAACCTGCTTATGCTGCACTTGGAGCGTTCAATACAGGCCGATAAATTGCCCGGTAAACAAACCGTGATACGTTTTAATTTTGATGATGTGTCCGAATATTCCACTTGGTGGGTGGTGGTTTGCGATGATGACATTGATGTCTGTATTCACGACCCAGGCAAGGAAGTGGATATCTATTTTAATACCAGTGTGAAGGTGATGTGTCAGCTCTGGATGGAAGAAATTAGTTATAAAAAGGCCATTATCGATAAAAAGTTAGAGCTACTTGGTCCCAAAGCCTTAACGAATGATGTGGCTAGTTGGCTAAAGCCGAATTTGTTTGCCGGAATTCCTTCGGCCCGACAAATATTAGAAGTTCTCTGAACCCTGGAGCACCACGATATTTTGCATGCTTTGTAGCGATCTGCTACAGTTGTTCTGTCAGCAAACGTATTCGAGGTGAAGTATGGCTAAAGCACATTCTCCAGTGCGATTGGATGCCCGGTTAATGGAAGATGCCGCTTTGAACGCTCGCTTGTGTAACCGTAGCACGGCTGAAACGATTGAGTATTGGGCTGGTCTAGGAAAGAGATACAATAAGCTGATCGACCCCGAGGTTCTTCTGGAAATTCAGGTTGGTTCCTTGCAAATAGAGATCAAACCTACAGAAGTTGAAAGAATCGATTCAGCTTCGGTATTTGGCGATATTGAAGAGCGTAGGACATCAAGTACTTTGAGTCAGCTTGTTAATCGAAAAAATCCTGTTTATCAAACCAGTCAATCTCATCCAGGTTTGCTTGAGCAAGTGATGCCAGATGGTTCCGTCAGTGTTGGTCGGTTTTCTGGTGGTGAATTCCACAAAGAGGTTTAATGCGCTCTAATGGCTAAGCCTCAGTTGTGGATGCTCGTTGGCGGTAATGGCGCTGGCAAGAGTACTTTCTATCAGCAGTTTTTAAAATCGAGAGGCATGCCCTTTGTTAATGCTGACCTGATTGCTAAAGAGCACTTTCCTGATAACGCTGAAGAGATGAGTAGAGAAGCCGCTAAAATGGCCGAACGGCTCAGATATCGCTTAATTGAAGAGAAGAAGACATTTTGTTTTGAGACTGTCTTTTCCCATGTAAGCAAAATCGATTTTATAGCCGATGCGAAAGCAGCAGGCTATGAGATCGTCCTTGTATTTATTCATTTGGGTAATTCAGAGCTGAATAAAGCTCGTGTTCATCAAAGGGTAGTTAAGGGCGGTCATAACGTCCCTGACGATAGGATAAGCTCAAGAGTCGAGCGTTTGACCCAGAATGTCTGTAAGGTAATGGCGTTGGGGCTGGCTGATGAGGTTCATATTTTGGATAACTCCAGTTCTGATAATCCTTTTGTTAGACTGGCTACCATTATTGATGGTGAGTTATCACTGTTGATGGAAACAAAACCCGAATGGTTTGAAGAAATTGTTTCTGGAGTTTCTTAAGCTAATTTGACTGGATAATTAATGCGAAAATACATATGCCAGATTCCAATGAAAATATTCCGCCCGAATTAAAAGCACTTCTTGAGCAGAAGCGGGCAGAAATCCTCGTTAGTAATCATGCGCCAGTTGCTGACTTTGCAGGCCTATCTCCCGCCCATATGTACGCGCTTATCAATTTTCCTGTAGATTCGGCTGAACCCCCAATAAAACAGCAATTAGCAACGCCTGAAATGGTTGAAACGTCGATCATGTGTGGGGCAATGCTGACTGCTTTGAATTTCTTTGCGTCAGACAAGGGTGAGAAGCTAACACCACAAGGTAGGTGGCCAAGAAAGGTGTTGTTGCAAATTTACGAGCTGGGTGATGGCGATGAACGGGGATATGATCGACCGCCCAGGCTGGAAGAAGATTGGCCTATAGCCAATGCACTACATGCAATTCTGGTTCACGGCAAGTTGTTAAGAAAAGCTAAAGGTAGGATGTATGTCACCAAGCAAGGGCGGAACTTTTTGAATGTGACTGCCGCAACTGCCTATGAGTGGATACAAACCGAGTTCACAGAGCACTTTAATTGGGCCTATTTGGATGGCTACCCGGATATTGTGCGTTACCAACAGCATTGGGGATTCATGATCTGGTTATTGTTGCGGTTCGGTGGGCAGGAGAGGCCAGTCAGTTTTTACTCAGAGGCTTTCATCAAGGCCTGGCCAATGTTTCTTGATGAGCTCCCAGAAGATAGTTTAAGCCTGTCAGCTGAAGAGAGGTTCAAGTCAGTATTTCGTATTCGTTATGTCCAACGATGGCTGGCCTGGATGGGCTGGATTGAGTATCGATATGAGGGGAGGGGATTCGATTCTGAGATCATGTTAAAAGCCACTCCAGTTTTTTATCAGCGGTGGGCTACCTTTGCTTAAGCTTTCTCTGTTTTCATAAGAAAGAAATTACCGCTTTTCTCAGCCTACATCGTTTGGCCGGCAGTCTATCTCGGGTTTGAGCGTATCACCATCTTGTGTGATACCCATTTAACGCAGCTTGCTCATATACAAATAGGAGGACTTATAGGGGTAGGTAGCCATCCTCAGTATCAGGGTGTGTACCAGATGGGTGAAGACCAGGCGCGCTCTTGAATAGTCGCTGGGACGTTTGCAGGTATTTCCATGCCGAGGGCCAAGGCATCGTAAGTACTCCAGCGACAGCTCGGGTTTTCAAGTACGCGCACGTAATAGATAGCCGAATGATTCGCATCAAAGTCTGGGTCACGCCAGGTGAACTTGATCTCTTGGTCGCCCTTGTCAGCACTTACCTCACAAGTGGTGATATCGACTTTGGCGCCGTTGTCGGGGCAACGTCCGCTGGCGGGGTCTGGAAACAGACCGTCGGAACAAGCGATATCAAACACTTGCTCTTTGCCCTCACCCTTATCGACCCAAGCCTTGATCATCTGAATGCGCTGAAGGTCGGCTCCATCACTGTCTTTCAAGGCCCAGACCAGGAATTCGGGTGTGCTCTTTGCTTCGGGTTTGGGCAATACACTGCCCATGGGTACGCCGTCGCGATAGGCCTTGCTCAGAAAGCTCGAGTCATCAAGTAAGCCTTGTTCGAAACCCCAGCTGGCGAAGAAGCGCAGCTTGATACGGGTGCCACTGGTGGCGTAGGTTTCTCGGCGCTGCATGGCTTCAAATATCGCATCTCGGGTGTTTTCCTTGGCCCAGACTGCCGCTAGGCCGCCTGGATTAGTTGGCACGGCTGAGGAGCCTTTTCTCGTCCGACGGAGGCGTTTCTTGGCACTAATGGAACTAGACTTACTCCCCCGAAAATTGTCCTCTTCAGTAGCACCGGCAATGCTGTTATGTGAATCTGTACTACCGATAAAGCCAAATTGTAGAGGGTTATAACTTAGCCGTTGTTGCAGTTTAAGTCCCTCTTTCAGGCCCTCCCTGGCAAAGGAATAGCGCCCGGAACAACCGGAAACCTGCTCGCCTTTACACAAGGGGGATATCAGTTCGAAGTTGCATTCCTCGTCGCTGGCCCCCAAATCGTAGCCACACTCGGAGCTGCCCTTGATCTGGAATATTTCGGCGAGGGGCTCATTGCGGCCGCGCAGAGCCCAATCATGGTCTTCGTAGGGGTCGCCATCAATGGAACGGCCGGAGTACGCGATACCCCACGTCTTGTTCATGTTGTGCGGAATGGTTAGAAACTCGCATTCGCCCGTGCATTCGGTTTCAAGGCCTCGCCACAGGTCTAGTACGGTGGCCGCATCGTAGGCGGAGATCGCTCGGTTTGGCGTGGTGCTGTTGCGGAAAATCACGTTGCGGTGAACTTTGCCTTTCCCAGGCAGCGCCGGTGAGTATTCGTAGCCAAGAAAGGCGGTGAATGTGCCCGGTTCGTTGTGGGCGTCTGCTGCCGCACGTACTTTATTCCAGGTGGTATCCGCGTCAGCCAAACAGGTGCTGAGCTTGTCACCCCCGCAAAGCTCGGGTATGCGAGCTACCGGGCGTTGTATGACAGCTTGGCGCAGTCGCTTAAACATCTTTGTCGAGAGGGTTTCAGATTGCGCACAAAATTGGCTTTGTGTCTCTGAGAGTGTGTCTCGCGCACAGGTTTCAAATAATCCAAATGATTCGGCATGATCGGTCATTACCACGAAGTCCAGTGGCCTACTGAGCTGGGTTGTCTGACCGGTGGCGAGCTCTATGGGCTCACCCTTGGCGAAACGGTAGGCTCCGTCCAGGCCTACTCGGTTGCCAAAGAAGTATGAGTCGAGAGAGAGTGCTGTGTGCACGTGGGTGTCGCCAAAGTACAGGTTGCGTTGCTCGTTGAAACTTGGTGTGGTGCCTTCACTGTGGGCTGTGGCCGCCAATAACAGGCTCAGTATGCACAGCTGTAATCTGATCATTGTTCTCATTGTTACGCTTTCCCGGCTTGTTCGATGTTCGCATAGCGCGACTGTTGATAGCTTAAATTAACGTAGGAGGGCTGCGCAAGCACCCGGTGAAATATGCTCATAGCTTTCAAGTAAAGTCGTAGATTGCATTTATGCTGTCTATTATGTGTTACAGCAGATTACGTGGTGATTGGACGCACCATTTAATTTCTATGCGCAGTGATGACTGACAAGGATGGCTATTTATTACTAGCACGTGAATTCCAAAATTCTCGCCCTATAGGCTGTGACTGACAACCGGCTGAGGGTGGGTATACTAAACGGCCTGGAATCGTATGTCTGTTGGCATAAAAAGGGACAACGGAATGAGCAAGAATGAATAAATACGATGCGATTGCAGGTGCACGGCTGGCGTAGTAACTTGAGAACTTAAGAGGGTTTATTTCCCTCTAGATGAATACGATAACAGAGGTGTTTCAATGTCTAATTCTAGTGGCGCCACAGGCAAAAGCCTGCCTACTTCCGCGCGTGTTGTAATAGTCGGTGGCGGTATAATTGGCACCTCCATAGCCTATCACCTGGCGCATATGGGCTGTGACGACGTGGTATTGCTGGAGAAAGATGAAATTACCTCTGGCACCACCTGGCATGCTGCCGGTTTGATGGTCACCTACGGCAGTACCTCCGAAACATCGACGGAGATTCGTAAATACTCACGAGATCTTTATGCGCGCTTAGAGGCGGAGACTGGCCAGGCGACGGGTCTGAACCAGTGTGGTTTTATTGAGTTGGCGACTAACGCCGATCGCTTGGAAGAATATCGGCGTGTCTCTGCCTTTAACCGTTACTGCGGTGTCGATGTTCACGAGTTGTCTGCCCGAGAGGTGCAAGACTTATTCCCGATCGCCCGCGTAGATGACGTATTGGCGGGCTTTTATGTGAAAGACGATGGTCGGGTTAACCCGGTTGATGTCACCATGGCCTTGGCCAAGGGCGCCAAAATGAAGGGCGCTAAAATTATTAGCGGTGTTTCGGCAACGGGGGTGACTCGCTTAAACGGCGCGGTAACCGGAGTGACCACAGACCACGGCAATATAGCCTGTGAGGTGGTGGTGAACTGCGCCGGTATGTGGGCGAGGCAGTTTGGTGAATCCCATGGTGTGAATATCCCCAATCAGGCGGCCGAGCACTATTATCTGATAACAGAGCCCATCGCAGGCGTTAGCCGCGATTGGCCGGTACTGGAAGATCCGTCGAATTACGGTTACTACCGTGAGGAAGGCAGTGGTTTGATGGTGGGTTTGTTTGAGGGGGTT
This sequence comes from Pseudomonadales bacterium, assembly GCA_036960375.1. Taxonomy (GTDB): domain Bacteria; phylum Pseudomonadota; class Gammaproteobacteria; order Pseudomonadales; family CAWVSB01; genus CAWVSB01. Next base: position 323,965 of record JBALVY010000002.1, read on the forward strand.
TCTGCACCTTGGCGCGTTGATGCTATTCCAGACAATTTCTCCTTTGGTGAGCTAGAGCCTGATTGGGAGCGAATGACGCCTTATCTGGAAAGTGCTATGAGCCGGGTGCCGATAAGCCTCGAAAGCGGCATTAAGAAGTTCTTTTGTGGCCCAGAGAGTTTTACTCCCGATTTGGCGCCTATCGTCGGCGAGGCCCCTGAGTTGAAGAACTATTTTGTGGCTGCCGGTTTGAATTCGATTGGTATTCTTTCTGCTGGTGGCTTAGGTCGCATTATGGCTCATTGGATTATCAATGGCTCACCCGACGTCGACGTGACGGGCTTTAATATTGACCGGCTTCACAAGTATCAATCCAACCCCGATTATCGACGAGACAGGGCGGCAGAGTCTCTGGGTACTGTGTATAAGTGCCACTATCCGACCAAAGCCAAAGAGACAGCTCGCGGCGCTAAACGATCGGCCTTGCATGACAGGTTAGCCAGTGCAGGTGCATATTTTACTGACGTCAGTGGTTGGGAGTCGCCAAGTTGGTTCGCACCAGCGGGAGAAAAGGCTGAGGTCGAGAAATTATCTTTCGGCAGAATGAACTGGTGGCCGTATTGGGAAGCTGAGCATCGGGCCTGCCGCGAGGCCGTGATACTGATGGATATGAGCATCATGTCCAAGTTTCTCGTGCAGGGCCGCGATGCAGGCAAGGTGCTGGATTATATTTCTGCCAATCGAGTGAATGAAGAAGTTGGCATGATTACCTATACCCAATGGCTTAACGACGCGGGTTTTCTCGAGGCCGATCTAACGGTAGCCAAGCTGGCGGAAGACAAGTTTCTGGTGGTGGTTACCGATACCATGCACCGTCATGTTGAGACCTGGATACAAAGAAACACCCCGGACGATGCTCTCGCCATTGTGACCGATGTGACATCCGGCATGACCCAGATAAACATCCAGGGTCCCAATAGTCGCGCCTTGCTGCAAGCTTTGACAACTACCGATCTGAGCCACGAGGCATTTCCCTTTCGCACCGCTCGCGATATAGATATTGGTTATGCGCGAGTACTGTGTATTCGAATTACCTACGCTGGCGAGCTGGGCTATGAGCTATACGTGCCCAGTGAGCAGGCAGTTCATGTCTATGATCGCCTAGTGGCAGAAGGCCCCAAGCACGGTTTGCTTCACGCGGGTTTGAGCTCCTTGGGCAGCCTGCGTCTGGAGAAGGGCTATCGCGACTACGGTCATGATATTGATAATACCGATAACGCCTTTGAAACCGGGCTGGGCTTTGCCGTCGCCATAGATAAGCCTGGCGGCTTTATTGGAGAGGCCAGCGCCCAGGCGCAAAAAGCCGCAGCTCCCTATGATCGCCGTTTGGTGCAAGTTTTGGTAGAAGACCCTGAGCCGCTATTGTGGCACGCAGAGGTTATCTATCGTAACGACAAGGCAGTGGGCTATATTCGCGCCGGAAGTTATGGGCATACCTTGGGCGGGGCCGTTGGCCTGGCCATGATAGAACCGGGAGAGACCGTAAATGCGGCTTTCCTGAATGAGGGTAAATGGGAAATCGAAATTGCGGGTATTAAATACCCTTGCCGATGCTCCCTAAAACCACTGTATGATCCAGAGATGAAACGAATAAAAATTTAGATTTTGGATAAGTAATTTATGAGTGAAGTTTTAGCGCCCAAGCAAGGTCTAAAAGAGCATAAGCTCAAACTGAGCACAGTGGTGTTTATTATGTATTGCCTTGTGGCCGGCGGCGCCTTTGGCATAGAAGAGATGATTTCCGCATCGGGTCCCGGGCTGACCCTATTGATGTTGGTAGTGCTTCCATTTATATGGGCTGGGCCGCAGGCATTAGTTTCTGCAGAGTTGGGTTCCGCCATTCCCGAAGCAGGTGGGTTTTATAAGTGGGTGCAACGAGGTCTGGGTGAATTTTGGGCGTTTCAGGCTGGTTGGTGCCGAACCGTCTCCAGCTATTTAGATAATACAATTTACGTGGTATTGGCGGTCTCCTATTTAGGCATGTTATTGCCCTTAACTGCGGTTGAGGCCTATTTGTGCAAGGCTGTCATAATCGTTTTTTTTACGTATATTAACCTGCGTGGCATTAAGGATGTGGGCAGGCTGAGTACGTTTTTCTCGCTATCGGTCATGATTGCCTTTGCCTTTGTTGCCGTAGTGGGTTTTATAAACTGGAACCAAAGCCCAATTGCCCCCTTCCATCATCCGGATCAAAGTCTTTTTAGTAGCATAGGTGCTAGCCTGGCTATCGGTATGTGGTGTTACTCTGGTTATACCTCCATGTCGACATTGGCAGCGGAAATAGAAGATAAAACCCTCATTCCCAAAGGCTTGTTAATACTATTACCACTTAGTGCTTTATCCTATATTTTGCCTACAGCTGCGGGCCTTGCTGCCCTCGGTAGCTGGGATATGTGGTCGACAGGTGGCGGGGTTTCTTATGGCCATGTTGCAGCTCTGGCCGGCGATGTGTTTTTCCCTCTTTTTATCGGGGTTGCGATACTGGCCAATTTATCCATCTTTAACGCTTATATAATCTCTATATCTCGCTGTTTCTTTTCCATGGCGGAAGATAACTTGGTCCCCAGATCTTTAGTGAAATTAAGCAAGAGTCATTCTGTACCGTATATTGGTGTGCTTTCTTTAGGTGTATTTTGTTTATTTGCCTGTACCTTCGATTTTACCATTTTGGTAACGGTATCTGTCATATTGCTGATGGTTGACTACGTGCTAGTGTGGATCGCAGGCATTAGACTTAGACAAAACGAACCTGATATGCCAAGACCGTTTAAGATTCCTGTGGGCACGGCAGGTTTTATCCTGATTGTCACTCCGGGAATCAGCATCGCCGTTATTTCTCTATTTTTAAATGGTACCGATTACTTTCTGGGAGGCATGTTTGGCATAATTTCATCGCCGCTTATGTATTATATTTTTAAACTTAAGTATGGCGGTTTGACGGCCAATGATGCTGAGAAATATCCCGTCAATCCAAAAACAAAACTGGCTTATGGCGACTTATACCGTATGGCGTCTATATTTGGTTTGTTTGCATTGCTGGGCTTTGTTGGTGCTTATGTGTTTTTTCCATGGTATGAAGGGGCCTGGGGGGCAGAGTATTATGCTGAAACCTATGGTTATGAAAACGCATTCTCTCTAATACTTGATGGTATTAAGCTGACTTCCTATGTTTTTTCTGGCGCGGCTTTAGTTTTGATTGTGCTTGCTCGTAAGCTTGAGCCTAAAGCAGTGAATATCTTCTGATACTTATACTAAGGGCGCTAAGCACAAAAAATAATAAGATAATAAAACCACGGCGTTTTTTTAGTAATGTCCTAAAGCAGCTTGGACAATAATACCAGCGTCGATGTTTTGGTCACTCCATTCATATTGCCTATTTTTGTTAACTGCTGATCGAGCTCCTCCGTCGTTGGCTCCCGCAGCAATGCAATAACATCATAATCACCATTCACAGAGTACAGCGTTTTTATCGCGGGCATTTTTTTCAGTAGATTGCATACTTCACGATTCATTTTAGGCTCTACGGCTATCATGGCGTGGGCGCTCACTAAATTACGCTGATAGTCTGGATTAATACTGATGGTATATGACTGAATGACGTTGGACTTTTCCAAACGCTGAATACGTTGTTGAATAGTTGCTCGACTAAATCCTAACTCTTTGGCCAGGTGAGTGATGCTCTCTCGGCTGTTGATTGCCAATAGATCCAGTATTTGCCTATCCAGTTTATCTGTAGCCTGCATTATTAGACCTCCATTAAAGCTTTTTATCAAAATGATTGGTGCATATTACATATTGTGAGCTTATATATAGCAATTTTAACATAGTGAATATGTTATTTGACAGGTCCAGTGCCTAATATAGACAGTATCTTCATGATCCTGTTAGTTATTAGGGAATTTCGATATGTTAGGCCTACAGACTACTGCTACCGAATATACGCACGACACCATCAGTCAGCCAGGGCAGCGAAAAAGCCACGCAGCTAGTATTAGGGAACTGATAACAAGCAATTATCAGCGTCCTTTCCTCCTGCTTGAAAGTGATTTACTACGCCTCAAGGCGCAACGCTTTGTTGCAGCTATGCCACGGGTTCAGCCGCATTATGCGGTTAAATGTAATCCCACCCCGGCAATTCTCTCTGTTTTCCATCAAGAGGGTGTGCGCTTTGAAATTGCCTCCAAAAAAGAGCTTGAGCAATTACTGAAGTTGGGGGTTAAGCCAAAAGAAGTGTTCTATAGCAATCCGATCAAGTCCCCGGATCATCTTGCTTTTGCCGTCAAGGCCGGTGTCGAGTGGTATGTTGTAGATTCTGTTGATGAGCTTATTAAGGTTCATAAAGCCAAGCCCGACGCCAAGTTCTACTTACGCATACACACCTCCAATGAAGGCTCCACCTTCCAGATCTCTAGCAAATTCGGCGCAAGGGGTTCTGATGTCAGCGCTATCATCGACAAGGCGGTTGAGTTAAATGCTGACCTGGCCGGTGTGACTTTTCATGCAGGCTCGCAGTGCTTGAAGGTAGAGAACTGGGTAGTAGGTATTCGCGCCGCGCGTAAAGTATTTGATGAAATGCTGGCCAAAAACTTAAGCCCCAGACTGCTAAATTTGGGCGGTGGCTACCCGGTAGAATTGGGCCAGCCCGTACCCAGTATCGAAGAAATTGGTGCGGCTATTTCTATTGAGCTGCATGCCTTCCCTCAACACGTAGAGGTCATTGCCGAACCTGGCCGATTTTTAGTTGCCGATACCGGTACTTATGTCTGCCGTGTCGCTGGTACCGCCACCCGTGGTGGTCAACGCTGGCTGTATTTGGATGCCGGATTTTATAGCGGACTCATGGAATTAGATGATATGCCCTACCGCTTTCAAACGGATCGCAACGGCGAATCGATTGGCTGGAGAATTGCAGGCCCTACTTGTGACCCTATTGATAGCTTTAAGAAAAGCTATAATTTACCCGCTGACTTACAGGCGGATGATTTTATTTATATTCAGCATGGCGGTGCTTATACCAACGCAACCGCGTGTACGTTTAATGGCTTTGAAATACCTGATGTAAAGGTTATTTAAGCTATTACCTCAAGGCTTACTTCACTCCAGTTTTGTAATGGCCCCGTTGGCAGGGGCCAACAATGTCACTGTAGTCTGAAATTTTATTTATGATCAATAGCGGGAACTAAGGCATAATAGACACTTGGTTTATGCCTTTTTATGTGATTCTAATAAAGTGAAAGATACAATTCTATGGACATAAAATTACCGAAAATGATTGCCACATCTGTGGTCAGGGGAAGCCAGCAGGGCGAGAGCCATGGGGGTGTATTTACGCTCGATTTTGAAAATCAAGTCGTCGAGCAGCGTATAGACTGGAACTCAGGTGATATCGACTTTAGTGGCCGTGGTGCTGACCGGGGTTTACGGGGTATCTCCATCGATGGCGATGATATATACATCGCAGCCTCAGACGAGCTGTTCTGTTACGATCGTGATTTTCAAGTCAAGGGGTCTTGGCGCAATCGCTATTTAAAGCATTGTCATGAGATTTGCCGCAAAGACCGAACACTGTTTTTGACCTCTACCGGTCACGATTGCCTGCTCGCTTTCGATCTCGATAAGCAAGCTTTTGTTTGGGGCTTTCGCGTGCAAAAAGAGCAGGGCGCCTGGGCCGGTTATGCCTTTGATCCCAGGGGGGACTACGGCCCCAGACAGGTGAATGAACAGCATATTAATATGGTGCATGTCGATCAAGGCGGTATCTTCCTTAGTGGTTTAAAAACACAGGCATTATTGCATGTGAGTAGTAAAGATGAGGTTGTAGAAGTGTGCAGCCTGCCTTCAGGGACGCATAATGCCAGACCCTTTATGGGTGGCGTTATATTTAATGATACCGCCAGCGATTGCTTGCGAGTAGTACCACGTAGCGGTCAGCAGCAGGCATTTCGAATTCGTCAATACGACCCCGCGGATATTAGCTTTGCGGGAATCGACGATACCAAGGTTGCCCGGCAGGGCTTTGGTCGTGGTTTGTGTATTGTAGATGATCGTTTTGTCGCTGGTGGTTCTTCGCCGTCTACCGTGACCCTCTACGATATCAAAACGGGTATGGAAGCGGCTTCGGTGAATATGACCATGGATATACGCAATGCTATTCACGGTTTGGAAGTATGGCCTTTTTAAGCAAACCCGTTTAAATGGGCGAGTGAGCTCAGTAATATAATATTGTAGACAATAAAAAAGGCCGGAAATATCCGGCCTTTTTTATGTCGCGGCGAGTAGTTCGCCTGTTAGTTTAACCTCCCCATCGTTTGATGATTCGCAAGCCAACTTCCCTTGGTCGGGCGGTATAGATGCGGTCTGTGTGAGCCCTGCCATCCTCCGCGTTGCCCTGAGTCCACTCATAAATACCCCATGAATGCGAGTACTCTGGCCGCTCATCCGTCAGGTTGTTGACGAATATCGAAGCTTCCCAGGTTTCGCCTTGTAAGCCAATGATCAGGTCTCCCATATTATAGGCTTTGTTGGTGAATTGTGGGTTGGGGTTGTCATCAGCAAATTCACTTTCTTCAAGACTGTTGATGGTATCGCCGTTATAGCTCCATTGCAGGCGTACATAGCCGCTGCCACTAATGGCCTGGACTGGCCAGCTATAGGTGCCCCAGACCGCCCCCGTAAGTTCGGGTGAGAGAGGCAATCTTTGGCCACTATGAATATTGGGCTCTCCGTCGGCATCCAAATCGAGATCTGTATCGGTTTCAGCCTCCAGCCATTGGGCATTGAAACCCATAATGAAGTTCTCAGAAACAGCCCAGTCAAGTTCAACCGACGCGCCGAGAATATGAGCATCGCCCGCATTGGCTACCGAGGACTGCCATACTTGGCCGCATAAACCAGGTATGACTATGCTCGAGTCTTCCTCACCGTTATCATCCAAACAGATAGCACTAGAAGGATCAACAATCTCCAGTTGATAATCTTTCCAATCCATGTAGAAGCCGGTGAGAACTATTCGTGCGGCTCCGTCGGCAAAACTGGACTTATAACCGAGTTCATAATTTATCATTTCGTCGGGGTCATAGTGCTTGGGTAAGGCCGGCTCTCCGCGCTGGCGATTGGTGCCACCGGGTCTAAACCCTTTGGAGATCAAACCATAGGTCATCGAATCGTCGTTAATAACCCACGTCAGTGCTACCTTTGGAACAAATTCTTTTTCCTCTCCCGAGTTTGCTTCGACACCATCTTCAAGCTCAATTAAGTTGGTGCTGGGGTGTTCTTCCCAATAGATTTGATCATTGGTACGCTTGAAATAACGACCGCCTACGGTTAAATCCAGGCTGTCTGATATATGCCACACCAGTTCACCGAATATTGCTTCTTGTTTCCAGTCGGTTGAGCTGTTCTCATACCAGGTTTCAGTGGCGTCCGGGAAGGTAGTATCGTAATACCAATTCCAGGAGTCCAGTGAGACAGATTCCTGATAGGCGGTGTTGGAGTCAATACCTTCGGGATGATTCTCGTTGGCGGTTGGGTAGGCCCAAGGGAATTCGTAATCGTTACTACTTTCTTCAAAGAATATACCCACTAACCAGTCGAAATTGTCTCCTTGGTTAGTCAGTCGGAACTCTTGAGTGATTCGCTCCTGTTCCTGTGCGAATGTATAGGCAGAGAGATAGTCTTCATCGACGGTTGGCGCACTACAGTAGTTTGCGCCATACCAGACTATGCCGCCATTTTCTGCAGGATAGTAACCAGGATAGTCCGTCGCCGCATAGTCGGCTGGATCTGTGGCCCAGCAGTATTGACCAGACCAGTGATGGTGGTAGGTAGTGTTATCTGCGACATCGGTAATGGAACGGGTATAATACGATGTCGCTGATATCAGCTGTGCAAAGCCAAGGTCACCTTCAATCGTCAAGGAGTAGAGATCGTACTCGTCGTCACGATATTCATTGTTAAAGCGAACGGTTTGAAGATCACCGACAAAAGGATCGTAGTCGCTGGTTGCGCCACGGTTGATTTCTTGCGACATGCCCGACAAAGTGGTTTCCCAGCTATCGTTAATCTGCCAGCGCAAGGCCGCACGCCAACCCTTGTATTTGGCGTCGTTCCAGTCGCTTTCAACGGCATTGTGATTATCAAGCGTACCAAACCCGGATGGTAGGTCGTGATCAATGCCGGTGTTAATATCGGGCGTGTGACCGAATACATTATCGATAAAGCCGCCGTCTTTGGCGGTAAAGCCCACCAGACGCAAGGCTAATTTGTCTTGAATCAAGGGAGCGTTAACGACTATTGATCCGTCGTAGCTCATCTCGCTTTCTTTGCCGTCTTTCGCACTGACGTCCAGAACCACTTCAAATTGATCCAATACGGGTTTGTTGGTAATGATGCGCATGGTACCCGCTTGGGCATCAGAGCCGTAGAGCGTACCTTGAGGGCCAGCCAAGGCTTCAACGCGCTCTATATCAACCATTCGCACAGAGGGCTGGCTACCAGTATTAGTGACTGAAATTTCGTCAACGTACAGAGATGCGGTTGACTGAATGGAGTAACCTCCATCGTCTACAGCCGCTCCGCGAAATACAATGACATCGTTACCGGCGCCGTAGGTGATGACGTTAACCGAGGGTACAAAACGTGAGTAATCGTCTAAGCCTAAAGCGTTCATATCCTTGATGGTTTCGCCTGTTAAGGCTTGAACACTGGACGGGATATCCATCACCGATTCCGAGCGCTTTCGCGCCGTCACGATGACCTCCTCTAAAAAGACGGAGTTATCACTTTGGCCGTAGGCAATGGGTGCGCCCAAAGCTGTGGTCATAGCTGCTGCGAGTGGTAAAAGTTTAAACCTGGCTTGCTTTTTCATGATTTTCTAGTGCCTCCTGCCTGAGTGGCGCGTTTTACATTGTGTTTATAAGTTTTATATAAAAACGGTTACTTCTTAGAGCTTCTTCTTCTTTTTCTAAAGATAGATCAAATTTCGCAGTTCGTCCAGCTCTTTGCTACCTCGCCTATAGGTCAGGACTCACACAGGCCCTGTCATAATATTTAGCCTTATCTGAGGTCTTTTCTATGGCTGGATGGAGTATCTCAATCAATTCGGTCAAGTGGCTTTTATAGTGTTTCCAGAAGCCGATGGAGGTATTAAATAGAGGTTGCCGTACCTGCTCCGAGCTTGCTGAACTGATGGCCCGTTCGGTCTGGTGAAAGCTCATACAAGCGTTTTCCCAGGGAAGTCCGCAATAGGACAGTATTTCTGCAATTTCGGTGCTGGGGTTCTCTATTAAATCTTCATAGTGGACTCGCAAGACTTTGCCGGGCAAGACTTCATCCCAATGCCTCATCAGACGTAAATACTGGAGGTAATATTCGGCTAGTTCAAATAAATCGTAGCTGAAATTTTTGCCTCGTGGGTAAAACTGGCGGTAATTGGCAATACAGGTATCCAGTGGGTGGCGACGAATGTCAATAATCTTGGCTTGGGGGAATACTTGTGAAATGAGGCCTATCATCTGGAAATTATCAGGCATCTTGTCAATAAAGTAAGGTTCTTGCCCTTTTTGATGTTGTTGGCAGGCCTTTAGGTATTGGCCGGCAATACCCTGCAGCATTTCAGCTGTCTCGTCCGAATCTTCGGGATTTTGGGAGATTATATGGGCTTTACCCAAATTCAGCATATAGGGCAATTCGCTGGTAGCTTCGACTTTGCTATGGCTGGCAAGAATTTGCTCAACCAGGGTAGACCCTGATCGTGGCATTCCCACAATAAAGATAGGGGTGCTTTGATTTGTTGTAGACATTTCCTGGGGTTTTGGTGTCTCGCGAAGCAGCGGTGGGGAACATTGGATTATCGAATCAAACTCCGACTCTACTCTTACTGCGTCGTAAGGCAGATCTTGGCGTCGGGCCAAATTCCCTGCTTTGTAGTGCGCCCAGGCTGCATCGAAGTCTTGCCTGTCGTCCAGAGCCTTTGCCATAGCAAAGTGAAGCAAGGTACCGTCTCGCTTTGTATTTGGCCGAGTATTTAGCATTTGAGTGAATTCATCGTCGGTGAATTGGTAGGTCCGCAGGCTGGAAAGGCTCCACCAGGCCTCGCAGGCCTTTATGTCGCGTTTTATGCTTTCTCGATAGATACTTATGGCTTCAGTGGTTCGGCCCAGGGCCCGCAGTACGTGGGCTCTGCCAAGCCCGCCCACAGTTGAGCGAGCCTGGAGCTTTTCCGCGGCGTCATAGGCGAGAATCGCTTGCCCAGGTAAGCCTACAATAGACAAAGTTGTCGCAAGCTTTAGCTGTGCGTCGGCATTGTGAGGATCGCAATGCACCAGTCGTCTTTGATATTCAATCGCTTCGTCATATCGGTTATGTGTGAGGTAAAAGCGAGCCATATCCCCCAAGGCCTGTGAGCTACGCGGGGTGATGTCGAGGATTTGCAGTAATAGCGACTCGGCTTCCCGCGCTTTTCCTTGATCCGTTGCTATCATCGCCAACAGTCGCAGTACTGCTGTGTTCTTGGGGTGTTTTGTCAGCAGATCAGTGCAGTTATTACGCGCCAGGGCAAGCTTGCCCTGTTGGTAAAGCTGCATAGCCGTATTAAGTGTTTGCTGAGGCATATTATTAATACCACCTGACAATTTCGAATCTTATCAAGCTGACTGGTCTGTTGTATTAAGCAGAGAGGTGGGCCGGTCTTCGTCGGCAAGAGTCACCAGCAGTGGCTCTAATACTTCGATAAGTTCGCCGATATCCGATTCGTAATGCTTCCAAAGGTTCACGGAGCTGGAGTATATGGGCTGGCGTACTTGCTCTGAACTAGCCGTATTGACCGCGCGATCGTTTTCGTGAAACCGCAAACAGGCCTCTTCAAAGGGCAGGCCGCAAAAATCCAGGATGCGTTTAACCTCGTGTTCCAGATCGGCGACCACATTCGAATAATCGACGTCGAGGACTTTGCCTGGTAATACCTTGTGCCAGTGCTCCATTAGCGACATGTATTGAAGATAATATTCGCCCACTTCTGTCAAGTCGTAGCTAAAGGCCTGGCCGCTGGCAAATAGTTGCTTAAAGCTTCCGAAGCAACTATCTAAAGGGTGGCGCCTGGCGTTGATAATCTTTGCATTGGGCAAAATTAGATGGAGCAGCCCGGTAAAGACAAAATTATTGGGGTTCTTATCGATAAAATAAGGGAGGTCACTGCGGTATTTGCGTGTGCTGTCGATATACTTTTGACCGAACTTCGCCCAGGATTCATCTTTAAAACCTTTCAATGTATCCGGAAACCGGTCGAGACGAGAATGTGGCTTGGGCAGCGCTTGCACGATGCGGCCCAGTTCGCTGAGCTCGCGGGTACCTTCCACCTGGCTGTGGCTGGCTAATATCTGTTCAATGAGAGTGGAGCCTGATCGTGGCAGACCAACAATAAATATAGGGGATGCGTCGCTATTGCCCAAACCCTGTTTTTGCGCCAAATATGCCTCGTTAAACATTTCTATAATGTTTTTCGTGATAATTTCGTTTTCTACGGGGTCATAGTTCTCCAGTTTGCGTTGGGCGAAATTACAATTTTGGAAGTTTTTAAATGCCGGTTTGTAGTTTTTGCGTCCCTCGTACTCAAGTCCCAAGGCATTGCACAGTTGTGCGGTTCCCAAATCGTCCAGATTGCCCTGATCCAGAAGGTCTTCCATCGCTTCGACCTCATGGTCTTCGAAACGAAAGGTCTTCATGTTTGCCATATTCCAATAGGCATCGGTATTATCCGGGTGCGCAGCAATATTTTGCCTGTGTACCTCGATGGCTTCGGCTTGATTTCCTATGGTCTTTAGTTGGTGACTCAATCCAGAATGCGCGCCCGGGTGCTTAGGTACAATCTCAATGACCTTGCGGTAATTTTCAATAGATTGCTCAGATTGATTAGCTTTCGAATAAGCGTTCGCCAGAGCCATATAAGCTTCGGGAAGGTTGGATGTCAAATTAACGACTTGCTGTGCGCTGTTAATGGCCTCTTCGTGTTTTTCTTGTTTTTGTTGTGTAGAAGACAGTTCTAACCAGGCGCGAGCATAATCGGGGGCTAGCGAAACGGCTCGCTTCAGTAGTAACTCAGCATCACCATACTTTTTGTGCGCTTTCGCGATCACTGCAAGCAGACGCATGGCCTCTACATGATTGGGATTCTGACGGAGTATGTCGCGATAAATTGCTTCTGCTTTCTCGGGTTCGCCATTGGTTTCAAATTCGGTAGCCTGATTAATTTCCGCTGCATAGCCATTAGGGCTGCTGGTATCGCCATCATGGAAAGTGCTAGCTTTCACTAATTGGCGTGCTTTCTTGAGCTTGTCCTCGATTTTTCCGCGCCGCGGATCCAGCCGCTTTGTCTCTTCATAAGACTTGATCGCTTCTTCATATTTTCCTTCGACAAGCAACAAATCCCCATGGATCTCATGTCCGCCCGGAAAATTTGGGTGAAGTGCTCTGGCCTTATCGGCATGTTTTGCGGCTGTATCAAAACGCTGCAGCGTCATTAGGCATTGAGCCGTGAGGCAAAGCAGGTTGGCATCTTCGGGATACTCGACGATAGCGGTTTTACACTCAGCAAGCGCCAGTTCAGTATGGCCGTCGCGCAGCAAGGAAATCGCTCGATGAAAATAGTCCTGAGGGGGGTACGATGGTTTGATGTTTGGCCTCGACATGCTAATTGTTAGAATTTGTATCAGTACATCACAGCTTTTAAGCAAATTCCAGCAGTTCAACCAACATGTTAATAATTGCGTTGCTGTCGAGGGAATTACTCTGGATTCCTGCCCTATAGGCCGAATATAGGGTGTTTGTATCTGGTGCTACACTGCGGCCAATCTTCAATTCAATGCTATGTCGTATTATGAAAAAAAGTGCTTTTTTTGATTTCTTTAATCGTCGCCAGGAGGCGGGTTTTGACTGCTTTTTAGCAGCTTCGAACGAAAGCGATGACTATATAGACTGGAACGATTACGTCCTTCCACAAAATTATGGCAATGCGGAGTTCGAATATCAGGCCATTCGGCAGAGCTGTGCTCTATTTGATGTATCTCCCATACGTAAATTTCGAATTCAAGGCCTGGCGGCGGGAAAGTTTCTCGACTATCTATTAACCCGGCCGGTGAGCGGCGCGAGTGCCATGACGGGTATCTATGTGGCGTTCTGTAACGCTGATGGCTCGCTTAAGGACGATTCGATACTCTATAAGTATGCCAATGACGACTATTTGTTGATGCCCTCGGACATGGATCATTCACCGCATTTCGATGTTTTGAGGCAACAGCTGGGCATTCAGGCAGCCGATCTGTCGATTGTTGACTGTACTGATGACTGGCTCGGGGTCGCAGTGCAAGGACCAAAGTCTGCTGGTGTGCTGAGTACCATGGGGTTTGCTGATGTCGCGGACCTGAAGCCCTTTGAAGTGCGTGACTACCCTCTAGGACAAGGTGAAATACGCATTGCGCGTATGGGGTTTACCGCTGATTTGGGCTATGAATGTTGGTTTACAACGGGCCTTCAAGAACAGTTCGAGCAAGCTATCACTGCAGCCCGCGATACTTTGGGGCTGGAGATCCCTGGTTACGGCTTGACGGCGCTGGAGGCGTGTCGACTGGAAGGCGGCTTCATTGTGGCGGGTTGGGATTTTTCGACCGAGGCTGATCCTGCGCCAGGCTTTGAGCGTTCGCCGTACGAGGTTGGTTTAGGCTGGTTGGTCAATCTTGACGGTGCGGCCTTTGTTGGCAGGAAGGCCTTGTTAGAAAAGCGTGACAGAGGACATCGTTATTATCTCCGTAATCTTCAAATTAGTGATTCAAGAAAGCCGGAGGACGGAGCAGCGCTTTATGCCGAGGTTGATGGAGAGGAGTGCTTGATTGGGTCGATCAGTTGTTCTGCCTGGTCGTGGGGCTTAGAGGCCATGATAGGCAATGCCTCAATCGATAGCGTATTTTCAGATGTTCGAAAGGCATGGACCGTCATCGATGGGGAGCGGCTCATGGCAAGGCTGAGTGTAGGGCCGCAGCTTAATTTGGAGCGCCGAAACAAAGTGCCCGCAGATATTGAGCTGTGAGTGCTAGTGGCCCCATTGTGACTATACTAGTACATCCAGTAGGACTAATTTACGCAATATTGGTTGGCGGCGCGCCTGCCAATGCTGAGGAAATATAAGAAATGAAGAACTACGATGCGATTGTTATTGGCGCTGGCCACAATGGTCTGACCCATGCGGCATTCTTGGCTAAAGCCGGGCTTGATGTGGTGGTGCTGGAAAAAAACGATTATATCGGTGGGGCCACCGTTAGTCGGGAGCTCCACGAAGGCTGGAAGTATTCGAACTGCTCCTACGTATGTAGTCTTTTTCGCCCTGAAATCTACCAGTCTTTGGATTTGGGCCGACATGGTCTGGAGGTAGTGCCTCTGCAGGGAAGTACGACTTTTATGCAGAACGGCGACTACTTTGGCAGTTATCATCAACCTACTGTCAGACGCCGGGAAATTGCCAGACATTCAAAACGCGATGCCGATGCCTCTATCCGGTTCGATACGGATATTATGAAGTGGTGTCGGCTTATTCGGGGGTTCTTATTGAGAACACCGCCTGACCCGGCGTCTTTTAAAATTCGCGATGTGATGGAGTTTGCGCACCTTCTCAAGAGTTTTTATAGCCTGACCGAAAGTCAGATATATGAATTCCTGCGTTTTTTTACCATGTCGATTGCCGAATACCTTGAGGAGTATTTCGAAAGCGAGGTTATACGTGCACACTTTTCCGGCGGTAGCATTATTGGTACCGGTCTTGGGGTGTTCTCGCCAGGCACGGCCTATGTTCTGCTGCACCACGCAATGGGCGATATTGACGGCAATGTCGGCTCCTGGGGTTTTGCTCGCGGCGGTATGGGCGCTGTCTCCAAGGCCATCGCCTCTTCTTTCCAGTCTTTTGGTGGTGAGATTCGAACAGCTGCTGAAGTCCAGAAAATCAATGTGAGTGGTGGTACCGCTACTGGCGTTATTCTAGCCTCTGGAGAAGAGATTAACGCGAGAGTCGTTGTTTCTAACCTGGATGCCAAACGCACCTTTCTGGGCGTTATGGACAAGCAAGATCTTCCTGAAAGTCTTGTCCATCGGGCTGAGAATTTTAAAATTCGAGGGTCTTCTGGCAAGCTCAATATCGCTCTGGACGGCATGCCAGACTTTCCTGCTCTGCCAAAGGGCTCACCCCTCTTATTAGGACACACCCATTTTACAGATACTCCCGAGCGCCTGGAGCGTGCCTATGACGATTGGAAAGATGACCGCTGGTCGCAGGACCCTTATGTCGACGCGCTGATTCCTACCCAATACGACCCCACTATGTCACCCCCTGGCAAGCATATGATGTCGGTCTTTGTACAATATTGCCCGGTAGAGGCCGAGGGTGGATGGACCGATGCCAAGCGGGATGCCTTTGGCGCCACCGTGATCGATCAGATCAGTCAATACAGCCCCAACTTTAAGGATCTGATATTGCATGCAGAAGTGAGGACTCCGCGAGAGATTGAAGCGGAAATAGGCCTAACCGAGGGTAATATCTTTCAAGGCGAATTAACGCTGGATCAGCTGATGTTCAATCGACCTTTCCCCGGCTACGCGCAATATCGCGGGCCTGTGAAAAATATGTATATGTGTAGTTCATCAACTCACCCCGGTGGCGGTGTTATGGGAGCTCCCGGTGCGAACTCGGCCCGTGAAGTGCTGCGGGATTTGGGTAAGACAGATACTACACCGAGGGATTTTGGCGATGACTAATACTATGGATAAATCGGTGGTTGTCGTTGGCGGCGGCCATAATGGCCTGGTTTGCGCGACTTATTTGGCCAAGGCCGGCTATAAGGTTCAGGTTCTTGAGGCGCGTGATGAAATTGGTGGTGGGGCATCTACGACTTCATTTGCGCAGGGGTATAAGGTGTCGGGGCTTGCTCATATCTTGCATTCCCTCAACCCCAAGGTCTGCAAAGATCTTGCTCTGGAGCAAGCGGGTTTAGAGCGCGGCGTCGCGATTGAAACCATCGCCCTGGCGCGAGATGGTCAGCATCTGACCTTGGGCAAAGACTCAGCAACGGGAGGCAGTCTTTCCTCCGAAGACATTGCCGCATATACCCAATTCAAAAAGGAATTTCGCCGCTACGCTGAAGCCTTGAAACCGATGATGATGACTAAGCCTCCCAGGCTAAAAGGCATGGATCACAAGGACAAATTCACTCTCGCAAAAATTGGCTGGAAACTGCGTTTCGGCTTGGGCACGGACTCCATGCGAGAGTTCTTTCGGGTGGGCGGCATCAATATATATGACGTGCTTAATGAAGAGTTCGATAATCCCCATTTAAAGGGCGCTATGGCTGTTGATGCGGTGATGGGGCTTCATATGGGGCCACGCACGCCAACCACGGTATTGACCTATCTTCATCGTTTGTGGGGTGAAACCGACGCGGGACAAAGTTTACCGTCGGGTGGCATGGGGCAGGTGGCCAATGCACTGTCAACGGCGGCATCAAATGCTGGCGTCTCTATTCGCACTGGCGCCAAGGTGCAGCGTATTCGGGTAGAAAATGGCAAAGCTGTAGGCGTTGAGTTGGCGACTGGAGAGCAAATTGACGCGTCGATGGTGATCTCCAATGCCGATGCAAAATCCACTTTCCTTGATCTGGTGGGAACGCGGGAGCTGGACGCCATGTTTGCCCACCGAATACACAAAAGCCGAACCAAAGGAACAGTGGCCAAGTTGCATCTCGCCTTGAACGGGCTGCCGCAAATAGAAGGCTTAAGCGCGGCGCAGCTGGGTCAGCGTTTGCTAATAGCCGATGATTTACAATATGTAGAGCACGCCTTTAACCACGCCAAATACGGAGAATACTCCGACAAACCCGTACTTGAAATTACCATTCCCAGTATTTCTGATTCGAGCTTTGCCCCCCAAGGTCATCACGTGATGTCAATCTCAGCGTCATTTGTGCCTTATGCTTTAAAGGGTGGTTGGGAAGGGCAGCGTGAGGCCTTGGTAAAAAACATTATTGCCTTGATCGAGCAGTATGCACCGGGCTTTTCTGCTCAGGTACTTGCTTCTGAATTACTGACTCCAGTGGATATTGAAGAGCAATATCACATTGCGGGTGGTCACTGGCATCACGGTGAGTTGGCGATCGATCAAATGTTTATGATGCGACCGATTCACGGCACAGCACAATACGATACGCCTATCGATGGTTTATTTCTTTGTGGTGCTTGTGCTCATCCTGGCGGCGGTGTGACAGGGGTGCCTGGGCATAATGCTGCGCAGCGAATAATAGCGATGGGAGCGGGCAAAAAATGATGAAACCTGAAATACAGAAAGCACCACCACATGATTTTAGGGAAGTGCTCCAGAAGTCGCCATTTCATGCCAGGGTAGACGAAAAGTCTTTGGTGAAAAGTTGGACGTCCTGGAATGGATATCAGACTGCTCGTGTCTATGACACTTTGGCATCTGAATACTTTGCGATTCGCAGTTCCTGTAGTGTGATGGACCTGACGCCCATGGAGAAGTACCGCATCAGCGGTCCGGATGCCGTAGATTTTTTAAATCGTTTGGTAACCCGAGATGTTTCCAAGCTAAAGCCGCATCGCGTGACCTATGTCGCATGGTGTAATGATGACGGAAGAGTGCTGGATGACGGCACCATCTTTCATTTGAATGAGGGAGACTATCGTCTTTGCTCTCAGCACCATCAGTTGGACTGGTTGTTAATGTCCAGCCTGGGTATGGACGTCACTATTGAAGAAGAAACACATGAGGTCGCAGCGCTTTCGGTGCAAGGGCCTACGGCGTTCTCTGTCTTGACTGCAGCAGGTATCAGTGGCCTGGATGTGCTAAAGGCGTTTGGTATTATGCATACGCAACTCAATGGCTTTGATGTCATGGTTTCCCGAACAGGGTTTACCGGTGACTTGGGCTATGAGCTCTGGGTCGAGCCGACTCAGGCCTTGCCTTTGTGGGACGCCATTTTTTCAGTCCAGCAGCGTGGGCTTTATGATGTGCGGCCCATTGGCTTGGATGCCTTGGAAATGGTGCGCATTGAAGCAGGGTTTATTATGCCCGGCGACGATTTTAATACAGCGGAAACGGCTATTCGTGCCGGCCACGACCGCAGCCCCTTCGAAGTGGGTTTGGGTTGGGTAGTGAGTTTTGACAAGCCACATTTCACCGGTAAAAAAGCCTTGCTGAAAGAGCAGGGCGAACCGATAAAACGCAGGCTGGTGAAGTTGCGGGTTGAAGGCAATAAACCCCCGGCCGACGCGTTTCTTTATGATGCAAAGAAAGGTCGGCGTATTGGAGAAATCAAGACCAGTATTTGGTCTCCGGTGCTAAAGGCTAATTTAACCATGGCGGATATCGAATATCGAAAAGGTCAGGCTCCGCGCGAAATTTGGGCAGAGATTTTTTATCAAAAAGAGCTGGGCTGGCACGCTACCTGGGCTAAATGTGAAGTCTCGGAGCAGCCATTCTGGAATCATCCAAGGCGATCGGCGACTCCCCCCGACAGTTTCTAAGGACAATGCATATGATTACGGGTCGATGTGAGTGCGGTAGCGTTAGTTTTCAGGTTGCTGGTGAAATAAACGATTTCAGCCATTGTCATTGCAGTCAGTGTCGGCGGCTACATGGCGCGGCTTTTGCGACATTTGCCGGAGTTGCCCGCAACGACTTCAGTTATCTGTCTGGCCAGTCAGATTTGGCCTCTTATGCGTCTTCGGGCTCCCACGCTCGCGTATTCTGTAAAAATTGTGGTTCCAATATTCTGGTGGATCTTCAATCTGAACCTGAATCATTGTATCTCTCTATGGGCGCTGTTGATGGTGACCCAAAATGCCCGCCCGCATATCACATTTATGTTGGCTCTAAAGCTCCCTGGCACGAAATCAATGATTCGGCTATGCAGTACGATACGGAGCCTGACGAATAGAGCATCATAAATGTGGGGTGGAAGCCGCACTTTCCTACAGGCAATCAGATTGAAACAGCTATTTCTCGTCAATCACTAAGGAATACTCTAATGGAAAAAACTGATTTACTACCTCGCTCTAGATTACGACCCGGTCTGGCTCTTGGTTTTGTTGCCTGGAGTGCCGCGATGTTATTGCTAGGTAGCCTGGTGACGACTCGTGATGACGGCATATCTACTATGGCTGCCAGTTTAGTCGATTTTGTTGTGCCCGCAGCTTATGCCGACGAGGCCCAAGCAAGCAGCAAGCAAATTATCCGTCTCGATAATGCGCGTATGGGAGGCGATAATCTCGGCGAATATGCGCCCTATGAGCCTGAAAGCGGTAATTTGGTTGCTCGAGGTCACGAATACTTTTATAGCGAAGATCGCGATTTTGGTCTGGGCGTATGGGAGAGCAAGCCCGGTCAGATGACTTATGAAGATCTGGGCTATGACGAGCTTATGTATGTATTAGATGGCGAGCTGGTTATGACGGATACTGAGGGCAAGATCGAAACCTTTGGCCCTGGGGAGGGTTTTGTATTGCCTAAAGGCTGGAGCGGCACGCTAGCCGTACCTGAGGGCGGTGTACGCAAGCTGTGGGTTGCCTATATGGGCGGCAAAAAGGGGTAGATGGTGAGGGCGATTTTGGCGCATATAGATAATGCAAAGATAGATCCCATGCAAATAATTAAGGCGGTGGTGTATTTCTTTCTGCTGATAAATTTTGCCCTCTATATTCAGGACGATTGGGTTATCGCCTCTCATACCATGCGTAATGGTGGCTCCTTTATTGAATGGACTCGCGCTTTTGCCACCTCAATTGATGAGAGCGCCTGGTTTATTTTGTTGATTCTGTTTGAGATGGAAACCTATGTCCTCTCAGATGAGCCCTTGTCGTGGCCTAAAGCGCTGCTCATGCATGGCTTGCGAGTCGTATGTTATGTTTCTCTCGCACATACGCTATACGCCTATGGTATTTACGTTTATGAACTCAGTGCCGTGGTGCCCATAGCGGATGTGACAAGTTTGTGTCAGTTGCTTGGCAAGGATGTTTCCTACGCGTTAAATCTTGTCTATACCGAATTAAGTGCCGACAACTGCGCAAGTTTATCCACTGCTAGCCAGTTCTATTACATCGACCCGCCGGAATTTCTCATAGTCAATGACGCGGCGGGTCTGGTGATTGAGCGGCAGCTTGCCTGGCTAGATGTACTGGAAGCATCGGTTTGGCTGATAATTCTTTTCACGATTGAAGCCGTGGTTCAGTTGCAGGATCGAAAAATTGGCGGCGGTGCCCTCATTCGCTTTTTGAATGTAGCCAAGTTTTTATTGTATTCTTTATTATGGTGCGCTATCGCTTACTGGATTTACCGAGGTCACTGGATGTTTGCATGGGACGAATTCGTCTGGATCGCAGGTTTTGTCGTGATCGAGATGAACGTCGTCGAATGGCGCAGCGAGATCAACCAAGAAGATGCGCTAAAGGCACTATAATGTAGACAATACCACCGATAAGGGTGTTTCTATGCGTATAGGCGCGGTAGTTGCGGCTGACGACTTAGAATACACTTTTATCATTAACAGCAATCAAAAACTGGCAGGTTTCATTTGCATCACTACGACACAATTATCATAGGCGCCGGCCACAACGGCCTCATCTGTGCAACGTATTTGGCCAAAAAGGGCCAGCGGGTGCTAGTACTGGAGGCCTCAGACGTCGCCGGCGGTTTGGCCGCTACGCGCGAATTTCATCCGGGCTTCAAAGCCTCGGTCGCCCACACTATCAGTCAGTTTTCGGGCAAGATAGCGGCCGAACTCAATTTAGCTTCTCACGGCTTTACGCCAAGCGCTGGACCGATGCAAACCATTGGCATGAATTTAGATGGTGAGCACGTGGTACTTGATGGCGGGCAGGTCAGCGGAGTCAGCGCAGAAGATGCCGCTAGTTATCGAGACTACCGGCAAATGATGCAGCCATTTGTTGATTTGCTTAAGCCCTTTTGGTTAAAAACCATTCCCCGCATTGGTAACAGCAGTGTCAAAGAACTGATGACCTTTGCCCAGCTGGGATTAAAATTGCGCATGTTGGGCAAAGAAGATATGAGCGAATTTATGCGCATCGCCACTTTGCCGGCGCGCGATCTTATGGATGAGAATTTTGATAGCGACATTCTGAAGGCTATATTGAGCTGGGAGGGTTTGCTCGGTTCTAAAATGGCACCTCGATCTCCCAACGCGACGGTATTAGCTTTGCTCTATCGCATGAGTGGAGAGTTAGATGGTAGCCATGCGTTGCCACCTGGAGGCATAGAGAGCTTGGTGAAAGCGCTTTGCTCTGCTGCGACAGAAGCTGGCGTAGAGATCAAAACGGGAACTCGAGTAGATCGAATTGTAATTGAAGGTAGTGAGAATGGCCTGTGCGCTAATGGCGTGCAGCTGACAAATGGTGAGCAGCTGATGGCGCCTCGCATTGTTTCCGCGACTGACCCTAAACGTACATTCATTGATATGGTGGGCGTGGAAAACCTGGAAATTGAATTTACCAATCGAATTCGGCGTTTACGTAGTGAGGGCTTGGTTGCCAAGCTGCACTTGGCTCTGGATGGTCTGCCTGAATTCAAGGGCATCAAGGACCCTAAAGGTCGGATGATAATTGCGCCAAAAATGGACTCAATTGAGTTTGCCTTTGACGATGCAAAATACGGCGGCTGTTCTGAGCAGCCGGTGATGGAAATCGTTATCCCCAGTTTGCACGATGCTTCTCTGGCTCCCGCGGGGCAACATGTTTTGTCTGCCCACGTGATGTATATACCCTACGATCTTAAGGGCGGTTGGACCGACGCGGCTCGCGATGCATTGTATGAGATTGTAATCAAGACACTCGAACGCTATGCGCCAGGTATTAGAGAGCATGTATTACACAGTGAGTTACTCACACCTCTGGATCTGGAAACGACGCATAACGTCAGTGGCGGTCATTGGCATCACGGCGAATTCTCTGCGGATCAAATGCTGATGATGCGGCCTACTTACGAAGCAGCGCAATACAGTACGCCAATCCCTGGGCTCTATCTCTGTAGTGCCGGTTGTCATCCCGGCGGAGGGCTGATGGGCGGCCCCGGTCACAATGCGGCCAGGGAGATACTGAAATGAAGAAATATGATGCGATAATTATCGGTGCCGGCCATAACGGATTAACCAACGGCGCTTATCTGGCCAAAGCCGGATTGGACGTTTTGGTTGTCGAGAAAAATGACTATATTGGTGGTGCTGCGGTAACGCGTGAAATGCATGACGGCTGGTTTTATTCCAGTTGCTCCTACGTATGTAGCATGATGCGCCAGACTATTCACCGTGATTTGGATCTTACCAGGCATGGATTGGTATTGGTTCCCTATCTGGGTACGGCCAGCTTTGGTGATAATGGCGAAACCCTTATCGCCTATAATTCTGAAGACACGGAATATAATGAGCTGCGCAAACTCTCGCCGCATGACGCGGATGCTATGCATCGTTTTCATGCTGATCTAGCTCGGTATGCGCAGTTAATTCGCAAAACGTTACTGCGCACTCCACCGGATCCAACCTCTTTTCGCCCTCGCGATATTAAAGAGTTGCTGTGGCTTGCCAAGGAGTTTTGGTCGCTGGGGGAGAAAGAACTTTACGAATACATTCGCTTCTTTACCATGAGCGCGGCGGATTTTCTCGAGGATTATTTTGAAAGCGATATCATCAAGGCGTCGATGGCGAGCCCGGGAATAATCGGTACGGCGCTGGGTGTTTATTCCCCCGGTTCAGCCTATATTTTGCTGCATCACGTGATGGGCGATGTGGATGGTAATATCGGTGCCTGGGGTCTCGCTCGTGGTGGTATGGGCGCTATTTCTCATGCTATTGCCGGGGCTTTTAAAGAGCACGGTGGTGAAATTCGCACCAATGCGGGTGTGCAACAAATTCTGGTGGAAGGCGGCCAAGCGGTTGGTGTCCGGCTGGAAAGCGGAGAGGAGCTTCGCTCCGGTATTGTAGTATCAAACCTTGATGCCAAGCGAACCTTTACCAAGTGCATGGACAAAAATGATCTGCCGCCGGGAATCTACGACAAAGCTAAAAACTTTAAGATTCGTGGCTCATCAGGCAAAGTGAATATTGCTTTGTCCGGTCTGCCTAAATTTAACGGGGTTCCAGACAATCGTTATGTGAATCGTGGTGGTCAGGCATTTCTTGGTTCCCTGGAAACCATGGAGAAAGCCTACGATTGCTGGAAGCACGGTCGCTGGTCGAATGATCCTTTTATTGAATCGGTGATTCCATCAGCCTGGGATCCTACTGTGGCACCTCCTGGTATGCACTGGATGTCAAACTTTGTGCAATATTGTCCGAGCGAATTGGCAGATGGACCGTGGACACCTGAGAAACGTGATCAGTTTGGACAGACCGTGGTCGACAAAATTGAGCGCTATAGTCCGGGCTTTAAGGACCTGATTGTGCACATGGAAGTCCGCACGCCTTTCGAGATAGAAGCTGAGGTAGGCTTGACCGAGGGCAATATTTTCCAGGGCGAATTGACTATCGACCAGCTTTTGTTTAATCGCCCTTTCCCCGGTTATGCCCAGTATCGGATGCCGATAAAAAATATGTATATGTGCGGCTCGTCTACTCACCCGGGTGGCGGCGTGTCGGCGGCGTGTGGAGCCAATGCAGCCCGCGAAATTCTGATGGATCTTAAGCGGCCCAATACCGTGCCGGTTGACGACTTTTACGATGAGTGACATGACAGTGAATACTATGACCGATACTCAAACGCCAGGCTTGGACCCCTTCGCGGGCGAAAGACTGAAGAGAAGCCATTTTCATCCTAGACAGGCTGCATTGAATCTCCGTGAAGCCTGGTCCAGTTGGAATGGCTATAAATTTGCCGACTACTATTACGACGAAGAGTTTGAATACTTTTGCATTCGTAATAGCTGTGCGACATACGATATTTGCCCCATGCAGAAGTACTACATTAGTGGTGCAGATGCTGAGGTGATGCTCAATCGCATGGTGACGCGCAATATCGCAAAGCTAAAACAAGATCGCGTCACCTACGTATGTTGGTGTACCGATGAAGGTCGCATGGTTGATGACGGGACCATTTTTAAATTGGGACCCGATAAATTTATGCTAACCTGCGGCAGCCCCAGCTTGGCCTGGCTGCGCAAGAGTACCTTTGGTTTTAAAGATGTGTCTATTGTCGATATGTCTGATGAAATCGCAGCGTTGTCGTTTCAGGGGCCAACCACTTGCGAAGTGCTTAAGAAAATGGGGCTGGATGGGATCGATACCCTCAAGCCATTTAATATTATGCATTTTCCTTTTGGCAGTGGCACTTTAATGGTATCGCGTACCGGCTTTACAGGTGATCTCGGCTACGAGCTTTGGATTGAGCCCTCTTTGGCTCTAGAGTTATGGGACGCGCTGTATGCCGCCGGTGACGCATATGGTATTCAGCCTTATGGTGAGGCGGCGACTAATATGGCTAGACTGGAAGCTGGTTTTATTATGCCCGCCCTGGAATTTAACGAAGCCTTAAAAACGATACATTTTCAATACGACCAAACGCCCTTTCAGCTTAGCTTAGGCTGGTTGGTGGACTTTAAAAAGCCCCATTTCAACGGCCGTCTTGCGTTATTGAAAGAGCGCGACGCGGGCCCGGAATATACGCTGGTTAAACTTGATATCGAAGGCAATAAGCCGGCAGAAGAATCCTTCTTGTATAGCAATAAGCGTTGTTCCCGCGAGATCGGTTATGTGACCTCTGCCATGTGGTCGCCAGTGGTCAAAGCAAATATTGCACTTGCCATGATAAAAACGGAATACCTGAAGAGCGATATCTGGGCCGAAATTTATTATACCAAAGAGTTGCGCCATCGCAGTAAAGTGGTGAAGTGTACTGTGCAGGACAAACCCTTTTGGGCGCCGGCACGGGCCAGGGCGACACCGCCGCCGCCATACTAAACCGATTTGCTTAGGGATGGCTCGAGTTTGATGGCTGCCCGTCAGGAGAGAGCGTGAAAACAATTATTGGCAAGCTGGAATCGGTTTACTTAGGATCTTCTGCTGAAGAGTTGGGCAAAGAACGGTGCGCCTCATTGCAGGCTGAGCTGGATGGTTTTGTCGGTGATCGTCATCGATCAGCCTCTCGTCAAGCTTGGGCAGGCGATAAACAAGCCGAAGGTACGGTTCGCCGAAATGAACGTCAGTGGTCGGCAGTCTCTTTGGAAGAGCTGGCTCATATCGAAAAAGAAATGGATTTGAAGCAGCCCTTGACCGCTGCGAGTCTGGGAGCGAATCTCTGTTTTACTGGCATCCCGAATCTTTCACAATTGCCTATGGGGAGCATTATCAAATTTCCCTCTGGTGCAGAGCTTATGGTCGAAGAATACAATCCGCCCTGTATGGATATGGGCGAAAAGCTTGCTTCAATTCACACCACGAATTCTGGCAAGCCTGTGGCGAATACTGACTTTTCTCAGGCCGCCAAGTTTAGTCGCGGCCTGGTGGGTGTTGTCGAGGTGGCAGGTAGTCTTAATGCTGGAGATGAGGTTACTGTAGAGGTTTATAAACCTCCGATTTGGCTGGCTCGTCTACAAGCAAAAGCCGGTTCGTAGGGCCTGTACGGCTATTAGCATCCTCAATGTAAGCTGTGCTTAGAGGCTGATGTATATCAAAAAATGTGTTGAAAGTTGATTCTTTGTAATGTTAGTCTGGGTTTTCCCCTTGGGGGAAACTGGTGATTTTTATTTTATTTCCATAATGATTGATAAAAAAAGGAGGCCATTGTGAAAGCTCAACATTTAGTATTGCTGTTGATTAAACCACAGTGCCACCAACCGTTAGATCATTCAATTTTTACATCGCTACACCATCTTGCTATGCAAGAACTGCGTGCCAGAGTTTTATGGTATGCAGATCGCATTTCGTTCTCGCCTCAAAATCACGTCTCCATTTAAATTCGTAAAACTTCAGCGCTTGCAAATAAGGACCGATTTCTAATCGGCCTGATGATTTTGTGTTTCGAATAATTTCGATTCGTCGCTGCTGAAAAATAATTTTTATTAAAAATGTTACCTCTGCGTGAAGAGGTTGGGAGAGCGGTATGTCTGCAGATATCTTGGTACCTGGAATTATGCGTATTGGTGCTGGCGCCAGTTTATGTTTACCTGACGTATTGTCGGAACTGGGTTTGCGAAAGCCCTTAATAATCACCGGGCCAGTAGTTATCAGGTTGGGCTATTTAGAGCGAGTTACCAGTACTTTAGACGCTGCAGGTTTTCAATATGGTGTGTTTTCTGATGTACCGGAAGAACCTTCTACCGAAACGATTGACGCTTCATTAACTGTGTTTAAACAGTCGGACTATGACTGTGTCGTAGGCCTTGGCGGCGGTAGCCCAATGGATGCTGCCAAAGCACTATCGGTGGTGGCAAAACATGGTGGCAAAGTGCGCGACTATGCCGCACCCGTCAATAGTAAGGTACCTGGCTTGCCGATTATCGCAATACCAACAACGGCTGGTACGGGTTCGGAAGCGACAAAAGTAACGATTATCACTGATCAAAGTAGCGGCGAGAAAATGTTGTGCATGGGGCGTGCGTTTATGCCTATGGCCGCGCTTATTGATCATCAGATGACAATCACCATGCCATATCGGCTAACGGCTGATACAGGTATTGATAGCCTAACCCACGCTATGGAAGCCTATGTCAGTCGCAAAGCCAGTATGTTTTCCGATTCTCTGGCCTTGTCGGCAATGAAGTTGATATACCAGAACATCCGCACAGTGTGTGCCGAGCCTGAAAATGCCTATGCTAGAGAATCGATGATGCTCGGAGCGACGCAAGCCGGAATGGCTTTTTCTAATGCCTCGGTAGCTTTGGTACACGGTATGAGTCGCCCCATTGGTGCCAACTTTCATGTGCCTCATGGTCTGAGTAATGCGATGTTACTTCCGGCGGTAACCGCATATTCAGCACCCGCTGCACAGAAGCGTTATGCGGACTGTGCAAGACAGATGGAGATCGTGTCTCAGGGAACAGATGACGTTACTGCGATATCGGTATTGCTGGAAGAATTACAGCGACTCAACGATGATCTCGATGTTCCCACCCCCGAGGATTATGGCATTGATCGTGATACCTACATGGATTTGTTACCTACAATGGCCAAGCAGGCGTTAGCGTCTGGCTCACCGGGCAATAACCCATTGGTACCTAGTATTGGTGAAATTATCGAATTGTATCAGCAGGTATATAGCAAGCAGGAAGTGGTAGCTAAGATTAAACCGGGCATTGTAAAGAGTGCGGTAGCGGGAGGAAATTGATATGACTAATGCCTTTATACCAACGGTACCTACCGATATTTGCCAGAACCCTATCCGTGATGGCGATGATTGGCAGAATATGCGGCAGGCTTGTGAGCAAGATACGGGGTCTTTTCATGGTGAAATAGCCGCGCAAACTATTCATTGGTTTAACCCCGCGCTTAATGCGTGGCTGGAAAAATCTGATAGCGGCACATGGCGAGGATGGGATGTAGGCGCGTGTGCTAAAACCGACCTGTTGTCATGGACGCCGTGGAAGCAGGCGTTGGATGAATCCGATGCGCCGTTTTATCGCTGGTTTGTCGGTGCTCAAACCAATGCCGCATTTAATGAGGTTGACCGGCATGTTCTGGCTGGCCATGGTGACGAAACGGCTTTTTTTTATGAAGGGGACCGCTGGGACCCGGTAACAAATGACGGTCGCGGAGGGCCGGTACAAGAAGACGTATTGTCGCGACGTGAGCTGCTGGTGCAATCTGTTGTGGCTGCCCAGGCTCTATTGGATTTGGGTCTTACTCGCGGCGATTGTATAGCGATAAATATGCCCAATATTTTAGCGCAAATTATCTGGACAGAAGCGGCCAAACGCATTGGCGTGATCTATACCCCCGTGTTTGGTGGCTTCTCAGATAAAACTCTGTCCGACCGTATCGAGAATGCGGGCGCTAAGGTCGTTATTACTGCTGATGGCGCATCGCGTAATGCTGAGTTAGCCGGTTTTAAGGAAATTTATACCGACCCTGCTTTGGATCGTTATTTGAGTGTATCCACGGCACTGAAAATTCTGGCAAGTGTCGATTGTGATCAGAATACAAAGGACAAAATTGTGGCTCACGTTGAGTCTGCGCTTGGCCAGGAAATTACTGTGAGCCGCGCAGAAGTAATGCGAGAGGTGGGGCAGGTTTTGGGCATTGCGCAATTGGACGCAACAAAGATCGCGACATTGCGAGCTGAGTTAGCCGAGGCGTTATCAGATTCTCCCGCTAGAGTTAGTGCGGTCATTGTGGTGAAGCACGCGGGGCTGATTGACCTGCCGTGGAGTGAAGGTCGTGATGTATGGTCTCACGATCTGTTGGAAGTCGCAGAGGCGAAGGTACTAGCGGCGGCGGGCCTGCACGGCCGTGATGGGTTGGCATTATTGGGAGACGAAGAATTAGTGGCCGCTCTTTGGCGATCAGTTCCTCCCGTACCGGTGGCGGCAGATTTCCCCTTGTTCATTATCTATACTTCCGGATCTACCGGAAAACCGAAAGGTGTAGTGCACGTACACGGAGGCTATGTTGCTGGTATCAGTCACACTATGAAAGTGAGCTTTGATGCAAACCCGGGAAAAGATGTGATGTGGGTGATAGCGGACCCAGGCTGGATTACCGGCCAGTCCTATATGATTAGTGCGGCCCTAACCAGCCGAATACCCAGTATCATCACCGAGGGCGCGCCGGTATTCCCCAACGCTGGCCGTTTTTCTTCGATTATTGAACGTTACAACGTGACAATTTTTAAGGCCGGCGTGACCTTTCTGAAGGGGATCATGAGCAATACGCAAAATCGCGCCGACGTGGAGCGATATGACATGTCCTCGCTTAAGGTGGCAACTTTTTGCGCGGAGCCCACCAGTCCCTCGGTACAACAATTTGCGATGGAATTGATGACGCCACAGTATATTAATTCGTACTGGGCTACCGAGCACGGCGGTATTGTTTGGACACATCCCTACGGCAACCCTGATTTGACTCTGCGCGCTGACGCTCATACCTATCCTCTTCCCTGGGTATTTGGCGAGATCTGGTTGACGGAAGGAGCGGCTGACGACAGCGGCCGCTATGCTTATCGCGGAGCAGAGCTGGAAGAAAAAGGCGAGGTGGTAATTGTTCGCCCCTACCCTTATTTGGCACGTACAATTTGGGGCGATGCTGGCAACGTATGTGAGCCTGGTTGGGTCGGTGATTTGGAACGTTTTGAGAGTACTTATTTCGGGCGTTATCGGGATGGGGATGGAAAGCCAGTCTACGGCTACTTGCAAGGGGATTTCGCTAGACGCTATGAGGACGGTAGTTTTTCCCTTCATGGCCGTTCAGACGATGTTATTAACGTATCAGGGCACCGTATGGGCACTGAGGAAATCGAAGGTGCCATACTCAAAGACAAGCAAATTAATCCCGATTCCAAGGTGGGTAACTGCATCGTTATTGGCGCACCTCATCGGGAGAAGGGTTTGACGCCTTTGGCTTTTATATTGCCAATGGAAGGTCAACGAATCAGTCGTGATGACGAGAAACGCCTCAAAGCTCTGGTGTTGGAGGAAAAGGGCGTGGTAGCAGTCCCGTCCGATTTTATTTCATTGTCGAGTTTCCCGGAAACGCGCAGTGGAAAATATATGCGCCGTTTTCTGAAGGCCATAGTACTGGGTCAGGATCTTGGCGATACATCTACGCTTCGCAATCCAGAGTGCTTGGTAGAAATCCGCAATGCTGTTGCTAAGTGGAAAGAAGGGCAGCTTCGCGCCCAGAGGCAAACTATCGTCGAGAATACGCGCACCTTACGTATTGAATACGCGCCGGTAGGTATCAGAGAAGGAAAGAACATTCGAGTCGCCACAGTGACCATTAGTAATCCTCCCGTGAACGCACTTTCCGAAAGAGTATTGGATGAACTGGAAACAAACTTGACTCATATTGGCCGGCGAGATGATATTGGCGCGGTAGTCATTGCCGGAGCAGGTAGTAAAACCTTTGTAGCGGGTGCCGATGTGCGTCAATTGCTTGAGGATATTCATGATAAGAACGCAGCTCGCGCGTTGCCTGCAAAGGCTCATAGTGTGGCTAAGTTGATAGAGAATATGCACAAGCCGGTGATTGCTGCAATTGAAGGTGTGGCGCTTGGTGGTGGTTGTGAGCTAGCTCTTGCCTGCCACTGGCGCGTAGGCGATAGTCGCAGCCAATTAGGGCAGCCTGAAATCAACTTGTTTCTGCCTCCTGGCTATGGTGGAACCCAGCGCTTGCCAAGAGTGTTGATGGATACACTGGGTCTAAAAAATGGGGAATCTGGCTTAACTCGCGCGATGTCAATGTTGCTGTCAGGGCGACAGGTTAACGGACATCAGGCATTTGAATACGGATTGCTGGATAAATTGTGCGAGGGTGCTCAGAGCGTATTGGCTGTGGCTCAGGCTGCGGCGAGGGAAGCTGCCCTGTACAATACTGGTGCTGCCGTAGATGCCTTGTATACCCGCCAGCGAGCGGTATTACGTTGGCAGTCACCGGTGGTTTTCCCTCTAGACTGTTTGGAAAATGAAACGATAAGTCGCTGTCTTGAGGCTGCAAAATCTGTCGGTCGCGGGCCCGTGGCCTCGGCCATTGTAGAGCTGGTTAAGCACGGTTTGGAGCAGGGCTTTGATAGTGGTTTGGAGCGGGAGATTGCGACTTTTGCTGAGTTTGTCATGGACGAGCAGAGTGGGGGTAAGAAAGGCATTCAGTTATTTATGGATAAAATGTCCCCCGCGTTACCCAGCCGGCCTCGGGTATCTCCAGCAGAAAAGCAGTCGATGATCGCCGAGGGAAGACTACTACCAATCGGCTCACCCTTTATTCCGGGGATCACGCCTATACCTCCTTATCAGCTGGCGCAGGGGGTAGAGCGCGATTTGGCAAGCGGAGCATATTGTCATGGTGATCCCATTGATGCTGAGAAGGAAGTCATTGTTTCCGTGGCAGAGCCAGGGCCGAATCAGGCCTTGGTATATATATTGGCTTCGGAATTGAACTACAACGATATTTGGGCCATAACGGGTATTCCTATTTCTCTATTTGATGAGCACGATGAAGATATTCATATCACTGGCTCGGGTGGGGTTGGTGTCGTAGTGTCTTTGGGCGAGGGCTTGCAGGCCGAGGGGCGTTTACATGTGGGAAAATTGGTTTCTGTCTACTCGGGTGTATCTGATCTTCTCAGCCCCGCGGCAGGTGATGACCCCATGTTTACTGACTTCCATATTCAGGGCTACCAAAGCCCTGACGGCTCGCACCAACAATTTCTATTAGCGGATGGGCCGCAGTTACTAACGCTGGCAGCAAACTTGTCGTTGGAGGCCGCAGGTAGTTACATTTTGCCCGCTGGTACGGCGTATCGGGCCTTGTTTCATAGCCTGCAATTGCGCCAGGGTGATCGCATGTTGGTCGAAGGTGCGGCGTCGGGTACGGGGGCGTGGGCTGTGGAGTTAGGTTTGGCTGTCGGTGCCCGCATTACGGGGATAGTGTCCTCAGTGCAACGCAGTCAGGCCTTGCAAGAGCAGGGGGTAGCGGCCGTTGATCGTAAGGCAGCAGGAATGGCTTCGTGCTTCACCAGAATACCCGGAGATTCAGATCAGTGGCAAAACTGGGTGTCAGCGGGGGAGTTATTTCTCGACGATATTCGTGATAAGAATCAGGGAAAATTATGTACGCATGCGCTATCCCACGCTGGAGAAACGGCATTTCCTCGTAGTTTTCAGGCCTTGGAAGAAAACGGCGTATTAACGTACTTTGGGGCCAGCTCAGGTTACTACATGACCTTTATGGGTAAGCCGGGTAGCCGTTCTGCTCGTGAAATGCTCAACAAGGCCAAGGCAACGCCGGGCCAGGCGACGGTCATTTTTTATGGCAGTCGCAGTGGTCAACGTGATGATGATGCGTTGGCAGCGATTGAATCAGGGCGGGCCTCTTCGCTGCGTATTGTTGTCGTCACCGACACCGATGCCGAACGCGATTTCATCATGTCTCTCGGTTTTGGAGATGCGGTTTTGGGGGCGGTAAGCCTGGCGGAAGTTAAGCGTCGAGAGCCGACTTTTGAATGGCCAGATACCATGCCTGAACTTCCGGCGCCAGAAAGTGCTGACTTCAAGGAATGCGTTCGGTTGATGAATGAAAATACTCTCAAACCCATTGGTAAGGCCATTGGTAAGCTGCTCCGTTCTGAGGATAACCCGCGCGGTCAGCCGGATATCATTATTGAGCGTGCGCATGTGGATTCATTGTTTGCCTCAACCATGTTGGTTAAACCCCATACGGGTAAGGTTATTTATTGTGGCGATATGAGCGACAGGCGTTACAGCTTTTATGCGCCGCAAGTCTGGATGCGCCAGCGCTCTATCCTGATGCCCACGGCAAGTATTTTGGGTACGCATCTATGCAATGCGGCAGAAGTGCTGGGTCTGAATCAGATGATTGATTCTGGTGCGGTAAATGTCCCTGAGCCTTATTTGGGCCCTTGGGACGATGCTGCCCGGTTACATCAGGCTATGTGGGAAAATCGTCTTCCTGAAGTTACTCAAGGCGCGGTAAAAACGGTGATCAATCATGCTTTACCAATGACGGGCCTAAAGACTATGGACGAGTTGTTGGCGGCCTGGAGTGAAGAGGAAAGTATGAACTGAGTTTTGTTCCAGTCGGTGTGGGCTTTCAATAGTCGGGCACATAGGGCTTAAATAGTAAGAGTTTGACCGGTCTCCGGGCCGGTCCGCGAGGAAGACGAGCTCGGTCTTACGCGTTGTAATCAAAATTTAACCGAGCATACAGGAGAAACAACCATGCCCGAGATTAGTATTCAGCAGCAGTGCGCCAGCCTAACAAACTTAATCCCTTGCGATTCCTTTGGGGCGCCCGTCGGAGAACTGGCCAAGCAAACAGACAGTGGTTTCTTTTCTGAGGGAAACTTGACTGCGGGAACCTGGGAATGTGAACCGGGCACCATGGCATTGGATCTGAATATCACAGAGTTCTGTCATTTATTGCAAGGGCATTGGAAGTTGACCTCTGAGTCCGGGCAAGTGACAGAAATTAAGGCTGGCGATAGCTGGGTTTTCCCCAATGGCTGGAAGGGCACATCCGAAGTGATCGAGACTGTACGCAAGGTGTATATGATTATTTCGTAGAGAAAATAAGGCGCACTACGGTCATTGGTCGTGTGCGCTATTTGAATGGTTTCGGGGCCGGTATGCTCGTATAGCGCCGACAAACATCCCTTTCTGATCTGTTTCTCACCGCCGTTCTGCCTCATTTAAAATATTTTACTTTTTAATTCAATCACTTACACTCATTTGTCTTGTCGCTATAAAAACCCTGCCAATGTGATCACAATAGTATATGACTTCGGTCAATCTCTGGTATACACTCTATACAATATAACGAAAACGATATAAATCTCCGAAAACCAGGGGGCTGTATAGATATGCGTACCGCAAAGTTTGTTGAGAGCTATTTTGATGCTTGGAACCACAGCGACGCCAAGGGCGTGGCAGAGCATTTAGTTAAAAACGGCACCTACTGTGATATCCCTTCTAATGAGCGACATTCACGAGAGGCTCTGGTGGGCAACCTGGTCGATTTTTTTGAGCGCGAACATAGGCATTATCAATTGATTGGCGAGGTATTGGCTAACGATGAAACCATTGCCTTCCAGTATAAAATATCCTCTCTGGATTCCACTGCCGATGATAGGCTGGGAGCCGAGTTCATGACGGTCGATGGCGACGGTGCGCTTAATATTGCTGATTACTATGATCCCATTCAATCGGGCTCGCTCGCTCCATCCATATCCAGAAAGCCGAATGCGCAAAAGTATGCCAAGTCTGGGCTTAGCGACAAGCAGATGGGCGAATATACCGAGCGGCTCAGAGCTCTGATGGAGCATGAAAAGGTATATTTGGAGTCTGATTTGACCATGCTCAAGTTAGCTTCTTTGGTGGATTGCTCGGTCAATCACCTGTCTCAGGTTGTTAACTCCGGTTTTGGTATGAGCTTTTTCGACTGTCTTAATAATTATAGAATTGAAGAAGCAAAGACCATGTTGGGTCACTCAAACCCGCAACAACAGGCGATATTGGATGTCTCCTTCGCTGTGGGTTTCAACTCTAATTCGGCTTTTTACGCCGCTTTTAAGAAAGCCACGGGTCAGACGCCCGCGCAGTATCGGCGATTGTCATTGGTTTAAAATCGTTTTAATAGCGACTTGCGCGGTAAATTAAGAAACTGATGTTCCCAATAAAAACTTGTATCCGATAGGGCAGGACGCATTGTGCTGCCCTTTTTTGGCATAACACTATCCGGCAATAGAGAGAAGTGGCGCGGCGACATGAAATAGGTCACTTCAAAATAACATTAGGCAATTGACTTCCAGTGGCAGTCCGTTGCGGCGGATAGGATACGGGAACCGAGATGATAAAACCGCAGTTACACACTGGCTCATACTATGCGGCCAGTCTTAACGATAAAACTGACTATGCTCCATTAAGAGGCGCGCAAACTGCGGATGTCTGTGTGATAGGCGCAGGCTTTACCGGTGTCTCTACTGCGCTCCATCTAGCAGAGCGCGGCTACAAAGTTCATGTGGTCGAGGCAAATAAAGTTGGTTGGGGTGCCTCTGGGCGAAACGGTGGACAGTTGATTGGCGGAATGTCCGGGGAAGCGACTGTAGCAAAGTCATTAGGGCCGGATAGTCAGAAAATTATTTGGGATATGCACTGGGCCGGACATAAGATTGTTCGAGATAGGGTGGAGACCTACAATATCCAGTGTGATCTGAAATCGGGCTATCTCGACGTCGCAATCAAACCACGTCATTTGCGTGATATGCAGATAGAAACCGAGGCCTTGGAAAAATATAACTTCCCATTCGAGCACAAAATTTTCTCGAAACAGGAAACGCAAGAATTAATAGGAACCGAGACCTATATTGGCTCTATGTTGAATATGGGCAACGGTCATCTGCATCCCCTTAACTTGTGCGTGGGTGAAGCCAGAGCGGCGGTTTCACTCGGTGCAACAATATCGGAGCAGTCGCCAGTATTGCGTATTGATAAGGGCGCTAAATCGACGGTAGTGACTGAGCATGGCTCGGTGACGGCTGACTTTGTTGTATTGGCGGGTAATGCGTATCATTTTATTGAACCAAAGCTACGCGGCATTATGTTTGCGGTGAATAGTTTTATTATCGCGACCGAACCACTGTCAGACGATGTGATCAATCAAATTAACCCAAAGGATCTCGCTGTTTGTGATCCCAATTATATCCTCGAATATTTTCGTCTCAGCGCGGATAAGCGTTTGTTATTTGGTGGCCGCTGTAATTATTTTGGTGACGACCGGAGTGTGATACAAAAACATTTGATGCCACGGTTACTGAAAATATACCCCCAGTTGGCGGGTGTAAAAATTGATTATGGTTGGGGTGGTACTATCGGTGTGCCAATCAATCGGGTTCCGCAAATGGGGCGGATTTCACCGAACGTATTTTACTCTCAGGGCTATTCTGGTCATGGCGTAAATGTGACGCATTTAGCAGGGCAAATTATGGCTGATACGGTGGCCGGCACATTTGAACGCTTCGATATGTTTGCCAATATAAAACCCTTCACCGTGCCTGGACAGCACCTGTTTGGCAATCAGATGGTGGCGCTGGGTATGCTTTACTACAAGCTCAAGGATAAATTGTAATAGGGTGCTTACATCCCGCAAAATTGCGTAGCCTAATAACCGGAGAGTTGTGATGAAAAAATCCGATCGAGAGCTAGGCATGGATCGTCCAATAACCAGGCGCGACATACTACATGGCATGGGCGTTTTATCGGCGGCCACTCTTTTTCCACTTTCCGGTTGCTCCGAGGAGTTGAATGATGCGGGGGTGAATGCCGAGGCAACTCAACCGACTTATTATCCACCCTCCAGTACGGGGCTGCGGGGTAGCCATGCAGGCTCTTATGAAGTGGCACACCAGTTGGGTCGTGAAGGTCGTCGCGATTGGGGCCCCGTGAAGGACTTAAATGAGGAGCTGTACGATCTTGTGGTCGTTGGTGGTGGAATAAGCGGATTATCCGCTGCACATTTTTATCTTAAACAGTATCCCGACGCTCGTATTTTGATTCTCGACAATCATGATGACTTTGGTGGTCACGCCAAGCGCAACGAATTTCAAGTTGGCGATCGCACCCTGGTGGGCTATGGCGGTGCCCAGACTTTGGCGGAGCCTTCTAGTTATAGTAGCATAGTCAAAACCCTTCTCTCTGATCTAGGTGTGAAAACACACCGCTTCGACAGCGCTTATGATCAAGACTTCTATCGGCGTAATGGTCTTTCAGCGGGTATTTATTTCGATCGCGAAAGCTGGGGTGTCGATAAAACGATACGCTACGATTTTGGCTATTTTGAGGGATATATTCCCCTGGTTCCTTCCCCATTGTCGGTTGATCAGGCAGTCGAGGAAATGCCGATAAGTGATGCTGCCAAGGAGCAATTAAAGTATCTCCTGCTACTAAAAGAGGATCAGATACCGCATATAATTATCGATCAAAAATGGGATTATCTCAGCCGCATTAGCTATCGTGATTTCCTTAATAAAGATTTGGGCATTACTGAGCCAGAGGTCTTCGCGGTATTACAGGATCTCGCACCTGAGACTGGCGTGGGGATTGAATCGGCGACAGCGTTGAGCGCAATAGGCTATGGCGGCCTGCCGGGTTGGTTGGCGGCGGGCTTGCCAGAAGGTGAAGATGACGAACCCTATATTCATCATTTTCCCGACGGCAATGCCTCGATAGCAAGATTGTTAGTGCGACGGATGATTCCGGCGGTGGCCTCTGGTGACACAATGGAGGATATCGTAACGGTGAAATTCGATTATTCGAAGTTGGACCAGGCCGAATCACCGGTACGTATTCGTTTGAACAGTACTGTGACCCAAGTGATACATGACGGCGACCCCGAAACCGCGGCGCGGGTTGCAGTGTCTTTTGTACGAGGGGAACAGGCCTATCGAGTGCATGGGAGTAAGTGCGTTTTAGCCTGTTATCACGCAATTATTCCCTACCTATGTCCTGAATTACCTGTCTCCCAGAAGGAGGCAATGGCCTTTCAGGTTAAGACGCCTATTTTGTATACCAATGTGGTGCTGCGCAATTGGCAGGCGTGGAAAAATTTGGGCATAGGGGGGACGGTGGCGCCCAGTAGCTATCACTGTAATGCGTCTCTCGATTTTCCCGTTAGCATGGGAGCTTATGAGTCTTCTGCCAATCCTGATGAGCCCGTCATTGTGCATATGGAGCGCTTTCCTCATCGTTCTAACGAAGGACTGACGAAGCAAGAGCAGTTCAAATTGGGTCGCCACGAGTTAATGTCGACGTCCTTTGAGACGATTGAGCGAGAAGTGCGGAGTCAACTAAGCGGGACGCTCAAGGGCGGGGGGTTTGATCCGGTAAATGATATTTTGGCTATCACTGTTAATCGTTGGGCCCATGGCTACTCATATTACTACAGCCCTTTATATGACACGGTATATGAGGACCCTGAGGACGAGCGTTACCAGCATATGATTGCCCGTAAACCCTTCGGACGTATAGTTATTGCCAATTCTGACGCCGCCGCTTCTGCGATGCTGGAGGCAGCCGTAGAGCAGGCTCATCGAGCGGTAGAGGAATTGGGTTAACAGATTGTCTGATTTTTAGTACTACTCACAATAAGTAATAAGGAGAACAGATTATGTCGATTACACAGTTGAAGCAATGCAATGAGATCCCCACACCTCAGTTAGATGATTGGGGGCCAGTACCAAAGCCTCTTGGGGAGCCGGTTTCGCAGCTATCAGGCGTGATTATCAGTGAAAATAAGGACGGCTCCGAAGCGGGTATATGGGAATGTACGCCGGGTATTTGGACGCGTTTGGTTATGGATGCAGAGATCAGTACCTTCCTAAAGGGGAAGGCGATATTTCATCCGGCCCAAGGCGAGCCCATTCACATTGACGCGGGAGATACTGTGTATTTCGATGCTAACAGTGAAGGTACTTGGGAGGTCATTGAGACTGTACGTAAGGCGTATTTGACCTACAAAAATGACGACACCGATTAACGTCGAGGTCTTTTCGGGCGTTCTGTCTGGCCGCATCAGTCGGTTTGAATAATCCTTAGCGTTTCTCGATGCAGTCGCCCGAATGTAGTGGTTTAGATGTCTAAAATCGCGTACCCACAAAAATGTGCGGGCCGGTGAATTTCCACTCTATCCCGCCTCGCCAATCGTCGTCCTCTATATCTACATCGACATCTACCCAAGTGATACCGCCACCGAGATAAACCTTGTCGAAGAAATAGGTTGTGGTCACGTTGAAATTACTGATTGAGCCAGAGTAAGGGTCAACTGTAATGCCAAAATATCGCGCATTTAGGTCGAGTGTCCATTGCGGTGTTATGGCGTAGTTATACTGAGCACCGATAAGCGGCATCGGTGCACCTACTGTAGCGGATTCTTGAATGACGCCGTCTCCTTCGAGAAGCTCGCCGTCGATAGTGATTTTGCCTTTTCCAGAGGCCTCAATGGAAAATTGGATGTCCATCCAATATAAGCCGACTGATGCGCTCAAGTGATGTTTGCTATTTTGAATGATGGAGTAACGGTAACTGACATCAGCAATATCAAAATTTAAGGTAGTATCCACCTGCGCACCGCCTTCTACTTCGACAAATTCGTCTTCATCAGTATAGAAATTGAAATCACCAGTAGCGTTGCTACGGCCGTCGCGGTGCAACGTATATAAATCGAAGGTGATTTGATGACGATCCTTAAAGCGCCAGCCAAGGCCGAGTCTACCCGTAATGGCGTTTTCCTCCATGTTAAGATCA
Organism: Pseudomonadales bacterium; assembly: GCA_036960375.1. Taxonomy (GTDB): domain Bacteria; phylum Pseudomonadota; class Gammaproteobacteria; order Pseudomonadales; family CAWVSB01; genus CAWVSB01. The sequence goes on from JBALVY010000002.1 coordinate 363,014, forward strand.
TCTTCTATGCCAATATCCCCACCGATGTCTTCTCCATTTAAGTGCACGATAGTGGAGCTGTCCGTCCACATCGCACCTAAGCGAATATCCAGGCCGTTTTCCCATAGATTGTCCGCATATGAAGACGTACTCATAAAAATCAACAAGCCAGCGGGGATGGAAGTAGAGAGTTTCTTATAGCTGATCATGTAGTGAGCTCAGATTATTGAGTTTTGTATCTCGAGTAGAGGCAGTCCAAAACCGACGATAGATCAATTGGGTTTTGGACTGCTGTTATAGCGAAGGGTGCTGAATATTAAGAACTAACTTTTGTTCAGTCCTCTGCGGTAGCTTTCTCTAGTGACAATGCCAAGCCTTGGGTGTGCGTGCTAATTACTGCATCGCCAACGGCCGCCATTTTAAGGTTTTCAGGGTTGAGTGCGGTATATTCCTCTATTGTGCCATCGACTGTCTTGAGTTGGAAAGTATTAGCCTCAAGATCGATTGCTTCTACTGTCGCAATTTCTATTGATTGATTAAGGAGTTTGATACCTGGTTCTTCACCCGCTTTTGCGCGGCTAGAGGCAGACATTTGGGCAGCTGCGGCTTCAGCATTTTCTGCGGCAACCACTTCAATGGAAACATTCTCAACATAAGTCGCGTTGATTATATCCCCCACGTTTACTTGATCAATATTTTTAGCCTCTTCGCTGGCAACGAAGTTGATAATCTCACCATCTTCTCGCTTAATGCTTACCTCGCGAGTTTCATGGTTAATTGCTTCAACCTGTGCCGATACCATTACCGTAACTGTAGCGGACATGGCTGGTTTTTCTACAGATGGTTGTGCTTCGCTTGATTGTGCCATACTTGTTGTTAGAACAAGAATTGCGGCAGCTATATATCTGGAAAAGTTCATTAATTAATGCTCCAAAAGTCATATATTTGTAGTAGGTGGTGGGTTAATACCCGCGCTAGGAATTCAAAATTTCTCGTCTATTTTTTTACGTGTTGCTCTGATATCTGTTTTGACTGAAATAGTCTGTTGTCTAAATTAAATTACATTACATGTATGTCAGTGCACGGAAATTATAACGCCGGGGCGATGTAATCGCCAGCACCGAAAATACAGTAATCTATATCAGCTAAAATAGCACGGTAAAAGGGATAATGAAGGCGTACGTGCTTTGCCAGGCAGCACCATAGATTCGAAATTTTAGGCTGAATGAATGTGTTTTATTAAAGCTGATAATGGTCGCTACAGGCTCTCAAAATGAGGGTCTGCTGAACATAGACTTAATGGAACTGACAATGGGCAGGCAAAATAGCTTTCGACTCTGATGCTGGAAAATGGCGGGTAGCAATTAGTGAGGTAGCAGGATAAAATCAGCTACAAATTTTATCTCAGAGGTATTATTCAACATGAAGAAGTTAAGTATAATAGGCGGAGTTTTACTGCTTTCGCTGAGTTCTATTACCTGGGCTGAAAACAGCTCTATGGCTAAATCCATGGGTTTGTACGTCTATCCAGCGCAAGAGCAAAGCGCCACGCAGCAAGAAACGGATGATATCCAGTGTTATAACTGGGCCAAAGATCAATCGGGTATCGATCCAATGGGGCCAGCTGTAGAAGCTGCGCCGGTAGACCAAGGAGCAGATGGCGCTCGTTTACGGGGTGCGGCAAAAGGGGCTGCGGCAGGTGCAATAATAGGAGATAGTAGCGATAGCGCAAAAAGCGGTGCAGCCGTAGGTGTGCTTGCAGGTGGTGGCGCCAGCCGTCGAGGTAAGAAGCAAGCTGAAGCCAATGCAGTGGCTCAGGCGGATGCTGCGAACGCGGCAAACCATGACGCGTTTAACAGGGCATTTGGCTCCTGTTTGTCGGGTCGGGGTTATACTGTAAACTAGGCGTTTTTATTAGAACCCCCGCTAGCCTCAGATAGTTAATTGTGGTCGGCGGGGCGTAAACTCTCCAGGGTATTTCCGTTTAGCGCCGGCTAGATTTTTAGCTGAGAGAGGCGCCGAGCTTTTTGTTTGTCAGGACCATTGTCACCTCAAATAGGCTGGTTAAAGGCCCATCAAATGTTTATCAGAAAACCTTCCTAAGTTTCCAATCGATCTCTACGAGCACAGATACGCCTTTTTTAAATCGGCTATTGCCTTGAGTACTGTTTATGTGTACAGTACTTTTAATTGCTAGAACCCCACTTCAGAAGTGGTTATATCCAGACTAATATACAAGATAAATTAAGAAGGCACATTATGGCTAAAGACAGCGGAAAAGAGAAAGCACTTGCGGCGGCCTTGGGGCAAATTGAACGTCAATTCGGCAAGGGTACTGCAATGAGGCTGGGCGACAGCCCGGTAGAGCGTATACCCGCTATTTCAACAGGGTCTATACAGCTGGACATTGCACTCGGTATAGGTGGATTGCCCGAAGGTCGGATTGTAGAGATATATGGGCCTGAATCTTCTGGTAAAACCACACTAACACTCAGCGTTATTGCTGAAGCACAAAAGCTGGGAAAAACCTGTGCATTTATTGATGCCGAGCACGCTTTGGATCCTGGCTACGCAGAAAAACTGGGTGTTCAGATTAATGACTTGATTGTCTCGCAGCCTGACACTGGCGAACAGGCTATGGAAGTGACAGATATGTTGGTACGTTCGGGTGCCGTTGACGTATTGGTTATCGATTCGGTTGCGGCATTGGTACCCAAAGCCGAGATAGAAGGCGAGATGGGACAGTCTCATGTTGGTCTGCAAGCGAGGCTCATGTCTCAGGCACTGAGAAAACTAACGGGTAATGTCAAAAATTCTGGTTGTCTTCTGATCTTTATCAATCAAATTCGTATGAAAATCGGCGTGATGTTTGGTAACCCTGAGACCACATCGGGCGGTAATGCACTCAAGTTTTACTCCTCGGTTCGTCTGGATATCCGCCGAACTGGTGCGGTAAAAGATGGTGATGAGGTTGTCGGCAATGAAACTCGAGTGAAAGTTGTAAAGAACAAGGTATCGCCTCCATTTAAGCAGGCTGAGTTTCAGATTTTGTATAACAAAGGCATTTTTAAGTTTGGTGAGTTGATCGATTTAGGTGTTAAGGAAGGCCTGGTATCAAAGTCTGGTGCCTGGTATGGCTACGGAGAAGACAGAATAGGTCAGGGTAAGGCAAATGCGGCTAAATACCTTACCGAGCACCCGGAAGTTGCAGCTGAAATAGAGGCGGCAATAAGAGCCAAATATTTGCCTTTAACGGGCCCAGATCAATCCACTACTTCTGAAAAGCCTGATGTTGAAGAAGAAACTGTCGACTAACTATGACTGAGGCAGACGAACAACGTCTTGCCGCACGTCGGGCTGCAATGGATTTGCTAGCCCGGCGAGATCATTCCCGGCTTGAGCTCAGTCAAAAACTTTCCCGCCACAGTGATGACCCATCACTGATTCAAGAAGTTATCGATCAGTTAGAACACGATAATCTATTTAGTGAACAGCGCTTTACCGAGATATTCGTTCGCAGTAAGGTCGAGCATGGCTTCGGGCCGTTTCGCATTCGTCAGGACCTTAAAGCCAAAGGCGTGGCAGCTGAGCTAATCGAACAGACCTTTTCTAGCCAGGACATTGACTGGCTGACACACGCCAGGCGTGTATACCTGAATAGAATCAAACATCAGGGTGAGATGGACAGCCTCAAGCTGCAGAAGCAGGCGCGCTACCTACACAGCCGCGGTTATGATGGCGATACAGTAAAACGCGCGATGGATATGGATGACGAGTTTTACCAATAGACACATATCGTCTATGATTCTTCTTCTGGCACTCTGTTATCGGGCTTTCCTTTGAAAATACTAAAATATCTCTTGCTGGGTCTCTTGACCCTAGTTCTGTTATTGGTTTTTATTTTAGCTGGCCTGATCAATTTTGGCCCGATTAAGATATCCAGTTTTCCCATGTTGGCTAACGCTATTACAGGCAAAGGTATAGATACTCCGTCTGAAGATGTACTTCAGCTGCGCCTTCAGGTTCCGGATGGTTTTCAGCTGACACTCTTTGCCGAAAACCTGCCCATGGTAAGGTTTATGCGTTCAACTCCGTCGGGAGCTTTAATAATTAGCCGTCCCAGAGCTGGTGAAGTGGTTTTGTTAGCCGATAATAATAGGGATGGACGTGCAGATGAAAAACGCGTCCTACTAAGCGGCTTGAAGCGCCCTCACGGCCTGGAACTCCACCAAGGCTGGCTCTATATAGCTGAATCTCATCAGGTTGGGCGTGTTGCCTATGACGGTGAAAGTGATTCTCTGACAGGCGACTATGAGGTGATTATTCCTGATCTTACCGACGAGGGTAATCACTGGAGCAAAACCGTTGGAGTTGGGCCCGATGGTATGCTTTACCTTGCGCAGGGTTCGACTTGCAATGTTTGTGAGGAAGAAGATACTCGGCGCGCTACCATCATGCGCTTTAATTCAGACGGCAGTGGTGGCGAGATATACGCGTCTGGGCTTCGTAATAGCGTGGGTATTGATTGGGCACCCTGGAGTGGGCAGCTTTATGCAACTGACAATGGAAGAGACCTCATTGGTGATGATTTTCCGCCTTGTGAACTGAATCAGATAGTGAAAGGCGGTTTTTACGGCTGGCCATACGTGAATGGGAGCAACGTGGCGGATCCAGATTATGGTCCGGGCCCTACAGCTTTAGTTAGTCGAGCCATTCCTCCTGCCCATGATTTTAATGCACATAATGCGCCTCTTGGCATGAGTTTTATCAATGCATCTTCGCTGCCGGCCGCTTTTGAGCAGAGCGCTTTGGTTGCCTTACACGGATCCTGGAATCGTAGTGAGCCCGACGGCTATAAAGTCGTGTCGCTGCATTGGCTCGATGGCCAGATTGAGGAGCGTGATTTTGTGTGGGGATTTGAGGAAGAGGGCAATATTATAGGTCGTCCTGCAGATATTACTCAGGACGCAGAGGGTGCTATTTATATTTCTGATGATTATGCCGGTGCCATATATAGAGTCACATACGGCGAGCAGTCAGGCACTGCAGTCAGTCAGTTGGTTTCCGTTCAGGAGCCCGGCTTATCTGAACAAATTGAATCCGGTTTTATTCCCGTCGCATCCGTTTTGAGCGAAGATGAGGTTTCGACGCTTGCCGGAGAAGGGGCAGCCTTATATGAGGAGCATGTCTGCGCGGGCTGTCATATCGAGGATCTACCTGAGGAAAATCGCATGTCACTCAGAAATTTAGTCGAGCGTTATAATTCGGATGATATTGTGCAATTATTAGTAACTCCTACGCCACCGATGCCGGTCTTTCCGCTATCGGATGCCGATAGAAAAGCGCTGTCATACTATCTTCTGGCTAGATAGAGCTTTTGGATCAACAGTGAATGGGTTTATACGGACATTGGTTGCGCTTTCTTTTAGATATCGCGGTGGTTGTGCATTCCGCCATGATGAATATATATTACGTTATAAGGTATAATTATCTATATATATCCTATATAAATCAAAGAGTTATTATTTTTGTTTTAGGTCGCTGCGAAGTCATAAAAAGGTCTATCATCAACGATATTCTGGTTTATACTATTCGCCTCAGAAAGCCTGACAAAGGATTGAATAATGCCAGAGATAAAACATAAGGTCGTACCCGTTGAAGTTAATTATGTTTGTGACAGTTGCGGCCATGGCATGATGAAGCTAATTGGTGAGGCTGATGCGGCCAATGGTGTCAATGAACACGAGTGCATGATTTGCGGTGCCAAAGCCACCTTTCAGTGGAAGAGCTATCCCCATATAGATTATTTGTCAGAAGAGGAAGTGCTCTAGTAAGAGAACTCTTTTTCAGGAAAGAAAAAATTAAGTAGCATCTCTTCCTGGTTCATCGCATCTTTGTAGCCACAGTCAATCAGCTCTCTACAAAACGCACTTTCGAATAATAGGTAGCTGGCCATGCTGGTGCCCCCTCCTGTGGCCGTGGCGCCGGTGGTACGCAACAAAGTCCGTATCGAAGAGGGCAGACTAGATAAGTGTTTGGCCGCAATTTGATCAATTTCCACTGACGGATTTATGCACAAAAAATCAATTTGCTTGAACCCCGGCGTATCGGCATGGGGGTTTTCGTTTTTCAGCATCCCGCTGAGGTCGTTGATCCGCAACAGGTGTTCCATGTCGTTCTCCAGTGCATCAATAAATGCACTATTGAATACATGGCCAATCATTTTGGCCAGCGATGGCGAATGGCTCTCATAAGCCTCAGTCGGTGGGTGCGTAGGGTTTCCGCTCCCACCTATGACCAATATGCGATCCGCCCCCAAGTGTAGCGCGGGGCTGATAGGTGATACCTGACGCAAGGCACCATCTCCGTAATAGCTATTGTCGATACGTGTGGCAGGTAAAATAGTGGGAATGGCTGAAGAGGCTAATAAGTGTGCTACCTGTAATTTAGTGGCGATGCCGCGTCGTCGAGCTCTATGCCACTCAGGTAAAATGTCACCATCCAGATCACTCTGGTAAAAGGTCACCGATTCTCCGCTGTTATAGCTTGAGGCCGTAACCGCAATAGCATCCAGGTATCCTCCAGCCAATCGCCTCTCAAGGTCGTTAAAGTCTATGACGCTTTCGAGTAATTTGACCAGTGGCGCTGTATTAAATAATGCCAGTGGTTTATGCAGGCCGACCCCCTGGTGGAAAAGGGACCCTGCTAAGCGCAAAACAGAGCCAATGAGTTCCAGGTAGCCTACTTTACAGATCTGTTCGATATGCAGATTAGTCCATATGCGTTCTACTTTTTTGACTGCCAGACGAAAATTATTGGCACTGGCGCCCAGTGCTACCGCGTTAATGGCGCCGGCAGAGGTGCCGGTAATGATTGAAAAGGGGTTTGGCGTACGTTTGGGTAGTAGCTCGGCGGCGGCCTTAAGTACGCCTACCTGGTAGGCTGCTCTAGCACCTCCGCCGGTTAGCACCAGGGCGGTTCGGTCACTGGCAGCTTGGTGTCGATTCATATATTGTTCCCGTATTTTTATGTAAAGCCTAACACAGGTACAATCTGCTGTTGTCTCCACTGCTGTAGGGCGGGGGTAATTATACTCTGCAGGCACAAGGATATCGCGGATTTAGTCCAGTTGAAGCTAAACTGGGTTAAACTGCATTGAAGCAAAATAGGTAGAAAAATATGCACGAAATTGTAAAGGAATATTACGGGCAAACGCTGTCCAATAGCGAAGACTTGAAAACTGATGCGTGTTGTACGGATGAGTCGATGCCCGATTATATTAAGCCTATTTTATCCATGGTACATGATGATGTGCTGACTCGGTATTATGGTTGCGGCTTAGTTGTGCCAGAGGCAATAGAGGGCTTGCGGATACTTGATCTAGGTTGTGGGGCAGGGCGGGATGTTTATGCTCTGGCAGGGTTGGTGGGAGAAACTGGCGCAGTGGTTGGAGTCGATATGACTCCTGAACAGTTGGTAGTGGCACGCGAACATCAGCAATACCATGCGGATGTATTTGGTTATTCTCAACCTAATACCGAGTTTCATCTTGGTTATATTGAGCGACTCGATGAATTGGGATTGGCAGATAACAGTTTTGATCTGATTGTGTCAAATTGTGTGCTGAATCTTTGCCCTGATAAATCCTCGGTATTACGCGAGGCCTATCGGTTGCTTAAGCCTGGCGGTGAGATGTACTTCTCCGATGTTTATGCCGACCGGCGTATCCCCCCGGATTTACAAGCCGACCCCGTACTGTATGGCGAATGCCTCAGCGGTGCACTGTACTGGAATGACTTTCTGACATTGGCAAAAGGCGCCGGGTTCATTGACCCGCGTCTGGTGAAAGATAGGCCTCTGGGTATTGAGAATAAGGACGTTGAAGAAAAGGTCGCCGGTTTTGCATTCTATTCGGCGACATGGCGTTTGTTTAAATTATCAGAGCTTGAGCCTGCCAGTGAGGATTATGGTCAGGCGGTGACCTATAAGGGCAGCATGGCGCAACATCCTTCTGACTTTGAGTTGGACAAGCATCATCATTTTGTAGCGGGTCAGACTACCCCGGTGAGTGGTAATACCTGGCGCCTGTTATCTGGTACACGTTTTGAACCGCATTTTGAGTTTGACGGCAGCTATGACCAACATCGCGGTATCTTTGTTGAGGGCAGTGTGGCTGTGCCTTTTGACGTTGCCAGCAAACCCGTTTCCGGCGGCTGTTGCTGATGCACGGTCATCACGGTAGCGCTGCAGCTTCCGGTCCCCATGATTGGGACGTAATTAAAGGCCTTATTCCTTACTTGATGCGTCACCGCGGCAGAGTGCTCGCAGCGTTGGCGCTACTGGTTGCGGCCAAGCTGTCTAATGTGCTGGTACCCGTCAGTTTGAAATTTATAGTCGATGCTCTGGACGTCAGCTTAACCGACGGTGTCGCCATTGCTTTGGTTGTACCGGTGGCACTGGTATTGGGCTACGGAGCTTTGAGATTTGGCGCAGTGTTTTTTGGTGAGCTGCGCGACACCGTATTTGCACCAGTGGCTGAGCGCACTTTGTCAGAGATTGGTCTGGCGGTATTTAGTCATTTGCACAAGCTCGATCTGGCTTATCATCTGGATCGTCGCACTGGAGGTCTGTCCCGGGATATGGACCGGGGTACCAGCGCCATTAGTTTTTTGTTGCGCTCTGTCGTGTTCAGCGTAGTGCCTATTCTATTAGAGGTGCTGTTTGTCGCGGCTATTATGGCGATCAGTGCTGATACAATTTTTGCCGTCGTGGTGCTGGTCAGCGTGGTTGTCTATATCGTCTTTTCGGTATGGATGACCAATAAACGCACGGAGTTTATCCGGGCGGCCAATATTAAGGACAGCCAGGCCAATACCCGTGCTATCGACAGTCTGCTCAATTACGAGACAGTGAAGTACTTCAATAATGAGCAGTGGGAGCAAGACCGTTACGGAGTTAGCCTGCGAGAGCGAGAACAGGCCAAGATAAAAAATCTCTACAGTTTAGCTGTGCTTAACAGCGGTCAGGCGCTGATTATAGGCATCAGTGTCATGACTATAATGTGGCTGGCTGCAGCCCGGGTCGCCGCAGGAACCATGACGCTTGGTGATCTGGCTATGGTCAATGCGTTTATGTTGCAGGTATTTATCCCTCTTAACGCCTTGGGTTTTATTTATCGAGAGGTGCGGCGCACGCTGACCGACGTAGAGGCCATGTTCAATATTCTGGATATTCAGCCTGCTATAAAAGATACACCTGATGCAGTGGCGTATCAGGCGGGCAAACATGATCTGTCGTTTCAGCATGTGAGTTTTGCCTATAACCCTGATCGGCCCATATTAAAGGACATCAGCTTTACGGTACCCACTGGTCAAAAAGTTGCCATTGTAGGACCCAGTGGTGCAGGGAAATCTACCCTGGCGCGTCTACTGTTTCGATTTTACGACATCGATGAGGGCGTGATATCGGTTGGCGGTCAGGATATTCGGCATTTCACCCTGGATAGCTGGAGGGCACAGTTGGGCACAGTGCCCCAGGATACGGTGCTGTTTAACGATACTATAGGCAGTAATATTCACTATGGCAGACCTTCGGCAAGTCAGGCTGAGGTGGACGAAGTCATAGGTTTTTCGCATCTGGAAGGCTTTGTCGCAAGTTTGCCTGCAGGGCTGGATACCATGGTGGGTGAGCGGGGGCTGAAGGTTTCTGGCGGCGAGAAGCAACGCATCGCCATCGCTCGTATGCTACTGAAAAACCCGGCTTTTATGGTGTTTGATGAAGCAACCTCGTCGCTCGACAGTGCTGCCGAGCAGGCCATCGGTCTGGCTTTGGATGAAGTCGCCAGAAACCACACCACATTGGTCATTGCGCACCGCCTGTCCACGGTAGTGGACGCTGATAATATCATCGTGCTTGAGCAGGGGCGTATTGTAGAGAGCGGCAATCATGCCGAGTTGATGGCATCGAAGGGTTTGTATTACTCTCTGTGGCAATTACAGCAACGTGAGCAACGCTAAGGGCTATGCTATCCTTGGCGGCTGTCAATATTAAAGAAACTGATTTATGAGTATTAAGTGCGCTATTTTGCCGGTAACTCCTTACCAGCAAAACTGTTCCATCCTTATATGCGAGAAGACTCAAAGGGCTGCGGTTGTTGATCCGGGCGGTGAGGTTGATCGCATTCTCGATGCCCTAAAACAAGCGGGGGTGACGCTTGAGAAAATTTTCCTGACTCACGGTCATTTGGATCATTGTTCGGGTGCCGATGAGTTGCGCTCCCGCGGTAGGGTACCGATTGAAGGGCCGCAAAAAGAAGATAAGTTCTGGATCGATCAATTACCGGAAAACTGCAAGATGTCGGGTTTTCCGCCGGTAGAGGTCTTTACACCCGACAGGTGGCTGGAACAAGGTGATGTGGTTAGCTTTGGCGAGCAGACCCTAGAAGTGGCTCATACGCCGGGTCATACACCGGGCCATGTAGTCTTTTTCCATGCGGGAGCAAAATTGGCTCTGGTGGGTGATGTACTGTTTCAAGGTTCAATCGGACGCACCGACTTTCCACGTGGCGATCACGATACGCTGGTGAGTTCAATTAGAGAGAAACTTTGGCCGCTGGGTGATGACGTGACCTTTATTCCAGGGCACGGTCCTACCTCAACCTTTGGCCAGGAGCGTCAAACTAATGCTTTCGTGGCTGATAAACGGTTTGGGTAAAAATTCATAATATGAAACCATTGGGCAAAGCTTTTTATCAAATCTACAAATGGTTCCTTTGGGTGCCGTTTTTCCTATTGCTTACAGCCGTTTTGGGTGTACTGGTTATTGCCTTGGTTGGCGTTATGCCGGTTACCATAAATCGTGTTGTGCCGAGGATTTGGGCGAAGGCCGCTTTATGGACAATTCCCGCTAAGCCGGATATCACGGGATTGGCTTCTTTGGATACCTCCCAGCCCTATGTCATTGTGGTCAATCACATTAGTCAGGTGGACATATTGGTTTTATACGGTTGGTTGCCGCTCGACTTAAAGTGGGTAATGAAGCAGGAATTGCGCAAAGTGCCTGTCATTGGCTGGGCCTGTGCTTCTATGGGACACATTTTCATTGATCGGGCTAATCGATCACAGGCGGCAAAAACATTGCAGGAAATGAAAGCAAAAATGACTTCCGGGCAATCGGTTTTATTTTTCCCCGAGGGTACCCGCAGCCGAAACGGTGAGGTTCTGGCCTTTAAAAAAGGCGCTTTTGTTACCGCCAAAGATCTCGATGTGGCCATTTTACCGATTACAATTAGCGGTACAGATGTAATTTTGCGGTCCGATACCTTCGATCTACAACCGGGTTGCGCCAATATGGTGATTCATCATCCAATTGGGCTTGATATAGTACGAACCAAAAGTGCAGATGAGCTGAGTATGATGGCCAAAGCCTGCATTCAGAACGAGTTAAATAGCAAAGAAGGGGTGCCAGAATGTATACCGGTATAGTGCAAGGGGCCTTTTCGGTCACGCAGCTGGAACGCAAGCCGGGTCTATTAAGTATGGCTGTTAAGTTGCCAGAACATTTATTGGAGGAGCTGGCGATAGGTGCCAGCATCGGTATCAATGGCGTATGTATGACGGTGACTCGCATTGACGGCAATGAAGTATGGTTTGACGCTATGCAGCAAACCTTATCGCTGACAACACTGGGCCAGTTACAGCAGGGAGACCGGGTAAATATAGAGCGCTCGGCAAAGCAGGGCGTAGAGGTCGGCGGCCATGTAATTTCGGGGCATGTGGATGCTATCGCTGAAATTATTGCTGTGGATGATACTGAAAACAACCGCACTGTGAGCTATAAAGTATCATCCGAATTACTCAAATACATTTTTAACAAGGGGTTTATCGGTGTTCACGGTTGCAGCTTAACCGTTGCCGAGCTAAACAAGGAGCAGGCCGTTTTCAAGGTGTGTTATATCCCCGAGACACTTAGAGCGACCGTTCACGGCAGCCTTAAATTAGGCGATTTTGTTAATATTGAAGTCGATAGACAGACGCAGGCCATAGTGGATACCGTTGAGCGAGTATTGCGTGACAGCCCAGAGCTTCTGCAAAATGCTCTGGCTAGCGTAAAGGCTATTTAACTTCGGGGCGGCTCTTTCGACCTTTTTATATTTTGCACTATACTTGTGCCAAGACGCGCATGATGTCGCTCCAAAATAGACAGTAGAGGTTAGCTAGGTTTGTACAGACCTTTAAACACACATTATAAATATTCAATAGCCGTTATTTTACTCGGCCTTTTGTCGTTCGTTTTTCCGGTGACAACGCTGGCTGATGCAAAACCGAGTTTAAAAACCGACCTCATTTATATGAAAAACGGCGATCGTCTGACCGGTGAGATCAAGGCGCTGGATGGCGGTCAGTTACGTCTTTCTACTACCAGTTTTGGCACAATTTATGTTCGCTGGGAGGATATTCGTGCGATTGTCAGTGATAAAAATGTGCAGTTGGAAGTCGATACTGGCAAGCGTTATACAGGTCCAATTAATACCACTGAGGATGATGGCATACTCAGAGTGGGTGGTCGGGGCGGCGATGTAGAAATTGCAACGAAAACTATCGTGCGTGCGGTTGCTTTAAAAAGTAATGAGTCTTTTTTTGAGCGAGTAGATGGCAATGCCACTTTTGGAATTAATTTCACTGAGAGCAGTGGTATAGGCCAGATGAACGCGGGGCTGACTGCAGACTATAGAACAGCAAAGTATTTGGTTAACACCGGGTTCAATGCGAATATAAGTCGGGAGAGAAGTGGAGCTACGTATAATCGTGGAGATATTTCATTAGGTTTTCAGCGCTTTAGACCCAATCGTTGGTATTGGACCGCAATCAGTAAGGCAGAAACTAACGAAGAGCTGGGTATCGATTTAAGAACCTCGGCCGGTGGCGGTTTGGGTCGCTATGTGTGGCAGAGCAATGTAGGTTATTACAGCTTGTGGCTTGGTGCTTCCTTATCAAGGGAGAATACTGTTTCTCAATCTGAGTCAGATAACCTGACTAGTGCCGAAGGTCAGATAAACAATACCTTTACTTATTATCTATTTAGCCCCAGGAAAGTGAACCTCAAGGTTGACCTGGATCTGATGCCTAGTATTACTGAAAGCAATAGGGTCAGAACCCAGTTCGACGTTGAGCTCAATTGGGAAATCTTCACCGATTTCTTTTGGCAGTTAAGTTATTGGTCTAGTACTGATAGTCAGCCGCCAGACGGCGCACAAGGAAGCGACCAAGGTATCGTCACGTCCTTTGGTTATACTTTCTAGGTATTATCGTTGTGTGATAAATGACAGTCTTGCAGGCAATCGATAAAGGTTTGCAATATTCTTGTCGGTTTGGGTGAACGCCTGGTAATGGCTGAAAACTGACAAAGATAATGGAATGTCCTGCTACTCACTGTGCGTATCAGACCGTCATCAACAAAGTGGCGTGCATAGTGCTCCGGTAAATACCCCAGATAACACCCCGACATAATCAATAAAACAATAGCCTCTTGGTCATACGCTGTAGCGCTGCGCGCCATATGCAGCTTATTGCCTATCTCCATATTAGGTGAGTGATAGCCTAGGCCGGCATACTTGTATTTGAGTATCTGAGCCTTATTGATATCACTATCGTCTAGATTAAAAAGCGGGTGATGTTTACCACAATAGAGATACATCTGTTCGGGAAACAGCTGAATGTAATCAAGACTCGCCGAGGGTCGGTGTAGGGGAATGACGCCGAGATGAAAACGACCGTCCATTACGCCTTTTTCTATTTCATTGATAGGAGCTACATAGGTTTCTATTGAAACTTCGGGAGCTCTTTCATCAAATAGTCGAAATGTATCCGGTATATGACAGTCAGGGTTGCTGGCGGTTTTATCAAACAAGGCGACAACCAGCTTACCCTTCATGCTTTGATGGACCTCCTGAACCTCGCCGCGAAATTCCTCGGTGGCTGACAATAAGCGCAGCGTGGCATCGTAGATATAGCTGCCTTCATCTGTCAGTGCAAAGCCGCCTCGCCCTCGGCGGCAAAGTGTCACACCGAGTCTAATTTCAAGGTCTTTAATATGACGGCTAATGGTAGACCGACCAATGTTTAACTCAAGTTCAGCTGCCGAAAATCCACCGGCTTCGACCACCGAACGAAAAACCCGCAGCAGGCGTAAATCGATGTCGCTGAGCTGTCCAAATATTCGAGGTTTGGCCATTTTGAGTATATTCAATGAAAGTTTCATGAATTGTATTCTAAAGATCGATAAATGTAAATTTATGAAACATGTGTATGTGCCTATAATACCTTCATATTAGTTGTGCATAATCTTCGGAGAAATTTGATGAGTGATAAATTGGCGGGCCTGACTCAGGCTCAACTGGATGCCCACTGGATGGCATTTACCGGCAACCGTGAGTTTAAACGTGACCCACGTATTATGGTGTCTGCGCAGGGCGCTTATTATACTGACTCTGAAGGTCGCAAGATCTTTGATGGTCTCTCCGGCCTGTGGACCTGCGGCTTGGGTCATAGCGTCCCGCAAATTAATGAAGCTGTCGCGGCGCAGGTAAGTCAACTGGATTACAGTCCCGCTTTCCAATTTGGCCATGTTAAGTCGTTTCAGCTGGCGGAAAAAATCACTGAATTTATGCCAGAAGGTCTAAATCGGGTGTTTTTTACAGACTCCGGCTCGGAGTCGGCTGATACCTCTCTCAAAATGGCGCGCGCCTATTGGCGCAAGAAAGGTCAAGCGGGAAAAACGCGAATAATCGGTCGTAACAAGGGTTATCACGGGGTGAATTTTGGCGGCATCTCGGCGGGTGGAATTGGCGGTAACCGTGCACTGTATGGCGAGGGTATCGCTGCTGACCATATGGCGCACACGATGCAGAAAGGCAACGAATTCTGTAAAGGCCAGGCTAGCAATGGTGCTGAAATGGCCGACGAAATACTAGAGATGATCGCCTTGCATGATGCCAGTAATATTGCCGCTGTTATTGTGGAGCCTCTGGCGGGCTCCGCCGGTGTGCTACCTCCACCTGTTGGTTATCTCAATCGTATACGTGAAATTTGTGACCAGCATAATATACTGCTGATCTTTGATGAAGTGATTTGCGCTTTTGGGCGTATGGGTGCCAATACCGGAGCTGAAGCATTTGGCGTGACGCCGGATATTATTAATATTGCCAAGCAGGTGACCAATGGAGCCATCCCATTGGGCGCCGTTGTTGTCAAGCAAGAAATCTATGATACGTTTATGGAGCATGGCGGTGCTGATTATTTGGTTGAACTTCCGCATGGCTATACCTATTCGGCCCATCCAGTCGCGTGTGCTGCGGGTTTGGCTACACTTAACGTTTTGCAAGAACAAAATCTGATAGCACGTGTTGCTGAGCTGAGCCCTTATTTTGAAGAAGCCGTTCATAGTCTGAAGGGCGCCAATGCGGTGACCGACATTCGTAACTATGGTTTTGCTGCCGGTTTCACCCTGGAGGCCTATCCCGGTGAGCCAGCTCGTCGCCCCTACGAGGTTGCTATGCGGATGTGGCGCAAAGGGTTTTACGTGCGTTATGGCGCTGACACCATTCAGCTGGGGCTGCCATTTATCACCGAAAAGACTGAGATAGACAGCTTGATAAATGCGCTGGGCGAATCTTTTAACGAAGGCTAAATAGTTCTTCCGACTTACACTTCGGAAGACTGAATTAATTTGGAGTAACGAAATGACAATTGACGCAGCAGCAGACATAGGCGCGCTGATGGCTCGAGCACGTACGGCCCAGGCCATTGTTGAGGAATATTCACAGCAACAGGTTGACGAGCTGATTAAAGCCATGGTGTGGTCCGTGGCTAAACAGGACGCAGCAGAGGAGATTGCCCAGCTGACAATCGAAGAAACTCAGTTGGGAAATTACGACGGAAAGTTCACTAAAATTTTCCGCAAAACCCGTGCCGCGCTTTACGATATTCTCGACGATAAGTCGGTCGGTATTATTGAGGAAGATAAAGAGAGGAACCTGATTAAGATTGCCAAGCCGGCGGGTGTCATAGGTGCGTTGTCACCGACAACTAACCCGGAGGCGACGCCGGTAATTAAGGCAATCAATGCTATTAAGGGGCGCAATGCGATTATTGTGGCGCCACATCCGCGGGCTAAATTTACCAATAAATTGGTATGCGACAAGATGCGTGCCGCTTTGGTCGCCATGGGGGCCCCTGCCGATCTGGTTATCGCCATAGAACAGCCATCTCTGGAAGGTACTAGCGAGCTAATGAAGCAGTGTGATGTGGTATTGGCTACGGGCGGCGCGGCGATGGTCAAGGCGGCTTACTCCAGCGGTACACCTGCCTTAGGTGTCGGTGCCGGTAATGCGGTGATTACCGTAGATAATACGGCAGATCTGGATGATGCGGCTGAAAAAATTCGTATATCCAAAACTTTTGATCTCGCCGCTTCTTGTTCTTCGGATAACTCCGTCATTGCGCTTGAATCAATTCACGATACCTTGTTGGATAAGCTACAGGCTGAGGGTGGCTATTTGGTCTCCGCTGAGGAATACCATAAAATCGCTGCTGTATTATGGGTTGATGGTCATCTTAACCCCAAAGCCATTGTTCAGCCCGCCAATGTCATTTGTGGAATGGCCGGGATTGATATTTCCGCAGAGAAAACTTTTATTATTGTGCCCGAAACAGGTGTTGGCGCAGATCACCCCTTCTCTGGTGAAAAGCTCTCGGTGGTAATGGCATTATATAAAGTGAAGGATCTGGGCGAGGCGATAGAACTGACTAATGCTATTCAGCGTTATCAGGGTCTAGGGCATTCGTGTGGGCTTTACACGACTAACCAAGAGAATATTATCCAGTTCGGTATGGGAACTCGCACCTCACGCGTCATGATAAACCAGCCGCAGAGCGTGTCCAATAGTGCTAATGTATGGAACGGTATGCGACAGACTTTTTCACTGGGTTGTGGTTATTGGGGCGGTAATTCAACGACGGAAAATATAAACTGGAAACACCTGGTTAATATTACTTGGGTATCAATGCCATTGGCTGCACCTAAAGTCATTCCCACCGATGAAGAATTGTTTGGTGACGTAATGGCTCGTGTGGGATAGATAGAAACCGAAAGGACTGAACGGAAGAATATGCGAATAAACGAATGGGTTAGTTCCATAGCCGATGCCGGGCGCGATTTATTACAGCGCAGCAGAAATGGCAAAAACGGCCGGAATATTCGAGATTTGTGCGTGGAGCTATGTTCCAGCAAAGGTGAAGCTATGGGTACGGCCATTGCTCAAGAGGTTGTGCAGGCCTATTTCGCTCTGGACGAAGAGCAAAAGCTGGACTTTTACCGCCTGTTACTTAGCGACTATAGCCCCGACAGAGCAGCTATTCTCGAACAGTTGGAGAAATACCAGCAAGCTGATGACCCTGATGTATTACAGCGCTTGGGTGAAGTGGTAGAGGGGCCGCGTCGGCGCCTGTTCCGTCGCATCAATATGGCTCCTTACGGTACTTCTACTGTACTCAGAATGCGTCAGGACTTACTGACCTGCTTAAGGGACCATCCTGAGTTGAAGCCCGTAGACAGCGATATGGTGTATTTATTTCGCTCGTGGTTTAACCGTGGCTTTTTAACTCTGGAAACCATTTCCTGGCGCACACCGGCACATATCCTGGAGAAGTTGATTGCCTATGAGGCTGTGCATGAAATGCAAGGCTGGGACGACCTGCGTCGCCGATTAGCGGACGACCGCCGTTGTTTTGCTTTTTTTCATCCTGCCTTGCCCGACGAACCACTTATTTTTGTTCAGGTAGCGCTGGTTAAAGGTATGGCAGGTAATGTCCAGGCCCTGCTAGCCGAACCTGGCTCGCAGGCTATGGAAGAGTTTGATACGGCGATTTTTTACTCTATCAGTAACTGCCAGCAAGGCTTGAAGGGTATATCGTTTGGTAATTTTCTTATAAAACAGGTGGTATTGGAGTTGAGTCGCGAATTTCCACAGCTCAAGAACTTTGCCACTTTGTCTCCGATTCCTGGCTTTCGCCGTTGGTTATCCAGGGAAATCGATGATGTGAATTCCAGTCTGTTGACGGATCTTCAAAAAACATCGCTGGAGCCCCTCAGAACAACTAACTGGCATAGCAATGAGATGATCAGCGAGGCGATGAAACCCTTGCTAATAGCACTTTGCGCCCATTATCTTGCTGAGGTAAAGCGAGTAGATGATCCACTCGATCCCGTGCAACGCTTTCACCTTGGCAATGGTGCCAGGGTTGAACGTTTAAACTGGATGGCCGACAGTTCTGCTAACGGAATTCAACAGTCTGCAGGTATGCTGGTAAATTACGGTTATCACTTGAGCAAAGTGGAAGCTAATCATGAGGCCTTTGTGAATACCCATAAAGTTGTGGTATCCAATGACTTCAAGAAGCTTAATGAAGAAGGCAAGGAATTACTTAAGGCTGAAAAATTATGACAGATGAGCGCTACCAAGCGGGTATGAAAACCCGACGTGAGGTATTGGGTGATAAACACGTCGATAAGGCAATCGATTCATCCAGCGAATTCAGTATGGCGATGCAGGAACTGGTCGTTAAAAATTGCTGGGGCGATATATGGAGCAGAGAAGGCCTTGATCGTAAAACCCGCAGTCTGGTTACCGTGGCCCTGCTAACGTCTTTGCGAGCCTCTGGTGAGCTTAAGGGGCATGTGCGTGGTGCCCTGCGTAATGGTGCAAGCAAAGAGGAAATTCAGGAGGTTCTGCTGCACGCCGCGACCTATTGTGGTATGCCCGCAGGTATAGAAGCTTTTCGTGCAGCAAGCGAGACTATTGAAGCTTGGGACGCGGGAGAGCGCTAAGCTCTCCCTTTTTGATTAATCGCTTTAAATTGTCATGCCGCCATCGATAACAATGCACTCACCGTTGGTATAGCTACCTGCCTCTGAGACCAAAAACAAAACAGCGCCGGCCATTTCTTTCGGCTCGGCATGACGCTTTAGAGGTATCTCATCTACCCATCGATCATAAATATCCTGGTTCTCAAATAGGGCGCCCGCAAATGCTGTTTTGGTTAAACCGGGTAAGATAGCGTTTACGCGAATTCCCAGTGGGCCGCATTCGCGTGCAAAGGCTTTTGTCATATTGATGACTGCAGCTTTAGTAATGGAATATATTCCCTGCATGGGCGCGGGTTTAAGTCCGTTGATCGAAGCCGTATTAATAATGACGCCGCTTTTGTTGTCGCGCATAAGTTTGCCTGCTTCGACGGACATAAAGAAATAACCGCGAATATTCACATCGACTGTTTTCTGGAATGCGCCAAGGTCAGTATCCAGAATATGGCCAAAATAGGGGTTGGTTGCGGCATTATTAATCAGTATGTCCAGTCGGCCGTGTTTGTCTCTAATTGTTGCAATGGTATTGGTAATCGCGTCCATGTCACCGATATGGCAGGCAAGCGCTTCGGCTTCACCACCGTCCGCATTGATAGAATCGGCAACTGCCTGACAGCCATCAATTTTTCGACTTGAGACGATGACATGCGCGCCCTGTTCAGCTAACAGGCGTGCGATTGCCTCGCCGATACCCCTGCTGGCTCCGGTTACCAGTGCGATTTTTCCTTTCAGGTTAAAAATATCAGTAGACACGTGACGATCCTTTTTTTGCAGATTTTTGAACGGAATATATTAGCAGAAACTGACAAGATTGGTTTCTTATTGGGTTTATATTCGCTATACGGGAGCGGCACTTGTCGGTTTGGTAGATTTTTGAAGCCAAACCAGGGCAATGATCGACAGCCCAACGTAAACAATAATCCATTCAAAATAATCAGGGCGACCCAGTAGCGCTATGACCAGTGGAATAGTGATTATGATGCGTACCCATTCCAGGATAGGCGCACGACCTTCAAGTAGCCAGCCTATGGATATCAGGGAGGTGAGCAAGTAGACAAATAAAACCGTATTACTTATCGAATCCAGCTGACCAGAGGCATAGATCAAGGCAACACCGACTATATTGGATACGATAAACTGAGCTAACGCATAGAATTTTACCGCAGCGGGAATAGTCGGATCGAAGTGATTGCCCGGTACCACTGTGCCTTTATTAATACCGGGTGCAATATAGCCGGTAGTGCCGACAAAAATGTGGAACTTGTCTTTCCAGTGTGGCGTTTTTAAGGCATCTTTTAACATGCTGATGTATAAGTGCACGTTGGCCCAAAGCGGGTTCCAGCTATTGAGGCCTCGGGTAATGCCGTAGTCGGGTGGAAGCGACTTGTTTTCGCGTTTGTAAGTACCAAAAGCTCTGTCCCACAGTATAAAAACTCCACCGTAATTTTTATCGATATATTCCGGGTTGCGGGCGTGATGAACACGATGATTAGAGGGCGTGATGAGCAAGTACTCCAGAGGACCCAGTTCTGGAATAAAACGAGTGTGAACCCAAAATTGATAAATCAGGTTGGCGCTTGCCACGGTGACAAATACCTCGGCTGGCATTCCGAGCATGAAACAGGGGATATAAAAGACCCAGCTCAACAGAAAGCTCATGCTCGTTTGGCGTAGCGCGGTACTGAGGTTGTACTCTTCGCTTTGATGGTGTGCCACATGGGCTGCCCAAAATATCTTTCTTTCGTGGCTTATTCTATGAAACCAATAATAACATAAATCATAGAGCACAAAGGCGATTGCATATCCAAGCCAGCTTGTCGTGGCCCACGTTTCAATAGATAGGTGTTGCTGTATCCAGCTGAATACCATACCGCCAATACCAACAATTAGCAGCTTCCTGGTGGTGCTGATAATACCCATACTGAGGCTGTTTATCGTATCGTTTATACGGTAATAAGCAGTGCCCTTATATCTATCCCAGCATACTTCAATAATGATGGATAATAGAAAAAATGGAATTGCGTAGAGTACCAGGTCCATTGTTATTTCCCGTTAGCTAGAGTGTTTCTTTGATTGGAAAAAAAGTGTAACACTGAATACGTGATAAATAGTTGTGCTGCATAATAGCTAAGCATTATCCCCACTCGAGCCCACCAGAACGGCTCTATAAAACGATTCCAGCCAATCAGGAAATCCGAAAATAGAAAGCTGTAAGCCCCGATGACACCCCAGCCTATAGCCAGACGACTGACGGACGCGGCGGTAGCCATGAGGCCTATAACGAGGATGTAGATTCCAATATAGAGAGAGAGTTCGCCGGTGTGGGGCAATAAAAAGGCTAGACAGAGCGCGGTCAAACCGAGAGCCGGCAGTGCGTATAGGGGTTTCTTCAGCAAGGGCCCCCGACACCACAGGCCAGTATAAAATAAATGCCCTATTAAAAACGAAGCCAGTCCGGGAATGAATTGTCCGTAAGCCAAAAAAGTGTCGCCGCCGCCACCGAAGATAAGTGCTGCGAGTAAAAGGGTTCTGTCAGGAAAATGACTGCGCGCTACCCACACGATGAGCATGAGTAAGGGCAGTATCTTCAAAATAGCTTTCGCCGGGTTGACGGTAGTTGGCTCAATAGCAATATAAAGCGCAGCCAGAAGGCAGAAGCACAGCAGAAAAATAATGCGATTATTGGGCACGAAATATCGTCCAATAGGATTTGAGATACGTATTTATCATTAAGGTGATCATTGTATTTCGCTATCGGTGTGTGTTTTTATACTACAATAGCAGTAGTACACTTCACTGGCAATTTCACCGGACGCAAAAAAATGGCCTGATTAAGCCCTTTGAATAGCATCGAAGAAATTAACGTTCTACATAATTGACTTCAGGCAGTACGCACAGCATTTCGAACAGCATATTAGCGCCAACGACTGAAGTATTGTGGGTAGGGTCATACGGGGGCGCCACTTCAACCAAGTCACCGCCAACCACGTCCAGGCCTTTACATCCGCGGACTATTTCGATGCCTTGATGGACTGTTAGTCCTCCCACTTCAGCTGTTCCTGTGCCTGGGGCATAAGCAGGGTCTAAGCCGTCAATATCGAAGCTGATGTAAACCGGGCCACCGCCGACTTGCTGGCGAACTTCTTCCATTAGTGGCGCTAGAGATTTATACCAGCATTCTTCCGCCTGAACCACGCGGAAACCCTGGTTGCGTCCCCAGTCGTATTCATCGATGGAGTAGCCGGTACCGCGCAGGCCTATTTGTACCACGCGCTTACAGTCGAGCAAACCTTCTTCGACTGCTCTTCTAAAAGGTGTGCCGTGAGCGATACTTTCTCCAAACTGGTGGTCATTGGTATCAGCATGAGCATCGATGTGGACTACGCCAATAGGGCCGTGTTTTTTGTACAGAGCACGCAATATAGGCAATACAATTGTGTGGTCTCCGCCCATAGTCAATGGCTTAACGCCATGGTCCAGAACCTTGTCATAAAAGGCTTCGATGATATCGATGCTTTTTAGCAGGTTAAAGGTATTGATAGGTACATCGCCGATATCGGCTATCGTCATGCTATTAAATGGGTCCGCACCGGTGGAGACATTAAAAGGTCGAAGCATGCGAGACTCATCGCGAATTTCTCTGGGGCCCAAGCGGGCTCCAGGGCGATTGGATGAGCCAATGTCCAGCGGTATACCAATGAAGGCCGCATCCAGCTCACTGCTTAGCTCAATCATCGGCAGGCGCATAAAAGTGGCAAAACCGCCGCAGCGCGGCATTTCGTTGCCGCTTTGGGGTTGGTAAAAGGTTTTCTCGGACATGGGCGCTTAGCTCCTAATGACAAAAAAAGCCGGAGCGCTTGCTCCGGTCTGTTCACTTATCCGTATTTATGCCCAGATGGCTTCATCGGTGGGCACGGGTTTGTCGTGTTTATGGCCGATGCGCGAGACGTTGATCAGGTGTTTATAGTCCAGGTTTTCAGAAATGGAATTATTGCCCCAGGAGCCGCAACCCAACGTAGTGGTTGGTGCAAAGCCGTTTTGCAGGCTGCCACCGGCGGTTAAGGAGCTGGCCTCATTCACTATCAGGCGGCTGATGGGCAAAGCGACGCCGGCCTTTGCAATATTTTCTGCATTATTGGAGTGAATAGCGGTCGAGTGGCCGGCTCCCTCCATGCTCAGGTTGTGGTGGGCGATAGCGACCGCGTGGTCAAAGGTTTCATATTCAAACGCTACCATCACTGGACACATTTTCTCTTTACGAAGAATATCGTCATCTTCACCGTTGGACTTGATCAGTATCACCTTGGTATCTGCGGGCACCTCTATACCAGCCATTTCGGCTACGGCCTGAACAGATTGACCAACGACTCTGCCGGCGATGTGGCCGTCTTCAAACAGGGTATTACGCAGTTTATCGGCTATTGCCTGATCTTCGATATAGAAGGCACCGTTGGCTCTAAATGCGGCGATAACATCTGCGTAATCGTTTTTATGCGCGATAACAGATTGTTCTCCCGAGCAGATAATGCCGTTGTCGAATTTGCGGCCGGCTATCACTTTGCAAGCTGCATCGTTGTAATCGACGTCGGTATCGATAATCACCTGTACATTGCCAGGGCCAACGCCATAGGAGGGCTTGCCGCTGCTATAAGCCGACTGAACCATGGCGGGACCACCGGTCGCAACCAGTACGTCAACCGATCGCATCAGCTCTTGAGTTGCTTCAATTGATGGCTCACGGATTATTTGAATGAGATTGTCCGGGGCGCCCAGACGCCTGATTTCCGAGTTCATCAGATCAACCGCTTTTGCACTACAGTTTTTAGCGCGCGGGTGCGGCGCTACAATAATAGCGTTGCCACCCTTTAACGCGAACATGGCATTACACATAGGAGTCACAATAGGGTTTGTGGTTGGCGTCACAGCGCCAATAACACCAATCGGTTTCGCGACTTCGATGATCCCGTGTTCATCCTGTTCGGAAATTATCCCGATAGAACGCTTGCCCTTTAAATTATTCCAAATGGCACGAGATTTGCCTTTGTTCTTCGCTACTTTATCTTCATAGACGCCCATGCGTGTTTCGTCGACTGCATCACGCGCTAGTTCTTCAGCGTTGTCGTATATGATCTTGCCTATGGCGCGTACAATTTCGTCTACCTGTTCCTGCGAATACTTCGCATATTCCATCTGGGCGATACGAGCTTTGTTCATCAGATCGGTAATCATGTTTAACTCCAATTATGTTCTGCCACTCGGGCGTCTTAGCCTAACAGTAGATTGTTTTGCTGAGCGAATGTATAGGTCTTATTCAGCGCATCGGCGAACCGGCTGATAATATCATCAATTTGTTCGTTGCTGATTATCAATGGTGGACAGAAGGCCAAAGAATTGCCGGCAACGGCACGAAGAATCAGACCGTTGTCCTGACAGTTTTTGACCATCGTAGCGCCGACAGATCCGTTGGCAAACTCTTGTCCGGTTATTTTATTGGCGACCAGTTCAACTGCGGCGAGTAATCCTCGGCCACGTACTTCGCCGACCATCGGGTGGTCATTGAATTGTGCTAACTGCGCTTGCAGGTAATCGCCACGTTCGGCAGCGTGAGCGAAGATGTTGTCACGTTCATAAATTTCCAGGGTTTTTAGTGCGACAGCACAGGCAACAGGGTGGCCGGAATAGGTGTAGCCGTGACCAAAGGCGCCGGCAGCGGCGCTTTGATCCGCCATTGCTTCGTACATATCTCCGCGAATTGCAGCAGCAGATATGGGCATATAAGCCGATGAAAGCTGCTTAGCCAATGTCATCATGTCTGGTTTTTGAATATTGACGGTGGCAGAGCCAAAGTCGTTGCCGGTACGGCCAAAGCCCGTGATGACCTCATCTGTCCACATTAGAATATCGTATTTATTCAGCAGGGCCTGCACTTTCTCGAAATATCCTGCGGGCGGAACCAGTACGCCGGATGCACCAGTAACAGGCTCAGCAATAAAGGCGGCAATGGTTTCAGGCCCCTCTCGTAGAATTTGAGCCTCAAGGTTGCCGACAATACGGTCAACAAACTCTACTTCGGTCTCGTTACCCTGCTTGCCACGATAGTAATGTGCGTGATCCGTACGGATAATTCCCAGCGCATCAATCGGCAAGTCGAAGTGCTGCTGGTTAACTGGCAGACCGGTGAGGGATGCGGCTGCTACGGTGACACCGTGGTAGGAGCGTTGACGAGAAATGATTTTACGCTTCTCAGGTTTGCCGATAGCAGCGAAATAATAGCGCAACATTTTAATGTGCGAATCATTGGCGTCTGACCCAGAGCTGCCGAAAAATACGGTGGCGTTATTCATTGGTAGCATGGCAGACAGTTTGTCGGCCAGATCTATTGCCACCTGGTGTGTTTTACCACCAAACATATGGGTATAGGTCAGTTTGCGCATTTGCTCGGTAGTGGCTTCGATTAGCTCTTCGTTGCCATAACCCAAGGCGGTACACCACAGTCCAGCCATGCCTTCTATATATTGATTACCTTTATCGTCGTAGACATAGATGCCTTCGCCGCGCTCAATCTTGATCTGCTCGATTGCCTTAAAGTTAGTCGTGGGGTAAACAATATGGGTCATATTCTGTTACTCATCTTAAGGTCTGTGTTTCTGTATGACAGCGGCATACTTGAAGTCTGAAAATCAGCATCGGTGGGTATTTTGACATGAATTTAACTTTTGTATAGCGAGTTTTTTTTGCGTATTATATGAGAATAATTCATGACGGATAGTGCTGGCTCATGCAAATCGGACAGAAACGGATTCCACTTAAATCTCTTCACTCCTTTGAGGCGGCCGGCCGTCACTTGAGTATGGGCCAGGCGGCGCTAGAATTGTCAGTCACCCAAAGTGCCATAAGTCACCAAGTACGTCATCTGGAAGACCAGCTTGGCGTTAAATTATTCGATCGGAGTAAAAAGCAGATAAGCCTTACCCCTGAAGGTGCGCGCTTGTTTGCGGTAGTTGGAAAAGCGCTGGAAGATATTAAGCTTGGAGCTATGAGCCTTGATGAAGAAACGTTTGCAGGTAAATTTACCATTGCTGCACCTCCGGCGTTTACTAACTTATGGTTAGTGCCAAGAGTCGGTGAATTACTGGACCGTTTTCCTGATCTCGAGTTGCACTTTGAATCCATGCCTCGACGTATTCCCTCTGTTTTGCCCGAGGCCGACCTGGTTGTACAATTTGGCAAGCACAACTGGCCGCGTAAACGTATTGCGCCTTTAGCCGTGACGGATTACAAGCCAGTGTGCTCCCCCCGCCTGTTGAGCCGATTGGGAAAGTTATCACCTGGCATGCTGAAAGATCACGTGCTCATTCACGACGATGACGGCGAAGCCTGGAGTCAGTGGTTATCGGTGGTAGGCAAGGAACAGCTCCAGCCCAAACGGCATATGTACGTAGCGACCGCCATTGATGCACTCGAACTTGCCCGCCTGGGCGTAGGCTTTGCGATGAACGACCAAATTATTACGTCTTATTGGCTGGGAACGGGCGAACTTATCGCTCCGTTCAGGCAAGGCTTGTCAGCCTATGACAGCTATTACATTATTACCGCTCATGAGGGTCAAATGAGCAATATTGTTGGTGAGTTTGAAACTTGGTTGCGGCAAAAAATCGCTTAAACAGCATTAGCGCTGTTAGGTATGAATTTGCTACTTGAGCTTGGTGCCAAAGCTCACATAGACGACATTTTCCTCTGGACCCTTAGCGAAATCCAGACCCATGCTTAGTCCCAATTGCTTGACTGCCAGATAGCGAAATCCGACGCCTGACGATGTTTCCGTGTTGGCGTCGCTGAGTTTAGTTGGCTCTGTTGCGGCTCTTCCCGCACCAATGAAACCCAGTATCTGCCAGCGTGGATGGAATTTCCAGGCAGCTTGTACCTCGCCAGTTATGACATCCGTACCCTGATAGCGCAGAGCGGGAATGCCGCGCAGTTCAATATAGGGCAACGCATAGAATGGGATGTCGCCATCGGCAAACTGGCCATCAAGACGTAGGCCGATATTTAATTGTGACACTGGTTCAAAGTAAATCTGGTTGCGTGATTCCAGCAGATTGTAGTTAAAATCGCCACCTACCTTTTCATCATATCGCGAAAAGGATAGTTCACTGTTGATGCCACTACCCGGTGTATAGCCGTTATTCAGCGAGTCGTATAACAATAGTGCGGCAACAGAGGCATTTGTTGAGTCGAAACTGAGATCATCCAGTTCGGGAATATCGAACCCCAGGTCAAATTTTGTGGTCATGTCGGTATAGGTATACTCTGCACCAGCGAACCAGTCGGTGGCCCCCAGACGAAATGCTACTCTCTGACTAATGAACAAAGCTTCGGAATTAAACTTAAAACCCGAGGGGTTTTCCTGACCACTGCCCTCCCCATAAAACTTCAGATTGATATTCGCTACTCCTCCCAGACCTTCATAGCGAATGGTGTCTTTTTTGTAATGGCCAAAATGACCACCGCCCAACAATCGTGTCCCGTTATTGGTACCCGCAGCAGCTACGGCCGACGTACTACGCTTATTGATTCGTCCCTTATCATCTAGCGGACGGCCTTCCCAGGCATCGTCGGCATCGTGAAAATACACAGCGGCCACCCCAAAACCCTCGCCGACTGCCGGCTCGGTGATAATAATGGGCACAGGCATAACGCCATATTTGTATTCAAGTAAAAAGTTACTTGCATCAAACCACCCGTCTTCTTCGTCGATAAACCGGCTGGTGAAGTTTTGGGCTAGAGAGGTGGAACTGATAAGTAGAGAAAGCAGCAGTAAGCTAGAGCGTGACATGAAATACCTATAATCCATTATAAATAATCGTTAGTAGTTTAGCTTACAACGGGTTCGGATTATACGGCATTGAGGCCTACTATACCCCGGCTTTAGCTGGCTGCTCTGAAAACACTGGATCCATCTGGGGTCTTGAAAGCCAGTCCCACCAGTATTTTTTCATCCATTGCCAGGGGTTTCTCTTAAGCCATATTTCCGGCTTTGGTATTGTTCCCTTGGCCGTGCCGCTCTGCCAAAGGTCATACTTAGGATTTGTGTAAAGCGTAAAAAATGATATCAGCTGGTGGTCGAGCTGCCGGACTATTTCGCTGTTTTTCATTGAGGGATAGATATTGTGATGCTGATCAGCATCTGTGGTCATGTCATATAGGACGGGCTCGCCCATGCCATCAATATGTTTCCAGTAGGCGTAGTGCCGTGTTCTTATCCCACGGCTTTCTTCCTGTTCAAAAAAGGCAGCTTCCGGCCAGTCTTTGATCTGTTCTTGTTCGAATAAATCCCCCTTAAAACTTCGGCCAGGTGAACGCTCAAAAGTAAGCTCATCAATCTCGGCCAAGGAGAGTAATGTGGTGGTGATATCGTATTGTCCTATCATTCGGTCGCTAACTGTGCCAGCGAGACCGTGAGGATGCTTGATAATGAGTGGGATATGCATTGAGGTTTCATGCAAATGTGCCGGGGTAAACCAAATAGTATGACCCCAGCTGCCATTTTGCCCAAACTGATTGCCTTGGTCGGCGCTGTAAATAATCACTGTATTGTCCATTAAATCTCTTTCTTCGAGGGCAGCCACAACTAGACCGACTGCGTCATCTACCACGCTATTTTGTGACAGAAAATTGGCATAGCTGGTTCGGTCACCCTGCATGCGAACTGTACCATAAAGAATATGACTCCAAATTTCCTGCAGCGGCACCTCGTCAAAATTGCGCCCAGGTATATAGGGGCTATCAATGCGCTTTAAAACTTCATCACTGATGGGCTCCTTGGGCATCGAATTGAAAGTCTGTTCGGCATAACGGGGGTAATGTTGATTGCGGGCTGGCCCATAGTTGCTGGGTGGCAGGGCGTAGGGCCCATCAAGATTGAGTTGCAGGAAGAAAGGTTGTTTAGAATTTGCCCGGCTAATGTAGTCAACCGCCTTGGATGCCAATACATCAACGATATGTTGATCTTTAACGGAGTAATGACGCCCATTTTCCACCAGTTCATTATCCCAGAAATCCAATGTATGTCCGTAGGGCAGCGCAACCCAGTGCTCAAAACCTAATGCGGGTACGTGAGGGTCGCCCAGGTGCCATTTGCCTATCATGGCGGTCTGATACCCCCGGTTCCTGAGTGTAAGAGGCAGGCTTCGAAATTCAGCCACGGCATTCCAGCCAGAATTCAGTGAATTAACCCAGCTATCGTACAGGGCATTATGCAAACCGTGTTGGCTGGGCATAAGGCCTGTCATAAGCGTTGCGCGGCTGGAAGAGCACATACCGCTTGCGGCATAGGCATGGCTAAATCTCACTCCGCTCTTGGCCAGCTCGTCGATATTCGGTGTGTGAACATCCTTGTTGCCGTAACTGGCCAGGGCGCTGGCCGATTGGTTATCAGTGAGTATGAACACGATATTGGGAGCGGCAGATGCCAGCTTAGCTACCGGGAAAAGCGCTACGGCTAATAAAAATAGTGTGGCATGTCGAGTTTGAGCGTGGTGCATAGCTTTACTGCCTTGGCGGTGAATGCATATATGATCTGATCCAGGGAAACCGTATCGACTGCGAATCATCTTAGCAGAGTAAAAGCGGCATGCAGGTGCTGCTAGATCAGTTTTATAACGAACATGTTCCTTGTGCGAAACAATAATGGCTCTGCAAGATGGTTATCTCTTAGTTATTAGGGGAATATGTGGAAGGATAAAAAACGGGTATACCTTGATTTGTGAGAGCTAAATATGAACCTGGATATTGAACAGTTAATAGCAGAACGAGAAATTTATCGACAGCTAGTTAAATTCGCGGGGGCTATGGATGCCAAAGATTGGCCGGCCTTTGAACAATTGACCCTTACAGATATTGAGGCAGACGTTGGTCTGGGGTTAAAAAAAGGACGTGAGCCGCTTGTGGAGACGATGCGTCAGTTTTTGGATAACTGCGGTGTAACGCAACACCTATTGGGCAACGTGTTAATAGAGGTCGACGGAGATACCGCGGATAGCCAATCATATGTTGCTGACATGCACCTTGGCTTAGGCAATAAATCCGAATTGTCATTTCGAACGCTGGGTATCTATTACGATCAGTGGCAACGAGTTGATGGTTGCTGGCTGATGTCGTCTCGGAAAAAAGACAATCGCGCTACGATGGGTTCTATGGATGTTTTTTCCGGCGTTCGCATAAACTTATTGCCATAGTTTAGTTTTATGGTCTACGGTTAAAAGGGTGTGTTAATCGGATATCAACTGAATAATGTTTTTTGAAAATACGTGGTTTATTGAGTTTCGACATTTGAAGGAGAACGACATGTTAAAAAAGAAAAATCTGGCCATTGCCGGATTAGGGCTATTAATGGCAGCGGTCGGTGCCACATCAATGGCGGCGGACAAACCCAATATACTGGTTATGTGGGGTGACGATATCGGTGTCTGGAATACCAGCGCATACAACCGTGGTGGCATGGGATACCAAACCCCCAACATTGACTCTATAGCCAATGAGGGTGCCTTGTTTACCGATATGTATGCACAGCAGTCCTGCACCGCAGGACGCGCGGCATTTATTCTGGGTGAGCAGCCTTTCAGGACAGGGCTTTTGACTATTGGTATGCCTGGCAGTGATCAAGGCATTCCGGACTGGGCACCTACCATTGCCGATTTGCTTAAAGAGCAGGGTTATGCGACAGGCCAATTTGGTAAAAATCACTTGGGAGATCAGGATAAGCACCTTCCAACAGCGCACGGCTTTGATGAGTTTTTTGGCAATCTTTACCACTTGAACGCGGAAGAAGAGCCGGAAACATACTACTATCCGAAAGATCCGGCATTCCATAAGAAGTATGGCCCACGTGGCGTGATCCACTCTTATGCTGATGGAAAAATTGAAGATACCGGTCCATTGACCAGAAAACGCATGGAAACAGTAGACTCCGAGTTTGGCGGGGCAGCCAAAAAGTTTATGGCGAATTCTGTTAAAGCCAACAAACCTTTCTTTGTTTGGATGAACTTTACCCGTATGCATGTCTGGACACGTCTGCAGGAAAAGTATCAAGGTATTACGGGTATTAGTCTCTATGCCGATGGCATGGTAGAGCTCGATGATATGGTGGGTAGTTTCCTCGAAGAGTTAGAGACCCTTGGTGTCGCTGACAATACCATCGTCATCTTTTCGACGGACAATGGCGCAGAAAAGCTTACCTGGCCTGATGGTGGTACATCACCTTATCACGGTGAGAAAGGAACAACCTGGGAAGGTGGAATGAGAGTTCCACAAATGGTCAAGTGGCCAGGAACTATTAAGCAGGGCACTATCTTTAATGACACGATGAGTCAGGAAGACTGGATGCCAACACTTTTGGCGGCTGCCGGAGTCCCGGATGTGAAAGAAAAGCTGGCATCCAAAAATGGCTACAAAGCCAATGGCAAAAAATTTCGAGTTCATCTTGATGGCTATAACTTCAAACCTTATTTTGAGGGTGAAGTCGATAAGGGACCGCGTAGGGAGATTATGTATTTTGCCGCGAGTGGAATGCTCAATGCTTTACGTGTGGATGACTGGAAATTGGCATTTGCGATTGAACAAGGTGGAATTAATGAAGCCTATAGACGAACACCCCAATGGCCGGTTATTACTAACCTGAGGGCTGATCCGTTTGAAAGTGCTTCAAGAGAGTCTGGCATGTATGTCAGGTGGTATGCCGATAACATGTGGTTAATGGTTCCGGCTCAAGGATTTGTTCAGAAATTCTTTGCTTCGATCGAAGGTTATCCATTCCAGTCAGGAGGCTCATTGAGTGCATCGAACATAGGTTATTCTACGCTGGAAGGGCAAAAAACCAAGACTAACCTCAAAACACTTATGGATTTATCGGTTCACAATTAAATCGTTCTTACTTCCCCGGGATTTTTAATCCCGGGGAAGTATTCATATCTCGTAATTTTTTAATCTGGTGTAACCAGAGTCCTCTACTTTGGCAAAATAGTATGCTGCACTAGTTTATACGCTCCTCTTTAAGATTCATCCCGCTGGTGCGCCTGATTGTCGCAGGGTGTAGCATTGAGTCACTAATCCCCAACCATATTACGCTTCGTCAACCACTGTGTGCATATACAGTATTTTTGAGGTATTATGAAGATGATCATCATCAGTGATATGTCGACTAAATATGGAAACTAACTGCACAGATCAACAAGTAGCGGCAGCCGAGCATGGAGTTCGTCTTGTACACGGGGGCATCCAATCAGGGCCTCAGCTGATCATTGCAGGTGCGGGCACAGGTAAGACAAATACCTTAGCTCATCGTGCTGCCTACTTAATTCTCAATGGGGTTGATCCTAAACGTATCCTGCTTATGACATTTTCCAGAAGGGCCGCTCAGGAACTTTCTGCAAGAACTCGGCGAATTGTGAACCAAAAGGCGGAGCCTAATAAAGCCGGCCAGGCAGCCATGGGTTTTAGCTGGATGGGGACATTCCACTCTATCGCCAACCGAATACTTCGCCAGCAAGGTAATCGCATCGGTCTGAGCCCAGACTTCAGTATTATGGATCGCAGCGATGCCGCAGACATGATTGATATTCAACGACACAAGTTAGGCTATAGTGGTACTCATAAACGCTTTCCCACCAAGAATACCTGTGTTGATATCTATTCTCGATGTGTTAATGCACAGGTGCCTATCGATGAAGTTCTCAAAGCGGATTTTCCATGGTGCATGGAATGGGAAGTAGAGCTAAAACTTCTTTTTAAGTCATACGTTCAGGATAAACATGATCAACTAGGTCTGGATTATGATGACCTATTATTATTTCTCTACCATCTTAGCGGTATCGATGAAGTAGCGGCTGATATTCGAGGGCTGTTTGAACATGTATTGGTGGATGAATACCAGGATACCAATAGATTACAGGCAGGCTTGCTATTAAGGCTCTTCCCTGATGGTAAAGGCCTGACGGTTGTGGGTGATGACGCGCAGTCGATATACTCGTTTAGGTCAGCCGATGTGGACAATATTCTCTCGTTTCCTGATTTATTTTCTCCACCGGCAAAAGTCTATCCTTTAAGTGAAAACTTCCGCTCAGTTCAACCAATTCTCAATTTCAGTAACGCGGTACTCAGTGATAGTGCCGAGGGCTACAAAAACCTTCTCACCAGCAAAAAGTCTTCAGCTACAAAGCCGAGGCTTGTGACTGTTGAGGATGCGGAGAATCAGTCGAATTACATTATTGATACAGTTCTTGAAGCCAGAGAAAGTGGCACTGAACTTAAAAAACAGGCGGTACTTTACCGGACTAGCTACCATGCTGATCAACTCGAAATTGAACTTAAGCGACGAAACATTCCTTATGTAAAACATGGTGGGCTCAAGTTTCTGGAGACAGCCCATGTTAAAGATGCATTGTGTGTATTGCGTTGGGCGGACAATCCCAAGCATCGCATATCAGGCTTTAGGGTTTTGAAATTACTTAAAGGTGTCGGGCCGAAACTGGCCGATAAAATATTGGATCACCTCGAGCTTTACAGTTTTGATGTAACGAAGTTAGCGATGTTCAAATCCTCGAAGTTGAATTCTGAAGAATGGCATGGGCTGGTGAAATTACTCGACGCCGTTCACAACAATAAAATTGAATGGCATGATCAAATGAAGGAGGTTGCACTCTGGTACCAGCCGATACTGGAGACAAGGTATAGCGACCCCTATTCACGCGGGGGTGATATAGAACAGCTGACAATGATTTCACTACAGTCTCCTGGCAGAGAACGCTTTCTAAGTGAATTAGTACTCGACCCTCCCTCTAAGTCCGGCGGGCAGTGCGATGATGTACTTAAAGATGACGACTATTTGATATTAAGTACTGTCCATAGCGCAAAAGGGCAGGAGTATGAGAATGTATTCATTATCAACGTTGCCGATGGAAATTTTCCCAATGAGTATGCGGCTAAAAACCCAAAAGACATGGAAGAAGAGA
Organism: Pseudomonadales bacterium; assembly: GCA_036960375.1. GTDB lineage: Bacteria > Pseudomonadota > Gammaproteobacteria > Pseudomonadales > CAWVSB01 > CAWVSB01. The sequence goes on from JBALVY010000002.1 coordinate 396,922, forward strand.
GACGTTTGTTCTATGTGGCAATAACCCGGGCAAGAGAAAACCTACATGTCATACAGCCGCTAAAATACTGGGTTCCGGAGCAGCAGCGATTTGGCGGCCGCCATGTATATGGCGCCAAAAGTCGATTCCTCACCGAGCAGGTAGTCAAAACGCTGGAGGAAGTGCCTTATCCCGATACCCGACTATCAGAAATTGATAAGGCTACAGGCGAAAGAGTGCTAAAAGATATTCGAAGTCACATGCTGGGAATGTGGGATTAAATCGAGTGTTTTAATCGCTAATGCTAGTTACCAAATGGTGAATGCTAAAGCGCCATTTATTTATTAGACTGGTTGAGTCGACAGTTTTCAGCCAGAGTTACCCTGGGTCTCATAGCCATGGATAAAACTCGGCCGCAGCAGGAGCGTAGATCCATCAACGAATTTACTCGCAGACATATTGTAAAGACAGGCCTGATTACAGCGGGCGCCGTAATGGCTGGTCCGAGTATTGCCATTGGCCGAGGTCACGGGCTTAGCTTTGAGGAATATCGTGGCTATGATGCATTGGGTCTGGCCCAGCTGGTTAAAGATAAGGGTGTTTCGGCGTTGGAGCTGCTAGAAGTGGCCATCGCGCGTGCTGAGGAAGTTAATCCCAGTATCAATTGTATGGTGGAAAAACTCTACGACCGAGCTCGAGCGGAGGCTAGTCAACAGCTGCCTGAAGGACCTTTCTCGGGTGTTCCTTTTTTACTGAAAGATTTGGGGATGGCGTTAAAGGGTACGGTGACTACCAATGGCTCTCGCTTGTATAAGGATGCCAGGCTTGATTACACCAGTACGGTGGTGGAGCGCTATCAGCGTGCTGGTCTAGTCATATTTGGTAAGACGGCCAGTCCTGAATTTGGTGGCACCGGAACGACTGAATCGATTTTGTTTGGAGATACTCGCAACCCCTGGGACCTCAGTCGCAGTGCCGGTGGCTCCTCCGGTGGTTCGGCCGCTGCGGTGGCCGCCGGTGTACTGCCAATAGCCAATGGCACCGACGGCGGTGGCTCGATCCGAATCCCCGCTTCCTGCTGCGGACTATTCGGTTTGAAACCTAGCCGGGGCAGGGTGCCGCGGGGGCCGAAACAGCTCTCTTCTACCATGAGTGTGACTCACGCTATAACCCGGTCAGTGCGCGACAGTGCGGCATTGTTAGATGCGACCCACGGGCCAGAATTAGGCCAGACCCAGATTGCCCCGAGTTACAACGGCCGTTTCCTGGACGCGATCCAGCAGGCGCCTAAGCCTTTACGCATTGGCCTAGTGACGGAGGCGATCACTCGAAGTCCTGTCGATAAAGAGTGTCTGCAGGCGGTTAACGATACGGCTAAATTGTGCGAATCACTGGGCCACCGTGTAGATCCGGTCACATTGCCAGTAGACCCCAGGGAATTTTTCACCGCCGTGACTTTTGTGTCTGGCGCAGGTACCGTGAGCCGGGTTCAAACCCGCGAGCGACAATTGGGTCGAAAGGCTACTGAGAGCGATCTTGAGCCGGTTATATGGCAGCGCTATCAGGAGGCATTGACGCACACCTCGGAGCAGTTATTTAATGCCTTGGCTACATTGGAAAAAATAGGCCGCCAGATTGCAACGTTACAGCTGGAATATGACGTACTGTTATCACCGACGCTGGCTAAGCCCCCGGTAGAAATTGGTAAGCTGAGTTTGAATCAGGATAATGAACTCTATAAGCGCGAAGCCATTTATGTATCGGCCTTTACCATGCTGTACAACGCCACGGGCCAGCCGGCTATGTCCGTACCGCTGCACTGGACACGCTCAGGTTTACCAGTAGGTGTCATGTTTGCGGGTAGGTTTGGTGAGGAGCAGACGTTATTGCAGCTGGCGGCGCAGCTTGAGCAAGCCAAGCCCTGGTTTGATAAGTTGGCTCCCAAAATTACCTGAGTAAATTTTTAAGTTTGCTCGATTTAGGTTATACATTGCACCTTGTGTAGTGCATTACTCTTGTGCAGACATCAGCTAGTCTTCGCGCTACTATTAGCTTATTTCAGCGATGGGGTAGGAGATAGTGAATGCCATTGTGTCTAGAGCAGATATTGATTGACAGTGTTTATGATGGCATTACGGAAACGCCGCCCTGGAAAACATTCCTGCACTTGTTTCGCCGACAGCTAAACTGCCAGATATCCGGCATGTGGTTCCGCCCTCCCTTTTTAGATCAACCACAATTAACCCTAACGGATAATGATATCGAGTACGAGCCGCTAATTGAGCAGTTTTATAATGAATATTATAAAAGTTCTGCATTGTTTCATGCCGCGCCATCTCAGGGTGAAGTCAGAATATTTTCATCAGCGATAAGCAAAGATGATATTAAAAGTAGCTCTTTCTATAAGCAGTTTTTGAAGCCTAACAATATCGCCAGCGGGCTTCAGTTCTATATTGAAGAGGCAGATGGCTTATGTTTATGGATAGAAGTAGGACGGTCCAATAAACTAGCTGATTTTGGTGTGGAAGAGAGTGATTTTTGTCATGCTTTAACACCGCATTTGACCAGGGCCTTGGGCATCTATTCGAGCATTCAAAAGTCCAAGGTTGAAAACGATATTTATCAAGAGCTCATAGAGCAGCTAGCCGTGGGTATCGTTATCCTTGACCACAATGCTCGGGTCATGAAAATCAACAGCATGACTGAAAGTATGCTGGCAGAATTGGATGGCATTGATCTTCGTAGTGATAGAATAGTTTTTTCAAAACCTGAGGATCAACAAACCTATGCTGCAGCGGTAGAGCATGCGTTGGCTCACTACGATAGCCAGTCAATTCAACCGAGTGTGGAGTTGTTGCGGATTAATTACTCTGGCGTTGGATCCATAGGCCTGCTTGTTAAATCGGCGGTATCCAGCCGCTGGTATGAGGGCAGTGGCTGCCCTGCGGTGGTGCTTTATTTGTGTGACCCATCGGCTCAAAAAAGCACTCGAGAAACCTTCGTCTCAAAGCTTTTTGGCCTAACGCTTTCAGAAGCGAACCTCGCCATATTACTAGCCGATGGAATGACCCTCGCCGAGGCCGCCAAGAAATTAAATGTCACTGAAAATACCACCAGGACTGTATCGAAGAGAATATTCTCTAAGACAGGCGTCAGGCGGCAGGCTGAACTGGTAAGGCTGATATTAAGCAGTATGGCTCTGCTGGGTTAGCCTATTCTACTAGCAATGTTGCCAGTAATTGCTGAGCTGCAACGCTCTCTCCGGGCTGCGCCAAAATAGCCTCAATGGTGCCGCTGTTGCCCGCCAGAATTTGGTGCTCCATTTTCATTGCTTCCATAATAAGTACGGGCTGCCCGGCTTTGACTGTATCGCCTACCTCACAAAGCAGTTTTACAATAATTCCGTCCATTGCTGCAACCAGCTTATTGTCACCGCTTGTCCGCTGCAGGGCCTGCCCCAGATAGGATACGTCATCATAACTAAAGTGCTGTTGTTGATGCTCTAGTACCAGCGTATTAGCCGATATGTTGAAGGGGATAGATAGACTTAAATCATCAATAATTATATGACAGCTCTGTGCAGAACATTCAATGAGTTTAATCGAGTAATGTTGATCGTCGTTTTGTATTTGGTATTCAACATGACCACTGTGTTGCAACACAGTGAGTTCTATAGGCATTGTTTGCTGCTGTATCCGCAAGAGTCGTTGTTCGGGTTTGGGGACAATAGCAGGACGTTGATCATTATTGGCGTGATAAGCATGAAAAATAGCGGCGGCTATCGCCGTTGCTGTTGCGCTGATGTCTTCGCGGGGGCTAGTGTCATCGGTATTAAGACATTGCTCCATCATTGTGGTGTTATAGCTGCCGCTGGAGAACTCAGGCGATTTTAGCAAATCCAAAATATAGGATTTATTGGTTTTTACACCCAGTAATACCGTGTCTTTCAAGCCGCAGTAGAGGCGGCGTAAGGCACTGTCACGATCTTCTCCCCAAGCGATAATCTTAGCCAGCATCGGATCATAGTGCGAGCTGACTTCAACACCTTCCCCAATGCCGTGGTCAAAGCGCAGCCCTTCACGAAGGGCGGGTTGCCAACAGTGGATAAATCCTGTTTGGGGGAGAAACTGCTGAGCAGGGTCTTCGGCGTAGAGGCGCATTTCAATGGCATGCCCGCGTTGCGTTATATCCTCTTGCTGGAGGGGTAGGGGTTGTTGGCAGGCGATTTTGAATTGCCAGTTGACCAAGTCTATGCCTGTGACCATTTCCGTCACGGTATGTTCGACCTGAAGCCGAGTATTCATTTCCAGAAAATAGAAGTTAGCTTGATCGTCGACTAAAAACTCAACGGTACCCGCGCCCGTGTAGTTACAATTTAGAGCGAGTTTAATCGCTGCTTGCCCCATGGCCTGGCGTAGTTCATCGGTAACAAAAGGGGAGGGAGATTCTTCGAGTACCTTTTGATGGCGGCGTTGTACAGAGCAGTCCCGCTCGCCAAGATGGACGACGTTTCCTTGAGTGTCTGCAAAAATCTGTATTTCTATATGGCGTGCATTAATCAGCGCTTTTTCTAAAATCAATTCCCCGTTGGCAAAGGCGCTCTTCGCCTCAAAGTGGGCGCTGGCTAACTGCGCTGTCAGTTGTTTGGGGTCGGTTACCACACGCATACCACGACCACCACCGCCGTAGGAAGCTTTTATCATCACGGGGTAACCAATGCGCTCGGCTTCCTGAATAAATCGCTGCTCCGTTTGATCGCTATCTTCATAGCCTGGAATACAAGGAACGCCGGCACGAAGGGCGGTCTTTTTAGCTGCACTTTTACTGCCCATTAATTCAATGACATCAGCACTTGGACCAATAAAAATTAGCCCCGCCTCTTGGCAGGCAACGGCGAAGGCGGAATTTTCAGACAAGAAGCCATAACCAGGATGTACCATGGTAGCGCCGGTTTTTTTGGCTGCGGCAAGGATTTTCTCTATTGAAAGATAGGATTCATCGGCTGCTGCGAGGCCGATATAGACGGCCTCATCGGCCGCTTTAACATGGGGGCTGTTAATGTCCGCTTTACTGAAGACGGCTACGGTTTCAATTCCCATCTCCTTGGCGCTACGAATAATTCGCAAGGCAATCTCACCGCGATTAGCAATTAATACTTTATGAAACAATGACATGGCTAGTTCTCTCAGCGACTGGTGTGAAAACGCTCGTATTAATGCTTCGGCTTGGGGGCTTCAGTTAGGCGGCCTGTGCTTAGGCGAAGGCCTGCCAGTAATTTACTGCGCAAATCTCTGGGGTCTATCACTTCATCATAAGCCAGGCTGTCAGCGGCCTTACTCCAACCCTCGCGCTCCATCTGTATCATAAATGCGCGCTCTTCATCGCGCATTTTGGCGGCGGTACCACCACTACTCGCGGGTACACCGCCCAGGGCAATACCCGGAAAGGCGTAACTGATGGTTTGCTTGTCGAAAGGATTCATGCCCATTAACGAGCTGCCAAAACCATAAGCTTTACGCAAAGTAACATGTAGTTTTGGTGTGCTGAGCTTGCATTGAGCTCGATACATGCCCGCCGCTGATCGCAAGGTGCCGATTTTTTCTGCAGCACTGCCAGACATGATGCCAGGGTTGTCAGCGAGAAAAATAACGGGCAGGTGGTAAGCGTTGGCAAGGTCGATGAAGTAGGCTGCTTTGTCGGCCGCATCGCGGGTAATGGACCCTGCCATGACGGAGGGTTGGTTGGCGACGATGGCTATTGATTGACCACCGAGGCGGGCGAATCCGGTAATGATTGAGGGGCCAAAGTCCGGGTTGAATTGTCGAAATTCGTTGCGGTCAACTAGCTGTTGAATAATTTCACGTATGTCGTAAGCCTGTTTGCCATCGCGAGGCAGGCTGTGAAGGATACCGTTCAGCTTGCGCGGGCCACAATCCTGCGAATTTTCTTGTGCTGGCGGATACTGCCAGGCGTTGGTCGGTAAGTAGGACAAGTAATCCCGGATCATATCCAGGGCCTCGCGTTCTCCTGCGGCGATATTATGCACCACACCACTAAAAGCGTGTACTGAGGCGCCGCCTAGGTCTTCCTTGCTAATTATTTCGCCCAACGCCTCGGCCACCAATGGAGGTCCTGCAGAAAAAATGGCGCCGTCTTGCACCATGATGACAATGTCAGACAGTAGCCCTGTAATAGCGCCATGCCCTGCCGATGCACCCATAACAGCGGCTATGGTGGGTACTTTATGTGACAGTGCCGCCATTTCTTGCATGTCATTGGGGGCATAAGGATGCCGCTGTAGGGCATTGGTAACGCGTTCGCCGGCACCATCTAATAACATCACCAGTGGCACGCGTTCGCGATGGGCTATGCTGGCCAGACGCATACGCTTGGCATGGGTACCAATACCAATAGAGCCTCCCTGTACTGTGGCATCTTCTGAGCCGACAACGACGGGGCGACCGTCGATGGTTGCGGTGCCACCGACCAGGGCATCCGCTGGAGCCGCTGGAAGGCCCTGATGTTCTACCATGCCAACAAGAGTGCCAATTTCGTTAAAACTGCCTGGATCGACTAATAGTTCGACCCTTTCACGAGCATTGAGTAATCCTGCGGCCGAGCGTTTTTCAAGCTTCTCGGGCCTTCCCATCGCCTGTGCGTCAGAATGCAGTTGCTGGAAATTGTTAATTAAATCTACCCATTCTTCTGGCAGGGTTTCATTGAGTGGTTCTGACATGAGCTAACCTCGTGCTATGGATCCGAAACATGGTTAAGTGTAAGCGATCCATTTGGATCAATACATTCACCATTTGGTAGCATGGAGGTATTTTAGAGCTACTGTCTTTGCGGCATTTTTAACGGTATTAACAGGCAGGCAGCGATTAGCAAAAAGGACAGAAACAGATACATGGCCCAAGTGTAGCCGCCGGTTTGGTCGTAGATGACGCCGGCAAGAAAATAACCAGGCATCACGAACAAGCCGGTTAATGGCGTCATTAGGCCCATTGCCCGACCGTAACTAATGGTGCCAAACAGTGCTGCCATCAGGTTTCCCCATACGGGTAGCATGCCGCCGGCGGCAAAGCCTATTGCCATAGATCCGGCAACCAGCATTGGATAGCCGGGTTCGGTGGCGAATATCGCAATGCCTATACCGGCCAGTCCGATAGCTAACCACAGCCCTACGCGCAAGCTAATGACGTCTGCCGCATAGCCGAATACCAATTTACCCAGTAAACCGCAAATGGCGACAACGGTAATTAGCCCGGCTGCCTGTGTTGCTTCGATACCCAGTCCAATGGCCATGGGTGGTAAATTGGTCATGGTGGCCGAATACACCATAAACAGAAAACCCAGGCAGCTACCTACCAGCCAGAAAGAACTTTTCTTAAGGATGTCTTTGTTGGATAGGTTCGGCTGTGGTGGGGGCGGCGTGTTGCCGTCGTGATCAAGCGGTTTAATTCCGTCCGGGAGTAATCCCTTCATTTGCGGGTTGTCGCGTACCAGGAAAAATACTGCCGGAAATACCAGCACAAGATTGGTCAGAGCCAGTAGCTGTAAGGTAATCCGCCAGCCGAAGGCATCGAGCCACCAGGTCATCAACAGGGGAATTGCCATGCCACCAATTGAGGTGCCCAGTGCAGCAAAGCCAAGCGCCTTGCCACGGTTATTGCTAAACCAGCGAGAAACCACCGTGTTATTGGGTATTGGGCCAGTGGTGGCCATGGCCAGGCACATCATGACCCCGAAAATAGCAATAAACTGATTAATACTTGTAGCCAGAGAGAGTAGTAGCATAGCCGCTGACATGATTAGGCTGCCGATGGACAGTATCCAGCGAACCGACCACTTATCTACCAACTGCCCGACTATAGGGGATATTAGTAAACCGGCCATCGCCGCCAGTGTGGGTCCCAGCATGATATCGGCACGGCTAACACCAAATTCCTGTTCCAGGGGAAGAACCAGTAGACCGAAGGAATAGGTATAGAAACCCGTAGACACCATTAAGGTTAAAAACGCCGAAGCGACAATAAACCAACCGTAGAACATAGGATTTCCTTTTTTATCAGAGCTTCATATTAGACCATATCGAGATTAGGCTAAGTATTTCCATCGTGTTAGGTTCTATAGCTTTTTTACGAGCACCGTGGTTTCATAAATGAACACGTTTTTAACCGCTACGGAAAACTAACATGTTAGTGAATCAACGAATTTTGGTTACGGGGGCAACCGGTCAGGTAGCTCGCCCTATCGTCGAGCAACTGAACAAAAACAACGAAGTATGGGCCGCCGCGAGATTCTCCGATCCCAAAGCGAAGGAAGAATTAGAGGGGCAGGGTATCAATACTGTCTATTTCTCGATGGGTGAAGAAGATCTTTCAGCTCTGCCCGATGTGGATTACGTTTTGCATTGTGGCTGTAATACAGACCCCAAATCACCCGAGATTGGCATGAGCCAGAACGCTGAAGGCACCGGTTTTTTGATGTCCCGCTATAAAGACGTCAAAGGCTTTTTCCATATGTCGTCGTCTTCAATTTATGGCGCAAAGGATGACCCAGCTGAGCCTGTAAATGAGGAAGACCAGTTGGGCGGTTTTGCGGCTTACTCTCCTCACTATGCGATGAGTAAGCAGTCCACAGAGTCGGTGGTGCGTTTTCTGGCTCGTTATCTGAATTTACCGACTATTATTGCGCGTCTTGATGTGGCCTATGGAAAATGTGGACACGGCGGTGCACCATTGGCACTGATTGAATTTATGAAGTACGGCATTCCCTATCACAGCGCAGTCAATGGTCCCAGTTATTGCTCCCCTATTTACCAGGACGATATCGTAGAACAGATTCAGTATCTTGTAGAGCATGCCGCGGTGCCAGCGCCCATTGTAAATCTGGGTGGCGATGAAGTCGTGAGCATGGAGGAGATCATCGAGTACCTTGAGGAAATCACCGACTTGAAAGCCACTGTCGTAGAAAAGGAATTAGCGACCTGGGGAATGACAGTTCTGGATAATACCAAACGCAACGAACTGGCGGGACCGTGTAAAGTGAGCTGGAAGCAGGGTATCAGGTTGGCGCTTGAAGCCAGAAACCCTGAATTGCTGAGCGGTTAATACCGGGGCAGAACAGTCCACCGATACGTTTGTTATTCGGCCTTGTTACTTCTTATTATGTTTATAGCTGATGCGACATCTTCTATAGGGTTCACGGTGTCTTTTCATATCGGGGATATTGAACATGGCGGCAACTATAAAGACACCTGCGTTGGCCTGAATACGCTACTACAGCTCGGGGCGAAGAGTGGTGCATTCCCACGGGGCCTGAAGATTAGACGCGGAAATGGATAGTTGGGGTGTTCATCGGGAAAGGGATTGCTTACAATAAATTTCGATGAGAAATTATGAGTGGCTTAAGGATTCCCGCTAATGCCTGTTTCTATAATTAAAAGCGCGATGATAGCCTCGGTTGTTTCGCTATTATTGCTGATATCTTCGCCGTCTCTGGCTAATGAGCGAGACGTAAAGTTGGTGCTCCAAATCACAGTAGATGGCCTGCGAAACGACATGCTTTATCGTTCTCAGCCGCACTACCGCGATGGTGGTTTTAATTATCTACTCAAGACAGGGGCTATTTATACCAATGCCCACTATCTTCACGCCAACACCGAAACCATCGTTGGTCATACAAGCCTGGCAACTGGAGCAACTCCCGCTGTTCATGGCATGACCGGTAATGTTTGGTTCGATCGTAAGTCATCGGAGCTTGCTTACAATATTGAGGATCCCGATGCTCCCTTACTGCCTACTCGATCGGTAGAGCGTCAAGGCGCTCAGGTTGATCCGGCACAAAAAATGGCACGCACACAGGGGCGTTCTCCCAAGGCTATTTTAGTGCCAACTCTGGGGGATAGCCTATCCGCCTTTTATGATGGCAACTCAAAAATTTTTGCGGTGTCGGGCAAGGATCGTAGTGCTGTCGCCATGGCAGGACATACCGGTAAGGCTTTTTGGTATTCCACTAATAACGGCGACTTTATTACCAGTAAATACTATTATGACAACTATCCACAATGGACAAGCAGCTGGAATGAGCGACGAAAAGCGGAAACTTTCGCGGGAAAAACTTGGACCTTGCTGGATAAGCCGGACTCCTACCAACGGATAGGCAGTGATGATCGCCCTTACGAAGCCGATCTAAAGGGCTATGGGCGAACTTTTCCTCATGGTTTTGGCACCATTGAACACCCCTTGTTTCAAACACGACTGGTCGTAAGCCCGGTGGGGGATCAATTAACGCTGGACTTCAGCAAAGTGCTGATAGAAAACGAAAATCTGGGTCAGGACAATGTACCCGACTACTTATCGATCAGTTTTTCCGGTGTCGATGCGGTTAACCATTTCTTCGGCCCCAATAGTTTGGAAAACGAAGATGTTATTCGACAACTCGATGTGACGCTGGCCGAGCTTTTCGCATTTATTGATAAAAAAGTTGGATTAAAAAATACGCTAATTGTTTTATCCGCCGACCACGGCATGGCAGATATGCCTGAATATATGAGTGATCTGGGCTATAAGGTCGGTCGCTTGTACTCTGATGATGTGGTGAAAATTGCCAACAAAGCAGGTAAAGATCTTTTTGGTATAGAGGCAATAACTCATTTTTTCTTTCGGCCTTACCTATATTTGGATGATGTAAAGCTGGCGCAGAACAAATTGGACAAACAAGTCGTTGAGCAGGCCATTGCTGCCGTACTCACTGAGCACGAAGGTATTGCCTTGGCCGTGCCTGAAAGTGGATTACCTGCGTTACAAGCCCCCGCAATCTATCAACAAATTCGAAATAACTATCACCCCTTACGCTCTGGCGATATCTATATTGCGCAGTCTCCTTACTGGTTTATGTTTGAAAGAGGCCCCGTAGTGGCCATGCATGGATCGCCCTGGCGTTACGATACTCATGTACCCATCATATTTGCAGGAGAGGGTATCAAGAACTCGACCGTTAGCCGGCTTGTTCACCCCATCGATGTAGCGCCTACATTAGCAGCCTTATTGAAAATTACACCGCCAAGCTCATCACAAGGTAGCGTTTTGACCGAAGTGGTCAAATAGATCAATGGTAGCTCTGTAATTTGTGAAGTTTTTGCTCTTAAGTCATTATATGACTAATAGGAAAGCGTGACTCGCCATCTCCATACAGCTGCAGACACCGATGGGATAGTTTTATTTGACGCCGTTTCGTAATTCGAACTATGCTTAGTATGAAAGCTGTAAGATGTTTTAGGATGCGCTGATCCGAAATGGTGTTATGTGCGTGCGCAATTAGGCCGTACGAGAGTCCGTTGGGCTAATTTCTTTAGGCAAGGTAGTAGATATATAGTTTGAAAATGAAACGATTTCTCCAAAATCAATTAGCAAAGGATTGAGTAAACAATATGATTAGTTTATTTAAAAATTCCATCGTTCTGAGTGTGGCCTGCCTTGTAAGTTTCCACGTTTTAGCGGCCGATAAGATAGTGCATGATGCAGAGTACTACATTCTGGAAAAACAGAACGCGGAGCGCTGGGCGGATGAAGACAAAATCCTCGATAAGCAATTGGCGGAATTTCGCAAGAAGAACGGCGGCAAACCGCCTAATATATTCTACATTTTAATTGATGACATCGGCTTCGGTGATCTGGGCAGTGAAACCCTGAACTCAATCCGCGGTTACAAGACACCGTCTATCAACAAAGTTGCTCGTGAGGGTATGCGTCTTGCGAGAATGTATACCGAACCCTCTTGCACCCCGACACGGGTTGCATTTATGACTGGACGCCAGCCCCACCGCAACGGGATGGGTAACACGGCAGTTGACATCTCAGGCTTCGGCCTTGCTGCAGAGGAGGTAACTTTGGCCGAAGTTCTCTCTAAAAGTGGCTACAACACATCACATGTAGGTAAATGGCATATGGGCGATATCCAGGAGTCCTGGCCCAATATGCAGGGCTTTGACTATGCCTCTTTTCCCATCCATCAGCAGGGCCAACTGACCATCTACCATGACGATGCTGCGAACGAGGAGGTTTCTGTAGGCATCGGCAAAAATAATTACGATGACCGCTACACCATGGATGAGTGGTTACGTACAGATGCCTCGTCTATGGTCACGGGCGTTGAAGGTACCCGTGGTAAGAATGTACGAGAGGTACATATGAAGGTTGGTGAGCGTTGGACCGAAGACAAGTATCACGAAATGAACGAGCGGTACCAGAGCCAGACCATGGAGCAGCTGCGCAAGCTGGCCAAGGCTGACAAGCCATTTTTCCTGCAATACTGGCCGCTATATCCTCTTACCGGTCCGCGAACCACCACCGATAAATACACCACACCCAACGGTGGCGTGTACGTAGAGAAGATGAAACTGGTAGATCAGTGGATTGGGGAACTGATGTCCGAAATGGAGGCGCTGGGTGTTGCTGACAATACCTTGGTGGTAATCATGGGTGATAACGGGCACTTCACCAAGTATTCCAGCAGCTCTGGTTATACGCCGATGATATTCCAGGGAGGCAAAGGATCTACCAAAGAGGGTGGTGTTCGAGTCGACGCTTTTGTGCGCTGGCCTGGCATGATTAAAGGAGACTCTGTAGCCGGTGATATCGTTCATGTCTCGGATCTGTTTACCACAATAGCGCGACTGGGTGGTGGCACCGATGAAATACCAAGAGACCGCGTAATTGACGGCATCGACCAGACGTCACTGCTGCTGAACGGCGATACTTACAGCCGCAGAGATTACGTATTTTTGTACAATATCAATAATCTTGAAGCTGTTATCAAAGAGCAATATAAACTAGATCTATCCTCAGGTAAGGAAAATGCCATCCTGGCCAAGTTCTATGACCTCTTTCGTGATACAAGGGAGGAGTGGCCGGTATCGACCGAGGTGGGTGCCTGGGGTGGTGCAAAATTTGTCCGTATGGTGATGCGCCATGATAAACGCAAGATGAAGTACCCCGATGCTCCACCGGCCACTGGTATGCCCTATGCCGGTATTGACAACCTCAGACCTGAGTCCAAGGCTGCAGTGGAAGAGTTTCTGTTCATGATGAAAACACCCGGAATTTAGCCCGGTCAGTTGTGCCAATGGATCAACCCTGAATTGGGTTGGTCTATTAATAAAAAAAGCGGCTTAGGCAACTAGCCGTTTTTTTTGTGACTTGGAGGGCGGTAATGGTCTGTATGGTCAGAATAATGTGTTTAAATAAACTGCTAATCCGTTGGACGCATCAACACCATAATTGTAAGTTATTGGCCTGATGGCAGGGCATCACAATGAACCATTGATATTTCACGGGGCTACTTCAATGACTGAAAAAAACAAAGAAGAAAAAAAATCCCGCCGCAACTTTCTTAAATCTACCGCTATAGCTGCTGGTGCATTCGGTATTCTCGCTTCGACAAATTCCGTTATGGCCGATAAAAAATCAACAGTTGATGAAAATAAACAGGCGGGCTCCCTTTGCAACTGGCTCGTTAACGCGGTCTTTGATGCCTACTCAAAATCCAAGCAACTCAGTTATATGGCAATGTCGCAAAAAGGCTGGGCGTGGGATAGTTTACCCTGGTATGGACAGGAACTTGAATCCACTAAAGCATTGATGGGTGATAATTTTTATTCCTACGGCATGAACCAACAAAATCGCAAAACCCTGGAGGCCCTGTTCCGCTATTCTTATGAACAAGGTTTGAGCCGCCGTCAACTCACAATCGAAGAGCTGTTTGTTCCTGAGAGTCTCGGTCTTGTCGAGCAGGCTTGAGCTTAGTAGTGCCTGGCGTATAATTCATGGGTCAATATCTATAATCGCCGATATAATATCCTTTTCTTTGAGATAGAGGATTTGGGCCTACCAGGAGTAATACTCAAAAAATGAGAAAGCTAGTTATACACTCGATTCGGCTACTTCTAATAGCGATTTCATCGCTTACTCTTGTTGTTATAGCTTTAGTTCTGACAGCCAAACACTTCGACCAGCACTCCCTGCAACCGGCGCCTGATAAAGGCTCAATTGTCCTGGATAATGTGAACATTGTCCCCATCTCCAGATCGGGGATAATATATAAGCAAAAAATTGTCATAAGACATGGTGTAATTACTGCTGTTGAGTCCGCAGGGCCACCTTATCCAAGTGGTTTGGAGGTGAAAGATTTCAAGGGGGCTTTTCTGACACCCGGTTTAATCGATATGCATGTACATATTGATGATCGGGAACAACTAAGATTGGCACTTTCATATGGTGTGACCGCGGTCCGCAATATGGATGGGATGCCGATGCATACTCGCTGGATAAAAGAGCTTAATAAAGGCGATTGGATGGGTGCAACACTGTATTCCACCTCGCCATCTATACATGGTGAAAACCATTCATCTCCTTATGATATCCGGGTAGAAGATCCAGAACATGCATCTCGCCTCGTTCGACGATTTGTCGAGGATGGCTGGGACCAGATAAAGGTGTATTCAGGTTTAGGCCTGGAGGAATTCAAACGGCTGATAGAAGACAGTGACGCTGCTGGTATCGGCATCGTCGGTCACGTTCCTTATTCAGCGGTTAATTCAAACTATTCACTTTCCGGCCGCATGAAGTCGATTGAGCATGTGGAGGAGATATTTCAAGGGCCGCTAAATTTTGAGTTTGATGTTGATAAGCTGGATGATATTTCTAAGGCGCTTGCTACAACAGGTAGTGTCGTATGCCCGACGCTGAGTACCTTCGAGTATCTCACGCGGATTTCAGACGAAAAAGAGGGTTATGTCGATCAGCTGTCCACCAAGTTCATGACTCCATTCGGAGCATATATCGACTTTCAGTTTAATGTAAGTCGCTGGTTATCTGCTTCTCCCGAACGGGCAGCTTATAACAAGCGCGAATTTGAATTTCTTGGAGAGATAGTTAACAGCCTGGATCAACATAATGTTCAGATGATAGCGGGAACTGATGCAGGCACCAATTTTGTGGAAACAGGTTCTTCCATGGTGCATGAACTTATACTCATGCGCGATGCTGGTTTGAGCCCCCAGCGGGTGCTTGAGACCGCAACAATTAATGCAGCAAAAGTTCTTGGTAAATCAAATACATTAGGCACTGTAGAGCTAGGAAAAATTGCTGATTTCATTTTGGTGTCTCAGAACCCCCTCCGGTTTCTGGAAACGATGGCAGACCCAGTTGCGGTAGTTAAGGGCGGTAATGTCATTTCTTCATCAGGCATTGTAAGCCTAAGAAGTGGCGACAGTGAAGTGGCAGGCTGGTGGGTAAGTGCAGCCAGATATATCGAGGGCATTTCGGTAAGGCTTTTCTATTGATGATCACCGCTACGCGCACTGAGGTATCCTAGCTATATATGAAGTCTAGCCCTTTCTTGATCAATTCAACCTTGGTATTTGTCGCCCTCCTTTGGGGCTTTGGTTTCGTGCCTCAGCGTCTAGGACTAGAGACCTTCGAACCCATGGCTTTCAATGCCTGGCGTTTTTTCTTTGGTGCTATCACGCTTATTCCGGTGATATACTTTTTCCGATTAAAATCTTCTGAAATTTTTAATCAGAAAATCCTTGTTGCAGGTTTGATACTTGGTTGTTTATTAAGTGCCGCTGCAGGTTTTCAGCAGATAAGTTTAGGTCTGACAAAACTCGCTAATGTTGCCTTCATTACGGGGTTTTATGTAATTTTTGTGCCTGTCTTTGGTCTGTTTTTTAAGCATCACTATACGTTTATAACGTGGACAGGTGGTGGCCTTGCCTTGATTGGTTTAGCTTTACTATCTGGTTTTCAGGGCGAAATACTATTTAGAGGAGACAGTTTTGCACTATTAGGAGCTTTTTTCTGGGCGCTTCACTTACTTGCGATCACATTTTTCGTAAAACAATATAATCAATATGCTTTAGCATTTTATCAATTCATATTTTGTGCAATTATTAGTTTAGTGATTAGCCTACTATTTGAATCTGATTATCTACCTACAGACTCTTCTGGTTTTGTATGGGCGCTATTAAATGGCGTGATTGTAGTGGGCGTAGCATATACTCTTCAAATTGTAGTTCTAAAGTATTCGGATCCATTTTCTGCCTCTGTTATTTTTTCATTAGAATCAGTTTTTGGTGCAATTGTAGGCTATTGGTTTTTCAGCGAGGTATTAGGTTTTTATGGCTTAGTAGGTGCAGGGCTAATGCTTGTAGGTTGTTTGTTTGCTCAATGGCCAGAAAAACAGCCTTTATCAAGTAATAAGCTCGGACTCGATTGACATGTAAGCCAGCACGATTTTTCTGTTGAACTTGTATATGTGACTGGCCGAGTTGCCCTGCAGGGCTAGCTAAGCCGCGTTCCAGATCATCTGCTTTCTCTTTGGTCATTCAAAAGCGCCCGACGCAGTATTTTCTGATTTCTTTTACTTTTCGGGTTATAGCGATCCCAAATTACTTTCATGGCCATGAGGGCAATGGGAACGTGCAACATAAAGACAGTCAAGGTAATCAGCGCCTCGCCCGTATTCCAGTTCACAGAGCCATCGGGGGAAATCTCGCCGGTTCCGATTTGATAAGGGATCACGTAGTACTTCAACAATAACAAAGGCATCACAACGCCATAAACAATCAAACCCAATGGCGCCAATAAGGTTATTCTCGTTTTAGCCAGGTCGATATCGGATGACGGCGGCCGATGCAAGCGAAGGCGATAGATGTTTTCTTCGCGACTGACCTTGCCGAGCGCCGAAACAACAATAATAACAGCTATGCTCACCCCGGTGCCAATAACCGGGGGGTAGTATTCCGGCATGTGATAAATGCCAACATAATCAATGGTTGCAGGTATCACATTCATGAAGAAGCCCGACAACATTCCCCAGAAGGCAGCGTCTTTTGTGATGCGTTTGCTCCAGATACTCATCAGGCCGACCGGGCCCCAACTGGACGCGAAAACCGTTCCGATGAACAGCATGAACCAGAAAATATTGGGAGGGAAAAAGTAACAACAGACCAGGACGATCAAGCTGGTCGCCAGCATGATTTTGCGAGTCGCATTCACTGTAAGTGCCAGTGGCTTACTGCCCACATCGTTGCCGATGCTGAATCCTACCAGTGAGAGAAACGTAGACGCTGAAGACAACGCGGCAGCCACTATACCGGTCAGCAATAGAGCGCCTAGTATTTCAGGTACCAGTGTTTTAGCGGCCCATATCAGGACGGTTTCGGACGGAGTGATATCCGTTTTCGCCAAATTCATCAGCCCGCCAATGCCATAGATAAGCATTTGCAAAACAATCACGAAGAAACATGCCAGGATGGCAGCGCGCAGAACGACATGTTCGTCACGCGCCATTAAATGACGGCTGGCCTGCCAGGGGCCAACCGCGTAAACAAGGGCCCAGGCAATATCTATGACTACCGCCCAAATTACGTAATCCAGGGGTGTCTTCCAGCTGGTGCCTTCACCCACGATTCCGGTCCAGGAGCCAATGCCTTTCTTGCTTTCCAGTTGGGCCAGGTTTGTGACCGCTGTGCTGATACCACCAAAGCCATCGACGATATACACAACAAAAACAACTGTAGCGGTCATGAACAACAGAAACATCAGCGTATCGGTGATAATCACACCCTTGGATCCGGAATACATGGTGAACAGGGTGTAGCTGGACCAGGCGATTATCAGACTTGCGATGAAAGACATACCGGTGATATCGGACAGCAAGATAGCTGCTCCCTGAGTCACTATCAGCAGGTAGCCGCCCAGGCCGAGAATGATGGTGAACCCGGCAAACTGTTGTAAACGGCGGCTTTGAAAACGGCGTCCAAAATAGTCTGCCACGGTCGGTGCGCGGCTTCGTCTTATATAGACGCCAAAAAATAGCGCGCCAAGGGTGTAACCGGTTACGGCAATGCCAGGGAAGAGCAAGTAGGCGCCAAACTGGCCATCGTAGGTAAACGCCGCCTCGCCCATAAATATAGATGTACTCATAACACTGGCAACCAGTGTTCCAAGAATCAAAAGCGTAGGCGCTCGCCGTCCCGCGACAAAATAGTCATCCAATCCTTTTATGCCGCGCCCGGCATAACCGCCAACCACCACATAAATCAAAATACTGATGCCGATTGTTATTGTTAACGTATCCATAGCTGCCCTTAATGTCTGAGCTATTCCCGAGCTTGTTTTCAGTTAGCCGTGAAGTAAATCTGACACCGCACGGTGAGCCTGCCCGATGGCGCTCTCGGTCATAGCGTTGGCGTCTGCATCTGAGTTAGCAATCGCAATTCTGCCGAAGGTTTTGCGGCCAATGAGCCAGGGGGCCTTGTCTGCAGGCACCTCGTCCCTTAAGTAGGATATCTGCCCTGTCTCCGGGTTCTGTCCGTAGGCGTAGCCGTGGGGCCATCGATTGATGGTGATGGCCTCGATGTCTCGTGCGGGGTCGAAGCCGCCGGGTGCGAGCATGCGCTCAAGCTGGTCTCGGATGTGTCTTTCGAAGGTTTCGAATGTGGTGGCGAGTAGGTCGTAACGTCCCGCTTTCCACTGCTCCTGGGCCGGTAGACCGGGGGAGAGGGGAACTCGGTATAGGTTCAGCAGGGTTGGCTCGTCAGGTGATTTGGCGTGCTGATAGTGGCCAATGCTGATCGGGTCGCTCAATCTTACGTCGCCGAAATATGACCCCGGGCAATGCACACGGTTGACGCCTAATTTGGCAAAGGCCTGCCAGTTCCGGACTAGCACGCTGGTGTAAATCAGCGGAGCCTTTAGGGACTGTGAGAGCGCAGTTTTCTGATCCGCGGGAAGCTCGGGACACAGGTGCGGAATCACTGAGTTGTAACAGGCAAGGACAGTTTGCCCGGCCCGCACGCGCTGCGCCTTGCCGTCGCGCACATAGGTCACTTCTACTTCCTCTGCGCTCTGCGGATCACCCAGATGGCGGACACCGATCACTGTACTTTCCAGCCGAACGCGAACGTCGCTATCCGCCTGATCTAGTTTGCCATAATCAAAACGTGCGGTGACGATATCCTCCATGCCTGATCCCTCGGCGACTCCCGGTATCAGGGAGCGTACCAACAGGCGCGCAATAGAGGCGTTGCCATCGGGGAAGCGGAAGTAATTTGGATCCTCTTCGTCGTGAGCGAGACCCAAACCCAAGGTCCCCGGCGCACCGTCTCCGGCCGCTGTCCACGCCGTCAAGGCATCAATACCGATCGCCCAGTAGCCATCCTTCTGTAGAATCGCGAGAGATTCAGGCTTTAAGCCCACGACGTCGAGCAGAAAGTCACGATAGCTCATCTGTAGTAACCGCTGGCGCTTTTGGTCAGGGTTTAGTGTGGCCAGGTAATCAACCCGTGATTCATTAAGCATGGCGATATCATCGCGGGCCGCTTGCGAGAGTGGAGTCTTGGCCAGGAACGCCTTCCACGAGGGTTCACCTGTGCCGACCACAAGACGATCGGTACCAAAAGTTTCCCGGCCAAAAAACGTCGCTTTGCGCAGCCCCAGGGAACGGTGGAGCTCAATTTCAGAAAAATCCGCGAAACGCGTGGGATCTATGCCAAGAGCCCGAATGAGCCGTTGTGCGTCAGGGCCATATTCATTGAAATCTTCGATGTTGATAGTACCGCCATGCGACAGCAACATTTTGTCACCGAGCCAGAATTCGTTGCGCTTGGCATGGCCGCCAAAATCGTCGTGATTGTCCAAAATGAGAATGCGTGCTTCCGGCTTCGCCTCCTTGTAGAACCATGCAGCGGACAGGCCGCTCAGACCGCCGCCCACAACAATTAGGTCGTAAAATTCGTCGCTGTCTCGAGTCTCTGCGGGTCCCCAGCGCTTCCCGTCGCGCAGTTGATGCGCCACGTCGAAGGAGCCCGGGTGGCTTCCCCTGATACCGGTACGAATAGGGGGATAGTTTGATCGGGAGCCTGGCGTGGCCTGCTCGCTGCCAGTAGGGGCCAGTGGTGCATCTGTTTGGGCCCAAGCCCGCGACAGCACGCTGCCGCTGAGCGCGATGCCGACCCCGCCGATAAAGTCTCTGCGCTTTATGGGTCGGTTCAGTCCAAGCTTCTGGTCGCGTTCAGTCATTATTGTTGGTTCTCCGAGCAAACGTCCGATCGAGCAGTCAGTGTAACGCGGTATACTCTCCCAAAATGCTTATTCTTCGCCTCGGTAAGTACAACGGCAATCAGTTTTTACCGCCGCGCCTTGAAAAAAACGTCAACAGAAAAAATGATAAACCCATACCTACCAGCAAAATGGCAATTGTCATCAGATCCCGGTCGGAGGTTTCGGCCGACCAAATGCCGTCTGCATCAAGCCGATACAACAGGTACATAGACGTTATCCAGGGCACAAAAGCTATCGCGTTTTTAAGCATGGCATATCGCATTATTGTTTGATTAGCTAACCATAGACCGTAGCATAATTCACCACCACCTTATTCTTAGCCTATCGGCGTGGAAGCTGGGTTATATTGGCGGTGACAGAATGGCCTACGACTGCTTCTGATAACAAGAGACCGATTGATGAGTATTGATCTGAAAACAGCACTAAAGCACAAAGCGATTAATGGCTGGGGCTTATTCGCCCTGATCTCAATACCCATTTCTGTGGCTGTCATTCTCGAGATGCTGGTAACCGACATTTCGACCGGCGAGGGTATCTCGTCGATGATCGGATACTCCGTGCGCTTCGCGATACCCTTCATCTTTTTAGCGATGTCCGCCTCGTCGGTATATACCCTGTTCCCCGGTGCCTTCACGGCCTGGTGGCTGCGCAACCGCAAGTATATTGGCCTGTGTTTTGCCACTGCCATGTTCTGGCAAGGCGTATTTATTTTCACATTGTCGACATTTTTCCGCGGCTACTACTTTGAAGAAGTGTATTACTTCCGCGACGAACTAGAAGGCAGCGTGGGGTATGTCTTTTTGCTTGGCATGGTAATTACCTCCTTCGGCTTTGCCCGCAAACGACTGGACCTGCAGCAATGGAAGTCTATTCAAAAAGGCGGGGTTTATTTTCTGTGGTCCTATGCTTTTAGTGTGTACTGGTGGAGCCTGTACTACTACGACCACCCCGAAATCCATGACTATATTTATTACTGGGCCGGTTTCGGCGCCTTCGCCCTGCGCATTGCCGCCTGGGGCAAAAAACGCCTGCAACGCAATAGGCGCAACAATGACGGCAGCGCGCCTTTTGTGGCCAAACTGATAGGAAGTGCTCTTGTCGGCGCTGGGCTAGCAGCGTCGGCTACCGGCCTGCAATGGCAGAAAACCGTAACAGAATTTTTAACCGGCCCTGCCTGGTCGGCCGAGCTAGGGCTATGGCTGCCGTTTTGGCCTCTGGAACCGTTCTTGCCGCTGCTGACGATTGCCTTGGGAGCACTGCTCTTTACCCGTGTTGGCCGGCAAGCCGAAGGGTCTGCGGCCACCGCAGGATAGGCCAAAGTCGAGTTTTTAAAAGCCCGTCATGCTGCCGGGTTGGGCGCGAAGCAGCTTAAAGCGATTAAAACCTAGTTCATTAAGCTCGTTCAGGTCGAAATCAATCATGCCGAGCATATCGCGGTCTTTTAAAGATTGTGAGCAGAGAAACTCACCCCCTCGTAATTTGTTCATGGTTGAGAAGGACTGATAACAGGTTCTTGCCGGGCAGGTTAAAGCGCACCCGGCATTAGCGAATAGCCGAATACGGCTCTTATCCTCAATACTTTGTAGAAACTCTTTATCCTGATTGCTGGGCATGGGCAGAACTACGGTGTTATACAGCGGCAGAGCCGCCTTAAGCTTCCTGTGGTTATTGATGTTTTTTATCACGCTAGCTTCGATATCAAAGTCTGGAAAATCGGATCGAATCCACCCGGCCAATTCGTCGTTAGTCACTATCACTGAGTTTTTAGTGCTGTGATATTTTCGAAGAAAACTCCGGTATAAGCGATACTCTCTTAGTTCCACATCGTGGTTGGTCAGCGGAATCCTTAAACCAATGCCGGTATTATTTAGCTGTTTGACATCTCTATCGGACAACTCCGGCTGCGTAAAGCTCCGGCCGCCGTATAAGGTGCACTGTTCTACAAAGCCAAAAACACTTTCAATTTGTGCCAAGGCCAAATTTCCAAACTGATTACGTAGAAAGCGGAAAATCGGCGTTGACTCAGGCTTACTACGGGCAGAGACGGTAAAAGTGTACCGAGGCTTAATCGACTCGGGGACTGCGTTCTCCATAGTTATCCCAGAATGATGAGTGTTGGTTCAGGCTATACAAGTTTAGCCGCGGTGTATTGATTTAGCGCAAGGCCAGGCTTGAAAGCCCCCATCTCACTATCTATTGCACCTCAGACTCTCGGATTTTCAAGCAATAAAAAAGGGCCTCAAAAAATAGGCCCTTCGTAGCTCACTTCGGTTATTGTTAACAATTAAGCGCTCTATTTATCAAGTTCGGGCTTGTACTCATAGAACTCAAGACCGGCCTTGTCTGACAAGTTACACCAGGTCGATGTAACAAAGAAGATACGTCCATTGATGGTTTCCACGTTACGCACACCGTTGGCGCATGGGTTACCAAAGCCAGATTTAGTCAAGATGCGAGCTGGCCTATCACCTTCAAATACCACTAGGTCACCGCCGGGTACAAAGTCACTGGCCAAACCATTGGCTGTCAACTCTTCGCCGGCCCAATCGTGTAAAACTTTGGTCTGGCTGTTGTCGCGGAAAGACTCCCAAAATGGCACAGGCACTGAAAAGCCAGGAACAACCAAAAGGCTGCTGATGTCCGCCTTGGAAAGCAGATCATGTGTGCCGGAGAAAGCATCGAAGAAGCCCCAAAATAGCTGACCGTCTTTGCTCAACGACGTCCAGGAGTAGACGTTACCCGGGTTGCCCATACCGGCCTTGCCGAACATAGGGCTGGCATTGAGACCATTTGGAACGGTTTTCCAGTTGCCATCTTTATCTGTAATTTTGAAAGTTTCATAACCGTAAAGCAGGTCCGGGTTTCTAGTGCCAGCACCGATCGCGTCCAAATCTTCCAGCTTCATACGGAAGATTGAACTGGCGCGCCAAGTATTGATCAGGAACTCTTTTTCTTTCTCTTCGGAAGACGTGAGGTCATCGAAAAGATCTTCATTGGCCTCTTTAAAGTGCTTGTAGCCAGCGCTGGTGCCTTGGTGGTAGGTACCAAAGTAGATGTAGCCGTTGTGAATGTTAGTCGTTCCCCACTTGTGACCCCAACGGCCATAAACTTCCGGGTCGTAACGATCCATAGCAAAGATTACTTTGAAATCCATAGGCTTGTCACGCGTCCAACCGCCTTCAGGCATGGCGCTGGACAGCAGCATCACCGAGCCATTTCGACTGGCATCACGCTCACTGTCCTGGTACTGCAGGGGGTGAGCCGCCGAAGACATGATCAAGCGCTCGCTACCATCAGTGTGGGTGAATTGCTTGAAGTCACCGATCATGCCGTAGTGACCATCCAGCTCGGAGCTGGAAACAATGTCCCAGCCCGCAGCTTGACCGTCACCGGTTTGCAGGTAGTTCCCTCCCTTGAAGGGCTCATCCTGGGTGCCTACCCAGCGCAACATAACCGTTGGGCCATCCCCCTTCTGCCCCATGCCTGTCTCGGAACCAATAATAGTGTACAAGGCGGAATCGCCATTATTATCGGTCAGAACTTTAAAGCGACGAGTGGTATCGCCACGCAGTTCTCTATAGCCCAAAAAGGCGCGCTCTTTGGCATTGAATACATAAATACGCAACCAGCCTTCGCTGCCTTGATGCAGGTGGTGACCCGCCATGAACACCAAATCACCAATGTTGCCGGCCGCACGAAGGCCCATGATGGACATGGCTGACATTTCCTCGTGAGGTATCTTCGATTCGGTGTATTCTTTGCCGCCTTTGTTCAGTGTGCCTTCGTGAATGAGTGTCTTCTCTCCGGTATCAAAGTTGTATACAAAGATTTCCGAAGGAGTGCTCAGTACATTCTGGATAGAGCAACCGGTGTATTCACTTTCGTATGTGGTTAAACCAATAGGCATGTTCAGATTCTGGAATGGCCAAACACACCAGCCCTGTGAGATGGTTCCCATCCACAGCTCTTTGTCTTTGTAGGTTGTGGTGCCCCAAGGATAAGCGGCGTTTCGCTTGGCCTGATAACCTTCTGGCAAATTGCCTTCCCAGTTTTTTACAGGGTCGTATATGTTGTCGCCACTGGTGACGCTTTCAAAAGCCTCGTCAATTTGCGTCTGGCCCGCGCGTACAAATGGGCCATCTACCGGGCTGTTATGGCCAGAGTCTGCGAAAGCCGCGTTGTAGACTAGTGCGGCACCTAGTGCCATCGAATATTTAAATCTTTTCATAAAGCCAATTTTTCCCTCGCTAAAAACTTAAGCCACAAAATACCGCTTATGCCTGCAAAAGCTTCGAAAGCCAAAACGCCCAAGGTATAAACCGTGGCGCTGTCATCTACGATCACCCCGTAGCTACGACTGAGTGCCATGCATGAACCTAAAAACGCCAACGAAAATACCAAGCTTGGGAAAAACCGACGATTATAAAGTGCCAATGCAGCCATTAAACCAACCGCGGTTTGAAAGCCGCCGTACATGACGCGTAAATCTGTGCTGCCAGAAGCATTAATACTGGTGACACCAATGATTTCTTCAATCGCACTTAAGTCAAAAATACACATCAACCCCCAAGGTAACCACACCATCAGGTTGAAAATCAGATAAGGCTTTATGTATTTCATAAACATTCTCCGGAATATTTCAGTGAGCATAACCGATTCTGACTGGGCAGAAATTACTCAGGCATTAAGCTATTGAGTCGATCCAGGGCATCCACATATTCATTCAGAATACGGAATATCACTCCACGACAGCTTTCGATTTCATTGATTTGACCAATCACCTGGCCGCAGGGGTTAAATGCCACTTTCTGGCAATCGCCTACACCGGCGTAACGTGAAGTACGACGCATACCATCGGAGGTCACCATACCTTGTAATGGCATGCCCAGTGGTTTGGGGTTCTCGGGCGCTTCCCATGCTTCCGACCAATCGTTCTTTAGCATGCGACAGGTTTTACCTGTCCAGGAGCGCGAGCGTACGGTGTCTTCGCTAGAGGCCTTAAGCAGCGATTCTTTCTGAGCAGGTTCGGCATGGGCTTCTTCTACGGTCAACCACAGAGAGCCGGTCCAGATGCCTTGTGCACCCATGGCCATGGCAGCCAGCATTTGACGGCCGTTGCCAACACCGCCCGCAGCGAGAAACGGTGTATCACCGATAGCGTCGATCATCTGCGGCCATAATACGATAGAGCCGATTTCGCCAGTATGGCCACCGCCTTCGCCGCCTTGACCAATAACGAAGTCCAGGCCAGCTTCTTTATGCGCTACAGCTTGTTTGACCTTGCCGCACAAGGCGCCAATCAGGCGGCCGCTGTCTTGTACCATTTTGATTTTGTCTGCCGGGGGCGTTCCTAGTGCATTAGCGATCATTCTGCACTGGGGTCGTTTAATGGCTTCTTCCAGCAATGGGCCGGCGGTCTGGTCGGTCCAGCCCATCAGTCCCATGGTTGTTGTGCCATCAGGCCATGCGGGTACACCGGCATCGGCAAGCAGTTTTTGAGCAAAATCGATATTCTCCTGCGGAATCATTTTCCACAGTTCTTTTTCCATATCCTCGGCAGACATATCACCCATACCTTCGTATTTTTGGGGGATAACAATGTCGACACCATAAACGTGATCGCCAATATGCTCGTCGATCCAGTCGAGTTCTTCTTTCAGTTGGTCCGGGGTGAAGCCGACAGCGCCGAGTACGCCAATACCACCGGCTTTACTGACGGCAACTACGGTATCGCGGCAATGGGTGAAGGCGAATATAGGATATTCAATGCCCAGCTTTTTACTTAATTCGGTTTGCATAGTGTGACTCCCGTGTGGTTTTCCAGAAGAGTGGAGTCAGCAGAGCAAAGTCGCGTTTTGTGATAACGCTGGCGAGCGTATCCGGTTGCCTCCATATCTAGCGTTCAGATTAGGCAATAGCCACCGAGTGGACAATGGTATGCGATTTCAAATCACCTGACATTTTCAGTCAGGTGGCAGGCTATTCTGGAACAGCAGCGCCGCCCGGCCAGCGGCTATCAGAGACGCCAAAGCGATATTCACCGTCGCTGCTAATAGATTGCACTCGACCCAGTACCGTTTTACGGGTAGATATGGTGTGTCCCATGGCCTCCAGTTGCTGGCGTGTATCTTTGTTGATACCCGATTCCAGCATTAAGGCATCGGGTAGCCATTGATGATGAATACGCGGCGCGGCAGAGGCCTCTGCGATATTCATCTCAAAGCTGATGAAGTTGAGGATATTTTGTAGCACTACGGTAATGATGGTGCTGCCGCCGGGGCTGCCGGTAGCCATAACCGCCTTGTTGTCTTTGAATACTAGTGTAGGTGTCATAGAGGACAACGGTCTTTTGCCTCCTTCAATGGCGTTGGCGTCACCGCCTACTAAACCATAGCCGTTAGGGGATCCGGGTTTGGATGAGAAATCATCCATTTCATTATTCAACAAAAAGCCGGCACCGGCGACGGCGATACCGCTGCCATAGGAAAAATTCAGCGTATAGGTATTGCTGACCGCATTGCCGTGTTTATCCCAGACACTGTATTGCGTCGTTTGCGGGCTTTCATAATAAACGTCGAGCGCCGGAGCTACCTCGCTTGAAGGCGTTGCCTTGGTGGCAGATATACCTTCGCGTAGCGATTTGGCATAACCCTTATCGATTAATTTTTCTACCGGCACGGGGTAAAAGTCAGGGTCGCCAAGATACTGGCTGCGATCGGCATAGGCGCGGCGCATGGTTTCGGCCAGGTGGTGAATATAGGCGGTACTGTTATGGCCCATAGCGGGTAAATCCCAGCCTTCCAGAATATTGAGCATCTGAACCAGGTGAATACCGCCGGAGGAGGGTGGCGGCATGGAGGCGATCTTGAAACCGTGATAGGTTCCTGTGACGGGTTGTCGCTCAATGGCGCGGTAGGCAGCGAGATCAGCGTGAGTTATCAGTCCGTCTCCTTGCTGCATCTGGGCGACTATCTTGTCGGCTACGGGTCCTTTGTAGAAGCCGTCGTTACCGTGCGCGGCTATTTGCTTCAAGCTCCAGGCCAAATCGGCTTGCCGCCATAACTTGCCAGCTTTATGAGCTGTACCCTGGTCATCAAGGTAGTAGCCAGCGCTGGCAGGATATTTGGCAAATTGTTTAGCTCGGCGATCCAGACTATAGGCAAGGGGGAAGCCGACTGTGAAGCCTTGTTCTGCCAGTTTGATTGCGGGCTTAAGCACGTCTTTTAATGACATCGTACCGTAGTTATTCAATGCTAAAACCATGCCTGCGACAGTGCCCGGTACACCGGCAGAGCGGTGACTGAAACGTGCCAGCTCATTGTCGACCTCGCCATCGCTATCAAGAAATAGATCGCGGTGGGCGGCTGCCGGTGCTGTTTCGCGGTAGTCGATAGCGATAGTTTTGTTTTCAGCGGCTAAATGCACCAGCATAAAACCTCCGCCGCCAATGTTGCCTGCCTGAGGCAGCGTGACTGCAAGGGCGAAGCCTGTGGCGACGGCTGCATCAACGGCGTTGCCGCCGGCGGCAAGTATTTCAGCGCCTACCTGACTGGCTACGGCCTCTTGCGATACCACCATGCCGCCTGGGCTTACTACTGGGTGAAACCGGGCGCCATAACTGAGAATGGTGCTATTGTCTGCCGCAAGTGAGTCTTGGCAAAGCAGTATCAGGCTTAGGCATAAAACATTGGCAAGGCGCATGGGAGTTTTCCGAAGTGTAAATAAGCTGCTTACGCTAGCACTAGCGAGCGTTTGGCTCAATAGCCATTCTGTTGAAATAAAAAAGGACTCAAAGGTTTGTCCCAATGAGTCCTGATTCCTCTATTCGAATTTAGCGCTTTTTGCGGCGTTTTTTCTCGATTTCCTGATGCAACTCCACAAACTGTAAAGTGAGCTTGTGGTTAGGTGCCATGTAAATCAACGGCGTGCTGATCTCGTGGCTTTCGTGCATTTTTACGGAGCTGCCCAACAGTGTGTTGAACAGGGGCAGTTTTTCAGCACGCAGTTCATTCACAATGCGCTGCGGGTGGTTAGCGCGGGGCAAAAATTGATTGACGATAATACCGCCCAGATCCAGGTTTTCATTGTGATCATCGCGAGTCTCTTCCAGGTTTTCCAGCAAGGTGTAGAGCGCCTGACGGGAGAAATCATCGCAGTCAAAGGGAATGAATACGGTATCGGCGGCGATCAGGGCCGACAGCGTGTAGAAATTGAAGGCCGGTGGTGTATCGATATAGATACGGTCGTAGCTGTCGGTAAGTTTGGTGATCAAGTCCCGGAATTTATAGATTTTGTGTTTGGCTTCCAATCGCGACTGAATCTCGGCGAGTTCGGGGTGCGAAGCAATCACATGCAGATTGGGAAAGGACGTTTCCGTAATATAGTGTTCGGTAGAGCGCTTGCCGCCCATTTTTAAGGATTTGGAGAAAAAATCGGCTATGGTGTTTTCTTCGTGAGGCTGCTCAGCGCCCAGCAGGTATTGGCTGCTATTACACTGGTAATCCAGGTCAATCAGCAGTGTTGAATGGCCTTCAGCAGCACTGATGGCGGCCAGATTAGCTGCGATACTGGATTTACCGACACCGCCCTTTTGGTTAAAAATTACCCGAATCATGTTTACTGTCCCCAAGGTCTTGCTCAAAAAGTCGGCAATTTTAATGCTCGACCGAGTAAATTGCACGAAGCAAAAGCAAGAAACCTCAATTCAGTTGATTGAGGTCTCCTAATAGGCGGCCCAGAGTCATTGATTATCAGGTTTTAGCTATCACCTCGTCGGCGAACCACTGAATAGTCGCCAGCTTTTGTTCCAGTGTTTCTTCGTCGGGTTTACCCTCATAGGCGTTGCGAAAAGCAATAATGCATTCATGCACACCCAGTTCTTCCAGTTGTTCTACCCCGTCGGCGCTATAGGCTGCCTCGGTCATCGCGTGAATTTGGAAAGCCCTGTCCGCGGTGCCGTATTCTTCTCGCAGTTCATTGATACGGCCAATCATGAGCTTTAATTCTTCCAGTGAGCTGCCAGCACTAATCCAGCCATCACCAATTCTGGCGGCGCGTTTAAGGGCAGCCTCACTGTGACCGCTGGTGAGTATGGGTACTGCTTTTGTCGGTACTGGGCAGAGTTTGCAATCGGGTATCTGGTAAAACTCGCTATCCCAGCCACCAAAATAACCACCTGCCAATAATCTTCGCATAATTTCGATCATTTCATCCATGCGCTTGCCACGTTTGGCCCAGCGTTCGCCGCAGATGTCGAAGTCCTCCTGCCAGGGGCTAAGCCCGACACCAAAGACAAAGCGATTATTGTTCATTACTGCAATTGTGGAGATTTGCTTGGCTACCAGTACCGGGTTGCGAATAGGCAGTTTTACCACACTGGTCGAAAAGCTGATGCGCTCTGTGACAGCCGCCAGCGCCGGGATAGCGCTAAAAGGTTCAAGGAACGGCACTTCATCCAGGAAGTCTCTGCTGCCATCGGCATTGTAGGGGTACTGAGAGCTTGCCTCTTTGGGGTAGCAAATACTATCAGGGAAGCTCAGAGCGTCCCAACCACTGTTTTCGACCTGCTTGGCCAGGGGGATATAAAACGTCGGGTCGCACATGCTGGGGTGGTAGGCAAATCTCATTGCAATTCCTCATTGGTGTCTCGCGAGCTTGTTAGAAAAGGAGTTTATCCTTAGCAGGCGCTCTATGGTGTTACCAGTTGGTTATGAACTTAATACGGATATTGTCCAGCATCGGATCGCAGTCATCGTATAATCACGCTTCTAATATTATGGAGTAGCACTGTGGATACATTACGTTGGGATGGCGAGCGTCTGTGGTTACTGGATCAGCGAGTTCTACCGCAGCAAGAAATCTATCTTCCCTATGACACCGCGCAAGAGGTGGCTCTGGCAATTACCGATATGGTAGTGAGAGGCGCCCCGGCTATTGGCATTACCGCCGCATTTGGAGTGGTGCTGGAGGCGCGGCAACTATCCCACGACTTAGCTGAAAAGGTGTCAATCGACTGGCCGCAGGCGATGCTGCCTGCCTTAACAGTCTTGCGTGAATCAAGACCTACCGCGGTGAATCTATTTTGGGCGATAAACCAGGCGGAAGCATTACTTGCTCAGGCTGGCGATGTGCCCGCAGTGCTGGAGGCCTGGGCTAAAGACATGTTGGTGACAGATATACAAACCAACCGACATATGGGTGTATTGGGTGCGGCCCTGCTAGCGGAGGACTCGGTGATATATACCCACTGTAACGCGGGTGCGCTGGCTACAGGCGGTTATGGCACGGCTTTGGGGGTGATTCGTGCTGCGCATACTGCTGGCAAGGTGAAGCAGGTGTTTGCGGGTGAAACACGTCCCTGGTTGCAAGGTGCCAGGTTAACTGCCTGGGAACTCAGTCGTGAGCAAATACCGGTTTCTATCGTGGTTGAGGGTGCTGCCGGTCATATTATTGGAGAGCGCGGTGTCGATTGGGTGATTGTGGGCGCTGATCGTGTCGCGGCTAACGGAGACGTGGCCAATAAAGTCGGCACTTTTAATTTGGCTATTCTGGCGCAGTACCACGGTGCGAGGCTAATGGTCGTTGCACCCACATCCACTATTGATATGTCGACGCCCGATGGCCGCGCAATCCCGATCGAGCAGCGACCAGCCGAAGAAGTGACTCATTGGCGCGGTGAGACGGTAGCTCCTGCGGGTGTACATGCCGAGAATCCGGCATTTGATGTTACACCCGCCTCACTGGTATCAGCATTGGTGACCGAGCGAGGCGTGGTGCTGGCGCCAGATACGGCCAAGCTACAGGCTTTGTTTGCCAGTTGATTTGGTGGCTAAGAGCGTTATTTGTTGGCCGTGAGTATTTTGCTGAATGGCTCTTGCATTGAATTGACGAGTCCTCCATAATCGCCCGCCCACGCTTTATGCCGTGGGCATTATGGTGACTTCTGTCGGTCCCTTCGCAATGATAGATGGTAAACTCCGCCAGGCCCGGAAGGGAGCAACGGTAGCCATCAAATCGTGTGCCGGGGTGTGGCTGGCAGGAGTCGCCACCCAATCTCTCCCTGTTTTGTTCCCCCTGTGTATAATAGCTCTTTTAACCCTCGACTCTAGGGATTGCGTTACAACGGATGTCCTATCAAGTATTGGCGCGTAAATGGCGCCCCAAAAGTTTTCGTGAACTGGTTGGCCAGGAACACGTCCTACAGGCCTTAGTCAACGCTCTCGATCGTGACCGTTTGCATCATGCCTATCTGTTTACCGGCACTCGCGGTGTGGGCAAGACGACTATTGCCCGTATTTTGGCGCGCTGTCTTAACTGTGAAGCAGGTGTTAGTTCGCAGCCTTGTGGTCAGTGTTCGGCCTGTCAGGAGATCAACGAAGGGCGTTTCATCGATCTTATTGAGGTCGATGCGGCTTCGCGTACCAAAGTAGAAGATACCCGAGAGTTGTTGGAAAACGTGCAATATGCACCGACCCGGGGTCGCTACAAGGTCTATCTAATCGATGAAGTACATATGCTCTCTACCCACAGCTTCAATGCTTTATTGAAGACTCTGGAAGAGCCTCCGCCGCATGTGAAATTTTTGTTGGCGACTACTGATCCACAGAAATTACCAGCTACAATATTGTCGCGTTGCCTGCAATTTAACCTGAAAAATATAACGCCTGAGCGCATCGTGGGTCATTTGACTGATGTGCTAGGTCAGGAAATGATTGAGTTTGAAGAGCCTGCTCTGTGGGGCCTGGCTGGCGCGGCAGAAGGCAGTATGCGGGATGCCCTGAGTCTGACTGACCAGGCTATTGCATTTGGCAGCGGTAAGGTACTAGAGCAAGACGTGAGCTCTATGCTGGGCAGCGTGGACCGTGGTGTCGTGTTGAAACTAATACATTGTCTGGCAGCAGGCGATGGGCAAGCCGTGTTTCAGCAAGTAGCCAATCTGGCAGAATATGGCGCAGATTATGCCTCAGTATTAACAGAAATGACCTCTCAGCTACATGGCCTGGCTGTGGCACAGGCAGTGCCGGAAGCGCTTGATCCTTCGCGTGGCGACATTGACGCGCTGCGTGAGTTAGCGGCGACTATCAGTGCAGAAGAAGTACAGCTTTACTATCAGATGGCAATTAATGGCAGGCGAGACCTGCCTTTCGCGCCAGATCTGAGAGCCGGTTTTGAAATGGTGTTATTGCGCATGTTGAGTTTCGCCCCTATGGCCATACCAACGTGGGCGGAGCAGGGTGCTGAAGTCAGTAGCGAAGGGGTGTCCTCCGCAAAAAAGTCCTCTAGCCGGACGGGCCAGATGCCTGGCCCGGCAGAGGCCTTGGCTGTAAAAACACCCCCGGTGGTACCTGCTCGAGAGCAGTCTTTGCTTGCTATGGCGGCAGAGCCGACCAGCCGGCTTAACGAAGATAGACCCACAGAGCGGAAGACTCTTCCTGAAGAGAGCCGGCCGCCATGGATTGCAGCGGCTGCTCCGGCACCCGTTGTTCAAACAACTAATGAGCCTGCGGTCATTGCTCAAACCGCTAGCGTGCCAGTTGCAGTGCTTGAGCACGTCGAGACGACTGAGGCTATAAGTCTGGTTCCGGCTAATTGGCCCCAAATTGTGGAATCACTGCCAGTAAAAGGGGTGGTGAGAAATATCATCATGAATTGTGCGTTGGAGGCGGCCGATAGCGCTGGCCTTGAACTGACCATTGATCAGCAACAGTCGTCACTGTTTAACGAGAATTATCGTCAACGTATTGAGCAGGCTTTGCGAGAATATGGTGGTGCTTCGCTTAAAGTAACAATTACGGTGGGCAGTCCAGGTCAGGAAACTCCCGCAGCGCGACTGGCGCGACTAAAAGCAGAGCGCATGGCGGCGGCCGTAGCCGAACTGCAGAATGACCCTAACGTCGCCGGTCTGGTAGCTAATTTTGACGGAGAGTTAGTGCTGGACAGCGTGCAACCCCGGGATGAGTGAGTAGAATTATGTTTAAAGATGGTATGAATGATTTAATGCAGCAAGCTCAGGCGATGCAGGAAAAAATGCAAAAGGTACAGCAAGAGCTGGCTGAAGCAGAGGTGCAAGGTGAGTCGGGTGCAGGTTTGGTAAGTATTACCATGAACGGTCGTCATGATGTTAAACGCGTCAGTATTGATCCGTCCCTGATGAGTGAAGACAAAGAAATTCTGGAAGACCTTTTGGCCGCTGCTGTGAATGACGCTGTACGCAAGGTCGAGGTCAATAACCAGCAAAAAATGGGTGAGATTACCGGCGGTATGCAAATGCCTCCCGGTTTCAAAATGCCTTTTTAGAGTTCACCATGTCGTTTAGTCCACTTATTGATGAGTTAGTTGAAGCCCTGCGAGTATTGCCCGGTGTTGGCCCAAAATCGGCTCAGCGTATGGTTATGCATCTGCTGGAGAGGAATAGAACAGGCGGTGCCCGATTGGCGGATGCCCTGGCCGAAGCCATGGAGAACGTGGGTCGCTGCCCGCAATGCCGTACATTTACTGAAGAGCCGATCTGCGGTCTTTGCAGCAGCTCTCACAGGGATTCGCAAACGGTTTGTGTGGTTGAAACTCCGGCAGATATATTGGCAATTGAGCAATCTGGCGGTTATCGGGGAACCTATTTTGTATTGATGGGGCATTTGTCTCCTATCGATGGTATCGGCCCCTCTGAAATCGGTGTTGATCAATTACTGGAGCAAATTAACCATGCCAGCGTTAACGAAGTGATAATTGCCACCGGCACGACCGTTGAGGGGGAGGCGACCTCGTTTTATATCAGCGAGCAGTTGCGGCCGCTCGGCGTGATGGTCTCTCGGATAGCTCATGGGGTGCCTCTTGGAGGCGATCTCGAATACGTTGACGGCGGCACCCTGGCTCACGCCTTAAGCGGTCGTCAGGAGATTAAATAATTTATGTCAGAGTTACCTGAGCTTAGCTATACCTGGGTTGATTCCAGTGAGCAACTAGCGCAGATCTGTGTGCGCTGGATGCACTGTGATGTATTGGCGATCGATACCGAATTTATGCGGCAATCGACTTTCTATCCTATTGTCGGCCTGATCCAGGTTGCTGATGGTGAAGGGCTATATTTGATTGACCCCTGTGCTTGCGAAGACTTATCGTCATTTGGTGAGGTGTTGCAGGCGCAATCGGTATTGAAACTGATCCATTCTGCCAGTGAAGATCTCGAAGTATTTCAGCACAGTATGGGCTGCCTTCCATCGCCACTACTCGATACCCAGATTGCGGCCAGTATTGCGGGCCTGGTACATAACCCCGGTTTTAGCAAAATAGTTGAAATGCTGTTGGGTTTCGATTTGCCAAAAGGAGAAACTCGGTCTGATTGGTTACGCCGACCGCTAACTGAGCGTCAGTGCCAGTACGCGGCGGCCGACGTACATTTCCTATTGGCGATTTACCCTCTTTTACGTGAGAAACTCGAGGCGCAGGGTCGTTGGCAGTGGGCTTTGGCTGATAGCGCGGCAATGAGTGAGCGTTTAAGTACCCGTATCGACCCACACAAGTATTATTTGCGTCTGGGTGCTAGTGCGAGAATGACTTCGCGTGAATTGGTTGTACTACAGGAGGTTTGTGCCTGGCGTGAGATGTGGGCACGCGAATCCGATAAACCTCGTAACTGGTTATTAAAGGACGCTGCAATTTCTCAATTGGCGTCGAGGCGGCCCAAAAACCAGACTGAGCTCGCCGCTATAGAGGCGATCGAGGAGTCTACTCTGCGTCGTCAGGGTACAAAACTCCTTGATTTGGTAGCTCAGGCGATAGCCCGACCGGAAGATACCTGGCCAGAGGTTGCGCCGCCGCCGCTGGATAAGTCTGCCAAGAATACCATGCAAAAATTGCGAGATTGTTTGAATAAACAGGCGGAATTGTTAGTCGTAGGGCCTGAATTGCTGGCGAAAAAGAAAGATCTGGTTGATTTGCTTAATAGTCATTTGGCCGACAATATTCAGTTGCCACAAGGTTTGCAGGGTTGGCGCGAAGCGGTTATTGGCCAGCAGTTGATAGATTGTTTGGCCGCACAGAGCGAGGCAAAGCAATGATTACCAGTATTTATCGATCTGCTCGCAATGAAGGTATGTATCTTTACGTCGACAAGCGTGATGGTTTATCTAAAGTGCCCGAGCCCTTAATGAAGCGTTTTGGCGTAGCTGAACTAGCGATGACCTTGCTGATTACGCCAGAGAAAAAATTGGCCAGGGCCGATACAGCCAAAGTGCTTGCTGGCATAGAGGAACAGGGTTTCTATTTGCAAATGCCACCGACAGTTTTCAGCGAAATGGCAAAAATGTCGGACCAAAACAGCAAGATGGCCCGTTAGTGGCAGAATTTTGGCAAGATAAAAAACTGGCTGAATTGTCTTCCGAGCAATGGGAGGCACTTTGTGATGGCTGTGGACGCTGTTGTCTGCATAAGTGTGAAGACGAGGACAGCGGGGAGCTGCAATATACTCGTATTGCCTGTCACTTACTGGACTTGGACAGTGCAACTTGCCGTGACTATACTCATCGATTAGACAGGGTAGAGGGCTGTATTTCCGTTGCCAAGCTGCAGCCAAATCAATTTCAGTGGTTGCCGTCAAGCTGTGCCTACAGGTTGCGAGCCGAGGGTAAACCCCTGTTTGACTGGCATTATTTAGTATCGGGTAGCAAAGATACGGTGCATGAAGTGGATATATCCGTAGTGGACAAAGTTTTGTCTGAAGAGAGTGTCCACCCCGATGGGTGGGACGAACATATTATTCAGTGGGTAAACGAATGAATTGGGAGACTTGGGCGGTTTATCTATTAGCGGTTGGCGCATTGGCGGTTGTTTGGTGGCGACTGACCGGTAAAATGCAAGATGGCTGGATACGTCGACTATTGCGTCTTTTTGTGGCGATACCGCTGTTTACTCCCGCTTATAGCATGTTGGACCACAGTGCCATGGCGCCGGCTTATATTGTGGCAATTTTTGGCGGTTTGCTGGGTGAAGATGAAATTCTTTCACTGGGAGTGAGGCCTTTGCTGGTGGCGCTAGCCTTGGGTTTTACCGTGGTCAGCATAACGACATTTGTGCAGTCGCGCACGGCGACCAAGTCCTCTGTTGCAACAAGAACCGAGCCAGGTATGGCTCGGACCGAGAATACCGATCAGCAGATACCAGAGGCCTGATAAGGCCTCACGGTCTATTGCACGGTTTCCGTTTCGCTAAACATACCTTCAAAAAGAGCCGTAGAAAGATAGCGCTCGGCAGAGTCGGGCAGTATCACTACAATCATTTTACCTTCGTTGCCACTTTGTTGGGCTACCCGGACTGCAGCCGCTACCGCGGCGCCACTGGATATCCCCGCCAGAATACCTTCCTCACGCATTAGCCTGTGGGCAAATTCTATGGCTTCTTCGTTGTCGACTTGCTCGCATTGATCGACCATCGATAAATCGAGATTTTTGGGCAAGAAACCCGCGCCAATACCCTGAATTTTGTGTGGTGCATGAGTGGGTTCAACGCCCGCCATGGCCGCCGTAATCAGTGTTGTTGAGCTTGGTTCGACAGCCACGGAGGTAATGGCTTTACCCTCTGTATTTTTGATGTATCGAGAAATACCGGTAATAGTGCCTCCGGTGCCAACACCGGATACCAGTATGTCGATAGCGCCATCGGTATCACGCCATATTTCTGGCCCTGTGGTGCTCTCATGTACGGCTGGGTTGGCGGGGTTTTCAAACTGCTGCAACATCAAATGTGTGCCGGGATTGGCATCGACGAGATCCTGTGCTTTTTGAATGGACTCCTTCATGCCTTTTGCGGCGTCAGTGATTACTAACTCCGCGCCCAGAGCCTTTAGAACCATACGTCTCTCAAGGCTCATGGTATGAGGCATGGTCAGGGTCAGGGAATAGCCGCGGGCTGCCGCCACATAAGCTAGCGCGATGCCCGTATTCCCGCTGGTAGGTTCAACAATGGTCATACCCGGCGTCAGTTGACCGGATTTCTCTGCTTCCCAGATCATATTGGCCCCAATTCGGCATTTAACGGAATTGGCCGGATTGCGACTTTCAATTTTAGCCAAAATATTGGCGCCGGGTGCGACATGTTTAAGCCTGACCAATGGCGTATTACCGATGGTGAGACTATTGTCGTCGAATATCTGGCTCATGGGATTGTCCTTGCGGTGTCTGGGTGAAAGCAAAGTATAGCCTCTTACAGAGGAATGGCCATCTCTGACTAACACTCTGATGCTCCGTTCTATGGTGCCCTTGTCATACCGGCTTTTAACTTGCACTACAGTGCAGGTGACAGTAAGGTGCTCCTTCTTTGAGATACCCTATAAATACACGGTGAAAAATGATGAAAACCTTTGAAGGTACGGACGAATATATTGCAACAGAGGACCTTCGTTTGGCCGTTAATGCAGCCGTCACGCTGCAGCGCCCTTTATTGATTAAAGGAGAGCCCGGTACAGGTAAAACCATGCTCGCCGAGCAGGTGGCTTCTGCCTTGGGTCTGGATCTGTATCAGTGGCATATTAAGTCGACCACAAAAGCGCAGCAGGGTCTGTATGAATATGATGCGGTGTCGCGTTTACGTGACTCGCAGCTGGGTAATGAAAGCGTTCACGATATTGCCAATTATATTAGAAAGGGTAAGTTATGGGAGGCCTTTACTGCCGATAAACCGGTGGTTTTGTTGATCGATGAAATTGATAAGGCGGATATCGAATTTCCCAATGATTTGTTGGTCGAAATCGACAAGATGGAATTTTTTGTCTATGAGACCGGCGAGACCGTCAAGGCAGTACATCGTCCTATCATTCTGATAACCAGTAATAATGAAAAAGAGCTTCCTGACGCGTTTTTACGCCGTTGCTTCTTTCACTATATTAACTTTCCTGACCGCGCCACTATGGCTCAAATTATTGAGGTGCATTATCCCGATATCAAAGGTGAGTTGGTACAGCAGGCGATGGATGTGTTTTTTGATGTTCGCCAGATTCCCGGCTTGAAGAAAAAGCCGTCGACTTCGGAATTAATTGATTGGCTCAAGCTACTTATGTCTGATGATATCCCCGATGAAATCCTCAAGTCACGAGACCCGTCCAAGGCGATACCGCCACTCTATGGCGCACTGTTAAAGAACGAGCAAGATGTACATTTGCTGGAAAGACTGGCCTTTATGCATAGACGCGAGACTCGTTAATGCTGATTGGTTTCTTTAATAGTCTGCGTAATGCCGGGGTACCTGTTTCTCTTAAAGAATTACTGGATCTACTGGCAGCGCTTAAGGTGGGCTTGGTATTCGCTAACCTGGATGATTTTTATTTCCTGGCGCGAGCCGTCATGGTTAAAGATGAAAAATACTATGACCGTTACGATCAGGCTTTTGGTGCGTTTTTTAAAGATTTACAGTCACTTGATGACCTGATCGAGGCGATGATTCCGGATGATTGGCTGCGTAAGGAATTCGAAAAAAACCTCAGCGATGAAGAAAAGGCCAAAATAGAATCATTGGGTGGTTTGGAAAAGCTCATAGAGGAATTTAGAAAGCGCCTGGACGAGCAAAAAGAGCGTCATGAAGGCGGTAATAAATGGGTGGGTACAGGTGGTACATCGCCCTTCGGTCACGGCGGTTATAATCCGGAAGGCATTCGGGTCGGAGGTGAAGGGAAAAATAATCGCGCAGTTAAGGTGTGGGATAAGAGAGATTTCAAAAACCTTGATAACGACGTCGAAATTGGCACTCGAAATATTAAGGTGGCTTTGCGTCGGTTGAGAAAATTTGCCCGCAGTGGTGCGGCAGATGAACTCGATTTGGATGACACCATTGCCTGTACTGCCCGCAACGCCGGTTTGCTGGACATCAAGATGGTGCCTGAGCGTCACAATGCGGTGAAGGTATTATTGTTTCTCGATGTTGGTGGGTCGATGGACCCGCATGTCAAACTGTGCGAGGAATTATTCTCTGCGGCACGGACAGAGTTTAAACACCTGGAGTATTTCTATTTCCATAATTTTACTTATGAATCGGTGTGGAAAAATAATATCCGCCGTCAGCATGAGCGATTTCCGACTTTGGACATTTTGCATAAATATGCACACGACTATAAGCTGATATTTGTCGGAGATGCCGCCATGTCGCCTTATGAAATTGTCCAGCCTGGCGGCAGTGTCGAACACTGGAACGAGGAGTCTGGTGAAGCCTGGATGCGACGTATACTGTCAACCTATGAAAAGGCCGTGTGGCTTAACCCGGTAGCCCGGGATGAGTGGGACTGGGTTCAATCTACCTCATTAGTACAGCGACTATTTGAAGATCGCATGTATCCGATGACACTTAATGGCCTGGAAGAAGCCATGGGGTATTTGTCAAAATAAGGCCTTTTGGCCATGGATGGTCTATTATTAGACCAGAATAATAGAAAGGACGCAGGACTTTGATGAAAGTCAGGGGATTTGCAGGCAAGTTTTTGTCCGTCAGTATTAAGCGGTGTGGTATTTTGCTGCTCCTGTTATTGTCTTCTTTATCCTCTTTTGCTGCAGTACCCTCCCTAGACTTGGCTTCGCATCACGGCCGTTCCGTAGTGGGTTATGTTGAGGTTCTTGCTGTAGATTCCAGACGTGATTCTCTTGAATCGGTGATGAATACTGATTTGGATGATGACTGGCTACTACTGGCTGACCCCTCGGTGGTACTGGAGATGGCCTTCGAGCCAGTATGGTTACGTTTTCGCCTGACAAACAGCTCTAATCGTTCACGCCAAGTCTATTTCCATATCAATTACGCTGACCTAATCGAGCTGGATTTATACAAGATCAGCAATGGCAACATTATTGAACAATACTCGACAGGCACATCAAAACCTTTTGAAACACGGGAGATGCCTTTTGCAGATTATGCTTTCAGCTTAGTGCTCAAGCCTGGAGAAGAAAGGGATGTCTATGCCCGGGTGCGTAGTGAGGGCAACCCAATTATTCCTATGTCGCTCTGGAATACGGATGATTTTGCCCGCAATCAGTCGGCCATGACTATGTGGAACGGCGTATTTTATGGCGTATTACTGGTCCTGGCGTTTTATTACCTTATGACCTGGGTATATTTACGAAGCCCGACTTATCTGGCCATGATGTCTTACATACTGTGTTTGGGCGGTATGGCTTTGGCAATGACTGGTGAAGGTTATCAGTATATTTGGACCTACTCGC
Source organism: Pseudomonadales bacterium (assembly GCA_036960375.1). Taxonomy (GTDB): domain Bacteria; phylum Pseudomonadota; class Gammaproteobacteria; order Pseudomonadales; family CAWVSB01; genus CAWVSB01. Next base: position 437,228 of record JBALVY010000002.1, read on the forward strand.
CTAAATTTAATATCTACGCAGCCAAGATATTTACCTGGTTGTTGATTGTGTCTTCTCTTGCATTTATTTTGTCAATCTACGAGATCCGCGACAGGAAGCGGGGTTTGTATCACTTAATAATGACCTATTTGTTTCTTGTTTCTACTATTTTATTGTTCAATATGTGGCACCCATCCTCACTCACCCAAATATTACTAACGGCCTGTTTTGGCGCGGCAATGGTGGGTTGGGTGTGCTTTGCTGTTGTGGCATTTCGTAGTCGCTCCAGAGTGAGTATTTTCTTTGTTCTGTCTTTTGGCTTTCTTTTTGGTGGGGGCTTAACGGTGCTGGTGGCGCGTTACGCCGGCTTCGAATATGCCGTGTATTTTTTAGATATTTACAAACTGGGCACGATTGTAGGCGTATTGTTGCAGGCTGCGGCTGTGATTGAACAGATTCGTGAGCAGCAACAGCAGGCCATGATGATGCGAGATGAGGTGCATCAAAAAGACCAGCAGATTATCAAATATAGAGAACAAGCACTGGTACAGGAAAAAGCCGTCAGTGAAGCGCTCGAAATTAGAGTGAAACGCCGTACCCGTGAGTTAACGCGGGCCATGGAAAAGTTGTCACGCAGTAATCGCATGTTGGAGGAACAGTCCAATATTGATCCACTGACCGAAGTGATGAATCGCAGGTATTTCGATGCACGATTTGAAACCGAATGGCAGCGTGCCTACCGTAACCAGCATTCAATTACTTTATTGATTATTGACCTAGATGACTTTAAGGCGATTAATGATACCCACGGTCATGTGGCGGGTGATGAGGTTTTACGAGCTGTTGCAGCATGTCTGATGGACTGTATGCAGCGTTCTACCGATGTTGTAGCGCGCTACGGCGGCGATGAATTTGCGCTGATTATGGCTGAGACTGAAGTCGGGGGAGCGTCGGTTGTAGCTGAAAAAATCCGCATCAGAATACAAGCATTGAGGATTAAATTTGGTACGACAGATTTGACTATTAAAGTCAGTATTGGCGTATTGTCTGCGGTGCCCGACATTCTTCAGGGCTGGCGCAGGGCTTTGATTATGGCAGACAAATCGCTTTACGCTTCCAAATCTTCGGGCCGCAACAAAGTCACGGTTCGACAATTGATCGATACGACTTTTTAACGGGCGAAAGCAATCAGCGCTGCGGTAACAGCAATATTCAGTGACTCCACCTGGTTGGCCATGGGGATGTGTAATGACTCATCGCAGATGTTCATGACCTCCCGACTGACACCTTCACTTTCATTTCCCAGAACATAGACCGCGGCTTGTGAACTATCCGCTTCATGTAAGGTACGGCCTTTGCCTCCTGCCAGGCAATAACGCCTATAGCCATGTTCGCCCAGCGATTGCAGCGCGGTAGCCAGAGAGTGGCATCTATATACGGGAAAACGAAACAGTGTACCTGCACTTGCCTTAACGACTAAAGGCGACAGCTTGGTATTGCCTCCTTCAGATGGGAGTAATAGACCGGCGATACCACCGGCGCAGGCAGATCGAATCAACATGCCTAAATTTTGCGGGTTGTTTATCCGGTCTACTGCCAACAGGCGACCCTGGGCGGGCTCCGATAGCAAGTTTTCGTAGGGTTGCAGTAATGGGCAGAAAATATCAGCTGCGACCCCCTGATCCTGACGGCCATTTTTTGAAATGCGCGATAATTCCTGCTTGCTATGATAGCGTATTTCTATGTCGCGTCGCTCGGCCTGACGTCGCAAATCCTTTATCGCCGAGCTGGGTTTATTGCTCTCCGCAAGATGTAGCCGCTGGACGGTGATCGCGTCGTTATCCAGTGCTTCTGCTACCGGGTTTCGTCCGTAAATTGTCAGAGTGCTGCTTAGGTCAGGTTTCATTTTTATGTTCAATTGCAAGGAGGGTTGGCTTGTGGTTTTATAAGGACAGAAAAATAGTATACCCGAGTGGCTGATATGAGTGTTACTGATAAGTTATTTGAGAAGAATCGACGCTGGGCTATGGCCCATAAAGAAGAAGACCCTGCGTTTTTCATGCGTCTGGCGAGGCAGCAGTCGCCAAAGTTCCTATGGATAGGTTGCTCCGACAGCCGTGTGCCAGCAAATGAAATAGTGGGCATGATGCCCGGTGAGTTATTTGTTCATCGCAATGTAGCAAACCTGGTAAAACATTCCGATCTGAATTGTCTGTCAGTGATTCAATACGCTGTAGAAGTGCTAAAAGTTGAAGATATTATCGTCTGTGGCCACTACGGCTGTGGTGGTGTTGCAGCAGCAATGACCCAAAAGCAACTGGGTTTGATTGACCATTGGCTGCACTCTTTAAAGACGCTTTATCAGGCCAATCGCACTGAAGTTGATGAGTTTGAGTCAAAAGAGGCGAGCGTTAATCGTCTGTGTGAACTGAGTGTTATCGAACAGGTGGCCCAGGTCTGCCAAACGTCTATTGTGCAAAATGCCTGGCATCGCGGTCAGTCGCTGACTGTGCACGGTTATCTTTACGATATCAAAGACGGTATGTTGCGAGATGCTGGCACCAGTATTTCGGGTCTGGAGCAAATTCCTGAGGAATATCGGCTTAACGGCATGCCCTGATATGGGGCTGGATGATGCATCTCTCACAATTTTCTCTATTGGAATAGAAATTGCATATTCTAGTAGGGAAGCCGACGTTTGATTTCTGTAAACGGCTGTTTTATTGACTGTCTTGAGCCCGCACATTAGATTCGGGTTATTGATGTGTTTTATTTTGCGTTTATGTGCCTCATATTGGTGCGCTTGTAATTGGTTATGAGCAAGATTGGTGCAGGTATACGCGTTGCTATAACAATATAGATTGGGAGGGGTTATGCCTAAAATCGGCATGCGGTTGGTAGCCGTAATATTATTCGCTTTGATGCCAGTAATGGCTCAAGCACAGGAATTGAATGAGGCTAATTCAGCCTGGATACTGACATCTACGGCGCTGGTGCTGTTTATGACAATTCCTGGACTATCGCTGTTTTACGGCGGATTAGTACGTAGCAAAAACGTACTGAGTATACTAATGCAATGTTTTGCCATTACCTGCATAGCGTCAATTGTGTGGTATCTGGTGGGCTATTCACTGGCTTTCTCCCCGGGTAATGCCTGGATAGGTGATCTTTCTCTGGTAATGCTATCCGGGGTGGGTACTGAGTCTTTGAGTGGTGATATACCTGAGACGGTTTTCGCTATGTTTCAGATGACTTTTGCAGTAATTACGCCGGCCTTGATTATCGGTGCTTTTGCCGAGCGTACGCGTTTTTCGGCCGTGGTTTTGTTTAGTATTCTCTGGCTAATAGTGGTTTACGCGCCGATTACCCATTGGGTTTGGGGCGGTGGCTGGTTAATGCAAATGGGACTGCTGGATTTTGCCGGCGGTACGGTAGTACATATTACAGCAGGTGTAGCGGCGCTGGTCTGCGCATTAGTGATTGGAAATCGCAGGGGCTTCGGTGTCCAGGCGATGCCACCGCACAACATGACCATGACGGTGACAGGTGCTGGAATGTTGTGGGTGGGTTGGTTTGGCTTTAATGCGGGTAGCGCGTTGGCAGCCAATGGCAACGCGGGTATGGCTATGCTGGTCACTCATATCTCTGCAGCAGCCGGCTCATTGGTATGGATGTGCCTGGAATGGAAGAAATACGGCAAGCCCAGCATGCTGGGCATTGTGACTGGTATGGTTGCTGGCTTGGGTACTATTACACCTGCGTCTGGCTATGTAGGCCCAGGCGGAGCATTGCTGATTGGTTGTAGCGCGGGTTTTGTTTGTTTTTATGCAACCTTGGCCATCAAGCAAAAATTTAAGATAGACGATTCGCTTGATGTGTTTCCGGTGCACGGTGTTGGCGGTATATTGGGCACGTTTATGGCGGGTATTTTTGCCAGCAGTGAGTTGGGCTTGTTCAGCGGCTTAGGCTTGGCTGAGGGTGTGACTATTGTTCAGCAACTGGGTGTTCAGCTAACGGGTATTTTGGCTGTTGCGACCTATACTGCAGTAGTTACTTACGTGCTATTGAAGCTGGTGGACGTGATAACGGGCTTACGAGTAACCGCTGATGAAGAAAGTCAGGGTCTGGATGTCGCACTGCATAATGAAAGTGGCTATGATCTCTAATTATTGATCAAGCGCTTTATATTGAGAACCGGGTTGCCTAAACGCAACCCGGTTTTTTATTGTCTGTTGTACCAGGAGCGAATAAGTGACAAACATATATCTCTATACTACGCTCGGCTGTCATCTTTGCGAGCAAGCTATGGAGTTAGCTCAACCTATAGCTGAGGACATGGGCGCGGTTATACTCCCTGTTGAAATCGCTGATTCAGATGATCTGATGCAGCGATATGGGGTTCGCATTCCGGTGTTAGCTTTAGAGGGCATAGAGCAGGATTTAGGCTGGCCCTTTGATGCGGCTCAGTTTTCCGATTGGCTATGCACTAACCTTTAAGATTGTTGTCGCGGTATTTTTTCAGCTCCCCGATCAGCCACTCAGCGCTGGGAATCTGTTGCCCATCGCAAACGACGTGGTAGGGTCTTTTACTTATGGTGCTTTGAGTCGCAGTATATTTAATAAAGTCTTCAGCAGTACCTACCCAACGTTTGGCATAACCGTATTTAAGTTCCATATGTTGTCGGGCTTCCAGCGATTTATGAACGGTACCATTGCGGTTAAAGTTACACCTAGAGTGCTCGACAAAATCCAGTAAATGAGTGATTTCCTGATCCGTTGCTATCTCTTGCTCAGTTGCGGCAAAAGCATTCGCTGTGACAGTGAGAAGAAGGTAAATAAAAGCGTTCGGAATAAACCTAAATTGCGTTGTCGTCCAGCACAAAGCGTACCTCCAGTGGGTAGTGGTCTGAGGATTCGACTGTCAAAACCTTACTTTCTATCGCAGTGAGTCCCTTGAAATAAATATGATCAACGACTCGTCCAATATGTTCAGCGGGCTGTTGGCCTTCAAAGTAAACCACCTCCATGCCCATCTCTTGGGAGAGGGTGTTTAGCGCGGTCATCCGAGCGTCACTCCATGTATTAAAATCACCGGCCAGTACCATTGGACCCGCATGACTATCCATAATGTTTTTGGCCGATTGTAATTGCATAGCATAGCCTTTGGTTCCCACAGAGAAATTGACGCTGTGTACATTGACTACCAGTAATCGCTCTAATCGTCCTTCTATGGGGTAGTAGCTCAATAGCACTGCTTTGGGCAGATAGATATGAGGTTCGCGGTATACAAGGCTGCAATTGGCGCTGGAAGAAGATTTAGAGGCAATGATGACGCCGGCAGGCGCTCCACGGTATTGAAACCCGGGGCTCATTTCCCACTCCAGATTTGCTTGCTTCAACTCGACTCTTAACGCGGGCTGTAACCAGGCTTCTTGCAGTAACAGAATGTCTGCGTCTGCTGACAGTCGTGCAAGGTCTTTCTGCCAGCCGATCATACCCTGCTTGTAGATATTCCAGCTGGCCAGAGAAAATCCGTCGGCCGGTAGGGATTTATCTGTAGCGGGGTCAAATAGCCTTTCGCTGCATGCGGTAGTAGCAACCATGGCCTGCCCTGAACTCCCGATCAGCTGGGCCTGAGGAGGCGCAGAAAAGCATCCACCAAGCAGTAGCAGACCAGGGAATAGCATCAAAAATAGAATGCGGGGCATCAAACATCTCATGTTGTTTTTAGGACACCTATCTCACCATAACGAAGGGTATTGCGTAAATACGTAAAGTACGCAGATTATGTCCATTTACGACGACTATATGACACGAATTTGTCAGCTTAGTTCGGCTTTTGACTCATTTAACCGTTGGCCGTAGGCAAATCGAAAAAAGAGATGGCGTTGGCGCGGGTAAAAGCACCGAGTTCCTGTATATCTTGTTGTCGGCAGTGGGCGATTACCTCAAGGATATGCGGTAGCAGGCAGGGCTCGTTACGCCGGGGTTTGGGAATCGTCAGCTGCTGTTTGGGGATGTCTCTGGGTATAAGAAAGGGGGCGTCGGTTTCGATCAGTAATCGATCATCAGGTATATCGACTACTGCTTCACGCAGCATGTTGCCCCGGCGTTCATCGCAGACCCAGCCGGTTATCCCAATATAACAACCCAGATCGAGCCAGTCATTGAGTTGCTGGCGATTGCCGGTGAAACAGTGAATGACTACCTTGCCGAGCGCCTGCTGGTGCTCTCTAAGCATTGCTGCCTGTGTATCGTAGGCGTCTCTTTCATGCAGAAAAAGCGGCAGCCCGCTGCGCTGAGCCAGTATTAAATGTGCCTCAAAACTGGCTATTTGTTGCTCTGGTGTAGAAAAATTTCGGTTAAAATCGAGACCTGTTTCACCGATAGCCTTAACGCAGTCCAGTTGACACAACTGGGTTATGGCCTCCAGCGCTTGGTGGTCGGCTGCGCTGGCGTCGTGGGGGTGTATGCCCGCAGTCGAGTAAAGTAAACCGGGGTGCTGCAGGCATAATTGTGCTGCCTGGGTTGAGCTATCAACGCAGGTTCCGGTGAGAATCATCGGAGATACACCTGCGTCTTGGGCGCGAGTGATGACGTCGGCTAAATCTAGACGAAATTGTGCGTGAGTCAGATTTACACCGACATCAATTAATGCGCTTATTCGCTTACCCTCACGGCCAGTACGTCACAGCTTGCACCGTGCAGGACTCCGTTGGCGGTCGAGCCGAAGATTAGCGCCAGCCCGTGACGGCCATGGCTGCCTACCACAATAAGATTCGCGCCGATTTCTTCCGCCGTATTGTGGATTTCGTTTTCTGGTCGGCCCAGTACCAGATGCTGACCTTCGCTCGCAATTCCCATTGGTTCGGATAGTTTGCTCAGTTGCAACTTGGCCTGACTCTGAATCTCTTCTTGAATACTGGAGAAATCCAGTGGGATATCGCCACCGTAGGTAAAACTGATGGGTTCAATAACGTGGATGATGCTGAGCTGGGCGCTGTAGGCTGCTGCCAATGCTTTTGCTTTGTCAGCTACTTGCTGCGCTTCCTCAGAAAGGTCTACTGCTAGCAGGATATGAGTATAGTCGGACATGGTTCTAGCTCCCTGTTATATTGACTCTGCTATTTATAGCACGCATAGTCCGGATAATCTCTTGTATCAGATCAATCATTTACCCTTCCAACCATAGTTTAGGAATACCGATGTCGCCAGAGTCAATGTATCCGTGGATACTTGCCGTTGTTGTAATTAGTCTGATGTTGGCACCTGTAGTATGGATGTTGCCATCACCAAGGCAAAAACAGTTAACAAGATTAAGGGCGCACGCGCTTCAATTGGGTGTGAGGCCTGAGCTGCGTAAACCTCCTCAAGAGCTGGCTCATTTGGTGGGCAGTCAAGTGATGCGCTATGTGTTAGAGCGCAATGATCTTTCTCCTCGTCTGCGAAACAAGCTGTTGCGCTGGGTAATATTGCGGCGCATCGACGAAAATAATTCCAACGGCTTTTCGACCACTCAGGCACATTTACTTTCCAGCGAGCTGGAGTTGATGTTGGCCGACCTGCCAGAGACCGTCATGATGATAGAGCTTATTGGCGGCAGCGCCCGTATCTATTGGCGTGAGCAGGGAACCGAAGCAACAGTTGATACACTTGCACAGACCATGCAGACATTGCTGGAAGCGCAGCTAATTACGGTGTAATACGGGCCGTATAATAGGGGGTAAATCATTTTTTATTTCACGCTAGTGCAAAGCAAGTGCTTGACCCGAGCGAGCGGTGTGGCTATAAACTGCGACCTCAAGCCTAATTGTAGGCGTCCTTTTCACCTGAGCAAGATGATTATATATGGGTAAGTCACTAGTTATTGTTGAGTCACCAGCCAAGGCTAAGACGATAAATAAGTATCTCGGTGCGGATTTTATTGTCAAATCCAGTGTTGGCCATATACGAGATTTGCCCACCAGTGGGGGCGCCAAGGCGGATCCGAAAGAGCGGGCTCGGCAGGCTGCTATTACTCGTAAATTGTCGCCGGCGAAAAAAATCGAACATAAAAAGCGCAAAACCAAGGAACAGCTGGTAAGGCGGATGGGCGTGGACCCTGACAACGATTGGGCTGCAAACTACCAGATTTTGCCGGGCAAGGAGAAGGTCGTTGCGGAATTGCAGAAGCTGGCTGCCACTGCTGACAGCATCTATCTGGCAACGGATTTGGATAGAGAGGGAGAGGCTATAGCCTGGCATTTGCGTGAGGCGATCGGCGGTGACGAAAGCCGATACCAGCGAGTGGTGTTTAACGAAATTACAAAAAAGGCAATTCAGGCTGCATTTGATAAGCCGACTGAACTCGATATTAATCGTGTTAATGCGCAACAAACCCGACGCTTTCTTGATCGGGTAGTGGGCTTTATGGTTTCGCCTTTGTTGTGGGCGAAGGTGGCGCGCGGCTTGTCTGCTGGTCGGGTTCAGTCAGTAGCAGTACGAATGGTGGTTGATCGCGAGCGTGAAATCAGGGCATTTGTGCCAGAAGAATATTGGGAAATAAAAGCCAATTTGTCGACTGGCGCAGGTGGGGCATTAAATACCGAGGTGCGTCGATACAAAGACCAAACTTTCCGTCCCAATACAGAGGCCGAGACCAATGAGGCTCTGGCTCGACTTGAAATAGCCGATTACGCCGTAGCCAAGCGAACAGATAAACCTACCCGTAGTAAACCAGGCGCTCCTTTTATTACCTCTAGCTTGCAGCAGGCCGCCAGTACTCGCTTGGGCTTTAGCGTTAAGAAAACGATGACGATGGCTCAACGCTTGTATGAGGGTGGTCATATTACCTACATGCGTACAGACTCAACTGCTCTGAGTGCGGACGCAGTAGCGGCCTGCCGGGATTATATCGCGGATGAATTTGGTAAGCGCTATGTACCTGATGAACCTATCAGTTACAGCTCAAAAGAGGGCGCGCAGGAAGCTCACGAGGCGATCAGACCTTCTAGTGTGCTGGCCAAAGCCGCCAATCTTGATGTGGAGCGCGATGCGCAGCGCCTATACGAATTGATCTGGCGTCAGTTTGTTGCCTGTCAGATGCCTCAGGCAGAATTTACCAGCACCAGCGTGACCATTAGCGCGGGTGACTACGAATTGCGTACTCGTGGCCGGGTCATGTTATTTGATGGCTTTCTTAAAGTTCAGCCGTCAGTCAGCAAGAAAGATGAAGATGCAGAGCTGCCAGACGTGAAACAGGGAGAGCCGCTTAAATTGGGTAAACTTGAGCCCAAACAGCACTTTACCAAGCCTACCGCACGCTACAGTGAGGCCGCCTTGGTAAAGGAGCTTGAGAAACGCGGTATTGGCCGTCCGTCTACCTATGCCTCAATTATTTCTACCATCCAGGATCGCGGTTACGCGCGTTTAGAAAATCGACGTTTCTACGCTGAAAAAATGGGCGATGTGGTGACAGAGCGGTTGGTTGAAAGCTTTGATGGCTTGATGGACTACGGTTTTACTGCGGCCATGGAGGAGCAGCTAGATCTGATTGCCACAGGCAAGGAAGACTGGAAACATTTGTTGAGTCAATTTTACACCGATTTTACCGGGCAGCTGGAAGCAGCAGAGGCGGTCGATGGTGGGATGCGCGCCAATACGCCTACATTAACGGATATTCCCTGTCCGGATTGTGGTCGTGAAATGACTATACGAACCGCTAGTACGGGTGTTTTTCTGGGTTGTTCCGGTTATGCCTTGCCGCCTAAAGAGCGCTGTAAATGCACCATTAATTTGACCTCTGGCGATGAGGTTGTCAGCGTGGATGCCGACGATGAGGCAGAGTCACGTTTGTTGATAACCAAACATCGCTGCAAAATTTGTAATACCGCGATGGACTCCTACTTGGTCGATGAAAGCCGCAAGCTGCATGTTTGTGGTAATAATCCGGACTGTTCAGGTTTTGAGGTTGAGAAAGGCCAGTACAAGATTAAGGGCTACGATGGTCCTATCATCAACTGTGATAAGTGCGGCGAAGATATGCAGTTGAAAACGGGCCGCTTTGGTAAATATTTTGGTTGTACCAGCGAGAGCTGTAAAAATACCCGTAAGTTGCTAAAAAGTGGCGAAGCCGCGCCACCCAAAATGGACCCCGTACCGATGCCAGAGCTGGCTTGTCGTAAGGTAGACGATACCTATATTTTGCGTGATGGAGCCGCGGGTTTGTTTTTGGCCGCCAGTCAATATCCAAAAAACCGCGAGACGCGTTCGCCGGCGGTAGCAGAGATTCTTCCTCATAAGGATGAAATCGATAAAAAATATAAGCATTTGTTTAGTGCGCCTGTAAAAGACCCCGATGGTAATGCGGCGCTGATAAGATTTAGCCGTAAGGCTAAGGAGCATTACATTACATCTGAGGTCGACGGTAAAACGACCAAATGGCGCAATTACTATCGCAAAGGGCGCTGGGCCGAGGAAGCCTAAGAGAGTATGTCTTCTCAGTTGGCTGCCAGGAGAGTCAATCAGCGTCTGATGTTCGCCTCTCAGCAGCTGCAACTCGCGACGCAGGAAGGGAGCAATCCTTTCCAGGCTGAAGGCCTGCGAGCTTCAGTAATATGGCACATGGAAGGGGCCTATCGTGCGCTGCTAGCCGAGATTATCCGTGATCCGCATATTGCTCATCAGCTTGCAGAGGATTTAGAGCCGTATTCTGCTGTAGCCCTGATGGAGGTATTCGATGATTTCCCTCCCGCGGCGATAATTCACTGTGCTGAACTTGAGGCCGGTGATACATGGCTATTTGGATTACAGCAGGCGTGCAGCTATGTGCAGGGCACACGAGCCCCCCCAGCAGCTCCTGTGCGTGCAGGGATGATTGCCTCAGCTGTGCAGTCTGAGATGCCTGATCAGCAGCAGTGTCGTAGCTGGTATGAAGCCCTGGTCGACCTTGTAGATCAGTTGAGAGAGCAGCAAATAGAATACTGAGCAATTCCTATTCGATAATGCGATGTGGCAATTACTACTTGTTTGGCCCCAGTAGCGGTGTTATAACGATTCTGTACTCATTTTAAAGGAAATTTTTGTGTCTTCTTCTTTACTGGAAATCATAGAGCTCCCCAACGGTGAAATCGTATTGAAGCGAGCCGATGGTGAGAGTGAGCCTCTGGTTAACATCCGTTTTTCTGAGGAGACTCGCTCGTATATGCCCTATATTCGTCTGGAAATTGCCAAGGCAATGATTCAAGCGGGTATTCAGGCGTTCTCAGAGCTGTCGGAACAAATGGCAGTCGAAGAGCTTGAGCGCGACGATTACGAGGCATTCCGTATAGTTCACTAGCCATAGTGGACTGACGAGCCCATAGGGCGGTGTTGTCGCCGCCCCCAAAGCTTTATTCTCCCTAAATAAAACATCCATAATGACTGAACTTTTTATCGGTATAGGTTTTGCGCTATTGCTGGTTTTTACTACCAGAGAGCGGCCTGTGTCTGCTTGGATCTATACGGCAACTCTGCCCTGGTTGGCCATTATTTATATCGCTTTTGCTCTTTATGCCGGTGATCTGGAGGCTCTTGGGCAGGAAATATTCTGGGGTATACCACTGGTATTCGTGGCTATGTTGTTGCGCAGGGGGAGTTTTCGTGGCTCGGTTTATCTGGTCGCTTGTGCGTGGCTGGCCCACGGGCTATACGATGTTTGCCACGATTTATTGTTTATTAATGAAGGGGTACCGAAATGGTACCCACTGCTGTGCGCGGGTTTTGACCTAATAGTTGCGCTGTATCTTGTGTTTGTTGGGCGCAGTCTGGATAACGGAAATATTCGCAACATTGCGACAACTACGCCATAAAAAGACAACTACGCCATAAACATTAGTTCTGACGAATAACCCCCACACTGATGCCTTCAATAGAGCAGTGCTGCTCTCTTAAATCGACTTCAATCGGATTAAAGTCCGGGTTCTCGGGTTCAAGTATGATCTGGAACTTGCTCTTTGTGGTGCGCAGGCGTTTAACCGTGACTTCATCGTCCAGTCTGGCAATGACGATTTGCCCGCTGTTGGCCTCACTAGTGCTATGAACGGCCAGCAGGTCGCCATCGAGAATACCCGCCTCGCGCATACTTTCGCCTCTTACCCGGAGGAAAAAATCGGCCCGTGGAGAGAACAGTGACGGCGGCACATCGCAATAATCCTCGACATGCTCTTCGGCTAATACCGGGTAGCCAGCGGCTACATGACCAACGATGGGGATGCCCTGGTGCTCTGGAGGAGGTAGACGGATACCGCGAGAGGCACCAGCGACCATTTCAATAGCGCCTTTACGCGCCAGAGCGCGCAAGTGTTCTTCTGCTGCGTTGGCGGACTTAAAGCCAAATTCACGGGCAATATCGGCTCGGGTAGGAGGAAAACCAGTATCTTCGATATGCGTTTTGATCAGCTCAAGAACCTGACTTTGTCTAGCGGTAAGCTTCATTGGCGTCACCATGAGTGTATATACAGCCTGTGATTATATACAGCTTAACTGGATATGCAAACAGTAGTGACTGCCATCGCACACGGATCTGCGGGGCTTAGGCTTGTTTAGTCTTCCCAGGAACCCAGCATTTCGGTCGGCTCTAGTTGATCTATGGCGTCATAGGGCATGTCTGGATAATAGGTGCTATCCGGATCCATAATGCCGTCGTAGCCACTGTCGATGGTGCTAAGCCAGTCTTCGGGTTCGTTAACTGAGACGAGAACCAGTTGGCCCCACGACTCTATGTCATATTCAGCGATTTCACCGTCCAGTAATTGAATTTCCACGGTTTGTTCCTGGCTGTCTATGGCGACGACCTCGAATACAGCTTGAGTGGTTAAATCCTGATACCAGGCGCCAATATGGGGAATTGGGCCAGACATGAGCTTTCTCCTTTGGTTTACACAGACTATTATTGAACACGGTAGTTATAATAAAGACCAAGAACATTTGGTGTTTTTAAATTGGCTTTTAGCAACATTATCCTATAAAAAGCATGAGTCTGGATGTGTTGAACTGGCGGGGAAATTGCATGGAATATGAAACAGTACTAGAAGGGCTTAAATCGGGGGCGAGTTCTGATGAAGGGCTGCTGATGTGGGTCTTCCTGGTGGTATTGGGTATTGCGGTGATGAGCTTCATCGCACGGGTTTTTCTGCATCGCCTGGAATTGCAGTTACAAAAGACTCGTACACCGTGGGATGACGCACTAGTCTCGGCTCTGCGGCGACCGGTCTATGTCATGATCTGGGTAGTAGGCTTGGGTTGGGTGTCCAACGTGCTTTATATGCGTACCAATGCCAGCATTTTTTCTATGGCAGATGACTTCCAGGATATGTTGGTTATTCTGGTACTGATCTGGTTTGTGGTGCGCTTCATCAGAGCGGCAGAGCGGGGGATTCTCCAGTCTGCGGGGCCAGATTCCTCTCTCGATGCACCTACGGTTATCGCAGCATCCAAGTTGTTTCGAACGGCGATCGTGGTGACCGGTGTATTGGTTATGCTGCAAACACTGGGTTACAACATATCCGGTGTATTGGCTTTTGGCAGCATCGGCGGTCTGGCGGTAAGTTTTGCTGCCAAGGATTTACTGGCCAATTTCTTTGGTGGCTTGATGGTATATCTCGATCGACCGTTTGCCATTGGCGACTGGATACGCTCACCTGATAAGTCTATTGAAGGCACTGTTGAATATATTGGTTGGCGCACAACACGTATACGCACTTTTGCTCAGCGCCCGCTTTACGTGCCTAATTCTGTTTTTACGCAAATTGCGGTAGAAAACCCGTCGCGCATGAATAACCGTCGTATCTATGAAACCATCGGAGTGCGCTACGATGATGTCGAAGTGCTGCAAAAAATCATTAACGATGTGCGGGACATGCTACGTAACCATCCCGAGATCGATACCGGGCGCACACTGATTGTTAACTTCAATAAATTTGGCGGATCTTCCCTCGACTTTTTTGTCTACACCTTTACCAAGACAACTGAGTGGGTGCGCTATCACGAGATTAAAGAAGAGGTGCTGTTAAAAATCAGCGATATCATTACTGGCTATGGAGCAGAGATTGCCTTCCCAACGTCGACTGTTCATTTGCCTGTCCCACCGCCCGAGGCGACTGAAATACAGGAGCAGCGCTAATGCGTCTGGCCATAATTGGCGGCACAGGATTCTATCAATTGCCTGGCTACACCCATCGGCAGGATCATCAATTGAGCACACCTTACGGTGACGGCTCAGGGGTGATCGCTGAGTATGACGCAGGTCGCCATCAGGTGTTATTTATGCCGCGCCACGGTGGCAGCCATAGTATCGCCCCGCATAAAATTAACTACCGGGCCAATATTTGGAGCCTACAGCAGCTGTCTGTTGATGCGGTATTGGCGGTGAATGCGGTGGGTGGTATTGCGCGTGAGGCGACTGCAGGTTCATTGAGTACCCCGGATCAAATAATTGACTATAGCTGGGGCCGCGAACACACTTTTTGTGAAGATCCACAGCCCTTACAGCATGTCGATTTTACCGCGCCTTATGATCGGCATTTACGTGAGTATTTACTTGCGGCGGCCGAGCATAGTGGTATTGAGCTGACTGATGGCGGAGTTTACGGCTGTACTCAGGGGCCGAGGCTGGAGTCCGCCGCAGAGATCATTCGGCTGGAACGTGATGGTTGTGATGTTGTCGGAATGACAGGCATGCCGGAGGCAGGTTTGGCAAGGGAGGCGGGGCTTCCCTACGCCTCGCTTTGTCTGGTGGTTAACCCGGCGGCTGGAAAGTCGGACCAACTAATTACCATGCAGGCGATTGGGCAGGTGCTGGACAGCGGCATGGACTCCGTCAGGGCTTTGTTGCAGGTGCTGGTGAGTCAGTTGCCGCTTGACTGGCAGCCAGAGTAGCTTCAGCTGGGGTAGGTGGCTGCCACCGGTTAATGTATACCAGTACACCGTATAAGGGATGATCGAGATATTGAATGACATCCGCTTTCAGCCGTTGTTTCTGTGACAGAGGTGCTTCTATTACAGTGTGTGAATTGCTCGGCTGACCCCATTCATCCAGCTCCCCGGGCTCGTCCAAGCGCAGCCAGAGATCTGTTTTAACATGTAAAAAACGCTGTCTGAAAAAGCTGATAGTGCCGTCTAATTCGTGCGCTGGCGCAGACAGACGTGGTGGCGGGGGTGGCAATAGGACTGTCGTTTCCTCCTCGTCATCCGTTAAGCCACGGTCTACTACGACCGGCGTTACGATGGGTGTATCTGCAGGTAAGTTTGCTGCGGTGTTAACCGTAGCGGAGAGTAGAGGTGCACCTGCATAAATTCGGTATACCGAGGGCGCGGCATCAGGAAGCAATTGTTGGCGCCAGCTTTGCTGGTAGATGACCCTGTACGGCCGCGAGTTTTTAAGGCGTCGTGCGTGAGGTTTTAACAGACTTTCATTTGCCGCTAATTGTAACATCGGTGGTGGTGGGTAGAATTCTGTCAGTGCAATGACAGGCTCCAGTATGATCTCTTCAGTCAGCGCATCCTCAGTGGCCATGGCGTCCGCCAGTGGGTTGACCTCGCCAGTGCTATCACTGGCCAGCGTTGGTTCACTTGTCTCTGCAACAGGTCCAGGCAACAAAACATCTTGCGCGGAATTTCCTGTCTGATCTGATGTCAGCTCATCTGCTGATATGTTATCTACTTCCTCAACAGGTGCGCGGGCTAGTTCAGTCGGTGACAGTGATACGGCGTCCTGAAGTGCCCATAACGTATTATCCAACTTGAGTTGACGCGCGTTGGGCCATGTCTCTTCCTGAACCGCTGCCGGCTCAAGGTGCTTAAAAACAATGATCTCAATCTGATACCAATTTTCTTCTGCAGGATCTATTTCATCTTCTGCAAATTGCGCTGTTTGAGCGTGAAGCATATTAGCTGAAGTCAGGCATAGGCTTGCAAGGCAGATCCACTGCTTTAATCGTTTTCTATTTGACATTGTTCACTGTGCCTTGTTGCAGGTATTCCATAATACCGAAGACTGTACTGATACGCGATTCGGCGTCCATCATGGTTTTTTCAAATACCAGTTGGTTGCCGCCAGACAGTTTGTAAGTTGTGGGCTCCTGCTGTACCAGTTTAATCAGGCACATAGGGTCTATATTGGTATTGTTGCTGAATTCGAAACGTCCGCCCTTGGCATTGGCTTCCACTCGTGTCAGACCCAGAGGCAGTGCGAGGATCTTTAATTCGGTTACCCGCATCAGGTATTTGGCTTCATCGGGTAGCAGGCCAAATCGATCGATCATCTCTACTTGCAGCTCTTTTAGTTCAAGTAAGCTGTCGGCATCGGATAGTCGTTTGTAAAGCGTCAGGCGAGTATGTACATCAGGTAGATAGTCATCAGGAATTAATGCCGGAATACGTAGGTTGATTTCCATTCCCCGGTTCAGAGGCTTTTCCAGATCGATTGTTTCACCACGCTGCGCAGCGTCTACTGCGCGATTAAGCATATCCATATACATAGTAAAACCGATGGTTTGGATGTGCCCGCTCTGATCGTCGCCAAGTAATTCTCCTGCCCCTCGGATTTCCATATCATGCGTTGCCAGCGTAAAGCCCGCGCCCAGATCAGAAGTTTCGGCAATCGCATCGAGCCTTTTGCTGGCGTCTTTGCTCATGCGATTATCCGGTGTTAGCAGATAGGCGTAGGCCTGGTGATGTGAGCGCCCAACTCTGCCCCGTAGTTGGTGCAGCTGCGCGAGGCCGAATTTATCTGCGCGCTCGATTATAATGGTATTGGCTGATGGAATATCAATACCGGTTTCGATAATTGTTGAGCACACCAGGATATTAAATTTCTTGTGGTAGAAGTCACTCATGACCTGTTCGAGTTCGCGCTCCCTGAGTTGACCATGAGCGACAGCGATACGTGCTTCGGGTATGAGTTCTTCGAGCTCGCGGGCGCATTTTTCTATCGACTTTACCTCATTGTGCAGAAAGAAGACCTGGCCGCCACGCAGAATTTCACGTAGCACCGCTTCCTTAATAACGCCGTTTTCATAGTTGCGGACAAAGGTCTTTACGGACAAGCGTCGAGCCGGCGGCGTGGCAATAATAGACAGGTCACGTATGCCGCTCATGGCCATATTCAGTGTGCGAGGTATCGGTGTCGCAGTCAGGGTAAGAATATCCACCTTGGCGCGCAGTGCTTTGAAGGTTTCTTTGTGTTTTACGCCAAAACGATGTTCTTCGTCGATAATCAGTAGACCCAGCTGTTTGAAGGTAATATCTGGCTGTAGCAACTTATGGGTGCCGATGACTATATCTACTTTGCCGTCGGCAATTCTGCTTCGTACGTCGTTTAATTCTTTCGTAGAGCGGAAGCGGGAAAGTACTTCGATACTAATAGGCCAGTCGGCAAAGCGGTCACGGAAGTTTTCGAAGTGTTGTTGCGCTAACAGAGTGGTAGGCACCAGTACCGCTACCTGGTAGCCATTATAGGCACTGATAAATGCGGCTCGCATGGCAACTTCAGTTTTACCAAAACCCACGTCGCCGCAGACCAGTCTATCCATCGGGGTGGCGGCTGCCATGTCCTTAATTACGCTGAGGATGCTGGTTTCCTGGTCAATAGTTTCTTCAAACGGGAATCCTGCAGTGAAACCTTGATAGGCTTCTTGTGAAACAGTGATGCTAGTGCCCGGTCGAGCGGCACGCCTGGCATATATCTCCAGTAATTCAGCGGCGGTGTCACGAACTTCCCTGGCGGCTTTTTCCTTGGCTTTGCTCCATTGTTCATTTCCAAGCCGATGTAAGGGCGCAAATTCATTTTCGCTACCGCTATAGCGGGAAATAAGGTGAAGCGACGCGACTGGCACATAGAGCTTGGCGCCTTCGGCATAGGCCAGCGTCACAAACTCCGCATCCTGGCCGTCGATATGCAAGCTGTGTAAGCCAAGGTAGCGGCCTACGCCATGGTCAATGTGGACTACCGGCGCATCGGGTCGCAATTCGGCCAGGTTGCGTATGACGTTTTGGTTATCGTCCTTGGCCTTTTGTCGGCGCCGGCTCTGAAGCACCCGCTGGCCATAAATTTGAGCCTCGGTAATAACAGCGATGCCCGTTTCTTGCTGCAGCATCCCGCGATCCAGGGGTGCACTGGCAATGGCAATGGCCTGCGAGCCATCGCGAAACTCCGCCCAGCTATCCACCTCGACAGGTTTTAGTGAGTGATTGTTCAGTTGTTCCAGTAGAGCCTGCCGACGACCGGCGCTTTCTGCACAGAACAGGACACGATATTCCTGCTGTTGGACAAAATCTTCGATTTTTCCCCATGGCTGCGTGCTTCGTGCGTCTACCGCCAGATCGGGAAGCGGCTCAAAGCTGAACGGATTAGCCTCGGACTGTGGGTCGCGGCGATCTCGGTGCAAATTGATGCGAGGTCGAATTTTGAGTTGGGAGAACAACTCTTCTCCGGAGGCAAAGAGCACATTGGGCGGCAATAGTGGACGGCGCGCATCAATATTGTGTTCGTCGTAGCGTGTTTTTATATCTGACCAGAAATGCTCCGCTGCACTCAGACTATCCGAGGTAGTGAATACTAATGTGTTGTCGGGTAAGTAATCGGTTAGAAGCTGCGTCTTCTCGAAGAATAGTGGCAGGTAATACTCTATTCCCGCCGGTGCGATCCCGTCGGAGACGTCCTGATAGATAGAGCATTGACGGTGATCGGTCTGAAAATACTGGTACCAGCTTTCTTTAAAGTGCTTTATGCCACTGGGGTTAAGGGGAACTTCGCGGGCAGGTAATAGGGATATCCGTTGCAGTTTTTCTTCGGTGCGCTGCGATTCCGGTTCGAATGAGCGCAGCTCTTCGATCTCGTCGTCAAAAAAGTCAATGCGGTAGGGTTGGTTACTGCCCATGGGGAATACGTCGAGTAAAGAGCCTCTTACCGCATATTCACCGTGTTCAAAAACCGTTTCAACACGGTGATAACCTCCGCCTTCCAGCCGCATGGCCAGTTGATTGATAGATTCTTTCTGGCCGACTTCGAGTACCAGGCTTTGTCCTAATACGTACTCGCGAGGCGCCAGGCGGTGCATTAGCGTGGTTACCGGCGTTATCAGTAAGCCATGTGTTAGGCCTGGCAGCTGGTAGAGAGTCGACAAACGCTGGGAAATGATGTCCTGGTGCGGTGAGAAGCTATCATAAGGCAAGGTTTCTCTGTCCGGGAATAACAGAACAGTTTGCTCAGGGCTGAGGAAGCTAATCTCAGATGCCAGAACTTCCGCTTCCAGCGTGGTGCCAGTGATGAGTAAGCTCAAGCCGGCATTGGCCTGAGCGGCTTCGGCAACGGTAAGAGCCAGGCCGCTACCATGAAGGGCGGACCAGTGGCTGCGTTTTCCGCTGCTGGGTAATTTGGGCAAGATCATGTAGTGGAGCCGTGGCGTTTACAGGAGTTGCGCTATTGTAGTGTCCGCATCGGGATTTACCAGTATTACTCTGAGAGGGCCTCTGAAGTCGCTATTAGTATCAAGCCGTTAATTTCTATGTGTTTTTGTTTAAATTACGCTCAATTCATCTTGCGTGTGGGAGGTCAAATCACGATAATACGCGCAAATTTCTACAATCAAGGAATTCTTCAGTGACTGACCAGATTAAGCGCGAACGGCCGGACGATTATTTCGCCGACTGGAAAGAACGTGAGGCCCTGGCTGAGGCAATGATTCCTCTTGTTGGTAAGCTCTATCGAGAGAACAGTGTTAAGACCTATATCTATGGCCAATCTCTTGTAAATCAGTCTGTTATAGAGATTATGCAGGATCACCGGACTGTGCGAGAGGTTGAGCAGAACGAGCTGTCCGAGTTTGAGACGTATCCCGTCATCAAGGTGCTTAGCGAACTAGATCTGGGTACCGCCCACGTCGATGCTGGCCGATTGGCTGCAAAGTTTGTTGAGAAAGGCATGCCTGCCGGTCAAACAGTAGAAGACTTTGTACGTGGTCAGGTTGCTGACCTAATAGGCAGTACCGCCAAACCCATCAATAAGCCGCGCGATGTCGTATTGTACGGTTTTGGTCGTATCGGGCGATTGATGGCTCGTTTGCTGGTAGAAAAAGCCGGTGGTGGCGATACTATGCGTCTGCGGGCGATTGTTGTACGTGATTCTGGTAAAACTGACGATCTGGAGAAGCGCGCCAGTTTGCTGCGCCGCGATTCTGTTCATGGCCACTTCAAAGGCACTATCCGGGTTGATGAAGAGCGTGGCTCGTTTGTTGCCAATGGCAATGAAATAAAAGTGATATACGCCAGCAAGCCTGATGAAATTGACTATACCGAATATGGCATCGACAACGCCATCGTGGTGGATAACACCGGTATGTGGCGAGACGAGGAAGGGCTTGGCCAGCACCTTAAGTGTAAGGGTGTAGGCAAGGTTATCCTGACTGCTCCCGGCAAAGGTGAGCTGAAGAATATTGTTTACGGTATAAACAACAACGACATTCTTTCCAGCGACAAGATTATTTCGGCAGCCTCATGTACTACCAATGCCATTGCCCCACCACTCAAAGCGCTGGATGATGAATTTGGCGTTATTAATGGTCATGTTGAAACCGTTCACGCTTATACCAACGATCAAAACCTGATCGATAATTACCATAAAGCCAGTCGTCGTGGTCGCAGTGCGGCCTTGAACATGGTCATTACTGAAACCGGAGCTGCCAAGGCGGTTGGTAAAGTATTGCCGCAGATGGCTGGTAAGCTAACGGGTAACGCGATACGCGTGCCTACGCCAAATGTATCAATGGCGATTTTGAATATAAATCTGGGTCGGGCGACCACGGTTGAAGAAGTGAATGAGTATATGCGGCGCATTGCTCTTCATTCTCCCCTGCGCAAGCAGATAGGCTTTTCCAATTCTCCGGAAGTAGTATCTACCGACTTGGTCGGCTCACGTCACGCCTGTGTTTATGACGCCCAAGCGACCATCGTGAACGGAAACAGTGTGGTATTGTACTGCTGGTACGATAATGAGTTTGGCTATACCTGTCAGGTTCACCGTATTCTCGAGCAGATGGGTGACGTTCACTACGCCGTATACCCAAAAGAAGACTAATTGCATTTGACTGTCCCCCAAAAGGGGTGGCAGAGCATTAATGTGAGTCCTATTGATCGTGATCACTGGTTTGTGAACTCTAGGGGTTATATAATTTGCGCCGATTTTTTGCCGGTTCCTGTGTAAGTGGGTGCCGGTTGTTTGCTGTTTGGCCGCTAACACGGCTGTGCATTAATTCCGAGGTGTTCTCGGGTTTTCATAGAGATTTGGGCTGACTATGATAAAGATCAAGCGGGGTCTGGATTTGCCGATTTCGGGTAATCCAGAGCAAAAGATTTATGACGGCCCTACTGTCCGCAGTGTCGGGGTAGTGGGGTACGACTACGTAGGTATGAAACCTACAATGGCGGTAGCCGTTGGTGACAAGGTCAAAAAAGGCCAGTTGTTGTTTACCGACAAAAAAACCGAAGGCGTGCGTTATACCGCTCCCGCTGGTGGTACTGTCGCGGCGATTAATCGCGGCGCAAAAAGAGTTTTTCAGTCATTGGTTATCGACCTTGATACTGATGAGCAAGAAGAAACGTTTGCCAGCCACGATGTTGCGAGCCTTGCGGGATTGAGCCGTGAGACGGTGACCAAGCAGCTGGTTGATTCGGGATTGTGGACGGCACTGCGTACTCGTCCGTTCAGTAAGGTGCCCGCTGTTGGTACCGCTCCAGCGGCGATTTTTGTTACTGCGATGGATACTAATCCGCTGGCAGCTGACGCAGCACTTGTAATTGCGGAGCGTAAAGAAGATTTCGCTAACGGGTTGGCCGTACTACCGGCCCTGACTGACGGTAAAGTCTATCTTTGTCAGGCACCGGGTAGCGATATTCCGGCAGCAACCGCCCAGGTGAAGGAATTTTCAGGTCCTCACCCTGCCGGTTTGCCTGGTACACATATTCACTTTGTTCAATCCGTCAGTGAAAATCGTACTGCATGGTATCTGAACTATCAGGATGTTATGGCTATTGGTGCCTTATTTACCACCGGCCGTATTAACTCTGAGCGGGTTATTTCTTTTGCTGGTCCCTCTGTAGAGCAGCCGCGTCTGGTACGGGTCAGGGCAGGCATGAGTTTGAACGAGCTTACGGCAGGACAGCTGATCTCGGGCGAAAATCGTGTTATTTCCGGTTCAGTCTTATCTGGCCGTACAACAAACAGTGCTACGGCTTTTCTTGGTCATTATCATCAGCAGATTACCGTGCTGGCCGAAGGTCGCGGGCGTCCATTTATGGGTTGGTTGTCGCCTGGTTTAAACCGTTTTTCGGTTAAGAATATTTACTTGTCCAAATTTATAAGCTCGAAACTCTTCGCTATGAATACCAATACCAATGGTAGCCCTCGGGCGATAGTGCCAATCGGCTCATTTGAAAAGGTGATGCCGCTGGATATTCTGCCTACTCAGTTGTTGCGTACGCTGGTAGTCGGAGATATCGAAGTGGCGACTGATTTGGGTGTATTGGAGTTGGATGAAGAAGATTTGGCGCTTTGTACCTTTGTCTGTCCGGGTAAGTATGAATATGGCCCCATCTTGCGGGAAAACCTGAACCGCATTGAGAAGGAGTCCTAGATGAAGGCTATTCGTAACATTTTTGATAAGATTGAGCCGCATTTTGAAAAGGGCGGTAAGTACGAAAAGTACTATGCAATTTTCGAGGTGTTTGACACATTTCTATATCAGCCCAAGGATGTAACCCTTTCTGGCTCACATGTACGAGACGGCATCGATCTTAAGCGTGTAATGATTACAGTGTGGATTGCGGTTTTCCCTGCCATGTTCTACGGCATGTGGAACGTCGGTTTTCAAGCCAATACCGCCATGGGTCAAATGGGCATGGAGTCTGTTGCTGGCTGGCATGGTTGGGTTATCGAGCTGTTGGCGGGTTATGACCCGAACAGTTTGTGGGATAACTTTTGGCATGGCGCGTCATACTTCCTGCCTATATATATAACGACCTTTATTGTCGGTATCGCTTGGGAAATTGTGTTTTCGGTAGTGCGTGGCCACGAGATCAACGAAGGCTTTTTTGTTACATCTATTCTGTTCGCCCTGATTGTTCCGCCAAATATTCCTTTGTGGCAGGTTGCTCTGGGTATCAGTTTTGGTGTGGTTCTGGGTAAAGAAATCTTTGGCGGCACCGGTAAAAACTTCCTTAACCCCGCGCTTACCGGGCGGGCGTTTCTGTTTTTCGCCTATCCAGCACAGATTTCCGGCGACGCTGTCTGGACTGCGGTTGATGGCTTTAGTGGCGCTACTGCGTTGTCACAAGCTGCCAGTGCGGGTTATACCAATATCGCTGATGCTTGGGGCAACCAGCTGACGTGGGTTCAGGCCTTCTTTGGCAATATGCAGGGTTCAATTGGCGAAACATCTACATTCGCTATTCTTCTTGGTGCCGCGATGCTGCTGATAACCGGCATTGCGTCCTGGCGGATTATGGCTGGTGTACTGTTAGGTATGGTGGCTACCGCATTCCTGTTTAATGTGATTGGCTCTGACACTAATCCAATGTTTATTATGCCCTGGTACTGGCACCTGGTTTTAGGTGGTTTTGCCTTTGGTATGGTATTTATGGCAACCGACCCTGTGTCTGCTGCCATGACGGATATGGGCAAGTGGTTCTTCGGCATGTTGATTGGCCTGATGGTTGTCCTAATTCGTGTCGTCAACCCGGCCTTCCCTGAAGGTATGATGTTGGCCATTCTGTTTGCAAACCTGTTTGCACCATTGATCGATCACTATGTCGTGCAAGCGAACATCAAGCGGAGGTTGGCACGCAATGTCGCGTAATAAAGATTCCCTGCAAAATACCATTATCGTATCGTTGCTGTTATGCCTGGTCTGTTCGGTCCTGGTTTCATCAGCGGCGGTTATTTTAAAAGACCGACAAACGGCTAATAAACTGCTAGAGCGCAATACCAATGTTCTGGCGGCTGCGGGTTTGCTTAAAGGTGGCGAAAGCCCCTCAGATATCGACGCTTTGTTTACCGAATTTAAGGTTCGTTTGGTTGATGTCAGCACCGGTCACTACCTGACTGAAGACGCTATGGCTGCCGAGGGCATTACTCTCGACACCTATGACCAGCGCCGCGCAGCGAAGGATCCCAAACTCAATATTCTTGTTCCTGGTAAGGAAGACATCGCTGTTATTAAACGTCAGGCGAAGTACGCGGCAGTGTATATTCTTGAACGTGAAGGCAAAATTGAAAGCATTGTCTTACCTGTGCATGGCTATGGTCTGTGGAGTACCTTGTATGGCTTTTTGGCTGTAGAAGGAGACGGCAACACGGTATCGGGTCTGACTTTTTACGAACACGCCGAAACACCCGGTTTGGGTGGTGAAGTTGATAACCCCAAGTGGAAGGCTCAATGGCCGGGCAAACATATGCTAGACGCCCAGGGTGACCTGGCTTTAAGCGTTGTTAAGGCCAAGACTAAAGTGCTTGACGATAATACGGTAGACGGATTGTCCGGTGCAACACTGACAACTCGTGGTATCGATAATCTGGTTAAATTCTGGTTGGGCGATAGAGGCTTTGGTTCCTATCTGGCCAATGTCCGCGAGGGGGAGATGTAAGATGGCAGATGACGCTAAAATGAAAGATGTTCTGCTGGGGCCTATTGCTAGCAATAACCCGATAGCGTTGCAGATCCTGGGTGTATGTTCGGCTCTGGCCGTTACAACAAATATGAATACGGCTGTAGTAATGTCTTTGGCATTGACCATCGTAACCGCGTTCTCAAACTTTTTTATCTCGATGATTCGTAATCATTTGCCAAACAGTATTCGTATCATCGCTCAGATGATCGTTATTGCATCCTTGGTTATTCTGGTTGATCAACTGCTACAAGCCTTTGCTTACGGTATTAGCAAAAGTCTGTCGGTATTTGTAGGCCTCATTATTACCAACTGCATCGTGATGGGTCGAGCTGAAGCCTTTGCAATGAAAAACCCGCCAATCCCCAGCTTTGTCGATGGTATTGGTAATGGTTTGGGTTATAGCGCGGTGTTGTTAATTGTAGGGTTCTTTCGTGAATTACTGGGGTCGGGTAGTCTGTTTGGCGTTCCCATAATTCCGCTGGTTGAAAATGGCGGATGGTATCAGGCCAACGGATTGATGCTTTTACCTCCTAGTGCTTTTTTCCTGATTGGTCTGTTAATTTGGGCATTGCGCAGTTGGAAAAAAGACCAGGTTGAAACACCTGAATTTAAAATTACCCACCAAACTAATCCTCAGGAGGCCGTGTAAATGATTGAGCATTATTTAGGCCTGTTTGTGCGGGCAGTATTTTTAGAAAACATGGCGCTGTCGTTCTTCCTCGGCATGTGTACTTTTCTGGCTATCTCGAAAAAAATCCAGACGTCTATGGGTTTGGGTATTGCGGTTATCGTGGTACTGACGATAACCGTGCCGGCTAATAATCTGATCTATACCTATTTGTTAAAAGATGGTGCTTTGGCTTGGGCCGGGCTACCAGATACCGACTTAAGCTTTTTGGGTTTCCTGAGCTATATCGGTGTGATCGCGGCAATTGTACAAATCATGGAAATGTTTCTGGATAAGTACGTTCCCGCGCTTTACAACGCATTGGGAGTTTTTCTTCCACTGATTACGGTTAACTGTGCCATTTTAGGCGCGGCACTATTTATGGTGAATCGCGATTATCAGTTTGGTGAAAGCGTGGTGTATGGCTTTGGTGCGGGTCTTGGCTGGGCTTTGGCCATAGTGGCTTTGGCGGGCATCCGTGAAAAACTGAAGTACAGTGACGTGCCAAAGGGCTTGGAGGGGCTGGGTATTACCTTTATTACTGCAGGCCTCATGTCGCTGGGGTTTATGTCCTTCGGTGGTATTTCTCTATAAAGATTGGGATTAGCAGGTGCCTGGGTGCCTGCCAAAAGGTAGAAGCTGGATATGATTGATACGAGCTTGATAATTACGGGCGTAGTGATGTTCACGGTTATTGTTATGTGCCTGGTAGTATTTATACTACTCGCGCGCAAGCAATTGGTGAGCAGTGGCGATGTCACTATTTCCATTAACGACGACCCCGATAAGTCGATTACAGTTGCCGCAGGCGGCAAGCTACTCGGTACCTTAGCCGATGCTGGCATCTTCCTGTCATCTGCTTGTGGTGGCGGTGGTACGTGCGGACAGTGTCGTTGTCAGGTAGCTGAAGGTGGCGGTTCTATTCTGCCAACGGAAGAAAGTCACTTTACTCTTGGTCAACGCAAGGATCATTGGCGTTTGGCTTGTCAGGTAGCTGTTAAACAAGACATGTCGATCGAGGTGGAACCAGAGTTCTTCGGCGTTAAGCAATGGGAAACCACGGTTGAGTCGAACCATAATATGGCCACGTTTATTAAAGAGCTGGTGCTTAAATTACCCGAGGGTGAAAACGTAGATTTTCGCGCTGGCGGTTATGTGCAGCTCGAATGCCCACCGCATCGGGTCGATTATAAAGACTTTGATGTCGAGCAAGAGTATCGCGCAGATTGGGAACGTTTTGGGGTTTTCAATAATGTCTCGGAAGTCAACGAAACGGTTATTCGTGCATATTCTATGGCCAACTACCCGGAAGAAAAAGGCGTAGTGAAATTCAATATTCGAATTGCCTCGCCACCGCCTGGTTCACAGGGTATTCCTCCAGGTCAAATGTCATCCTGGGTGTTTAACCTCAAGCCTGGCGACAAAGTAAAAGTATCCGGACCCTTTGGCGAATTTTTTGCTAAAGAGACTGAAGCCGAGATGGTCTTTATTGGTGGTGGTGCTGGTATGGCGCCTATGCGCTCGCATATCTTTGATCAGCTTAAACGTCTGGGTAGCAAACGTAAAATTACCTTCTGGTACGGCGCACGTAGCTTGAAAGAAATGTTCTATGTTGAAGATTACAACCAGCTTGCTGAAGAATTTGATAATTTCAGCTGGCACGTCGCCTTGTCTGACCCGCAGCCAGAAGATAACTGGGAAGGTTTAACCGGCTTTATTCATAACGTGGTGTATGAAAATACTTTGAAGGATCACCCTGCGCCCGAAGATTGTGAATATTATATGTGTGGGCCACCTATGATGAATCAGGCTGTTATCAAGATGCTTGAGGATCTCGGTGTTGAGCCTGAAAATATTCTACTGGATGACTTCGGCGGCTAATAGTGTCGAATTCACGTCAGTTAAATAAACGGTTATTTTTTGGAGTCGCCGTTTTATTTTGTTTTATTGTTGCAGCCTGTGGCGAGTTATCGTCGCAGACGGTCTATCTTAACGGTAAGACCATGGGCACTACGTATCACATTACGCTGCCTTCACTGACGGACCATACTCAGCAAGAACTGGCTATTATTGTGCAGCAAGAGCTTGATGCGGTTGATCAGGCCATGTCGACATATAAGTCCGACTCAATTGTATCGCTCTATAATGCGGCTCAGGTTGGTCAAGTTGTTGCCGCAGACGAGGCAACGCTTTTTGTGGTCAAGCAGGCTTTGGGCTTTGCCGAAGATAGCGCCGGTGCTTTTAATCCGGCAATTGGGCCGCTGGTGAATTTGTGGGGTTTTGGACCATCAGTCTTGGCTGATGATCAGATTCCCAGCGAATATGAGATACAGCAAGCGCTGGCCCAATCTGATTATAGGGCGATAGTTGTACATCATAACGGCCTGGGTAAAACAGCACCGGTTAGCCTTGATTTGTCTGCCATAGCAAAGGGCTATGGCGTTGACGTTGTAGCTGAACATTTACTCGAATTAGGTATTACCGATTTTATGGTCGAGGTTGGTGGAGAGCTTAGGCTACAAGGTAACAGTCCACGGGGGTCAATCTGGCGCATTGGTATCGAATCACCGGGAGAGGCATTTGGTATTCCCTTTGAGGCGATACTCATCAGTAATAAGGCGGTAGCCACAAGTGGTGATTATCGTAATTATTTTGAAGCAGATGGTGTGCGTTATTCTCACACGATTGACCCGTCCAGCGGATACCCTATTAAGCACAAGCTGGCGTCGGTAACGGTTGTTGCCGATACTTCTGCTACTGCGGATGCCCTTGCCACGGCAATTAGTGTAATGGGCCCAGAGCGCGGTATGGAATTTTCTCGAAACAGGGCACTTGCGGTGTTTATGCTGGTCAAATCAGATGACGGTTTTGTGGCACAGTATACGCAAGCCTTTGAAGCTTACCTTGAGCTACCGGATGCCAACGGAGTAATACAATGACGGTGTTTATATTATCTTTTGTTATTTTACTGCTGTTAGTGGCCGGTATGGCCATTGGGTCAATTATGGGGCGTGGTCCAATAAAGGGCAGTTGTGGCGGTATGGGTGCCTTGGGTATCGATACGGCTTGTGATATTTGCGGTGGCGATCCTAATAAGTGCGATGAAGAAAACGATCGAGTCAGCAGCGACGTGGCCTCCGACCTGGCTTATGACGCTACCCAGCCTAAAGCCTGAGATGCTTACCGTCTGATTTACTGCTCTTGTACGATATGTTTTAGCACACTATGGACTACGTGTTCATATTCAAAGTAGACGTAAAAATCCGGGTATTCCCAGCGCGAAATAGGTGGTTCACCTACTGGCCCGCTAATGGCCATGGGTTCGCCCCATTGAGCCAGCACTGCACTGTGTTTGTTGCCCGTGATCGGGCGAGGTATATCGGCAATATCGGCGGCTTGTTGTGCGATGGGGATCTGTATGATTTCTGCCTGGGCAGATAAATGCGCAAGCCCCATGCTGGCCAACAGTGCGGTGGTCAGTAAAATTCGATACATACTGTTCTCCACGATTTCCTGGTAGCGAGGTATAGAGGAACTTTCTTTACCTTCACCATTAATTTAACGCCAGCGGCGCGTTTTGACTATAGCCCTGTTATTATCTGAGTCTGAAACGTGAATAGTAGCACGCTAATTTGTGTCAGTTTAGAATAAAAGCGGAGTTTGGGCGCTGTGCCCGATCAAAATCAGCAGCAATAAAGATGTAAGGCTCTAGTCCATGTTCAAACCTTTTTCAGTGTTTGTTGGCTTGCGGTATACGCGGTCACGACGCAGAAACCAGTTTATTTCATTCGTTTCTCTCTTCTCCTTGTTTGGGATGGTGCTGGGGGTGGCGTCCCTTATTGTAGTAATGAGCGTTATGAACGGCTTTGAAGCCGAGTTGCGTAGCAGAATTCTTAGTTTCTTGCCCCATGTGCTGATAGAGCCCAGAGATGAGGCGCTGTCAGATTGGCAACAGTTAGCCGCAGTACTCGAGCAAGAGCCGGGGGTGGAAGCTGCAGCACCCTATATAGAAGGTACTGGGCTGGTTAGCCAGAGCTCGCAGGTTCGCGGCGTACATATTAACGGCGTAGACCCGTTGGCGCAGATGAGAATATCGGTTGTGGGCCGTTATATGCGAGCCGGTGAAATGACTCAGCTGCAGTCTGGCCAGTTTGGTATCGTAGTCGGTAGTATTCTGGCTCGTCAGGTGGGAGTGTCTATTGGCGACAAATTGACTGTGATGCTGCCCAAAGTGACGGTAACCCCTGCGGGTTTATTTCCTCGAGTAAAACGCTTTACTGTGGTGGGCATATTTGAGGTTGGCGCCCAGCTCGATGGACAGGAAGTGTTTATCCATATGGATGATGCCGCGCGTCTTTTTGGATTGCGCGAAGGGGTGCATGGCCTGCAATTAAAAACCACAGATGTGGTGACCGCACCTGAGGTTGCCAGTCGATTGGCGCGCCGCTTTGAAAAATTTGAGGTGCGAGACTGGGGCGCGCTGCAAGGCAATTTGTTTCAGGCAGTCAAAATGGAAAAGCTGATGGTTGGTCTGATGTTGTTTATTATTGTCGGTGTTGCCGCATTTAATATCGTCTCTATCTTGACCATGATGGTGGCGGACAAACGTGCCGATATCGCGGTGCTACGCACTATGGGTGCTTTGCCTGGGCACATTTTGCGCATATTTATTGTGCAAGGCGCAACTATTGGTTTTTCAGGCACAGTGCTCGGCGCGCTAATAGGCTTGCCGTTGGCTTATAATCTTGGAGCAGTGGTCGGTTGGCTGGAACATAGTTTGAGATTTAGTATTTTTGATCCTAATGTGTATTTTATTACTCGCCTGCCTTCTGAGGTCCATTTGAATGACGTGGCCTGGACCTTGGCTGGTGCCCTGTTGTTGAGCTTCACTGCAACTCTGTATCCTGCTTGGCGGGCTACCCGCATTGAACCCGTGGAAGTGTTGCGCTATGAATAATCAATCGCCCAGTAATAATGAGGAAGAACATATGTCGGTGGTTTTATCCTGTGCTGGTGTTTGCAAAAGTTACCAGCAGGGACCTTTGAGTGTCGATGTGTTACGCGGTGTGAACCTGAGAGTTGAAAAAGCAGAGAGAATTGCCATCGTCGGTAGTTCCGGTGCCGGAAAATCGACGCTATTGAATATGCTTGGTGGGCTGGATACACCCAGTGCGGGTGAAGTCGAAGTGGCGGGAGAGAAAATGTCCTTGCTAGATGGCAACGCACGGGCTCAGTTGCGCAATCGCAGTCTTGGTTTTGTTTATCAGTTTCACCATCTACTGGGCGAGTTTACTGCTCTGGAAAATGTCTCTATGCCATTGCTGATTCGCGGTGATGCAGTTGATGGCGTTAAGGCGCGGGCCGGTGAGTTGCTCAGTCGGGTAGGTTTGCAAGACAGGTTTCATCATAAACCCGCCGAGTTGTCTGGCGGCGAGCGCCAGCGAGTGGCCATAGCCCGAGCGCTGGTTGCCAGTCCCGACTGTGTTCTGCTTGACGAACCCACCGGAAATCTGGATCAGGAAACCGCGCAACGGGTATTGGCGTTGATGCTGGAATTAAATCGTGAGTTGGATATCTCCTTTATTACCGTTACCCATGATATGACTCTGGCGCGTTCCATGGATCGTATTTTAGAGCTGCGTGGTGGGCTGTTATTACCCACGGGGGAAGTGTAAGTGTTTCAACCGCTGCCCCTGTTTATTGGCCTCAGGTACTCGCTGGCTTCGGGCGGAAGTCAGCTAGTCTCGTTTTTGTCTCGTGTTTCTATGTTAGGGCTGATTTTAGGTGTGGCACTATTGGTTCTTGTGCTGTCAGTCATGAACGGTTTTGATCGTGAATTGCGTACCCGCATTCTGGCGATGGTACCCCAGGCCAGTATTTTGCAGGCAGGGCCGATGCAAGACTGGCAAACAGTAGTGGATATGGCGATGGCTCGACCTGAAATACTCGCCGCAGCCCCCTATATTGAATTACAGGGCATGCTGGTAAAAGCCGATCGAGCTCAGGGCGTGCAGCTCTATGCCGTCGACCCTGTTGCTGAAGCGAAAATATCGGCGGTGCCTGAATATATCACCGAGGGACACTTCATTGATCTGGCAGATAATGTCGATGGAATTGTCATTAGTCATATGTTGGCGCAGAAGCTCAAGACGAAAATAGGTAATTCTGTTGCGCTGGTATTACCTGCTCCTGTGCGCAGTACACCCAATTTGTCGCGGCTGAAGGTGGTTGCCATTTTTCGTACAGACACTGAGCTGGACAACGGCCTGGCCTATATTCACTTGCACAAGGGGCAGGCCCTTGGGGGATTTGGCGACGCGGTGGAAGCGGTGCAAATTAAAGTGACAGATCTAATGGCATCTGGCAGTAGTGCGCGCAGCTTGGTGTCTCAGCTGCCGGCTGGGTATTACTATCGAGACTGGCGTTTAAGTCATGGCAACTTATTTGAGGCGATTCAGCTATCAAAACGTCTGGTATCTATTCTATTGTTAATTATTATCGCTGTAGCCGCTTTTAATGTGGTTACCGCCCTCATTATGGTGGTGACGGACAAGCGGGGTGACGTCGCTATTCTTCAAACATTGGGCTTGGCTCCGCGTCGGATCATGGGCGTATTCCTGATCCAGGGCTTAGTGATAGCTATTATTGGTACCGTACTGGGCGTTTTGTTGGGGCTGTTTTTAGCATTGGTGGCTACCGATGCAGTTGCCGGTATCGAACACTTGTTGGGATATCAGTTTTTGAAATCGGATGTTTACCCAGTAACCTATTTACCAACAGATATCCGCATGGGTGATATTGTTGCTATCTCAATGACGGCTATTGGCTTAAGCGTGCTAGCTGCGCTGTATCCTGCGTGGCAGGCCACCCGTATACTGCCGGCCGACGCCTTGCGGTACGACAAATAGTTATACGTCTCGCTTTTCTGAGAGACGCTTGGCACGTAACTCTCGTCGTATTCTCCAGCGCCTCGCCACCGATTGACGCCACATTAAACGGGTTATGCCGTAACTGAGTGAGCCAAAAAATACACCCGATACAAAGCAACCCAGTAATAAGGGCTGCCATATCTGTATTAGTCCGTCGGTTAGCCATACCCAGGATAATTCGAAGTGGAAATCTTCGGTCTCACCGCCTAGCAAAAAGTTGCCCAGCTTATAACAGCCGTAAAATATTGGCGGCATGGTAACTGGATTACTTATCCAGACTAATACCACTGCCAGTGGCAGGTTGCAGCGAACCCAGAGCGCAGTGAGTGCCGCGGCCAGCATCTGTGAAGGTATGGGCATAAACGCCATGAACACCCCCACAAAGACAGCTGTAGACGCGGAGTGCCTGTTCAGGTGCCAGAGACTCTCTTCATGCAGCAGATTCCCGAGGAATTTCATCGAGCGGTTGCTCGTGAGTTTTTCCCTGGGAGGCGCTAGCCACTTGAAAAACTTCTTAGCCATATAGAGTGTCGTCTCTTATTTCCTAAATACTTTTTACAGTATTGCCCGTGTTTTTGATAGTCTGGTGTCAGGTCCTGACACATTCCTTGATGTGTTTGGGCTACCAATGGATTGGGATTATGCATGGAAAGGAGGACAGTCTCCATATGGGCAAAAGGATTCTTGCCTGGATAATAGGCATTATTGTTATAGCCGCCGTACCGCTTCTACCCCCGTGGTATGTTTGTGGCGGTGGATTCGTGGTATTTGCGGTCATCGCCGTGCGCCATCGTCGTATACGGTTATTGGCCATATTGTTGGCCGGATTGTGTTGGGCGATGATGTTGGCCGGGTTTAAGCTAGGTACCGCTTTACCGCTGGATCACGCGCCTCAGGAGTGGCTGATTGAGGGAGAGGTGGTTGATCTACCCGCCAGCCGCTGGCAGCGTGGTGAACATGTATCCCGTTTCCTGTTTCGCACCGATGGGGGTGACTGGCCAGGTTCACACTTAATTCGCCTTAGTTGGTATGACAGCCCTGAAATTAGAGCGGGAGATCGCTGGCAATTAGTGGTAAAGCTACGTCCGCCCAGGGGTGTAGTTAATACCGCCGGTTTCGATTACAGGCTCTGGTTGTTGACTCAAGGGATAGATGGCAGCGGCTCTGTTCGAGTCAGCTCGCTTAATCGACAGCTCGGTTCCAGCTGGACCATTTCTCGCGCCCGCTGGCGTATCAGGGAATACCTGCTGACAACTTTGGCTGGTCATCCTGTCATATCTCAGGTTCGGGCTCTACTGGTGGGTGATAAAGGTGCCCTCAATCAGGATCAGCGCTGGCTGCTGACGGCGACCGGCACTTCTCATTTAATGGTGATTTCCGGTTTGCACATAGGCCTTTGCGCGCTACTGGGCTGGTGGCTGGGTATTGCGCTCAGTCACATTGCCTATTGGCCGTTGAGACAAGGCTGGCGCATGCCGGTTGCCTCACTCTTTAGTGTCATTCTGGCGACATTCTATGCTGCTCTAGCGGGTTTCTCTCTGCCCACACAAAGAGCGCTCATTATGTTGTTGGTTGTCACCCTTGCTCGACTCACGTGGCGAAATACGGCGCGCGGCTATAGTTTGTTGTTGGCCGCGCTGATTATCTTGAGCTTGGACCCGTTAGCCGCATTGACGGGGTCTTTCTGGTTATCATTTGCCGCTGTAGCGGCAATGCTCTATTTGATCAGTAGCGGCTTGAGTTGGTGGCGCCAGTTGTTGGGGGCACAAGTGGCTGTGACCATTGGCCTGTTACCTGTATTAGCGTGGTCAAACCTACCGCTAAGTCCTCTAGCGCCGCTGGCCAATCTGGTTGCCATACCCTGGTTGGGTTGGGTTGTTGTGCCTTTGCTTTTTGCGGGCCTTGTCATAACTCCCTTGTCGGCTGTCGCTGGTGCCTCTGTATTGTTATGGGGCGCCAATATGCTGTCTTATCTGTGGACTTGGCTATTGTGGCTGGAGGCGACGGTTTCATTATCTCCCTGGCGACTTAATGGACATGTTGTAGCTATTTTGATCAGTGTAGTGGGGCTTGCTATATTGCTACGTACGACTCAGAGCCGCCGCCGGTGGCTGGCTTTGGTATTGTTATTGCCCTTGTTTATTCAGGCCCCGCTGCCTATTTCCGATCAGCTCCGGGTGACGTTTCTCGATGTAGGCCAAGGCCAGTCGGTGGTGGTGCAGACCCCAAATCATGTGATGCTATACGATGCGGGACCGAGCTTTGATAGTGGTTATGATATGGGCGAGGCCGTAGTGGTGCCATTTTTGCGCTACGCGGGGGTCAATCAGCTGGATGCCATGGTGATTAGCCATGCTGATATAGATCACGCAGGGGGCAGTAAGGCTGTCCTCAGCCACTTTCCGGTTGGGCTTGCTTATGCACCCGTACAGCGCTTGCCAGAAGCCTCCTGGCAGTTATGTCGCGCAGGTATGCGCTGGCAATGGGATGGCGTAGAGTTTGAGTTTTTGTCGCCCGATTTAACAGTAGAGTCCAAACGTAATAATCGATCCTGCGTACTGGCGATAAAGACTGCTGATACGCAGTTTTTACTCAGCGGCGACATCGAACGAAAGGTGGAACGGCGCTTATTGGCGACTCACGCAGATGCCTTGCGTTCCAATATTCTTCAGGTTCCCCATCACGGTAGTAAAACTTCATCATCTGAATTGTTCGTACGAACGGTTAAGGCGGAGTATGCGGTTGTCTCTGCAGGATTTAATAATCGCTTTGGTCATCCAGTTGCTGAGGTGGTGGAGCGTTACCAGCGTCAGGATACGCTGTTAATTGACACGGCATACGCCGGCGCCATCCAAATTCGTCTTGATAAGGACGGTAAACTAATGCCGCCAACGGTGCTGCGGGTTGAGCAGCCCAGGTTTTGGAGGGAATATCCCTGCCGCTACGCAGAGTTGGCGCAAACGGAAATTTCGGGACTAGTCCACAGGATTTATTGTCCGGCAATATCTGCAACTGTCGCAGAGCCATGAATATGGTAAAGTTGACGGTAGAATAACCTAGAAAACGGCAGTGGGGTGACAGGTGTTTGAAATTCTTAAGTCAGGCGGTTGGTTAATGATTCCGATACTTTTTAGTTCGGTGCTGGCACTGACTATTTGTATCGAGCGTTTGTGGACACTCAAACCCGAAAAAATTGCGCCGCCTCATTTGTTGGCTCAGGTCTGGACCTTGCTGAAAAACAATCAGTTGGACAGTCAGCGAATTCGTGAAATAAAACAGGGTTCGCCACTGGGTCGAATTTTGGCCAGCGGTCTTGGCAATGCTCGTCACGGCCGCGATATTATGAAAGAAAGTATCGAAGAAACAGCCTCACATGTGGTACACGACATGGAAAGGTATCTGGATATTCTTGGCACTATTGCAGTGATAAGTCCCTTGATGGGTTTGCTGGGCACGGTAATCGGAATGATCAAGGTATTTTCCGAGATTATGGTGCAGGGTACGGGTAATGCCGGCGCTCTGGCTGGTGGAATTTCTCAGGCCTTGATAACCACAGCCGCGGGCTTATGCATTGCGATCCCGGCAGTTATCATGCATCGTTATTTCTTGCGGCGGGTTGATACTATTGTTATCGATATGGAGCAGGAGACCATTAAATTGGTCGATGCCTTGCACGGTGATCGTAAGGTGCAGGTCAACGTAGGAAACAGCAAGTGAAGTTTAGGCGAGAGCGCCGTAATCTGGCAGAGATCAATCTGACATCGTTGATTGATGTGGTGTTTTTATTGCTGATTTTTTTTATGGTAACCACCACCTTTACCAGAGAATCCAATTTGACCATTGAGCTACCCGAGGCCAGTGGAGAGGAAAAGACTGAAAGCGCCGCCCAGATTGAAGTTTTCATTGATGCGCTGGGAAATTATTCGGTTAACGGTAGCGTGTTGACAGCCAACGATGCTGCTACACTTAGCGCTGCGATAACTGAGTTAACCGGCGGCAATACAAAATTGCCTTTTATTATTACGGCCGATGCTCGTACACCCCATCAATCGGTGGTGACGGTAATGGATACTGCCGGCAAGCTGAGCTTTTCGCATTTGAGTATTACGACGCGCAAACCCGAAGGGGAATAACCCGTGTCCTGTTGCGGAGCTATGAATGTCTAAATCTGGCAAGCCAAGTGATTGGCGCCTTTATCAGCGCTTATTAAAGTATGTTGTGCCGCTGTGGGCCCCTTTTCTGGTGAGTATTGTGGGCTATCTTATTTACTCGGGATCCCAAGTGCTGGTGGCTGACTGGTCGCAATTTGTATTTGATACTCTAGCCGGTGAAGAAAAAGTCGATTCTGGCATTGTATCCAAATTTGCACTGCAGTTTTTTGATGAAGCTTATACACGTGAGTCTTATCGACATGCTTTGATCGCTATAGCGATTATGATCATCTCGGCACTGCGTGGTGTGGGCTATTTTCTCGGCAGTTATTATATGGGTAAAGTGGCTGCCCACGTTGTCTGTAGTCTGCGTCAAGATGTATTCCAGCATATGTTGTCAGTGCCGGCCGCCAGATATGACCAAAGCAGTACGGGTGATTTGACCGCCAAGCTTGTCTACCACGTTGATCAGGTCACCGGTGCAGCAACCCACGCCTTAACCATTGTGTTCAGGGAGGGCTTCTTTGTTCTCGGGCTATTTGCCTACATGCTTTTCAGTAACTGGAAATTAACCCTGATCATAGTTTTGGTTTTTCCTATTCTGGGTTTATTAATCAGCATGGTCAGTAAGCAGTTTCGTCGTATCAGCCTGCGTTTGCAAAACACGATAGGAGGCGTGACTCAAGTCGCCAATGAGGTGATTGGTGGCTATAAGGAAGTGCGTCTGTTTGGTGGTGCCAAATACGAAAGTGAGCGTTTTGCTGAACGCAATAACGAAAATCGTCGCCAGACTATCAAAATGGCCTGGTATAACGGTATCAGCACACCAGCAGTGCAAATGGTGACATGGTCGGCTTTGGCCATCATGGTATGGGTCGCTTTACGCTTGAGTCATCAATATGAAACTCCCGGACAATTTGTTGCCTATCTGGGTGCCGCCACACTGATCGCACGACCCGTGCGTCAGCTAACCAGTGTTATTAGTACAATTCAGCGCGGCATGGCCGCCTGTGAAGACCTGTTCGGTTTTATGGATACCGATGTCGAGGTTGATCAGGGAAAACATGTTGTCGACAGGGTTGAAGGGCGTATTGAGTTTGATAACGTGAGTTTCGCTTATACCCCTGATGGTGAAGATGTTCTTAACGATATCAATTTCTCGATAGACCCCGGTCAGACGGTCGCATTGGTAGGTTTGTCGGGCAGTGGTAAATCGACCTTAGTGAGTTTATTAGCGCGTTTCTATAATCATGATAGAGGCAAGATCTTACTCGACGGCGTTGATGTTAATGAGTTTCAGCTGGATAACTTGCGCAGTCATATCGCCATAGTCACTCAAAAAGTCACCTTGTTTGATGATACGGTTTATAACAACGTAGCCTATGGCGCCTTGGCCGATTCCAAACCCGAGGATGTTCGGTGGGCGTTAGAAGCGGCTCAGGCATTGGATTTTGTTACTCGCCTGCCTCTAGGTCTTGAGACCAAGCTGGGAGAAGATGGCGTATTATTATCAGGTGGTCAGCGGCAGCGCATCGCGATAGCCCGTGCCTTGTTAAAAGATGCACCGGTATTAATACTCGACGAAGCGACCTCGGCGCTGGACAATAAAGCTGAAAATCAAATTCAAAAGGCGATGGAAGCGGTGATGGCGAATCGCACTACTCTGGTCGTCGCTCATCGTCTGTCTACAATCGAAAATGCCGATATCATATTGGTGATGGAAGAAGGTCATATCATTGAGCGGGGGAGTCATCAACAACTGATGGATTTGAACCAGCGCTACTCCAGCCTGTATCAACGTCGGTTTACCGAAGAGAGCTGAAGTGGCTGCTCTTGACGAGGCATGGTATTCCGATAAAAGCTGGCCGCGGATATTAAAACCGCTGTCGTGGGTATTTGCCCGTGCGTCCGGCTATCGCAAGAAAACCTTACTTGATAATGATCGCTGGCGCAGCCCGGTGCCAGTTTTGGTGGTGGGCAATATTAGCGTCGGTGGTACCGGTAAAACTCCGGTCATTGTTGCGCTGGTTAACTTCCTCATTCAACAAGGTTTAAAACCTGGTGTAATCTCTCGCGGTTATGGCGGCAAGGCTGCAGAGTATCCGTTGAGTTTGACCGAAGACACCCGTGCAGCGGAGGCGGGCGATGAGCCTGTACTAATTTTTCGGCGCTGTGCTTGTCCTGTAGTGGTTGGCCCTGATCGCGTGGCCTGCGCCCAGCAACTATTGACAGAGAACGCGGTCGACGTAATCTTGAGCGACGATGGATTACAGCATTATGCGCTTGATAGAGACCTGGAAATTGCAGTTATCGATGGTAAGCGTGGCTTGGGTAACGGTTTGTTGTTGCCGGCTGGCCCTCTGAGAGAAGGGCCTGAGCGCCTGCAAGAGGTAAACTGGGTTTTAGTCAATGGTGGTAACTGGGGTCAGAGCGGTATTGATACAGTGGATTTTTTTGTCCGGCCCGATCGCTTTATCAATATGGATAGCGGAGAGGCTTTAGCTGCGGCACAATGGCTTAATTCCCCCTGTCATGCAGTAGCGGGCATTGGTCACCCGGAACGTTTTTTCGATACGCTTGAACAGCTGGGAATAGAGTTTCAAAGTCACTGTTTTCCTGATCATCATAATTTTACTGCGTTTGATATCGATTTTGCCGAAAATGTCGCGGTTGTGATGACAGAAAAGGATGCAGTGAAATGTTTTTCCTTTGCCGATACGCGACATTGGTATTTGTCGGTATCGGTAGATCTGGATCCACGATTTTTAGACGACGTATTACAACAGATACGCGCTGCCGCGTTACAGAGGTCTTGATGGACTATACCGTTATTATTCCGGCCCGTTATGCTTCGAGTCGCTTGCCGGGCAAGCCGCTGGCAGATATCGCTGGTAAAACCATGATTCAGCGGGTATATGAGCAGGCCTGTTCAAGTGCTGCCAGCAGAGTGGTGATAGCCACCGACGATCAGCGTGTGGCGGACGCCTGTGCCAGCTTCGAAGCGGAGTTATGTATGACTCGGGCGGATCATGAGTCCGGCACCGACCGGCTCTATGAAGCGGCTTCTCGATTGGGCTTGGCAGACGATCATATCGTGGTTAACGTGCAAGGTGATGAGCCACTTATTCCACCGCAAATTATTGATCAGGTGGCGAGTAATTTGGCTAAGGCAGATTACGCAGGTATGGCAACTCTCAGTGTCGCGATCACTGAGCTGGAAGAATTTTCAGACCCCAACGCGGTTAAAGTAGTGTCCAGCGAGTCGGGCAATGCGCTCTACTTTAGCCGAGCGCCGATTCCCTGGCCGCGAGATGAATCAGCCGCCGGCAGCGTGGCGATGCCTGCCCATATGCAAGCACAACGACACATTGGTATCTATGCTTACCGGGTATCGTTCTTACGCAGTTTTGTCAGCTGGCCGCCGAGTGCGCTGGAACAAACAGAGAAGCTGGAACAACTCAGAGCCATGTCCAATGGAGTGAGTATTCATATAGCTCAGGCCGTGCTTGCACCGCCGCCCGGCGTTGATACACAGGAAGATCTTGAACGCGTACGCGCACATTTTGTGAAGAGTTAGCGTTGAATACATGTTGATTTTACCTCGCCATGATTTAAGCCAGTTGAATACTCTGGGTTTGGCATGCACAGCTCGTGCCTGGTGTCAGATTCAATCTACCGAAGCCTTGGTTGATGCGCTGCAATGGGCAGATGCTCAGCAGCTGCCTGTTGTGGTATTGGGGCAGGGCAGTAACGTACTTTTACCGCCGGTTTTAGACGCCCTTGTACTGCAAATTGCGATACCTGCTTGCCAAGTCATTGGTCGCGATGGCGACCGAATACGGGTCAAAGTGGGTGCTGGAGAAAACTGGCATCAGTTGGTAGAAAAAACTTTAAAGATGGGATGTTTCGGACTTGAAAATCTCGCCTTGATACCGGGTTTGGCGGGCGCTGCCCCAGTACAGAATATAGGCGCTTACGGGGTTGAGTTGGCTGATTTTGTATCGTCTGTTACGTGTTTGAACCGCTTGACTCTGGAGGCAGCGGAGCTGTCGCGTCAGCAATGTACTTTTGCTTATCGAGACAGTTTTTTTAAATCCGACGCTGGTCGGGGCTGGATAATTACCGATATGGTTTTAGATCTGTGGCAGCAGGCGCAGGTGAACGTCACCTATGGGGGGCTCAGTGACGAGTTACAGCGCAACGGTATTACAGAGCCCGAACCCTGGCAGGTAAAAGACGCTGTGGTAGCAATACGTCGTAGAAAATTACCGGATCCTATTGAATCGCCCAATGCGGGAAGTTTTTTTAAGAATCCGGTGGTCTCGGCCGAAAAAGCAGGGTCTTTGCTGAAAAAATGGCCGCAGATGCCACAGTATCCTCAGCCAAATAGCAGCCTTAAATTGGCCGCAGCGTGGTTGATCGAGGCTGCTGGATGGAAGGGGAAAAGCCTGGGCCCGGTGGCCATGAGTGAGCAACAGGCTCTGGTTTTGGTGAACCGAGGCGGCGCCACCCTTGATGATGTACTGGATTTGGAGCTCGCAGTGCAGTCGGCGGTAGATACCATGTTTGGCCTCAGGCTGGAGCGTGAACCTCTGTGTTATCGCTTGGATGGCAGCATTATTTCCTAATACTTTCAGCTGCTTACCAGCTGTGTTAAGGTTTATTAATAATTATAATCCAGGGAAGGGGGCACTTATGGAATCGGTGACACGAATTCTGGTAGTAGATGATCACACCTTAGTCAGGTCGGGCATATGTCGTATGCTTGAAGATGATGTTCGTCTGAGCGTGGTTGCTACCGCAGCCAGTGGCGAGGAGGCCTTACGTCTGACTCGACAAGAGAAAGTTGATGTCGTTTTGATGGATGTTCGTATGCCTGGCATGGATGGAATAGAGGCAACACGACGGCTGATTGCTCAAAATCCTGAAGTGAAAGTGATAGCGCTTTCTGCCTGCACCGATGACTCCTACACTTCTCGTATTATGCAGGCTGGCGCCTGCGGTTACGTGACTAAAGAGCAGGGTATAGAAGAAATTGTCCGCGCTGTGCTGACCGTAAAGAAAGGTCAAATTTATTTGACGCCAGAACTTGCGCAGTTAATAGCGCTGAATCAGATTGGCGGCGCTGAAGCAAATCCGTTTCATTCCCTGTCTGAACGAGAAATGCAAGTAGGATTGGCGGTTGTATCTGAAGAAAAGGTGCATGCCATCGCCGATCGATTGCACCTTTCCAATAAGACGGTCAATGCTTACCGCTACCGCATATTCGAAAAGCTTGGCGTTGATTGTGATGTGGGTTTGGCGCTGCTGGCTGTACGTCATGGACTAATAGAACCTTAAACCATGCTTGTCTATTTCTGTTAGCCTATACGCCTATGAGCAAGGCTACTTCTACATTTGATTCCAGCCGATTTTTAGGCGGTTTGACCCAGCGTCCAGGCATCTACCAGATGTATAACGAGCAGGGTGATGTGCTTTATGTGGGCAAA
Organism: Pseudomonadales bacterium; assembly: GCA_036960375.1. Taxonomy (GTDB): domain Bacteria; phylum Pseudomonadota; class Gammaproteobacteria; order Pseudomonadales; family CAWVSB01; genus CAWVSB01. Next base: position 479,121 of record JBALVY010000002.1, read on the forward strand.
GCTAAAAACCTGAAGAACAGAGTATCGAGTTACTTTCGCAGCCGGGGTCTGAATAACAAGACAGTGGCTCTGGTGGCAAAAATTGCCGATATACAGGTCACTATTACCAATAGCGAAACTGAAGCCCTGTTATTGGAACAGAACCTGATTAAGCAGTACCGTCCGCCTTATAATATATTGTTGCGTGACGATAAATCCTTTCCCCATATTTTTCTCTCTGACCATGCTTCGCCGCGTATTTCTATCCACCGAGGAGCGAAGCGGGCCAAGGGTAAATATTTTGGTCCTTACCCTAATTCGAGTGCAGTGCGAGAGAGTCTGGCTTTCCTGCAAAAAACCTTTAAGGTGCGCCAATGTGAAGATTCTGTCTTTAATAACCGTAGCAGGCCCTGCCTGCAGTACCAGATAGGACGCTGCACAGGGCCTTGTGTGGCAAAGGTCAGCAAAGAGGACTATGACCGTTCGGTGGAATATACCCGGATGTTTCTGGAGGGTAAAAGTCAGCTGATTCTTACTGAGTTGGCGGATGGGATGGAGGCGGCGGCGCGGCGTTTAGAGTTTGAAGCGGCGGCCGAGCTTCGCGACCAGATAACGGCTTTGCAGGTTATCCGTGAGAGACAGTATATCGAAGGGGAAACAGGCGATCTTGATATTATCGCCCTGGTAGTCGAAGCAGGTATTGTGTGTGCGCAAGTCATGTATGTTCGTCAGGGGCGAGTGTTGGGCAGCAAGAGTTTTTTCCCTCAGCCTCGATTGGAAGAAGCTCCGGCGGAGATTATGGCGGCATTTATCGCGCATTTTTATACTGCATCTAGCGGAGCGGATATTCCGCGTCAGCTTATCGTCAGTCCTGAGCCTGAAGAAGCCGATTTACTCGCCAGCGCGCTGTCTGAGAGAGCCGGCCGTGCCACGGTTATTAGTTCTCGGGTGCGCAGCAGCCGTTTACGCTGGTTGAAATTGGCTCAAACCACCGCCAGCCAAAACTGCCAGAGCAGGGCAGCGCGGCGAGATAATATTGAATCTCGATTTGAGGCTTTGCGACAGGCTTTGGGGCTCGACGAGGTCCCTGAGCGTATGGAATGCTTCGATATTAGCCATTCCAGTGGTGAAAAGACTGTGGCCTCCTGCGTGGTGTTTGACAGGCAAGGCCCGGTAAAGTCGGATTACCGACGTTTTAATATAGACGGTATTACCCCCGGCGATGATTACGCCGCTATGGAGCAGGCCATCACCCGGCGATACGCACGTCTGCAGAAGGGCGAGGGTATTATGCCTGATCTACTGGTGATTGATGGTGGCAAGGGCCAAATGACCCAGGCTCAGTCAGTGCTTGACGAGCTATCGGTACAGGGCGTCCAGCTATTGGGTATCGCAAAAGGATCAACCCGCAAGCCGGGGTTAGAGCATTTATATATCAATGCCTCGCAAAAGGAGATTACACTGGCCAGTACCGAGCCAGCTCTGCATCTTTTGCAGCAAATACGAGATGAGGCTCATCGTTTTGCCATTACCGGGCATAAACAGCGACGTGACAAAGCCCGCCGCACCTCGGGTCTGGAGCAGATCGCGGGGGTAGGGCCTTCGCGACGAAGAGAATTATTACGATTTTTTGGTGGACTGCAGGAAGTGAAACGTGCCACGGCAGAAGAAATTGCCCGTGCACCAGGTATTAGTCATAAATTGGCGCAAGCTATTTATGATTCCTTACATGTTGAATAGAATAGAGGCTACGGCCATAAAGAATCGAATCTTATGAATATACCCAATGCCTTGACCTTATTTCGAATAGCCCTGATTCCGGTGTTTGTGCTGATTTTCTATTTGCCCTGGCAATGGGCATCTACGGCCTGTTCCGCCATATTTATAGTGGCAGCCCTCACCGACTGGCTGGACGGATATCTGGCGAGAAAGTGGGAACAAAGCACGCCATTTGGCGCTTTTCTTGATCCCGTGGCAGATAAACTCATGGTGGCTATCGCCTTGGTCTTGCTGGTTTCAGCCCTGCCGGACGACGTATTCAAAATCCCTGTCACAATTGCGGCGATGGTTATTATCGGTCGAGAGATCGTTATTTCCGCATTGCGTGAGTGGATGGCAGAACTCGGTAAACGGGCTAGCGTTGCCGTGTCTATGGTGGGCAAGGTGAAAACTACTCTGCAAATGATAGCGATAATTGTACTGTTAGCGGCAGGCCCCGCCATGCCGTTTTTTGTCCGACCATTGGGTAATCTATTATTATTTGTTGCCGCAGGTTTGACGCTATGGTCTATGGTGGTGTATTTGCGTGCAGCCAGTGGAGAGTTTGGTCTGGGTGCAGACAATAAGTAAACTCGGCAGCTGGCCGACGCATGGCCTATGCTTTAATGGATTAAGGCCGAATAAGGTAGTCAGTTTTGTCTGGTGTTCCGGTTAAACGAATAGTTATATCTTTAGCATCGCTTGTTGCGGTGTTGTTGATGGGCTATGTACTGCTAAAACCCTTTTTGGTGAACAAGCTTGAGGAAGCCATTCAGGACAGCCTGAATATGGATGTGACTATCAGTAGTCTGCATATTCAGTCAGCATTTCCGTTAAAACTATCGGCACAGAATATCAGGCTTGCCAGTCACCCCGGCCAGGGCGGCTATCAGCTGGATTTGGTTGTTGGAGAGCTATCGCTAGAATTTTATCTGTCTCAGCTGTTTGACCGAATTGTGAAAGTCGATGACATCGTGATAGAAGATGTCACACTGAAGATTGTTGAATCGACAGAATTACCGCCGCAAAAGAAGCTTTCTTCGGGCGATGGTGGTGTAGATAGTCAGTGGAAGTTTGAACTTGGTCATGTGTCGATAGAGTCTACTGATCTCTCTTTCACTGGGGTGGAAGAGTTCGAGTACAGGCTGCATCTTGATACATTACAGAGTGACGGCTTGCTGGCTTCACCCATGATTCTGGAAGGCGCTGGAGCTTTTTCTGGCGAGCGCTTTTCGTTTTCCATTAATACGGGCTCGGTATTACAAATACTTGCACTCGAAGATGATATCCCCATTAAAGCGGAATTTGAACTTGAGCAGTCGGTTGCCCGTATAGACGGTCAAATGGATTTAAGCAGGTATCAACTACAGTTGGCCGTCGATGTAAGTCTTGTCGATGTGGGACAGACTGCTTCATTTCTCGAGATGATCATGCCGGCAGGAAGCGAAGTGGGCGTGACAGCGCAATTGCTGATGCAGAATAAGATTTTAAAGATCTCAGATGTTGCCATGGATGTTACCCGGCAGGGCGAAGTACAGCCCTTTCAGTTGGATCAGGGCGACTTGTTGATCGACCCCGGGAAAGTTTTGGCCCTATCTCTTAGCGGTAAGTATATGCAGTGGCCCTTTAATCTTGACTTATCGGGTGATTCGCTGAAATCCTTGCTGGATGTTAAGGATAAATCCCCGATAAAAATTAAGCTTAAAGTGGTTGATTTCGTGCTGGAGATGGCAGGGTATTATGACGCTGAAGAGAGTCGTTTACTGGTTGATAGTACACTCGATTTTGATACGGGAGAGGGCAGTTTTCTATCGTGGTACCTCGATCAGCCCCTGCCTGATGTGGGCAGTTTAAGCCTTGTATCTAGCATCGATTACGCCGACGATCGAGTGGATGTAGGGAAGTTGCGCCTGACCGGGGCTGCGGCAGATTTGGCAGGCGGGCTAAGCCTGCAGTTTGCTGAAAAGCCAGTCAAGCTTGGCGGCAGCGTGGATATCAAAAAACTCGATATAGCATTAATGACTCAATCGCTGCCCGACAATGATGGCGACCCCATGTTGGCGCCGATTCCTATGTCGTGGTTGGAGGATGTTGAGTTAAACCTGGACTTGCGCAGCGCTTCAGTGACAGGTATTCCACACTTGCAGGGCCTGAGTAGTCTGCGGGCAAATTTACAGACCACAACGAATAGTCTGCAATTATTGCTACCCTCTATATCAATCAAGGAGCAACAGCTAAAGGCCTCGTTGGCTTATGTACATCCTAATCAATGGTCTGCCACCCTAAAAAGTGACGAAATTAGTCTGGCCCATATCAGTAGTGCATTAGAGCTGGGTGCTCAGATAAATGGTGTGCTAGATCATCCTGAACTGGTTGTGAGGGCGCAGGGCGATACCTTGGCTGACCTGCTGTATACGGTGCAAGGTCAGTTTATCAGCCCTCGGCTCGCTCTGCCTTATAAAGACCAGCCCGATGGGCTGCTGTTGACCTCAGTAAATGTGACTAGTGAGAGTAAAGGCCCGGTTCGACTGTCAACCGAAGTGAGTGTCAAGGAGGCTAAGCTGGCTCTCACATTGAATGTACTAGCGGGAACACTGGCAGACATCCGCGCCACAAAACGTCCATGGAATGAATTGTCCCTGGATGCAGAAGGAAGTTTGGATACCTCCAGCTTCAAACTGACAGGCAGTGCCAAGGGCCTGTTATATGGCGGTAGGGTAGAATTTGATCTAATGGGCGATTTGGCTAACAGCGCTGTCGAGGTAAAGGGAGAGTTCCCTAATATATCCGATACCAGTGTAATCGATAGTCACGTTAGCCTGAAAACAGAGGATATCTACAGCTTCCTTAACACATTGGGTGTGATGTTACCAAAAGACCCTGAAGCACTGGCGCTCGAACTGTCGGGTCAATTAAAGACCACTCCGGATACCATAGCGCTGAGTGATGTGGCCCTGCTGAGTAAGCTAGGGGATATATCAGGGTCCTTCAGTATTCAGCGTGGCGAGCGACCATTGATAACCGCGAAGCTAAGTGCCCCCACTCTGGTATTGGCCGCAGGCGATGATGAGCTATTAGTCGTAGAGGATGGTAAGCCTCAATCAGATAGCAAAAGAAAAAAAAGAACCCGAGAACGTTTGATTCCTGATATTCCCATTAGCATCCCTGGTTTACGCCAGGCGGATCTGAATATCAATATACAATCCACCAAGTTTGAATTTGGTACACTGAAAACAGGCGATAGTGAGCTGGATATCCAATTACATGACGGTGTGCTGGATACCCGTTTACACCTTTTGGGCGGACGCATAGAGAATCGTTTTCATGTCTATAGCAATACACAGGGTCAAGTAAACGGTAATGTCAGCCTGCAAATGCAAGAATTGCCTCTCGATAAACTGATGGGAGAGGCGAGACATACCACAGAAAACAGCTCCAAAAGCGCACCTAAGGTAAGTGTAGATCTCCAGCTGGACGCCCAAGGCAATTCACTGCGAGAGCTGCTGGCGGCCGCAGACGGTCATGTTCTGGTATGGCTTGGGCCGGGCTGGCTAGAAGGTGAGACAATGCCGCTGATTGGAGGTGATTTTTTGCGTGAGTTACTCACATTGTTTAACCCGCTGAAAGAAAGAGAAACAGGCCTGACAATGAATTGCGCAACGCTGTATTTTACGGTTACTGAAGGCTTGGCCCTCAGTGCGCCGGGTATTGCACTACAACTACCGTCGGCAAATTGGTTGGGTGCAGGCAGTGTGAACCTTGACGATGAGTCACTGAATCTCGCTTTTCGCAGTCAAATGCGCAAGGGCCTGGGTATCAGTATTTCAAGCTTTGCAAACTCTTTAACCAAATTAGGTGGTACCTTGAGCAGCCCGCTACTAGTCCCCGATGCCTCTGTGGAATCAGTGGCGGCCGTAGCCACTATGGGCCTCTCGGTATTGTGGACGGGCTTTATGGATCGTATTTTCGCGGTAAAAGATCCCTGCGGCGATATATTAAAGGTCTACAGCGAGGAGCACCCTGAAACTAGCCTGGGTAGCGCCAAATAACGACTTGTTCACTAGCGATTGCAACTGGGCGCTTGCGTCTCTATAATGCGCCCCGCATGCAGGCAATTGGGGGTTATCCCAGATAGCCTGCAGCATTTAGGCGCGGTGGCAGAGTGGCCATGCAGCGGACTGCAACTCCGTTTACGCCGGTTCGATTCCGACCCGCGCCTCCAATTTAAGATATAGAAAAACCTGCAAGATCCTGCCTCGGTGGTGAAATTGGTAGACACAAGGGACTTAAAATCCCTCGGCTTCACGGCCGTGCCGGTTCGATTCCGGCCCGAGGCACCATTAATTCGAAGGTCAAACTTCTCTGCTTTTCTTCAAACCGCGTACATTACTCAATAGATTCGGTAAATGTTAATGAAGGTATCTGTGTTTCAGGTATCTATCGGGATATTTCACGCCAGGGTAGGGATGACACCACCAGTTCTTAATATCGCGTAGCCTAAATACAGCGTTAGTAGCAGGATCGCGCGCCAACGCACCAGGCCTGGCTTTACTCCAAGGCAGGCGAGAGCAATAACCGTGACTACCAGTAGTATGGGTAGATCAAATGTGAGGAAGGTGCTCTTGAAGCTCAATGGGCTGATTAGACCTGCTACCCCGATAGGCACCAACGTATCAAAAATATTTGAGCCTACCAGATTGCCGACAGTCAGCTGTGGCCGTTTTTGCTTCAGCGCAGTAAGGGCCAGACTCAATTCGGGCAGACTAGTACCCATACCCAGAATGACAATGGATATTACAGCCTCAGAGACTTGCCAATTTCGAGCCAGGACTACCACGGAATCCACTGCAAGGTCTGCGCTAAATGTGAGGATGATCAAACCGACTATCAGCCACAATATGGCTTGTATTGTACCGCTGGCTTGAGTATCCGGGGCCTCTTCACCTGAGTCACCTCGCGCCACTAGAAAAAGATAGAATACAAAGGATACGGTCAGAATGGCTCCGTCCAAGCGACTGATAGTGCCATCCAGCGCCACTAGAAATAGTAGTACCAAGCTGATAACAGCGAAACTTCCGTGCCGACGAATGTTTTCGTAGCTGGTAGTCAGGCGGGCGAATAAACCTGCAATTCCCAGAGTAAATACCAGCTGCCCAAAACAACTGCCAAGTGCATTGCCGATAATAACGGGCGATAAATCGTGCCCCTGGAAGTTTTTAACAGAAGCATTAATGGATATCACCAGTTCTGGTAAATCGGTTCCGACGGCTAGAATTACGATGCCAATAACGATATCGGACCAGCCAAAACGCCGGGCAATAGCCGTTGCATTCCCAATAACAATATTGGTGCTGAACAGCAAGCCTGCGATACCAACGACAAGAAGAAGCAATGAAAACATAAAGGTGATAGTTTCTATTAGTCAGGTGCTATCTTAACCAGCAGTTCCCATGCTCGGCAAGCTTAAACGAGGGTTTTGGCAATACCTAGTGTTCTTTAAGGTAGTCCGGCTCGCCAAATTCTTGCCAGTAATCATGGAGCCCAATCATTTTTGTCAGTGTTGTAAATCGGCTGTCGTCGCGAAAATCTCTCGCTTCTTCTGCAAAGATAAATTCCAGGTATTGGTATTTTCTATCTTGCCCTGCCAGTTGTGAAAAGGTTTCATATGCCTGATCCAGCCCCCCCATGAGTATCCAGATACCAAATTCCAGCTGGGGCATAATCAATCGTTTTTCTGTTTCAGCCTTGTTGGCCAGATTGAGTGCCCAGTCTCTATTTTCCGGTAGAAATATCTGGTCAGCATTATCAATAAGCCACGCTGGCTTGCTTTCCGTATCCTTATGAATTGCGTCAATAATGGATCTGACTTCATGGTATCGATGTTGTCGTAGTAAAAAAACGAGATAGCCCGGATTAATGCGATTGCTAAAGCCGAGTTGAGCGCCTAGAGCGAATTTTTCTGCGGCGCGAAGATCATCATTTACCCACAGATAACTAATTCCCAGCCGGTCGTTGATTACCGGAGAAACGGCATCGAGTTCTTGTGCGCGTTTAGCGGCAATCAAAGCATCTCGATTACGGCCTACATTGGATAGATGCTGAGAGTACCATGCGTATATGTTCGCATTATCCGGCGCCAGCTCAATGGCGTTTCGGAAAAGGCGTTCTGCCGCGATAAAATCCCATCGCTGGTGAGACGTAAATGCGTGTATGGCTGCTATCTCTCCTTGTTCTTCCTTGTTGCTGACCATTTGTTCTGAAAGTACTTTTTCTGCCTCCGCGAACATGTCCTGTTGGGCTTCGGCTGAATAAAAGGGTAGTAACACCAGTGACGTAGCCAGAGCTATTCGCGCCCGGGAAAATGCGGGGTCAATCGCAAGCGCTTTTTGGTAGAGTTGAATGCTTTCGCGCAGAGCCTGTTCACCTCTTAGTTTGGAGAAAAACCGGCCGTTAAGAAATAACTGATACGCCTGCATATTCGGTATGTTGGTACTGGAAGGCGGGGTTTCCAGCGATGCTCCATCCTCGCCTTTCTGCAGGGTTTTTACAATTGACAATGAAATTTCGGCTTGAATACTGAATACATCACTCTTCTTTCGGTCGTAAGTTTCAGACCAGATCACATAGCCATCACTAACACTGATGAGCTGGGTATGAATTATCAGCTTGTCATCGCGGTGGCGTACGCTGCCCTCTAGAATAGCATCAACGTTAAGTATTTTTCCGATCGTCGGAATGTCCACCGATCGATCTTTAAAACTTGATGACGACCTGCGGGCAACCACTTTTAAGCCGCGAACCTTACTTAGGGTCATAGTGATTTCGTCAGTTAGTCCTTCGCTATAAAAGGTGTTGCCGCCGGTCTCGCTGAAATTATCAAATGGAAGAACCGCAATGGACGTTGTGCCTGAGGTGCTGCTATTTTCTTCGTCAAGAAAAGAAAACCATTCAGCCAGACTTTCGAAGCTGTCTGGATTTTCAGAGTCATGGTCCCAAGGAGGCCAAATAATTAGCGTTGACAGAAGTACAAGGCCTATCACTCCACTGATCTTCAGTCTGGAAAATGATGATGTTTTTTTGGCGTTAACAGGCAGATCAATGGTCTGGCTAGGTAAGACTGTGACTTCATGAATAAGTCGATAACCTACCTTGGGAATAGTTTGGATAAAAGTCGGCGTTTTGGGGTCGTCCTTCAGTGTTGCTCGTAATAAAGATATTGCTCGCGAAAGGACTTCGTCAGAGACGTGGGTTTTCCAGACGCAATCGATCAGATGGTCGCGTTTTATGACTTCGCCCTGATTTGCAGCAAGAAATACCAGAACCTCCATAACTCGTGGTTCCAGATGAATTTCTTGCTTGTCATCTCCGATCAGGTTTTGATTAGGGAATACCGACCACGAGCCCAGTTGAAATCCCTTAGTTAGGTCATCAGTGTTCAACACATGAAGATATCCATAGTCTGGTATTTGTGGTCTAAGCCTACCCTCGTATTGCCAGTTTTGCCAGTTGAGTGCCAGTTTTTCATTGTGACGAAAGGCCGCCGAAACCTCGGTTTCACTCATTTACTCCCATTCAAATCCTACTGCACCAGCGACAAAAGCGGTCGGTATAATGACGGTTAGGGCGCCTATAATTCCTAGGGATGTTGCCATTGAGTGGGTATCGTTGTTATCGATTTTACTGATCGCATCGATATTAATAGTAATCGACGAAAAAGGGGGAAAGCTCGAGTGCCCATAGAGTGCATTGTCGCTTATTCCCTCGAGCTTGATGTCACTGACTCGCCCAGAGTATTCATGCACAACAAGATGATCCCCTCTGACCAACTGTTTGTGTATTTCTGCGCCATTTAGGTGGGTTTCAAGGGTCTTTGTCGTGGTACAGGCAGACAAGGCCATTAAGAGCCAGCATAGGCCGATTTTTGCAAAATTCATGATAGAACCCCTTATCTTTGGATATGTATACCAGCAGTGGGTTGTATTGCTCTATTGGTACGTCAGACTTATAGCGCCACATCGGCTAAGCGTTCATAGAAGTGGTCGTTCCAATTTACCGGAAGCGGTGTCAATATCTCTGTCGATTCGGAAAAATCTTTTTCAAATAGCTCAATCCTAAGCGCCTCAACTAATGCGGGGTGTGAGCTGCCAATATTAAGCTCTCGGTTGACCATAAAGCTCATTTTGTCAAAATTGGCGGTTCCAAGACAGGCCCAGTTGTCATAAATTGCTGCTTTTACATGCGACATGCCAGGATAGAAAAATACCCTTATGCCGTGTAGCAAGAGTGAGTTAATGGCAAGTATGTTGCTACGGTTCATCGGCGCATGATTACCCTGTGACGGCAGGATTATTCGGACGTCGACGCCACGCTTTCGCGCTTTGGCAAGTTCATATAACATTCGATCATCAGAGAAATAGGCGTTCTCTATATAAATATAATTCTGCGATCGCTGTATTGCTTTGAGTTGCGTCTGGTATATTTCTTCTTTTAGTGGTGAGGTATAGAGTAGGCGGAAGGGGTAGCCTGAGGCCGGTTTTCTGATATTTGTGGCGAGATCGGCATGCTGAAAGTATGAAAAATCTCCCAACGGACCGCTGTATCTCCATGCTTCTTCTGAATCCTGTTGCAACTGACTTACAGCGTCACCGGTTATTTCAACCATCATGTCGTGCCAGTCGTAACGGTATTCTCTACCAATATTCATTCCCCCAAGAAAAGCTGTGTGATGGTCGATAATAGCCGTCTTGGTATGATCTCCGGTTAACCACGGGTTAGAAATTTTACGAGATCTAATATTGGAATCCTGCTGCAGATAACTGCTGATATTTGTAGGGCTTTTATGCTCGGTGGGCATGCTTTCAGAAGAGACGCGAGCTCCGTTTATTGTTCCTAGTCCATCGTAAAGTACCCGAATATCAATACTCTGTGAGCGATGCTTAAGTACATCTGCAACCTGCAGCGCAAAGTCGTCTGTATCAAATATATAGGTTCGAATTATGACGGAGTCTTGAGCCTGATTAACAGATTCAAGAAATCGATCGAAAAACTTCTCGCCGTCGATAAGTAACTTTACAGTGCCATGGTTAGACGACCGGCCCGTTATCCTATCTAATTCGTGCTCCCATGCTATAAGGTCCATCCCCTGTTTGTGGGCCACTTGCGCAACAGGTTCTGAGCCTAGGGCGGGGAAATAAAACATATCAAGTGCGGTATCACGGACAAGATCCCTGGCAGTTTTGGCGACAACCAGCAGCAGGCTTGTTGTGGAACTTACCGGTCTGGTGATAAGTGTTTTGACGTGGCTCTCGGCTAAATGATTTACCAGCATGCCAGTATTTGTCAGTTGTGCTGCAATGTGGTCCTCTTTTGTTGGTGACGAGGTTCCACTCTGTTTATTGTTGCTTTTTGCGCTTTGTTGATCGACCGCTTGAACGGATCGTATCTGTGAGGAGCAACCCACTAGGGCGAGGTATCCCACGAGAATTAGCAAAGTAAGATGGGAAGAACGCCTATTGAACATGGTGATTCGTGGTCGCATTTCGTGCAGCAAGTGAGGGAGTGTTGATCTGCCTCGCTGGTAGAAGTTGTCCCAGCTTATTTGCGGCAATATCTATTGTTGGAGTGTCTGTACGCATATAGATACCCAGGCTGTCTGCAGCATGTAAACTGCCGTGGGTACCCCATCTTTTTCCTACAATCGCGGCGGCCTTAATGATCTTGCTGGAAAACTCATAGCCGGGTTTCAGGCTGACAATAACCGAGGCCGTGTTTTTTACCTCTCCATTGAAACATCGGTGAATTCGGTAAATGGCGTTGGGGTAAGTGCTGTCTTTTGACTTCTCAAAAATTTCCGCTTGGGAGATGGGCGTTGTTCTATCTAAAAAAATTGGCAAGTAACCTAGCGGGTCACCGTGAATGGCCAGATAGGTTCCTTGATTGGTTGTTTCGTCAAAACCTATTATCGCTTTGCCGGTCGGACTTTCGATGACAACATCACTGCTATCACCATGGCGATACATAATCAGGTCAAGGCCTTCCATATCAAGCAGACTGTTGGCGATACCGCCGGCGCTTTCCTTTTGGGTGTATAAGGCCCAGTAGCCGACAACGCCAGCAACTGTACTGACTACACTTTTATTATTTTGAATGTTTTTTGAAGGATCTAGGCCTCGTTTTATAAGCTCAGCGTTTGTATCCACCAGCTGGCCTTTTATCAGCGTATTTCCGTGATCGGAGAGCAGAACTATATTTAGATCTCTGCCTGTTTTGGCGCGGTACTCTAACTGAATTTTGGCCAAATCCTTGTCCAGTTGGAGCAAATATGTTCTGAGCCCATCGGGCCCAAATCGATGAGCGATGGCGTCGCTGGCCGCAATGTACGCGTAAAATTCCGCCTTATCGTTACTTGACCATAATTTTTTTCTTAATAGAGCCATTTCCTTTTGCGCTGCCCGGTGGCTGGAGATATAAAGCATTAGTAAATGTCGCTTGGTATGTAAAATGGAATCAAAGTGATGTTCGAACTCTTCCAGCTCAAACATTTCACTACCCAGACCGCCAATCAATCGGTTGTTCTTGTGGGAAAAGTAAACCTGCTGGTAGCCGTCTGTTGGCGGTAGCTCGAAAATCTCGGTAAAGGCGACATCACTCATTGATGGGAAAGTACTCACCATTTTTGAGGGAGGGTGGAAGCTATGGAAATTACCCTGCTGATAAAGAGCCTCCATTGCGCCATAGGGTACGCCGTCCAGTGCGATTATTAGCGTTCTTGGGAGTTCTCCCATTTGCCAGGTGTCTATTGGGGTGCCGACATGTTTATCGGCAAGGGATAATGTTGAAAAGGAAAGTATTGCCGACAGAGCCGACACCATGAACCACAAATTACACTGTTTAACTGTCATCTCAATCACCTTTTGTGAATCACAAATTAAGTAGTAATGGCTTGTGTTGGCAGTAACACTACGAAAGGTGGCGGCACAATAGGTGAGTTTGAGCTGATTGTTTGCTTAGGTTTTCTTGGGGTATCTTAGGGGCAGATAATCATGTTTAAATTCAAGTGCTTGGCTTCGTGATCACGGCAAAGAATAATGGCGGTAAGTGCGGTAATATAAACGGCTCGGGTCTTTGTTAGACTGTTTCACCATGAATTGAGTAGTGAAGTTTGAGAGTATATTGCCGTCCGGCCGGGAGAGTTTTCAATGCGCCAAATGATCGAAAATTTCAGAATAGTACCTGCAGGCCACTGTGGCAGCGGAGCTATGCGAAATCTGATTTACCATTATTGCGACCTGGACCTTGAAGAGGGCGTGGTATTCGGGCTGGGGGCTGGTCTTGATACCATATTTTTTAGTTATGAGGCAGCAGATCCACCCTTTATGTTTTTTGGTCGTGGCGCATCGATGGAGGCGGACTTGGCGCGTACCATGGGTCTGGACTATGAAGAGCAAATACAGCTTGATGACGATCTGGCCTGGGAAGAGGTAAAACAGGAAATCCTGCAAGGGCGCCCAACGATGTTATCCGGCGACATCCTGTATCTGGATTATCGAGAGTACAAGGTTCATTTTCCTGCTCATCGCTTTGTTTTACTCGGCTTTGACGAAGAGAAGGAGGAGGTGTATATCGCCGATCGAATCAATACTTATCCGGAAACCTGTTCCATGGGCGCCCTGCGTAAGAGCCGTAACCCTCCGGAGGCAATTAGCACTTACAATCAGTGGGGCAAGTTCTCCTCTGGAGTAATGCGGCACAGCCTGCCTCAGGCTTGTGGCATCGCGCTTCGTATAACTGTTGAGCGTATGCTGGGGGTGGATCGGTCGCAGCGAGATCTCATGGCCGCCATGGCGGGAGGCGCCAGCATCTGTGCGTCAGGTCTTAGTGGCCTGCAAACTTTTCAACAGCAGATGCGGCTTTGGCCAGATCTGGCGAACGCGGCTTCTTATGCGCAATATGTCGACAATGTGATCATCAAATTTGGCACCGGTGGTGGTTTCTTTCGCAATCACTACGCTGTATTTATGGCATGGGCCCGCGAGTTACGGCCAGACCTGGTAAGCGCAGATTCGCTTGTATTGGCCAGGCAAGCGGCAGATCAGTGGAACGCCTTGTCGCAAATTATGCAGACTATTGTGGCTAGTCCTGGAGATAAAACATTGTGGGCACAAGCGGCAGATCAGGTTGAAGATATCTACGTGACCGAGTACACAATGTTCGGGCAATTGGGTGATACTGTGCTCTAAGTGACTTTACGCCTTGCATTAATTATTACTTTGCTGGCTCAGCCCTATTAATTACCCAACACAGGGGGATATAAGATGATAACGGTACCCGACTCGTATAAAGCGCTACTAAGCTCTGCGGGTTTTGCTACATTGAGTGTTGTTAGCAAAGACGGGTCGATTCTTTCTTCGCTGGTTTGGCCTGACTATGATGGCGAGTTTATTATATTGAGTATGCTTTCCGGTTCGCCTAAAGAAGTGAGTATTAGACGGCAGGGCAAGGCAACCTTATTGATGGCAGACGCAAATAATGAAGACTTGTATATCAGTCTGCGTTGCGAATTACACGAGGTGACTCGTGTCGGCGTCATCGAGCATCTTGACGCCATTACACAAAGAAATATGGGTGTCGACCAGTGGTATGGCGACGTCGAGCCAGAGGATAGCGCCAGCAAAGAAAAGGAAGTGTTGGTATACCTTAAGCCGGTGCGTATATACCATACCTGAATTGCACTGATACACGGCCTGGTCTATGACAATCGAAGTGACTAATCTGCCCACGTCCGAAATAAGCTGCTCAAACTGCCGGGCTTGCTGTTGTCGTCTCGAAGTATTACTTATTACCGACACTGGCGTGCCTCAAAAATACATTACCACCGATAGCTGGGGCGGGGAGGTGATGACACGTCTGAATGATGGTTGGTGTATCGCACTAGACCGCAATACGATGATGTGCACCATCTACGAAAACCGACCTTGGGTATGTCGCGAATTTGAGATGGGATCTTTTGAGTGTATAGCGGAACGCACAGAGCATATGTAATAGTGGCTTTATTTCCGCTCGTTGATACTTAAAGCCATTGCTTCAGCAATTTTAATGCCATCTATAGCCGCAGACATAATACCTCCCGCATAACCTGCGCCTTCACCAGCTGGATACAGACCCTTGGTGTTTATACTTTGTAAGTCTTTGCCGCGTTTAATATTGATGGGAGAGGATGTACGAGTCTCTACGCCAGTTAACAAGGCGTCGTGCAATGCAAAGCCCTTTATTTTTCTGTTAAAAGCAGGAATCGCTTCACGGATGGCTTCAATAGCAAAATCTGGCAATGCCTCAGACAGGTCGGTGAGCTTTATGCCAGGTTTGAATGATGGCTCGACTTTACCGAGTTTTTCAGACGATTTACCCGCGAGGAAATCACCGACTTTTTGTGCAGGAGCGTCATAATTACTGCCGCCCATAACATAGGCATGGCTCTCTAGCTGTCGTTGCAATTCTATGCCCGCCAAGGGATCACCGGGGTAATCCGAAGGCTCGATACCCACGACCACGGCACTGTTGGCATTGCGTTCATTGCGTGAATATTGACTCATGCCGTTAGTGACCACGCGATGTTCTTCTGAAGTAGCGGCGACGACTGTGCCACCAGGGCACATGCAAAAGCTGTAGACTGAGCGGCCATTTTTGCAATGATGTACCAGTTTGTAATCGGCGGCGCCTAATATTTCGTTGCCGGCATTGGAGCCAAATAAGGCGTCGTCAATCATCGATTGTTCGTGTTCTATTCGAAACCCGATAGAAAAAGGTTTGGCTTCAATGTAAACACCTTTCTTGTTTAGCATCTCGAATGTGTCGCGCGCGCTGTGGCCCACTGCGAGAGCGACATGCCGAGACTGAATTTTTTCGCCGCTGGATAATGTTAATCCGGTAAGCTGGCCGTCTACGATATCGAGATCATCGACTCTAGCGCTAAATCGAATCTCTCCGCCAAGTTTAATGATTTCTGCACGCATTTTTTCAACCATCGAGACTAATTTGAAAGTGCCGATGTGAGGTTTGCTGACAAACATGATTTCTTCGGGTGCGCCTGCTGCGACAAATTCTGTTAATACCTTGCGCCCGTATTGTTTTGGGTCTTTTACCTGACTGTAGAGCTTGCCGTCGGAGAAGGTACCTGCGCCTCCTTCGCCAAACTGCACGTTAGACTCTGTGTTGAGTTCTTTTTTCCGCCAAAATCCGAAAGTGTCTTTGGTGCGTTCGCGGACCTCTTTGCCTCGCTCCAGAATGATAGGTTTGTAGCCCATTTGAGCTAACAATAAACCGATTAATAGCCCGCATGGTCCGAATCCGATAATGACAGGGCGCTCGGTTAAGTTATCCGGCGCTTGGGCTACAAAGTGATATTCCAAATCCGGGGTGATACGAATTTGCTGGTCGTCGGCAAATTTTTCTAATAATTGTTGTTCGTTATGCGCCTCGACATCCAGCGTATAGACCAGAAAGATGTTGGTTTTTTTTCGTGCGTCGAAGCCGCGCCGGAAAACGTTAAAACTCACTAGTTGATCAGCACCGATCTCAAGCCGGGACAATACGGCGACTTGTAAAGAGTGTTCGTCATGGTTGAGAGGTAATTTGACGTTAGATAAACGTATCATGCAGGTATGTATCCAGTCGTGCGTTGTTACTTAATTAGAGTAAAGGCGGAATTTTACGCGAATTCGTGAAACAATGTTGAAAAATTCCGCATGTAGATTTCGCCGTACATTCGAAGTCTGGAGTACGCCAGAGCGGCGTGATTCGGGCACGAAAAGTTTTGAGATAGCTGCTCAGCTTCGGTATTTTTGTTCAGGAACAGGTCAGCGACAAGAGGTTTTTTATGAATATCAACTATGTTCAGGTCACGGGTGGATGTTTCTGTGGCGCAGTGCGTTACAAGGCCGAAGCCAATTTAGACGAGGCCTACTACTGTCACTGTAAAACCTGTCAAAAGACTTCGGGTGCGCCAGCTGAAATAGCGGTCTTTGTTAAACCGGGAAGTATGGAGTTCGTAAGAGGAGAACCAAGGTTTTATCAGACATCGCCCTTTGGTCGACGGGGGTTTTGTTCAGAGTGTGGTTCACGTTTAATGTGGATGTCACCCGATAAGGCTGATTGGACAAATGTGTCCATTGGTAGTCTCGATGATCCAGAACATGTTGTGCCAATCGAACATAATTGTGTTGAGAGCCAGCTGCCGTGGTACAGGGTGGCCGAAGAGCTACCTCACTTGCGCAGCGAAGATGATCCCGAGCTGATGTCAGCGTGGGCAGGTGCAGGCATGTCGCATGATGGAAGTTCTGCTTAAACAACAGGAGATATACACATGGGGGACGGAGCATTAACGAAACACGGGGACGGAGCATTAATTACACGGAAACATGTGTAATTAATGCTCCGTCCCCATTTTCGTTGAACAATGCTCCGTCCCCCATGTGTATATCTCGTCTGGCAGCTCGTTATGCAGAATGTCCGCTGTTATTGCGGGAGCTGACATTGACAGATTTTGCGTGCTGGAGTCAATAATTGATCGAAGGCCGACATACATCTTTTTTTATTCTAAGAAGAAAATTATTCTATTTAAACTGGGCATGAGCATTTGTCAGTTTCGATATTCGGCTGGGCTTTTACCGATACCTTGCTTGAATGCCCGTCTAAATGCCCGTTCATCGCTAAAGTCCAGATGGCTAGAAATTGCGGAAACCGTTAAGCTACTGCCCTCTAGTAATCGGCAAGCTTCATCCAGAATGAGGGTCTGCTTTAGTTCACGAAAACTGAGACCGCTGAGTCTAAGTTTTTGATGTAAGCTCGCATAACTGACCGATAAGGTGTGAGCCAATTCTTGTGCTGAGAGCCAGTGGCCAGTTTTAATGAACTGTTGCTGCAACAGTGATACTACACGCTCTGCGAGCAGCACCTCGCTACGATTAGATTCCTGGCCGACCAGACGAGTCAGTATCCGCCCTAGTATACCCTGCATATCGAGACCTGAGGTAATCACCGGCTGATGGCTTTCGTTACTTGAAAAAACAATGCGTGCCTGAGCACTTTGTTGACGAATTGATAACCCTTCCCAAAACTCGAGTTTCAAACCAATGGCCAGAGGGTTTCCCGGGGTTTCAATACGAAGTGGACGTACATTGTGACCGGTAAGCTCGGTAAACAAATGGCTCAGAATGACTAACCCTTGCAATTGCAACAGGGCAAATAGGTCGGTATCACTAGTGGTGTGTTGCTGTAGGCAAAAACAAAGTTCCTCTCCGTTGGCTTCTATACTGGCTTGGCCACTGGCTCCGCCAAACATATTAAAAAAGCGTACCGTCGAGCTGAGTGCTGCTGACAAGTCGGAGCTGTGCGGCAAGGTACTACACAGTACATAAAACTCATTATCCCCCATTTGTCCCTGACCATAGAGGCCATACACCTTTTCGTTAATCGCACGAGAAAATAGCACATACAGCCGTAGCAATTGGGTATGTTGCTGCGCAGGGTTACTGTCGCTAATCATCTGGCTAATCAGTTCCATCTCAGTGAGGTGGGCAATGTCGCCGAGATTGAGTAGTTCCAAGTCAGCGAGAATTGCCGCTGCAAGTTGTGGATATGTTGGCATGGTGGTGTCATCAAATAGGCAATAGATTGCATTTTAGCAACTTTCCCGCATCAAGAAAATGTCCCCTCATGTTTGTATTCACCGTCCTTGTAAAAATAGTGCTCGGGCGCACAATAGCCTCAGGCATTAACACCGTTTATCAATCTCTAGGAATGGCACATCATGACAGCGATCAGAATCATAAAAACCCTGGCAGGAGTAGCTGCGTTATCAGTGGCTTTTGCCGCAGGCGCCTACTACCAGGCAGGCCAGAAGGCGCATAGTGCCGCCAATCTGGCGGCTTTGTCGATGCAGGATGAATCAGCTTGGTGGTCGCACTTTATCGGCTCGCTCAGCCGAGCTGGAGATTTGGTAGAGCAGTACACGCAAGATTTACCTGAGCTGGATAAACTGGAAGGTTACCGTTTGGTTACGCGGATGACTGCATTAGGTTTTGAACGCTTGATGGAGGCGGGAAACCCCAATGCTCCCCAATTTTTCCGCATGCAATCGGCGACCCGAAAATTTGCCGGTGACTCGCCTGATCAGTTGTATCACGCGGCGGCAGTTAGCGGCGAACATCGCTACCGAATTACCGGCCAACTGCATAGCGAACAGCTGAGCACGGTGTTGCTTGAAGCCAGTGTCTATGGGGGGGATATGAGTTTTGAGGGTGGTAGTCGGCGGTTAGTTAGCCATCTCGACGAGAGCCAGTTGGTCACCGATAGTGAGGGGCGCTTTGAAATTATTCTTAGTACACAGAACAAGGGCGAAGCCAACTGGATGAAGTTGGAGAACGACGTTAAGAATGTACTGGTTCGCCGCTACTTTACCGAGCCCCAGTTGCATGACCTTCTGCCATTGAATATCGAGCGATTGGATGGTGGTGCCGACCCCGCTCCTTTACAGCGTGAACAGTTGGTAAAGGGCATACTTGGTGCTTCGGCTTTTGCCGAGGAGACCACACGGTTCTGGCATACCTGGGTGAAAGAAACCCGAGCGAAACTGGGCGTGAATCAGATGCGTAATTTGCAGGATGACGGTGACCTGCTAACTCCGGGGGGAATTAAGTATATTCAAGGTGCTTGGCAGCTAGAGCCTGAACAGGGTCTGAAAATCACCTTTATGCCACCACAAGTTCCGTACTGGAGCTTTGTACCGATGAATATGTGGATGGAAAGTTTTGATTGGCACTTAGTGGAAAATGTAGTTATCAATAATTTCAAGGCTAAGCCCAATGACGATGGTTCTATCACTATTATCTTATCCGAGCGCGACCCAGGTTCCCCCAACTGGTTATTCACCCAGGGGCACCGTGGTGGCCTAATGTCATTCCGCTTTGCTCGCATGGGTGAACAGGCATTACCGGTTGTTCAAACTGAAGTTATTACTATCAAAAAGTAGGTGTATTTTATGTCATTATCAAAAAATCATGTCGCCATTGTTACGGGTGCAGGCCAAGGGGTGGGGCGCGGCATTGCCCGAGCATTTGCTAAAGAGGGGGCAACCGTTGTGGTTGCTGAGATCAACGCCGAAACCGGAAATGCAGTCGCTAACGAACTGTCTGAGCTTGGAGGTGAAGGGGTTTTTATCCAGACCGACATGGGTGATCAGGAAAGTGTGGAGACGCTGATTGCCGACACGATTAGCAGATGTGGCCATCTTGATACGCTGGTTAATAATGCATATTTTGTGGGTAACGACCTACCCAAACGTTTGGAAACCCGAGATACAGAAGACTTTGAGAAAGCAATGAACGTGGGTTTCTATGGCGCGTTATGGGCTATGTGGGCGGCGTTTGAACATATGCGTGAGCGTGGTTTCGGCCGGATCATTAACCTGTGTTCACTCAACGGGGTAAATTCACATCCTTTTACGACCAATTACAATATTACCA
The DNA here is from genome assembly GCA_036960375.1 of Pseudomonadales bacterium. GTDB lineage: Bacteria > Pseudomonadota > Gammaproteobacteria > Pseudomonadales > CAWVSB01 > CAWVSB01. Next base: position 499,379 of record JBALVY010000002.1, read on the forward strand.
AAGAAGCCCTGCGTACATTGAGCCGTTCATCGGCTCGTGAATGGGCGCAGCATAAAATTACTGTGAATACGATTTGTCCAGCGGCGGTGAGCCCTGCCTTTGAGATGTTGAAGAAATTCGCGCCACAAGAAATCGATAAAATTGTGACCGAGAACCCCATGGGTTATATGGGCGATGCCGAGGCTGATATAGGCGGGGTGGCGGTATTTTTGGCCAGTGACGTCGCACGTTACTTGACGGGCAATACCCTGTTTGCCGATGGCGGTAGCCATATAAATGGTGTGAGCTGGGTGCCGCCATTGATGGAAGAAATGTAGCGGTTGGAAACGGGGGGTATGGTTGTGCGGCTTTTCGCTCCGTCCCCCATGTGTATATCTCAGTTCTGGAAGTTTAGCTCAAGTGAAATGCCGGCAGGGTCCTGTAAGAAAATCTGAGTTTGATTGACATCTCTAATGTCGAATTTGTCGTATTTAGTATCCATTTTCTCAAGTCTTTCCAGTATCCCCTCTATGTGGTCGCAGCGCAGGGCAATATGATCAAAATAGCCCTTTGCGTTGTTGTCTCTGTTTGGGTCTTCTATCAGATGCAGGATAGGCTCGTCGTTTGCGTAGAGCCAATAGCCGTTAATGCCAAAGTCAGGCCGCGGTCCGGGCGTGAGCCCTAGAAGGTCACCGTAAAACTTGACCATGGCATCGAGTATGGGGGCGGGAGCTGTAATGCTGTAGTGGTGGATTCTTTGTACCGACATACCGATGAACCTGTTTAAGCCAATAGACCGGTAGGATAACAAAACAATGGGGATGGAGTACTGACGAAACATGGGGACGGAGCGCTAATTACACGGAAACATGTGTAATTAGTGCTCCGTCCCCGTTTTCGTTGACCAGTGCTCCGTCCCCCATTGTATTATTTCTTCGACTTAGATAGGAAATGATCTGTCAGCGATTCCACTGACCAGGAGTCAGGGCTTTGGCTGGGGGGGTATTCCTCAAAGGTAGCCAAAAACTCTGCGGTAGTTGCCAGGCCCAGGTACATATAGGGTGGCTTGTCTATCATCCAGTCATAGTAGCTATTGGAGTTGTGCTGGGCCCTTTCAAAAGGATCGCGACGGAGATTAAATATCTGTGGTAGACGCAGGTAAATGAAGGGTTCCTGCCAAACGCCAAGCTGTCTGCCACGGTTCTCTGCATAAACGATTTTCCAGTCGCCCAGACGTATGCCTACAGGCATACCGTCATCGCTGAGGTAATGGAATACTTCACGAGGGCCCTTTTCTTGTTTGCCCATAAGATAGGGTAGGAAATTATAGCCGTCCAGATGCAGTTTGGCCTTTTTTGTACCAATACGGGTGCCCTTAAGCAGGTTTTCCTTCAGCTGGTCATCGCCAGCTGCGGCAGCCAGGGTCGGCATCCAGTCGAGGTGTGAGATGATTTCGTTGGATACTGTACCGGCCTTAATTTGAGCTGGCCAGCGCACCATGGCAGGTACTCGGTAAGCGCCTTCCCAGTTAGAGTTCTTTTCACCGCGAAACGGTGTAATACCGGCATCGGGCCATGTATTAAAATGTACGCCATTGTCGGTTGAATACATAACGATAGTATTTTCCGCGATTTTCAGCTGGTCTAATTGATCTAACATCTCACCCACTAGTTCGTCATGAGCGACCATCACGTCGTTATAGGCACCCTGCCCAGACTTGCCGCGATGTTTTTCTGCACGATGGGTGCGAAAGTGCATGCCGGTTGTGTTTAGCCAAACGAAGAAGGGTTTGTCTGCCTTAACGGCGGTGTCTATAAAGGATTTCGCGGAGGCAATAAATTCCTCGTCGGTGGTTTCCATGCGCTTGCGTGTTAATGGGCCGGTATCCTCAATTCTGCCATCGGCATAAGAGTGGATAACACCTCGGGGGCCAAAGCGCTTCTTAAAGGCCGGGTCTGTGGGGTAATCTTCGTCTTCTGGCTCTTCCTCTGCATTGAGATGGTAGAGGTTGCCAAAGAACTCATCAAAGCCATGGTTGGTAGGCAGATACTGGTCTTTGTCGCCAAGATGATTTTTACCAAATTGGCCCGTGCTATAGCCATGGGTCTTGAGCATCTCGGCAATGGTAATGTCCCGGTCCTGCAGGCCTATGGCTGATCCAGGCAGACCGACTTTTGTGAGGCCGGTGCGTAAACCTGATTGCCCGGTAAGGAAGGTCGAGCGGCCCGCAGTACAGCTCTGGTCTCCATAATAATCGGTAAAGCGAATACCCTCATCAGCTATGCGGTCAATGTTGGGGGTTCGGTAACCCATAATGCCATCGCTATAGGCACTTATATTAGTAATACCAATATCATCACCCCAAATAATAAGGATGTTGGGTTTGTCTGCCAAGGCCCCCATGGGAATACTTGCCAAAGCCAGACAACCAAGTCTCGATAGCCATTTTTTCATGTCGTACTCCATTGATTGTTTAAGAGAAGGTATTACTCATTGTACGAAGTAAGCACCAGCTTAGATCATAATGCCAGTTGCCGCTAGGAGACGCTGATATTTTAGTCTTGAGTACTATTTTTTGTAGTATTCCAAATAGCCTGATTATCCCAGCGGGTATTGAGATAAAGCTGTTCTACCTTTGTTCTAGCCCAGGGGGTTCTACGTAAAAACTTCAGACTGGAATTGATACTCGGGTCGTCGGTAAAACATTTGATTTTTATGCGCTCGCCTAACTCTTCCCAACCATATGTCTGTTGCAGGCGGGTGACTATCATTTTAAGCGTGATGCCGTGCAGAGGGTCTTGCGTACCTGGGTTAGTCATCAGTTATTTGGCCGGTGCTTTTTCCGGTTCAGCTTTATCAGATTTTTTAACGCGCATTTTGCTGCCTGCGATATTTTTTCCATTCAGACTTACCATAGCCGCTTTGGCTTCTCCCTGTTTGGGCATTTCGACAAAACCGAAACCCTTGGATACGCCAGATGACTTATCCAGTACCAGAGTACAGGACTGCACTGTTCCATGGCTCTCGAACATGGTGCGCAGCTCGGCCTCTGTTATCGACCGGGCAAGATTACGAATAAGTAGTTTCATTGTTATACCAGCATGCAAATTTGGACGTCTACTATAGCAGTTTTAGCCGAGGTGTATCGGCAGAATGGAGGCTCTAGAGCCTAATTTACGAGGATTATCAAACGCTAGAGTAATCCGTTTTATTCTGATATGTTGGTCGTTCCCTGTAACAATACAAAGGTGTGGTGATGAAACTATCGAACTGGATTCTATTATCGGGGTTTCTCTGTTCAGTCTTGGCTACAAACGTACAGTCTGCAACAGACTATAATTCCTCTCGCTCAAACAGGACAACATCTGTTGCTGTTGATGATCAAACTCAGGAAATTACCGAGAAGGAGGCCAAAAAAGCCCGTAAGAAGGAAAGAAAAGCCGCAATGCACAGCTGCATGGACGGTGGTGAAACCAAGGCAGTATGTAAGGAAAATCTCGGCAAACAGCATAAACAAGGAAAGCAGGGAAAGCAGGGCTCGAACGCTGTCCCCAACGGCCTAGACGACGACTGCAATGACACGGAAGACAATATCAGTCGATGTGGCGGGAAAGGCCAGCACGGGAAAAAATCACAGGGTAGATATCTAGACGTCGATGACGATGGTGATTCAATCCTCACTGAAGAAGTGAAGCCGAAGTAAAAACAGCAAATCTGACAGTATCCCAATACAGAGAGTGACTATGAGTACTGATGTAGTGCTTGCCAATTATGGCAGCGAACAGCATGAGAGAGATATCATCTATTTACTCAATTGCTATGCCTTGGACCCTATGGGAGGAGGGGAGCCGCTCTCATCTCACGTACAGGCCAATCTGGTAAAAGAACTCTCCAAAATCTCTCATGCGTTTAGCATTCTTTGTTATGTGGACGAAAAACCCGCAGGTCTGATAAATTGCTTTGAAGGCTTTTCGAGTTTTTTATGTAAGCCACTGATTAATGTTCATGACGTAGTTGTCCTGGAGAGCTTTCGTGGTCAGGGTCTGTGCCCGTTGATGCTTGCCAAGGTAGAGGAAATCGCGCTGCACAGAGGCTGCAGCAAGATTACTCTAGAGGTATTGGAGGGTAACTCTGCGGCTAAAAAATCCTATAGCTCGTTTGGTTTTGCAGGCTACTCGCTTGATCCCGAATTTGGTCAGGCGCTTTTTTGGCAAAAATCTCTATAGAAGTAGTGCCTGATTGTCATCGATGCCTGTGTATCTCCGGGGTACGAAGATTGTTGTCAGTATCGAAAATCCCTCCTTTAAATTACAAAGATCTCACATTTATCCTACTCGGATTTGGTTATGCTAACTCACCAATATACACAACACTAAGAGAGATAAGCTATGCAGGATTTTAAGGGTAAAGTCGCCGTCGTTACTGGTGGCGCAAGTGGTATAGGTAGGTCAATCGTCGCTGCTTTGTTGGCCGAGGGTGCAAAGGTGGTTATCGCAGACGTTGAGCAATCCGCATTGGACGCAGCCGTTGAAGCGCTGTCTGCCGGTGGCGGAGAAGTCAGCGGTGTAGTTACCGATGTATCCAAAAAGGAATCTCTTGAAGCCTTGGCAGATCAGGTTTTTTCTCAGTATGGCGCCTGTCACCTGCTGTTTAATAACGCCGGTGTTGCTGCACCGTCGGCAAATGTGTGGGAAACCACCGCCAATGACTGGGCCTGGGTGCACGGTGTTAATGTGATGGGTGTGGTTTACGGTATTCAGGCCTTTGTACCGCGCATGATAGCCTCCGGTGAGCAGGGGCACGTAATTAATACTTCTTCCGGCGATGGCGGAATTTCACCATTACCCTATCAGTCGGTTTATGCCTCGAGTAAGGCCGCTGTATCCATTATTACTGAATGTCTGGGTGCTCAGTTGGTGTCTGAAAATACCAATCTGAGAGCCTCAATCTTTTACCCTTCAGGTGGTTTGCTGGATACCGGCATATGGACTACCGATCGCAATCGACCTGAGGAATTGGCGCGTGAGATATCCACCGACCCAGTGCCCACCTTAGCGGATTTCAAAGTTGCTGCTGCAGCCGCCGGCATGGAGATGGAATTTCAGGATCTGGATGAATTGGCTCAATATTGTCTGCAAGGAATTCGAGACCAGCGCTTCATTATCATGATCAATGTGGACGAAGCCGCTGCCGATCTCGCTGAGCGTGCCCGGCGCTATGGTAATGCAGAACTACCGATCGATCTTGCAGCGATACCTCAGCTCTAAATCATTTTGAGGGGATATTATGGCCAGTGAGGCCTATTCCCTTTAAAAACAACGACATGATCTCTCCGATTTTTGCCGAATAGTGATATTTTGGCGAGTTTCGGAGGCTTGTAAGTTGCTTTTTCAGCCTGGGACGTATCCTTAGGTTATCATTTTGAGAACAGAGACTAGTTAAACGCCTCTTCTATTGGTAGGATTACCGACCCACATCGGCAATTAGATGGCGATAACAATGTTTGAACGAAACAAAAGTAGCAAGCGGGGTGGTTCCGCTACCAAAGAACCGGTTACGCCGCAGACACCCTCTGCGCCCGTAGCACCACCCGCATCCACATCCGTCCCCACACAATCCGTCCCAGTAACAGCGAGGAGTTCCGCAATGATTGGACCAAGTATAATAATTAAAGGTGAAGTTTTAGGTGATGAAGATCTGGTTATTCTCGGCAAAGTCGAAGGCATAATTAATCTTCATTCTAATGAAATTTCAATTGGCGAATCTGGCAAGGTTACCGCCGATATCATCGGCAAGGTGATTAAAATTGACGGCGAAGTTATCGGAGATATAACTGGTAACGAAAAAGTCGTCATTTCGAAGTCTGGTAATGTACGAGGCAATATTATCGCGCCACGTGTCACGCTGGAAGATGGTGCTATATTCAAGGGCAGTATCGACATGGATCCAGGAGAGAACGCATCGAAAATGGTTTCTCTGGCATCCCAGAAAGCGGCCGCTCCCGCAAGCGGCAATCAGGGAAGCGGTAATCAAGGAAACAATAACCAGGGCAATAAAGCGCCTGGCCTGGACCTGAAAAGAGGCTGATTTTGTGCTCGATTGCGCCACGGTTTTGTGGCGCAAAATGCTAGTCTGTTATCAGATTTTAGGCTACTAAAACAAAATAACGAGCCTTGAAAAACACATGATTTCCACACAGCCGACCAAGCTGATGGCGTCGTTATTCGAGCCTTTTGATGAAGACCATCAGTTAACGGTACTTCACATTGGGCCTGCGCTATCAGACACCGTAGATTTTTTCTCTCAATATCGCTGCAAACTTTATTTTGCGGATTTGTTTGCCGAGCTTCCATTTAAAGTAGATCCCGAAGAAGACGGTTTAACTCTCGAGCAGCAGTTTAAGTCACATCTCGACTTTCCAATCGAAACGCGTTTTGATGTGTGTTTTTTCTGGGATATTTTCAATTATCTTGATGCGCGAGCCATTGCCGCGCTTGATAAAGTCTTGCGTCCTTATTTACACCGCTCAAGCCGAGGCCATGGGTTTTCTCTGCATAATCTGAAAACGCCTGAATCCAACCTGTCATATGGTATTCGCCAGTTAGACACACTGAGCGTGAGAAATCGTTCGTTTTCCCTGCCCAATTACGCGCCGCATTCTCAAGCGCAGCTCAAAAGTGTACTTAGCAGCTTTAATATCGATAAAAGTGTGCTTTTAGCCGACAGTCGGTTGGAACTGACACTACGCGCTAAGGGCTAAGATCGACTATTATTAATAGCGTATTTATGTGGGAGTCAGAGTTTAGCGCTCTGTTGAGATTATGCATTGGTTTGGTTATTTATTGGTTGTTTTTACTGTCTACCTGATCTGGCTTGACCGAAAACGTAAGCGGGCTGCCAAGGATGCGCCCTCTGAAATTTGGCATTACGATATGGCGAATCGGTCGGCAGCGGATGAAAGCCTCTCGGCGGCACATGACCGTCAAGAGGGGATTATTTCCAACTCGGATCTAAAGCGTGAGCAAGATCGCCTATTGAAGTAAGTGTCTGTATGACGCCTTACTTAATAAGTGACATGCCCATCTGTGCCAGCGGTTCAGTCGTGTTACCCGTTTCCAGTGCTTGTTTGTTTGACGCGTTACCCATGATGGCGCGTTTGTAAACTCCCTGACATATGGATGCCAAGCGGAAGAAACTGAATGTCAGGTAGAAGTTCCAGTTTTCAATATCATCGATATTACGCAGCTCACAATACTGCTTAACCATTTCTTCTTCAGTTGGAACGCCAACTTCGCCCCTATCCAGCCCGCCGAGGCCTTTCAGGCTTCCATCGCGAGTCAGGCGTAAACACATGCAAAGATAGGCCAGGTCGGCTAATGGATGCCCAAGGGTCGAGAGCTCCCAGTCCAAAACGGCTATAGCGCGGGGCTCGGTTGGGTGAAACATAATATTGTCGAGACGATAGTCGCCGTGAATCAAACGTATTTCGCCGTCATCAGCAGGGATATTATTAGGCAGCCATTCTATTAGGCTGTCCATGGCATCAATCTTATGTGTTTCGGCCGCACGATACTGCTTGCTCCAGCGGCCAATCTGACGCTCATAGTAGTTGCCGGGTTTGCCGTAATCGGCGAGTCCTACTGCGGTAATATCAATATTGTGCATTTCTGCCAGCACGCGAACCATTTCGAGGTGAATAGGCCTACGCTGTTCTTTATCTAAATCCAGTAGCGCCGGGTCCCACAGAATACGGCCTTCCTCAAAACTCATCACATAAAACATGCTGCCAATGACGTCATCGTCCTCGCACAGATGATAAGCATGGGCAACAGGCACCTTGGTGCCTGCAAGAGCCGTAAGTACCTTGTATTCCCGGTCCACCGCATGAGCGGACTTCAGCAGTTCACCCGGTGGTTTACGGCGCAACACATATTGTCCACTCTTGGCGGTTAATAAAAATGTTGGGTTGGATTGACCACCGGCGAATTTCTCTGCGCTGATCAGGCCTTCAAAACTTTCAATATGTTGATCCAGGTAGGCGCCAAGCTTGGCTTCGTCTAGAGTGCTTACAGAGTCTGACATGGAGAATATGACCTCAGTATGGAATGCAAAAAATCCCTCCCGTTTAACGAGAAGGATTGAGTTTAGCGTTTGTGGTTTCTAGGCACCATATTTTCTCGCAAGATTACGTCCCAACTGCATCATGTGTACCTGGTCTGGTCCATCTGCAAGACGAATAGTACGGGCATAGGCGTAACCCGTGGCCAGGCAATAATCCTGGCTCAAACCTGCGGCACCGTGGATCTGTATAGCTCTATCAATTACAGTACAGGCCATTTTGGGGGCGACTATCTTGATCATGGCAATGATGTCCTGTGCCGCCTTGTTGCCGCCCTGATCCATTTTTTCAGCGGCCTTCAGCGTTAGCAGGCGCGCCTGTTCTATTTCGCAGGCAGAACGAGCGATATCTTCTCTTACTGATTGGTTTTTACTTAACGGCTGGCCAAATGCAATACGCTGTTCAGCTCGCGCTGCCATCATTTCCAATGCGCGTTGAGCTTGCCCTATCAAACGCATACAGTGGTGAATACGGCCTGGTCCTAAACGGCCCTGGGCAATTTCAAAACCGCGACCCTCACCCAATAGCAGGTTACTGGCAGGTACTCGCACATTGTCGAAAATGATTTCGGCGTGACCTTCTGGTGCATCGTCAGCGCCGAATACTTGCATTGCACGAGTCATATTGACGCCAGCGGTGTCCATAGGCACTAGAATTTGTGATTGCTGAAGATGACGGTTGCTGTTTTCAGGGTCAGATTTACCCATCACGACCATGATCTTACAATGTTTGTTCATTGCGCCGCTGATATAAAATTTATGCCCGTTGATGACGTAGTCATCGCCATCCCGAACAATCGATGTTTCTATATTTGTTGCGTCAGATGAGGCTACTTTGGGTTCTGTCATGGCAAAGGCTGAGCGTATCTCTCCCGCCAGCAGCGGCTCCAGCCATTGCTTTTTCTGTTCTTCGTTACCGTATTTCGCCAGTACTTCCATATTGCCGGTATCAGGCGCGCTGCAGTTGAAACACTCGGAACCGATCATTGAACGGCCCATGATTTCTGCCAGTGGCGCGTATTCAAGATTGCTGAGCCCAGCGCTATAATCGCCGTATTCTTTTGGCAGAAATAAGTTCCACAAGCCTTGTGCTTTGGCTTTGGCTTTCAGCTCTTTCATGATCGCGGGGGTATTCCAACGGTCCTGCTCTCGTTGTTCAAAATAGGTCATTTCAGCGGGATAAACATGTTCATCCATAAACTGATTTACGCGTTCCATCAGGTCTTTTACTTTGTCAGAATAGTCAAACTGCATTTTTTGTATCCTTAATCATTGAAAATTAACTGTAGGTGATCGCATCAAGGCGTTGGTTGTTGTCTAGATGAGGCACGTTATTAAAACTCGATACATAGATATTCTTGTCGTTATAGTGAAAGTGGCTGACGCCAGTATTTTTACTCTGCAAGTTCACGTTAATTAGCGTCTCGCTGTCAAAGCCCATTATCTGGCTGAGGGCTACGGCGATGGTACCGCCAGAACTGGCTACCAGAGTGCGAGGTGTATTTGCTCTTCGTGCAAAACTTAAAGCGGCCTCAACGCGAGAATGGAATTCTTGCCAGGACTCAGTCAGCGAGGATTCATCTATTTCATTTTTTGACCAGGCTGTCATCGCCGTCCGCAGCAATCGATAAACCTGCTTCGGCTCGGCTTTGTCTGGCATATCAAGTTCCGGTCTTTGCTCAATATACGCATTGACCAATTGCAGAAAATCAAACTCGTTAAAGCCGGCATGCACTTCAATCTCCATGTCACGGCCCAGGCCCTGGCAGATGTTTTCGGCGGTCTGTCGATGACGCGCCATATCGCCAATAATCATGCGGTCTGGATGAATAGCGCGGTCACGAAGATATTCGCCTAGCCAGAGTGCTTGTTGGTAGCCCAGCGGGGACAGCTGGTCATAATTGTCGCTACCAAAAGAGGCCTGACCGTGCCGGACCAGATATAACTCAGCCATTAATCGTTCCTTGTTTGGTTTGAACAGGCTTTGACAGGCATCGCCGATATTAGGATGGTAATAATACGGTGAATTCTGATATTAATGAAGTTTATTGTATGAATGCTGTATCATTCATGAAATTAATGTCTCAGTGGCTGATGGAGTATAAACAATGCGTCTGAATCAAGTAGACCTAAACCTGTTTGTCGTATTCGATACCATATATGCCGAGCGTAACCTGACTCGGGCTGCTGAGGTGCTGTCTATTACCCAGCCAGCAGTCAGTAACGCCTTGAATCGCCTGCGTAATACACTGCATGACCAGCTTTTTGTTCGAACCCCCCAGGCTATGGTGCCCACACCGGTAGCCGACAATATTATTGCGCCGGTTCGTGAGGCGCTGCAGCTGTTAAATACCAGCGTCCAGGAGGGTGATGTGTTTGATCCCCTGCAGGCCAGTAAGGTATTTAATTTCAGTATGAATGATGTGGCTGAGTCCATGCTGCTACCTGAACTAATGGAGCATTTACAGCAGGTGGCTCCACTCACCGCGGTGAGCAGTCATAGGGTGAATCGAGCAGATGTAGCCACTGAGTTGGCTTCGGGTCTACTCGATTTTGCAATCGATGTGCCGGTATTAACCGACCCCAATCTACACCATATTCCGCTGCGGGGGGCGCGGTATGTTTGTATGGTGAGACAGGATCACCCGGCTATCGGTGATACCCTGACACTGGATCAGTATTTGGCACTAGAGCATATCCATATCTCTGGCCGCCGGGCAGGTCAGGGTCATATAGATTTGGCGTTGAATAATTTGGGCTACCAGCGCAAAATTCAACTACGCACTAGTCATTATCTGGTGGCCCCTCAAATTGTCCAGCGCACAAATCTGGCGCTGACTATTCCTTTGCCTGCGGCACCGATTTCTAATGTGAAATTTCTGGAACTTCCGTTTGATGTGCCCAAGCTGGATTGGCATCTGTATTGGCACAAGAGTGCAGATCGTGATCAGGCCAGCCGCTGGATGCGCGAATCCGTGCTGGCGTTGGTGGGACAGTAAGCGCATAAATCACATCGCTTGCTCGTGAGGAATTGTGCACGGTGACAGCAAAAGCCTGATGCCTGTTTGAAGCTGATCAAGGTTATTATTTGATTTATAGTCGATACTCTATTTATATCTGAGGTGAAGTGTCTATGGGTCTGGATATCGATAAAATAGATTTTACTGATGCAGATCACACTGCGTTTCGCATCCGGCTGACCGAAAACCTTCAGGCGCTCAAACTCGTTCTCGGTCGGCCCGGCTTTGGGGAGGGGGCGGCATCTCTTGGGGCAGAGCTTGAGATCTATATCGTTGATGAACACGGTGATACGCTCTCTATTAATACTCAATTATTGGATTTGGCCCAGGATCCGCAATTGACTGTCGAGCTTAACCGCTACAACCTGGAATATAACCTCAGTCCTGCCTTGATATCCGACAATGCGTTTTTTGCCACGGAGCAGGAAATTCTTAATAAATTGGCAGGTTTGTCAAAGTTGGCCGTGCAACAGGGCGGCCGCATTGTGCCTATTGGCATCTTGCCGACGCTGGTTACGCAGGATGTTGATCGCAAATCCATGACTGACCGTATGCGCTATCAGGCGCTAATGCAGCAATTGTCCAGCCGCAGAAGAGGACGCTTCAATATCGATATTGATGGGCGTGATCCTATACAGCTGGAAATGGACGATGTGACTTTGGAGGGCGCTAATACCTCGTTTCAAGTGCACTATCGTGTGAGTCCTGAGGATTTTTCTGATATGTTTAATGCCATCCAGATGGCTACTCCTCTGGCGCTTGCACTAAGCGGCAACTCGCCGCTGTTGTTTGGCCATTCTCTGTGGCAAGAAACGCGTATTCCACTATTCAAACAGTCTATAGATACCCGTGTTGCTGGTACTCGCCACTGGCATGAGCCGGCTCGGGTGACCTTTGGCAATGGTTGGGCGAGGGCGGGCGCCGCCAATTTATTTGCCGAGGCGGTTAACTTGTATGAACCTATTTTACCTGTTTGTGGCGAGGAGGACGCACTGGCATTGGCGACTGCCGGTTCTACGCCGCGATTGGCAGAGCTGCGTTTACATCAAAGCAGTCTCTGGTGGTGGAACAGACCGGTTTACGATGACATCGACGGTGGTCATCTCCGAATTGAAATGCGAGCACTTGCTGCCGGCCCTTCGGCAATCGACATGGTTGCAAATGCGGCTTTTTTGATTGGTCTGGCAGAGGGTTTACGGCCAAATATCGATGCGTTAATGTCGGGCTTACCTTTTCATTTAGCTGCGTATAATTTCTACCGGTCAGCGCAATACGGTCTTAGTTCACGGCTGGTTTGGCCGCATGCAAACCAGACAGGATGCAAAGAATACGCTGTCGGCGAATTGTTAGCACAGTGTTTGCCGATTGCCGCCGATGGCCTGGCGAGTATTGGTGTTAGCTCAGCAGAAGTAGACCGCTATATGGATGTCATTACGCACCGGCTGTCGACAGGCCAAACGGGGTCCGTGTGGCAAATGCAAAGCTTCGATCAACTCTCCCAAAAGATGACTCGCGATGCGGCCCTGCATAAAATGCTGGAAAGCTATATCGCTCACAGCGAGGCTAATCTGCCGGTATCTTCGTGGGCGCTTGAGGCATGACGGTTTTCCATTACATACAAAACCCTGACGCCAATGCAATAGTAGCTGATGCGGCTGAGTGGCTAAAGCTGTTAGCAGGGCCCACCTGTATTACTGTTGAAGGCAGGGATTCACAGCGCACTCGTGCGGTGGTGACGTTACTGCATGGCAATGAGCCATCGGGAACACTTGCCGTTCATCGCTGGTTGCGTTCGGGTATTCAGCCGGCCGTAAATATGTTGTTTATTCTAGCCTCGGTGAAAGCTGCACTTATTGCTCCGGGCTATAGCCATCGCGTAATACCAGGGCAGCGTGATCTTAATCGCTGTTTTCGCAAACCCTATGATGACGAGCCCGGTGTTCTGGCGCATAGTATCCTCGAAGAGTTGATAAAACACCGCCCGGAGTGTGTGGTCGATATGCACAATACGTCGGGCTCGGGTCCCGCCTTTGGTGTGGTGACGCATATGGACGAGCGACACGACGCGTTAACGTCTTTGTTTACCCAGCGTTTAGTGGTCACCAGTCTGCGGCTTGGTGCGCTAATGGAAATTAGCGAGCATTTATTTCCGACGGTAACCATTGAATGCGGAGGTCGACAGGACGTAGAGGCACATGAGCTGGCATGGGAAGGTTTACTCAGGTATAGCAAAGAAGATAATGTGCTTGCGCCGCAGGATACTGATTGGGGAATGGAGGTTTTAAATAATCCCGTCAGGCTCGAGTTGGCTGAGGGCTGTCGTCTCGCATATGGAGAGCAGGCCAGGCCTGATGTGGACTTAATCTTGCGTCAGGACATAGAGCATCTGAATTTTGGTTTGGTAGAGAAGGCCACCTTTTTAGGTTGGATCGGTAACAAAGGCCTGACTATCTTTAGTGCCATTAATAGTAAAAATGATTGTGTGCTGGATGAGCTACTGGAGGTGAGGGATGGCCGGCTGTATACGGCCAAAAGTCTGAAGCTTTTTATGATCACCACCAGTGCTGAAATAGCTCAGATGGATTGTTTGTTATACGCCGTGCTGGACGACGGAAAGGAAATAGGCCTTATTTCTGGCTAATGTGCGCACTTTGTCGTTTGTCATATTAGGTTGAGCTGCCTAATAGAGTGTGGTCTTATTTGCCACTGGTATCCTAAGGCAGCAATACAATGGCATTGATCCCCAATATTGACACCACCGTTTCTCGTAAAATAGGTCTGGCTGAGCTGGGCCTGCGTGGCAGTGTTCGCATGGCACAGACTTTTGCCAAGGTCTATCCGCGAGCCTTGCGCTGGGGTCTTAGGCGACAGCGTCCAACCGCAGTCGAGCTACGGGAGTTATTTGAGGCCCTGGGCGCTACTTACATTAAGTTTGGACAGTTTATTGCCAGTTCTCCCTCTATTTTTCCCAAAGATTACGTCGATGAATTTCAAAAGCTATTAGACCAGACAGATGCGATAGAGTTTTCCCAGATCAAACGCATAATAGAGGAGGAGTTGGCCCGACCGTTAAGCGAGGTCTATCGCTATATCAATCCGCAGCCACTGGCATCCGCCTCTATAGCCCAGGTGCACGCAGCGACGCTGGTCACGGGTGAAGATGTGGTTGTCAAAGTGCAGAAGCCTGGAGTGCAAGCCATCATTACCGTTGATCTGCACACCGTATACCTGTTAACGCGTGCCATGGAGCTGATGCTGCCCAATATTGACCGTGATGCGGTGGCCGGTATCGTGGCCGAGATGTATCAGGCGATGATTGACGAGTGTGATTTTGTCAAAGAGGCCGACAATCTCGATACCTTTAGACAGTTCTTATCCACTACGGGTAATGATGCAGTAATTGCGCCCAAACCTTACCATGAGGCATCGTCTTCACGCGTACTCACTATGGAGCGGTTCTACGGTTGTTCGTTAACCGACCAGAAGGCTCTTGATCGCATGAATATAGACCCCGCCCAGTCGCTATTTAGTGCGCTAAACGTCTGGTTTTCCAGTCTCATGGGCTGCGATTTCTTTCATGCCGATTTACACAGTGGCAATATGCTATTGCTGGAAGACGGACGAGTGGGATTTATTGATTTTGGTATGGTCGGCAGGATTAGTCCCGAATCCTGGCAGGCGGTATTTGGATTATTTAACGGCCTCAGTAATGAGGATTACCAGATGGTTGCCGAGGCAATGCTGGCCGTTGGTATGACTCGTGACACTATCGATTCGACTCACTTGGCTGCTGACATTAAAAATGTTTTCCAAGCGATGAATCAGGTAGACCCCGAAGCGCTGATCTATGGCAAGGCTGATGCGCAGTCCGAAGGTATCAATGCGGTAATGAGTAGCCTGGGAGAAGTGGCGAAAAATTATGGTATTCGTTTTCCTCGATCATTTACCATGCTGATGAAGCAGTTCCTGTATTTTGATCGCTATGTCCAGATGCTTGATCCTGGTGCAGACATTTTTAATGATGATCGCGTGGTGATGGGGTAGTTCAATCGTGAATTCAACTTTAGGCTATTTTTCGCTTGTCTCGGCCGTGGCAGTGCTTGGCTTTGTTTACTGGCTGTGGCGCTACCGCAAGCGCCAGCAGTTTATTCACGCGCCCTTTCCGCAAGAGTGGGACCGTATACTGCGGGCAAATATACCGGTATATCAGCGCTTAAGTGAGCCGCTGAGGCAGCAGTTACAAGGCCACATCAGGCAGTTCATCCACGATAAGGAATTTATCGGCTGTGGTGGGCTGGAAATAAACTCAACCATTCAGCTGACTATTGCCGCCGGTGCTGCGATGTTATTGTTAAATCGTCCTACCACGGGCTACAGTAGCTTGCGCTGGATCTACGTCTACCCCAGCTCATTTGTTACCGATAGAGAGCAGCGCGATGACAGCGGCGTTGTGTCCAGTGCTCGCGTTGGTACCCTGGGAGAATCGTGGAGTAATGGTAAATTGGTTTTATCATGGAACGATGCCGAGCAGGGGATCCACGATTTTACCGATGGCCATAATGTTATTCTGCATGAGTTTGCTCATCAGCTCGATGGCGAACAGCAGGGAACCAATGGCGCCCCGGTATTGGATAACCCTGGTGCTTACAAGGTTTGGACCAAAGTTCTGTCTGGTGAATTTGAAAATCTTCAGCGTAAGGCCAGCGTAGGGAGTGCCACTGTCATCGATAAATATGGCGCGACAAACCCTGCAGAATTTTTTGCCGTCGCCACGGAGGCGTTTTTTGAACGACCCGAAGATATGGCACGCCATCACACATCGTTATTTAATGTATTGACGGATTTCTATAAGGTCGACCCACGCGATTGGCTTTAACAATCAATTGCTTCAGCAATAGTTGTCCAAAGGGTTCGCAAATTGATACTCATTAGTTGTCCGTCTTGCTTAGGGAAGGAGCCCATGCCGACGATCATCAATTCGCGGTTTAAGTCGAACCAGGCGAACTGGCCGTGAATTCCCAGCATGGTAAATTGCCGTTCCTCAGGAGCAATAACCCAGAATTTGTTTTTATATTGGCCTTCTGAAAATACTCTGTCTTTTTCTTCCGCTTGATAGGCCCGTTTGGCCTCTGCATTGGCAGTGACGGTGCGTTCTATAAAGTCAACCGGCAGCAGTTGTTCACCCGCCAGATTTTTTCCGCCGTTGATCATCGGAAAAGCACAGCGGGCGAAGTCCCGCAGGCGCAGGCTAAATTGGCCTTCAGTTATCGGAAACCCCAGTGGGTCGGTATTGAAGTAGCCTTCACTTTCTGCACCAATATGTTGGTATAGAACCTCTTCAAATATATTGCCAAGGTCTTTGTTATATGCGCTCTCCAGCGCCATACCCAGTATATTTGTCAGGCAGGAGTTGTAGAGAAAACGCGTTCCTGGCGCATGGTTACGGGTGGTCAGGTTTTCGAAAATCCAGGCTCTTACGCCAATGGCACTTTCACCCTGCAGTGGCGGGTAATAGCCCGCGGCGCGCGCATAGCCCCAGTAGTGCGCCTCAGGGTTGCTATAGTCTTCGCTATAGAATATGCCTGCCTGCATGTCGAGCACATGCTGTAAGCTCACACCTTGCCATGCAGCGATAGATCCCAATTCTGTAACGTAGTGAGAAATCTCCTGAGCAGGGTCCAATAATCCCTCGTCAATCGCAATGGCTGCGATCATTGAGCAAAGGGATTTGGTGCAAGAGTGAATGACATGGCGGTCATTTTCTTGCATACCATTGCGATAGGATTCGTGTACCACTTCACCTTTATGCATGACCAGCAAGGCATCATTAAACAATCGTCGGTTGAGAAATTGTTCGCCGCTAATGTTTCTCTGCGGTTTCAATGGATCAACAAAACGCATGGTATCGACGTCGAGTGGTTGTTTGGATACCGGCAGTGCCATGGACTTTCCGGCGGGCTCAAGGGCAACAGTTTTAAATAATTTGTGCATGGCGGTTTGACCAATCGCCAAGTGCTCAGGCCAGTCCCAGTTTGACTGGCCAATGCCAAGATCACTGTTAATGGAGTAGGCCGGGCTGGTCGTTATATGTTTCATAATTCAGAGTCTTTTTTGCAGGGACAAAGTGTAGCGTTAAATTACAGTATGGCACCCCAGAATTTAAAGATCACCGTACCCATGAATGTGCCCAGTGCATAGCCAAATACACCAACCAGTATTCCTGGCGTTACCAGGTGATTCCAACCTTTGGTGGCGGCAAGAGCAGGGGCGGTGGTAGCACCGAGAATTGCCGCATTAGAAGCCGTAATTAGCTCCGGTAAGCTTAGGCCAAATAGACGGCCAATACCGAAGGTCACCAATGTATGCACGGACAATAAAATGAGCACCAGTGAGATCAGTTTAGGTGCCACCTGCACCATCGCGACTACATCGGCACCCGCGGCAATTGCGGCGAAAAATACAAATGAGAGACCGACTCCCAGTTCGAAGCTGCCAGATAGCCGCTGCGTCAGTTTGGGCGCCAGCGTTGATAGTGCGAGGCATAGTGTTGTTATAATCACATAGCGCCAGCTGGATGCTCCCAGCAGCGAGGTGAGTGCGTCTCCTGCAACAACCAGTGCCATGGCAACGGTTAATGACAGTATCAGCGACATGGCCGTAATGGGAGGGCCTTCAGGCTCGGCTATTGTTATTTCATTATCGGGCCCTGACGAGTAGCGCGAAGCCAACCAGCGCCAGCCAGGCATCAGAGCCAGCATGCCTAAATAGACGGCACTAAACAGATTGTCTGCCGCGGTAGCCGCAGAGAAGAAAGAGGCGTCTTTGCTCAGGCCAGTAATTTCGCCTAAGGCGGCATAATTTACTGAACCGCCGATATAGGTTGACGCAAAAAGACCTGCAATTGCAGGTTCACGGTCTGCGCTGGCCAGATCTGCAGCGCTTCCCAGTGAGGATAAATCCAGTACCAGAGCCGCCAGGGTTACGCCGGCAATAGTGCCAGCACTGGCGAGCAAAAAAGCCGCGGTGGTACGACCTGTTTCAAAAAAGATACGTCTCAGGTTGGCTTTAAAAAGAAACAGCGGAATAATAATCGGTACAAAATAGGTAAATACAAAGTCGTAGGCGGCGGCACTGTGAGGAATAATCTTCAGGTTGGCCGCTAAAATTGCCGCCAGTATTGCGATAACAGCCCCGGTTAAATGTGAACCAATACGTGTACGCTCGCCTAAAAATCCGATAGCGGCAATCGCAAAGAGCGCCGTCATTACAGTGAGATGCTGGTCTGGTGAAATGAGTGACATCAGAGTTTGCCCGCCTTAACTTTATTGTGTTTCTTTTTACGCAGGATAGCCTATTGTGTCGCCAGTGTCTTTTTCCGGCGGCGGTAAAAGTATAATCAAGGCAATAGCAAAGAGTATGGCCACTATCAGACCGAAAAAAACCACATAATAATGTCCGCTGACGTCGAAAGTATAGCCGGCTAATGGCGCTCCCACTAATCCGAAAGGCAGAAAAAACGGCATTTGGGCACCGTTAACACGGCCGATGATATCGGCCTTGAAATAGGCGCTGTTAAGGAACGGGTGCATCGGAATAAATCCACCGGCGCCAGAGCCTGCGATAACAACGCCAATAAGAACGAGATAAAACTCCGAAACATTCATTAGGATGCTTAGGCCTAAAATCTGCAGCATCAGAAGTGCTATAGCCAGCGTCCTGATTCGGGATTTGAATTTATCCGCGAGGGAGGCTACAAGGATTTTACCTGCTATGCCTCCCGCACCGCCGCCTGATATGAATAGCGCTGCGTCAGTATTGGTAAATCCTATATCAATAAAATGAGGTGGGTAACAGATACCCATGACCAACGCCACATTAAAGGTGATAGCGACGGCCAGGCCAATGAGCCAGAAAGGGGGTGATTTTAATAGCTGTGTCTTATCGTCGCTCTTATCGCTTTTGGTGCCCGCGAGGCTGTTAGCGTCGGTCTGGTGTTTGGGTAAACCTAGTACAATCACCAGTGACAGAATTATGTATAAGCTGATTGCAATGGTCGCGAGGCTTTCACGCCAGCTATAGCTCTCTAGCAGCCAGGCGACCCAGATTGGTATAACGACCGTAGCCAGGCTGACTCCCATGGCCGCAATTGCTAGCGCCCTGCCAGTATTTTCCTGATATAGCTTCACCAGAAGGGAGTTGTTGGTGAGTGGCCCGTACATCACCAAGCCTGCAGCATAAAGAATAAAACACGCGGTGATCAGGCCGAGGCTTGGCGCCTGGCTAAGACCGACAAGAGCACCCATCCCAACAAAGACACCGATAAGCATGATATTGCGAATAGGAAAGCGATCTACCAGTTTACCGACCAGTGGTGCGATAAAAGCCGGCACAACAAGCAGGAATACCGCGCCCGTATTGATGGTAGCAATACCCACACCAAATTCTTCCGCCAATGGATTAACAAAAAATCCATAGATGCCCACCAGACCCATGCCAAGACCCTGGCACAGGAGGCATACGATTGCCGGTAGCCAATATTTCAGCTTGCTGTTTTTACTCATGTTATTCATTGTTTCTTTATTATGATGTTTTTTTAGCTTAGCAGCGTCTATCGCGGTGCACTAATGAAGTTGTCTTAATACGTATAATACATCTGTATGCTGACGGTGATCGGTAGTGCGTTTACCTGCGTATAGTAGCAATACAATTCAGTTTACGATGAGCCTCTATGACCGTTTTACATGAAACCATGCATATTTCCCGGCCCGTTCATGAGGTGTTTGCTTATATTGCTGACTTCTCCACTTGTACTGAGTGGGACTCAACCGCGATTTCGTCAGTGAAAGGCGCTGGTCCCTTAGGCCTGGGTTCGACTTTTGATGTCGTCTGCGCCTTGCCTTTGGGCAGTCTGAATCTGCATTATGAAATCATCGAATGGCTGCCAAATGAAAAAGTAGTATTGCGGGGTACTTGTCGCTTTTTTGATATCGAAGATACCATTCTCTTCAGAGGTGGTGATTCAACCACAGTGGAGTATACCGCCCATATTAGTTACAAAGGCTGGCTCTCACGGTTTGCGTCGCAGTTAGAACCGGGCCTAAAACGCATGGGCTATGCCTCAGTTTGTGTGGGGATGAAAACGGCATTGGAAGATGACAATCCAGCACCTGCGTTGAGTGCTAAAAATGCAAGGGCTGACCGATGGCTAGCTACTGCACTAGCGCGTTTTAGTCGTCGAGGATATCGACAAGGGCGGGAAGACTGGCTTCCTGTTTCTGCCTACATGGGCGACAAACACGTATTGATTACTGGCGCGACATCAGGCCTGGGCTTGGCCACTGCACAGGCATTGGCAGCTAAGGGCGCGCGTTTAACACTGGTTGCGAGGGACAAAAACAAGGGTGAATCTCTTGTACAGCAACTGATCGCAGATACTGGCAATCAGCATATTACTCTTGAGCTGGCCAACCTTGAATTAATGACAGATATTCGGCAGCTTGTAGGACGATTACTGGATAAGGACGAGACGATTGACGTGCTGGTGAATAACGCGGGAGCCTTGTTTAACACTCGACAATTGACTGCCGAAGGTCTGGAGAAAAATTTTGCCTTATTGTTACTTGGCCCGTGTATTTTGACTGAGGGACTTTACCCCCTGCTGAAAAAGTCCTCTCAGGGGCGGGTGATTAATGTGTTGTCAGGAGGCCTATATACGCAAAAACTGTGTGTCGACAATTTACAGGGCGAAATAGGTGATTATTCGGGTAGCACAGCCTATGCGCTAAATAAAAGGGCGTTGCTCGTTAAAACCGAGCAATGGGCTGAACAGTGGCAGAAGGAGGGAATAGTGGTCAATGCAATGCACCCCGGCTGGGCAGATACGCCTGGAGTTCAATCAGCATTGCCTTTATTTCGGTCAATCACGCGGCCTATCCTGCGCACCCCGGCGGAAGGCGCCGATACCATAATATGGCTATCTATAGCAAAAGAGGCAGCTAAAGTAACCGGGCAGTTCTTCCTTGATAGAGAACCGCGGACAACTCATCTTTTACAGAAAACACGTGAGGATGAAGTAGCGCGAGTAGAGCTTGAAAAAATTATTGAGGAGTATGTTTAGTCGTTACTGAATTATGATGAGATAGCGCCTCTTGATTAATACTCGTGGCACAGCTATAAAGTGTGTATCACATTGATTCGTTTCCCTTCTAGAGGTAACAATTTTGCAGCTGTTCGCTCGGCGTTCCTCTTTAATCTCATTCTTGTTTATTCTTGCTGTTGTTTCCGGTTGTGCCAGTGTCCCCTTTGATTATCCCAAGCAAGAGAGCCAAGTTACTCGGATATCCGATGCGACCAAGTTGGGTCGCAATGGCCTTGAGTGGGCAGAAGAGCATGGCAGCCAGTCGGGTTTTATCCCCTTAACAGGCGGCAACGATGCACTTGGGGTACGTCTGAAGATGATGGAAGGCGCAGAGGAATCCATCGACGCGCAATATTTTCTGTTGAAGCCGGACCAGGCCGGTATGTTATTTGTCGGTGGCTTGTTGGAGGCTGCCGATAGAGGGGTTCGCGTTCGTTTCCTGCTGGATGATATTTTCACACCCGGAGTCGATTCTCAGTTAACCATATTGAATAGCCATCCCAATATTGAGGTGCGTTTGTTTAACCCCATGACGCGACAGAGCTTTAAGTACTGGAGTTTGTTGGTCGATTTTGGCCGCGCGAATCGGCGTATGCACAACAAGGTATTTGTCGCTGACGATGCGCTTGCTGTCCTAGGCGGGCGAAACATAGCGGAAGAATATTTTGAGATTGAACCCGACGTAGAATTTGCGGATTTCGATGTATTGGCCGTTGGTCCGGTGGTCAGTGACGCCGCTGATACGTTTGATGAGTTCTGGAATAGTGCGGCGGCGGTTCCTGTCGAGGCTTTTGAGGTCGATATTGATCCCGCTCAACTGGATGTTTGGCGAGAGAAAATGAAAGACATTGTCAGCGGTGAACAAGAGTCTGTTTATTTCAGGGCGCTCAGTAGTCGCCTGCTAGCGGATATTATCGAGGAGCGAGCGCCTCTGTTTATCGGCGAGGCTCACGTAGTGACAGACGCACCCGAGAAACTGTTAAATAAAAAAGGTCTTGAAGAATATCAGGTCGTTGTAAATGAATTGGCTCAGCGTATGGCTGCGGCGAAATCCGAGGTGTATCTTATTACGCCATATTTCATTCCCGGTAAAAAAGGCACGGAATTTCTAAAGAGTATTATGGCCAAAGGCGTACGTTTAGTGATAGTCACTAACTCTCTTTCTTCCAATAACCATTTGGCGGTGCATTCCGGTTATGCCCGTTATCGTAAACCGCTGGTTGAGGCGGGAGCTGAGATCTATGAAATAAGGGCTGATGCCGTAACAGGTAACGAAGAGCTTGGTTTAGAGCCTGAAATAGTCACCCTGCATACCAAGGTGGCCATGATCGACCGCGAAACGTTTTTCGTTGGATCGCTTAATCTTGATCCGCGCTCTATAGAGATAAATACGGAAATGGGCGCATTTATTGAATCAGCTGAGATGAGTTCAGAATTTTCAGAAATTGTAGACAATGAGCTAGCAGAAGATACGTACAAAGTTGTGCTGGATGAGAAAGGTAAGCTACGCTGGATATACGATTATGAAGGGCAGCATGAAGAATACACTAAAGAGCCGAATACCAGTGCATGGCAGCGATTTAAAGTCGGTTTTTACCGCATATTGCCTATAGAGGGTCAGTTATGATTTTCGACTGGGGTCATGCCCCATTGATTCTGATTTTTGTCCGTGTTCGTCGATGTTCGCCATACAGACCTAGCGCGTTGCCGCCGATGATGAATATTGCGCCAAAGGCAATAGGCCAGCTTAAGGCCTCGTCGTAAATTATCCAGCCGAGCAATGCGATAAGTGGCAAGCGCAGATAGTCGACCGGAATGACAACAGCGGCATCTGCCAAAGACAGGGCTTTGGTCAGGCAGTAATGAGCGGCAAGTGCGGTTAGCCCGGCTGCGAGCAGCCATAGCCATTGTGTATCCTGCGGCCAAACCCAATGGTTTATAGACAGTATCAGTGCGAAACAGCTTTGCATTAAAGTCATATAAAATAGTACGACTATCGGTCTATCTGTTTTCCCCAGGTGTCGTGTCGTCACAATCGTTATGCCGAAGCCGACGGCGCCTGCCAACATAACAATACTGGCAGGGTGAATAGCGGCTGCACCGGGTCGCAACATCACCAGCACGCCCACCAGCCCGCATGCCGCAGCCAGCAACCTGGAGGGTGATAGTCTCTCGGCCAAAAAAATACTGGCGAAAATGGCCGCCCAAAGCGGTGTAGTAAATTCCAGCGCAAAAACTTCGGCCAGCGGAATAGCGGCAATAGCGAATAGCCAGGCGCACTGTCCGGCAAAATGCGCACTGTTGCGAAGCAAGTGCCAGCGCAATTGGTTGGTTCGAATAGCTTGGCGACGTACAGCCAGCACTGCGCAGATTATGGCTAGCCCAATAAGGCTACGCCAGAACATGATGTTAACGGCTGACAAGCCCGCAGTGAGCTCTCTACTGGCAATGGCAAGAAGTGAGAAGCAGACTAAGCCGCCACACATCCATAGGACGGCTTTTAGCGTAGCGGGAGTCATCAGAGTTTCATTTCAACAGAGGCGCTAGCCCCTGTTGATTAGGCTCAGGCTCAGGACGTACCAGAAATTGCTTTAATTTCAAGGAAGTCGCCAAAGCCATGTGGTCCCCATTCGCGGCCATTGCCTGACTGTTTGAAACCACCAAAGGGTGTGAGCATATCGCCGGATTGGCCATTCACATTGATGTTCCCTGCACGAATTCTCGAAGCAAGAGAATTAATGTGGGCCATATCTTCGCCTTGAATATAGCCAGCCAGACCGTAGGGCGTATCATTGGCGATGGCGATGGCTTCATCGTCGTCAGAGTAGGGCAGGATAGCGAGTACCGGGCCAAAAATTTCTTCCCGCGCGATGGTCATTTCATTGGTGACATTACCAAAAACGGTAGGTTTGACATAATAGCCATGCTCAAGACCATCTGGACGACCAGTGCCACCAGTCACTAGTGTTGCGCCTTCGTTGATACCTTCCTGTATTAGAGCCTGAATTTTGTTGAACTGAACGTCACTCACGACGGGTCCCATAGTAGTACCTTCGGCTTTCGGGTCGCCGGTAACCACGGTTGCTGCAGCTCGAGCAGCAATTTCCATGGCCTCGTCCATACGCTGGGCAGGAACCAGCATTCGAGACGGTGCGTTACAAGATTGTCCAGTGTTATTGAACATGCCCATGGTGCCGCGGGTGACCGATGTTTCAAAGCTGGCGTCATCAAGGATAATATTAGGCGATTTGCCGCCCAATTCCTGTGCAACGCGCTTAACCGTGGGCGCAGCATTTTGGGCTACCAGCGTACCGGCACGAGTTGAACCGGTAAACGACACCATATCTATTTCTTTATGGCTGGATAATGCGGTACCGACACCCGGTCCGTCGCCGTTAATCATGTTGTAAACGCCGGCAGGAACGCCTGCTGCGTGCATGATTTCAGTGAATACCTGGGCTGACAGAGGTGCAACTTCAGAAGGCTTCAGTATCATCGTACAGCCGACAGCCAGCGCCGGTGCCACTTTGCAGGTAATCTGATTCATGGGCCAGTTCCATGGGGTAATCAGGCCACAGACGCCGATAGGCTCTTTAACCACCCGGCTGGCGGGGAGTTGCTCTTCGAATTGGTAGGTTTTCAGTATTTCCAATGCGGTAGCCAAATGTCCATACCCAACTCCAGCTTGTGCCTGAACGGCTAATAAGGTCGGCGCGCCCATTTCTTCTGAAATGGCGTCAGCTACGTCATTCATGCGCTTTTCGTACTCTGCCACAACAGCGCTGAGGATCTCAATGCGGTCTGCTCGACTGGTTTGGCTGTAAGAGGTAAAGGCGTTGCGCGCTGCTGCTGCCGCAATGTCTACGTCTGCTGCTGAGCCAATAGATATACTTGCGCATACCTGCTCGGTAGCCGGGTTGATAACATCAAGCTTGGCGGGGCTTACGGGGTCAACCCACTGGCCATTTATATAGAATTGCTCATATGTTTTCATTGCTCGTTTCTCCAGCAAAAGAATTGTGGTCGCTTTGGGGCGGTGAATTTCGTAAAGGGCGTCAAACTACCAGAATGAACCGGCGCTCACTATGCCCCATTTAGGGTAATATTACCATTCATTGCCGGCCAACCAAGCCTGTGTTAGCGGCCAGGTTATTGGCTTATAGCCCAGTATCGCTGTCGGTTTTTATCCGGCGGCAAATCCTCTATAATGGCCGATCTCAAAAACGCTCTGGATTTACGTTCCAGCTTGCAGAAAGGATAAACAATGAATTCTCCATCCCCTATCGTCGTAGCGGCGATGTATCACTTTGCCACGCTGGAAGATTTCCAGCAGTTACAGGCCCCTTTACTTAGCTTGATGAAAGACCTGAACATCAGAGGCACCTTGTTGTTGGCCCGCGAAGGCATAAACGGCACTGTCGCCGGTAGCCGGCAAGCCATTGATAGCTTGTTGGCTTGGCTAAAGAGTGATGAGCGCCTTAGCGCTCTGTCGCATAAAGAATCCTACGACAGCGACATGCCTTTTTTGCGTACCAAGGTAAAACTGAAAAAGGAAATTGTCACCATGGGTCAAGAGGGTATCGATCCAAAGAAAATTGTGGGCACTTACATCAAGCCGCATGATTGGAATGCATTGATCAATGACCCTGAGGTCACAATTGTTGATACCCGTAATGACTATGAGGTGAAGATCGGTACTTTCAAAAATGCCCTTAATCCTCAGACAACAACATTTAAAGAGTTTCCTCAATACGTGAAGCAGACTCTCGATCCGGAAAAACACAAAAAAGTCGCAATGTTTTGTACTGGCGGCATTCGTTGTGAAAAATCAACGGCTTACCTTAAAGAGCAGGGCTTTGACGAGGTCTATCATCTGGAAGGCGGTATTCTTAAATACCTTGAAGAGGTGCCTCAGGAAGAATCCACCTGGCAGGGCGAGTGTTTTGTTTTTGATAACCGTGTGACAGTCGATCATCAATTAAACAAAGGCACCTATGATCAATGTAATGCCTGTCGAATGCCCATCACCGAGCAGGAAAAGACCAGTGAACATCATTCTCAGGGTATAAGTTGTCCGCATTGCTATGACAAAACATCGGCCAAACAACGCCAGCGTTTTGAAGAGCGAGAACGTCAAATGCAATTGGCCCGCAGTCGGGGAGACTCCCATATGGGGGATAATGTGCGTAACGCCTATAGTGAGCGTCGTCAATTGAAATTGAATAAAAAGAATAGCCAGCGATCTCAGGTATCGGATGGGTGAGCTAATACTCGCTGAATCAGGCAGATTGCCGATACTCTACTCTTTTCGGCGCTGCCCCTATGCCATGCGTGCTCGTATGGCACTGGCTGTTGCGGGTATAGAACTGGAGCTGCGAGAAATTCTCCTCAAGAATAAGCCGCGCGCAATGCTGGATATTTCTCCCAAGGGCACCGTGCCTGTCCTGGTATTGCCTGATGGCGAGGTGATTGATGAAAGCCTGGCGGTGATGAAGTGGGCTTTAGCGCAGTCCGATTCTGATGAAATAATGGATTCTGAGTCCTTTGATACCTTAATCGCGGCTAATGATGGTGGATTCAAAACGCATCTGGATAGATACAAATACTTCGAGCGTTATACCGCCAGCGAAAGATTGGAATCGCCAATAGCACATCGAAATGAATGTGAAATCTATCTCGCGAGACTGGAACAAGCATTAGAGTCAGCTTATCTGGCAGGTAGCCGCCCAGGCTTTTCAGACATGGCGATAATGCCCTTTATCCGACAATTTGCCAATGTAGAACCCATCTGGTTTTCAGCTCTGCCGCTGCCCCGGCTGCAATCTTGGCTGAGTGAGTTGCTGAGTTCGGAGCTATTTCTAAGTGTGATGCCCAAATACCGCTTGTGGACAGAGGGAGCCCGCGGCGAAGTGGTCGTGTTTTGAGCAGTGAGCTTGCAAGGCGCTTTTTAGTTGTTGATGAACTACTGTCAGGGCACCGGACATGGTGGCAATTCAGACCTTTTCATCATGTAGAGAGTATATGGCGCGATAGGGAGCCGGCCTTACACCATGCTTTGTCCGCTCTTAGGGATGATGATGTAGCAGTACTACAGCAAAACCCTGAGCAGCTGGCTACTTTTCTGGCGAAATGGATCCCGACAAAGGCTTTAAGAGATGCCGCTCTGTTGCCGCGATGGCCTACTAGCGCGAAAGTGACTGACGCACGCCTGTCGCATGCGATACCCGGGCGAAAATGGGCCCAAATTCAGGCTTTCGCTGCGCATGTACCTGGCTCGCAGCATATTTTGGAGTGGTGTGCAGGCAAGGGGCACCTTGGTCGTGTTTTGGCCGCACGGGCTAAATCAGTCACCAGTTTGGAATGGCAGCCCGATTTGTGTGTACAGGGTGGGGCTTTGGCGCGCCGAGCCCAAGTGGAGATGGATTTTTCAGCTGTTGATGTATTGAGTCCCGCTGCCTCTGAATGGGTGCAGTCACAATCCCATGCGGTGGCCTTGCACGCCTGCGGTCAACTGCATACCCGCTTGTTGAGCCATGTTGTGAATAATGAAGCCGCAGGCGTGACATTGTCTCCCTGTTGCTACTATTTGATCGATGAAGAGTTTTATCGGCCGATGTCAGTCTTGTGTGGCAACTCAAGTTTACGTCTTGATAAGCAGGATTTACATGTTCCGCTGCGTGAAACAGTCACCGGTGGTGCCAGAGTACGACGAATGAGGCGTAAAGAAGTGAGTTGGCGGCTCGCCTTCGACAGCCTGCAGCGTTATCTAAATAATAGTCAGTATTATATGCCCGTACCCAATGTGCCCAAAAGCCTGTTATCCGGTGATTTTTCCGCATTTTCTGCATGGGCTGCTGAGAAAAAAGGCTTGTCGATCCCGCAAGATTTGTGTCTGGACCAATTCGAACAAGCGGGTGCTCAGCGATACCATGAAGTGATTCGTATGGAGTTGGTACAACTATTATTTCAGCGGCCGCTGGAAATATGGCTGGTATTGGACAGAGCGATGTATCTGCAAGAAAACGGTTATAAGGTTGAATTAGGCGAGTTCTGCGCGCGTGAATTAACCCCTCGTAATATCTTATTATGCGCAAGCAGGGAGGCCTAAGGTGGCTGATATCTTGCCTTTTAAAAAGCCTGAGTTGAAAAAGAAGCATAAAGCTAAGACCTTGTGTCGCAATAACCACCACAAGTGGGAAGTGTGTAAAAAGAAGCAGTTTGATGTCAAACAAGGTCGTTTGGTGACGGTTTATCGGTGTCCCCGTTGTGGCAAAGAACGTGTTAAAACCTACTAAAACCGTCGTTCAGAAAAAAAATAAGAAAAAAAATTGTTTTTAGGCAGTTCCTTCTAATTTATTTCCGTAATCTGCACCCATCTTGAGAGACACGCGTCGTCTTTTAATTTTTACCTTTGACTTATTAGGAGTCCGTTATGAGTGAAGCTACTACTGTAGATACTGTAATTGAAACTGTTGCCACTAAGCCTGCTAAGAAAGTTGCGGCTAAGAAAGCTCCAGCCAAAAAAGCTGCTGTTAAGAAAGTTGCAGTTAAGAAAGTTGCCGTTAAGAAAGTTGCAGCTAAAAAGACTGCCAAGAAAGCTCCTGCCAAGCAGCCAAGCGTTCTTGATCAGATCACCGAAACTGCTAACAAAGCCGCTATGGTTTATCTCGGCGTAATTGGCAAAGCTGTAGATTTCGTTCAGGAAGGTACTGACAAGGCTCGAACCAATGTTGAGCAGGCTCGTGCTGACCGACAGAAGAGCGTTAATGAGCTGGCCAAGCGTGGTGAAGTTCTGAAAGCAAACGTTGAAAAGCAAATCGAAGATTTCGAATTGCCTGAGTTGGATTTCAAAATGCCTGAAGTAGATTTCAAAGAGCAGTTCAGCAAAATTGAATTGCCTGAAGTTAACTTCAAAGCTGAATTCGACAAGCTGCAATCTTCTATCGAAGAAGCTGTAGAGTCAGTGAAAGAACGTTTTACTCCTGCTAAAGCGTAATTTGTCTATACCCTGGCCGGGGTTTACCGGCCACTTTTAAGCCCGCCTTTGGCGGGCTTTTTTTATACCAAATTTTATTTTTTATATTCTTGCAGTGTTTTAGCTATCGCCATGCGTAGCTTGGAGGCTTTGGGGTAACCTATATACTGCGTCATAAAAAGAATGAGTTCTTCAACTTGGGCGGCGGTGAGCTCTTCACGCTTAAGGGCAGAGCTTATTTGCAGACCAAATGTCATTTCTTCACCTTGTGCAGCAATGGCACCAAGTAGAAAAAGCCGTCTATCTCTGATTGAAAGGCAGGAATCAGCCCACAAAGTGCCAAATAGATTTTCCAGCATATAGTCGAAAAATTTGTCGACACCTTCTTCCGGTGGTTGTGGAAGCGCTCCACAATACACGGTGTTATACATCTCAATACCTTTGTCACGACGAGATTCAGTCATTGTTGCTTTCCTTTAGTTGTTGCCGGCAGTGCGGTTAAAGTGCGAATTTAATTTGTCTATTGTTGCGTTAAGCTCATTGGCCAGGTTTTCACCTAACGAAAGTCGCAAAGTGCGAGAGAGATCGTCCTGCTCTAACTGTGGAGGCGTGATGCTAGTGGAGGACGAATTCATGTTCTCGCTGAAATTCAGTCGGTCAGCTACGTATTGCAACAGTTGTCGCTGGTCAAAAGTGTTTTCCGGCTCGGTGGAGTGGTGCGGTTCCTGCTGCCAACCTATATCCGTCGGCAGATTCTCGTACAGTATGCCGAGACTGTCTGTGAGTTCAGTCAGCGCCTGCTCGCCAATTATCTGCATAAATTTTTTGGCAAGCTGTCTGGCGCCCTCGCTCCAGGTCGCGCGAAGCTCAAAGCCTTGTGCAGTCAGATAGAGTATCTTTCCTCTAGCGTCTTCAGGGTCAGTTTTGCGCGTAACAAAACCCCGCTGCTCCAGGCTTCGTACAATTCTCCCGACTCCTTGCGTCGTCATGTCATTAATGCGAGCAATTTCGCCTAGTCTGGCGCCCTCAGTGCCCATGTTGAGTAGTACCTGATCGTCGGACGACTTCATATTGGTAAAACCCTGAGCACGACTAAGGTCAATCAATACACTTTGGCTATAGTCGGCAAGGCGCGTTAACTCGTTACCAATAATATTGGTCTCTACTCTAACCTGCGCCGGTAATTCATTCGGTCTCAAGGGCAGTGCCAGCCCATT
This sequence comes from Pseudomonadales bacterium, assembly GCA_036960375.1. GTDB lineage: Bacteria > Pseudomonadota > Gammaproteobacteria > Pseudomonadales > CAWVSB01 > CAWVSB01. The sequence continues at coordinate 529,826 of JBALVY010000002.1, forward strand.
ACACAAACGCCTTATCTGCTGAAGCACTGAATTCATTCCTGATGCACCAATAGGTTTGGCAAATTCAATACTCACTATCGTAGCCGCTTGTACGCCATCTTTAATGAGTTGAGAGCCCAGCCGGGTAAGTGCAACCAGCCGAGCGCGACTGTCGAGCGGATCGGTCAGTTTTTCTACCAGCCCAGCCACTTCTACCTCTGTAATAAGCTGGCTGACATGCTGCTTACTTACGCCCAGTTCTTTGGCTATATCTTTGGCTCGTTGTGGGCCTCTAACTAAAGTCGATAAGACTCGTTCGAACGATAGCCGTAGCATGTGGTATTCGGGTTTAGCCTGTAAGTTGCCCATCACTGCGCGGTTGTACTCGCGCGCCAGGCTAAGCATATGAAAGACAAAGTCGTTCTCATTGCCAGGCGAGTCAGCGGTAGCAAACGGTAGCTCAAGAAGTGGCTTAGATGTACTTTCCGTCGGTCTCATTGTGTTAGGCGAAACTACTGTGTGTGGTGGAATATGTCAGTATTTTATAATATGAAACTTATCTTTACCATATACAAAATGTAACTTTACTAAATTGCCGCTCGGCTTTAGAGTTCTTGCTGGCTTATAAGGTCTCGGGAGACAGCTATGCGTGTGGGTTTTATTGGGTTGGGAAATATTGGCAGACCAATGGCCAGGCATTTGACCGGTGGTGACACAGTATTGCAGGTTTACGATGTATTTGAAGAGCCGATTCAGGAATTGGTAGAGCTGGGTGCCGAGTCTGTAAGCCCGGCGCAAATGGCCAGAGACTGTGATGTGATAGGTATCTGCGTACGCGACAATGCCGATGTTGAAAATCTGTTGTATGACGAGGGTATGTTGGATGCGGCGACACCGGCTACGGTTTTTGCTATTCATTCAACTGTGACCCAGCAAGGTATCTATAAATGGGCTGAGGATGCCCGACAAAAGGATTTGTATTTAGTTGATGCACCCGTTACCGGGGGAGCCATAGGGGCCGAGGCAGGCGAACTGATTTATATGGTGGGTGCCGAAGAGGCACTTTTTGAACTCTGTAAACCGGTATTTATGCATTCTGCAAAGAACATAGTACATGCCGGCGGATTAGGCACTGGCATCGCGCTGAAGCTGTGTATCAATATGATGACCTATTCAGCCTTTATAGCGATTAGAGAGTCGACTGAACTGGCAAAGGCCGCCGGTCTCGACCCTGAAGTACTGTATGAGGTAGGCCGTGGTAACGGCATGGTGTCAGATTTTAATCATCGCTTTATCAGTGGTCACGAAGCCGTGTTTGCCAGTTGTGATGACGAGACAGTGCGGTCGATCTTTGAACCTTTTGGCAAGCTGGGAGAGAAAGACCTCGCCGCGGCACTGCAAACTGCGCAGGCTTTGAACGTGGCTTTGCCCAGTGCGCAACATAACAGCCAGCTCATCCTCGATACCTTCATAAAACGATAATACGAGATTCAGGAGTACAACCAATGCAAACAGAGCAAGGCCTGTTCATTGACGGCAAACTGGTACCAGCGCAATCTGGCAATACCTACTCGAATATTTCGCCGGCTACCGAAGAAATTATAGGTCAAGTAGCGGATGCCGGAACAGAGGATATGGACGCCGCCATAGGCGCCGCTCGCAGGGTATTTGATCAGACTGACTGGTCGACCAATCATGAATTTCGTTACCACTGTTTACAGCAGCTACACGCAGCACTTCTCGCAGCACAGGATGAGATTCGTCCACTGATTAGCGCAGAGACAGGGTCGCCCCTCGGTATTTGTGGTGCGATGGGTCCGCAATGCGACTTACCCATCAGTTTTATTCAGGATACCTTGGCCATACTGAAAAATTACCCCTGGCAGCGAGAACTGGGGGTGAAAGAGATTATGTCAGGCAAAAGCCGGCGCATTGTTTATAAAGAAGCCATTGGCGTGGTGGCCTGTATTACGCCGTGGAACGTACCCCTACAGATTAACCTGGCCAAGGCTGTGCCCGCACTGGCAGCTGGCTGTACCGTGGTGCTTAAAGCTGCCCCCGAAACTCCCTGGTCTGCCACCATCCTTGGGCGCATAGTGGCAGAAAAAACCGACATTCCGGCCGGAGTGTTTAACGTCATTACCGCCCGCGATCCGGTCGCAATTGGCGAGCAGCTGGTTACCGACCCGCGTGTCGATATGGTGTCTTTTACTGGCTCAACTGCGGTGGGGCGAAGAATTATGGCCTTGGCTTCCGAGTCTATTAAAAAAGTGTTTTTGGAGCTAGGTGGAAAATCCGCCAACATAATTCTTGATGATGCGGATTTGAGTAGCACCCTGTTTACGGCATTACAGGTATGTTTTCATGCCGGCCAGGGTTGTGCCATAAATACCCGCTTGTTGATTCCCGCATCGAAAGCGGAGCAAGTCAACGAGTTGTTGATACAGTACTTTGCCTATATCGCCTACGGTAATCCTGATGCTGAAGACCAGATAATGGGCCCGCTTATCAGCGCCCGGCAGCGCGACAGAGTATTGTCTTATATTGAACAGGGTAAGGCGGAGGGAGCCAAAATTCTTCTGGGCGGGGGTGTACCTGCGCATTTGGACAAAGGGTTTTATGTTGAGCCTACGGTATTTGTTAACGTGAATAATACGATGGCTATTGCACGTGAAGAGATTTTTGGGCCGGTATTGGTGGTTATTCCCTATCAGGATGATGACGACGCGGTACAAATTGCCAACGATTCAATATTCGGCCTTTCCGGAATGGTCAATTCAGCCAGTGAAGAGCGGGCGCTGTCAGTTGCCCGCAGAATGCGCACAGGTACAGTGGGTATTAATGGCGGTAATTTTTACTCGGGTGATGCGCCCTTTGGCGGTTATAAACAAAGCGGCATCGGTCGTGAAATGGGCCTCGAAGGTTTTGAAGAATATCTTGAGACCAAGACGGTTGCGATCGGGGTATAGAGATGTCGAATTTTAAAGATCATGTATACATTATTACCGGCGGATCACAGGGTTTTGGTTTCGCTATTGCACAAGAGTTGGTGCGCGAGGGAGCCAAAGTAGGGCTGATTGCCCGTAGCGGCGACCGGCTCAACGAGGCCGTGGTCACCTTAGGCGAAGACAAGGCCTATGCCGTGGTTGCAGATATAGCCAATGGCGCTCAGGTTAAACAAGCTTTTGCAGAAATTCATCAGCATTTTGGCCGGCTGGACGGACTTGTGAATAACGCAGGCGTAGCACGCCCGGGCACCATTGAAGAAATTCCTGAACACGAAATGAGATTGCAGTTTGATGTCAATGTCATCGGTCTGGTGCTGTGTTGTCAGGCGGCGATCCCTCTTCTTCGAGACAGCCCTAATCCGCGCATAGTGAATATTGGTTCTGCCAGTGCACGGTATCGGGAGGAAATTCGACACCTGGGTATATACGCGGCAACAAAAATAGCGGTTGAGCGTTTAACGGCAGAAATGCGCGATGAAATTAAAGCCGATGGCATCGGCGTAACGCTGGTTGTGCCAGGCGCTGCTATGACCGAATTCGCCGCGGGCTGGAATGAGCAACGACTGCGTAAAGCGGTGGGTGCATGGCAAGAGCAAGGGCCCAATATGGACTCAGGAATGGAGCCGCATCACGTAGCCGAAGCTGTTGTTCACTGTCTGGGCTATAAGCCTGGTGTTGCCATCGATGAGTTGATTGTTAGGCCCAATAGCCCGACACCTAAATTCCAATTTTAACGTTGTTGCAGATAGATACTATGAGCAAGGGATAATACATGATGGATATCACCTACGATTGGCAGGCCGGTTTAGCGTTTTTGGCTATATTGGTGGCGCTGGTTAAATTGTCGAAGTTTTTAGCGATGAAAGTACCGGTGCTACGCGAGACCCGTGAGCTGAATAAAGCCGAGGACAGACTTAAAAGAGCGAAAGACAAATATCCGCCAATGATTAAAGCCAGTCAGAAGGCCGGGCTTTACACCAATACTTTTTTCGTTTTTGTGGTGGCGCCATTTTTTCTGACATTGCAGCCGCAACCAGTATGGAAAGTTCTGTTAGATGTTTTTGCTATACTGATGGTCTACGATTTTTTCTACTACCTCATGCATCGGTTTGTTTTTCACGGACAGGGATATTTTCGTCGTGTTCATGCCGTTCATCATCAGGCGCGCAGCCCTACTTCTATTGACGCTTTGTATGTACACCCGGTGGAAACCTTTATGGGCGTGTTTTTGTTTCTACTGGTCATCGTATCTTTAGGCTTGATCATGGGCCCGTTTAACAGCGTGACATTGGCGCTGACATTCTTAATCTATACCCAGTTGAACATAATCAATCACTGGAAAATCGATATTCCCTATAAGCCCTTCAAAACATTGAGCTGGATAACCGCCAAACACGCGGTGCATCACGAGAATATGCATAAGGGAAATTACGCCTCGATTACGCTGTTATATGACAAGTTGTTCGGGACACTTAACTGATGTCTTTGGAACCCAATACAGAAATACATCATTTCTCCGGAAACCAGTGCCTCGTACGATTGGCGAATTTAACCAAAGACAACATGACAGGGACTTCTACCAATACGCCAACTACTGTTGCCAACGCTGCACCCGAATGAAGCCCGAATAGAGAAATCGCTACAGCAACCGCCAATTCAAAGAAATTACTGGTACCAATGAGAGCCGACGGCGCCGCTATATTGTGAGGGAGCTTTATATAGCGCGCGGCGAAGTAGGCGATGAAGAAAATGCCGTAAGTCTGTATTAAAAGAGGTATGGCTATGAGAACAATACTCTGAGGCTTTTCCAGAATCGTCTGCGCCTGAAAGCCAAATAGTAGAACGACGGTAGCCAATAGGCCAATAATTGATAGCGGTTTTAGATTGTGGACAAGTGAGTCGATTTTATTGTGAAGGACTTTCCTGGTGATGACGCCAGCAATTAACGGCAGCACCACATATAAGACTACCGAAAGAAGCAAAGTCTCCCATGGCACAATAATATTGGTCACTCCCAGCAAAAACGCGGTGAGTGGAGCGAAGGCAAAGATCATTATGATGTCGTTTACCGAAACTTGAACCAGCGTATAGTTGGGGTCGCCTTTGGTCAGCTGACTCCATACAAAAACCATCGCAGTACAGGGTGCGACGCCGAGTAAGATCATGCCGGCTATGTATTCATTGGCCGTTTGCGGATCCACCCAGTCAATAAAAATCACATGGAAAAACAACCAGCCAAGCGCGGCCATAGTGAATGGCTTTATTATCCAGTTCACCACCAGGGTGAGTACGATGCCCTTGGGCTTTTTACCCACATCCTTGATCGAGGCGAAGTCTACCTGAATCATCATTGGGTAGATCATCAGCCAGATCAATACCGCAATCAGCAGGTTGACATGGGCATACTCAAAACTTGCGATTAGGGAAAATACCGTGGGGAAAACATTCCCGAGAATAACGCCGGCTAAAATACACAGTGCGATCCACAGGCTTAAATAGCGCTCAAATAGCCCCATTTTTAGCGATTTCCTATGTTTTCAAACAGAGCTCTAATTTGCTCTTCATTTTGTTGTTCAAAGTTGCTTGCCAGCAGACACTCGATGCGCGCCTGCAGTGTTTGCATCGTCTGTTGAAAAGCTCGTTTTATTTGCTCTTCGCTGCCTTCAATACGAGAAGGGTCGGGCAAGCCCCAATGAACCTTGATGGCCTGGGATAGCCACAGTGGACATTGCTCTCCTGCTGCCGAATCACACACGGTAATGACTACCTCTGGCGTCCAGGCTTCATATTCATCCCAGGACTGGCTAGACAGGCCTTGGGTGGCTATACCTGCTTCTGCAAGAAATTTTAACGATAAAGGGTGTACTACTCCGGCAGGTTGGCTGCCGGCCGATTTGGCTTCAATCCTGCCGTTTGAAATATGATTGCATATCGCCTCTGCCAGAATACTTCGGCAGCGATTGTGTGTGCATATAAAAAGAATTTTCATTTTTTTGGCTCTAACAACAAAGGGTTTTACGTTGTGGGCGCTCGCCCATATCACACAATTGTTGCTGGTTGTATTGAATAAAATCCAAATTGGATTCTGCGCTAACGGTTAAGACACTCAGGGCCCAAGCCGGGAGTTCGGGGTTGATCTTGTAATACACCCACTGGCCCTCGCGCCGGTCAATTAACAGGCCGCATTCTCTAAGTTGGGCGAGATGGCGCGATATCTTTGGCTGGCTGACCTGAAGCGCCTGGGTTAATTCACAGACACATAGCTCCAATTCGACCTGAATAAGCAGCAAGGACTTCAGCCGAGTATCATCAGCGAGACATTTATAAAATTGTAGTGGGGTGATATTCATATCTGTACAATAATATATATGAAATATCATATATGCAAATTGACTTTTTTTGGTGTCATTTAGTTGTGTCTTAATAGACTATGAAACTATCGTTCTTAACTCTTTCCTATATGCGCTTTTTTCAAGGACAAGAGGGGTAACATCAAAGCGGCTGACATTATTAGCGCCGCTGTTTGCATCGAAGTATTTAGCCCATTGGCTTCAATGAATGACCCCATCAACTCACCAAAAATCGTTGCGCTGGAAGCCAGCACAAATGCAATCATTCCGGTATATCGACCACTGTGGTCCTCTAGCGCAATTAGGCCCATTTGATAGGCCAGTGAGAATTGCAGTATTCCATCGTTTTTTTCCCGGCGACTAACAACCTCCTTGTTGTCAGTGTGATCTGCAGCCAGAGCTTGATTTTTTAGAAAGCTCGCCCCTGCTTAAAGAGACAGAACCTCCTGCTCAATGGTAATGCCCAGCTCCTTGGCTTTATCACGAGCTAGAGGGGTAACCACAACCCCGGGAGCAATACTTAATAAAGAGTGCCCAGCGCGGTGGATGTCCGTCAGTGCACGTTCACTCACCACGCCATCAGTAATTCGATCCACTGCTGGGATTTCGCCTTCCGCCTGTCTGACTTCAAGCTGTGACAAAATCTTGTCAAAGGCTTTGAGTGCCAAATCGATATCAGCTTTACTGGTGACTAATGGTGGACGGAACTTCAATACGTTACCTAAGGGGCCGGTAAGACCAATTAGGATTCCTTCGGTTTTCAGCGCATCAGGTAGCAGTCGAGCCACCTCAGCCGCAGGCTCTTTAGTATCGCGATCTTTAACCAATTCGACACCAATAAACAAACCCTTGCCTCGAATATTGCCTATTATCTCGTGCTTTTTTTGTAATGCATTCAGTCCCTTTAGCAGGTGCTCATTCATTTTAACGACATGTGGCAGAATTTTATCTGCCTTCAAAATATCGAATACAGCTTTAGCTGCCGCTGCAGAAACTGGATTGCCGCCAAAGGTGTTGAAATAGACATCACTTTTCATCCACAAATCAGCGATGGCTCTAGTTGTAAATACCGCAGCAACTGGATGACCATTTCCAAAGGGCTTACCGGTAAACACAATATCGGGCACAACGTCGTAGTGCTCAAAACCCCAGTACTTGCCAGTCCGGCCTACCCCTGCTTGCACCTCATCTGCGATACACAAACCACCTGATGCGCGCACTTTTCGGTAGGCATTTTTGAAGTAATCCTGAGGGGCTTCCAATGCGCCTTGAGAGTCAAAAATAGTATCACAAACAAAAGCAGCCAAGCCCGCCCCATTCTCCTGCAGCTCGTTAATGGCGGGGTCAATAAGGTTGGCATACTTGCTGCCAAGATCTGATTCACCGTCGCAGAAAGGACCCCGATACGTATTGGGTGGAGTCACCGTTTTTATGTACGCTGGTCGCTGAGACGCGGGGTACGTAAGCGTTGACATTTCACCTACCAGCTTTGAGTTACCGTGATAGCTGTTTTCCATCACGATAGCGCCGGTATTTCCTGTGACTACTCGGGCGATACGCATGGCTAATTCACAGGCTTCAGTGCCCGTACAGGTAAATAAGCATACTTCCAAATCACCTGGTAATGTTTCGGCAACAGTTTCGGCAAGTTCAATTACGTTTTCGTGTAAATAGCGAGTGTGAGTATTCAGCTTAAGAGCTTGATCACTGATCGCCTTAGCAACCCTTGGATTGGCGTGCCCGACAACGGCGACGTTATTGTAGAAATCCACGTAGCGACGACCTTTATCATCAAACAGGTGAGAGCCCTTGCCTTTAACTATGTGGATTGGGTCGTGGTAAAACAAAAAGCTACCAGCAAAGTGCTTATTACGACGTTCAATCAAGTCATGATTCGTGGTGTTACTTTTATCATATTTTGCATCTAAATTAACGTGGCCTAAACCCGCAAAATCTTTAAACCCTTTCTCGCTCATATCACTAGCTCCGCACTTCTTTTTTACGACGCTTACTTAGCGCACAGGTAAATATTCAGGAAAATATAACTTAAGATAAGCAATACCTGCTCTCTTGGCTTCGGTGCTACCCTGTTCGTTTATGCAGCCAAACTCCATAAAGGTATAAGAGTAGAGCGCATCAATGATATGTAGGAAATTCTGGGTGACTCGATCGCGGTTTGGTATTTCTGGCAGTACAAAGTATTTCTCAATCAGCTCCACCATCATAGGAGCCACCTCGGAGCCACTTTTACGTTGGCGATTATATTTGATATCCGCCGATGTTTTTCCGCTCAATCGAATCTGCTCGTAAGCTCGATGTGTTTCATAAAACTCAACGATACGATCACATATACTTTCAATTAAAACCACCCATTGCTCGCCCTCTTTAATGCCTTCGACGGCCATTGCAAAGTCTGCGATTTCATAACTGTACTGAATCATTACAGCGCTATAGATAGCTGTAACATTAGGGAAAAAGTGGTAGCTCGATCCCACTGGAATCCCAGCGTGAGCCGCGATATCCGACAGCGAGATTTCTGTGATCTCACGTTGCTCCAGTAAAGCTATGGCAGCTTCTATCAATTGTTCTCTGCGCGCCTGGCCACGTGCTTGTGGCGCACTGCGCCTTACTCTGCCTTTAGTCTTTGAGTTGTTAGCGTTATCGGTCATTGTCTTTGTCACAGTTGTTGTCATTACCTATCAAAAGATAGCATCTATGTGCGCACCTATCACCTGTACATAATAACTGATCGCACAGAGATCATCCACATAAAACTCAAATATAATCGATATATAGGTAGTAATATTCTTAATTATATTTATAAATCTATTTAAACTCGTATAAGTTTGAGTTATAGTGCCCTTCCTTAGCCGGAGACAGGCAGCGTAGAAAGTGCCGCCAAAACTTTAAAACAGGTAATATCATGTCAGATTTCGACCAAAACTCTCTTGATAGCTTGCTGAATACCGCACAAGCTGCGGCCAAGAAAATGCAGAAGCTGTCCTCTGATCAGGTGGAGCGCATTGTAAAGGCCGTGGTTGCTGCCGCCGCTGAAAAATCTGAGTATTATGCCCAATGGGCTGTGCGCGAGACGGGTTATGGTCGCGTCGATGACAAGCACATGAAAAATATGGGTGTGATCTCACCCTTTTTGGGCGGCACTGCAGATTTTGGTCTTTATGTTCGTCCCAGAGTCGACAACGAAAATAAGATCGTTGAGATTCCCAAGCCGGCTGGCGTGATTACAGCGTTGGTACCTGTAACGAATCCTATTGCTACCGTATATTATAAAGCTGTATGTGCATTGCTTACGCGCAATGCCATTATCTTGTCGCCACATCCGGGCTCCAAAGAGTCTTCTACCGATGTACTCAATTATTTGCACGATGTCGCCGTGCGAAACGGTGCGCCTACCGGCTGTATGCAAGTTGTTCAGAAACCTGCAGTGGCATTGACCCAGGCGCTTATGCAAGATGAGCGCAACAATCTGACGCTGGCTACTGGTGGCCCGGATATGGTTCGAGCAGCGTATAGTTCTTCGAATCCCGCCATTGGTGTGGGGGCAGCAAACGTTGCTTGCTACGTCGATCGTACGGCTGACATTGTGAAGGCGGCAAAAGATATCGTTTTCTCCGCACCTTTCGACAACAGCTTGCCCTGTACCTGTGAGTCGGTTGTTGTTGCTGATATGCCCATTGCTGCGCAGTTCAAACAAGAAATGAAGAATAATTCTGCCTATTTTGTAGAGAGCGCCGAAGAACGCCAAAAGCTGCGTGACTTTCTCTACCCTGAAGGCAAGATGAACGTCAAAATGATCGGTAAAGATGCGGCCGTCATTGCTCAACAGGCCGGCTTCTCTATTCCTTCTTCAGTTCGTTTATTGGTTATGCCAATTAGCAGCATTGGTTATCACGAGCCTTTCAGTAAAGAAAAGATGTTTCCTGTGGTAGGTTTCTTCGAAGTCGATGGCTGTGAGGAGGCGATTCAAACCGCCTTGTCCATGTTGAATTTGATGGGCAAAGGTCACTCTGCCGCCATTTTTGCCAATAATCCTGATGTTGTGATTCGTTTTGGTGCGGCTCTGCCGGTATGTCGTATTCCCGTTAATACACCGGCTTGTCTTGGTAGCAGCGGAACCACAACCAATATAGTGAATTCACCGGTTATTGGTACGGGTTTCTTTGGGCGCAGTTCTGTGGATAGCAACGTAGGCCCCGAACAGCTGGTGCAGTGGACTCGTGTTGCATTCGGTAACGAGCCTGCGGCGGCTTATTCTGACATGGATTCAGCTGTAGATAAGCTAATAGCTGAGCAAAATCTCAATGCTGTAAATAATAACGCTTCTGCATCCTCCTCCAGTGCTGAATTTTCGGACCCCCGCAATGACTTGAAAGAGTTAATTCGCGAAGTGCTGGCCGAAGAGCTGCGCGACATTTTGAAGAAGTAAGCGGGAATTATCATGACCGAATTGGGTATCGCATTAATAATCGATAAGCTGCAGCCAAAAACTGCAAGTTATCTATCTATAGCCGCTCGCGGTGGCGCTTTAGTCTTGCCCGGTAGGTCTATGTTGCTGCTGCAAATAGCGCCTGCTTCGCTGATTGATAAAGCCGCTGACATTGCTGCTAAACATATCCACTGTATACCTGCTGTCTATATACTTGAGAGCCGCGTTGGTCATTTGGCTCTGAGCTCTGAATCTATGAGTGATTTGGCTGATGCTGTAGCTACCATCGCTGACGGTTTGGGTTGTGACTTACCGCGCCCCGCACCTGCTAAAATTATTTCGTCAGAGTTAACATCACGTGTAGATTCTCAGCATGCTTACTCGATTAACAAAAGCAAGATGGGCTCAATGGTTGTCCCTGGCGAGAGTATTTATGTTTTAGCGTGCCAGCATTCATCTAATGCTTTAAAAGCTGCCAACGAAGCGGAAAAGGCGGCGGATATTAAAATTGTCGATTTCCGTTTTACCGGTTCGATGGGGCGTCTGGTTATTTGTGGCAAGGATCAAAATGTTCGAGCTGCGCGAGATGCGGCTTTGGCAGCGATTGAGTAATGAGTGAAAATGCAGAGCTTTTTAAGCAGCTTATTAAAGAAATTATTTTGGAAGCTATCGGCGAGCTAAAAGCTGAAATTAAATCAGAACCAGATGCTCAACAAATACAGCCAGCGGGGAGGTCAGTCGCCGCTCCCAATACTGTCAGGCTTGACAAGGGGCTGCTGACAGAAAAAAGTATTATCGAGATGACTGCGAAGCATATAACGTTGATTCAGGTCGGTAAGTCAGTTGTCGTGACACCCCTGGCAAAAGATATGGCGCGCTTAAAGGGTGTCAGTTTACAGCGCATTTAAAATCCGCATTTTTAAGGTGTCGATAAAATTAGGAGTCAAACATGTTAGCTGGAAAAGTCGTCGATCGAGTATGGTCTGCAAAAAAATTAGATCAACTCCCCGCAGGGGCCCTGCTTGAGATTGAGCTGGAAGGCAAGGGTGGCACTATCGTTGCTTTAGATCCTCTAGGCTGCGGCGAAGGCGAACGAGTCTTGGTCACTACCGGCCCGGTGGCAAGCAACTACTTCAGCGGAGATGATACTTTGGTAGATGCTCTGGTGATTGCCTCCCTGGCGGAGCCGGAAAAGTCAGAAAGGCGCAAGGCCAAAAAGTAACACTGAAGAATTTGCATTTTTATAATGTAAAAATTAATAGGCAATTTGCCTTAATTGTAAGCCCATAAATCTTTATAGGAGACGGGATATGTCTAATTCAATTGGTATGATCGAAACTCGCGGTTTTGTAGCTGCAGTAACTGCTGCTGACGCGATGGTTAAATCTGCAAACGTTACGATTGTTGGCCGTGAGCAGGTGGGCAATGGTCTTGTTGCTATCATTGTCAAAGGTGATGTTGGCGCCATCAAAGCGGCTATTGAAGCAGGTGCTGAAGCTGCGAATACAGTGGGTGAGCTTGTATCAACCCACGTTATTCCGCGTCCGCACACCGATGTTGAAGCCCTCATTAACGGCCAGTAAATTGTAATTACTGGCTAGCCTACAAACTCAATAGTTGAGCAGCGCCGATGGAACTTAAGTCTTATTGTTTAGTGACAGACCTGCAGCCGCAATATGCCGCATTTATCGCTGCAACAGGTGCAGCTCGTAGTTCTATTCCTGCGCCAGGCGACAGTGTTCTCACTATCGACTTTGGTGGTTCACTGGCTGTTGAAGGGCTGTTGGATAAGCTGTTAAAGGACTCTTCCTTAGCGGCTATCAGCGGGCTGGCGATAGAGCGTCAAGGCAGTGCTTTTGAGTTTAGCGGCCCCAGTACTGCCGATATTGAGCTTGTTGCCAAGACGGCTTTGCGCCTCGCCGGTGTAAGCCCCTTAGCTAGCGCCGAGACTAAACAAGGTTCAGCTATTGGTGCTACTCAGCTAATTAAAGATGTAGCACCCTTGCAAGCCACATTGATTAATCGTTCCCGCCGCGGGACTATGGTTGCCGCTGGCGATGCGGTTCTGATATTTGAATGCGAGACAGCTTATCTAACCGGAAAACTATTCAACGATATTGAGAAAAGCTTTCCGGAGCTGGCACTGATCGATATTGACGACCGCGGCGGGCGTATTATCCTGACGGCTCAAGTTGATATCTTGAAAAAGGTTCAAAAGTATTGCGCCTAATTTTTTACTAAGATGGAAAGCTTATGCTGATGACGACTGAAAATTGGCGGCTAAACCCCGGCTGGGCATAGGCAATTTTAAGCAGCTTTAGCAAAGAGGCCTTTAAAAAATGCAACAGTTTCTTTGGTTGAAAGCCGATATTTGAGTTCACCACTGATGTTGCAGCGGCCAGTATCACACGCAATAGCCTCATTCGCGCACCTTTGTAATCTCGCTGTCATCCTGTAGGGGGTTGGTGGCAGGCTTGCGAGGGAGGTGTGTTGGTAAGTAGGCTCTTAGGTACGACACCATGGCGGTCTGGGCCTCCTCACGCATTGTCGGCGTAATCTCGCCATGACGCATCTGAGAAAGCATGAAAACCAGGTCGGCTATTTCGACTGCAATGAAGAAGATCTCGACACGGCGGGGAAATTCCGGAATGACGAACTGCTGGGATATAGCGTCGATGATGATCTGCCCAACAGCTTCGTCATTTTCGCGGTCTAAGAGTTTGATCTCGGCCGGTGCCTTGCCGCCCAGAATCAGTTGTCGGTAGTCGGGCCGTTCATTGTATAGCTGGGTAGTCCTGAGCACGGCGGTTTCCACGATTGACTGCCAATCCTCGGCTTCGTCCTCTGTGTAGGCCTCGGCAAGCCGCAGATCCAACTCTACGGCAAAGCGGGCCGCGAGAGCTGCGAAGATCGCATTGGCGTTGGCGAAGTGGTGGTAAGCAGACCCGACGGCAATTTCCGCCCGGTTGGAAATATCCGATAGAGATATTTCATCAGGAGCACGTTCTCCCAGCAGTTCTACCGCTGTATCCAGCAGCAGCTCGCGCCTGGTTACTGAGCGGGTCTGTACTCGTTCAGAGCCGCGTTTGCGTGATGATGAGCTCATGTGTTGGTTTCCTGTTTAGTTCCGGTCTTGATTTTAGACCGAATAAATACGGCTTTCAATAAACTTATAAGCCGAGTATATTCCGCTATATTCCGTATTAACATCATTTATATGTATTAAAGTGCTTTACAAGCCGAATATATTTGGGTTAAAGTTCGAAAACAGGTTCCAGAGAGCCGAGTTAAATAAATTAATCGGGAGTTTTCGGATATGACTCAGAGAAACGACACTCAAAACAACGTCATCGAGCCCTCGGCTGCTGAATTCCACGAAATGGATGACACTGCCAAGGCGCTTTGCTTCGAAAGCATGGCCCGTCGCGCATTGCGTGAGTGGGGCATGGAGGAGGCGGAATTACAGCTTATCAAGCAGCGTGAGAACGCGGTATTTTCGGTGCGTGATTCGGCCGGAACCCGCTTTGCTTTGCGTATCCACCGCGCCGGCTACCACAGTGATGCCGAGTTGGTTTCGGAGCTGAGGTGGATGAGCGCGCTGAACGACTTTGGTGTCCAGACCCCGGCTGTCATTCCTGCGCTTGATGGCGACCTGTTCAAGTCGGTGAGCACCCCTGAACTCCCGCAGCCGTGCCAGGTTGACCTGCTGGCCTGGGTGTCAGGGCAGGCCATTGGTTCTATCGAGGATACCGTTGGTGATATCGAGTCTGCGGCGCAAAATTACCATCTGGTGGGCCAGTTAGTTGCCAGGATGCATCAATTCACAAGCCAGTGGTCCTTACCCGCGGGTTTCGTCCGCCACGCCTGGGATGAGGAGGGCCTGTTGGGCGCGACTCCATGGTGGGGTCGGTACTGGGAGCTCGAGGCTCTGAATGAAGATCAGCGTGAGCTATTGCACAAGACATCGAAGCAAGCACGGGCTGAGCTCGAGGTTTATGGCAAGGATCCCGATCGCTATGGGCTGATACATGCTGACCCTCTGCCGGAGAATTTCCTGCGCGGTGACGATGGCGACATCCGCGTTATCGATTTCGACGACGGCGGATTCGGCTGGCTCATGTTCGATTTCGCCACGGCCCTGTTTTTCCATCTCGGGGAACCCTGTTTCGACCGCTTGCTAGCGGCCATGATGGCTGGGTACCAGGAAGTACGCGAACTGCCCCCGGAGTTCGAACAGAAGTTGCCGCTGTTTTTATTGTTGCGCGGCCTGACCTATCTCGGCTGGGCACACACTCGCAAAGACACAGATACAGCCCGTGAACAGACACCCATCCTGGTCGAGTGCGTTACCGCACTGGCCGCGGACTACCTGGTAGTACCAGGCACTTTACCAACCACTGAAATATAAGTAGAAAATCCTTTAGGAGGAATTATGAAACGTACACTCATCTCAACCGCTGTACTCACGGCCTTTGCCGTAGGTTCAACCCTTTTCACTCAGGCGCAGGCGCAGGTGCTGGAAGAGGTTGTCGTTACTGCACAGAAGCGCGAGCAGAGCCTGCAGGATGTAGGCATCAGCATCACCGCCTTTACCGGTGATGACGTCCGAAAACTGGGATGGGAGCAGCCCGTCGATCTTGCCTCGCAAACCCCTGGCCTATCTATTGGTAACGCACTGGGTTCATCCAACCCGGCCATCACGATCCGCGGTGTGGGTATCAACGACTTCAATGTAAACACCAATCCCGGAGTAGCAGTATATGTTGATGAGGTTTACCAGCCGGTGCCGGCGACTTTGTCTTTTGGTCTGTTTGACCTGACACGGGTCGAGGTGCTCAAGGGACCTCAGGGCACCCTATACGGACGCAATGCTACCGGTGGCGCAGTGAGCTTCTATACTGAACGCCCAACCGAGGAATTTGAGGCCTATATAAAAGCCGACATCGGTAACTACGAGTACACCAATCTGGAGGGCGCCATCAGCGGTGGCAGCGACAGGGTGCAAGGCCGCCTGTCAGGCATCTGGACTGAGCAGGGAGAAGGTCATCAGGATGTGTTTGCGGTTACCGGCGATCCCTTTGTGCCAGGTAACGGCGTTAAAGTGGGTGATCACGGAAAAGTCGACCGTTACTCAGTCCGTGGCCAGATCCAGGTCGATTTCACTGATAGTTTCAGCGGGCTTATAAACGTCACCAAGGGGAAGGATAAGTCGGATTCCCAAATTGCATCCTTCGTGGACGAGGATACGCTGCTCGCTAATCAGGCCTACTACTACACCTACTGGGGTGGACCCACCTGTCACAATTGTGTATTACTGGATGACCCTGATAATGGCCCGCAGGTCGATATGGAATCAACCGCCACCAATCTCTACCTTGATTGGGACCTGGGCTTTGCCACATTGAATTCCGTCACCGGTTATCTTGATATGGACCACGAAATCGAGAACGACTTTGCCGCCACCGAACTGCCGGTACAGGACATCGTTTACGGGGGCAATGTCGAGCAGATCTCCCAGGAATTGCGTCTAAGCTCCAATGAGGGTGAACTGGTCGACTGGATAGTGGGTCTGTATTACTCCAAGACCGAGCAGGAATACGAGGCTGCAACAGATCAAACCCTTGGTCTCGGTTTCCTGACCTATCTGTATGGGTTTAACCTGTTGGGTGAACCGGTGGGCTCTGCCACTCAGGCGGAGCAGACGCAGACCTCTCTGGGCGCGTTTGTACATACCGAGTGGCACCTCACGGATAAGTGGAAACTGACGGCGGCCGGGCGTGTCTCTGAGGATAGCCTGGACTATGATGCCCAAGTGGTAGATCTTTTCACTACCTCGCTCTCTGATCAACCGGTTTCCGATCTCTTCAATCTGTTTCTTGGTCCGGACCCCATTACCGGCCTGCGCACGGGAGGGCTGATCGCCGCAAATTCTGACAAGGACAACACTGAGAACTCTTTTTCCTGGAAACTGGGCCTGGATTACGCTCCCACCGACGATATGTTGTTTTACGGCAGCCTATCCACGGGTTTCAAAAACCACGGGTTTTACGGGGGGCTGGGGCCGCTGAGCTCGCAGTACGTCGCCTATAAGCCAGAAGAGATCTTGTCCGGTGAATTGGGTTTCAAGTCCACTCTCGCCGACGGCGCCCTACAGATCAATGGTGCTCTATACAGCTATGTGCTGGATAACCCGCAGGTGATTGTGTCCGAGGATATTGGCATCGGAACTCCGAATGATGTCCTGTGGAATGTGAAGGAATCGAAGGGTTGGGGCATCGAGATGGATGCCAGTTGGGTTCCCACCGACAGCCTTTTACTGCGCGCGGGTCTGTCCTACCTTGACTCGGAGATGTCAGATGTCAGCGTAACCGGCAAAAACCTGTTTTTCCCGCTTATTGAGGGTGCACCTTCATCCTACTCGCCAGAGTGGACTTTTAACGGCATGGCACGTTATGACATCCCGGTGAGCAATAATCTGAATGTCTACTTGCAGTCGGATTTCGATTACCGGGATGACGCCCAGAGTTTCGCTGGCCGTGACAATACAACCATTGAGAGCCGGACCTTGATCAATGCTCGCATAGGTCTCGAGCAGGTTGATGGCAGCTGGGAGGTGGCAATATGGGGCAAGAACCTAACCGACGAGGAATGGAGCGGCTATACTTTCCAGATCCTCGGGCCAATGGAAATGCATCAGGCACCGAGAACCTATGGGGTCAGTCTTACCTACAATTTTTAATGGCCAGGTAGCTCGCCAATAGAGCAGGGTGTTGGGAAGGTGATTCCCGGCACCCCCATTTTTTAGGACCGCGACCGATGACGCAAAAAGAACTGCCTTTCGAACAGCATACCCGCACCCTGATCCAGAGAGCTCGCCATCGAGAGGGGTTGCTAGTCGCTCGTAAGTGGGTGGAGGCAAAGCCAGCTAACCCTGAGGCATGGTTCTACAAATCGGTCTGCGAGATGATGCTATTGAAGCCCAAGCAGGGCCTCGCCAGCGTCGAAACTGCGCTGGCCCTCAATGGTGACAGCCAGCGTTACCAAGCTCAGGCAGCTCGCTGCATGGTAGGCGCCGGCCAGGTCATGGATGGTTTGCAGTTGGCCCGCGCGATTGCAGACAGGGAAAAGCGCAACGCGCACATTCTGGATGCGGTAGCCAATACCATATCCAATGCCGGGGAGCACGAAGAGGCCATCCCCATATTCGAGCGCGCTATAGCGCTGAATTCGAGCGTGCCACAATACTATAGCAATCTGGGTACGGTACTGCATTTTTGCCGCCGTACCGCGGAGGCGGAAGCCGCCCATCGCAAGGCGCTTGAATTGATGCCGGAGGATTTCCGCGCCTATTGGTTGCTTGGGCAACTGCGAAAGGCTACTGCTGATGATAACTTTGTTGATTGGTTTGAGCATGTCTTGAAACGCTATGGCGACAAATTACATGCCCGGACCACATTGAACTATGCGCTGGCCAAACAGCATGAGGATCTGGAGCAGTATGACCAGACCTTTGTACACCTAGAGCAGGGAGCTGAGGCAGTACTTGAGCATACCCCTTATCCTGAAGCATCAAATCAACGACTGTTCTCCAAATATCGCGAAGATTTCAGCGAAGACTTCTGTCAGCAAACAGTGCCGGCTTGCGATAACGAGGAGCCAGTTTTTATTGTCGGCATGCCGCGCACTGGCACTACACTGGTTGAGCGAATTATCGCTAGTGATGAGCAGGTATTTGCCGCCGGAGAATTGCACAATTTCATGCATCTCTTTAATCAACGCTACGGGGCGCTTAATGCCAACGTGAAAGATTACACTCGCTTCAGCGGGATAGAGAACGTTGACTATCGTGAATTGGGTGAATCCTATATTGACAGTACCCGACCTCGCACGGGCCATACCCGGCATTTTATAGACAAGTATCCCTTCAATTTCCAGATGGTTGGGCCGATAGCGCTCAGTCTACCGCGGGCGAAGATCATCCACCTGACGCGAAATCCGATGGACACCTGCTTCAGTAACTACAAGCTTTTGTTCATGTTGGGCAGCGGCCTGTATTCCTACGACCAGGAAACACTGGGTCGGTTTTACCTGCAGTATCACAGCCTTATGAATCATTGGCACCGATGCTTTCCGGGCCGCATCCTGGATGTGAGCTATGAGAAACTGGTGCAGCAGCCGGAAGTGGAGACTCGACGGATCATGACATTCCTGGGGCTGGAATGGCGACCCGAGTTACTGGAGTTTTATAAATCTAGCGAGGCAGTGTCGACCGCCAGTACCAGCCAGATCCGCGAGCCAATCAATACCGCCTCATTATATAAATGGAAGCGTTTTGCCAAGCACCTGAAGCATTTGCGACAGGTACTTGAAACCAACGGCATAGAAATTGAGTCGGCTTCGAGCTGACCTTGGATAGCATCTTATGTTGAATGATTTTGAAGACAACCCGGGCAAGAACATGAGCAACACAAGGATTGATCAGCCGCGTTCGATCTTCGGATTGATTTGCCTGCTGGTCATGGGTCCCATGTTTTTCCTGCTCATGCCGCTGTATATCGGGGCGCTGGTGGATCACAGGGGCCTCAGCGCCTCCCAGGCAGGACTATTGGTATCCCTGGAGCTCCTGGGCACCTGCGTGGCGGCTGTGGTGGCGATGTTCTGGATCCGCCGATTGTCCTGGCGGATGGTGGCTCTGGCGTGCGCAGTAGTCCTGGTCTCCGGGAACCTGCTGAGTCTGCTATTCGTGGCGAACTTGCCGTTGCTTGTCGCACTGCGCCTGCTGACCGGCTTTGTCTCGGGTTGCCTGGTGTCGCTGGCGTGCGCGGGGCTGGGCGATACTCGGTTGCCGGATCGCAATTTCGCGTTCGGTGTGGTTGGCCAGCTCGCGATCTCCGGCACCCTGTTCATTGTGCTGCCTCCCGTGATTGTTGAGGTGGGTGTGGCTGCTATATTCGGCTGTTTTGCCCTGTGCGGTACCGTCGCCATCATTGGCGCTACCCTGCTGCCGGTCAGCGGTGTAAAACATGAGACATCAGAAGTGCTGCGTAGCCCGGGCGCCTGGAATCCCCTGTGGGGCCTGGCGGGTGGGACTATCTTCTTTGTGGCGACTACAGCGGTCTGGGCTTACATCGAACGCATCGGGGTGGCCTCGGGATTGACGGGTGAGTTCATCGGGACCATGCTCGGGATTGGCGTTTTTGTCAGCATTCTCGGTCCGTTGCTAGCGGCCTGGATCGGCGATAGGATCAATCGATTCTGGGTCATGCTGGTGGCGCTCATTGGGCAGCTCGCCTGCCTCGCGTTCTTGAGAGTGGGCATGGAAGGCCTCACATTTGCGGCGTTCGTAATACTGTACCAGTTCTTCTGGAACCTCTGGGTTCCCTACCAAATGAGCGTGGTGGCAGCCGTTGATACCACGGGACGCTTCAGCGTGCTGATCCCGCTGTTTCAGGCGGCAGGCATTGCCATAGGTCCCGCACTGGCGGCCATCTACCTGGAGACAGCGGGTTACGTTGCCGTCAATGTCATCGGTGTGGGCTTTGCCGTCCTGGCCCTGTTGTTGTTCGTGCCAGTGACGCTGCGCTACCGGACGACACAACCCGTTATAGTTATGGAGACCAACTGATGTGAACGACATGCTTTCGCCTCCCACGGCCCGGGAACTGCGGCTGGGCCAGAATCTAGCCTTGCCTCCGGAACAACGGGTGGATGCCCAGAACTGGACGCTTGCGCCCTACAATCGCTGGTCCTTCCAGCGGGTACAGCAGTTCACGCGCACGGGGCGGGTTCCGCGTGCCGCACAACCAGCACCGCTGACCTCTAATCCCCAAGAATTTGGGTCGTTGGTGTTTGAGGATTCCACGGGGAAGTTGACCTCGATCGATGACATGCTCCGAACCACCTGGACCGATGGGTTTCTCGTGATGCACCGTGGGGAAGTCCTCACGGAGCAGTATTTCAATGGCATGGAGCCTGATACCCTGCACCTGTTGATGTCGTGCAGCAAGTCGATCACCTCGACGATGCTGGGGATTGTTGCCGAAGAGGGCCTGCTGGATTTATCCCGGTCGCTAACGTATTACATCCCGGAGCTTGAGGGGACTGGAATGGAGGGCGCGACACTGCAACAGGCGTTGGATATGCGCGTGGGTGTCAAGTTCTCTGAAGATTACGACGATCTCGATGCCGACTGGCGACAGTGCGAACTGGCCACCGGCTGGCGACAGCCTGGCCCGGACTACTGTGGACCCACCGATATGGTCGACTATATGCAGTCGCTCACGGGCTCAGCGGGCCCGCACGGTGACATGTTTCACTACCAGTCTATTCTCACCGATGCACTGGGTGTCTGCCTGGAAAGAGCCACGGGACGCAGCTTCCTTGATCTCTTTGCCGAATACATCTGGCAGCCGATGGGCGCGGAGCAGGATCTGGTTTCCATCGTCGACAGTGCCGGCACCGCCGTGTTTGAGGGTGGCTTTAACTGCTGCCTGCGCGACTTCGCGCGTTTTGCACGGCTGATCTCAACCGGAGGTGTGGCTGCCGGCCGACAGCTTATTTCCCGTGAGTGGATCGAGCGCTGTCGATTTCCCGGTGAGGACCAGATTGACGCGTTCTCACGAGGTGAGTATGGAGAGTTGTTACCGGGGTATGCGTATCACAACCAGTGGTGGGTGCGCGACCCGCAGAGTGGCGTGATCATGGCGCTCGGAATACACGGGCAAACCCTATATATCGACCCCGAGCGGGATTTTGTGGTGGCGAAGTTCTCGTCTCAACCCGCCCAGGCGGATGTATCCATGGTACTTGACCAGATCCGGGGTTTTGAGGCCATCGCACTGCAGGTTTGTGGCTGATTATGCACGAGAAGGGAATTGCAGATGGGTAAAGATAACGAGTCTCCGACTGGCACTGCCTAATTGGGCCATGTCAAGTTTGGTGCCTATGATCCGGCAGTAACGGAGCATATCTGTTCGATGCCAAAGGCCGCCGTTACATGGACTGCTACAACAACGTGCAGTCCATGGGGCACGCCAATCCACTGATCGCAGAGGCTATTGCGGAACAGTCAGTCCGATTGACCGCTCACACCCGCTATCTCAATGAGAATGTGATCGAATTTTCAGAGGAGGTGGCCAGCACCCTGTCCGGCGAGCTGGATGTATGCCTGTTCGTTTGCAGTGGAACCACCGAATACCTATCGCGGACCCTTTCGCAGTGGTGAGGGTCGCGGTGATCAGTTGGGTCATCTCTATGCCGAAAAAGTGGAACCGGCGATCGATGCCCTGGCGGAGGGAGAGGAAGGACTGGCCGCAGCCGCCAAGGCGGTATTTCGGTTCGCCAGAGAGCAGCACATACTCAAACACGTCTACACGGTGGGCAAGTATCTGCGCAACGGGCTGGAAAAACTGGCTGACAGACACACCGTAATCGGGAACATACAGGGGCTCGGTTTGTTTATCTGTGTGGACTTGGTCGAAGATCGTGCGACGCGTGTACCCGCCACAAAGCTGGCCAGTCTGTTACCCGATGCCATGAAAGCGGAAGGTGTACTCATCGGTTTGACGGGACGTTATGGTAACTGCCTGAAGTTCCGGCCACCCCTGGTGTTCAGCAAAGAGGATGTGGATATCACATTGCAAACGTTCGACAGGGTGCTCACAGCGCTGGAAAGTACTTTTGACAATCTCGCATGAAAATGAGGTCAATATTATGACAGGCAATAACTCTGAGAAATTCTACGACCCGAAACCAAAATTCGGCTATATTAGTAGGCGAAACAAACAATACATAAAACGCCCCGTACCATATTTCGTGAGACAGTACGTCATTTTAAAGGGAAGTCATAATATGAAACGATTCAGGTTTTTTACTGCGGTGATCTTGGTCATTCTTGCGGGGTGTGCTGACAATAATGTTGAAACTGCAGGTGTCGTCAATGTTGAAACTGCAGATGTCATCTATAGCAACGGCAAAATCTACACAGTAAATGAATCCCAGCCCTGGGCTGAAGCTGTAGCCTTAAAAGACGGTAAATTCCTTCTGGTTGGAACGAATGACGAAATACTGGCTATGAAAGGAGCAGAAACAGAAATCATTGATCTGCAAGGTAAGTTTGTGATGCCAGGCATGATAGACGTTCATACCCATGCAATAGAATCGCATGTTCCAGCGGTAGCCCGCTTAAGCGACGCCGGGGATGCAGACAAGATTGTTCAGCAAATAAAAGCGCATATTGAAGCGGACCCTGACAAAGAGTGGTATCTTTTTGGAGATTTTGGATTTGGTTTATTCCCTGGTGATAATGGTCCTAAAGAGCTTTTGGATGATATTGCACCTGGTAAAGCAATTGCCGTCATGCACGCTTCCGGTCATGCTTTTTGGGCGAACAGTAAAGCGTTAGAATTGGCGGGTATTACGGCAGCTACTCCAGATCCGGAAATGGGAATTATTGCCAGAAAACCAAATGGAGAAGCACAGGGTGGGCTGCAGGAAAGTGCCATGGTATTAATCTGGAATGTAGCACCCGCTTTCACTCCTGAAGAAGTAGAAGCATCTGTTGAATATGTAAATAAAATGTACGCTGCTGCAGGTATCACAGCTACCAGAGAGGCAGGCACTGTACCAGAACGATGGGACGTTGTTGAAAAAATGGCCGAAGAAGGAAGGGTGAAGACGCGCTATAAAATGGCCGCCCATTGGCAATCATCTATAGTAACTTTGCATCCTGCTAATGATGAGGTCAAAAAATTATTGATTGAAAACAAAGACAAAGAAAGCGACATTGCTAAATTGGATGCGCTCAAAATTATGGTAGATGGCGTTCCTGCAAGCCGTACCTCATTGATGAAAGA
The DNA here is from genome assembly GCA_036960375.1 of Pseudomonadales bacterium. Lineage (GTDB taxonomy): Bacteria > Pseudomonadota > Gammaproteobacteria > Pseudomonadales > CAWVSB01 > CAWVSB01. Next base: position 553,464 of record JBALVY010000002.1, read on the forward strand.
TCCCTTTTTGGATAAGCCAGAATCCCATGGAGTGCAAAATCTTTCCACAAATGATCTGAATAAGGCAGTCCTGGAATATGACAAATTGGGTGTGGCATCCATGATGCACGTAATTGGAGACCAGGCATCTGTACTAGCCTTAGATGCGGTAGATGGCGCTCGTAAAGCAAATGGTGTATCCGGACTCAGGCATCATCTAACTCATTGTGTTGTAGTCGATGAGAAGGATATGCCACGGTTCAAGGAGCTCGATGTTGTAGTAGATTTTTCGCCATTCTTTCCTTACCGGGGGACCGTTCATAACAACCATATCCCGGCTGTTGGTGAAGAAGCCTTTGCTAAATGGTATCCCGTAAAATCGATGATGGACCACGGTGTTGTTGTTGCAATTGCGACTGATTATCCTGTAACTGAACTTAACCCATTCGTAAATATGGAATCGAGTGTTACTCGAATGGATCCTCATGGACTTAATACCGATCAACATGCTCCTGAGGAGGCAATTACTGTTGCGCAAGCAATCAAGGCCTACACATGGAATCCTGCTTATATTCTAGGATGGGAAAATGAGATTGGATCAATAGAAACGGGGAAACTCGCTGATATGGTCATACTTGCCAATAATCCGTTTGAGGTTCCTGCCGCCGACATCAGTGAAATAGGAGTTTTGAAAACGCTCTTATCTGGGGAAGTTATTTATGATGCTGAAATCAATTTGGGACAACAGATAGGTGCTGAAGAGTCTCGCCTGTTAGCCTTGAGAAACTTGAAAGCAATGGGGCATGTTTGTGCGGAGCATTCATAAGTAGCAATTATGCAAGAAATTTAAGAGTCTAGGCTTAGGGGGCATTTTACTTAAAGCTGTACCATAGTTATGACCTGGCCCCGATCGATCGGGGCACCTGCCAGTGAGGCTGTGATCAGCTATCTCTTTGTTTGAGGCCGCGTGGCTAGGTGCGAAACCACCGGTGCGGTCAGAGACACAATATTCGATCGCATTCGGAATATTTCATGGCGGCCTCCGCAGCGCTTGTTGATGAATAATCGCGCTAAAGCAGGCCCTTGTCACGCAGGGTGGCAGCGATAAAATCCGCCAGTGTTCGTAGATCTCCTGACTCCGAACCGGAGCTCTCCGAATCGGTTGTCACTTGCCAAACAGGCTTCTGCGTCTTGGCATCCCATAGACCAACATGCAGTGTATATAGGCCAGATCCGGCCCACGCGATCATCGAGCCAAGGTCTGTACCCGCGCCGGGCTCGCCTCCCAGCATGTACACCATGCCGCGTGTTGCCATGTAATCGCCGGCGTCATAGTCGTAACCGGGATCGAGGGTCGCAATCGTTAAAATTCCATCGAATGAGCCAGCCGTGACAATACCCGCAACCGCGTCCGACTTAATCGCGCCGGAATCCGGAATTAAGTCATAGCTTGGCGATGCCGCTATTCCGCGACTCTTGAATTCCTCGGCGAGACTGGTCTCCCCGCTGACCCGAAATGTCCGGTCCTTGTAAACACCAATGATCAGCAAATTGCTAAATGTTTGGCCTACAAACTCCTGATCGAATTCTTCGGAATCCACCCGATGTGGTGCTCCACCGGCGCAGGCACCTACCAGCACTGCTATCGCAGCGATACACAACAAACGTTTTACCTGCATCTTTAATCTCCCAAGAATCATAGTTATTACTTTCGAGGACAGCGTCACGTTCGAAACTTGTCCCGGCACTTTTATGTTGCCGTTAATTTTTCCACTGTCGGGTCAGACTCTCGCGATTCACGATCTTGCCATTGTTAAAGACATAGCGAATGTTTCGTGTATCCGAGATGTTTTTGGCCGGGTTCCCCTCTACCACCAGAAGATCGCCTTCAAGACCGACCCGTATTGATCCGGTCCGGTCGTCAACTTTCAGTATTTTGGCGTTGTCGCTCGTGGCGGCTTGTAGCGTGCGAAGTGGAGAAATACCTATCTCATTGACCCAGAGTTCCATCTCGCGGTGCACGGACTCGCCCGACCAGTTATTGAGATATGGCGTATCCGTGCCGATGCCGACAAGCACACCGGTATCCACAAGTTTCTTCGTCCATGAAAAGGCATCCGACCGAAATTGCTCCATGGACCGCTGGTCGCCGATGACTGCATCAAAGACGGACATGTAACGATTAGCCGAGTCTGCACCCGATTGGCCGAGGGCCTGCTCGACCCAGTGCGGCGGATTGACGTCCTCGATGAGTGCGTTGCCCGTGATGAAGTCACCGTCCTCTTCAGTTCGATAGCCACCAATAGTGTCCAGCATAACGGTCGTTGAGATAATGAACGTACCGAGTTCCTTCAGCATGTCGGCGTCGTTCTGGGTTGGCGTGGTTGTCATGAACATGTTGTGCGCATAACCATCCAGTTTCGTGACCTTCGCGATCCACGGGTCACCGTTGTTCTGCCAGAGATCGCATACCACCCGCATGCCACGTTCGTGCGCCGCCGACACCATAGCGCGAAGAACCTGAATATTCGTGCCCGCATGGCACTTCACCATTTCGACACCGTAGCCGTTCTTCATAGAATCAAGCTTTCCACCAATATGGCTCGGATCATTTGTCGGCAGCAATGTGGCATAGCCCAGCGCGCCGATTTCAGCGGTTTCAAAATAAGTACCGGCTATTTTGATGTCGGGTCCCATCCATACGCCCGCTTCAACCATATCGCGGGTATCTCCTGCGACGTCCGGAATATTTCCAATGTCGTAGACTTGGGTGATTCCCGCGTAAAGGAAATTCAGCAGTTGCCATTTCACGTACACCGGTCGATTACCGTTGTCGTTCGGTCCACGCCAGCCGCTTGACAAGTGCATATGAGCGTCCATCAATCCAGGCATTACAGTGAGGCCTGCACCGTCGACGACCTTTGCATCAGCTGGAACATCGAGTGAACCGGACTTACCGATCGCCCGAATCTTACCCTCCGCAACCAATAAGTCCTGACCTGTCTTAGGACGATTTCCGAGGCCGTCGATGATCCGGATGTCCTGCAGCAGCGTTGCACCTTTCCACTCGTAGCCGGGCGTTGCCGGATTAAGCTCTTCGGTGCTGTAGCCAACGATTTTTTCTCTTTCAGATACGATACCCGCCTGGCCAAAGGCCATTTGTGACAGTGCGCCGAAAAGAGTAATGGCACCGATACAGAATCGCATTGCAGTTTTTGTGGTCATTATCAAAAATCCTTTTTAACTGGTGGTAATTAAAACGTTTAATTCTTCGCCCGATATGAGGCGCGGTACTCGGGCACCGAACGGCTGAACGGACCGATTACTATTACGAACGTGCGAGACAACTTATCGATCTGCTCGGGCGTTATGTGGCGTTTCCTAATTATCATGATCCCCTACAGACTCTAGGGCCATAGCGGCTTTGCCAAAGGCCCTAGTATAGGTGAAACAAATGGTTCGGTCTAAAATAATATGCAACGCGATTTATTACCATGATCATTGCCAAGGCACAATTGCTCTAGTAGTAGCCAGGGCGCAAAATGGTTACAACGCCGGTAGTGAACTCTTGTTTTGGTCATTATGTAATACGGCTTATATTCTAGGATGGGAAAAAGAGATTGGATCAATACAACCTGGGAAACTGATAGATTCAACCCATGCGGGATCCAATGAGCGAACGAGGTACAGTTAGCTCATGTTGAACTGCCGTCCCTCGACTGGCGGGCTGGCATATTTGGCTGGTAATTTCGCTCTTTGGCTGGAGCCGAAACCCTATATTTTAATTCGAGGCCCGTACTGGGTTCTGGGGTGATGACTCGAGAAAAGACTTGGTTGCTATATTTTCCGCTTTATCAAGGCATATTTCTAATGGAAGATCAGCGCAATTTTCCGCGAAATATCGTATCCTGAACATCTGATCATAGAATTATGTAGAAGAGACTGCGAATGGCTAAACCTAATTTCTCATTTGAAAAACGTCAGCGAGAGCTTGCCAAGAAGAAAAAGAAAGAAGAAAAGAAAGAAGAAAAACGGCTGCGCAAAGCCGGATTACTCGAAAGCCCTGCTGAGGATGCTCAAGCTATACCCGAGGATGCTGATGAAGGGCAGGAAGCGACGAGTGATGCCCCTGTCGGTGATGGTGAAGAGACTAGCTAAGTCTTTTTGATGAAAATAAATATTCGGGCACAAAAAAGGCCCCGCTAGCGGGGCCATAAGTACTCTAGGGAGAGTATTTAGTAAGCAACCTGAACACGGATTGCGAATCCGCGGCCTGAATCTTCACTGAAAAGTGAGTCTTCGTCTGCAATATTGAGTGTTTCATCCAGCGCTTTATCCCAGTTTGACTGAACATAGTTGGCGCTGACGCGAATACTGTCGTTGGCATACCAATTTGCGCCCGCAGTAAATATCGTGCCTTTGTTACGGTTGTCCTCAGAGATACCCTCGTCATCGCCGTTCAGGCCTTCAAAACGGGCAAATAGTTCCCATGCGCCGATACCCTTATTATTAGGCTTGACCTTGTTCCATGCGCCTTTTTTATAGGGGCGTGCTTCGCCAGTAATGAACCAACCGCCTTGCACATAGTAGCCGTTTACCTCGGCATCTGTTCCGCCGGATACAGCATCAGTTTTACGCACGTGATACTCAGTTGAGGCATGGAAAGCACCAAATCGAGCGGCTGCTTCAATGTTGTACAGGGTTTGGCCATCGGCATCGTCTACCAGGTCAATATTTAATTCGTTGCCTTTCTTGATACCCTGGGTTACAGAGCCACCGTTGAATGGATCTGTGGAATCGCTGCCATCGCGCTGACTGAAACCTGCGCCAATATGCAGGACAGTATCTTCGTTGTTGATAGGTGAGGCGAAGGCACGCCCGGTCACTGCCCATAGGCTCTTGCCTGAATTGTTTTCTTTATCAGTATCGTAAAGACCTATGGCATAGCCCCATGCGTTAGTGGCACCGCCTATGCTCACACCCAGACTACGACCTTCCGACAGGAAGTCATCAATCGCTGCACGTTCAACCGTGGTGACGTATTTGGAACTGGTCAATTCCTGCAAACTAAACGGTTCTTTATGGTTACCCACGGTCACGTTGGCCATTTTGAATTTGGTCCACTTGATGTAAAGGTCCTCATAAGAACCTCCTTTTGACCCATCTGAATCAATGTTAAATTGAGCTTTATAGGCCCAGTCAGAATACAGCGTACCCTTGACATAAATACGTGCGCGGCGAATGAAAAGATCGTTAGCGGTATCTCCGCCTTGTTTCAAGTTCATGGAGTCCGAGTACTGGTCAAACTGTGCCTGGATACGGCCACCTAGCTGAAAACTGAAATCGCCATCGGTGGTTTCTACTGACAGGCCACCTTTAGTCTTAATTTTGATGTCAGCGCCGTCAGAGGTCACCGTACCAGCGGAGGCATTAGCCGCTAGAATCGCCGCGGCTACGCTTGAGATGGCATATTTCGCCAGTGTGTTTTTCATTCATTTCCCCTAATAGAAAATATTGAAGTTTAAATAAACGGATTGTTGTCCGACTTGGGGCTATTCTGCTTGGCCAATATTGCAGTTATGTGACAGGCAAGTTTTATTTTCATGACAGGCACTGGTGAAGGACTGAGGCTAAGCGGAATCGAGTGAGGTAGGGCTAAATTAAGCCAGTTGAACGCAGAATCAACAGACCGAGAGTGATGGTCAGCGCAGATAATACCGAGCTAACAACAATTACGTTGGCAGCCAGACGGCCATCGCCGCCCATGGCTTGCACCATAATGTAACTTGCGGCGGCGGTGGGGGTTGCAGTCAGCAGGAAAAATATGCCCAGCATAGTGCCTCGAATGCCACCGAGATAAAGCGCTGTCACCATTACGGCGGGTGCCACAATCAGTTTCATACAGGTGACAATGACTACTGGGGCGGATCTCAAGCGCATGTGTCGCAGATTAATACTAGCGCCAATGCATAACAGTGCCAGAGGGAAGGTCAGCTGGCTGAAATAACTGCCGGTATCTAATATGAGTGTTGGCAGTGGCAGGCCGGTACTATTGGCAATAAAACCCGCGACTATCGATAGCAGTAAGGGGTTGCGGGCCATTATAGACAGCCAGTGCCGTTGTTTGTTTTGACTGCCTTTGATGTGTGTGCTCAGTATCCAAACGGCCAGTACATTGTACAGGGCAGTGAGAATACCGACTGGAATGGCCGCTAAAGCAAGGCCTTCAGGGCCGTAGGCCGCCTCACAGAAGGCTAGCCCGATAACGGCCATATTGCCCCTGTAAGAGGCATGAATAACCACTCCGCGCTCGGCCTTGCTAGAGATCCAGATGCGGCAGGCCAGCCACGATAGTCCGACTATCGCAAAGGTGACAGCTATGGCGATGGCCAGATGACTGCCATTGCCCAATAGTGACAAGTCGGCTCGCGCGACATTGAGGAATAGTGTAGCAGGCAGAGCTACATTGAAAACAATAGCAGATGCGCCCTGAGTGAAACCGTCACTGATCACCTGATAGCGATACAGTAATTGGCCTAGCAGTATCACTAGAAACGCGGGGCCAGTGATTGCCAGAGCAAAGTTCAATTGATCAATAAAGGACAGACTGGTCAAGGTGAATGATTATCCGGCAGCGGTGACTAGCTCGCTATAATACCATTTTCTATCGACTGGGCTTTATTTGCCGGTAGCTCGCTTGAAGCTTGGAAATGTCCGGGTATAGCTGCGATAATCGCAGCGGATTGGCTTTGGTCTCAAGCCCCGTTAGTTTTATTACTCTGGAGAGTACATTGTCACAACGAAGAATTAAGGCTCTTGTCACCGGTGCTTCATCCGGTATTGGCGCAGAATATTGCCGTCAGTTAGCGGCGTTTTGTGATGAAATCATCATGGTGGCGCGGCGCGAACAGCCCATGGCGGAATTGGCTGCGCAGTTGCGAGCCAATGGCACGGAAGTCCATGTCATTGTTGCCGACCTAACCGATACTATTGGTGTGGCCAAGGTGGTTGAGACAATACGTCAAAAGGGACCACTGGATTATCTGGTGAATAACGCCGGTGTATCTACCCACGGATCTTTCACTAATGTGGCGCTGGACGCCCAGAGAGTCATGATAGACCTGCATATTCATGCCACCATGACCCTGAGTTATACCGCCTTACCTGCAATGGAAGAGCGCGGCAGTGGCGTCATTATTAATGTATCGTCTCTGGGCGCTTTTACGGTACTACCGGATCACGCAGTCTATGCCGCCAGCAAGGCTTTCCTTAATACGTTTTCTCTGTCATTACAGGCCGAAGTGCTTGAACAAGGCGTCAAGATCCAGTGTCTGTGTCCTGGCTATACACGTACTGAGATACATCAGTCGGAAACCTTCAAAGATTTTGATATAAGCGTTATTCCTGAAGATATGTGGTCTGATGTGGGTGATGTGGTGACCAATAGCCTGGTGGCACTTAAAACCGATGCGACTGTGGTAGTTTCCGATGAGAATAGCTATGCACTGGCCAAAGGTGCCTGGCAGCATCAGCTGCAAAGTCAGTTTCCGACATAGCGGTAGCCTGAACATCAGGCTATAGTCTTTGGTTGCAATGAGTAAAAAATTTATAGGGGTTGTTATGTATAGTCGAAGTCTTGTGGTTTTCTTGATGGCACTTTTATTATCTGCCTGTCAGACGGGATCCGATTCAGCTGGATCGGATTCGAAGAGTTCTGTGGCTAAGGCGATGGCAGCTAGCCATCGTGATGCGGCAAATTCAGCGCGGGATATCTATCGTCACCCGGCTGAGACACTCGAGTTTTTTCAATTTGAAGAAGGTCTGACAGTTGTCGAAGTTGCCCCCGGTGGCGGTTGGTATACCGAGATTTTGGCCCCTGCTTTAGGTAAAAATGGCAAGTTATATGCGGCACATCACCCGGCTGATGCAGAGCGCGAATACTATCGTAAGTCGCGCAAGGGTTTTGAAGAAAAGATCGCCGCCGATCCGCAGGTTTACGCTAGTGTGGTGATTACCAACATGGCAACAGGCCAGCAGATGGCGCCACCGGCCAGTGCTGATCTAGTGCTGACTTTCCGTAACGTGCATAACTGGATGAAGTCTGCCACGGCGCAACAGGTGTTTGCTACGATGTACGCAGCACTTAAGCCCGGTGGCCTGTTGGGCGTTGTGGAACATCGTGCCCACCCCGATACACGCGAGCCTATTATGATTCAAACCGGCTATGTGACGGAGTCAAGGGTGCAGCGTTTGGCCAAAGATGCGGGCTTTGAATTTGTCGCCAGCAGTGATATTAACGCCAATCCAAAGGACAGCCACGATCACCCCAAAGGTGTGTGGACTTTACCGCCTCGTTTGGCTTTGGGTGATGAAGACCGAGCTAAATATTTCGAGATTGGCGAAAGTGACCGCATGACACTTCTGTTCCGCAAGCCGAAGTAGGTCCATAATATGTTACTGGTGCCCTACGATCAGCTTTCTGAGGCGGCCCTGAGCGGCATGATGGAAGAGTATGTCAGCCGCGATGGCACCGATTATGGCGAGCAGGAATTAAGCCTCGATGCCAAGGTAGGGCGGCTTCGCGTGCAATTGCAGCGTGGCCAGGTGGTGATTGTTTTTGACTCTGAAACGGAAAGCTGCAATTTGTTTACCGCAGAGCAGTTTCAGCAAATGAATAGTGCGTATACAGGATAATGGGCTTGCAATAGGTTAAAATTTGAGCACAATGTGCAACCCGTAAGCATGGTACACAACAGTATGACAGTAGATATCGACGCACAATTGGACGCCACAGGGCTTTATTGCCCCGAGCCTGTGATGATGCTCCATAATAAAGTGCGCGATATTGACGTCGGCGCACTGTTAGAAGTCGTTGCAACAGACCCCTCTACTCAGCGCGATATACCCAAGTTTTGTTCATTTCTGGGCCATGAGCTGGTAAAACAGTTCGTTCAGGATCAGAAGTATTTTTACTACATACGCAAAGCCTAAGCTCGTTTCACCCGGAAGTTCCAGAAGGGCAATCCTTTGCCTGCAATCTTTAATCACCCATTAGCATGGCAATCGCTGCCAGAGCGCCGGGTTCGTGCGCTTTTATCTGGTTCGCCGCGTGATGTTGGAAAAAATAACGAAAGCTTGGCTGCGATTGGGCTGTATACAAACAATCGTCTCCCGGTAGCACCGGTGTCTGCCCTACCTGCGATTCGTCCATTAACATGGCATCTATCTCACCATCGCTATTCAGTCGCCAGCTCATGATCTCGGCCAGGGTTATTTCGTTGCAACCCGGTTGAATCAGCAAGGCGTGAGTGCCCAAGCTATCGGCGAACTCTTGAACGGTGGCCGTTTTCTCCAGCCTGGCGCGGCCAAAATATTCAGCGGCAGTTTCCAGTTCAAGGGCTTTATGGCGTGGTGGATCACTGAATCGGAACTCGTTGGCCGGGTCGTAGTAGCCTTCCCAGTTGCCACATTCTTCATCACTGAGTTCCATGGCTGGCATTACATCGTTAAGCCAGGGTACGAGAGCGTCAATTTCGCCGCTTTCGCGTAGTGCCCAGCATAAGATATTCATGCTGAACAGTTTATCCGGACTGCGATTATTGCTATAAAGCAGGCACAGGCCATCTAATTCAGGTGAAAGCCTGATGTAGCGGTCTTTTTTACAGTCGGAAAGAGGGTCGCCGGAGAAAATGTCGAAGACATTTTTGGCGCCGGAAGCGTCGTGTGGTTGCTGCATGTTGCCTACCTCCTGAGCTTGTTAGAGGGGGGATAGGTTGATGCCTTCTAGCGTAGAGCTACCCTGATGCAGCAAGGGTGTAATACTGTCGCTCTAGCCGGGCACGATGCCAGTATAGGCAAATTTTTATTCTGATGTAAATGGGTATGGTGCAATTTTGTTAACAAAGCAAGATAAACGAAGCTTTCCCGAGCCCGACTGCAGGGACCTCATTGGCCTGTTTAACGGGCTGTTTGAGGGTGAAAATACCTGTTTGGTGCGTGGCGACGGCGAGCCAGTGTATTTGCCTGCCAGTCCCGACGGTAAGAAGGCTCAGGTGATCTTCGCTCACGGTTTTTTTGCCAGTGCATTACATGAGGTCGCCCATTGGTTGATTGCCGGTGCACGGCGGCGTCAGTTACTGGATTATGGCTATTGGTATGAGCCCGATGGGCGCACCGCGGAGCAACAGGTGGAGTTTGAACGAGTTGAAGTGAAGCCGCAGGCAATGGAGTGGATTTTATCGCATGCCTGTGGCGTAAGATTTCGCATTAGCGTCGATAATCTATCGGGCGAGTCAACCGATAGCGGCCCTTTTAAACAAGCGGTACTGCATCAGGTGCAAGTATTCTGTGCTCAGGGTCTTGAGGCAAGGGCGCGGCTGCTGGTGTCGGAGTTGTGTGAGTATTACGGTTCCAGTAATCCGTTACAGGTAGAACAATACACCCTGTCGGAGCTGGACTAATGTCGTCTTCCGTCTACTTAGTTGATGCCTCGATCTATATCTTCAGAGCGTATTTTTCCTTGCCTGATGATTGGCACCATCCAAATGGACAGCCTTTAAATGCGGTCTATGGATATGGTCGCTGGTTGGCGGGTCTACTGGCTCGTGAGCAGCCCGCGTATATTGCAGCAGCCTTTGATGAAAGCCTGGGTAGCTGTTTTCGTAATGATCTTTATGCCGCGTATAAAGAGAGTCGACAGTTACCTGATGAGGCGCTGGCGTTTCAGCTAAAGCTTTGCCAGCAAATGACTTCTATATTGGGCGTAACAACACTTGCCAGTGAGCGTTATGAAGCCGACGATTTGATCGCCAGTTTAGCGCGCGTGGCAAGGCAGCAGGAGATGCCGGTTCGGGTTATTAGCGCCGATAAAGATTTGGCTCAGGTAGTGCGCAAACCCTGTGATAGCCAATGGGATTACGGTCGTAAAGAAGAGCAGTCTCAATCAGCGTTGATGACCCACTTAGGTATTGCGCCGCAACGTATGGACCAGCTGCTGGCGCTAACAGGTGATAGCAGCGACGATATCCCGGGTATTCCCGGGGTGGGGATAAAAACGGCTGTGGCGATGCTGGCATTGGTTGATAATTTACAGCAGTTGCTGGATCAGCCCCAACTGCTTGAAAATAGCGGTATTCGTGGTGCAAAGACGCTGGTATCCAAGCTGGAACAGTATCGCGAGCAGGTTATGCTTGCCTGGTCGCTGACACGTCTGTGTGATACTGCCCCTACCGATATAAATCTCAATCAATTACGCTGGACAGGTCCCACTGATGAGGCAGCAGATTTCTTTCAGTCCAATGGTCTAAGGGCTTTGTTGCCTCAGTTCTATCGCACAGGATTACTAACAAAAAAATGATCATACTGGTTGATGAAAACATGCCAATGGCGGAGTCCGCTTTTGCACCCTTCGGTGAAGTGCGCACAGCGGCGGGTCGCAGCCTAAGTAAACAACAGCTGGCAGATGTTGATGCATTACTGGTGCGTTCGGTAACACAAGTTGATGAGAGCTTGCTGAAAGATACGCCGGTAAAATTTGTCGGCACCGCCACCATAGGTACCGATCACATCGACCAGAGCTGGCTGCAACAGGCCGGTATCGGTTTTGCCAGTGCACCAGGCTCCAATGCCCGTTCGGTGGTGGAGTATGTAATGGCGGCGCTTGCGCAGCTGCGGCTGAGCAGGGGCGTCGAATTTCTGTCGAGTAGTGTAGGAATTATCGGCATGGGCAATGTGGGTTCCAGTCTCTATAAAACGCTGGATGGTCTTGGCATCAATGTGCGGGCTTATGACCCATTGATTCCCCAGGACCGTTATCCGGTGATGACCTGTTTGGATGAGGTGCTGGAGGCCGACATTGTCTGCTTGCACACACCCTTAAGCACTGAAGGGCCCTACCCGAGCTACCATATGTTGGGCAAGCAGCAGTTAGCCAAGCTTCGACCGGGTACAGTTTTACTCAATGCCGGTCGTGGTGCTGCAATAGATAACAATGCTTTGTTGGCTCAGCTTGAATCTGGCCAGGATCTCATAGCCGTGTTGGATGTATGGGAAGGCGAGCCGCAGATTAATACAGCTCTGTTGCCGCGGGTTGCGATAGCGACACCCCACATTGCCGGATATAGTTACGATGGTAAATTAACTGCAACCGCGATGTTACAGAGTGCAATGGCGAGCTTTTTTGAGCTGCAGCTGCCGTTTGCGGGGGTCAATGATAAACAACAAGACCCGCAACTGCTGAATCTGCCAGCAGTAGGGTGCTATGAGCAGCTTTGTAGTGCGATCTTGCAGGCATATCCGATCATGGATGATGATGCCCGTTTAAGGGCAATGGCGACGCTGAACGCCGCTCAAATAGGAGCAGGTTTTGATCAGCTGCGCCGGGACTACCCTCAGCGCAGAGAATTTACCCATTTTGCGCTTAAGACTCCTGTGTTGTCCGAACTGCGGGCGCCAATGAAATCACTGGGTTTTTCTCTGCTTTAGGTGGTTCTTGTTCGTAGTGGGCGAGAAAATCACCAAAGGCTCCAATAGCCGCTTGCAGCTCTTCTTCGTGCGGTAAAAATACAATGCGCACGTGGTCGGTACTCGGCAGGTTAAAGCCCGAACCCTGCACCAGTAAGACTTTTTTCTGTTGCAGGAAATCCAGCACCATTTGTTCATCGTTGTGAATGGCAAATTTGACCGGGTCCAGCTTGGGGAATAAGTAAATCGCCCCTTTGGGTTTTACGCAGCTTATTCCCGGAATATCCATTAAAGCTTTGTATGCAGCATCACGTTGCTGCCCCAGTCGCCCGGTGGGCAATATCAGGTCGTTAATGCTCTGGTAGCCGCCCAATGCCGTTTGCACCGCCAGTTGGGCTGGCACGTTGGCACATAAACGCATATTGGCCAGAATATCCAGGCCTTCGATATAGTCTTTGGCCTTGTATTTGGCGCCTGACAAAATCATCCAGCCGGAGCGAAAGCCTGCCAATCGGTAGTTTTTGGACAAGCCATTGAAAGTGACACAGAGAATATCTTTGGCATAACGTGCCGCCGGGTAGTGAACTGCGTCATCGTAAAGAATCTTGTCGTAAATCTCGTCAGAGAAGAGCACTAGCTTGTTCTCGGAGGCGAGCTTTACAATCCCCTGTACCACTTCTTCTGGATATACCGCGCCGGTAGGGTTATTGGGGTTGATCATCAAAATGCCACGGGTACGGCTGGAGATTTTGGAGCGAATGTCGTCCAGGTCGGGCGTCCAGTCGGCCGCTTCATCGCAGACGTAGTGGACAGCCTTGCCGCCAGCCAAAGTCACTGCGGCAGTCCATAGGGGGTAATCAGGGCTGGGAATCAGGAATTCATCACCATCATTGATCAAAGCCTGCATGGCCATCACGATCAGCTCGCTAACACCGTTGCCCATATAGACATCGTCTATACTAATGTCAGGTATTTGTATCTGCTGGCAGTACTGCATAATGGCCTTACGAGCCGCAAATAGCCCTTTGGAGTCACAGTAACCCTGGGCCGCAGGTAGGTTATGGATCACGTCCTGAATGATCTCATCGGGCGCTTCAAAACCAAAGGCTGCCGGGTTGCCAATATTGAGTTTGAGAATGCGGTGGCCCTCTTCCTCCAGTCTGTGTGCTTCGCCCAGCACGGGGCCGCGAATGTCATAACAGACATTGTCCAGCTTGTGTGATTTGTAAATACGGCTCATGAGCTCACGCTCCAGTGGTTAAATGTTGCCCGGACGTCTATTCTACACCATATTAATCGATCTGCAGACAGGAGAGAGCGAATGGCCGAGATAGAAAAAACCGATGAGCAGTGGCGCGCAGAATTAAGCGATGAACAGTTTCAAATTTGCCGTAAAAAGGGCACTGAGCGGGCATTTACCGGGCAATACAATGATTGTAAAATGACCGGCAGTTACCACTGCACCTGTTGTGGTGAGCCCTTGTTCGACTCAGACACCAAATATGACTCAGGTTCGGGTTGGCCCAGTTTTTATGCACCTTTGAGTGAGCAGGCAGTCGCTGAAAATCGGGATGTCAGCCACGGTATGGCGAGGGTGGAGGTCGTATGTAAAAAGTGTGATGCGCACCTTGGGCATGTATTTGAGGATGGTCCAACTCCCACTGGCCTACGCTATTGTATCAATTCTGTCTCTCTACAGTTAAAGGAAGAGTAGGCGGCAATTCGGGTCCTATGTTCCTGCGCATGGCCCCCAAGGATACTTTTTTGCTGTCAGCCGACGTTGTAGCCAGTTTGGTGGCACAAAATATCGTTGATAAGAAGCCCTCTGGCAAGCAGGGACTGGCCGCGACGCAGGCTGCTTTTGATCAGTGGCAGCAGGAGAGTGGCCTGCCTCTGAGCCATATCAGCCGTATCATCTCTTACACGGTAAAATAATTCTGATTTTTGCTTTAGCGCGCTTGACTCCAGCCCTTAGCCTCCATAGAATGCGCGCCATCTGATTCATATCAGGTGCAGGCCGCGTCCCCTTCGTCTAGTGGCCTAGGACACTGCCCTTTCACGGCAGTAACAGGGGTTCGAGTCCCCTAGGGGACGCCATTATTTTGGCGTCAGGTGTGTTTACACATCGGATTCAAGAAGAAAGTGCGGGAATAGCTCAGTTGGTAGAGCGCAACCTTGCCAAGGTTGAGGTCGCCGGTTCGAACCCGGTTTCCCGCTCCAATTAAAAAGGCCGCTACGACTGTAGCGGCTTTTTTTTGTCCGCATTGTTTCAAAGCTTGCATTTTTAAGGCCAAGCGACACTATAGTGTATTACATGCAAGGTAAGTGATATGACCTCCGCCCTATCTATTAAAGGTTTGAAGAAAACCTATCCAAATGGCTTCGAAGCTCTGAAGAGCATTGATCTGGAAGTCGCTCCGGGTGATTTCTTTGCTTTGCTCGGCCCCAACGGGGCGGGTAAGTCCACCACGATTGGCGTCATTTGCTCCCTGATCAATAAAAGTGACGGCGATGTATCGGTGTTTGGGCACAATGTTGACACCGACTTCTCACTGGCAAAGCAGTGTCTTGGTGTTGTACCGCAGGAATTCAATTTTAATCAATTCGAGAAGGTGTTCAATATTGTGACAACCCAGGCGGGTTATTACGGTATTCCCAAAGCGATAGCAGAAGTCAGAGCTGAGAAATACCTGAAGAAGCTTGGTTTATGGGAAAAGCGCAATGAGATTTCGCGCACACTGTCCGGTGGTATGAAACGACGTCTGATGATAGCGCGTGCACTGGTACATGAGCCTAAACTACTGATACTGGATGAGCCCACGGCCGGTGTTGATATCGAGATACGACGCTCTATGTGGGAGTTTCTGCAGGAAATTAATGCCGCCGGCACGACTATTATTCTGACCACACATTATCTGGAAGAGGCCGAGCAGCTGTGTCGTAATGTGGCCATTATCGACAATGGCGTCATTGTTGAGAACGCCAGCGTCAAAGACTTATTGAAGCGTCTAAGCCGGCAAACCTATGTTTTTGATACGGTGGATGAAATAGACAGCAGCTTTACCGTTGCAGGCTTGATTGTGAATGTGGTTGACCCGCATAGCTTTGAGGTAGAAGTGGGAATGGATACCACGATGAATCAGGTCTTTGAGGCACTGAGCCGAGTTGGGGTCAATATTGGCAGTATGCGAAACAAGGCGAATCGTCTGGAAGAGCTATTTATGTCATTGGTAAATAGTGGGAGTCAATCATGAAGGCCAGTCTGCAGTTTATTGCGTTTAAGACACTGTTGATCAAGGAAATTCGCCGTTTTGCCAGAATCTGGGTACAAACTTTAGTACCTCCTGCCATTACCGTTATGTTGTACTTTATTATTTTTGGCAACCTGATTGGCTCACGTATTGGCGAGATGGGTGGCTACAGTTACATGGAGTTTGTGGTTCCCGGCCTTATCATGATGGGGGTGATTACCAACTCCTACGCCAATGTCGTATCGTCGTTTTTTAACGCTCGTTTTCAGCGCCATGTGGAAGAGCTTTTAGTGTCGCCCATGCCCAATTATATTATTTTGTGGGGTTTTGTTGGTGGCGGCGTAGCTCGTGGCTTATCCGTCGGTTTTATCGTTACCGTGCTAGCCACATTTTTTGCAGATCTGAGTGTTCATAATCTGCCTATTACCATTAGCGTGGTGGTTCTTACC
Organism: Pseudomonadales bacterium; assembly: GCA_036960375.1. Lineage (GTDB taxonomy): Bacteria > Pseudomonadota > Gammaproteobacteria > Pseudomonadales > CAWVSB01 > CAWVSB01. The sequence goes on from JBALVY010000002.1 coordinate 569,605, forward strand.
TCGGTACTGTTCTCTCTCGCTGGCTTTATTAATGCGGTTTTTGCTGAATCATTCGATGATATATCGGTTATTCCTACCTTTGTGATTACGCCGCTAATATATCTTGGTGGGGTGTTTTATTCGATCGATTTGCTACCAGATTTTTGGGCGGACGTTTCCAAACTGAATCCTATTCTTTATATGGTTAATGGTTTTCGCTATGGCATTCTTGGTGTGTCTGATATTGATATTGTATGGGCATTTTCCATGATTACTGTGTTCATAGTGGTGGCGTATATTTATTGTTTGTACTTATTGGAAACCGGTAAAAAGCTGCGAATGTAGGAGTTAGAAACGATGTCAGATTTTGCCGGTAATTCACCACTGGGAAAAACCATTCATGGCAGCGATGTCTATGCGCCTGAATTGCTCTTCCCCATCGCGCGCAGTGAAGCGCGTGCCGAGTTTCTGGATCCAGACAGTGCCTTACCCTTTACAGGCATCGACCTGTGGACGGCCTTCGAATTGTCCTGGCTTAATGCCAGCGGCAAACCCGAAGCGGGCGTGGCAGAGTTTGAATTGCCCTTCGATAGCCCAAGTCTTGTTGAATCCAAGTCGATCAAGTTGTACCTGAATAGTTTCAATTTTACCCGTATTGCCAGTAAGGATGAATTAACACAGATATTGGCAAGCGATTTGAGCCAGGCCGCTGGTGCGCCAGTCAAAGTCCGGATCTATGCTTTGCAGGAATACGCGGCACTGGGTGTGGCTAGCTTGCCCGGACCTTGTCTGGATGATTTGGATATAGCAGTAGATTCATTTGAAGTGGATAGCGGGCTTTTATCTGCTGCCGGCGAAGAAATTCATGAGCAGGTTTATACCAATCTATTTCGCTCCTGCTGTCCGGTTACCGGTCAGCCAGATTGGGCCAGTGTCTATGTCGACTACCGTGGCCCGGCCATTGATCACAAGAAGCTGTTGGCCTATTTACTATCGTTTCGTCAACACGAAGGCTTTCACGAACAGTGCGTAGAACGCATATTTGTAGATATTCAGCAACACTGCAAACCGCTGGATTTGACCGTATACGCGCGTTTTATGCGTCGCGGCGGTCTGGATATAAACCCCTGGCGCAGTTCAGGGGCCGCCCATTGCGGTCATTGGCGTCTAGAACGCCAGTAATTGGGCAAATGCCTTCTTTGGGGTGTGAATAAACCGCAATCATCCCCGCTCTTCTGCTCCCTTATAATCGTGTCCTATTAACGGCCATGCGGGTATAAACCCTGCTGTGTCTTTTTGCCAGTCGCTAAACTTAGCAAGCCGGCGATATGAATACGATTGAATCGAGAGGAAGACCATCCAATGCCTGCTTATAAAGCCCCCTTGCGTGATATACAGTTTGTACTGAAGGAATTACTGGACTCCGAGTCTCATTTTGCCAGTTTGCCAGGGCAAGAAGATACAACGCCTGACCTGGTTGATGCGATTCTGGACGGTGGCGCACGCTTCGCTGAAGATGTTGTCGCTCCGCTGAATTTACCTGGTGACGAGCAGGGCTGCGGTTTTAGCCATGGTCAAGTCACCACCCCTGATGGTTATAAAGAAGCCTATCATCAATATGCTGATGCAGGCTGGATTGGCCTGAATACGGCGGTAGAGGAAGGCGGGCAAGGTTTGCCTGGATCTATAGGAACTGCGGTAGGCGAGATGATAGGCTCGGCTAGCTGGTCTTTCAGCATGTATACCGGCCTGTCCCTTGCTCCGGTGTCCTGTCTACTTAATGGCGGCAGCGCTGAACAGAAGCAGCGTTTTATCCCAAAAATACTCAGCGGTGAATGGGCCGGTACTATGTGCTTGACTGAAGCTCATGCAGGCTCAGATGTGGGTATGTGTCGAACCAAGGCCGTTGCCAACAGTGATGGAACTTATAATATTACCGGCACCAAGATTTTTATCTCCGGTGGTGAGCAAGATATTACCGATAATATTATTCATGCAGTTTTAGCGCGCCTTGAAGGAGCACCAGAAGGTACTGCAGGTATCTCCCTGTTTATCATTCCAAAAATTTGGGTCAATGAAGATGGCTCGCTGGGTGATGCAAACAATGTAAGTTGCGGTTCTATTGAAAAGAAAATGGGCCTGAAGGCACAGGCAACCTGTGTGATGAATTTTGATGGTGCGCGCGGTATCTTGTTAGGAGAGGAGGATAAAGGCCTTAAGTTGATGTTCAAATTAATGAACACGGCGCGCCTGGGTACCGCCATGCAGGGTCTGTCCATGGGTGAGGCTTCTTTTCAGGGGGCTTTGGCTTATGCACAAGATCGCCTACAGATGCGCGCCATCAGTGGTACCAAAAACCCCGACGGTCCAGCCGATCCCATTATTGTGCATCCTGATGTGCGACGTATGTTAATGACGCAAAAGGCTTTTGTCGAAGGCAGCCGGGCGTTGATTTACTGGTTGGCGCAGTTGGTCGACAAAACCGCCTGTTTAGAAGGTGACGAGGCAGATGCGGCGGATAAGATACTGCAGTTGTTAACACCTGTGGCAAAAGCCTTCTGCACCGAAACCGGCGTTGAAGTCTGTGCTTTGGGTTTGCAAACCTTTGGCGGTCACGGCTATATTCATGAACACGGCATGGAACAGATTATCCGTGACGGTCGCATATCCACAGTCTATGAAGGTACTACCGGTATTCAGGCGCTGGATTTGGTTGGCCGCAAGGTGATGGGCTCTGGTGGTGAGTTATTGCGTAATTTCACCAAACAGATCTATAAATATTGCCAAGCTCATGAAGCTAATGAGGCAATGGCGGCATTTGTTGAACCCCTGTCGCGATACAATCAGCAGTGGGGCGATATCACCGGTCGACTGGGCGAACTGGCAATGGAAGACCCCGATAATATTGGTGCAGGTTCGGTCGATTTCACTATGTACTCGGGTTATGTGGCAATGGCCTATATGTGGGCACAGATGGCGGAGTTGGCCCAAAGCAAAATTGCTGCAGGCAGTGATGACCCTTTTTATAAAACCAAATTGGCCACAGCGAAGTTCTACTTTAGCCGAGTTTTACCGCGTGCAGCGGCGCATGCCGAGGCAACAGTGGCCGGAGCCGATTCCGTTATGTCTCTGAGCGCCGAGGAATTTTCTTTCTAATTTGATTCAATAGCCACAGAAGAGCGACCACATGAATAATAAAAAATCATCGCTACCGCCAGCCACTGCTTATCATCGGTGGCCTGTGCGTGTGCTCAATGTTGTATTGCGCGCCTTGAACAGTGTTGGCTTGGCGCGGGTCAATTTCAATCAGACCGATCTGATAGAGAAAGCTCGTAAACAGTCTGGCCTGGAGGACTTTGGTGATGAGAGTTTTCGTGGGCAATTGGGTGAATTGTTGCACTGTTTGAATGAGCAAGCCGAACTCAATCCAGTAGGAAAATTGTTAACCCGTATGTCGCTAGTACGCATACTGCGCCATCGCCTGATGGTGCAGGATTTGTTACAAAAACATCCCGAGATATTAGAGCGCACCTTGGCGCCGCCTGTTGTGGTGGTTGGCCTGGGTCGCAGCGGTACAACACGACTGCATCGCTTGCTGGCTTCCGATGAGCGCTTTCTACACCTGAAATCCTGGGAGACGGTAAACCCTGTACCTTATCCCGAGAGTTACGGCGCCGTCGAAGACCCGCGTAAAATAGAAATCGAAAAGGCCTTGAAAGCGGTCATGTATCTCGGTCCGCAAATTGCTGCGGTACACCCTTTGGGTGCTGATGAAGTAGAAGAGGAAGTGGGGCTTTTACAGCACGGTTTTTCGAGTCAGCTGTTTGAATTGCTAACAAAAGTGCCAGGCTTTGCAGAGTATCTGGAAAAACATGATCAGATAGCTGCCTACGAATATATGCTTGTATTGTTGAAAATTATTTCCTGGTTCAGAGACGATCCGCAAGACAAACCCTGGGTACTGAAAACCCCACAGCATATGCAAGATCTTGATTGTTTGATCAGAGTTTTCCCTGATGCAAAAATTATCTTTACCCATCGCGACCCGGTCAAGGTGGTGGGTTCTTGTGCGTCTATGGCATGGAACGCTCTAGTCCGTGATACCGATAGTCTGGATCCGTTTTGGGTGGGGCAAGATTGGAGCGACAAAACCGAGCGCATGCTGCATAAAACACAGCGGGTAAGAGAAGAGATGATTCCTGCTGAAAATCAATATGATTTACTCTATGCAGATATCAGTTCCGACTGGAAAACAGCCATGATCGGGGTCTATCAATTTTTAGATCTGCCGCCGACCGAACAGGCAATGACGGCGATGGAAAGCTGGTTGGCTGTCAATGCCCAGCATAAACATGGCGCACATAAATACGATCTGGCAGACTTTGGTCTTGACGCTCAAGAGCAGGAGCAGCGTTTTGCATTCTACCGTGAGCGCTATGCTATTCCGTATGAAGTAAAGAGGCCGACATAAATGTCCGCGCGGCCCGGGCATGTCTACCGGTGCTGTCTATTGACTATTCTGCTGGTAGTCTGTGTCGCTTGTAGTCCGGTAGAAGACCCAACGCTGTTTCCGCGGTTCGATTCATCCGAGATTGGCGTATTGCCAGACAAGCCTATTCAGACCCCACAAACTGATCGACAGTTACTCTGGGGCGATCTACACATTCATACCAGCCTTTCGACTGATGCCTATACCATGGGCGTGAGGGCGCTGCCTGATGACGCCTATCGTTTTGCCAGAGGTGGCGTAATAGAGCATGGTCTGGGTTATCCGATCCAGATATCCCGCCCGCTCGACTTTGCCGCGGTGACGGATCACTCGGAGTATCTTGGCGCGGTGCGCAGCGCAAACCCGGATTTACCTCTATCTCGAAAAAGCCTGCGTGAAAGACTATTAAACGATGGCCCCTTGTCAGTAACCATTGCGTTTTTGCAAACCACGATGGGTTTCAGTCTTAAGAATGTTGCTGAGCTGGCCTCAGAGTCAGTCAGTACAGCCGCCTGGCAGCAGATCATTGAAGCGGCTGAAGCTAACAATATCCCCGGCAGTTTTACCACCTTTATCGCCTACGAATGGTCCTCTATGCCTGACAGCCGCAATCTGCATCGCAATGTCATTTTTAAAAGCTCTTTGGTTCCCGTTTTACCGTTCAGTGCAATTGACTCTGAAGATCCACGAGAATTGTGGGCTACCTTGAATGCACAGCGTGCACAAGGTATTGCGTCGATGGCCATTCCTCATAATGGCAATGTCAGCGGCGGTCTGATGTACAAGGATACACAGTTTGACGGCACGGCTATCAGTGCAGAATATGCTGAAGAGCGTATGCACAATGAATCGGTCAGTGAGATTTTTCAGGTGAAGGGCTCCTCCGAAACTCATCCGGCACTTTCACCGGCTGATGACTTTGCCGGTTTTGAATTGGTGGATGAATTGCTCAGCGCAAAAGTTGTTTATAGCGAACCTGTCGGCAGCTACGTGCGTGATGCCCTGCGTCGCGGTATCGAATTTTCTCATAACGAAGGTTTTAACCCCTATCAGTTTGGTGTCATTGGTAGCAGTGATAGCCACAACGCTAGCTCTCCGGTAGATGAAAATAACTTCCACGGAAAATTGCCTTTAATGGATGGCAGTGCAGGTTTACGTTTGGGGATTAGTACATTACTGCCTGATAGTGCAAATCGTGCTCGAAAATGGTCGGCGGCGGGCCTGGCCGCGGTTTGGGCAAAGGAGAATACACGCGCTGAGATTTTTGATGCCATGCAGCGGCGGGAAACTTATGCAACCAGTGGGCCGCGTATGACGGTTCGACTATTTGCGGCATGGGACTACCCCGCTGATCTATTAGCGCAGCCAAACAGAGTGGGTATGGCGGATGCACTGGGTGTGCCTATGGGCGGAGAATTGGGTAAGGCGGAAAGTGATGCGCCTGTACTGGCGGTGTGGGCAGCCAAAGACCCCGCAGGGGCAAACCTTGATCGTATTCAAATCATTAAGGCCTGGGTTGACGCTGAAGGTGTCAGCCATGAAAATATTTTTGATGTAGTTTGCTCGGATGAACGCCTGCCAGATCCTGAGTCCGGACTGGTCTCCACAGTAGGGTCGACGGTGAATGTGATTGATGCGAGCTATGACAATTCCATTGGCGCACCTCAGCTTGCTACACTGTGGCGTGATCCAGGCTTTGATCCGCTGCGGCCGGCATTTTATTATGCTCGCGTTATCGAAATTCCCACACCGCGTTGGAGTACTTTTGATGCTGTTAAGCTCGGTGTTGTCGCTCCCGAGCCATCAAGTATTCAGGAGCGTGCTGTGACTTCGGCCATTTGGTATCAGCCATCGTTACAGCTTTGAACAGTTTGATAGAGAGAAGAGTGTATGACTATTATCAGCGGGCATGAAGAGATCGTCTCGGCATGGCGGAAAAAATCTCCCGCAGATTTGAATTTACCCCCGTCGTGCTGGTTGCATATGGGTGGAGAGTTTATTCAGTGGAATACCGCCGAAAAATCGTTGCTTGCACGTTTTCCATTTAAAGTTGAATTTGAGAACCCGCGTCACTTTATGCAAGGCGGTTTTGTAATCGCCGCGCTGGATAATGTTCTAGGTCCACTGAGTTATTTAGTAGACGCACCTTCGGTGACCGTTCAGTTGAATACCAGTTTCATTCGCCCTGTTACTGCGGATCTTGACTATATCGAAGTCGAGGCAAAAATAATTGATCAGACTAGCCGTAATATTTATTCGGTCGCTGAAGCTCGATCTCCTGCAGGAAAAATATTATCTTCTGTGCAGGTTACCAGTCACATTGTTAAGTAGTAAATTTTTTGTTTTAAAATAAGGATATGTCTGATGACTGAAATCAACGACGCGCGACGACGTTTTCTCAAAAGTGGCGGCCTCGCACTGGGGACTGCTGCCTTGGCAGCCAATGGCCTGGCTTCTGAGGGCGAAGAAACACCCGCCGCAAAGCTTGATTTACATGCGGCCAGCTGGGATCAGGTTCGCTCTCAGTTTCCTCTGAATAATGAATTTATTCATATGAGCGGTTTTTTATTAACCTCGTATCCCACGTCCGTTGCCAAGGCCATTGAAAAACATCGTCAGGCACTGGATGCGGATCCAGCCACTTATCTACTCAGCAATGAACATCCTGCGGAGCAGGCGGTGCTGGCTGCCGCGGCAAAATATATCAATGGCCGGCCGGTCGATATTGCCCTCACTCAAAGTACGACTGAGGGGCTGGGCTTGCTCTATGCCGGTTTGAGCATTCGCGCAGATCAGGAAATATTGACTACCGAACATGACCACTATGCGACTCAAACTTCTTTGGCTTTCAGTGCTAAAAGAAGCGGCGCCAGTATTCAGCGTATAGTTCTCTATGAAAAACCCGAGCAAGCCTCAGCCGATGAAATGGTTGCCAGAATCAAACGCGCTATTAATGCAAAGACCCGCATTATAGCCATTACCTGGGTGCACTCCGGTACCGGCGTTAAACTGCCGATTGCAGAAATTTCCCAGCTGGTTGCCCTCGCTAACAAAGGGCGTGTAGAAGATGACCGTTGCCTGCTCTGTGTTGACGGCGTACACGGTTTTGGCGTGGAAGACATCGATATTCAGGCCATGGGCTGCGACTTTTTTATTGCCGGTACGCACAAATGGATGTTTGGCCCCAGAGGTACCGGTATTTTATGGGGCGCAGAACATGCCTGGCCTCAGGTCAGCCCGACCATTCCCACCTTCGAACGTGACGCATTTATGATGTGGATGAAGTATATGCCCGAAAGGCCGCTTAACGGAGCACTCCAGATGACCCCCGGTGGTACCCATGCTTTTGAACATCGCTGGGCGATGAACGAGGCCTTCAATTTTCACCTGCAGATTGGCAAAGGACGTATTGCCCAGCGCATTCATAGCCTCAATAGTCAACTAAAGGAGGGGCTGTCTGGTATCTCTGGCGTGCGTTTACATACGCCGCAGGATGAGACTATTTCGGCCGGTATTGTGGCCTTTGAAATCGACAAGGTGAACGCCATGCAGTCGATGGAAAAGTTTAGAGAGCATCGCATTATCTCAACCCAGGCGCCGTATAATCCGTCATACGCTCGTTTGGCCCCGGGCCTGTTTAATAACCCAGAAGAGGTAGACCACTGCCTTGCGGCGATTCGAACACTGGCATAGACTCGGTTTGCCTGTGCGAGCTGCTAATTTAGTCGCATGAAATTTCATAAGACAATAGAAAAAGAGAGTTTAGCCGTGATGAACGATGATTTCGCCAGCCACTCCATGTTTGCCAATACTTTCTCAATGTTTGGGCGTTCACTCAGCCGTGACGTTGAGAGTCCTGATGTCGATCTGGTGATTATGGGCATCCCGTTCGATCTGGGTACGTCGGGTAGGGCAGGTACTCGTCACGGGCCTCAGGGCGTGCGTATGGCCTCTGCCAATTTACGCTGGGAAGAAAAACGCTGGCCTTGGGGCTTTGACGCCTTTGACCGTATTAACGTGATTGATAGCGGTGATATAGAAACGCCCGCCGGTGACAGCACGGGTATGTTTACTGGCGTTGAGGCGCAAGCACATCGTGTTTTGGCCGCCGGTAAATGTTTGCTGAGCATTGGCGGCGATCATCTGGTGACCTTGCCCTTGTTGCGCGCGGCGGCCAAGGTGCACGGCCCCTTGGCCTTGGTTCATTTTGACGCACATACCGATACCTATAATGAAGAGGATGGTATTTACGATCACGGTTGCATGTTTTACCACGCGCCTCGTGAGGGGCTGGTCGATGCAGATCATTCGATACAGATTGGTATCCGCACTGAATATACCGTGTCCGAGCATCTGTTTCAGGTGATTGACGCCGCTGAAGCCAACGATCTTTCTGCTGCCGATATTGTTGATCAAATACGTGCCCGTGTTGGTGATATGCCGGTCTATCTGACCTTTGATATTGATTGTCTCGACCCGGCATATGCGCCGGGAACGGGCACGCCTGTCGCTGGTGGGCTGACTAGCGATAGAGCATTAAAGATAATACGCGGGCTGGTTGGCTTAAATATTGTGGCGATGGACGTGGTCGAAGTGGCTCCCAGCTACGATAATAGTGAGATCACGTCACTGGCAGCGGCTACTCTTGCCCTTGAGATGATTTACGTGAAAGCGGCCGATAAAGACGACTGAGCATGTTTTAGTAGACTAGCGCGCTATGCACCTGCCTATTTTAGCCCTTTAGCAAGCTGATTGCTTGAGGCGGCCAGCCCATAGCCGTTTGCAGGCCTATCGCGCCATCCAGCATGTCTCCGCGTATCGCGGCTTCCAGCGCATCGCTGTCACCTGCTATGATCGCCGCGATAGCTTGTTCATGTTGATCTTCCATGTCTGAAAAATTGCCTTGCGCAAATATTTCTTCATAAACCATACGCATAAATGGCGCTATCTGCAGCCACAGACTTTCCAGGATTGGCATTAATACCTGCGGCTGACCCAGGTTATAGAGTGTCCTGTGAAAGATGAAGTTGAGGTAAATATAGTTTTCGATGTCGCCATTGGCAATGGCTTTGTTGTGTTTCTCGTTAAGAGCTACCAACTGCGCCAATGCAGCGTCGTCAATATACGGTAGTGCACGTACCGCCGCTTCGCATTCCAGTACAATACGAATACGATAAATTTCTTCCAACTTTAGCTGGGTCATTTCGGGTACCGCAATGCGACGATTCGACAGTAGTTCCAGCGCTCTTTCAGTGGTTAGCCTGCGCAGTGATTCTCTCACCGGCATCAGGCTGACATCAAGCATACTGGCGATACCACGCAGAGTAACGCTTTTGCCCGGTTCAAATTTGCCTCTAAGAATGGCTTCTCGCAGCAAATAGTAGACACGCTCTTGCTGAGTTTTGAATTCGATTTTCTCGTCTGGCACAGTATTCATTAATGGTCCTGTCGCAGAAACATGATAAATGTGATCAACTTTACGAGGCATTCTAGACCGCTTATCTCTATGTGGCTATTTTTTTACTGAACGGTCTTAATGACTAATGTAGACTTTTTCCGGCTAAACGGTTGACCTAAGCCAAGAGGTGTCATATAAATATACTACGTTAAATGTGATCACATTACTTCAGAAGAAGCAAAAGAGCCGATTGGGCTCTGTTTAAGTAGAAGGCGATGATATGAATCTAGCAGATTGGCAAAAGCGTGCAACAGAAATAACTATTGAGGGCAGGGCGTTTATTGATGGTCAATACCAGCACGCTTTATCAGGGGAAACGCGCCCTACCTATAATCCAGCGACAGGAGAAATTCTGGCCGATGTAGCTCGTTGTGCGCCTGCCGATGCCGACCGTGCCGTTGAGTCTGCCAGGAAAGCCTTTGATTCGGGGGTCTGGTCAAAAATGGCGCCTGCTGATCGAAAAATGGTATTGGTGCGCTGGGCTGAGTTGATAGAGAAACATGCCGACGAACTGGCTCTGCTGGAAACACTGGACGTAGGCAAACCTATCTCGGATACCGTGAATGTTGATGTGCCCGGCGCTGTTCGCACCATTCGCTGGAGCGGTGAAGCTATTGATAAAGTCTACGAGCAAATAGCGCCTACGCCGGCGAAGACACTGGCTTTGGTCACCCGCCTGCCTCTGGGTGTTGTAGCCGCTATTGTGCCGTGGAACTTCCCTCTTTCTACTACGGCCTGGAAGATTGCACCGTCTTTGGCCACAGGCAACTCGGTGATAGTTAAACCTGCCTCAAATACGCCGCTTACTGCTTTGCGTATCGCGCAGTTGGCATCAGAGGCGGGTTTGCCCGATGGTGTCTTGCATGTGCTGCCGGGGCCTGGAGGCAGCTTGGGGCGGCATCTTGCGACCCATATGGGTATCGATGGCCAAACATTTACCGGTTCTACACCTGTTGGCAAGATGCTGATGGAGTACGCCGGTCAGTCCAATCTCAAGCGCACCTTTCTTGAGCTGGGCGGAAAAAGCCCCAATATTATTTTTGCCGATGCCGATCTTGAAGCGGCAGCCGACATGGCGGCAACAGCGGTATTTTTTAACGGTGGGCAAACCTGTACGGCGGGTACCCGCCTGATAGTGCAAGACAGTATTCACGACCAATTTATGAATATGGTGGTTGAAAAAGCCAAGGGCTGGATGCCAGGTAACCCTCTGGACCCGGATACCGCGATGGGGCCTATGATTGATCAAGGACAGCAAAATACTGTCAGCAGTTATGTAGACATTGGTCAGCAGGAGGGCGCAACGCTGCTATTTGGTGGCAAAGAAGTGATGCATGATGCCGGTGGTTGTTATCACGAGCCAACCATTTTTACGGCTGTCAATAACCAGATGCGTATTGCGCAGGAAGAAATTTTTGGACCGGTGATGTCGGTCATCCCTTTTGCTACGACAGACGAAGCGATTCACATCGCTAATGACTCAATTTTCGGCTTGGCCGGCGCAGTATGGAGTAACAATATTAATACTGCACTCACAGTGGCCGAAGAAGTCAGAGTTGGCACTATGGGGGTTAATAACTACTTTGGTGGTGACGTAACGGTACCTTTTGGCGGCTTTAAGCAGTCGGGTAATGGACGAGACAAGTCTATGCATGCCTTTGATGATTACACCGAATTGAAAACAACCTGGATTGAATTTACTTAGCGCGGTGCTTGGTCGGCGCTTGGGGCTGAAAATCCCACAGTCCGTGTTGACAGCAAACGCACTGACTCGTATCTTACTTTGTGAGACCAGCACAAAATTGTAGAGGCAGCAATACTATGGATATAGATGTTTCCCTTAGGGACCACGGCGAGATAGATAGCACGGCTTTGCGCGAGCGAATTCTCGGTCTGGATGCCAGTGCGTGGGAAGACGCGCTACGGCAGGAAGCCTATGACGTGCATAAGCAAACCGAATCCGTATTGATGATTTTCACTGACGGAGCGAATTGGCCCAATATTGAAATCAACAAAGAGGCCGGCTGGGATTTACTGGCTGATGTCGCGCTACCGGTGATGCATGAGATTCTGGAGAAATTTTATCCACCCGGTGGCACCATCATTAGAGCTGTTGCGGCCAAGTTAGTTGCTGGTGGAATCATCAAAACTCACACGGATGTACACCCCACGTTTCATTTTGGTCACCGCATACATATACCTATAACTACCAATCCGCGGGTACGCTTTATGATTAACGGTCGACCCAATAGGTTACAGGTTGGGCATGCCTACGAAATTAATAATCAACAGCAGCATAGTGTGATGAATAAGGGTGCCGAGGATCGTATTACGTTCATCTTCGATTACATTCCCCCGCAGAAGCTGGAAGAAATGGCTAAAATTTCTCAAGGTCAGAGTAGAGAGCAGTAGCTCTAATAACAATACTCATTGTCACTTCGGTGGTAAGTGCCTCGTCTGGGTAGGCTCGATTGAGAGGTTTAATTCGTCTGTTTCTGCCGCGCCTGCCTGAACAGAATTATGCCTGCAATAATAACTCCAATGCTCACCGTGCCTATGATAATCGTCGCCAGGGCGTTAACGTCAGGCGTGACGCCGCGTTTCACCTTGGAAAATATCACCATCGGCAGTGTGCTTGCGCCAGCGCCTGAGGTGAAACTGGCAATGACCAAATCGTCCAGAGATAGAGTGAATGCCAAAAGCCAGCCCGATGCCATGGCCGGCGTAATTAATGGCAGAGTAATGTCTATCGCGGTTTGGTGAGGACGGGCACCGAGATCCATAGCCGCCTCTTCAAGCGACTGGTCCATGCTGGCCAGCCGGGACTGTACAATAATAGCAACATAGGCCATCGAGAAGGTGATGTGAGCGATGGTAATAGTGGTGGCGCCACGAGATCCCGGCCAGCCAATCAGTTCTTGCAGGCTGACAAACAGCAGCAGCAGTGACAGGCCGGTGATTACTTCGGGCATGACCAAAGGCGCAGCAATAAGGCCGGTAAAAATTATTCTGCCGCGATAACGGCCCATGCGGGTTAGCGCCATACCGGCGAGGGTGCCTAATATGGTTGCCACAGTAGCGCTGACAAAGGCCACTTTTAAGCTGAGCAGCGCCGCATTGATGATCTGGTCGTTTTCCAGTAACGCGCCATACCAGCGGGTAGAAAAGCCACCCCATACAGTGGCCAATCTCGAATCGTTAAACGAGAAGGCTACCAGCATCATGATAGGGATATATAAAAACGCATAGCCGAAGACAAGAACGCTAACGAGAAAAGTCGATCGTTTACGCATTGTCTACTTCTCCTGCATCTGGCTGTGCTGAAACCACATAATGGGCAGCACGATGATCAAGAGCAGAATAGTGGCCACCGTAGATGCCAAAGGCCAGTCGCGGTTGACAAAAAATTCATCGTAGAGCGTACGTCCGATCATTAATGAATCGACCCCGCCCAAAAGAGAAGGAATAACAAATTCACCCAGTGCGGGGATAAACACTAAAAGACAACCGGCAATAATTCCCGGCATTGAAATCGGCAACGTAATGTCCTTGAATACCTGAAAAGGTGTGGCGCCTAAATCTGCTGCCGCTTCGTGCAAGTCTACGTCGAGTTTCTCCAGCGTGGCGTACAGCGGAAGAATCATAAAGGGCACATAGGTATATACAATGCCGGCGTAGACCGCGCCATCGGTATAGAGCATCTGTATAGGTGTGTCGATAATCCCCAGACTAATCAGTAGATTATTAACCACGCCATATTGCCCCAGCATACCCATCCAGGCATAAACTCGTAATAAAAATGATGTCCAGAAAGGGATGATGATAAGCATCAGTAGAATATTGCGCATGCCAGGCTTTGCAGTAGCTATGCCGTATGCCATAGGGTAGCCAAGTAGCAAACATAGAACGGTAGATACAAAAGCTATCCAAACAGAGTTCAGGTAGCTGACCCAATAGAGATTGTCTTCCATTAAAAATCGGTAGTTATCCAGGCTCGCCAATAACCAGTGCTCAGCGTCAGCGGAGAAATCAAAAAATGGGGTGAAAGGCGGCATGCTGACTATTGGATCAGAAAAACTGATTTTAAAGACTATCGCGAACGGCGCCAGAAAGAATATCAGCAGCCAGCAGTAGGGCAGGCTAACGACAAGCCGGCGCCACAATCGATCGCCGAGTCGAGAGCCGACGAGCGTAATCATTCGGTAATGACCACGCTGCAGTTTGCGTCCCAGGACAAAAACACTTCGTCATCCCACTCTAATAGTAATTGCGCTGAGCGTTGATAGTTTTGGGCGCTTACCTGAAAGATTCGGCCGGTGCGGCTGCGGACTCTATAGACGGAGTGATTGCCGTAATATGCCAGATCTTCGACGATTCCTCGGGTTATCGCCAAATGATCTCCGTTGGGTTCTTTCTGGGTAATGAGAATTTTTTCTGGTCGCACGCCGATTTTCAGTGCAAGGTCAGTCTCCAGAATTTGATCGTGTGGTACCGTGATTTCAGTGTCAGATATATCGAAAGCGACTGTAAGCTGTCCCGCCTTACTTGCTACGACCGATGCATCGATAAGGTTGATTGTGCCGAAAAAATCAGCCACATAATGATTTTTTGGGAACTCATAGACTTCGGTTGGCGTGCCTATCTGAATAAATTTTCCGGCCTGCATTACCGCAATACGGGATGCCAATGTCATGGCTTCTTCCTGATCATGCGTCACCACAATAAACGTGATGCCCAATTTATCCTGAATATTCATCAGTTCAAATTGCGTTTGTTCACGCAGTTTTTTGTCCAGTGCGGCAAGGGGCTCGTCCAGTAGTAATACCTTGGGTCGCTTGATAAGCGCACGGGCCAGTGCCACGCGTTGACGTTGTCCGCCCGACAGAGTGTCCGGTTTACGATCTGCAAACTCCTCGAGCTGCACCAACTCGAGAATCTCCTTAACACGAGACTTTATTTCGCTCTTGGGGATTTTGTCTTTTACCAATCCGTAGGCGATGTTTTTTGCTACGCTCATATGCGGAAAAACGGCGTATGACTGAAACATCATATTGACGGGGCGTTCGTATGGCGGAATCTCGGTCATATCGATCCCGTCTATTAAGATTTTTCCTGAGCTCGGCGTTTCGAAACCCCCAAGCATGCGTAGCAGCGTCGATTTACCGCAACCGGAGCCGCCTAGAATGGCAAATAATTCACCTTGATAAATATCGAGAGTTATCTCGTCGACAGCGCTTAAGCCATCGAAATGTTTGCTTAAGCCTTGTATCTGGATAAACGGAGTCGCAGCCGGGTCTTTCCAGGGCTCGGAAGAATAGTCTGTATGATTATCAGCTTGCTCATTATTATTGTTAAGGTTTTCAGTCATTAGCTTCTCTTTGTGGGTTACAGTCCTGCCTTGATCCTGGTCCAGCTACGCGATCGTTTTCTCTCTTGTTTGGGGAGGAGTATTTTATTCGAAGTCAAGAGCTTTTGTACTTCTTCATCTGGATAGATAGCCGGGTTTTCAGTGAATATTGGGTCAACCAGAGTGGTTGATGTTTTATTCGCATTGGCGTAACCAATGTAATTGGAGGCTCGGGCAATAACTTCTGGTCGCAACAGGAAATCGAGAAACTTATGCGCGTTGTCTACGTGCTCAGCATCGACCGGAATATAGATATTGTCATACCAGTCAACTGCACCCTCAATAGGGACAAAATAGTTAAGTTTGATATCCAGACCGGCTTCAATGGCACGAGATTGTGCCTGGGAGAAATCCCCTGACCAGCTCATCCCTATACAGATTTCCTTGCTGGGTAGATCTACAATCATTTTGTTTGAGCTGAAATACTTGATATAGGGTCGGATATTGCCCAGTAGTTCTTCTACGGCGGCTAGATGTTCGGCTTCAACCGAGTCGACCGGTAAGCCCAGATAGAGCATCGCCATCGGTATAACTGAGGTAGGGTCGTCCAATAGACTGATGCCGCAGTCTGCGAATTTTGCAGCATTTTCAGGTTTGAATATTAGGTCGGCGCTGGTAAGGGGCGCGTTGGACATTCTTTCCTTAACCATCTCTACATTGTAGGCAAAACCTGTTGTGCCCCACATATAGGGCACCCCGTAGAGCTCTGTTCCGGTGGCCTTGGATATTCTTGCAAGAATACGTTTATCAATATGGTGCCAGTTTTTGAGTCGGGAAAAATCGACCGGCTGGTAAGCGCCAATGGGAATGAGTCGAGCAGAAAACGCAACAGAATGAAATATCAGGTCATAGCCGGAGTTTCCGGTCATGAGCTTGGTATCGACTATTTCGCTACTATCATAAAGATCGTAATTAACGTGTATGCCGTATTCTTCTTCAAACTCCTTGATCGAGTACGGGTCAATATAGTCTGCCCAGTTATAGATGTTGAGAATGGCTTCCTCATCGCTCTGGGCCGGCAGGCAGGCAAACCACAGGCCGCAGGCGGCCGTGTATAACCAGCGCTTAAGTAGAACAGGTGTGCTCATCCTTTACATTCCATTCATGCCACGTTTCAACAGACTCTTTGCTATGATCATTCTTTGAATTTCGCTGCTACCTTCCCATATACGGTCTACGCGTAATTCTCGATAAAATCGTTCTACTGCGTGATCCCGACGATAGCCCCGGCCGCCCCATATTTGCAGGCAGCGATCTGCCACGCGGTTGGCCATTTCGGTCGCATAGAGTTTGGCCATAGAGCATCGTACATGAAGAGACTTCAGATCTTCACCTCTATCTTCCGCCTGGGCCGCCTCATAGACCATCAATTTTGCTGCCCATAACTCGGTTACCGAGTCAGCAAGGCTGAACTGGACGATTTGTTTGTCGGCTAGCTTTTCATCCATTATGTCACGTTGTTTAGCCCATTCGGTGGTTTCTTCTATCAGTCTGGTGGCCGCGCCAAGCATTCTGGCGGCAATCATTGTACGTTCGTGCCTGAACCAGCTTCTTGAGTATTCCATGCCGGCGCCTTCTTCTCCTACGCGATTGCGCTCGGGGATGAATACGTCGGTGAATCGATAAGTGGGATGGTGGGCGGGGAAGGTGTGGCTGAACACAGGATTGTCGATCATGCTGACGCCTTCGGCATCTATGTCACAGAAAAACAAGCTATCTTCGCCGCTGTCCAGCTTGGCTTGCAGCCAAAAGAAATTGGCCACATTGGCACTGGTCACAAACCATTTTTCTCCGTTTACCAAGTAGCCGCCATCAACCTTTTTTGCTGTAGTATTGACGACTTCATGGGAGCCGGATTCTTCTTCGGTAATGGCGTAACAGTCGTGAAATGTGCCATCCATTAATTTGTCGATGTAGTTTTCCAGTTGCCAGGGAGTACAGGCCTCAAACATCCAATGCTGCGCTTCCGGGAAGCACCAGCACAGGGCATTGGTTACCCGCCCCAGTTGTTCCCATACCGCCACCTGAGCCTCCATCGACAGGCCAAGCCCGCCTTGCGAAACCGGTGCATCCATTCGAGCCAAACCCAAATCAATAGCCACTTTTCTTTGTCGGGCTGAAACCTCTGCAGGCAATACCCCGGCGTTCATTTCCGCCTCAACTTCCCATGGAATAAGTTCTTCAGTGGCAAACTTAAAAGCCTTCTGTTGCCATTCTTGCGCGCTCTGACTTTTTATTATTTCCATGACCGAGGATTTCCTGTTAGAAATGATTAATGAAGTGGCTGCGCATGTAATCTGCGCAGATTCGTTGGGCTTTTTCTCTGCTGAGCACTTTGGGTGTCATCAGTAAATCTAACCACAGACCGTTAGCCAATGCCAGATAGCCGGTAGCGACTAAATCACTATCTACGTCGGCGTAATCCCCATCAGTGATAAGCTGTTCGAGGGTAGCTATTAATGACAGATTAGCGCTTCTATCCTGTGCCGCACAGATTTTATTATAAGTAGGTCTGGACTTGGCTTCGCCCCAAAAGGCATACCAAACGGCCAACTTGCTGCGTTGAGTGACCTTGGGGCTGAAGTCAAAGTCTATGACTTGTTTGATTTTCTCAGTCGCTGAGAGGGCGCTATTATCAAGAATCGTATTCCATCCTGACATGTATTCGTCGCTGAGAAATTGTAGTGTTTCTATAAACAGCTTCTCTTTGCTTTGAAAGTGCAAATTGACGATGCCGATGCTAAGGCCAGCTTCTTTGGTGACCAGCGCCATAGTCGTGCCCGCCAAGCCATTATTGGCGACGGTTTTCAGTGTCGCTTTGATTAACTGTTGTCTGCGAACCTCTTTGGGCGCCGCGCGTCGAGTGCCTGGATTTTTTGCCATGTTCTAGTCCTGATTAGCGAAGGTCGGCTTGCTCATCATGTTTTATTCTTTTGGTATGGCTATACCCTAATACAGTCCTCTTTATAGTTCAACAATTGAATGAGTATTCATTCATAAAATACTGGACAGAGCGATTTGGTCGTGGCACTCTGGCTCGCAGTTACTATAAAAGAGATCTGGATAAATATACGGGTCTATAACATCAGCGATTAGCTGGTGTTTCATTAGAAAGCGGAGAGCAAGCGAGTGAAAAAATACGATGCTATTGTCATTGGTGCCGGCCATAACGGTCTCACTAATGCGGCCTACCTCGCCAAGGCGGGTTTAGATGTACTGGTATTGGAGCGTAATGCCTATATCGGTGGAGCAACGGTGAGTCGCGAATTACACACTGATTGGCAATATTCCAATTGTTCATACGTCTGTAGCCTGTTGCGACCCGAAATCACCAGAGACCTTGAGCTGCCTCGTCATGGCTTGCAGGTTGTACCCTACGGTGGCGGTGTGACCTTCATGGAGAACGGTGATCATTTTGGTAACTACCATGATCACGAGCGGCAATTGCGTGAGATCTCGCGCTTTTCGACCCGCGATGCCAATGCATACGAGCGTTACTCAGCAGACGTCATGAAACAAACACGCTTGATTCGTCCATTCCTGATGCGTACTCCGCCTGATCCCACCTCGCTCAAGCCCCGTGATATTAAAGAGCTGGGTGTGCTGGCGCAGGCCTTTATGGATATGGGCGAGATAGGTCTGGCTGAAACGCTGCGCTTCTGGACTATGAGTATCGGTGATTATCTCGATGAATACTTTGAAACCGATGTCTTGAAATGTCACCT
This sequence comes from Pseudomonadales bacterium, assembly GCA_036960375.1. Classification (GTDB taxonomy): domain Bacteria; phylum Pseudomonadota; class Gammaproteobacteria; order Pseudomonadales; family CAWVSB01; genus CAWVSB01. Next base: position 588,663 of record JBALVY010000002.1, read on the forward strand.
GGCCGGTAGCGGTATTATTGGTACGGCGCTGGGCGTCTATTCGCCGGGCACGGCCTATGTATTGCTGCATCATTATATGGGTGATGTTGACGGTACCGTAGGAGCATGGGGTTTTGCCCGTGGTGGTATGGGGGCGGTATCCAATGCCCTGGCCAGCTCTTTCCAAAGTTTTGGTGGTGAGATCAAGGTCAACTCCGATGTCGATCAGATCATCGTTAAAGACGGTCAGGCCAAAGGCGTAGCCTTGAAAGACGGCACCGAGTATTACGCGGATGTCGTGGTATCTAATCTGGATCCCAAGCGTACCTATCTGGATATCATGGATGCGGGTGATCTACCTGCGGATGTGGTCAAGAAAGCTAAAAACTTTAAAATCCGTGGCTCTTCAGGCAAGTTGAATATCGCCCTGGATGGTTTACCGACCTTCAACGGCTTACCCAAAAAGAGCCCGTTGATGGCAGGTGACATGCACTTTATCGATTCGCTGGATCGAATGGAGCGCGCCTATGATGATTGGAAAGACGAAACCTGGTCTAAAGACCCCTATGTTGACATGCTGATCCCCACCCAGGTTGACCCGACTATGGCGCCTCCGGGCAAACATATGATGACCGTATTTGTACAGTACGCTCCGCCTAAAATTGGTGGTGGCGAATGGACTAATGATGATCGTGATGCCTTTGGTAAAACCGTAATCGACCAAATTGCACAATACAGCCCGGATTTCAAAGACCTCATCTTGCATGCTGAAGTGCGCACGCCGCAAGACATAGAAAACGAAGTAGGCTTGACAGAAGGCAATATATTTATGGGCGAGCTGACTTTTGATCAGTTGTTGTTTAACCGTCCTTTCCCTGGTTACGCGCAATACCGTGGCCCGGTAAAAGGCATGTATATGTGTAGTTCTGGTACTCACCCCGGAGGCGGCGTAATGGCAGCGCCGGGTGCCAATGCCGCACGGGAGATATTAATGGACTTGAAGCTGCCCAATACAGTGCCAGGAGGTTACGCTGATGACTAAACAATACGATGTAGTGGTGGTCGGTGGTGGCCATAACGGACTAATTTGTGCATCTTACCTGGCTAAAGCCGGCCGTAAGGTGCTTGTTTTGGAAGCCAACGATGCAGTCGGTGGAGCCGCCGCAACACGCGAATTCGCCCCCGGTTTCTCTGTTTCTGCCTGTGCGCATTGGCTGATGCAGTTAAACCCTCAGGTGAGCAAAGACTTGGCCTTGGCCAGTCATGGGCTTGAGTTCGCCGCGCGCGATTTGAATTCGATTGCACTGGATCTCGACGGTCAGCATGTGACAGTTACCGGTGATTCTGTTGAAGGTGCTGGTATATCGGCGCAAGATCAAGCCGCCTATGCGGAGTTTTATGCGCTCTTTCTCAAGTTTGCCAAGGTGCTGGGCAATGCCTTCAGTCGTCGTCCGCCAAAACTGGTTGAGTCAAACTTAACCGACCGTTTTACCTTGTTGAAACTTGGACTGGATATGAAGTTGCTGGGCAAGAACGACATGAGCGAACTATTGCGCCTGGCTCTGATCAATATGTACGACGTGATGGAAGAGACTTTTGAAAACCCATTACTTAAAGCTGTACTGAGCTTTGACGGTGTTTTGGGTTCCCATATGGGTCCCAGGTCTCCCAATACTGTATTCGGTTACATCTATCGCCGTCTTGGGGATGTATATGGCTATAACGGCCCGGCTGTGGTTCGTGGTGGTATGGGCAAGGTGGGAGAGTCATTGGCCAATGCCGCGCGAGCAGCAGGTGTCGAAGTGCGTGTTTCCAGCCCAGTTGCCTCTATCAACTGTGAGGCGGGTAAGGCCACGGGCGTAACTCTGGTTGATGGCGAAGTCATTAACTGTTCTTCTGTTGTATCAAATGCCGACCCCAAAACAACGCTGATGAAGCTTGTCGGTTCGCGTAATATCGAAACAGGTACAGTCAGAAGAGTTGAAAACGTTCGTATGCGAGGCAATGCAGCCAAGCTGCATTTGGCATTGGATGGACTGCCGCAGTTTAATCACTTGTCTGATAACAATGTAGGTCATCGTCTGGTCATTGCCCCTACCATGAACTATATCGAGAAGGCATTCAATCACGCCAAATATAAAGAGTATTCGCTAGAGCCAGCCATGGATATCAGTATACCCACGGTACATGACAGCAGCCTGGCGCCGGCGGGCAAACATGTTATGTCGGTGATTGTCCAATTCGCGCCGTCTGACCTGAAGGGTGGCTGGGAGGATCAGAAAGAAACTTTCAAGCAAATAGTGATTGATAAGATCGCCGAGTACGCGCCGGGAATTAAAGATCAAATTATTGCCAGCGAGTTACTAACGCCACAGGATCTGGAACAAGAGTTTCATATGTCAGGTGGCCATTGGCACCACGGTGAAATCAGTCTGGATCAAATCATGATGATGCGACCTTTCCCGGGTTCGACCCAGTATGAAACACCGATAGATGATCTATATTTGTGTGGCGCAGGTGCTCACCCGGGTGGCGGCGTAATGGGATTGGCGGGTAAAAATGCCGCCAGGGAAATGATCAAGCGGGGGGCAGGCGCATGAGTGCTGTTAAAAAAGATTTTCCGATGATGCAGAAAACACCCTTTCATGAGCGGATAGCCGAGGCATGTGAGGCCAATATCTGGTTTGACTGGAAAGGTTATACCTGCCCTGATGTGTATTACGATATGGAGCTGGAATATTCAGCCATTCGGGCTACAACAGGCGTCTTCGATATCTCGCCAATGACCAAATATCGAATCAGCGGTCCTGACGCCGAAGCCTATCTTAATCGTCTGGTGACCCGTGATGTAAGCAAAATCAAAGTGGGTCGCGTGGGTTACACCGTATGGTGTGACGAGGCAGGGCAAGTGATGGACGATGGCACCATTTTTCATCTGGCTGAAAACGACTATCGCCTGTGCTCTTATACCAAGGTGATGGATTGGCTACAGTGGTCCGCTACGGGTTTCGACGTCACTATCATTGATGAAACAGATGATGTGGCTGCCTTGTCGATACAGGGGCCAACTTCCTGTCGTATTTTGCGAGCGATGGGGCTCGACGGGCTGCAAGACCTTAAACCCTTTGGTATTACTTCGTTTCCCTTTGACGGCTCCGAGTTAGTGGTAAGCCGTACCGGCTTTACTGGTGACCTGGGTTACGAGCTGTGGATAGATCCCGCTCATGCGCTGGCCTTGTGGGACGCCTTGTTTGCTCTCAGCGACGATCACGTAATAAAACCTGTCGGTGGTGGCGCTTACGAATTGGCGCGTATTGAGGCCGGTTTTATCCAAGCCGGTACCGATTTTGTGCCGGTCGAAGAGACCATTCGACAGGGTCGCAGTCGCTCGCCATTGGAATTGGGTCTGAGTTGGTTGGTCGATTTCAAAAAGCCGGTGTTCAACGGGCGCAAAGCTTTATTGAAAGAAAAGGAAGAGGGGTCTCGATACCGCTTTGTCTTTCTTGATATAGAAGGCAATAAATCCGCTGAGCATTCTTTCTTGTACAAAGGCAATAAACAGGTAGGTACCGTGACATCGGCTGCCTGGTGCCCGACCTCAAAGTCGAATTTTGCTCTCGCCCAGGTTGACGCCAAATATGGCGAAATAGGCGACGAGTTTATCGCAGAAATCTATTACGAGAGAGAACTGCAATGGACCAAGGTGATGGCCACCTGTACGGTGGTTGAAGCCTCGCCGTTTAATCCGCCTAGACGTCGACAGACGCCAGCGGCAGACATATAGGCCCAATGTGATACATCGCCTGCAGCCATTGTTAGCGCCTAGCTCAATTGCAGTACTGGGCGCTTCGCGACGCGATGGCGTTGGCCACGAGACTATGGTTAACCTGTTGCAGGGTGGTTTTGGCGGTCGGCTATATGCGGTCAATCCTGGCTATGACTCGGTAGAGGGAGTGCAGTGTTATGCCTCCCTGGCAGAGTTACCTGAAACCGTAGAACATGTCATATTTGCCCTCAGCGATTCCCGTATTGAAGCGGCCTTTGAACAAGCCATAAGGCATGGCGCCAAAGCCTGTACCATTTATTCGGCTTTGACCCTCGAAAATGATCAACAGCCACCACTAAAAGATCGCATTCAAAGACTCGCGCTGGACGCGGGAGTACTGCTTGCCGGTGGTAACGGTATGGGTTTCTACAATATACGTGATGGGTTCTGGAACAGTGGTTTTGATACCCGCCATAATCATCGGGCGCCAGGTTGTGTCACGCTGTTAAGTCAGTCGGGCGCCGGTATGTGCGGCATTCTCGATTGCGAAGAACGACTAGATTTTAATTTTGCTGCTTCCACAGGACAAGAGCTGGTAGTTGGTATGGAAGACTATCTCGACTGGGCTTTGGACCAGCCGGAAACCCGCGTCGTTGGCATGTTTATGGAAACCAGCCGTCAGCCCGAAAAACTGATAGCGGCGCTGGCAAAAGCCGTGCAGCGTCAAATCCCTATCGTTGTAGTCAAAGTTGGACGCAGCGAGTTAGCGGCAGAATTAGCTGTTTCTCATTCGGGCGCTCTAGCCGGTACCGATGCCTCATACCAGGCCGTTTTTGACGCTTACGGCGTTCAGCGGGTAGAGGACATGGATCAACTTGCCACCGCACTTATTATGTTTTCTCAGCCACATACTTTGTCTGCCGGTGGGGTGGTCTCCTTGCATGATTCAGGTGGAGAGCGACAGCTGATCATTGATTTGGCAGAAAAGCTGGATGTGCCTCTGACAAAGTTGAGTCTTTCGTCGAAAAACAAATTAGCGAATTTACTTGATCCAGGTTTACCTGCCGTCAACCCTTTGGATGCATGGGGTAGTGGGGGAGAAGATAGCGCCCGGATGATGGGACAGTGTTTTACCGCGCTGCTGCAGGATCCGGAGGCCGCACTGGGGGCAGTAGTTCATGACAGGGCTCCCCACGGAAAGATTTATTCTGATTATATTGATTATATTCATGCCGGGCATAGAGCTACTGGCAAACCGGTATTCCTCGTCGCCAGTCGTCAGGGTACGGGTAGTGATGAGCAAGTAGTAGAAAATACTCGGCGTGGTTTTCCGGTAATTGACGGCGTGAGCCAGTTCTTGATTGGCGCAAAAGCGATGTTGGCGTATCGGGATTTCCTCGCTCAGGTAAACACACCGGTACCTGTGCTGGATGTTTTGAAACTGGAAAAATGGCGAACACGCCTAACGCAATCAGACTCTGTGGATGAATATACCAGTAGCCTGATGCTGGCAGATTTCGGTATTCCGATGGTCGCTTCTCAATTGATTAATGATTTAAGCGAGTTGAATGGCCTACTTGAACAATTTCAGTATCCGGTAGTATTGAAAACTGCTGCAGCCGATATTTCACATAAGTCGGATGTGGGCGGTGTTGTTCTGGGTTTAGCAGACAAAGAAGCTTTGCTCAAGGCCTATAATACTATGAGTATAAGTTTGGGGCCGCGGATTTTAGTGGCGCCGATGATTGAAAGTGATGGCGTCGAAATGATTTTGGGCGTCTCTCGTGATGAACAGTTTGGACCGATGATTGTGGTGGGTTTTGGTGGTATTTATGCAGAAATACTACAGGACGTGACAGTGCTTAAGCCGCCCTTTGATGCAAGAACCGTATCACGTGCGCTTGAGGGTTTAAAGTTGCGAGCACTGCTGGATAAAAAGCGTGGCCAGGCCGCGATGAATGTCGATGCACTCTGTGACGCGGCTGCAAGACTTTCAGTACTGGCGATCGAGTTTTCCGATCTTATAGGGGAGGTAGATGTGAATCCCTTTAAATTGTCTACTGCCGCGGGTATTGGTCTGGATTCACTGATGCTCATCAGGCCGGATATTCAAAATGTAAACAAACCCCTTGCCCACAGGGCGATGGGATAAAGCACCTTGGGTGCTGGAGTAGTTTTGATGACAACAGCCGATATCTCGGAGTACAAGGAATTCAGGCAGCGCTATCCCAATATTGATAGCATTGAACTCCTGTCGCCGGATATTAATGGTATTTTACGTGGCAAACGAATACCTGTATCGGAAGCGGAAGATCTTTATGGTAGCGGCATAAATGCAGTTGCCACCATGTCGCTGTGTAATGCCCTCGGCTCGGTTCCCGAAGGGCTGAATATCGGATTGAAGGATGGTGACCCGGATGTCGTAATGACAGCGGTTGCGGGCACACTGGTGCCTACGCCGTGGCTGGGAGACAGCATCGGTCAGGTACTGGGGCAGTTTCTGGAGCGCGACGGCTCTCCAGGTCGGTTTGATCCGCGTTGGGTTTTGCAGGGTATTGTCGACAAATTAGCGGCCATTGGTGTTCAGCCTGTGGTGGCAGCTGAGCTTGAGTTCTATTTGCTTGAAGACGGGGACAGCGATCGCCCTGTCCAAAAGATAGCAAAAGTACCCGGCACTAATCTTAGTCAGCCCGGCTTTCAGTACGCGATGACTGAAGACTTGGCAGACAATCAGGATTTTCTTGATGACATAAGCGCGTGTTGTGTTGCACAAAATATCCCCTCAACAACCATTCATTCCGAGTTTTCTCCGGGTCAGTTCGAACTCAATTTACATCATGTTGATGATCCGGTAATGGCCTGTGATCACGCCGTGCTGTTAAAACGCATTATCAAGGGCACTGCTCGTAAAAATGGTTCAGTAGCGACGTTTATGGCCAAGCCCTTCCCTGACATCGATGGTTCAGGTCTGCATGTACATCTCAGTTTGTACGACTCGCAGGGCAATAATGTTTTTGCTGATTCCGATAGCACAGAAGAGCCCGCAATTTCCGAAAAAATGCGTCATGCGGTAGGTGGTTTGGCCGAAACAATGGCCAGTTCCATGGCCATTTTTGCACCAAATGCCAATTCCTATAGACGTTTGATGCCCGGTGTATTTGCCCCTCTTGCGCCTAACTGGGGTTACAACCATCGTCTTGTATCATTGCGTATTCCCGTATCAAATCAAAAAAATATGCGTATAGAGCATCGCGTGTCTGGCGCGGATGCCAACCCCTATCTGGTGATGGCTGCGATACTGACCGGCGTTCACTACGGACTTACCCATCAATGCGACCCAGGGGAGATGATTGCTGAAGGTCATGTGATGGAAGAGGAAAACGTGGTGCTGCCCCACAGGTGGGAGGCCGCACTGGATGAATTGGATGCAGGTAAATATTTACCGGAGTATCTGGGCGAAGAGTACTTCAAACTACTGGCAAAACATCGACGCCTGGAGTGCGATGAATACCACAGTAATATCCCAACTCTGGATTATCAGTGGTATTTACGCTCGGTATAGAAGAATTGGCGCAAAAAATACAGTTATGAGCTCTGAATATTAGTGGAGTAGGGCATGAAAGTTATAGCGACAAATGTAGATGACAATACCTCGCGTATGCGAGAAATGGCGCTGGCGCAAAAAGACAAGCCGGGCTATCCCGTGGGCCGATATTTTTACCGCTCACATGTTACCTTCGAGCAAGAATTAGGAGAGATTGTCTTTAAATCATGGCTATATGCCGGGCATATTAGTCAGGTGAAAGATGTAGGGGACTACTTTCTCTACGATGTCGGCGAAGATTCGATCATTATCAGTCGTGCAGGCGACGGACAGGTTCATGCTTCCATGAATGTTTGCCGTCATCGAGGCTCGCGAGTCTGCGAGGAAACCAGCGGTAATCGCAAGACATTTGTTTGCCCCTACCATGGCTGGGTTTTTAATATTGATGGCAGTCTTAAAGCGGCTCGACATATGGAGCTGAGAGATGATTTTTGTCCGGAAGATCACGGTTTAAAACACCCTCGCATTGAAGTTTTTGAGGGTTTGATCTTTATAAACTGCGACCCTGATGCGGCTGATTTTCGTCCAGGCCTTGAAAAGTTAGCGATTCCTTTGGGTGCCTACGAGCTTGAGAGTGCCAAGATTATTGAAAGTCGTACTTATACGGTCGATGCCAATTGGAAGTTTGTACTGGAGAATTATCTGGAATGCTACCACTGTGCTACATCTCATCGTAGTTATGCCCGTATGCATACCATTAAGGATCTTGAATGCAATATTGAAACGCTAACTAAAGAGATGCTCGCCAGAGCAGAACAGCAGACCGGCATAGAAGGTATTGGAGAAGAATTTAGCGAAACCTATAATGATGAGAATGATTTTGGCTGCGGTACCTATACCAGCCGTTACGCGCTTTATGATGGGGTTAAATCTGGTGCTGAGGATGGACAAGCAGTTGCACCGTTAATGGGTAAATTTAAGGGCTTTGATGGCGGTGTAGGAGATTTTCAACTTGGGCCCCTGTGCTTTATGTTGAACTATCCAGATTACTGCGTCTTGTATCGATTTACTCCGCGGGGTTTGACTTCTACCGATATGGAAGTCGTCTGGTTTGTGCGTGATGATGCGGTAGAGGGTGTCGATTACGATAAAGAGAAAGTGATTTGGCTATGGCATAACACCACGCTAGAGGACGAGTTTATTATCACCCGAAATAGTGAAGGCGCAAATTCACGATTTTTTGAGCCAGGCCCCTATAACCCGGAATTTGAAGCGCCTTGCATCGGCTTTGTTAATTGGTATCTCGATGCCCTGTTGAAGAATACTGATTAAAAGCTATCGGCTAGGCTGGCTTTGGTCATCAAATGGTAGCGCTGGGAATAGTTTGCTACCGTTTATACGATTTACTTACATAATAAAATGGATCTAATATTATGAGCAATAACGACAATCAACAGTCATTTCGTCTGGTTATTTCCTGCCCTGATAAAGTGGGTATCGTTGCGAAGGTGGCACAATTTGTTGCTGATCATGGTGGTTGGCTGACAGAGGCAAATTATCATTCCGATGCAGAAAACACCTGGTTTTTTATGCGTAATGAAATTCGGGCGGATTCTCTCACGGTAGATCTTGATAAATTTCGCGAAGAATTTTCTGTTCTCGCCACAGAATACGATATGGATTGGTATATTCGTGATTCCGCGGTAAAACAGAAAGTGGTGATTTTGGCCAGTCATGCATCACACTGTTTGGCTGATCTACTGCATCGCTGGTATAGCGACGAATTACATTGTGATATTCCCTGTGTTATTTCCAATCACGAAAATTTGCGCAGTATGGTGGAATGGCACGGCATCCCTTTTCATTACGTGCCCGTCGATAAAAATGACAAGGCTAGCTCGTTTGCCAAAATGGAAGAAATTGTCGAACGTCACGGCGCAGAGACCGTTGTACTGGCCCGCTATATGCAAATTATCCCACCGTCGTTGTGTGAGAAATATGCAGGTCGATTGATCAATATCCACCACAGTTTCTTACCATCTTTTATTGGTGCCAATCCCTATCAAAAAGCGTTCGAGCGTGGCGTTAAACTCATTGGGGCGACTTGCCATTATGTGACTTCCGATCTGGATGAAGGCCCTATTATCGAACAGGATGTCATTCGAGTGAGTCACAGTAACAGCCGTGCAGACATGGTGCGTCAGGGTAAGGATGTTGAGAAGGACGTATTGGCCAGAGGGCTGCGTTACCACCTTGAAGATCGTGTGCTGGTGAAAGGTAACAAGACGATCGTTTTTCAGTAGAGCTGGACCTGTCGGTCGTCATTCCCGCCTGAGCGGGAATAACCGTTGTACTTTAATTTAGGTATTGCGCATGAAACGCAATATGCTCACCAATAAAACTGGCCATAAAGAAATAGCTGTGGTCGTAACCGTCCTGTAATCGATACTGTAAGGGGTAGCCGGCTTTCTCGCAAACCGCTATCAGCAGTTCGGGTTTGAGTTGTTCTTGTAAAAATTGATCAGCGCTGCCCTGGTCAACCAGCAGCGGCAGCTGTTGTGTGGCTTTGCCAATCAGTGCTGTTGCGTCGTATTGTTCCCATTTTGCGCGATCGTCACCCAGGTAGCCGCCCAGTGCTTTGTGTCCCCAAGGACAATTAATGGGTGAGCAGATAGGTGCAAAAGCGGAGGCAGAGCGAAAATTTCCCGGATTTTTCAGTGCAATGCTTAAGGCTCCATGGCCGCCCATAGAGTGGCCGCTGATTGATTGACGGTCGGCTTTAACCGGGAATTCACGATTAATTAACGCAGGCAGTTCTTCTGTAATATAGGAATACATTTGGTAGTGATCAGCCCACGGCTGTTCGGTGGCATTGACATAAAAACCGGCACCTAAACCAAAATCGTAGGCGCCATCGGAATCATCAGCCACAGCTTCGCCCCGTGGGCTGGTATCCGGTGCGACGATAGCAATACCGTGTTGGCTGGCATATTGTTGGGCGCCGGCTTTGGTGACAAAGTTTTCATCGGTGCAGGTTAGGCCAGACAGCCAGTAAAGCACCGGTACCGGGCCTTGTTCTGCCTGTGGTGGCAAAAATATAGAAAAGGTCATATCGCAATTGAGGCTACTGGATGAGTGGCTGTAGCGGAGTTGTTGTCCACCGAAAATTTTGTTGGCAGCTAGTTGTTCCATGATGTCTCCGTAGTGCAAAAAAGCCGGCCAGGGGCCGGCTTAGAGTTATCGTATTGGGTGTTTAGTAGAGTACAACCGAACGAATACTTTCACCTGAATGCATCAGATCAAAGGCCTTATTAATGTCGTTTAGTGGCATGGTGTGAGTAATCAGGTCGTCAATATTCAGGCGTCCTTCCATATACCAGTCAACAATTTTGGGTACGTCAGTACGACCGCGTGCGCCACCAAATGCGGTGCCTTTCCAGGAGCGACCCGTGACCAGCTGAAAGGGGCGGGTAGATATTTCCTGCCCCGCGCCGGCGACACCAATAATATAAGATTCCCCCCAGCCCTTGTGAGTACACTCCAGCGCCTGACGCATAGTATTGACGTTGCCGATACACTCAAACGAGTAATCGGCACCGCCGCCGGTGATGTCTACAATTGCATCAACGACATTCTCGACTTCTGTCGGATTCACAAAGTGCGTCATACCAAACTGCTTGGCCAGTGGCACTTTAGACGGATTAAGATCAACGCCGATGATTTTGCCCGCACCGACCATCTTGGCGCCTTGAATCACGTTAAGGCCTATGCCGCCAAGACCAAAAACAACTACCGTGGCGCCGGCTTCTACTTTGGCTTCGAAAGCGACTGCACCGACTCCGGTGGTTACGCCACAACCGATGTAACAGATTTTGTCGAAGGGTGCGTCTTCACGAACTTTGGCAACTGCAATTTCGGGCAATACGGTGAAATTGGAGAAAGTGGAGCAACCCATATAATGCAGAATGGGGGTGCCATCAAGTGAGAAGCGCGATGTGCCATCTGGCATAAGGCCGGCACCCTGTGTTTCACGGATGGACTGACATAAGTTGGTTTTGGGGTTAAGGCAAAAATTGCACTGACGGCATTCGGGGGTATACAGCGGAATAACGTGATCACCGGGTTTAACGGAGGTAACGCCAGCGCCAACTTCTACCACGATACCTGCGCCCTCGTGGCCAAGAATTGCGGGGAAGGCTCCCTCAGGGTCATCACCAGACAGGGTGAAAGCATCGGTGTGACAGATGCCTGTCGCTTTTATCTCCACTAGTACTTCGCCTGCGCGCGGCCCTTGCAGGTCTACTTCAGCTATTTCCAATGGTTTTCCAGCGCCAAATGCTACAGCTGCACGTGTCTTCATGGTGACTCCTTTTTATTCGTATTAAACCTAATGTGATCAAGTTGTGAGTCTAGCATTGCTTGACATAATTTGTACGCAATTACGGGCATAAATACGCTGCGACTAAAAAAGTCACAGCGTATTTTCTTAATCGATTAGATTGAATTCGGTGCGAAGAATTTCAATGATTTCCGCTTTGGGATTATCGGATAATACCAATGGCTGACCGATGATTTTTTCCGCAATACCAACATAGGTTTTAGATACCTGCATTAATACGCTTTCGGGCAGCGCATTATCACGGGCTAGTGTTTCGCGTTCACTCATGCGGTCTTTGTTAAGAAGAATGTCCGGCTCGGGGAAATGCTTCAGTAACAGTTGACGGAAATCCTCTTTGGAATTCTCTACTACTTTACCATCACGATAACTTGGGCCGTCCCAAATACGGGAGGAGTCGGGGGTGCCAACCTCATCCATATAAATGAGTTTCTCCTGGCCGTTTTTACCAGTGACGTAGCCAAATTCAAACTTTGTATCGACAAAAATCTGGTCCAGTTCTTCCAGTGCGTCGCTAATCAGGTTGAAGCCTTCTTTCAGCAGTTTTTCGTACAGGTCTATATCGGCAGTGTTGCTAAAGTTGAAGGCTGCAAAGTTATTATCGATGTCGCTGCGGGTAATATTGACGTCATCTTGAGCGGGTACACCCGGAATACCTTCGAGAATCCCTTTGGTTGATGGCGTGATCAGTAGCTCGGGTAACTTCTGATCTTTTTCCAGACCATCTGCAATACGAATGCCACAAAAATCACGCTCTCCTTTTGCGTAGGCGCGCCACATTGAGCCGGTAATGTATTGTCGACAAATGGCCTCTATCATTACCGGTCGTGCTTTTTGCACAATCCAGACAAACGGATGGGGGATTTCGAGAATATGACTTTCAGCCAAACCCTGCTGACGGAACTGCTCAAACCAGTGATTCGATATGGCGTTGAGCGCTGCGCCCTTACCGGGTACACCATTCATGCCGCCTTCACCATGCCAGATACAATCAAAGGCGGAGATGCGGTCACTGATCACCATAATGGCAAGCGGAGCATCGGCGGCTACGTCGTAGCCACGTTGCTCGATTAAACGCGCACTGTCCGCCTCGGTCAGCCAGTATACCGAGCGTACCTTGCCGCTGTGTACGGGCTGGTCGGTACGAATGGGAAGATCGTTATTTACTGCCAATACCTTGTCGGCAAGACTCATGATGGTGTCCTGTGTTAAATCGTTGGTCGTTAGAGCAGCAATGGCCATTGCCATTGCTCAGAAAGACCGGCGATTTTATCAGAACTTTTATACATTATGCCAGCGCGAATGTTAGCCCATAAAGGCCTGGCCGCCATCGACGGCAATACTTTGGCCGTTAACGTAGGCGCAGTCATCTGAAACAAGCGTAGCCACAAAGCGACCTATGTCCTGTTCGCAATCACCCACTCTTCCCATGGGTATTGTGGCGATAAATGCTTCTGCCTCTTCGGGGCAGTTTTCTATCCACCATTTAAGGCCAGGGGAGGTGGCGTGTGGAAGAATGACGTTAGTGCGAATACCGTCTTTGGCCCACTCACAGGCGGCAGCGCGGGTGAGGGCGCGTATGGCTTCCTTGACGGCAGCATAGGCGCCGAATCCGCTGGCGTCCCAGCGCTTGGCCGCAGTACTGGCCAAATTGACGATACAACCGCCGCCTTTCAGGTGAGGGTGACATAATTTCATTAGCCGCATGGTGGCGTTGGGGCCAGATTGCCAGCCCGCCTCGAAGGCCTCGTCTGTGACCTCAAGCAGCGTGCCCAAGGGGACCTCCTGGGCATTGTTGACCAGAATGTTAATACCACCCAGTTGTTCTACTACGCTGGCGACACAGGCTTCAACAGACGCTACATCTTTAACATTGCAGGCAATGGCGATGGCTTTGCCGCCAATCTCTTCGATCATTGATCGTGTGGTATTCAGTTTGTCCAGAGTACGACCAGTCACTGCAATGGTAGCGCCTTCGCGCGCCATCGCCAGTGCAATACCTTGTCCAACACCTTGGCCAGCGCCAGTAATGAGTGCAACTTTTCCTGCCAGTTTCATATCGTATCCTTAATGCCCTGGGCGAATTAAACTTGTGAGAATACCGAATATACAACAGTCAGCCACTCGGGGGTGGAGGATTAACACATGTTCAATGTCTGCCAGGCGATATTTATTCGCTATATTAATTGACCTCAGCGGTGTTGGCTCTTCTAAGACCTACTTTAACCATCGGTCCGGCTAGAATGGCGACGATCACACCCGCCCACAGACCCTTAAAGATGGAATAGTTAATGGGTGATACCTGATCAATATTCAAACCGATAAAAACACCAATGGTTATCGGCGCTATAAGAAAGAGGCCGATTAAACCAAAAATAGCTGAGCTAAAGAAAACCGAAAAAGGAAAACGCCCCCACAGTTGCTGGTCTTGTCCTGGTACGGCGGGCATTTTGCCCTTTCTGACTTTACTGCGATGAATGGATATAACGATCAGGCCAACAATCAGCGGTAATATAAACCCGGTAGCTGCAATGTCTACCGCAAAGCCTGTTTCACCCCACAAATGTAAGTCGCCTTTATCTTTCAGTAGCCACCAGGCGATAAGCCCGTTAAAAAATATATTGGACAGACTGCCAATGAGAATTTCCTTGCGGATATGTTTGTCTAGATCATGGCTCATGCGGCGGTCCCTTATTGATGTAGTATTGCCTTGGCTAAGCTCAGAGAGTGCTAAGCGGTCGACAATTTACTGATAGCTTTGTATCTTACGGGTATTGGCGTTGATGGGTATGACGACAGCCGTCAGCTTTATTAGCATTTTCAGTCGTTTAACTAGAGTACATAGTGGTAGCAACAGGAGCGCAGGGTGGCTGAAATTTTGATACCGGCGAAAAAATTCTTCCGCCTGTTTGATTATCTGGAAATGATTGGCCTCGATGTGAAGCAAGTTGCCGAGCGAGCAGGGCTGAATTACCACAAAGTGCGAGAGCAGGAACCTGACAAGGATTTGCCAGGAAAATACTATTCTCGTTTATACAAGCAGGCTGTGGTTCAGATGGAAACCCTCAAACAGCCCATACCCTGGGCTGCGGGTATTGGTAGTACCGCCTTTGAGATGATGTGTCACTGTATTATTGGCTGTAAAACACTGGGTGAAGCCCTGGCTCGCGCTCAGCGTTTTGATCATCTGCTGTATCCCATGATCGGCTACCGAATGAAGCTTGTCATTGAAGGTGATACGGCAAAAATTGACTATGCTATTGCGGCGCGCGGCGAAGAAAATGTTTTGTCGCCCGTATCCTGGGACCGCTCGGTTCACGAGGAAACCGTAGCCAAGGCCTCGGGCCTCGCAATCTGGTATGCCTTCAGTGGTTGGCTGATTGGACGCACGCTGGAGCCGACTGAGGTGAAGGTATCGGCGCCTTATCTGAATGAGGCCTATTATGAAGGCTTGAGCAATGTCTTTCATTGCCCAATAGTTTTTGACGCCGATGAGAATACAGTGTCGTTTTCACGTGAATACCTTGATTTTCGGTTGGTTCATAACGCAGAGTCTTTGAACGATTTTCTGGAAAATTCTATCTATCACTTAATGGCGATGGAGAGCCGACCGGTGAGCACCAGCGCCGCGATAAAATCTCTGATTAGTGCCGATATCCAGGGCGGTATGCCAGCCTTTGCCAGTATAGCCAGTGCCCTGCATATGTCGGAGTCCAGTTTGCGCCGCCGCCTGGTCAAAGAAGGTTCAAGTTATCAACAGTTAAAAGATGAAGTGCGCTGCGCTTTAGCGATAGAGTATCTACTAAATAACAAAATGAAAATTGCCGATATAGCAGAAATTCTCGGTTTTACCGAACCCAGTTCTTTTGTCCGATCTTTTCGCGCCTGGACGGGGGCAACCCCCAAAATGTATCGCGAGAAAATTGAGGCATTACATTAGCGGTTACACCCAATACCTTTTGCCTCAGACTTGCACAACAAACTGAACAAGTTATACTTGTCCTTGTTATTGTACATGTGTGGTGTTCCCCTATGAGAGTCATAAATTTCTCCGAAGCTCGAAACAAGCTTAAAAGTGTTCTAGATCAAGTCGTTAACGATGCAGACTATACCGTTATCTCTCGCCGTGACGCAGATGATGCGGTTGTAATGTCACTCGATCAGTTTAATAGCCTGATGGAAACTGTGCACCTACTCAAAAGTCCGGCAAATACCGCCCATTTGGCAAAATCGATCAAACAATATCAAAAGGGGCAGGTAGTGCAGCGTGAGTTAGTGAATGATTGAGCTATTATCATGGACTAAGGAGGCGTGGTCAGATTATGTTTATTGGCAGGGTCAAGATAAGAAAACGCTGAAACGTATCAACAAACTCATCCTCGATACGCAACGCTCACCTTATGAAGGTATGGGGAAGCCAGAGCCACTGAAAGAAAATTTGGCGGGGTTTTGGTCACGTCGTATAGATGAGACCAATCGGCTAGTTTATGCCGTCGACAATGATCAACTAACCATTATTTCTTGTCGCTACCATTATGAAAAATGATTTAGCCGATTGTTAGCAGATCTTCATCCATCTTCCCATCTTTAGCTGGGATACTGTAAGCATAATAAAACGGCTTATGGAGTCTCTTGTATGATACCTGGATAAATGCGAGTCATCACAGTCGTTGGTTTTTCCTACTTGTCGGCTTCTGTTTGGCATCTGCCGCTGCAGGGCAGAATTTATCTGCATCTGAGGGCGTTGCGGCGAACGGCATAGACACGCGGCTGATGAGCTATTATGTTTGATCGCTTGGGGAAGTCTAACGAATGCGGTAAGGTGTTGGGCAGACCATAACAAAAATAGCAGGCAGCATGCAAAAACAACAAGACGCGCATTCGGGCGAAGCTTCGGCGCAAACGATCAATCCGTATACGACGAGAAAGAGCGCCTACATCACTCTCGTCATACTGACTATAGTCTATAGCTTCAATTTCATCGACCGACAGCTGCTGGCTATACTGCAGGAGCCGATCAAAGCTGAGTTGGGCCTGTCGGACGGCCAGCTTGGCCTGCTGACTGGGTTCGCCTTCGCCGCATTCTACGTCATTGCCGGTATTCCAATTGCCCGTTGGGCAGACCGAGGCAACCGGCGCGACATAGTTGCGCTGTCGCTGCTGGTGTGGAGTTTTATGACCGCAATCAGCGGTTTTGCGCAGAATTTTGTCCAGCTATTGTTGGCGCGCATAGGTGTGGGTATTGGTGAGGCCGGTGGCAGCCCGCCGTCGCACGCAATTATTTCCGATATCTTCGGGCCGAAACAGCGCGCCAGTGCCCTCGGGTTCTACTCGATGGGGGTGAGTATAGGCATCCTGTTTGGTTTTTTGGCCGGCGGCTGGTTGAACGAATTCTTTGGCTGGCGGGTGGCCTTTATGGTCGTAGGAATACCCGGCATCCTGCTCGCGATTATCGTACGTCTGTGCGTTGCAGAACCTTTGCGGGGGCTGAATGAACAACGCAAAGACAGTGAGCAGGTACCATTGACGCAAGTACTTGCCCTGTTATGGAGTCGCCACGCGTTTCGGCATATGGCGTTGGGTGCTGGGCTGAATGCCTTTGCCGGCTATGGCACCAGCAATTGGACAGCCTCTTTTATGATTCGCTCGCATGGCATGTCGACAGGCGAGCTTGGCACCTGGTTGGCTCTGACCATCGGGCTGGGTGGTGCGGTGGGGGTATTTAGCGGCGCCTTGCTCGCCGACCGCTTGGCACTGCGTGACCAGCGCTGGTATACGTGGCTACCGGCGCTGACCGGCTTTATTTGCGTGCCCTTTATGGTCTTAATCTACCTGGCCGACGGCCCCTATACCGCTTTGTTACTCAGCATCGTGCCGGGTATATTGTTTAATGTATTCCTCGCCAATACCATAGCTACCACTCACGGCCTGGTGGGTTTGCGCATGCGTGCTTTGTCCTCTGCCATACTGTTTCTGGTGATCAATATCATCGGGCTTGGTTTAGGGCCCTGGATCATCGGTATGCTTAGCGACTACTTGCAAGCGTCGCTGGGAGTGGAATCCTTACGTTACGCAATGTTGTACGTATTGCCTGCGATCATGTTCTGGTCAGCCTGTCATTTCTATCTGGCAGCGCGTACGCTCAGGGCAGATCTGGCAGCTGCGCCTGACTGAGTCACGCAGCGATCGTTAACGCGGCTTCCGTAGCGGTTCCGCAGGGATAATCGTATTGTGCCTAAAGAAGGGCCGCTTGCGGCTGTCTCAACATCCAGGAAAATAATTGATGAATATTGATACCGATACCATTCGTCGCCTGCGCGATGGCCTGGTGCAGAGCGGAGCCGATACCGGCGATGCCAATAGCAGATCCGAGGTATCGCCGGCGCATCAACAGGCCGCCGTTGAGCGCTTTGCTCCTTTTGCAGAAACGATGTACCTGATGATGCTGGTCGATGGCGACGCCGCGAGTATTGAACTGGATGCTATTCGTGGTGCACTGCAGATTCTTACCGATGGTGTTTTGGACGAAACTAGCCTCAACGATCTATTTAGACACTGTGCAAGGGAAGTTGAAAAATTTGGCGTAGAGGGGCGGTTGCAGTTTGTAGGCGCTCGATTGTCGGCGGATCGCGTAGACCGCGAAACCGCCTTTTCGCTCGCTGCAGCGGTAGCGATTGCCGATAATAAAATAGAAGATACGGAAAACGCCCTGATGGGTTCCATTGCCGAGTGGTACGGGATTTCTGGCAAACGTTGTAAAGAGATCCTGCAGCATATATAGAAATTCACTATTCGCCGTATTCGGGGACTAATACTTCTTCGGCGATCAATTCGGTTTCACTGATTGTTAAGCGCACATGGTGTCGATATACGTCGTCGGAGCCTGAAAATATACGCGGCACACGCGCAGCATTTACATAGACAGTTTCGTCGACACTTTTTAACCACGGTCGCTCGAGGCCTTGCTTGGTACGCAAGTGCATATGGCCAGCTACTACCGCCAATACCTGCTTTCCGCTGGACTTTGCGTGGCTTATTGCCAAGGCCAGGTCAGGGTCGCCCCAGTCGCCGCCATCCGCTTTGAAGTCACAGCCCCACATATCATGCTCCATTTCACCCAGTCCTTTGGGGCCGTTATGCGACAAGAAAATTATCTCGTCGGCGGCCTGTTCGACTAATTGTTTGATGCGGCTCGCTGACTCTTGCAGGCTGGTAATGGCGTAGCTTGCTGCCATAAATTCCGGGAACGACAAATTTGGGCCGCCCATGCTGTGTGGGCGAGCGGCTATAAGACTTATAACTCGGTTTCCAACCTGAATGCGATGTTCACTATAGCCACACAGACTGATTGGCTGGCGTTGCGTGGCGCTGCTACTGGTTAAAGAGAGCAATTGATTAAGCCCGCGCTGATGTGCGAGTTCAGCGGCCAGTCGTACGATATCATCGGTATCGTTATTGCCCGGCATCACCAGCGTGGGTTGGCTTAACTGGGCCATGGAACGGGCCATTTTTAAGCTGCTATCCTGACTGCCACCGCCCAGGTCGCCAGTAAAGAACAATAAGTCGTAGTCAGCGCTTGCGAATTGACGCAAGTCGACATGGTCCCAATGGGAATGCAAATCTCCGATAATGCCAAATTGGAAAAGTTCGCCGCTGCAAGTAGTTGGGATGTTCATTTATTCACTGTATCGCTGTTATGGTCCGAGTGATCAGGAGTGTAAGTCTTAACTGGCTGTCGTACAATCTCGGCGTTGAAAGGCGTCTGCTATCTATAGATTAGCTGATGCAAAAGCCGAAGCCGCACATGTTAGGATGTGCTTTGTAGAAAATATTCGGAACCTTAATAATAATGAAAATAATTCGTTGGATTTTATTGATACTGGCCGTATTGGTCCTGCTGGTAGTTGCTGCTTTCTTTTACTATTTATATGTACCGGCGATAGACCCGCCCGAGTTAAGTGGCGATTATCAGTCTCATTCTATAAAGGTGGATGATATTGATCGCAGTTTTGGCTTTTATCTGCCCAAGCAATTGGATGTTAAACCACCGCTGATATTTGTGCTGCACGGTTCAAATCAACCTGGTGATTCAATGCGTAAAGCGACCGGTTTCGAATTTGAGACTTTAGCCGATCAATACGGCTTTATCGTGGTATATCCCGATGGCTATCAAAAGCATTGGAACGATTGTCGTGCCTCAGCAGATTATCAGGCGAACCAAAAGAATATCGATGACCCTGCATTTTTTACCGCCATGATTTCCTACTTTAGTGAAACACACTCCGTCGACTCAGAGAGGATTTTTGCCACGGGTTTGTCCAATGGCGGTCACATGGCTTACAGGTTGGCATTGGAGCTGCCGGATATATTTGCCGCCGTCGCGCCTATGGCTGCGAACCTGCCGGTCGACAGCAATATGGACTGCCAGAAGAGTGGCAGGCCTATATCGATAGCAGTCTTTAACGGCACAGAAGATCCCATCAATCCATACCAGGGCGGTAGGGTGAAAGTTGGTAGTAACGACAGCCGAGGCGATGTTTTATCAAGCCACGACACAATAGGCTATTGGTTGGGGCTTGCACAAATTAACAATGAACCTGAAACACGTACTCATCCGGAACAAGACGGCGATGATAGCACTTCTGTACGAGAGGATCGTTGGCTAGGAAATGACGGGACTCAGGTGCGCTTATATACATTGCAGGGCTCGGGTCATGTGGTTCCCTCGCGGATAGTAACTTTCCCGAGAATTCTTGGTAAAGGTGCAGGCGATATCTCCGCACCGCAAGAGATAGTGAACTTCTTTTTGGGAGTTGAATAACAAAAGTCTGTGAAAATTGACTAAAATAGAAGCCTTGGTGACGATGGCTCAGAAATCGTTCACCGATTAAGAAATAGCATTACTGTAAACTCAAATCATGCCAGAGTTTTTATAAATAAAATAAAGGAAGGCTGGTGGGGAAAAAAATACTATCTGAACTCTATAACGATTGTAAGTCGACTATGCTTCTTCCAGCGATTTTCTCCGGGATTGTAGGGGGTCTGCTTTCAGTCGTTTTTATGTTTTCTTATGCCTCCGTTATCTACGTGGGGCCCGTCAGCGATTTGATTAGTCAGGGTGCGGGGTACTTAATACTTGCTGGAGCCTTGGGTTGCATATTGATGGCCTTGTTGAGCTCCGTGAAAGGTGTCATATCACTGCCTCAAAGTAATCCAACAGCAATCACCGCGGCGGCAGTGTCCAGCATCGTTTTAATGTTACCTGAAGATGCCAGGCCGGAAGAATACATGGCTAATATCGCGGCGTTTATGATAATAGCTTCGCTGGCGACAGGGGCTGTTCTTTGGTTTCTTGGGCGCTTTCGGCTATCAAATATTGTCAGGTACATTCCTTACTCTGTGATTGGCGGTTTTCTAGTTGCGAGTGGTTGGTTGCTTCTTAAGGCCTCCATATTTCTTATGGGTGGTGTTGCTGTTAGTTATGCCACTATACCGACGCTGTTTTCTATTGAGGTTTTACTGCTCTGGGGTGGCGGCGTTTTGTACGGTTATACTTTATTCAAAATTACGAAGTGGCTGCCACATTATTTAACTCTCCCCGTGGCCATAGCTTCTGGTGTTCTATCCTTTTATATACTTATTTATCTCATGGCAGTCGATGCTCCTACTGCACTTGGTAATGGCTGGTTAATGGAGCCAATTGGTAGCGGAGGTTTGTGGGCCCCGCTACCCCTGTCTTTTGTCGATCTGATCGATATTAAATTGGTCCTGCTGCATGCTGGCGCACTGGCTACGGTTGTTTCTATATCGGCTGTAAATCTGCTCCTGAATGTGACTGCTCTAGAGGGCATTGTTCAGCGCGACATTGATATGAATAGGGAGTTGGAGTCAGCCGGGATAACGAATTTACTGGTATCCGCTCTGGTATCCCCTGTTAATTTACATTTTGTCAGTCTTTCTGCATTAAGTGAGAAAATGGGAGCTAAAACACGCTTGGTTGGTGTGTTTGCAGGACTTGTTTGTCTGACAGTGCTTTTTTCTGGCGGAGATTTCCTGTCATTTTTTCCGAAATTTATTTTGGGTGGCTTGCTGTGTTTTGCCGCTTTCGGAATACTTTATGATTGGGTTTTTATAGGCTTTCCCAAGTTGGCTCGATCTGATCAGCTGGTGATTGTTGCGATTTTTGTATCCGTAGAATATCTGGGTTTTCTGGAAGGTATTTTTGTAGGTATATTGATTGCGATGATTGTATTTATTCGAAGTTACAGTGATATTGATGTTGTTCATCGTGTGCTTTCTGGTAGTCGAAGTCACGGTCACGTTGATCGGACAAAAGTAGAAAGAGAGGCTCTAAAGGCAAATAGTCATAGAATTAGAATTTATGAGCTCCAGGGCTATTTATTTTTTGCCTCGTCTTCCAATCTTGTATCGATCATAAGCAAGTTAGTGAGTGACGCCAAAGGCGAAGAAGTTTCTTATATTATTTTGGATTTTTCACGCGTTACCGGCATTGATACCACGGCGATACATAGTTTCGTTAAACTTAATGGTATTCTAAAAAAATGTGGGGTTGAGTTAGTCTACTCTGGTATTTCTTTGTCTGTGGGTGGCAGCCTTCAACGTGTGGTTTTCACCGATGGCAGTGCCTATGTCGACAGCCGCTTTGATGATGTTGATCATGCCTTGGAGTACTGTGAGGAGTGTATTCTTGGCGCCGTGGGTACTTTGAAAGGTGGAGCAGAAAAATCCGCAATAGTCACTTTACCTTCCATACTCAATATGGAACCAGGAGAATGGATAAATAGTTTCGAGAAATACGATCTTGATAAAGGTGACGTTCTCGTTAATGAAGGAGAGCCTTCCAAGGCTGTGTATTTCGTAACACAAGGCTGCCTCACCATAATGCATTACGATGGAAGCCGGGTCAGAAAAATACGACCAGGTGCTATTTTTGGTGCTGCCAGCTGCTTTCAAACTACTGCTCATGAAGCACTCACTTCGGTGGCGGCTGATTCAGAGACTTGTGTTTGGGGGATATCGGAAAAATCCTTATATAAACTGTCTAAAGAGTCACCCAATGTATTTATTAGCATATTAGAAACATTGAACAGGCATTTGGCGGATAGAGTGTCATCTTATATTTCTATGCTAGATGAACTTAGATAGAGCTTGGGCAGAATGTGAGGCTTGATGATTATAATAGCTTTGCAGGGCATCATTAGTTGGTTGAGGGAGATGCCGGCTTTTCGATGTCGAAAGGTGGCACCTCGCGACACGGCTTGCCCGTCTAGAGTGCGTATGGTAGTTTCAGGACAGTTTTTCACGATGTTGCATTTTTATGGATGAAACACAGCTCAATATAGACCTCATGTGGATTTATCTCTGCAGTGCTCTGGTGTTTATTATGCAGGCAGGTTTTCTGTGCCTGGAGAGCGGGCTCACGAGAAGAAAGAACAGCATTAATGTCGCCATTAAAAATCTTGCGGATTTTTGCCTCACTACTGTGGTGTTTTGGCTGGTGGGTTTTGGCCTGATGTTTGGTGCTAGTCGGGCTGGCTGGTTTGGTTCGTCGGGCTTCAGCCTGGACTTTTTCTCTCAGAGCAGCTTCCTGTCAGCATTCTTTTTATTTCAGGTTATGTTCTGTGGCGCCGCGGTAACCATCATGTCCGGGGCGATCGCCGAGCGTATGCGCTTTAGCTCCTATCTTATTGTCACAGTTCTCGTGTCCGCGCTGATCTATCCGGTATTCGGTCATTGGGCCTGGGCCGGGCTGGATACAGGTGAGGCCCTTGGTTGGCTGAACGGCATGGGCTTTGTCGATTTTGCCGGCTCCTCCGTGGTGCACAGTGTGGGTGGTTGGACATCCCTGGCGGTGCTGTTGATCATCGGACCCCGAATCGGGCGTTTTGCGGCAGATGGTACGCCCCAGCGGCTTAATCCATCCAATCTGTCGCTGGCAACGCTGGGTGCAGTCTTATTGTTTATCGGTTGGTTGGGCTTCAATGGCGGCAGCACTCTGGCCATGAATGGCCAAGTCTCGGGTATTATGGTCAACACGGTAATAGGTGGCTCTATTGGTGCCATTTCTGCTGGCCTTCTCGGTTACGCGGTCCAAAACCGTCTAAACGTCACCCAGTTTATGAATGGCTGCCTGGCAGGGTTGGTCGCCATTACCGCAAATTGCTTCGCAGTGAGCACGCCCGCAGCAGCCCTGATTGGCCTGGTTGGTGGAATGATCGCTATCGGGGTCGAAGAGTTGTTGGAGCACTTGCAAATAGACGATGCGGTAGGGGCCATACCGGTACATTTGGGGGCAGGAATATGGGGTACCCTTGCGGTGGGTTTATATGGTGACCTGGATATTTTGGGAACAGGTTTATCGCGAATGGAGCAGATTGGTGTTCAGCTAGTGGGAATAGTCACCTGCGGAGTGTGGACGTTTGGCGTTACCTTCGTTGTACTGAAACTGGTCAATCGCCTGTATCCACTGAGAGTATCCGCGGACCAAGAAGTGATGGGTCTGAACCTGGCCGAGCACGGTGAAGTGGAAGATTTCGAAATGCCCGATATGGTGGAGTGATGACCCTATGCCCAGAGGCCGCGCGCTTTTACTTATTGGCTGGTTATTGTTCTCAGGTGAGCCCTGGTCTGGTTACCTTCCAGCCATTGTCGACAAGAGAGGTGAATAGATGTTTGGCCGATTGAAAATAGGGACCAAGATCCTGTTGGTTACGGTCTCGATTACCGTTGCTGTGATCGTCATCAGTCTGATGGTTTCTAGCAACAGTACCCGAGCGGCGCTAGAGCAGGAAGCATTTAATCGCCTGATTGCGGTGCGCGCGATGAAGTCGCAACAGATTGAGGACTACTTTCTCTCTATTCGTAATCAGGTGGTGACTTTTTCTGAAGACCAGATGGTTGTCGATGCCATGCGGGAGTTTACGGACTCTTTTCATAGTATCGAGGGGGAATTGACGTCCCGAATGGATGAATATTCCACTTCAAGTGCGGCACTACAAGCCTATTATGAACAGGAATTTATACCTCGGCTTGCCGAAAATCAGAACCTCGCACCGGATCTCGTGAATTACTGGCCCGAAAATGGCGCTACCCAATTACTGCAGTACCTGTACATAGCAGATAACCCTAACGAGACTGGAGAAAAACATCTGCTGGACGCCGCCAGTGATTACACCAGTTATGCAGCGACCCACCGCAAGTATCATCCGATTACTCGATCCTATTTGGAAAAGTTCGGTTACTACGATATCTTTTTAGTCGAGATCGAAACCGGGCACATCGTCTACAGTGTGTTCAAGGAAGTGGATTATGCTACCAGCCTATTGAGCGGCCCTTACAGCGATACCAATTTTGCTCGGGCCTTCCGTGAGGCAAGAGACTCCGACGAGCCCGACTTTGTCAGCATTGTCGACTTCGACCCCTATGCGCCCTCCTATAATGGGGAGGCCTCCTTTATTGCCTCTCCAATATTTGAGGGGAATAAGAAAACAGGTGTACTGGTATTCCAGATGCCGGTCACTCGTATCAACGACGTCATGACTAACAAACAAGGTTGGTCCGATATGGGCTTGGGCGACTCGGGTGAAACCTATATCGTCGGCAGTGACTTTACTCTGCGTAATCAGTCTCGTTTCCTGATGGAGGACAAGAATAATTATCTGCAGATGCTGCTGAAAAGTGGTGTTCCCCGTGAGACGGTCTCGCTCATCAAGAGTTTCAATACATCTATTGGGCTGCTGGAGGTGAAAACCGAGGGTACCGAGGCGGCTCTGGCTGGTGAAACCGGGGCTGGTATATTTCCTGACTACCGAGGCGTCAACGTCCTGTCTTCTTATGGCCCGCTGGATATTGCGGGTCTGAAGTGGGTGATCATGAGCGAGATCGATGAGCGTGAGGCTTTCCAGCATATCGAGACGTTCCGCGATCGCATGATCATGCTAGGGTCTGTGCTGATCGCTCTGGCAGTATATCTCTCCTACTTTCTTTCGCTTTCGCTGACACGGCCTATCCGATTTCTGGGTAAAGCCGCCCAGTTGCTGACCTCGGGCAAGTTGGACGACCCGATTGAGCGAGCCAGTGGTGATGAAATCGGTGATCTCGCTGAGAATTTTGAGCAAATGCGGGCGGAGCTCAAGGCTACCTTTGCCGAGGTTCGGAGCAAGAACGATGAACTGGAGCAGCGGGTGCATGAGCGCACCGCTGAACTGGATCAGGCGCTGGAGGCCCAGACGGGCCAGAACCTCACACTGGAACAGAGCAATACCGATCTGCAGCGCATACAGGATGAACTGTTCGCATCACAACAACTGGCCGAGGAGAGCGAGCAGCGGGTTACCGCTATCATCGATGCCAGTCCGGATGCAGTAGTGACTATCAATAGCCGGGGAATCATGCAGACTTTCAATAAGTCAGCTGAGTTGATGTTCGGATACCAGGCGCTTTACGCGGTGGGCAAGAATGTCAAGATACTGCAGCCCAAGGCCATTGCTTTGGAGCATGACTTGTATCTGGAGAAATACGACCCGTCGCGTAAGTCCAGACTTGTTGGTGGTCAGCTCGAGGTGCAGGGATGCCGGCGGGACGGCTCCCTGTTTCCAATGGAGCTGAAGGTCTCCCGCGTGCAGTTGGCGGGCGAGGATATCTTTATCGGTCTGCTACGCGATCTTACCCAAATTAAGGAGATGCAGACCCGGGAAGAGAAGCAGCGACGGGAACAACGGCTGTTGGATCGGGTTGTCGCAGCCGGCCTCTCTACCGATTCTTTCGAGGAGGCGCTGCAGCAGGTCTTGAACATGTTCTGCGAGACCATCGGCTGGCCGGTGGGACATGTTTATATTATGGCGGATAAGGGTGACAAACTGCTTTCCAGCGGTATCTGGTATCTTGCGGACGACACGCAGTTCGGCCCCTTCTGCGAATTGACCAATCGCACGAATTTTTCGTTGGGTGAGGGTCTTCCCGGGCGGGTGGCACAATCTGGTCAACCACATTGGGTTACAGATCTCCAGCAGGACAAAAATTTCCCCCGTAACCAACTGGCTGGGCAGTTAGGCGTCGAGTCCGGTTTTGGTTTTCCGGTGATAGTCAGAGAAAAAACCATTGCTGTATTGGAGTTTTTTATTGATCGTCAGATCAAACAGGAAGAATCCGATTTACAATTGGCCCGCAATGTGGGTGACCAGCTCAGCAGGATCTACGAGCGTAGGGAAGTGGCCGAGGAGTTGAAGCGAGCACGCGATGCAGCAGATGCCGCCAACCAGGCCAAAGGTGATTTCCTGGCCAACATGAGTCATGAAATTCGCACGCCGATGAACGCGATTATCGGCCTGAGCGACCTGTGTTTGAAAACCGCGCTCAACGCCAGGCAGGAGGACTACCTGAGCAAAGTTCACGCCTCGGCAGTATCGCTGTTGGGTATTATTAACGACATACTGGATTTTTCCAAGATCGAGGCAGGCAAACTCGATATTGAGACGATCCCCTTTGAGATCGACGAGGTGCTGGAGGATCTGGCGACGGTGGTACTGGTTAAGACCCAGGAGAAAGGTCTGGAGCTGATCTTCGACCGCTCCCCCCAGGTGCCCTCTGTTCTGATCGGAGACCCGCTGCGCATGGGTCAAATACTGATCAACCTCTGCAACAACGCGGCGAAATTCACCGAAGCGGGGGAGATTCTCGTTTCAATCGGTGTTGCCGAACAGCGGGGTGACAAGCTGGTGCTAGAGTGCTCAGTGCGCGATACCGGAATCGGCATGACGCCGGAACAACAGTCGCGCCTGTTCCAGTCTTTTTCCCAGGCGGATAGTTCCACTACCAGGAAGTATGGTGGCACTGGACTGGGTCTGGCTATCTCCAAACAGCTGGTGGAGATGATGGGAGGCGAGATCTGGGTAGAAAGTCAGGAGGGTGCTGGTAGTACTTTTGCGTTTCGGATTGAATGCGGTGTGGGCAAGGAAATTAGCAAACGGGTATTCGAACCCACCGCTGATGTGCGCGGTTTGCATGCGCTGGTAGTGGACGACAACGCCACTTCCCGCGAAATCCTCGATAATTATCTGCGCTCATTTACCTTTGATGTCTCGTTGGCCGTCAATGGCGACGAGGCGCTGGCTGAACTGGAGAATGCCACCAAACCCTATGACCTCGTCGTGCTGGACTGGATGATGCCCGGCATGAGCGGTCTGGAACTGGCGACCAAGATTAAGACTATGGCCGACTTGCCTAAGCAGCCCCGACTGGTACTGGTTTCGGCGTTTCACGGTGTTGAGTTGACGGAAAAGCCTGGTGCGGAACACATCGATGCCTTCCTGGCCAAGCCGGTCAGCCCATCCCATTTGTACGACTCTATTATGCATGTGTTCGGCCAAGAAGTGGCGAGCACCATGCGCTCGCGCCGCAGCCGTGGCGAAATCAATATGGACATGTTGGCCCCCGTGCAGGGTGCCCGGATACTGGTGGTCGAGGACAACGAAATAAACCAGCAGGTGGCGAAAGAGTTGCTGGAGCAGGCGAAGTTCTTTGTCGATGTGGCTAATCATGGGGAGGAGGCCCTGCAGATGCTCGATGCTTGCGAGTACGACTGCGTATTGATGGATATTCAGATGCCGGTGATGGATGGCTATACCGCCACTCGCAAGATCCGTGAAGAGCGACGCTTCGACAAGCTTCCGGTACTGGCCATGACCGCGAACGCCGCGGTGGAAGATCGGGAGCGCTCCCTCGAAGCAGGGATGAATGCGCATCTCAACAAGCCTATTGACCCGAGGGAGCTTTATAACGCCCTGTTGACCTGGATAAAACCGGGCCAACGCACACTTCCTGAGCCACCGGCCGAGGACACTACAGCGGGGTCAGTCGGACAAAATGTGCTAGATGTCCCTGGCTTGGATACGGTGGCGGGTATTGCCCGGATGGGAGGCAATGTTAATTCCTACCGCAAGTTGTTGCGCAAGTTTGTGGAGAACCAAGCCAGTGCCATAGCCGTTATCCGCTCCGCCCGTGAACAGGCCAATGGCGAGGCGGCGGTACGGGCAGCCCATACGCTTAAGGGCGTGGGAGGCAGCATCGGTGCTGAGACACTTCAGCGTCTGGGCGGTGAGCTAGAGCAGCGTCTTGGAGAAGATCTTAACGGTGATATGGAGTCACTGATAGCGGACGCCGGTACGGAGCTGGAGCGCGTGATTGAGGCAATCAACACGGCTTTGGTTGATGGTGATTCAGAGAAAAAGGAGCTGTCGCAAGCACTTCCCGCTGATTATACTGAGCGACTGCAGGCGCTAGCAGTGCAGATCGAGCAATACGACGGCGAGGCTACCGATAGCCTGGATAGTTTGATTGCTGATGTGGGTGATCCCCAGGTTAGTACTCAGCTCAACAAGCTGAGAAAACTGGTCAACCAATATGAATATGATGATGCCCTCGCAGTTATCACTGAGATGATGGCCTGACAGGTGGAGACAGAAAATGGCAAGCGATAAATCCAGGCCCACAATTCTTGCGGTAGA
This sequence comes from Pseudomonadales bacterium, assembly GCA_036960375.1. Taxonomy (GTDB): domain Bacteria; phylum Pseudomonadota; class Gammaproteobacteria; order Pseudomonadales; family CAWVSB01; genus CAWVSB01. The sequence goes on from JBALVY010000002.1 coordinate 617,873, forward strand.
TGACACGCCGGAGAACCTGGACGTGGTCAAGGGTATTCTGGCAGAGGAATACCATATCAAGGTCGCCGTCCATGGTAAGGTGGCACTGAAGATTGCCCAGTCACAATTACCGGATTTGATCTTGTTGGACATCATGATGCCGGAAATCGACGGCTACGAAGTATGCCGGCAGTTGAAGGCGAACCCGGCAACCCGGGATATTCCAGTGATCTTTCTCACCGCCAAAGGCGAAACTGCCGATGAAGCCGAGGGCTTCAATTTAGGCGCAGCCGATTACATCCTCAAGCCGGTGAATCCGCCTCTGCTTAAGGCTAGGGTGAAAACCCACCTGGCTCTGAAGCAAAACATGGACGATTTGCAGGCTGCCTATACTGTCATCAATAAGCAAAAGGAACGCATGCAGCAAGAGCTTAATGTCGGCCGCGACATTCAGATGAGCATGGTGCCCGATACCTTTCCCGCCTTTCCCGAGCACGACGAGTTTGACATTCACGCTATCCTCAAACCTGCGCGGGAGATCGGTGGCGATTTCTACGATTATTTTTTTATTGAGCGCGACAAGCTCTGTGTCTGTGTGGGTGATGTGTCCGGAAAGGGAGTGCCGGCTGCTCTGTTTATGGCGGTGACCAAGACCATGATCAAGTCGACTGCTGTCGAGGATCACTCTCCCGCCAGTATTATGACCCGGGTAAACGATGAAATCAGCCGGGATAACCCTTCCTGTATGTTCATCACTCTATTCTTCGGGATTTTAAATGTCCGATCCGGTGAATTCCGTTATACCAATGCAGGGCACCCTTATCCCTATATAAAACGGGCCGATGGTGTCTTCGATACACTGAAACAGATTCATGGCCCTGTCGTTGGGGCTGTCGACGGATTGGCTTACGGTGAAGACAGCGTGTACCTCGCTAAAGATGACCAGCTACTGATCTTCACTGATGGTGTCACTGAAGCGATGGATGTTGCTGACCAGTTGTATGGAGAGCAGCGTGTCATAGACTGTTTTCAATCGGCGCAAACTACAGAGCTCGACGTCCTGGTATCGGGTACTCTGGATTCAGTAGAGACCTTTGCCGGTGAGGCCGAGCAGGCAGACGATATAACCATACTGGCTCTTAGGTACGATATTGAGCCAGAGGAAACGGCGGGTCATCAGCAGGAAATTATTATTGCCAATAAAATGGCGGAAATTGACAGAGTCAACGATACCTTCAATGATTTTGCAGAGCTGTGCGAGATACCCATGAAGATATCCCTCAAGGTCAATATGGTATTTGATGAATTGCTGAGCAATGTTATTTCTTATGCTTATGGAGATGAGGAATCACATGATATCGAGGTGGCTATGGATAGTGTTGGAGGCCGACTGTCGATTTCGATATCTGATGATGGCCTGCCCTTTAACCCGTTCACCCGAGTAGATCCGGACACCGCATTGTCACTCGAGGATCGGGATATCGGCGGCCTGGGTATTCACCTGGTCAAGAAGGTCATGGATGAGGTGACCTACCAGCGGCGCCACAACCGCAATATAGTTACACTAATCAAGAATCTGGATATATAGAGGGAATAACATGGAAATAACAGTCCGCGACGAAGGTGATACAAAGGTCGTCATGCTGAACGGCAAGCTGGATACCAATACCACTCCGATTGCAGAGAGTGAAATCAATTCACTGCTCGACGATGGTGCCAGCAAGTTGCTGATCAATTTTGAGCAGGTGAGTTATATCAGCAGTAGCGGTTTGCGTCTGCTGCTGGCGACAGCCAAACGCCTGAAGGGCTGCGCGGGTGACCTCAGGGTTTGCTCTCTCAACGAGATGGCCACAGAAGTATTTGAAATTTCGGGGTTCAGCACGATTCTGAATGTGTTTGCCTCAGAGCAGGACGCACTGGCTTGATCGTAATACGGTGAGGGAAACGCAGCGGTGATGATCAGGGAACAATCGAAATTTCGCCTGTACTGGGATGCACTGGTTCTGTTGCTCATCTGCTATAGCTGTCTGGTTATACCATATCAGCTGGTTTTTCATCAGTCGGCGGAATTTGCTAGCAATACAATACTGCACATTATCAGCTTGGTAATGCTTTGCGACATCGGACTGAATTTTATAACTTCCCAGCGTCGCGGAGGCTCAGAAATTCTGGATCCGGCGGCTAATCGACGGCATTACCTGCACGGAATGTTTCTGGTCGATCTGGTGGCGAACCTGCCTCTGGATTTGTTAGCTTCCGCTATGGGTGATCCGCAGGTCGGAGGTTTTTCCCTTATTTTACTGGTGCGGCTGCTAGCTCTATTTCGCTTGGCACGCTTCTTTATGATCTTACGCCGCTGGGAATCTTTCAGCTGGACCAATCCGGGATACCTGAGAGCTTTGAAGTACCTCGGGGTCGCCCTGATACTGGTCCATTGTATTGCCTGTCTTTGGTTTGCCTCGGCATATGTCGATGGCTTTCCGCAGAACAGTTGGGTAGTGGCGGCTAATATCCAGTCCAGTGATCCCCAGAGCCAGTACATTCGATCCCTGTATTGGACTGTGACCACTATGACCACAGTGGGCTACGGTGATATCTCTCCGAATCGAACTGTTGAATACCTGTTGGCGATATTCGTTATGTTGTCGGGCGCGTCTTTATATGCCTTTATCATTGGCGGGGTGGCGTCACTGTTAAGCAACCTGCAGGCAGCAAAAAACACTCACTGGGAACATATGGAGTCGGTAGAGCAGTACTTGCGCTCGCGCCAGGTCCCCGCCTATCTGGGGGACAGTGTTCACAACTATTATGAGTATCTCTGGGAAAGCCGCAAGGGTCTGAACGAGGCGGCTCTTCTCGAGGACCTGCCGGAATCCCTGCGCATCGAGATTATGTTGCACTTGGCTAAAGATGTGCTGGAGAAAGTACCCTTGTTCAGGCACTGTTCGCCTTTTCTTCGCAATACCTTGCTGAATGCATTACAGCCTGTCACTTACGCTCCGGGCAACTATCTGGCCCGAGAGGGGGAAGTAGGAAAAAACTTGTATTTCATTAATCGGGGGCAAGTGGAAATTCTCTCAGGAGCAAATGAAACACAACACGGCACTATGGGGCCAGGCGATTATTTTGGTCATCTGTCCCAGGTTCTGGGCGAGCATCGTAGCGCTTCAGTGCGGGCTACCGGCTACACAGAGGTACTGGTTCTGGACAAGTTACGCTATGAACAGATAAGTGCAGAGTATCCAGAATTCCAACAGGTTATGAAGAAAGTTTCCGTCGAACAGAGCGAGCGGGCTTCGCAACTTTTGCTCGATGGTATCGTTTTATAGCCTCTTTATTCGACGGCACCGGGCAATGACAAACGGATTATGATGAAAATAATTTACAGCTGTTCACTCGCACTACTGGCAAGCATCCTGTGCGCCTCGTCCGCGCTGGCGGCCATCGAACTCGAGAGTACCGACCAGCCCGTCAGTGAATTGTTTGCCTTGATTTTTGGCGGCGCGGGAATATTTTTGGTGGGTATTCACTTTGCTGGTGATTATTTACAACAGATGACCAGCGGCGCGGTGAGTGAGATTATTACGCGGGTCAGTAAGAACCGGGTCGGTATGTTTTTATGGGGTCTATTTCTGGGCTTTTTTACCCAGAGCGGTAAGGCTACCGCCTTTATCCTGTCTGATTTTGTGCAAGCGGGTCTGATTAAACCGCGCCAGTCAGCGCCTATGGTTTACTGGGGTAATGCGGGCAGCAGTCTGATCGCTTTTGTGTCGATGCTGTCGGTTAAGATTTTTGCCTTGCTGTTGCTGGGCGCTACCGCCTTCGGTTTGACCTTCCACTACCCTAAACGCCTGGTGCAGGTTTACGGCGCCATGTTCGGCATGGGTATGATCATGTTCGGGCTGTTTCTGGTGAAGAGTGGCGCGGCGGGGTTTGCCTCCATGGAGGAGGTCTCTGATCTGGTCCAGTTTATCCAGGGGGCCTACATTCTGTGCTTTGTCGTGGGTCTGGTACTCACGGTTATCGTGCAGTCCAACGTCGCCATCATGCTGATTACCATCGCTATGGCCTCCTCGGGTTTATTCGGCCTGGAAGAGGCGGCGATGGCGATATTCGGCGCTCAGGCCGGCACGGGTATACTGACTTATATATTTTCCTTTCATTCCAAAGGCAGCGCACGGGAAGTGGTAATCGCGCAGATAGCTTTTGACACCATCGCCACGTCAGCCTTTGTGTTGTTGTTCTTTATAGAGCAGGTTCTGGGTTTACCTCTGCTAATGGCGCTGGCGCGTTCCCTGAGTGATGCAGTGAGTGGCCAGGCAATAGTGGTTGCCCTGGTTTTCCAGTTCGGTGGAGCAAGTTTGCTGGTCTTGATGCGCAGGCCAGTATTTGATTATATCGAGCGCAAATATCCACCCTCGGCTACAGAAGTGCTATCGGAAACGCAGTTTCTGCACAGGAACGCCGCCGATTCACCGGAGACGGGGCTGCTGCTGATTGAGCGGGAACAGGACCGACTACTGGAAAGACTGCCACTGTATATCGATGCCCTACGTGAGGATTCTACCGAACAGCGGGAGTCTCCCGCCACCTATCACGCGGCATTCATTGAGATTTCCAAAAAGATTAACGAAACTTTGTCACAGGTTTCCCGTCTCGGCTTGAATACGGCCACCTCCGACGACTTGATTCGTGTTACTAAAATGCAGGAACAGCTGCGCCGATTCGAGGACATCGTGTTTCAGTTGACCACAGAAATGGGCCGGCAGGATCTCTCACCTCGAGCGCGAGAGTTGGGCAATGTCATTATGGAAAGCGCGGATTTCATTATGCTCACTGCCATTGATGCAATACGCAGTCGGGACGAAGACGAGATTGATACCCTGGCGACGTTGACTCAGGATCGCAGTGCCTTGATGACGAAGATGCGCCACAACTATTTCAACAGCGAGCAAGACCTGTCAGACGCCGACCGGAATTTTGTACTCGATATAACCATTTTGTTTGAGAATGTGGTTCAGACCCTGGCTCGCTATGGCGTATTGCTGAAAAGCTAATATTTCAGCGTGTACCAGACGTTTGCTTATCCGTTGAAGGTGGCATGTCATCGACTAAATATGAACAAACGCACTTTTTCGAATCAGCCCGTGTCTAGTTGACTCTGGGAAGTCCACAGGCTCATCATGGGCCGGTAATTTTTAGGAAACCTAATATGTCTCAACTGCTTGCAAAGAGAAAATATAGTCTGGCACTCATGTCGCTTGTAGCACCGGGTGATATTCACTCGAGAGTTGCTGCAGCCTTGAGTATGCATTTACTTCATATTGATGAGGAAAATGATTTTGTAGAGCCTGCAAAAAGCAGCCACTCCGATCTGATAAAATCGCTGGAAATAGAGAATCCTCACACCGACCACGTACGCGAAAAAATTAACGCCATGAGTGAAGTGGATGTGGAAAAAATTGCGCAACATATTGTGGCCACATACGAGAAGTTAGTATCAAACTAGAGCTAAGATAATAGGAAGGATTAATATAATCTGGTTAGGGCGTAATCGCGGGATCAGATGTATTGCCGATTGGCTGAACATCTTCTGCCAATCGGTAATTAAACCCGGCCACCAGAATAGTCATTAGCGGGCTCAGCAAACAAAAGAAGGCGAAGGGTGCATAACTCAGCGTTGCAACGCCCAGTACTGTTGCATGGTAGGCGCCGCAGGTATTCCAGGGTATGAGTACAGAAGTGGCTGTGCCGGAATCCTCCAGCGTGCGGCTCAGGTTCTGCGGGGCTAGCCCCTGACGTTTATAGGCCGAGCTAAACATGCGGCCAGGTACCAGTATCGCTAGATACTGGTCAGAAGCGCTGATATTGGCAAACAGACAGGTTCCGGCGGTTGCACTAATGAGCCCAAGTGCGGAACGTGCTCTGGCAACCAGCGCCTCAGTGATGCGACCAAGGAAACCCGAGCCCTCCATAGCACCACCAAAAACCATCGCAGAAATAATAAGCCAGAGTGTACTTAACATGCCCGACATACCATTGGATGTGAGTAAATCGTCCAGCATTGGGTTACCCGTAGTAATTGCAGCCGTGCCATAACTTGCTTGCAATAGCCCGGCATAAACTGCAAAGGAACTGTCCGTATCAGTCGCCAGCGACCTAACCGTATCAGCTTGAAATATTAGCGCAAAAACCGCACCCAACAGAGCGCCGATAAAAATGGCCGGCAATGCGGGCACACGTTTAATAATCATCACCAATACCGCCAGCGGTACGAGTAGCAACCACGGTGTTATCGTCATTGCGCTGCTAAGTGCCTGCTCGATTTCACGCGTATCGGGCATGACGGTTGCCCCGTTGCCAAACAGGCCAATACCGGTAAACAAAAGCAGCGCAATGCTAATAGAAGGCACGGTAGTGATCATCATATAGCGGATATGGGTAAAGAGTTCAGTGCCGGTAGTGGCCGCTGCGAGATTGGTTGTATCAGACAACGGAGACATTTTGTCACCAAAATAGGCACCCGACAGAATGGCCCCGGCGGCCAGGCCAGGAGACACTCCCAATACATTGGCAATGCCCATTAATGCGATACCGACGGTGGCTGATGTGGTCCAGGAGCTGCCGGTAAACAGTGATACCAGCGAGCTGAAAACACAGGCCGATACTAAAAATAGAGTGGGGTTTAACAGCTGTAAACCGTAGTAAATCATTGTTGGAATGATGCCACTCACCATCCATGTACCAGACAAGGCACCTACCATTAGCAGTATCAGTATCGCTGGGGCAGCAATGGTGATACTGCTAACAATATTGCCCTCGATGGTCTTCCATTTGGCGCCATAGGCCAAGCCCAGGCAGGTGGCAAACGCCCCCGACATCAACAGGATAATTTGGTTGGCGCCACTGATGGCGTCGTCGCCAAAGATATACACATTGAGCGACAATAATGACAAAAGCACTAGCAAGGGTAGCAGGGCGACGGTCATAGGCAGTTTGCGAGGTATGGGCAAGGTGATACTCCATAATGATATGACTATAGAGTGCCGTTATCGCCGCTGCGGGTCAATTTTCTTATGCATTGAAGCACGTCAGGTCCTTGTATTGCGATTCATTCAGAATGGGCGTCTGGAGGTGGCATAACGGCGGTGACACGCTAGTATGAATTGAAGGCTGGAGTCGTACTGACTTGTATCGTGTGCCAGGGGAGTGTGGAATGTTTAATGATTTGTCGAGTCGACCTGTTTGGTATCGTCAGTTACAAAGCCTAGCCGATGCAGTTGGTGGCACAAAATACATGGTCAGCCTGGATGCTGAAGAAATGTTGGCTGCTGCACAAGAGTCAACCGGGCTGACGGATTTTGGCCCCGATACCTGGCAAGGACACTACCGGCAGCTAGTTGATGCCTTGAATAGTCAGGCCGACCTCAATTTGGTGGGTGCCATAACTGCGCGTACTGAAATTTTACGTAGCTTGCGCAATCGCCTACAGATGCAGGAGCTGATTCGTCGCCACCCGCAGATATTGGAAGAACAAATACTTCAGCCCATATTTATTGGCGGTTTTGGCCGCACCGGCACATCTATTACCCACGAATTATTGGCGTTAAATCCCAGTTTACGTGCACCACTGACCTGGGAGACACACCAGTTGGGTGATGAAACTGTGGGAGGCAATACGACTGCACAGCGCATAGAGCAAACCAACGCAGAACAACTAATTTATAACGAGATCGCGCCTGAATATCGCACTATGCACGAAAATGATGCTGAGCATCCATCGGAATGCGCGATGATTCACTGGAGTGAGTTTTTGTCTAATAATTGGGGCGGTCTCTATTTCGCGCCAGCTTATGATATGTATTCCTATGCTCAGGACTGGCGTGGTGCCTATGAATTTGAGAAACGTTATCTTCAGGTTTTACAGTGGCAGGAGCAGCAGCGGTCAAGCACAACTGTAGCGCGCCGTTGGGTGCTAAAAAATCCGCGCCATGAAAGCCATTTACCCTCCTTGTTTGCAGTCTTCCCCGATGCACAATTTCTCCATACCCATCGCGATATGTCCAAGGTGATGGGTTCTCTTTGTTCACTAATGGCAACCCTGCGCTGGATGAAGTCTGATAGCGTCAGTACCGACATTTTTGCGCATATGGGGCCAGCCATGGCGCAATCGTTCAAACAGATTATTGCAGAGCGTGAATCAGGTGTGCTACCGCAGGATCAAATCCATAATCTCTATTTTCAGGATCTGGTGACGAGCCCGGTAGAGACTATGGCAAAGGTTTATCAGGCTGTGGGCCTGGATTTTGGCGACAAAGAAAGTCAGGAAATTACCGATTATCTTGATAATAAACCCATGGGTAAACACGGTAAACACGAATATGACCTGGAACAATTTGGTTACAGCAGGGGCCAGCTAAATGACATGTTCGCCCACTATATGGACTATTTTTCTGTCCCTTTTGAAACTTAGCAGACAAGACAAATAGGAGTGAGTAACAGATGACAAATAACAGTGTGACGGCATGGCACCAGTTTTGTGATTCCTTGCGCGAAGCCGGAGATTTTTTGGCTGGCGATGAATTCCCTAATAGCTCACAGGCCGATCAGGCTGAAGGTGTGCGGCATCTCAGCCGTATGACTATTTTAGCGCTAACCCAATTTGTAGAGGCTAACAATACCGAGTTTCCGCGATTTGTACGCCAGAATGACGACGTCACCCAGTGGGGCGGTAACAATTTGGATAACGGCTACTACATTGCCCATGTCGACCAAAGCAGTGACTACCGCATTTATGGCAATGCCAGCAGTGCGTCCGGTTTTATTCTGTCGGCCCGCGACGGCTATATGCACGAAAACAAACTGGCCTGTAAAGATCTTTCCTCCGCTAATATGCAGATTGACGATGACGGAAATTTTGAGGTCATTGTGAGTCAAACTGAGCAGGCGGGTAATTGGTTAGAGATGATTCCCGGTACCACGCAGCTGGGTATTCGCGTTTATTACTACAACTGGGAAACTGAGACGCCGCCCGTGTTTCAGTTGGTCAAAATAGGCAATGAGGGTTTGTCTCCCCCGCGGCTTAGCGAACAGGTGCTTGTTGACAACCTGGGTCAGGCAGGCGAATGGCTGCAGTGCAATTTATTGTATTGGAATAAGTGGATGAAAGACCGCGCGCCGCATCTGCCGGTGAACCGAGTATCCAAGCCGCACTCGGTACCAGGCGGTTCTAATGAAGTAATTACCTATTCCGGCGGACGTTATGAAATAGGTGATGATGAGGCGCTGGTGGTGACCTTTGAGCCTATAAATGCCGAATACCTGGGGTTTATGCTGTATACCGATGCCTGGTTCGAGACAATGGATATGCATAATCGATTAGGCGGTTTTAATAATCAGCAATTGGCAGTAGATACCGATGGCCGCATACGCGTCGTCATTACCGCCCATGACCCGGGTGTCAATAACTGGATAGATAATGAAGCTAGGTCCAAGGGCTTAATGACCCTGCGGACTATTAACGGCGATGTGCCGCCGGACACATCATCACGACTGGTGAAAATTTCGGAACTGGGTGCGGTGCTACCGACGGATACTTGCCGGTTAAATCTGCAGCAGAGACGCGAACAGATAATGACCCGCCGAGAGCATATGGTGAGCCGATTTCATCGGTGACTAAAATAGATAAACCCAGAGGTAAAATCAGCACGCACTGTCGCTCTAGATATTGTAGAAACCAGAGAAAAACTAACCAGTCATTAGGCCATTGATGATCTCAATCATTTCGTCCCGGCGTCAAATGTTAAGTAGATTGAACCGTATTGTTCTATATGGTGTTGCGTGTAATCTGTAATTTAGGCTCTCAATACGGGACCAACACGACGGGAGATCTGATATGGGAACCTATGTAATTACAGGCGGTGCAAGTGGCATCGGTGCAGCAGTAAAGCAGCAACTCGAATCCGAAGGCCATAACACCGTCATAGTCGATATTCGTGATGCGGATGTCATCGCCAATCTGGCAACGGATGAAGGCCGTGGTTCAGCGATAGAATCATTGACTAAGATAGCCGAGCATGGACTCGATGGCTTCGTAGCCTGTGCGGGTGTGGGCTCTCATTTGCCCGACCGGGCCTTGATAACCGAGGTTAACTATTACGGCACGATCAATCTAATAGAGGGATTGCGCGGTGTTTTAGCGAAAAATGGCACGCCAGTGGTACTAATTTCTTCCAACTCTGCGCCTCAGCCGACCGATCAATGCTTTGTTGATGCACTGCTGAATGGCGATAAGACAGCGGCGCTGGAATTGGCAGAAGGCATGCAGTCTCAGCCCGTATACTCCGGTACCAAACAAGCCATGACCCGCTGGATGCGCCGTAATACGCAGTCTTATGCCGCATTGGGCGTGCGAATGAATGCTGTGGCCCCTGGTTATACTCAAACGCCTCTGAGTGCGGCGGTAGAGAACGATCCAACCTATGGTGATGCCATTAGGCAGTTTATCGATACTATTCCCGTAGGGCGTCCTGGCCAAGCTCAGGACATGGCCAATGCCGTCAGCTACCTGCTTAGTGACAAAGCCAGCTTCGTTTGTGGCTCTATGTTGTTTGTTGATGGCGGTCACGATGCTTTACATCGGCCAGATCAGTTCTAGGCTGTATTAAAGTCATACTACATTTTTTAAGCCGAAGGATAATCGTCATGCATGAGTTAATGGAAAATTTGTAAAACGGGCTATGACCGAACTTTTGAATGCAGTGAAACACTCGGTGACGACCATGTGGTCATACAGAATATGTTTACGGCATAAAGGGCTACTCATGAAATACGCTAAATCGCCATTTCGTAGTGAAAAAAATATCACATGGGAAGGCGGCTTTCGTGTGCCTACTCTGGTGCGCTGGCCTGGAAAAGGTGAGACGGGCAGTACCTCCAACGATATTATGTCGCATCTGGATCGGGCACCGTATTTCTATAAATCTGCCGTCGTAGTGGGCACGTTTATGAAAACTTTTCGCGAGTATCCGCCAAGCCAAGCCAAGCCCCGCAGAGTAGTGATCCGGGTAAATTTCGCTAGTCGATTAGTTACCGGAATGATCCATTGATGTAAGCGCAACGCTGGCAGTGTTGAGGTTTGCGGTTCAGCCGGAGTATTGCGCTCTGCAGTATTTACTCCGGCATGTTATGTGTATCAGCTTTTTTCTTGGGTGGCACTGCGTAAGCAATGGGTCTATTTGGCTCGACCACACCATTGATTTCAGCGTACTGCTCCCAACTCGCAATCAATGATCTTAATTTCTCGGGAAACTCTGTGCTCACATTGTTGCTTTCAGCAGGGTCGTTGGCAATATTGTAAAGCTGCCAGTCACCATTACCGTAAGGCACTGGCATATAAAGCGCTTTCCAGTCACCCAGACGGTAATAGCGCATACCAAATAATTCACCACCAAAACCTCGCTGCTGCCAACCACTAACATCATTGGTGGTCAGTAGGGGTAATAGTGATTCGCCCTGCATTTTAAGGAGTTCAGATGAAGCCACATTGGCGGGGTGGTCTGCACCGGCAAAGTCTAAAATGGTCGGCATAATATCCATTACATGGGTAACGGCCTTCACTTTTTCAGCCTTGGGTTTGTAAGATTTTGGCAGTTTGACAATTAACGGACTCAGTATGCCGCCTTGCGATGGATATCCTTTCATCATTTTAAAAGGGGCCGCCAAACCATAAGCCCAACCCGGCCCAAGGTCTACCGATGAGCCCGGCAAACCTCGATTTTGAAATTGGTTGTTAAAGCTTTTTATAAAAGCGTCCCCACCAGTACCAAGCTTTACATAATCAGCCATGGTTGTTTTGCTGGGGCCATTATCTGACATTAGAATAATCAGCGTATTATCGTAGAGCCCTTGCTGCTTTAGATGAGTAAACAAACGGGTAAGGCTCTGATCAACGGCATCAACCATGGCGGCATAAACAGCCATGTCTCTAGCGGCGTTTGCCTTTTCGTCCGTCGACAATTCACTCCAGGCCATAATAAATTCAGGGCGCTGCTGCATAGCCACATCATCAGCGATGAATCCTTTGGCCTTCAACCCTTGCAGGCGTGTTTTTTGTAATTGATCCCAACCGCCTTGATAAAGATCTTCGTACTTCTCAATTAACTCTTCCGGGGCATGCAGCGGGTTATGTGGCGCGGTATACGCTAAATAGCCAAAGAAAGGTTTATCTGAACCGTCTTCTTTACTGACAAACTCAATCATTTTATCGGTGTAGTTGGTGGTTGAATAAAAACCTTCAGGTAGTTTTTTTACTAACTCACCATTATCGCTATAGAGGCTCGGCTTGCCGGGGACAAGCGGTAAGTTATCTTGCCAGTGGCTGGCCCCGCCATTGAGTAACACATAGCTTTTATCAAAACCTCTGGAGATTGGCCATGTGGCTTTATCTTTGTTTCCCATATGCCACTTGCCCGTCATCGCGGTGCGGTATCCTGCACCTTTCATTACTTCTGCAATGGTCGCCACGCGGTCATTTAAGTAACCTTCGTAACCCGGCTTATCTAGTTGGTTCTCTGTACCCACGGCATGGGTACCTTTACCGGTGCGATGTGGGTCCATACCGGTCAATAATGACCCCCGCGTTGTGGAGCAACTGGGCGTCACATGAAACTGACTAAACACCACACTGTCATTAGCCAATGCATCGATGGTGGGCGTATCAATTTCACTACCATAGGCGCCAAAGTCTGAGTAACCGGCATCATCAACTACGATAAGCAGTACATTAGGTTTTGTATCTACGGATTTCGGCTCCGCACAGGCGGTAAGTAATACAATGGATAAGGCTGCAGATAAATAGCAGAGAGCTTGTAGAAATTTCATAAGATGATTACCAGTTGAAAAATGATAGCTCTCTACCAACAGGTCAAATGCCTGAAAGCGGATGACTCCTAAATGTTCTATTTGCTACAAATCCTCAAAATGCGCCTTAATAATACGGTAAAGCATTGAGGCCATCGATCAATCTTCTTTCAGGCTTATAGATTCAAGCAGTTTCAACTCTGTGTTCGTAACAAACGTGACTATTCGATTCGGGCGGGCATACCACAGCAAGAAATAGAATATTGCTTGAAACGCTCTCGGTCAACATTTCTTTGTCAGATACAAACCAGTGATGAATGCTGCTATCAAGCCGATTCAACTAACCCCAGCGTCGACGGATGAAACAGCTCTTCAAAGTTCAGTTTCTTCTTTGTTAGTCCCTGCTCGTAGGTATAGCGCATCACCAACTCCAGTTCCTTGCGGTTGGCCTCGATGCCGTAGGGCCAAAAATTGGTACCCATAATCTTCCGGGTTTGTTCAAACTCCTGCGTAACCCAGGGTAGTGTCACCTTGAGCGAGGTGGTGGTTTCCATATTGTCGTAGGCGATCTTCTTGGCACCGCTGTACATATCAAACACCGCTTTGGGTAGAGTAGGGTCTGCATCGATAGCATCGCGCCGCACCGCCACCACATGCATGATGGGGAATATACCCGTCTTCTTGAAATAGTCCTGTTCTGCCGCTCGGGTATCCGGGAACAGGGTTTTAATACGGGGGTCACCGTCTGTAACAGATTTAGGAGTGATGGCAGTTATCAGGGCATCACAAGCCCCGGATAGCAGCAATTCAGATTCATCTACATCGGGAGGTCCGCTTATCAGTGGAAAATCATCTGCAAAATAGTATTTACTGAGGCTTTTATTCAATGCGCCTCCATCTGAAGACTTGGTGGTCTCTATCCACTGCATGTCGTTAGCCTTGACACCATGTTCGTCAAGAAGAAAGCCGCGAATCCAGGTGTTGGCGCTCATGCCATAGCCCGGTGTGCCAACACGTTTGCCCTTAAGGTCCTCGGGTTTTTTAATATCGGAATCGGCGCGAACAAAGATATTACGGTGCCTGAAGGTTCGGGAGATAAAGACCGGAATCAAGGTATAGTCACGAAAGTCATTGTTGATGTATTTACTGACATAAGGGATTAATCCGATCTCGGTGACTTCGTAGGTTTTCTTCGGTCCGTAGGCAGAGGCGTTGACGGCGTAGATATTCTCGTAGTGAAAGCTCACTTTGCGGCCGGGAATGCCGGTTTTTCTGTCCATAATGCCGCGCACTCGGTCGTAGTCGTAGCCAGCCACCTTGATTTCGCCCTGTTCGTTGTCTGACGTGCTTATGCTACCAGCGGCGAGGGCTGACGAGCTGCCTAAGCCCGCAAGGGTGCCTGCGGCACCACCCAGTGCGGCAATTTTCAGAAAATCACGACGCTTACTATCTAGAGTCATATCGTACTCCATCTTGTGTTTTTTAATCGCACGATCACACGGGCAACGCCCGCTGTTTCATTACCTATCGTTCCAATGATATTGTTTTACCGTAATACGCAGATGCGCCACATCAAGAAATCGAATAGGTTGAACCTTGAAACTCATAAAGGCTGTCAGTTTGAGGGATTCACGAACATTTAATCTGCTACTGCCGAGATAGCTTCGTTATTCAGAGTCACTAACGCTTTTTGTTGCCGGGCTACAGCAAATGGGTGCAGGGCAACAGGAGATGAGTCCAACTGGCCGCGGCAGCACGTGGCCCAAATTTATCAGCAGGTGTTTCACCATTCGAAAAAGTACATAGGCTAAAAGATCATCCAAGGTTAGGAAAAAATCTGAAGAAATTAAATCTCTAAATTATCGCGAGGTAGTTGTTACGCCTTGCCGTATTGTCTACAAAATTATCTCTGATGAGGTGTACATTCTCCACGTCATGCGCCAAGAGCAACAATTTAAGCTTTATCTACTCCAGCATAGCTAGTTGTACTCATGTAATGAACCATGATAAGTAATTGTCAGGATCCCGTTGTCTCTTCTTGCTCCTTAGATATGTGAATTTTTTTCCGCATACACGCAAAATATTTCATTATTTTAGCGGCCAAAGCCGCGCTATTCTCCCGCCATGACCAAAGTGAGATTTAGCGATGAAAAAACTCGGCATAATAGCGGCCCCCGGTTGGTTTGATCCAAGCCTTGATGAATTCATGGCTTGGCACGGTGATGTCTTGCAAGCTACCCAAACCATTCTTCCCGCCCCAGGTTTTGATTATAGCTTTGATGCTATCCGACATTCGAGGCCGGCATTGGAGCAGGCTACCGGTCTCTTGGTTGAAGCTGGCGCAGAGGTAATCGCCCAGGTCGGCCCAGCTTTCGCCTATCTCGTGGGCGGCAGTGCGAATGGTGCCCGAGAATTACAGCAGCAGCTTTCTGAGCACTGTGGGGTGCCGGTTGTGTTAAATGGCGTCGCTATTTTAGATGCTTTGGAGGCCTGTGGGGCTAAAAAAATAGCGGCCGCCTGCCCCTACTATGCACCCGATTGGAAGCTTATGTTGACGGAGTTCCTCGAGGCCGAGGGCTACATCATCGATGCCTTTCAAACCTTTGTTGAACAAGGCATTTTTCCTGATCAGGAAACTGTCGCCGCGCGAGCTTATCACTTCAGCGATGAAGAAGTCATTGGCAGTGTTAGGCGCACCAGAGAGGCCGCACCGAATGCGGATTGCCTGTTAATTAGCGGCTCTGGTATCAGAACACCACACTGGCGAGCACAGCTTGAAGATAGCTTGAAGTTCCCTGTGATTGCCGCAGACCGCGCGCTTTATCTCAGCACGGCGCAGCGTCTCGGACTGATCGAATGAAGCGATAGATGTCGCCTGTTTGTGCCTAACGATAAGAAATTGGCGGCGCAAGATACGGCATAATTCTCGTAAAGGTCTATAGTCTCTCCAATGATAACCTAAACTACGGTGCGCTCAGAGCGTGTCAATATGGGGAGAGTGCAATGGGTGAATTCGATTATGTAATTGTCGGTGGGGGATCGGCGGGCTGCGTACTTGCCGCGCGTTTGTCGAAAGACCCGGCAGTGACGGTATGTCTGCTTGAGGCCGGAGGGCCCGATACCAGTCCGTTTATCCACGCGCCAGCCGGCCTCATAGTCATGATGCCGACCAAACACAATAATTGGGCATTCAATACGACACCCCAGGAAAAACTCAATGGACGACAGGGTTATCAGCCCAGAGGCAAAACCCTCGGTGGTTCCAGCTCAACCAACGCCATGTTATATGTCAGAGGTAACCGATGGGATTATGATCATTGGGCGCAATTGGGTAATGCCGGTTGGTCCCATGACGAGGTCTTGCCTTATTTCATTAAATCAGAAAATAATAACGACATTCAGAACGACTATCACGGCAACGACGGTCCGTTGAATGTTATGAATCTTAGTAGTCCCAGTTCTCTCAACAGCCAGTTTATTGCAGCGGCTGTAGAAAACGGTATAGCGGCTAATCCACTTTATAACGATGAAGAACAGGAAGGCGCGTTTGAATACCAGGTAACTCAAATCAATGGTGAACGCTGTAGTGCCGCAAAGGGATATTTAACGCCAATTTTAGCAAGACCCAATCTTACCGTGATTACGCACGCTCACATGGAGAAAGTATTGTTCGATGGCAAGCGGGCAATTGGCATTTCCTATCTGTTGAAGCGAAAGACGCGGCAGCAAGTTAGCGCCAAGCGGGAGGTGCTGTTGGCGGGAGGCGCCTTCGGCTCGCCTCAGATGTTATTGTTATCCGGAGTTGGGCCAGCCGAGGAACTTGGCAAACACGGTATAAATGTTGTTCATGAGCTACCGGGTGTGGGAAAGAATCTGCAAGAGCACTTCGACTATGTAATGAGCTATCGCAGCCCAAACTGGACAGATACCTTCGGGGTTTCTATACCGGGTGTCTGGAAGGTGTGTACAGCCATCGTGGAATGGGTGAGGAAACGGACCGGGAAAATCACCTCGCCCTATGCAGAGGCCGGGGCATTTTTCAAATCTCGCCCTGAGCTGGAAGTGCCGGATCTTCAGTTGGTGTTTGTCTGCGCCATTGTCGACAATCATGGTCGCAAGCAGCATTTGGGGCACGGTTTTAGTTGCCATACTACCTTGTTAAGACCCAAGTCCAGAGGCACGGTAACTTTGGCGAGCGCTAATCCTCTGGATGATCCACTAATTGATCTGAACGCCTTCGATGTTGAGGAAGATCTGGAAACATTGCTAGACGGTGCCGAAGTGCAGCGTCGTATCCTGGAGTCTGGCCCCTTGGCTCATCTGCGCGGTGAACAGCTTTACTCTGTCGATCCGGCCGACCGGAACTCGCTAAAGGCGGATATACTCGCACGGGCTGACACTCAGTATCATCCGGTGGGTAGCTGTAAAATGGCACCTGCGAGTGATATTAACGCAGTAGTCGATGATCGCTTAAAAGTGCATGGTTTAGAGGGGATTCGCGTGGTAGATGCGTCCATTATGCCCACTTTGGTGGGTGGTAATACTAATGCCCCAACGATCATGATTGCCGAAAAGGCAGCCGATATGATCAAAGCGGATGCTCTTAAGCTCTGATCGCAGTGATTGACCGAGATGCATTATGACCTGCATTAGCTAAATGATGAATCTATCTGGATAAGTTCCAGGCGAGAGAGTAAGGGCTGACTTCGATCACCCGGCGACCGCAACAATTTGCGGCTCGCCAGGGGCAGGTGTGCCGCTACCTAATATAGAACTGTTCAAACCATTTCCGATTGCGCGCAATGGGCCCGTCGCCATCACACAATACGGGGTTTTCCTGATAAACCTTCTCTTCCCAGATGGGAACATCTTCATAGACGCCCTGAGACATATAGGCCAATACAGATTTACCTGCATCATCCATTTCAATGTTTTCGCTCAATACCATCGACCAGCGGATGTGTGTCAGGTCGTCCTCAATGGGGGTTGCCACGTGGTAAAGCACAAACTCTCCGAACACTTCCGGGTCTGCACTGGGAACACCGGTGGCGTGTACAGTAACGCTGCCTGGCCCATGTGAGTATCGGTGCAGCAAGTACTCGGCATCCGGGTCGGCATCTCCTTCAATGTGTTCCAGTACATGCTGCATACCTGAGGTGGAGGTTTTTATCGGGCCATCAAATACGGACTCGGTTTCGTACAAGCCCTGTGTATTATGCAGATAGGGAAAATGCGCATGGTCTACGTCGTTTTCAGCTATTTCCTGAACACAGGTTGGCAGGGTAAATTCCTGATAGTGTATCTCTCCCCAACCTTCTCGAGCACCGTTTAGGGCGTCGATAAATTGTACCTCGTAGTGAGGTGGGGCATTTTTTGGGTGGTGCCAGCCCATAATCATGCCGTTAATCTCACAAACCGGGGTCGCATTGGTGCGCGCCCTGTCGGGAATCTTATTGGCATATGGAATGGCCGTGCACTCGCCCTGACCATTCCACTGCCAATGGTGGAAGGCACAACGCACCGTGTCGCCCACTACCGTACCCTGGTGCAGGGCAGCCCCGAGATGAGGGCAGTAATTATCGATCGCAGCTACTTCACCTGATTCGCCGCGAAATACCGCTAAATCGCGCCCTGCCAAGCGGACTTTCTTCAGCTCGCCTGCAGCGAGTTCATGTGCATAACACAGACCGAACCAGCCTGAAGGCATAGGGAAGGGAAAAGTGGCCATAGTTTCATCCTGATTAGAATTTGATATCAACGGAGTTTAATTTATGTCTCCTGATACAAGCGACATACGAACTTCATTCTACGTGCACAAAACGTTGTTGCAATGTCGCATAAGGGCACAAACCGTTGACATAATCGCTTATCCGAAGACGCGCCAGTATCTAAAATAATCTTTGATAGTGATCAATTGATCCAGTGAACAATGCCGTCTAGTGGCAGCATTTAATTTGCATAAATCGAAAAATTCGATAGAACTCAATCACATCGGACTATCTGCGAAGGCTTGAGTTTTCATGCTGATTTCTGCAGACGTTGAAACACAGGCTCGGGTCATTGCCGTTTCTGTTCGGTGTAACACGCCAAGAATGAGTGGGCCAATTTTGGGTCACAGAAGTGGCTCCATTAATATCTTATTGGAAGTTATATCCTACCCGCAGACCGTAGAAACGCGGCTGACTCATGCTGCCTTTGGCAACCCCTTCAGCAACGCCACCCCAATACTGGACACCTTCATTTGTTAAGTTGTACACAAAGGCTTCGGCGTACCATTTCTCTTCCGGAGCCGTGTATTTCAGGCTAGCGTTGACCGTTACATGAGAATCGCGTTTGTCGTCGGTATACTTGATATCTTCGTCCGCAATAGCGAAGTCCAAATCATCGGTATGCTTGTCGACATTCCACAGCGTCAAGTAAGACTCATCTTCCCAGCCTATATTGATCCAGGGCTTGATGGTGTCGCCGCCCGCCAGGGAGAATGTGTGCTCATAGTTCACGTTCAATTCGAAACTGGGTGTTACTGCCAACTCATTGCCTTTTAGGTTAGTAATCAACATCTCATTTTCTGGATCAATGGCTAACATAGAGGGAATGCCGAAGTAGGAGATGGGATCGTAGTCCCACTTGGTAATCCAGTCGTCAACGATTTCTGATTTGGTCCAAGTTGCAAAGCCGGAGAACCGACCATTGGGATAGGGTGCCCAGTCAAATTCCAGTTCGATGCCTTGAATCTCAGCTCCAGGTACGTTCTGTGTATAAAAAGCAACGATTGGTGCGGTTTCCCAGTCGAAAACGGGGGCACCGCTGCCATCCACTACCAGAGTGCCGTCGTCATTCCACTGGTATCGCCCGCGATCCGTGTAGGCTATATTTCCTACAGAGGCGTACTGCATATCCTCGTAATTCGAGAAGAAATAGGTGCCAGTCAGGTTTAATGTATTTTCGAACAGGCTGGTTTTGAATCCCAGTTCAAAGGTGGTTACGGTTTCCGAATCGAAGGCGGTTTTCACATTGATTACTTCGCCGGTTCTGGGGTTGGTTTCATGGAATACATCACCAATACCACCTGACTTGAAACCAGTTGCTATTGACGCGTAGAGCATCGTAACTTCATTTAGTTTGTAGTCTAGGCTAATACGCCAGTCGGTATTACTCCAGTCACCATAGTTATCATTGGGGCTGCTTTCGGGATAGATACTGGGATCTTCATAGTAGTTTGTAGGGAGCACATTGAGCGCATCACGTTCCCACCAACCGGGCACGCAGCTATTGTCATTGGTACAAGTGTATGTGGTGCCACCGACGTCTTGTTTTTCTTCGAAGCTGTAACGAGTTCCTAGGGTTAGGTTCAGCTTGTCGGTAAGATCATAAGTCCCTTGGGCAAATACTGCCCATGAATCTGATGTCCGATTGGCCAGGTCCCAAAACTCCTTGTCGTTAATCGAGTTGTCTAAGTAAGCCTTGGTAGTGGTTTTTTCATGAAACATGTTGGCACCGACAATCCAGGTGTAACCATCTGTATCGTTGGACTGTAACTGAATCTCGTTGGAGTAAGATTTAGATCCAGTGCCATCGAGGAAGAACATGGCCTGATCCCAGGCGTTCAGGCTACCGTCCATATCGGTAGTAGACTCACGGGCTTGCTCTTCATAACCGAAGATCCACACCAGATATACATAGTCTGTCAGTACATAGTCGACACGGCCACGGAAGTTATCGATGTCCAGCCTTAACCTACCCGGTACGTTTACTACCGCCTGATAGTTATCGTCGCCGGGGAAAATATTGGAACAGTCGTCGGTACCGGTTACATTACCATCAGCATCGCGAGTTGGGCGACCTTGCAGCTTGTCGCAGTTTACAAGATCGATATCGCCGGCACTGTTGTTGACATATTTTTGATAGTTGGCTTTTACAGACCACTTGTCAGTGGGTTCCCACAAAGCCGCAATGCGATAGGAATGCTCGTCGATATTGCCGTAGGAGTCTGAGGGGTCAGCCTTGGTTAGGGTCCGAATTTCATTGCCACCATCAGCCCAGCCGATCCACCAGTTGCTGTGTTGGGTGCGGCTGTCACCTACGCCATCTCCGGCACCACCTATCACCGGTGCATCGGTTACACCTGCGGGCAGATAACGCTGATCCCACTGGTTGGGATCGTAGTAAACGTCAATATAGGAGTCGCGCTCGCGACTCTTGGCGGAAACACGCAAGGCAAAAGTATCCGAAACGGGAATGTTCACGACACCGTGAAATTCTTTGCTGTTCCAGCGGCCGAGCTCGGCATTGATGCTGGCTTCAAACTTTCCTATCACGGGATTTTTGGAAATAATGTTAATGCTGCCGGCGGAAGAGTTTCGGCCAAACAAAGTACCCTGAGGGCCGCGTAACACTTCCACTCGTTCAGTATCGAACATCATCGCCAGAGCGCCCTGCATGCGCGGGGAGTAGACACCGTCCATGTGAATACTTACAGCTGGATCGCCCAGCTCAGTGGTATTGATAGAGCGCACGCCGCGCATGGAGATGATGGGCGTGGACTGGCTATTATCCTGAGATATGTCCAGGTTAGGTACCAGGCTGGCAATACCTTTAATATTCTTGACGCCCTGCCGTTCCATAGTCGCTTGGTCCAAGGCGGTAATGGCAACCGGGGTGTCCATTAAATAGGTTTCACGTTTGGTGGCGGTGACTACGATTTTTTCCAGTTGCCAATCCGAATCCTTATTTGAACTGTCCTCGGCCAGCGAGGGAATCGCTATAGCCCCATTTGCCAGTGCGACAGCCATGGCTATGGCTATGGTTTTTTGTATTCTCATATGATCTCTATCTGATTATTGTCTATATGACGCGCTAACTAGGGGCGTATACATGATATGTTGGCTAGGAACATAGCGATGCGGTGAAGTGGCCTTTTCTTGCGATAAAGTGGATCGGTAGTCGCGGTTAACCGGTCATTATAGCCAGAGCTCCTTTGCTACGTCGCTGCTGGACTAATATATCGATTTCATTATGGTCTTGATTAACCGCTCGCCAGAGATTATGTTGTTTGTCTCTGATTCTGACTAAGGCCTCATCGAGATACCACGTGTCGCCAGACTGGTCAGCCGAATTACGAAGCTTCTTGGTATAGATTGAAGGCAATTTGATGCACCACTGAAGTATGATTTCGTAGGTGACAGTCGCTCCTCGTACAGATAATAGTTCTTCACCAGCTCTAAAGCTTAGAGAGAATCGATGATAGAGCCAAACTAAATCACTGATGGCGGCGGCAGGGTAGCGACGTCGTTTATAGGGTGGGATTTTAGTATTCACTTCGTTATTCTGGCACGACTAGATTTAAGTTGAAGACACCAGCGAAGCAGATTGTCGGCCAGTTGGATTGGCAGGAGTTTGCGGGATCTAATCGCCTGGCGATGTATCAGGCGGGTTTGTGGGGTGCCCAGTTGTCGCCTTTTGGACAAAAATGGAGATCAATTGGTGGTGGCGGCGGTAATGGCTCCGATGCCACTGCGATCTCCGTTGATTTCGCCGTCGCGGTCGGTGGTGACGGTGGCGCCGGGGGCGCAGGTGGCATCATAACGATGAATGATACGACGACAGATGGGAATTCTGTCAAAACAGACGGCGATAATAGTGATGGCATCTCGCTGCAAAGCATTGGCGGTGGAGGCGGCAAAGGTGGCAATGCTATCGTTGCGACCGGCAGCGTGGGCTTTGATGTAACTATTGGCGCCAGTGGCGACGGTGCGGCAGGCCTTGCTGCAGTCTTGTAAAGATCTTTACGCTTACTGGTGCAAATCTTTACATTTTATAGTGTGATTTCCTTGGGCAACCCCGCTATTCTGCCACCAGCGGATTTAACTCGACTCTATCAGGATGATCACCAAATTGACCAAGCTAACTTTAACGCGCCCTCATATTCTAATAATAGCGGCGTTGGCATCTTCTCTTGCCCTAACGAATGTATACGCATCTCCTTCAAGCTGTACGCAAAGCGGTCACACAATTTACTGTAGCGCAGATCAAAGTGCAGGTATCCAGTCGGGTATCGATTTTGACGTCGACGCAGGGGGAGACTCGCTAGAGCTCGACGCCTCAGGAATTACCTCCGATATCGGCACAAGCAACCAGAGTGTGGGAATTGCCGTGGGGATTTCCGACGACAAAGATGTCTCCACCTTTAATCTGACCCTAATGAATAGTGATCGAACGATTTCGGTAGATAGAGGCATTGGCATCCTCGTTAGCAGTAGCAGTGATGATGGCAGTAGCTCCAACGATAGCGGCAATACCGGTGACGATGCCCGGTCACTGTCTCTTGCTCTGGATACAAGCATCGAGGCGTTAGTGGGTGGTATTGTCATCGCTAATAAAGCCGGCGATGGTGGCGACGGGGAAGGTGGCGTCATTGTTTACGGCGATGGCTATAAGGGTGGCGATGGTGGCGATGGTGGCAAGACCGCTATTGTGGCCAGTGGCATTGTCACTGTCGAGTCTGCTGGTTATGTGGTCAGTGTCGAACAGTCTGGCGGTGATGGTGGGGATGCCAGCAATGGCGGCATTAACAGCACCGGCCAGCATGGCGGCGACGGCGGCTCTGGTGGTGAAATTGACCTTGGCGCAAACACTAGCGACGATGCGCCCCTCTCCGATGATGGCGACTGGGATCTCTCGACCTCGGGTAATCCGACTGCGGTGATCATGCTACAGGGACAGGGAGGCGATGGTGGAGACGGAGGATCGGCGTCTGGAGATGGTGGCAATGGGGGCGACGGCGGTTCAGGTGCGCTAATTAAGGTTCAATCAGAAAATGACGCGACCTTTGCCGTTGCTGCTAATGGCGGTGGCGTAGGCATCGGTGCTTATTCGCAAGGTGGCGACGGCGGTGATGGTGGCAATGGCGACATTGTTGCCGACGGCGGTGAAGGCGGTGATGGCGGTGATGGTGGCACGGTAAGTATAGATAACTTCATCGCGACCATTGATACCCTGGGTGATTCAGCTCCCGGTATTTTGGCCAAATCGGTTGGTGGTGACGGCGGTGATGCTGGCGACGGCGAAGTATTTTCCGCTGGCGGTAGCGGCGGTACTGGCGGCGCAGGCGGTTATGTCGAGGTCCGTGGCTCAGCTGTTATCAGTACCGAAGGCACGCAGTCCCATGGAGTAGCGGCCTATAGCGTGGGTGGCGACGGTGGCGATGGTGGCGAGGGTGTATTTTGTTGTTCGGGCGGCGATGGTGGCTATACCAGTGACGGCGGTACTGTGTACGTGAGTCTCGATTCAGATTCACGCATAGATACATCGGGCGGACAGGCGCGAGGCATTGATGCCCAGAGTAATTCTGGCGATGGCGGAGCAGGTGGAGACGCCGATTTTAATCTTGTCACCTTTGGCGCGTCGGGCGGCAGTGCCGGCGATGGCGGCTCTATCATTATTGAAAATGATGCCCGTATAGAGACTGCTGGCGATCAATCTGAAGCTATTCTTGCGCAAAGTGTTGGTGGCGGTGGCGGTAACGGCGGCGGCGCCTGGGCTCTATTTTGGGCGGAGTCAGGTGACGGAGCCATTGGCGGCAATGGTGGCACAGTTGGGGTAACCAATACAGGTCAACTAAATACTTATGGCAGCGATGCCGACGGCATCAATGCACAAAGTATTGGTGGCACCGGTGGTAATGGTGGGACGACGGGCGGATTTATCGCGCTTGGTGGAAAGGCATCGGGCTCCTCTTATGGCGAGTCTGTTTACGTATCCAATTCCGGCGTAATTGTCACAGGCCTCTCGATTTTGGGCGGCGACCGTGTATCAGGCCCCGACCCGGATTGTGATGTTGGTTGTTCATACGGTATTTTGGCCCAGAGCATTGGCGGTGGTGGTGGTAATGCCAGCAGTGCGGGTGGTGTCGTGGCTATCGGAGGCGTCAGTGGCGGCGGCGGCGATGGCGGCTCTGTAACAGTTATCAATAGCGGCGAGGTGATTACTCTTGAGGACGATTCACCAGCAATTGCAGCCCAGTCGATTGGCGGCGGCGGTGGCACGTCCCATGGCACAGGTGGGCTTGTTGCGATCGGTGGGTCTGGAGGCGATGGTGGCGATGGTGGTGATGTTGAAATAACCCTGCAAGGTGACGGACCTACCTATGTATCGTCCGAAGGAGCTAACTCGACAGGTATTCTTGCCCAGAGCATTGGTGGTGGTGGCGGCAATGGCTCCGATGCCACTGCGATCTCCGTTGATTTCGCAGTCGCGGTCGGTGGCGACGGCGGTGCCGGAGGCGCAGGCGGCATTATAACGATGAATGATACGACGACTGATGGAAATTCTGTCGAAACAGATGGAGACAATAGTGATGGTATCTCGTTGCAAAGTATTGGCGGCGGAGGTGGAAAAGGTGGCAATGCTATCGTTGCGACCGGCAGCGTTGGCTTTGATTTAACTATTGGCGCCAGTGGCGACGGTGCGGCAGGTGGTGACGGTGGGGCCATTGTCGCTGACGTAGCATCAGACATAGTCACCAAAGGTGACAACGCTACCGGACTGGATATCCAAAGCATCGGCGGTGGCGGCGGTGACGTGGGTCTGAATGTTGCCTATCAGGCGGGTGCGTCCGCCGCCAGTGCGTCGGTCGCTGTGGGCGGCGATTCCGGTGGTGGCGGCAATGGGGCCGACATCGATCTTACTTTCGGCGGCACAATTTCGACAAAGGGCGAGCAGTCTACTGCGCTGTCCGCGATCAGCATTGGCGGTGGCGGCGGCAACGCAGGCACCACCGTCAGTGGTTCTGCACTTTCAGTGGAGCAATTCTCGCTGGCGATTGGTGGCAGTGGTGGAGCGGGCGGCGACGGCGGCGAGGTTGATGTCACCGCAGGATCAGGTGAGCTGAAAACGAGTGGCGTACTGTCAATAGGCCTGTTAGCCCAAAGCATCGGGGGTGGTGGTGGCAACGCGGGTTCCACCATCGCGGCGGATGGGCTAACCAGCAATTCATTAGACATCAGCGTTGGCGGCAATGGTGGTGTCAGTGGTGAATCAGGCGAGGTGACGATAGATTCCAGCGCAGACATAGTAACTGAAGGAATTTTATCCGGTGGCCTGATAGCACAAAGCCTGGCGGGCAGCGGTGGCAATGGTGCACTGACTATCTCTGGTGCAGCCTTTTCTGGGACTGTGATCGGTGTAAGCACAGGGGGCAGCGGTGGCGCCGGTGGCACCGCTTCCAAGGTTAAAGTCACGCAGAGCGGTGCAATATCGACAGTTGGTGATATTGCACCCGGCATTACGGCGCAAAGTATGGGTGGCGCCGGCGGTAATTCGGCGCTGTCTATTGCTGCAGATGCGGTGAGCGGCGGAGCCATTCAAATTGGCATTGCTGGCAGCGGTGGTGATGGCGGGTCGTCGGCCAAGGTCGTGGTTGACAGTCAAGGTCCGATAAGTACACAGGGCACTTTCAGCTCAGCGATACTCGCTCAAAGTTCTGCAGGCGGAGGCGGTAGTGCGGTTGGCAACGCTTCGGTAACGGGCCTGGCTGTCTCGAGCGTGGCGGTTTCCTATGGTGGCGATGGCGGCGGTGGCGGTGACGCCGGAAAAGTCGAAGTCACTAGCTCTGGAGATCTGTCGACCACGGGTATCTATTCTCCAGGTATTACTGCACAAAGTATTGGTGGAGTGGGCGGTACCGGTGGTTTTGCGTCAACTGGTGGGCTTGATGTGGCCTCTGAAGCAGATGTTCCAGCTATTAATATTGCCACGGCTTTTGGTGGCCAGGGCGGGGCGGGTGGTACCGCGAAGGATGTGACTGTCGTCAATGAGGCGGGTATTTCAACGGCGGACTACGCCTCTTACGGCATACTGGCTCAAAGCCTTGGTGGCGACGGTGGCTACGGCGGCAGCGTCTACATGGTTGAGATTACTGGAAGTAACGATGTTGAGGTGAGTATCGATATCGCCCGTGGCGGTGATGGCGGTGATGGTGGTATTGCAGGTGATATTTCCATCACTAATAAGGATGGTGCAGTTATTGAAACTATAGGCACTCTTGCCCACGGTATTGTGGCACAAAGTATCGGTGGTGACGGCGGTATCGGTGGCGACAATATTATTGCGTCGGTGACGGCGACCAGCGGGCTCGGCTTCAATGCGACCCTGAGTGTTGGTGGTCAAGGAGGAGATGGTGCACTCGGTGGCGATATCGAGATATATAATATTGGCGATGTGAAAACAGAAGGTCCTATGGCGAGCGGCATCTTCGCCCAAAGCATTGGCGGCAATGGCGGAGATGGTGGGTCGGTTGGATCCTTGATCCTGACCGAGACATTTGGAGACAGTGACTCTTCGGTGGCAACGGCATCGGCCAATTTTGGTATAGGTGGATATGGCGGGTCGGGTATGGAGGCAGGCACTGTCTTTGTCGAAAATTACGGAGCAATCGAAACTAACGGCACTAATGCCAACGGCATTTTTGCGCAGAGTATTGGCGGTGGCGGTGGCTCAGGCGGAAATGCTGCGGTATCAAATATGTCACTTAGTTCTCTCTATCAGTCGACTCTTGGTAGCAAAATCGATGATAAGGTCCAAGTCAGTGTTCAGCTGTCAGTAGGTGGCGATGGGGGTGCTGCTGGTGATGGTAATAGTGTCACGATTATAAACAACAGCGATATCTCTACCAACGATATTATCAGTCATGGCATTTATGCGCAGAGCGTGGGCGGCGGCGGTGGCAGTGGCGGAGACGCCGATTCCAGCATCGCAACGGCCCTTGCCAGCAGCAGCGATGTGCCTACTACGGGTGCGTTGGCCGACTTGTCAGAGTCATTTGACATTGTTTCCAATGCTGCCAGCGTGGTGATTTTCGCCACCGATCCTTCGTCCATTATTGAGGCCTGGGACATCAAGGTGGGCGGCAGTGGCGGGGCCTCGGGTGACGGCGGTATTGTTGATGTGATCAATAATTCGTCTATTGATACTGTGGGGGACTATTCTTTCGGAATTTATGCCCAAAGCGTTGGCGGTGGTGGCGGCAACGGCGGCAATGGCGTCGGTAGATTCGCGACGCAACTGGAGGTGGGCGGTGACGATGGTGCCGGCGGGGATGGCGGTGAGGTCGACGTTGACAATATTGGGGACATTGTGACTGAAGGCGCTCAGGCAATAGGCATTTTTGCCCAGTCTGTTGGCGGCGGCGGCGGTAGTGCGGGCGACCTTGCACTGGCCCTCGACGGGACATTGGATGAGTTAACCGATTTAACAGATCAAATCGCCAATTCGGGCACAGTCAGCTCCAGCGGTTTCAGTATTGGTATCAGTGTATTGATCCAACCCGATGGCGGCGCTGGTGGAGACGGCGGTGCCGTCACGATCACTTCCCCAGGTGACATTAGCACACACGGTGACTTTGCCCATGGCATATTCGCGCAGAGCATTGGTGGCGGTGGCGGTGCCTCAGGAATTTCCAATCTGACCGAAAGCCTGACGACCTTCACCTTGAATTCCTTGGCGGGAAGTACCGGTGATGTCGGCTCCGGTGGCGACGTTGAGATCGATGTCGATGGCGATATTACGGTTTCTGGTTATGGTGCGACGGCCATTTTTGCGCAAAGTGTTGGTGGTTCAAGCGACGGCTCCGACGGCTCCAAAGCCGGTGATATCAGCATCGATATCGGTGGTGATATCACCGCATCCGGTGAGGCGGCGCGGGGTATTTTTGCCCAAAGTGGTGGTAGTGATGGCAATGGGAAAATTTCCATTACTGTTGAAGACGGCGCCTCTATGTTTACCGATACAGACGGATACGAGACTATCACTTTTGTGAATGGTGTCGGCAATATACTCACCAATTATGGCAGCATAGAGAAATCCGAAGACGGCGCAGTCAACGGCTACGTCATTGCGGGTCGGTTCGGTGATGTGACTGTCGATAATTACGGCACAATCAGTGGCTCCATTTCCTTCGATGATCAAGTGACTATTGGCGGGGGCAACGTGCTGGAGTATGCCAATGTAATTAACAACTATCAGGGGGCCACGCTGAACACCGGGTATGAGCTCAACCTTGGCAACAGCAGTAGTGTGTTCAATAACTACGGCACTTTGTCGCCCCTCGGGATGGGCACAATCGGCACAACAATGCTGACAGGCTTATTCAATCAGTCATCTGATGGCGAATATCTTGTGGACCTGTCTATGGGTTCGGATTCATGGGATGGTAGTTCGGACCTATTAATACTCGGTGATAGTCAGGGGTTTTACCATCAGTTGGACGGGACGGTCAGTGTCAATCTGATAGGCGACAATCTACTGGCGTCTGGCGAGTCGGGCTCTGTCGTAATTGCTGCATCGACCGAGGAAAACTTCAATCTTTCGGCTAGCGTGCTTGATTCATCGACTGTGGACTACACACTTAGTAGCACCATTGATGCAGACGGGAATGAAACAGTGGAGCTGGGCTATGAGATTAATTTTGAGGGGGTTTCCGTATCATCTCAAGCGGTGGTCGCTCAATCAGCGGTACCACAGGCCGTAAGCTTTTCGGTTGCGTCAGATGATAGTGACACGGTAACGCTGACCAGCCAGACTGCCGATGTCGAATCAGTGTCTTCAGCGGTGGAAACAGATACCCAGTCATCGACACTTGGCACATCAAATCTGTTGGGTTTTGCCGGTCATCTTGACGATTTGGTGGGTCATGCGCGCGCCAATCCGTCAGCTAGCGACGCCGACGTCGCCTTCATCACCGATTTGGTAAATCAGGTCCTCAGCACGCCTACGTTTGCGCAATTGGATACGCTCTATCAGGATCTCATTGCGGAAGAACTCAGCCTTTCGGCATTCACGGTAAAGCGCCAGGCCATGGCGTTTCATCGCTCTATGCAGTCTTGCCCGCGCTACGGTGAGGACAATAGACCCAACTTCAATGAGGAGGGTCAGTGCGTTTGGGCACAGATTGGCGGTACATACTTCGAGCAGTCTGAAACGGAAAACCGCATAGGCTACGAAGAAGATGGCTGGGGTGCGGCTGGCGGTGCTCAGTTTGCGCTATCAGATAATTGGTTTGCCGGCTTCGGCTTTGGCTACGACCACCGTCAATTTGACAGTGCAGACTTCGATAATCTCGAGGAGGAAGCCTTCCACATTGGCGCTTCATTGCGCTGGGAAAACAGAGATTGGTCTATCTCGACTGTGTTATCGGGTGGTTTCTTTGAAGTGGACTCCGAGCGTTTGATGAGTTCCTTGGGCCATTTTGATGTCTTTACCAGCGAGCACGAGGGTGAGTTCATGGCCTGGAATGTAGAGGCCGGTCGACGTTTTTCTTTTGGCGATTGGTATGTAAAACCGGTGCTCGGCGCTAGCCTAATAAAGGTTTGGCAAGATGGGTTTACCGAGAACGAGCCGAATGGGCTAGCAGTTCGTGTCGATGCGCTCAATCATTCCTCAGTAGTGGCTTTGCCAGCCGTGGAAATTGGCACTGATACAAACGTATTTGGTGGGTCGTCACATCTCTATCTACGTGCCGGAGCAATAGTCTATGTGAGCGGGCGTGAGACCGAAGTGGACTTTAGATTTGCGGGTTTGTCTGATAATGCACCGGCAATGACACTGGTGGACGAGCCCGACCGGACCTATGCAGATTTGGCGCTGGGCGCTGACATTGATTTGGGTAAGGGATGGTCTCTTAGTCTCGTAGTCGATAGCGCGATTTCGGATAACAGCTGGTCTATTGGCGGTTATGGCGTTGCTCGCCTAAGGTTTTAGACGTAAACGTAAGTGGCGCTGAGAGTTCAGTGCCACTTACAGTTATAGGTCATTATGAGATGTCAGCGCTGAAGGTAGATAGGTGAATTTCCAACTGTCTGCCAGTTTGGCAATAAGTAAAGTCTTGCTTTGATATGCAGATAACTGGAATAGACTGTAAGCCCATTTCCACGGCCACCTTTATTGCAATTATCACAGCCGGGTCTGCGTAGGGCAGTACGATGGCACGTGGGCCGTGGCGTGAATAAATGGCCTCCAATAGCGCGCCGGGAGCCGCAGTGCTTCCGCGGGTGCCGGGCAGTACAAGTATGGTATTGCTAATATTTTGCCCGCATTGCGGGTGGTGGACGTCAATTATCTCTCCGTTGGCCGGGTTGATGCCGCCCCAGAAGCTGATGGGCTCGTCGAGAAGCAGTGCCTTGCCGGTTGCGTTTCCCGGCAGTAGGCGTTTGAACGGAATATTATGCCGCATGCCAAAAATCCCTATCGCAAGTCACCCGGCCGAGTATCGCTGACTCGACACAATCGCTAAGCCGCGCAAATTTAGCCTCGACCTGTAAATTACCCGGCGCGTAATATGCCCACTTGACCGAATTGGTCATGATCACGCCTGCCATGTCTTTGACCAGTAGGCCGTAATAGGTGCAGGTGTCTATGACAATGTCGATGCCGCAAGCCTCGAGAGATTCCAGTGTGCCAGCCTCTGTCAATTGACGATGCACGTGCCGGCTGGTTGAAACATAAAAAGGAATGCCCTCGTGTATTTTTCGACCCTGCATAAGGTCTACTAACTGATCGAATTCAGCGAATGAGAAATGGGGCGTGCCAATGCAGACCGCACCAAGATCGTCGCGGCCGGTACCAGCAAGTTCAGAGTAAGCCTGCCGAATCATGTCTGCTGTAAGAGTTTTTTCGTATTTAGCTGCGGTGTTGTGAAGGGCTTCGTCCAGAGAGCTTGCTTCCGGGGTAATACCAACAGCATGGAACATATCGATGTTTCCCGCAGCAGCGGCCGCTGCGCCCATGCCGCGCAGTTGGTCGTCTGTCGCAGCAGGAATACCGGATAGTACGGCTATGCCTAATTGTTCATCTCGGCCCAGAAGATAGCCAATAAGTTGAAATATCGCGTCGTCTTTTAACCAATGT
Source organism: Pseudomonadales bacterium (assembly GCA_036960375.1). GTDB lineage: Bacteria > Pseudomonadota > Gammaproteobacteria > Pseudomonadales > CAWVSB01 > CAWVSB01. Next base: position 649,613 of record JBALVY010000002.1, read on the forward strand.
GAAGGCAAGTCGTTGGCATGACAGATGGTGTCCGCACGTCGATTTTGCTCGAGATACAAACCAGCCCGGGGGATCAGCCCGCAGATGGCGGCGCATAGGTCCAGGTATTGAAATGTTTTATTGGTTCGCGCACCGATGACACTATTGGCATAGACCACGGCGTTGGATTCGGCCCAGGCAATATTGTCTTTAAAGCGGGGGATTTTGGGGAGGTGGTAGGGCGCGCAGGTGAGTTCAATGGCACAGCCCATTTGTCGATAATATTTTACCACCTCGCAGGCGTCTTTTACTTCCGGGTGGTCTGCCGGGTAGTGTCCCCGGTCTAGCAGCTCTGCTGAGCACGCATTCAGTGTGGTATGCACCCTGACTTTTGCTTTCATCTCATTCAGGTGACGCAGAAAGGCTATGTCGGCGGGTCCGCCATAATAAGAGCCGACTAGATGAGCCTGACTGATGGGGATCAGACAGTCGGCAGCGCTGGCTTCCCCCACACTTTGCAGCAAACTCATAGCAAACTGTTGGGCCTTTCCGTTTTTGCCCTCCAGTATGGCTATTTCATTTGCAGTCAATTTCATTGGGGTTAATCTACGGGGGCAGGGTAATCACTCTTCAAGCTTGCGATTAAGGCATAACACATCGCAAAGCCGACAAACAGAATGGGTAACGACACTATCAGTACGGCGGTTTGCGCGACTTTAAGGCCGCCGATATACATAAGTGTGAGCGGCAGAATGGCGATGGCACCGGCCCAGAAAGTACGATGCCAGCGTGCGGGGTCTTCGCTGGGGTGCAGGTTTAAGGTGGCGTTAGAAGCCAAAATATATGAGGCGGAATCGTAGGTGGTCGCGGTAAAAATAATGCATACGACACAAAATGCTGCAATCACAATTTCCGCTATTGGCAGTGTATTGAGGCTGGCAATAATAGCCAGATTACCATCCTGTGTGGTCAGTATACCGATCACATCAACACTGCCACTCATTTGCTGGAATAAGGCGTAGTTACCCATACTTAAATAGAAGATTGCAGCACCCAGTGTGCCATAGCCCAGCATGCCAAAAATAACTTCGCGAATAGTACGACCGCGAGAAATGCGGGTAACAAACAAACCGACAAATGGGCCATAGGCAATCCACCAGGCCCAGTAGAAAACGGTCCAGTCTTCGACAAAACCGGATTCAGTAAACGGGTCGGTCCAGGTATTCATTTGAATGAAGTTCTGCGCGACGGTACCAAATACGTTAAGCGATGTTTTTAACAGAAACAGCGTTGGGCCTGCCACCAGAATAAAAGCAACGATGAGAATGGCCAGCGCAACATTGAAATCACTCAGCCGTTTGATGCCCTTGCGAATACCCATAAAGACACTGGCAGAAAACAACATGACACAAATGCCGACCACAAACAGCTCTAAACCGAAACCGTTTTCAATGCCGGTTAAGCGGGAAATCAAGGCGGCTACCAGAGGAGTTGAAAAGCCGAGTGATGAGCCGGTTCCACCAACCAGCGCAATCATAAAAAGAAAATCGATGAATCGTGCCACCGGCCCGTTTTCATTGCCTTTAAGAAAATAGTGGCAGCTCAAGCTGAAGCGTAGATAAGGTATTTTTTTGACATAAAAGGGATAGGCAATGGCCAATGTTGGAATACAGTAAAAGGCCCAGGCCGTCACACCCCAATGGAATACGCCGTAAGACGAGGCCCACTTGGCAGCTTCGACAGATTTAGCCTCAACGCCGAATGGTGGACTCTGGTAGTAATAGGCCCATTCAATAGATGCCCAGTACATTAAACCGGCACCGACACCCGCGCAAAATAACATGCCCATCCAGCTGTAGGTCGAAAACTCGGGCTTTTCTCCAGGCTCGCCTAGCATGATGTGGCCGAAGCGACTAAAGGCTAGGTACAGCAAAAACAAGATGGCGCCACAACCGGCAGCGATGTATAGCACACCAAACTGTGTTGCTATCCACTGATACATGGTCTGCAGTAATTCAGCACCGACTTGTGGAGAAAGTATCAACGGTACAGATACCAAAAAGATGGCTGCGATAGTGGCAGTGAAGCTTGTTTTATCGATGCTCTGGTTCACGTTTCAACCCTTTATTATTGTACTAGTGTGAATTGTTGCTGCGATATTCAGCCCACAGTATGTCGCATAAGGCGCGGTTAGGTATAGCACCGCTCCACAGCTTTGTCTGTAAGCGAATGACTTGTTGTTGCTCTGCTTGATATTGCGGCCAGAGAAACAGGCCTTCTGTATTGGGTGATCCGGTTTTAATAAAGTTAGCCCAGTAGGCCACCACCTGTTCGGTTAGGCGTTTGTCATTATCGCTAGTAGGCAGCCAACTGTCATGGCGGTCAAACACATAAGGCAGCTCCACTCCGTGATAGGCACCTAGTCTCTGTCCTTCGTCGCCACTACGTATTTGGTTAAACTGATAAGCCCATACCTGCTTACCTGTGGCTGCCATACGATTTGCCAGATAGAGCGATGGGCAGAGCATGCCGTGGGCGGTAGTGATGGTATCCAGTTGTTCAAGCGGCGACGATCCATCAGCGATGGCTGCCGCAGCTCGTTCGGTGGAGCCTGGAAACAGTTTTGCTGTTTCCAGAATGACATCGGTCTCGCTGGTGTTTTGATCCAGATAGGCCAGGTCTTCATCGCCATTGGTGCCGATCAGCAAATTCACCGGAGAAAATTCTCCACTGTTTAATTGGCTTAACGGTGTGTCTATCAGGCTGTAACCATCATCGGCAGCAGAAAAGAAGTGGTCGTCTAAAACTTTGTTTGCACTATCAAGAATGGCGGTCGCTGATATTTGACGTAACTGGTCGATCGTATTCGCTGCCAAGTCGTCTCCCAGTAGGGTACCCAACTCGGCATGTTGCTGCAGCGATTGCGGACGGCTAAATTGAAATCCCCCGCTTTGGTGAATTGCCTGATGAAAAAAACCTTCCGCCAAAGGCGAGGCTATTAGATAGCTGACATTGGCTGCACCGGAAGATTCGCCACCGATTGTTACACGGTTGGCATCGCCACCAAAAGCGCCGATGTTTTTTTGAATCCATTGCAATGCGGCAACTTGATCCAGTAAACCAAAGTTAGCCGCTGCCGTTTGATTAGCCAAATCAGGATGACTGATGTAGCCAAATGCGCCCATTCGATAGGCAATGGAAACCACCACAATGCCCTGTTTGGCTAATTGCTGGCCGTGGTAATTGGGCTCATAGGCCCAGCCGCTTTTGTTGCTGCCACCATGAATCCAGACATAGACGGGCAGTTTTTTATCCGTGAGTTTAGCTGGCGCCCAAACGTTCAAATAAAGACAGTCTTCACTGAAAACGGGGTTTTCTAAGCCATCGCTGGATCCGCCAAAGGCTTCGGCCATCTCGCGATACCAGTCGGCAATGCGCGGCGTTTGCATGCAGGCAAGGGCAAACGATTTGGCAGAGGAAACCTGGGGGCTCGGTGACAGGGCGACTGGCGCTTCCCAGCGCAGTGCGCCTAGCGGTGGCTGGGCAAACTGGATGCCCTTAAACACCGCAATGCTTTCTTCGACAGTACCCGCCCAGCTGCCAGAGGGTGAGCTAATCACCAGTTCCTCCTGAGGGACAGCCATAGCCTGTGAGGCGGTGCTAACCATAAAGGAGGAAATACATAGCTTGAAGGCTATTACTGCACTAAGCCGAATGTCTGTCATAGCTCCCCGGGCTTTCCGCTCACGCGCTATCGCAGTTAACGACGACACAGCCGCCAAAACCGCCATTTTCTATTAGCTGTTGCGCCTGTGCTGTTTCATCCATTGGCAACACGTGGGCAATGCGATGCTGCAGACTGTTACTGGCCAGCGCGGCATTAATATCCCGGATGGCGTCCTGTTTGGCTTGCTCAGGTATGGCATAGACAATCACCATACGCAGGGTCAGGTCCATAAACATCATTTGGATAAAGGGCAGCTTGGGCTCTTTCACTACGGTGGAAGAATAGGTGGCGATGGTGCCGCCGACGTTAATCACTTGCAGTGCTGTTGGCAGGTTGGCGCCAAATTCTACTTCAACGATACGGTCGACCTTGTTGCCACCGGTACAGGCCAGCACTTGTTCGTGCCAGTTGTCCTGGCGGTGATTGACGACATGGTCGGCACCGACATCAAGACAGGTTTGTTTGTCAGCTTCATTGCTGGCAGTGGCAACCACGGTTGCTCCGCTTTGTTTGGCCCACTGAATGGCGTAATAACCAACACGACCCGCACCGCCGGTAACAAGTACGGTTTTGCCTTCAACAGAGCCGTCGGCAAATACACAGCGGTGTGCTGTCATCACCGGAATACCCAAACAGGCACCTACTTCAAAAGAGGCTTGTTCCGGTAGCGCCGCCGCTCGACATTCGTCGATTGCAATATATTCTGCGGTGGTGCCCAAGTTACGACCATACTGACCTTGATAGACCCATACACGTTGACCAATACGGCTATCATCAACGCCTTCGCCCACGGCTGCGATAATACCGGCGCCATCGCTATTGGGAATGACCAGACCGTTGTCTAACAAATTGGGGAAGGCGCCCGCGCGCTTTTTAACATCAGACGGATTGACGCCGCTGGTCTTCAAATGCACTAATACTTCACCTGGGCCCGCTACTGGGGTAGCTTGTTCTCCGACCTGCATTACTTCAGGTGCCGGGCCAAAAGATTCAAACCATGCTGCTTTCATACATAACTCCAAAAAATAACTAAATCAGGACAGCCAGTTAGACAGCCCTTCGGTGTGACCATCGACGCCTATAACCTGGCCAGAAATGACCGAGCCTGCATCGGAGGCTAAATACAGCGCCATATTGGCGATGTCCTGCGCTTTAACAAACGTGCGCAGAGAGGTTTGTCGCTGGTATATGTCTCGAATCTCATCGGCTTCACAACCGCGTTCCTGGGCATCTCTTTCGATAACCCCTTCGATTCTCGGCCCTTCGACACTGCCTGGGCAAATGGCATTAACACGAATTTTGTCAACGCCCACTTCCATTGCTAGTGTTTTGGTAAAACCTATCATGGCCCACTTACACGCTGAATAAGGCGAGCGCAAAGGGAAACCAAAAAACGCCGCACTGGATGATATATTGATAACCGAGCCGCCACCTGCCTGCTGTAGCATGGGTACCGCAAGGCGTGTGCAATAAAACTGCCCGTTAAGATCTACTGCGACAGTTTGATCCCAATCTTCGATAGAGGTTTCTGCAACCGGTGCAGTAGGGCCTGCTATGCCTGCATTGTTCACTAGAATGTTTAGCTGACTGTAGCGTGACTGAATATCAGCGTAAGCCTTGGCAACTTGCTCGGGTTTGGATACATCACAGATACTGCCACTGGCCCTTGGGTTGTCGGCCAGAAAAGCCTGCAGTGTGTCATTATTCACGTCGCAAACATGAACCTTGCAGCCCTGTTGTAGGAATGTTTCTGCAATGGCTCGCCCAATGCCTGCGGCACCCGCCGTCACAAACGCGACTTTGTCGTTTAATGAATTACTCATTAATTCATCTCTTGTTATGAGGTATGGAGATACCGGGTAACACGGCGTATTACCCGGTGTTTTTTGCTAGAAGCGGAATTTCACATTAACGCCTAAGGTGCGAGGGCGGTTGGTGAAGATACCGTTCTCATCGTAGCCGCCACTATTGATTTCAGCGCGTTCGTCGGTGAGGTTGCGTACGTAGAGATCCACTCCCCATTTTTCGTTTTGAATGCCGCCAGACAGATTAACAATGTCGTAGCTTGCATTTGTAGTGCGTTGGTCATCATTGGGACTGCCTTTGGTGTAGACAAAAATGTCGTTATACGTTTCTCCTACGTGAGCATAGGTAAATTGAACATAAGGGTTCAACTCTCCCATGTCGAATTCGTAGCGGGTAGACAAATTACCCTTGAACTCCGGTACATAGGGTAGCCGGGTACCAGAAGGCGAATTATTAGTACCAATTTCCAGTTCTGATGCGGTGACTGAATCTGTCCACGCGCCCGACAATGATAAGGACCAGTTATCGGTTATCATCATCGTTAAATCGGATTCCAGGCCGGTAATTTCTGCCTCCGTGATGTTGATGGTTACGGTGACAGGAAGTCCATAGGATGCATCAAATTTGGAAAACTGCATGTCAGCCCAGTCCATCCGATAGATGGCACCATTCCAGCGCAAGCGGTTATCCATCCAAGTGGTTTTCCAGCCGAATTCGTAGTTTTCCAGAAAGTCAGGCTTGTATAACCGCGGTACGATATCGTTGGCAGAGCGGTTTATACCACCTGGGCGATAGCCTTCGGAGTAGGTGACATAGAGCATCGCGTCATCGGTAACATTCCAGGTCAGGTTTGCCTTGATAATAGTATCTGACTGATCGGTTTCAAACTTGTCATCAACAATGGGATAACTACCCAAGAAGCTATCTATACCGTAGCCGGTGCGACCTTCAACCGAATTTTCATTCCAGAATTTACGCAGGCCAATAAGTGCTGTGAGGCTATCGGTAAAGCTGTAGCTTAACTCACCGAAAATGGCTTTTTGGTCGTCTTCACGCAATTGGTCGGTTAGATACCATAGGTCCGGCTCGCCGTGTGACTCAAATTCGGAGCCATGTGCCATGCCAGGCTGATGCCATTTTTGAACATAGCGGTGGCTGGATGTTTCATAATAGGCACCTACAACGTATTGAAAAGCGCTGTCTGTAGTAGACTGCAAGCGTAACTCATGCGTATTACGTTTGTAATTATTGTCGTCTTCATAGTACATATTCAAGCTTGTGCAGTCTTCGTCAATGCCTTCTGGCGAATTGTAATAGTCGCAGGCGTAGTAGCCGCCCCAGGTTGTGGTGTAGTAGTCCATGTACTGAGAGTAATCATTGGCGTACTGCACATCACGGTCCATATATGAACCGGCATATATTAGGTCAGCAAAACCCAGGTCTCCTTCTATAATGGCTGCGAATTGTTGAAATTCATCATTTGAATTGTCAGGATTAAAACGCTGAACCTCCAGGTCGCCCACTTCGCCATTGGGGTTGTTGGGGTCGTGGAACCATACGCCTTCAGTTTCTTGCTTCTGAGCCAGATAGGTCAGCGTACCTGTCCAGTTTTCACCCAGGTCCCCCTGCAGCGCTGCCCGCAATCCGCTGGTTTCCTTCTCGTTGAAATTTTCCTTCACTAGATGGTCATTGTCCTCAGTGACAAAACCACCGGGGAACTGCAAGTAGGTGCGCGTGCCAGCGATGTTATCAATATAGCCGCCGTCTTTTTTGTCCCAGGCAACGATACGAACGGCTGCACTTTCACCCAGTGGAACGTTAATAAAACCTTCGACAGAATAACTTGGGTCGCCATCTTCGGTAGCTGCCGCGCCAAGGTCAATGCCGCCTTCCATTTCCTCATAGTTAGGTTTATTGGTGATAATCCGCAAGGTGCCGGCCTGAGAGTTGGCGCCAAATAAGGTGCCTTGGGGGCCAGCCAGTGCTTCGACGCGCTGAATATCATAGAGGTGAATATCGAGATTGCGGCCTATTGCTGTTACGGGCTGTTCGTCCAGGTACATCGCGACACTTGGTTGTGCGCCTGAAGCATCGCCAGAGCCACCATCGGAGGCGCCGCGCATGTATATCGTATTGTTGCCGGGCCCGGTAGTCTGGTAGCTCACGCTAGGTAGTAATAGGGTGTAGTCGTCAAATTCGGTAATGCCCAGTTGTTCCAGTGCGGTGCTGTCAAAGGCCTGGATGCTCATGGGCACATCTTGCATGCTGACCTCGCGTTTGGTGGCTGTAACTACCACCTCTTCCAGCATCTGGGCACCGGCTTGTGCGGGCAATAGAGCAACTGACCCTCCTACAAGAGCGCTAAGCGCAATTGCCGAGCTTGTTGTACGAAATCTGGATGCCTGTACGGCTTTGAATAGTGGAGTCCGCGCTGTTGAGTGTAGCTGTTTAGACTTGTTCATTGGTGTGCTCCTAAGAGTCATTATGGTTTTAATGGTTATTCCCTCAGCCTCGGGGGTAGCCTAAGGCTAGCCTCTAAACTAGGGGGTTTACACCTCGATCACAAACGAAAAATTTTACCGTATGGGTTAGTTTTTCTAATGGTTTAATTTATACTATTTCTCCCTGTTCTTATAAGTATATGATTGTTAACATTATTTATATATATTTGTTTTTATAGGGATGAATTTATTTAGCTATCTGGGTGTTTCCCACAGTTCGCCAACAGCGTCTTTCAGCGGACCCAAATATGAATCGAAGGGGCGCCATGCTTCGAGTCCACTGCGGTATATGGGTTGGCGCACCTGCTCGGAGCTGGCGGTTCGCACTGCCCGCTCATTACGGTGAAACTCAATGCAGTTTTCTTCAAAAGGTAGCTGGCAAAAGTCGAGGATGCGGCGCACCTGCGTTTCCAGGTCGACCACTACTTCCTCGTAGTTAACTTGTAGAATTTTGCCCGGCTGCACCGTATGCCAATGATCCATAAGTCGAACATAGTCACTGTAGTAGCGGCCTATGTCGCTTAGGCCGTAGGTGAAACTCTGACCTTGGGCAAAAAGTTGCTTAAAGCCACTAAAGCAGGCAGCAGCTGGATGGCGTCTTGCATCTATGATTTTTGCATTGGGCAATATGAGCTGAATTAGGCCGATATGCTGAAAATTATTAGGCATTTTGTCGATGAAAAATGGCGCGTCACCGCGCTGGCCCGCAGCCTGTGCTAAATACTTTTTCCCCAGCGCTATAACCTGCTCCTGGCTTAAGTCTAGCAGCGCTTGAGGGTATTTTGACGGGGATTTTTTATTGTGCCGTTCGCTCATTTGTCTGGCCATGGCGATGATATAGATCAGCTCCTTGGTGCCATCTACTTGTGAATGGCTGGCCAGAATTTGTTCCAGTAAAGTAGAGCCGGAACGGGGCAGGCCGACAATGAAAATAGGTGCAGGCTCAACTTCGCCCCAGTCTTTTCTGGCGGCGAAAAACTCCTGTGTGCAAGTGGCTATATTTCGGTCTGCATTGCTACTTGTTTCATCGGCGTCATAGCGCTCAATGCGCCGTTTTACTTCGTTTCCCAATTGATAGTGACCAAATGAACGCCTATATTCCTGTCTGTCCTCCAGTGCCTTGCCCACGGCGAAGTGCAGGTGAAAACGGTGTGTCAATTCCACCGTTGTATCGTGCAATGCGGTTTCCATCGCCTCGATGTCCTGATCTGTAAAACGAAAAGTTTTAAGATCCGCGAGATTCCAGTACGCTTCACCGAATTTAGGGTCGATATCTATCGCCTTACGATAAACGTCAATGGCTTGGCTCTGCTGACCAGCGGTGCGTAAGGCGTGTCCATAGCTAGTATATAGAGAGGGCTGGTTTTGTATTTTTTGAACAAGATTGGCGTACAAGATCAGCGCTTCTTGCATGTCTCCTTTGCGCGCAAAGATTGAGGCTTTTAGCGTTTGATGGCTGAGTTGTCCTGGCGCTTTGTGTTCCAGAATTGAAATTTGATGCAGTGCCTCATCAAATTTCTCTCTTCGACTTAACGCATGAGCATAGTTATGTCGCGCTAGATTAAAATCCGGTGCTAACTCCAGACAGCGAGCGAGGAGTTCCTCTGCGTCATCATAGCTGCCTCTCTGTATGCCTACATCGGCGAGTAAACGCATTGCACTTACGTCGTCGGGAAACTCTTGCAGATAATTTCGGCACAGGCGTTCTGCTATCGCCATTTTCTTCTGGCCAAAGGCGTCAACGGCCTCAACCAACATGGGGTGGCGAGTGGAGTTCATTAATACGTGGTTCTGTGCTTCTTGTGCCTTTTCCGGCTCGTTAATGGCCAGGTAAAGCTCGTGTAGCAAATTCCACGCGGGGTTTAAAGATGCCTCTAACTTTACTGCCCTGGATAGACTGGCTATAGCGCCGGTAATATCTTGTTGTCGGTACAGTGTCACCCCTAGTTCGTGCTGAGCCAGAGCGAAGTCCGGCCTTTCGTCACACAGCGATGTGATTAGCCCAAGAGCTTCGCCCTGCATGCCGAGTTCCCGTAAGGCAATGGCTTTGATGAGAAGAGAGTTGGGTTCGTTGGGGTGTATCTTCTGGATTTCTTTCGCTTGTTCCAGCGCTTCTTTGAATGCGCCGTGAGCGAGCATTTGTTGGCCGTTGCTTACAGCTTGGCGTAGATTTTCCTGAGCAGGCTCTGTTTTGGGCATGGATTAACGTATTCTTGTCATGATTTGATACATATTGACATGGGTACGACACGAATGACAGACTGTAATTACTTATTCTGACTTGAAAATAAATAAACCATATGCGATCTCGTCTACCTCCACTGAATGCCCTGCGCAGCTTTGAAGCCGCGGCGCGTAATGGCAGCTTTAAAGACGCTGCCAACGAGTTATATGTTTCTCACTCGGCAATAAGTCATCAAATTAAATCCCTTGAGCGGCATTTGGGGGTTGAGCTATTTGTGCGCAAGTCTCGGTCGGTAGAGTTAACTAAACAGGGTAAGATGTATTACCCCGTCATTCGTGATGCCTTTGATCGAATTGCAGATAGCACTGAGCTCCTCCTGTCGCCAATGAAGGCCGACATACTGACCATTACGCTTTACTCTACCTTTGCTATTCGCTGGTTAATCCCCCGTATGCCGTCATTCTATGCGCGACATAAAGACATTCAGATACGATTGAATACCTCACAAATGGATGTGGATTTTTTGCATGACGATGTTGACCTGTGCGTAATGATCGGAAGCCCGGACGCCAGCGATCTACACTATGATTATTTGTTTTCCTCCGAAATGTATCCCGTATGTAGCCCTGCTCTATTGACCCGCAATGAACCACTTAATGGGCCAGCAGATCTGGCTGCTCACACCTTGTTACAGGTTTATCCGTCTGACCGAGATTGGAGAGCCTGGATTCGGGCGCATAAATTGGAAGATACATTGGACCCGAATTCGGGCTTACAGTTCGACAGTTATGATCATGCTCTCAGCACGGCAGTGCAAGGTATGGGCGTTGCCCTGGGCATGCAGCCTTATATCGATCGAGATATTAAATCTGGCTATTTGGTTGAGGCCTTTCCCGGTGCCCGTGTAGCGGCTCCGGGTGAATGGTATCTGGTTTGTCGTAGAGATCGTGCTCGCAGTGAGAAAGTCTGTCATTTCCGAGATTGGTTGCAGGAGCAAATTATTGCGGATCCCGCTTTACATCGTGATCCGGCAAGAATTTTGCAATAATATTTTTTCATTCTATTCAGTCAGAGGCGCCATTTTGACAGCGTCAATATCTATATCTCCTGATAAGGATTTCAAGGTGACGTAGGTTTTCCAGCTTCCCTCGGGTGCAGTAAGTACAACTGAGTGCTCTCTCCATTGATGATTTGCCACTAGAATATGTGATTGGGCGTTCTTGCGCTGATATAAACTCTGCTCTTCGAAGTCAGCGCCAATTTCAGCTTTGGCACCGGGGGAATTGCTGCGGATCATGAGGCTAAGTGTGTATTTTTGTTTGCCTTTGGTGGGGCCGGGCTCGAAGTCGCCTGTTGCATCTGTTCCTTGATGAACTTGTTCGCCAGGCTGCAGGCGAATGAAATAGGCTCCGTCTGCGGCATCGTCTGGGGCATGAATCCGCTCCACGCCATCTTCATGGTAGCGCCAGCCAAATGCGGAAAACCCGGCCACGGCTGCATTTTCAAAACTGCCGTTGGTGACATCGAAATTGCGACCAAAACTATCAAAAACCTCAGCATCCTGAATCTTGCCGAAACCCAGATTGAGATTGATAATATGCTCCGCTAACAGCCGAGACTGACCTGCGTGCTCTATCATCGAACCATGCCATAACTCCCATATCCAGGGGTAGAGCAAGACAGACACCTTACTATCGAGGCCGCTTATCACTTCTCGAGAGTAATTAGCCGGTTCTTGCAGGTCCCAGCCGTAGGCGTTCATTAAGACAATATGAGGTGAATCGCCGTAAACATCTCTTAACACCTTAATGACAGCGCGATAACGATCTTTGATGATGTCTACTTGATTGGGCCCCCGGACTTGACCGATATCATTTGCCCCTGCGTTAACCACAATTACCTGCGGAGCGAAACCGCTGCGGTAGCCAGGGATTTGGTGGTGCCAGTCCTGGGAGTAAATAAACGCCGTCACTGTATTGTGACCTGGCCCTGCGAGACGAGCGCCGCCATAAGCTTGCAAGTGCATCTCAGCCCCAAGCATGCGACTGGTCGTCGCGGGAAAGCCGTAGTAGCTACCCATATCTCCGGAGTTTTTCTCGCTGTACAGCGATGTGCCATCCATATTCGAGTCGCCAAAAAAAGCGATACGGAAATTCGGTCTGGGCGGCGGATTCAGAAGTTGGCCTTCCGAAATTTGTAAATTGTGAAATGTGGTCCTTTTACCGTAGAAGGTTTCTTTAAAGAGCTCAATTTTATGCGGCATATCCGAGGGTAGGCCAGCGGCGAGCACATAGCGGTGACGACCGGGCTTAACATGCAGCACTTGATCGTTAGGTTCCTCATCAATAATGACTCGAAATTGGTCTGCCGAGCCATGATTTTCCAGTTCGATACTAATATTTCCACCCGAGACTTGTACAGCGATACTGCTACCTTGCCATGCTATCCAGGGTGAATGGAGAGTGCTGTGGTTCCATCGGCCGGTATACCGAATGCGGGCGTCATCAGGCGAGATGGTCTCGGCAAATAGCCACTGAGAGAACGTAGTGATTAGTAATACTGTTGCAAGAATTCTTAGCATGTTGTCTTCATAAATATGAGTTTTGAATTGTAGTATTGATCGAAAACCGGGTGTAGACAATTGAAATAATGTTTCGCCGAGGTGAGAAAAATTATCATCGGCGGCTTGTCTAAGAGATCAAGTTCTGTAAATCTTGGGTTGGTCTGTATCAGATTTTATTAGGCAACTATTTCATTTTTATTTTATAAATATGTATTTAAAGCAAACGCTTATCGACTTATGTGGGTCAGACGCAATCCACCGCCTTTGACTCGTGGCGCGCGCCGAAGTGCGCGTTCTTGGCTTAGGTTAGAAATTCTCATCTGGCACCAAGAAAACATCAATCAACCTTTCTTGTGCTGATTCATATGATTGACTACTGTCTATACATCGCAAGGAAATTGCGAGGTTTGTGTTGTGGTTAATTAGCTGCGCCACAAACAACAAAAAAACAAAAAGTGGAGGTTAGGGTATGAGGTACAAAATTCCGGGTTTAGCTATTAATCCTATTACGCGTGCGGTGGCCATTGCGACGGCTGCATCTATGGCAAGTTTCTCTGCATTTTCACAGAACGATAGCAATAGCCCGGTGGCGCTGGAAGAGGTGCTAGTGACGGCTACCAAGCGCGAGGTAAATCTTCAGGACGTGCCTCAAAGTATTCAAGCGTTTAACAATGAGCAAATTAAGAAGTTGGGATTTAGCAATATTCAGGATTATCAGAAAGCTATTCCCAGTATGGCAACAGTGAGTACATCGCCCGGGCGCAGTGAAGTGGTGTTTCGTGGAGTGAGTACCGGCACGGGGGAGTGGCGAGTCGACTCGGGTTCGGCAGTATATCTCGGTGAGATTCCCATGACTTCTGCGACCCAGTCGGTCGATCCACGTTTGGTCGATATAGAGCGTGTTGAGGCGCTGCCAGGTCCGCAGGGCACCTTGTTTGGCTCCAGTTCCCAGTCGGGTGCTTTGCGTATACTGCCCAACCGTCCTGACCACTCTGGCGCCTACGGCTCAGTGGATGTCGGTGCGACTTATATGAAGGAGGGCGAGCCAGGTTATAAGTTAGAAGGTTGGGTAAATATACCTCTCATACAAGACAAATTGACAATGCGCGCGGTTTTGTTTGATTCAAAGACCGGTGGTTATATCGACAACGTCTACGGTACCAATATTTTTACTTCAGATGACAATGCCGATGTTGTTGAAGACGATTTTAACGATTGGTCCCAGACCGGTGGCAGGCTCGCTGTTTTATGGTCTATCAATGACGACTGGGACGCTGAGCTTATGTACATGAAGCAGAAGCAGACTTCTGAGGGTGATCCAAAATCGGACCCGAATACCGAAGGTCTTGGTGATCTTGAAATCGTCAGATTTCATAAAGATGAGCGCACGGATGATTGGTGGACGGCCGGTCTCACTATTAAGGGCGATTTGGGCTTTGCAGAGCTGACATTGGCAACGGGTTATCTTGATCGTGAGATATATTACGAATTTGATTCAAATACCGAGGGGCAAATTCGCGCGCAGCGTGTACAGGACGGCTATTTCGGTGGTTTCTATTATAGTGTTTGGTATGACACAAGTTTTCATGGCGAAACCGCCGTTAACGATCAGACCGCTGAACGTTTTACTCAGGAAATTCGACTGGCATCAATGGGTGAATCGCGCTTGCAATGGATGGTAGGCGCATTCTATGAAGAGACGGATGACTGGTGGGATTATAGCTTTGCCCGCGTTGAAGACTTGCCCGATACAACTTTCGGTCAATATATTTTTTATTGGTATGATTATCCAGAGTCCGATGACTGGTTTGCCGAAGAATACAAAGCGACAACCAAACAAATTGCGGTATTTGGCGAATTGAATTATGCCATTACAGATGAGCTGTTAGTCACCGCTGGTGCGCGTTGGTTTGAATATGACCGGCAGCGGGAAGAACAAAAATTCTGGCCCCGTGGGAACGAATACGATAAGGATATCTATGACGGTAAAGACGACGACACATTATATAAGCTCGCCGTTAATTATAATATCAGCGACGATAAAATGATTTACGCTCTATATAGCGAAGGTTTTCGTTTAGGAGGTAGTAATTCGATAAAAAACCCGTCTTCAAGGCTACCTACATCCTACGGTCCTGATTCATTGGTTAATTACGAGGCAGGTCTCAAAAGTCAGTGGCTGGATAACAGTTTGCAACTGAATATTTCGATTTATTATATGGAGTGGGAGGATATTCAGCGCGGCATTACTGATCCGGATGATTGGGCTGCCAACGGTACCGTCAATATGGGCGATGCAACAATTCAGGGCTTTGAGGCGACGTTTAGCTACCAGGCAACGTCAAATTTAAGATTCGATGCCTCCTATGCTAAAAGCGACTCTGAACTGAAAAATGACTATTATTACAGTGATATTATCGACGTAGAGCCCGGCAGCGGTGAAGATGAGCAATTGGGAGCGAAAGGCCAGGAGCTAGCGATAGCACCGCCAACTAAGTGGTGGGTAGGTGTTGAATATAACGTGCCGGGCATATTTGGCGCGGTCGATGGCTGGATAAGATATGACCACTCATGGCAGGAAGAAATGTATCACGACTGGTGGAATGCGATGAATGCGGAAACCGGTTACGGAGGCAAGAAGCTTATCGGAGATGCCAGCGAAGGCAGTTTGAAATTGGGCCTGATTTCGCAGGATAGCTGGCGCTTGACCTTGAGTATCTGGAATATCTGGGATGATCGTAATGCTCAATGGGTTGACTCCAGCTCTGACGGCGATTTTGGAGAAACTGGCACCTGGCCTGAAGTAGGGCGCTACGTCAACATGCCTGGATATAATCGGCCACGGGAAATTGAAGTAAGTTTCTCTAAAGACTTTAGCTGGTAATGTAGGGTCAGGTGGGTTGGGTCCTATTTTGGCCCCAGCAACTTATGTACTTTCATCCACGGATGATCGCTCATCCGTGGGTTACTTCTATATCACGCGTACGGCCTGTAATAGGTTTAGGTGTCCTCGGTGCCCCCCTGCTTATTACACGACGTATTCTAGTGATCCATTTTTTCTTATACGAATAATCGTAAGTGGAATACTGTCAAAATGTTGAAATCCCCGCTAAATCTTATTGTTCTTGGTTTGCTGTTGCCAATTTTTCTGTCTGCTTGTAGTGGTGAAAAAGATACTGGGTTGCCGGAATCCGATATTTTGGAGCCCCGGCCGGCCTGGAATGATATTAATATTATTCGTGAAAATGTCGAATCTCCCAGAGCATGGTTTCAGCCTTTTGCGTCACGCGAGGAAGCTCTGACAGGTAATATAGATTCCAGTAATCGACATATGAGTTTGAACGGACACTGGAAGTTTAACTACGTCGGTAAACCGGCTGATCGCCCTATCGACTTTTATAAGATGGATTTTGATGTCTCCAATTGGGGCGGCATACCTGTTCCTTCCAATTGGGAGCGTCAAGGTTACGGAACTCCCATTTATATCAATGTGCCTTACCCGTTCAACATCGATGAGCCCAATGTGCCAACTGAAGATAACCCTGTAGGCTCTTATCGGCGAGATTTTAATCTTCCAGCCAGTTGGAAGGATATGGATGTCTATCTTAATTTCGGTGGTGTGAGTTCGGCTTTCTATGTCTGGCTAAACGGTCAATATGTGGGTTACAGCGAGGGTAGCAAAACCCCGTCGGAATTTAATGTAGGGCAGTACCTGAAACCGGGAAAAAACACTATTGCGGTAGAAGTCTATCGCTGGAGTACCGGCTCCTATCTGGAAGATCAGGACTTCTGGTCTCTGTCGGGCATTCAGCGTGATGTGAGCCTATATGCGCGTCCACGCCAGCATATACAAGATTTCCGAGTCATCGCTGGTCTTGGCGACAACTATCAGGGCGGCGAGTTTCAGCTTGATCTGGATGTCGTGGGTGAGGGTGAAATTACCGCCAGCGTAGAGTTACTTGATGGCGATACAGTACTCTATTCTGACTCCGCAGAAGTAGATTCTGCCAGTGGTAAGTTAAGCTTTACATCCAGTTTGGAGAGTGTTACTCCCTGGTCTGCGGAGGTCCCTAAACTGTATACCATGCTGGTAAGCTTGAAAGATGGAGAGAAGGAACTGGAATCGTTTTCTCATCGGGTGGGGTTTCGAACATCTGAAATTCGCGATGGCCGCTACTTGATCAATGGTGTGGCAGTTAAGTTAAAGGGGGTGAATCTTCATGAGCACCATGACGCCAATGGTCACGTATTAGATGAAGCCACTATGCGTCGTGATCTAGAACTGATGAAACAAGCGAATATGAATGCGGTACGTACGTCGCACTATCCTTTCCCCGAACGGTTTTATGAACTGACCGATGAATATGGTCTATATGTTGTTGATGAAGCAAATATAGAAAGTCATGGCTATGGTTATGATCACGATAAGACTCTGGGTAATAAGCCACACTGGATGCCGCATCATTTAGACCGTACTCAGCGCATGTGGCAAAGGGATAAGAACTTTCCATCGATTGTTGTTTGGTCTCTTGGCAATGAGGCCGGAGATGGAGTCAATTTGGGCGCGACCTACAAATGGCTTAAAGAACAGGATACGACGCGTCCGATTCAGTATGAAACGGAAGGAGATATAAACCTGGTTGGTGAGCGTCACTCTGATTTTAACTCGAGCATGTACTGGCGCAGCTGGGATCTCGAAAAATACGCACAAGAACATGGCGATCGACCGTTTCTGCTGATTGAATACTCCCATGCTATGGGTAATAGCTCAGGTAATTTGGCGGAGTATTGGGATGTAATAGAAGCGCACGATTCGCTAGCCGGAGGCTTTATTTGGGATTGGGTAGATCAGGGTCTACTTGAGCACGATAAGGACGGAACGCCGTATTGGACATATGGTGGAGACTACGGCGCAGCCAGTGTGCCTTCCAGCGGCAATTTTTGCCTCAATGGAGTTGTATTTCCCGACCGCACAGTGCAGCCAGCGTATTGGGAAGTTAAACGGGTATATCAGCATGTGAAGTTTACTCCAGTGCACATAAAGGAAGGACTTGTTCGTATTCGTAATAACTACGATTTCATCTCGCTGGCCGCCTTCGAGCTGCAGTGGCAGCTGCTGGCTAACGGCAGGGAAATAAAAAAGGGCATTGTGGAGAGTGTTGATATAGCACCCCATCAAGATCAGTTGGTAAGGCTGGGATACTCTCTTGGTCAGTTGGAGGCTGGGGTTGAATATCACCTGAACTTACAATTGATAGGTCACAATGCCGACGGCGCATTTCCGGCCGGACATGTCTATGCGCACGATCAATTTGACATAGTCAATGAGCTTGCCCCTCTATTTGCTGCGCCGGTAGCTGTTGGTGGCCTGGCAGTGACTAAAGAAGAGTCACATATACAAGTGAGTGGTGTCGGCTTCGATGTGTCATTTAATCAAAATGATGGATATCTTTCATCTCTGGTATTTGGATCTCAAGAGCTACTACTGACTCCGTTAACGCCTAATTTGTGGCGTGCGCCGACTGACAATGATTATGGTAACTACATGATAGATTGGGCAGCGGTCTGGCAGAATGCGAGTGAAAACACGGTACTGAAAAGCCTGCAGGTACTGGATAAAACTTCGGATAAGGCCACTGTACTTGCTGTATATGAGATTCAGGCAGGTGATGATACTGTGGTGGGGCTCTGGCGGAGCCAGTTCGAAATCTATAGTTCTGGAGATATTCGAGTGGCAAACCGATTTACCAGAACTGATGGTCAGCCAGTTCCACCGCGAATAGGTATGAGGATGCAAGTTCCGTCTAGCCTAACCGATGTACAGTGGTATGGCCGCGGACCGTTTGAAAACTACATGGATCGAAAGCAGGCGGCCGAAGTTGGGATTTATACGAATAAGGTAGCAGACCACTACGTACCTTATATTCGCCCCCAGGAGAACGGTTATAAAACAGATACCCGGTGGTTCTCACTCGCAGGAGACGCGATGGTATTACGCATTGAGTCTGAGTCGACTATGGGTTTTAGCGTCTTAAATAACACCCAGGAAGATTTCATTCCTCCGGTTAAAATTGCTATCACTAGTGAGGACGGCCCCGCAGCTCGAAAGAATGAAGAGAGAATTAATGTGCACGTCAGTGACATAAAACCGCGTGATTTGGTAGCTGTATCTATTGATTACGACCAAGCAGGAGTGGGTGGCGACGACTCTTGGGGTAAGCGCACTCTGCGCAGCTATTCCTTACATGACCGTGTCTATGAATATGCGTTTTGGTTACGCGTAGCAGCTGACAAATAATGGCTTGGAAGTTGGCAGTGCAGGCGCTAAGCTTGCACTTCACTTATCGGATAACAATAAGAAACCATGACCAAATTAATTGCAACTTCCGTCGTACGTGGTAGCCAACAAGGTCAGAGCCACGGTGGTATTTACCTGATAGATTTGGCAAGCCAGAATGTCGTTCAGACAATGGATTGGAATACCGCCGATATCGATTGGCAGGGGCGGGGCTGGGATCGAGGTTTGCGAGGAATCGCTTTCTATCGCGATACCGTCTTTATCGCTGCCAGTGATGAGCTGTTTGCTTATACTCCGGATTTTAAGCTAAAAGGCTCTTGGAAAAATCCGTATCTTAAACATTGTCATGAGATAAGCGTATATCAGGGCAGTGTTTTTCTTAGTTCTACGGCTTTTGATAGCATCCTCGCTTTTGATATTGAGAAAGAAGTGTTTCACTGGGCCTTGCATGTCGAAACTAATGGCTTTCGTTTCAATGGCGAAGTTTACGACCCTATGGATGATGAGGGGCCGTTGGAATTAAACAAACTTCACATCAATAACGTTATGTCTAATGTTGATGGTATGTATATTTCTGGGCTGAAAACCGGCGGTATGCTGCATTTTAATGGCAAACAAGTAAATATGAGTGCGACACTACCTGCAGGTTCACACAACGCCCAGCCCTATAATGGTGGTGTATTGTTTAATGATACCAATGCTGATGTCGTGCGCTTTGCCAGCCCTACGCCGAAGCTGGACAAAGTATTTAAAGTACCCAAGTTTACCGCTGATCAACTAACCGGGGTAAATCTTGATAATAGCAAGATTGCACGAGCCTCTTTTGGGCGCGGTTTGTGTATTGTCAAAGATGGCCTGATTGCGGCTGGTTCCTCGCCATCGACTATTGCGCTTCACGATTTGAATTCAGGTGAAACTGCTCTTTCGGTCACTATTTCGACGGATGTAAGGAACGCTATTCACGGCCTGGAAGTATGGCCATATTAGCTGATTTTAACCGCTGGCATTGATCACCTTGGCGGGTAGAGAATCGAGAATATCCTCCAAATCTTCCTGCCACGGTAGCATATTATCCCCGTACTTTTTCCATAAACCCAATGCCCCGGTATAAATGGGTTGTCTCACCTGTTCGGAGCTTGCCGTCTTTACTGCTCTGTCCGTTTCGTAAAACTTCAGGCATTGCTCTTCAAAGGGCAGGCCGCAATACTGCAGAATTTTCCGTACTTGATATTCCAGATCAGTGACGGTCTCTTCGTAATGAACGTCGAGAATTTGGCCAGGTAGCACGCTGTGCCAGTGATCCATAATGTCGACGTAGCAGCGATAGTATTCTGCGAGCTCGAACATTTCGTAGGTGAAGTTTTGGCCTTTTCCGAACAGTTGCTTATAGGCGCCCAGGCAGCTGTCCATAGGGTGGCGGCGCGTATTGATGATTTTGGCATTGGGCAAAATAAGTTTTATCCAACCGATATGTGCAAAGTTGTTTGGCATCTTGTCGATAAAAAACGGCGTGCCATTGGTACGGTGCCTGGCAACTTGTTGCAGGTATTCTTTACCATAGGCTGCCCAGTCACGCTCGGTTAAGGTACTCATTGTTTCCGGGTACTTCATTTTGTCACTACGATACTTGCCAGTACTAGTTGCTATGGATTCCAGGTTGGGTAGTTCTGATGTACCCTCCACCTGGCTATGGCTGGCGAGTATCTGTTCTACCAAGGTAGAGCCAGATCGAGGCAAACCGACTATAAAAATAGGGTCTTTTGCATCATGTCCGACAATCGTATGGCTACTGATGAATTCATGGTTGAAAGTACTTTTAATACGTTGCAGATATACTTCATGTTCCACTGGGTCGTAATCTATTAGTGGGCGTTGTAACTGATTTCCCTTGTGATAGTTATCCCAGGCTCGCTTATAGTCTTTTTGATCCTCGTAGGCTTTACCCAGCGAGAAATGGAAATGTATTCTAGAAGACTCTGATAGTTCTGAATTCGCTAACTGATTTTCCATTGTCGATACTTCGTCGGATTCGAATCTAAATATTTTTAAATTCGCCATACTCCAATAGCTCTCTCCTAGCTCTGGTTTATATTTTATGGAATCTCTATAAGCAGAGATGGCCTCGGTTTGCCGACCGACAGTTTTGAGCGTATGAGCATAGGCCATATTGATGCCCGGAGAGTCGGGTTTGATTATCAGCGCTTTTTGGTAAGCCTCAAGGGCTTTTTCCACGTCCCCTGAGTGGGATAGCGACCTTCCCAGCCCAGACCAGGCGGTTTCTTCATCGGGCGTCAGTTTAACCAGCCGTTGATAAATTTCAATTGCGTCGGTCCACTTCCCATTGTCGACTAAAATCTGACCGAGATTAGATAAGGCTTGATGGAAGTCGGGCGCAATATCGGTGGCTCGACGCAATAATGCTTCCGCGTCAGAAAGTTTCTTCCCTTTACCCTGGTATACCAAAGCCAAGAACCGCATGGCGTCGACATTTTTTGAGTTTTTTCGTAATGCTTTACGCAGGCAGTCTTCGGCTTCCTCTGTGCGGCCTGCTCGCCAGTGTTCAACTGCGATAGTTACAAGGGCTGCGTCTTCATCATGGTCAAGATAGCTCTCAAGCGCAGAATCTACCTCCGTGTTCCTACCTGCGGCGACCAGTGCGTGAGCCAGCTTTTTGTGGACTCCAGCAAGCCGCGGGTCCATTTGTATCGCTCTTTGAAAGCATTCAATGGCCGCGTCGTAGTCGCCTTTCATTGCGTGTAGACTGCCGAGATCTTCGTGAAGGGCAGGAAAATCCGGCGTTATGCTTATGGCGAAGCGAATTTCTTTTTCTGCCTCTTCCAGTCGGTTGAGCTTAATCAGTGCGTGAGCTAGTAACTGCAGGTGAGGCAAACTGGATGGATTCAATACCAGATGATCCCGGCAGATGGTTTCGGCTAACTCTGGTCTGCCGGCCTGCATTTGTGATACGGCACCCGTAATTGTTTCTTGGGCTGTGTGTTCCGGAGCGGTCATAGGAATGATGAGTGAACTCGTTTTGGTCTATTTATGATGTTATATGATGTCACGGCAGGGCGAGTGATGACAACCGGCTCAATGTAATGTTAAGTGATATATATTCAACAGCGCGTGAATAATTAAGAGATAGTTGGCTAAGTGGTCATCTACCACAGCTAGATTATGTGGCTATCTTAGCCAAATATCTCAAGCAAAAGGAAGGTACTCTCGATAGATGCGACTAGAAAGTATTTTAGTATCTTATAAATAAGATTATAGTGATTGTCTAAAAAATGTACGGCGCTCACTGGCGTCCATAATAATAGTCAGCATATGAATGCGGCATAATAATCGCGGAGCAGGTGAATAACATGCAACTTTCCAATATTGATATAACGGTATTCATTGTCTATGTGGTGGGTCTGATAGGTATAGCCTATTGGGTTTCCCGAGAAAAGGCAGGTCACGATAAAGACACGAAGGATTATTTTCTGGCGGGTAATAGTTTGCCCTGGTGGGCCGTTGGCGCCTCACTGATTGCGGCCAATATTTCGGCTGAGCAAATTATCGGTATGTCGGGTTCGGGTTTTGCTATCGGCCTGGCTATTGCTTCCTATGAGTGGATGGCGGCCATTACGCTGATAATTGTAGGCAAATATTTCCTGCCTATCTTCCTTAAGCGTGGCATATATACGATGCCTCAGTTTCTGGAGCAGCGCTTTGATCACCGCGTAAGGACGATTCTGGCAGTGTTCTGGCTCGGCGTTTATGTCTTTGTCAATCTGACCTCGATTCTTTGGCTGGGTGCGCTGGCTATCGGTACCGTTACTGGCATTGATATGACATACGGCATGATATTTCTCGCCGCTTTTGCGGCGGCCTATTCATTGTATGGTGGCCTAAAGGCCGTTGCCTTTACCGATATTATTCAAGTGGTCATACTGGTATTTGGTGGCCTACTATTATCGTGGATTTGCCTGGATATGATTTCTGAAGGGAATGGCATTGTCGCGGGTTTCGTCTCTCTGTCAGAGCAGGCCGCTGACCGTTTCGATATGATTCTCGATAAGGACCATCCTCACTATATGAGTTTGCCCGGCATCTCCGTATTGGTAGGCGGCATGTGGATTATGAACTTGTCTTATTGGGGCTTTAACCAATACATCATTCAACGTACGCTGGCTGCCAAGAGTCTGGAAGAGGGTCAGCGTGGTATAGTCTTCGCTGCTTTTCTTAAGTTGTTGATGCCTATCATTGTTGTTTTGCCTGGTATCGCTGCCGTTGTATTGTTACCACAACTTGAACGGCCCGATGAGGCATACCCTACTTTAATGCAACTTATGCCGGTAGGTATCAAGGGGCTGGTATTTGCGGCGCTGGTTGCGGCGATAGTGTCATCCTTAGGTTCGATGATTAACAGTATCGCGACCATTTTCACAATGGACCTGTACTCTCATCATCGTCCAAATAAGACCGAAGCACATTATGTAACTGTAGGCAGGATTGTAGGTTTTTCTGCCCTTATTATAGCGATGATTTGTGCAAAACCATTATTAGGTAATTTTGACCAGGCTTTTCAGTATATTCAGGAATTCACCGGCTTTTTTACTCCGGGTATTGTTGCTTTGTTCTTAATGGGTATGTTCTGGAAAAGAGCAACCGTGCGTGCTGCCTTGGTTGCGGCTATCGGTTCAGCTATTTTCTCACTGGCATTTAAATTATTACTACCAGAGTTACCGTTTATCGATCGTGTCGGTCTGGTGTTCATATTGTGCATCGTTTTACCCGTTATCACAGTACTGCTTGAAAATGCCGGTGAGCAGGATAAGGCCGTGGATCTATCCGATATCGATTTTTCTACTACCCGCAGTTTCAATATATCGGCTATAGGTGTGGTCTTGATCTTGGTCGGTTTGTACGCAACCTGGTGGTAGTTAATGAAACAGATGGATTGTCAGTTAATTGCCACCGTGTCAGTGGCCAACACCTTGGGCGAAGGTATTATTTGGCATGCTGCTGACAAGGCTGTTTGGTGGACTGACATTCAACAAAGTGTTTTATACCGCTACAACCCGGAAAGCGAAGTCTTGCAGCAGTGGCAGATGCCCGAACGGGTCGGCTGCTTTGCATTTATTGAAAATGACTCTCGCCTTATGGTGGCCTTTGCAGCGGCATCGCATTGTATGACCTTAAGAGCGAGCAACTTGAGTGGCTAGCTAGACCAGAGCTGGACTCGCCCGGCAATCGATTTAATGATGGACGTGTAGATCGGCAAGGTCGTTTTTGGGCGGGCGCTATGGTTGAAGATAAAGCCATCCGCACTCGAGCTGCGGGTTTGTACCGCTTGGACAATAATCGCCAGTGCCGGGGGGTGGTTGACGGTATATCTATCTCTAATGGCTTGTGCTGGAGTCCAGACTCCCGTGTTATGTATCACGCTGATTCACCACGCAGGCAAATGTATGCCTACGATTTTGATGCAAGCTCCGGTACCGCCAGCAATAAAAGAGTCTTTACATCAACAGAAGACGGGTTTTATCCTGACGGGGCAACTGTCGATAGTGAGGGATACCTGTTTAGCGCCCAATGGGGCGGTTCTCGTATCGTACGCTATACACCCAGCGGCGATATCGATGGCGTTCTTAATGTGCCCGTGAGTCAGCCTAGCTGCATGGCCTTTGGCGGTGAAAACCTTGATCTGTTATTTGTCACAACGGCGCGAGAGAATCTGGATGACGAGAGCCTTTCAGAACAGCCCATGGCGGGCAATGTGCTGATTTATCAAACGCCATTCAAAGGTACTTCGGACCCGGTTGTTAAAGCCTTAAACTAGATTTTCCACCTATATCTCGGCTTATTTTTCTAGCTGCGCAGCTCCTCAACTCCTACTATCTCTTTTCTCGATCTATGTTGTTAGAAGATCTATAGGTGGTGCTGGCTAAGACTTTCGGCTTTAATGGACGGACATTCCAAAAAGAAAACTTGCGATGTCCACAATTCTTTTAGTCGATGATCACGCCGTTGTTAGAGCAGGAATCAAACAGATTTTACTCAAGTCTGGAATGGCAGATGTTATTGGCGAGGCTGGGGACGCAGCCGAGGCAATTTCCAAATTCAGAGCTGAGGACTGGCAGTTAGTGCTTTTGGATATACGATTGCCAAGCCGGAGTGGTGTGGATCTGTTAGGCCAGTTTAAGGCCGAAAAGCCCAGTGTGCCTGTACTGATATTGAGCACTTATCCCGAGTCACAATACGCCGTGCGACTTATCGAGCAGGGCGCTGCGGGTTACTTATCAAAAGATGCCGACGAATCGGAAATTATAAAAGCCATTTCATTGGCTACCCGTGGCCGACGCTATATTAGCCCGGTAGTCGCAGAGTTACTGGCCAGTAACTTGGATAAGAAAGCCTCAGCCCCAGCCTCAGTTGAGGATGCCAGTCATGAGGTGTTGTCCAATCGGGAGTACCAAATATTCCTGGAGCTCGCATCGGGACGGGGGCCTACGGAGATCGCTGACAGCTTGCAGTTGAGTTCCAAAACCGTGACGACTCACAGGGCTCGCATTTTGAGGAAGATGGGCTTTACAACTAACGCTGAACTGATTCGCTACGCCGATCGTCTTGGATTACTTCTGTGAGTATGAGGCTTGCATGCACGTTTCTGGCGACCTTTTTTCTGCTAATTAACAACCTGACTTTGGCTCAAGAGGGTGATCTACTGACACTGGAGGAGCAAGCCTGGTTGTCCGCGCACCCCACTATTCGACATGGAGTCATGGACGATAGCCGCCAACATGAACCCTTTGAGTATTTTGATGATGCGGGTAACTATCAGGGCCTCACCTCCGACTATATAGAAATTCTCGAGGAAAAATTGGGGCTTAGATTTGAGCCGCGGCGGATGGACGGTTTCAGGGAGCTGGGGGACGGCTTGAGGTATGGTGAACTGGATATGTCGAGCTATTTACCAAAATCGGGGTTTTGGGTCACACAGGTAGAATTTAGCTCTTCAATTATATCCATGCCTATCGTCCTTTTAGGGCGCTTAGACGCCTCACTCATCCCTGGTTTGCAAGCCCTGGATTCGGAAGTAGTAGCCGTCGAGGGCGGGTCGCGCGCGCATCAATTGATGCAGAGAGACTATCCTTATGCTCAAATACTGTTAGTGTCTAGTACGGAAGAAGGCCTGTTGGCGGTGAGCCAACATGATGCCGATGTCTTTATGCATAACGGATTTTCCGCGGAATATTTTCGCCGTAAGCTGGGTTTGAGTCCACTTAAGGTCGTTGCAACGACGCCTTACAATTTTCATATTTTCTTTGCCGTTAATAAAGAGATGGAGCCGTTAATCCCCATATTGGAAAAAGTTATCGACGGGCTTGGCGCTAGAGAAAAACGCCTGATATTTGATAAATGGGTAAATATTCAAATAGAGCGAAAACTGGATTGGTCGGCTCTTTTGAAGTGGGGAGGCGGCGCATTATTTCTGATTTTATTCGTGATCGGAGGGATTTTGGTCTGGAATAGAAAGTTGGCCAGTAGCGTGGTCAAACGGACCGCCGAGCTGGAGAAGTCTGCAACGGCCCTGCGAGACTTGGCGCGGCATCTGGAAAAAGTGAGAGAAGAAGAAAAAAGCATGTTGGCGCGTGAAATTCATGATGAACTCGGGCACACCCTTACGGCATTGACTATGTCGCTTCGGAACATTGCAGGCTTAACCGACTCTATTGAATTCAATGGTTCGCCAAGGGATATTGGGCTATTACTAGTTCAAAAGCTGGACGGTGCGAGGGAGCTGGTACGTGAAGCGACGCAAATATCTCGACGTATAATGTCTGATTTGAAGCCTTCGGTATTAGACGACTTCGGTCTGGTGGCGGCATTGGAGTGGCTTGTACATGAATTTCAACTTAGAACGGAAATTGAATGCCATTTCAGTTCCGATGCTTTGCCAATGACTCTGAACGAAGAAGCAAAAATTGCACTGTTTAGAATAGTGCAGGAATCGTTAACTAACATTGGAAAGCATGCAGAGGCCAAAAGCGTAGATATTAGTTTGGACTTTGAAGACTCGTCCCTATGCCTGGCCATCGAGGATGATGGTAAAGGCTTATCGGCTGGCTGGGAGACAAGAGAGGGGGCCTTTGGCCTACAAGGAATGCGCGAAAGAGCGGTCGCTCTGGAAGGTGAGCTAAATATTGAAAATCCTCCTAATGCGGGGGTTAGATTAAGCGTCAAAATTCCTGTGTAGGGTTTCCCCTACAAATTAATATCCGAATACCCTACCTGCAATATGGGGCTTAGCTGATGGTTTTCCTATTTCTATAGGGATATCTTAGAGCGGTTGTTCCAATTACCGCGCTGTTACAGCGTTTCTTAGAAATAAAATGATAAAACGGGGTGTTATTATGAGGGTATGTTCAGCAAGCTATTCCACGTCTCCAGCTAGTTTTGGTATGCATAAGAAATTTAGACCCAGTGTTTTGGCCATAGCGGTCGCAGCTTTGTCCGGCGTTAGTGGCACAAGCTTTGCGCAGTCTGGTTCGGAAGAGGCGAGTCTTGAGGAAATTTTAGTTTATGGTGTTCGTAGTAGTCTTGAGCAATCTCTTGAAGTTAAGCGCAATGCTGATCAGATTGTAGACTCAATTACCGCTCAGGATATCGGTAAGCTTCCGGATGAAAACGTATCTGAATCTTTGTCTCGTATAACCGGTGTACAGCTGACGCGTGGATTCGATGAGAGCCCGGGTGATCAAACCGGCACCGGCCAGGGCACTCAAATATCCGTTCGCGGTATTAGGCCCGATATGAACCTCGCTACGGTAAATGGCCAGGCGATGGGAACGACCACAGGTGGGCGAAATTTTAACTTTAATCTGTTGTCTCCAGAATTAACGGCCAGACTGGACGTTTACAAAACGCCAGCGGCCAAAATGGACGAAGGTTCGGTTGGCGGTACGGTTGATCTTGTGACGAATATGCCTTTGACTCTAGGAAAGCGTCGGGCATCTATCACTGCGCTTTATCAGGCAAGTGAGCTTGGTGATCTAGATGGAAACAAGTTTTCTGGTATCTACAGCGATGTATATGCAGATGGGAAACTGGGATTTCTAATTACTTATAACCAGAGTGAAAATACCTTAAGGCGTGATCGTTACGAAAGTTTTGGCTGGGATACAAAAACAATATCGGGAGAAACAGGTTATATTCCTCGGGATATACGCCACAACATTCGATTTGAGGAGCAAGAGCAGAAGGCAGGAAATATTGCTTTGCAGTTTCGACCCAATGACCAATGGGATATTGGCTTTAACCATATTGCGGCAAAATTGGACAATCACCAGTACGGCCCGCAGTCAATTATGCAGATTACACAGCAGAGAACGCTTTTGTCTGGCGACTTGCAAGACGATACGTTTATAGCGGCTGAGACAGCTCCGACATTGACCGGCAGTGGTGAGGTTAATCAGAACGATTGGCGTCGTCGTCAGCGTTTGGCTTGGTTTGATCGCACCTACGAAACTGAAACATCGACCACTGTCCTAAATGCTGATTGGAATAATGACGACTGGCGCATATCAGCGGTGGGAGGTTATACCGAAGGGACTTGGCACCAGGGCCCTTCTCTTTTTGCCCAGTTTGGGATCAATGCCTTCATGTCGTATGACTATACGCCGGGTCTTCCACTATTGGAGTCATCAGAAGGTCTTGAGTTCGAGTCGGCTGACTTCTATAAGCCAACAGTAATGGCTAATGCCGAAAAAGACATAGTTGACGAAGAAGATTTTTTTCAGCTGGATTTCACAAGAAATTTTGAAGACTCTATTTTCAAATCAGTCGATTTTGGGATCAAGTGGCGGGAACGCACCAATACAACTGTTTCCAAGAATGATGCTGCCAGTGGTGCCGAGAGAAACGCTGCGGGTGTCACGCTGGATGATTTCTGGGTCGGAAATATAACCGACTTCGAATTGGCGCAGGAAGGAGGTCATCCCGATTGGTTACCTAGATTGGATACCCAGGCGATTTATGATGTTTATAGTGATGTTATCGGTGACCCATCTATTTATTCAAATAAAATCACTGAAAACGGCAGTATTGTAGAAGAAATATCGGCGGCCTACCTACAAGCCAATTTTAGTGGTGAACGTTACCGGGGTAACTTTGGTGTTCGTTACGTAATCACGGATCAGTTTAATACGGGATATGCGGTGGATGGTACTAACTGGGACGAAGCCTACGAGATTACCGCAGCTAGAGATTATGACGATGTGCTGCCCAGCTTAAACTTTCTTTATGACTTGAGTGACGACCTTGTTCTGCGCTTCGGTTATGCCAAGGTAATGGCAAGGCCGACTTTGAAGGAACTGGCAATTGGCACGTCGCTGAATATCGGTGCTAGAACTGGATCATCGGGTAATCCGTATCTCGATCCATATCGTGCGGATTCAGTTGATTTGTCGCTGGAGTGGTACTTTGGCGAAGGTGGCTTAGTGTCGGGAGCTGTTTTCTATAAAGACGTAGAATCTTTTGTCACTAAGTCTCAAGAATTGATTGACTCTCCTGTTCCTGATATTACTGACGAGCAGTTTCTCTGGACGACGGTAAAAAACGGTGGTGGAGCTGAGGTGACGGGTTTGGAATTGTCCTATCAGCAAAATTTCACCATGTTGCCTGGCTGGATGGACGGATTTGGTGTCGTGCTTAACTATACCTATGTTGACAGTACAAGCGATATCAAGGATCCGGACGGCGTAGAATTACCCTTGCCTGGCTTATCGGAAAACACCGCGAATGCCATCTTGTTTTGGGAGAAATACGGTGTTTCGGCACGTGTTGCGTATAACTATCGGGATGAATTTGTGGTCTTCTCTGAAGGGCTAAGTGGATTGCCTGTTATCCGTGACGAATATGCCCAGGTAGATGCCTCTGTTGTTTACCGAGTGCCTAATACGGGTTTGTCCATTCGTCTGGAAGGTACTAATTTGACAGATGAAGAGACCAGAGATTACGCCGGTGCTGCACCTCGCTTACAGGCTTATCACGTTACGGGAACTCGCTACAAGGTTGGTCTTACGTATCGATTCTAAATCGCCAGTAGCGTAATCAACGGGGCATAGGGATATGCCCTAAGTGATATTTTTTGAAATTAAGAGGTGAAGAATGACAAGGAAAATACCCAAGGTGGGTCTTGTTAGCACGATGTTGGTTCTATCGCTAAGCCTATGTTCTGGTTTGGTGAGTGCGCAGTCCGTAGATGATCGAAAAAATGTCATATTTATTTTGACCGATGACCAGCGTTACGATGAATTGGGTTTCATGAATCCCGTACTTGATACCCCCAATATGGACCAGTTGGCGGCAGACGGTGTACATTTTAAAAATGCCTTTGTGACCACATCACTATGCTCTCCGAGTAGGGCATCTATTCTGACCGGGCAATATATGCATAACCATGGCGTGGTCGATAACAATGTTCCACCTCCGGCTGGCACGGTGTTCTTTCCAGAGTACTTGCAGAAGCTAGGTTATCAAACGGCATTTATTGGTAAGTGGCATATGGGTGAGGCCGCTTCCACCGAAGGAAACCTTGATGACCCTCAGCCTGGTTTTGATCACTGGTTGAGCTTTGAGGGGCAAGGCGATTACTATCCTGAGCGCAAGAAGAATGGTCATATGAGTCGATTCAACGTGAATGGCAAGCATGTTGATCAAAAAGGATATATTACAGACGAGCTCACAGACTATACGATTGATTGGCTTGAAAATGGAATGACTGACGAAAAGCCATTTTTTCTCTATCTTTCCCACAAAGCAGTACATGCAAACTTTTCTCCAGCGGAACGACACGAGGCGATGTACGCCGATGCGGACATGCCGGTTCCGTCAAGCCAGGCAGATACCCCTGAGAACTACGAGGGCAAGCCCCTATGGGTAAAAAACCAGCGAAATAGCTGGCATGGAGTGGATTTCCCCTACCACGGCTCTTTGAATGTGCAGGAATATAAGCGCCAGTATCATCGTGCATTAATGGCCGTAGATGATAGCCTGGGTCGCGTGCGCGAATGGTTAGAGGAGAATAACCTGGCGCATAACACGACGGTTATTCTGATGGGCGATAATGGCTTTATGTTTGGCGAGCATGGACTTATAGACAAGCGAAATGCCTATGAAGAGTCTATGCGTGTACCCATGTTGGTCTATGTCCCGGGACAGAGTCAAGCGGGTGGAGTGGTTGAGAAGATCGTAGCGGGTATTGATATAGCGCCGACTATCCTTGAGATGGCCGGTGCAGAGGAACAACCGGCACAGTTTGAGGGCGCTAGCCTATTGCCGTTGGCCACAGGACAAACGGTTGATTCATGGCGTGAAGATTTACTGTATGAATACTACTGGGAATTTAATTATCCCATGACGCCGACTACCTTTGCTTTACGTACAGAAAACTTCAAGCTCATTCAGTACCACGGGGTGTGGGATACGGAAGAATTGTATGATATAGCCAATGACCCGAGTGAAATGCATAACTTGATTGCTGACCCTGCTTATAGAGAAGTGAGAGTTGATCTGCGTCGCGAGCTTCATCGCCGATTGGCTAATGCACAGGGTGATCACGTAATTCCTTTTACTGAAAAGTGGGGCCCCGGTGCGCACTATCGTAGCAAAACGGGCGTCACAGCCGCTGAATTTCCGTCAAATTGGAAGAAAGCGGAATCTGATACCGGTCTTAGAAACTTTATGATACCGGAATCGAGGTTGCTAAAGCAGAACGTACCTTTGGCGAAGTAAGTTGAAGCTTTATATAAATTGGCTAATGATTAATGTATAGACGACGGTTTATTCAGGCAGTTAGCGCCGCCGCGGGTTTGACTGTCTTGTCGCCCGCGAAGGGGCAAGCAAGCTCTTATAAGGGAATGGAAGAGGGTGCGAGTTGGCGGAAGCAGGCACTGGCCCGAATCGAGCGACACCGCAAGACCGACTTCCATATATCTGTTAATGACGCGCAGGGAAATCCCATTTCCGGTGTCGATGTAGAGTTGCGTTTGCGCAGGCACGAATTTGGATTTGGCGCCGCTGTTCGTCCTCAGGCACTATTTGGTAATCGTTACCACCGAGGAGATAGCGAGGAGTATCGGAAAATCACCAGTCACTATTTTCATCGGTTAACCGTAGAAAACGGAATGAAGTGGAAGCATCAAGCGACAGCTGCGCCTTTGATGGAACCCTTTCTCGATTGGTGTTTGGAAGAAGACCTACCCGTAAGAGGACACTGTTTAGTTTGGCCGAAGTTTATACGAATTCCCCCGGAATTACACAAACTGAGAGATGATCCTGCAATGCTGGATTTGACGATCGATAATTATATAAAAAATATGTTGCAGCGATACGGCGCGCCTTTGATTGAGTGGGACGTCCTGAATGAGCCAAGAACACATACTGAGTTTATGGAAATTCTGGGGCCGAAAGTGGTCGATAAGTGGTTTTCTTTGGCTCAACAATATCGTCCGGAGTTAACGCGCTATATCAATGAGTACGGCGTACTCACGCGTAATAACCCGAATCATAGGCAGCAATATTACGATTATATTCAGACATTATTAGATCGTGGTGTACCGCTTCAGGGTATTGGGTTTCAAAGTCATATTCCCGCTGCTTACGCGCCTACGCCACCGAGCGAGTTACTGGCAATACTGGATGAATTCTCAAGCTTCGGTCTGGATTTACAGGTGACTGAATTTGATTTTGAAACCAAAAACAAACGACTTCAAGCCATCTATACCATGGATTTTATGATTGCAGTATTTAGTCATCCTGCAACCAAGGGTCTCGTGACATGGACGCCATACGCCTACGGCGATAACAGTGCCGGTAAGCTGGATGCCGCAATGTTTGATCGTGATCTTTCTGAATTACCCAATGGCCGAATTTGGAATGACATGGTCAATGGGGTGTGGACTACCCGGGTGAATGCGCCCACCAATCTGCAGGGACAGGTAGATTTTCGGGGATTTCATGGCAAGTATGATGTTCGACTTAAGGCCGGCAAGCGAACTATTAGTCAACGCGTAGTATTGAACGCGAAAAGCCGTGAAGCGGTTTTGACGCTGTAAACCAACATTTAGGGAATGTCTGTGAAATGTAATATGCTTTTTAAGATGTTGATTGTAATTTCAATGCTATTTCAGGTTTCGGCCATTTGTGCTGATGATATGTCGTCACCGATAAAAAATGTTCTGTTTATCGTGATGGATGATTTGAGACCTGAGTTGCAGACATATGGGAAATTACATATTCAATCACCGGAAATAGATGCGCTGGCGAATGAATCGGTACTATTCAGTAATGCTTATAGCAATGTGCCTGTTTGTGGCGCTTCTCGCGCGTCGGTTTTGTCGGGCTTACGGCCTAGTCCGCATCGGTTCCTCGGGTATCAATCTCGCATCGATGAAGATGCACCAGAGGCCATTACATTACCAGCGCAGTTAAAGAATTCCGGGTTTCGTACTATATCGGTTGGAAAGGTACTGCATTTTCGTGCGGACAGCCGCGATGATTGGAGTAAGCGTCCGTGGCACCCAATGGATGATGTTAAGGGTACGTCAAAGGACACCGGGCATCGGGACTATCAGATAGAAGATAATATATTGAGATTTAAAAAGGAGCGCAAAGGGCCTGCTTTTGAGGCGGCTGATGTGCCTGATAATGACTATTTCGATGGAAAAATAGCGGAGCGGGCCATAGCTGAACTACAGAAGGCAGCTGAAGAAGAGCAGCCATTTTTCCTCGCAGTGGGATTCTTAAAACCACATTTGCCTTTTAATGCGCCGAAGAAATATTGGGATCTCTATGCCCCTGACAGTATTGCCCTGGCAAAACATCGGACATTTCCGACCTCTGCACCTCAGCAAGCATGGCATGACTGGGGAGAGCTTCGTAAACATGATGATGTCCCTCCTGCGCCAGAGCTTATGCCAGATGACGTTGCGAGAGATTTGGTGCGTGGATACGCAGCAGCGGTCAGCTATAGCGATGCGCAGGTTGGTAAAGTCCTTAAGGCTTTAGAAAGCCAAGGATTGGCAGAGAATACACTGGTCATACTGTGGGGTGACCATGGTTGGAGCTTAGGTGAGCACGGTCTATGGGCCAAACACTCGCCTTTCGATGTGGCGACTAAAGTGCCTCTTCTGATAAGGGCGCCTGGGCTAAGCTCTGATGGAGGGCGGGCGGATGGCCTCGCTGAGTTAGTGGACTTATACCCGACAATAGTCGACCTGTTACAACTGCCGCAACCAGATCATTTGCAAGGACGTTCCTTACGGCCCCAATTATTGGATCCGGCGCATACAGGTAAGGAGGCGGTCTTTATGCGATGGAGAAATGCAGATATTGTTCGTACTGATCGATTCTCTTATACCCAATGGAAAAATAAGGCGGGTGAGCAAACCGCGCACATGCTCTATGACCTTAATGCAGATCCAGAAGAAGTTATCAATATAGCGGATGACTCGGCTTTCGAAGATCAGGTGAAAGCGCTAAAAGAACGTCTGCATGTTCAGAACAGCTGGTACCCGAAATCTGAACCTTCGAATTAGTCTTATGTTAGGAAAAATGATGGAAATTTTAATTGGAAAAAGAAGTAATGTAGGTTTCTTGGCTCTTATTTGCATGCTCTTTGTAGCGCCCAGTGAAGCTAAATTACCGTATCAAGATGCGAGCTTGTCTGCCGAGCAGCGAACGGAAGATTTGCTCTTGCGCATGACGCTTGAGGAGAAGATAGGGCAGATGTGTCAGTACGTCGGTATTGAACATTCGGCTGAGCTTGAAGGAAACATGACCATAGAGGAGCTGAATCAAAGTGATGCTCATGGTTTTTACCCCGACCTGCATTCCTCGCAAATACCCGCGCTTATAAAAAGCGGTGAAATCGGCTCTTTTTTACATGTTGTCACGGTTAGTGAGGCTAATCACTTACAATCACTTGCCAAGCAAAGCCGCTTGGGTATCCCTTTAATTATCGGTATAGATGCAATTCACGGCAACGCTATGGTCAGCGGAAGCACTGTCTATCCCGCGCCATTAGCTATGGCAAGTACCTGGAATTTGGACTTGGTTCGCAAGGCTAGTCGCGAGACAGCGTTGGAAATGCGGGCAACGGGCTCCCATTGGACGTTTACTCCTAATGTTGATGTTGCAAGAGATGCACGATGGGGTAGGGTCGGAGAAACATTTGGCGAAGATCCCTTTCTCGTGGGAGAGATGGGCGTTGCAACAATCGAAGGTCTTCAGCTAGGAGATTTTACCGGGCCAGATAAAGTACTGGCCAATGCCAAACATTTTATTGCCGGCGGTAGTCCTATAAATGGGCTCAATTTTGCACCTATGGATTTGTCGGAAAGGTCCCTAAGGGAGGTCTATTTACCTCCTTTTAAGAAGGCCATTGATGCCGGTGTTTTTACTTTCATGGCGGCCCATAATGAGGTTAACGGTGTTCCTTCCCATAGCAGTCGCTATCTTCTGACCGATATTTTGCGTAAAGAGTGGGGTTTTGAGGGCTTTGTGGTCAGTGACTGGATGGATATTGAGCGTATTCATACAATTCATCGTGTAGCTGAGACGCCTAAAGAAGCGGTATTTCAGGCGGTATATGCGGGCATGGATATGCACATGCATGGCCCCGGATTTTTAGAACCGTTGGCTGAACTCGTAAAAGAGGGGCGCATAGAAGAAAGTCGAATTGATGCCTCTGTTCGTCCCATTCTTATTGCAAAGTTCAAACTTGGCCTGTTTGAAAATGCCCTGGTGGAGGCTTCTGCGTCTGCGATCGTCAATTCCACACCCCATCGTTTAACCGCGCTCCAGATGGCTAGGCAATCAATTGTGTTGCTGGAAAATCGCAACAATACCTTACCACTATCGCCGGCTAGTCGAATATTTGTCACTGGGCCGAATGCGAATAACCATACAATTCTTGGCGATTGGGTATTGCCGCAGCCTGAAAAGAACGTCATTACCGTTGTTGAGGGCTTAAAGCAGGTGCTCGGAAAGAAAGCCCAGTTAGATTATTTGAATGTTGGTGATCAGGTTAAAAATATTTCACAGACATCAATAGACCAAGCTCGGGAGCGCGCTGCGAAATCTGATATTGCGATAGTCGTAGTCGGTCAAAACCCACTGCGCTATGACAGCGACGGAAAGACTTCGGGAGAGAATGTTGGCCGCAGCAATATTAACCTTGTGGGCCGGCAGTTGGACTTGGTGAAAGCCGTATACTCATCTGGTAAGCCGACCATTGTGGTCTTTGTGGGTGGCAGGCCTATTGCAGAGCCCTGGATTGCTGAAAATAGTGCTGCTTTCGTACAGGCTTGGGAGCCAGGAGCATTGGGTGGGCTGGCTTTGGCAGAAATTCTTTTAGGGCATGTTAACCCCAGTGGTAAGTTACCCATAACTATGCCTTACAGCGTCGGGCATATTCAGGCTATTTATAATCACAAACCCTCGTCTTATAAACATAAGTATACCGATGCGCCAACACGTAATTTGTACGATTTTGGTTTTGGTTTGGGCTATAGCGAGTTTTTATATGGCCAGCCAAAATTAGCACAGAATAAGATCAATGCTGATTCAGCCACCCGTGTTGTCTTTACTTTAAGCAATGTGGGTAGACGACGAGGCACTGAAGTTGTTCAGTTATATATTCGCGATGAATACAGTCAGGTGAGTCGGCCAGTAAAAGAGTTAAAGGGATTTCAGCGGGTCAGCCTGGCGCCGGGCGAAAGCCGAGAAGTGAACTTCGATATTACGTCTGAGATGTTGGCTTATTACAACCTTGATATGAAGAAGATTGTAGAACCAGGAGCTTTTCAGATCATGATCGGTTCCTCTTCCAGCAAGGGTGATTTAAAAACTACTCGACTCATTGTTGAGAAGTGATAAGGCAATGTGGATTTCTATGCCTGAATTCCAATAAAAATATTAGAACAATAGGAGTGTGATACATGCAGCTTGCGCCAATTGATATTTCCGTATTTATTATCTATGTCATTGCCCTTATAGGCATCGCCTATTTGGTATCCCGCGAGAAAGCGGGCCATGAAAAAGATACCAAAGATTACTTTTTGGCCGGTAACAGCCTGCCTTGGTGGGCCATTGGTGCATCACTGATTGCAGCCAATATTTCTGCCGAGCAAATTATTGGTATGTCTGGGTCGGGCTTTGCTATTGGTCTGGCCATTGCTTCTTATGAGTGGATGGCGGCAATTACCCTCATTATTGTGGGTAAGTATTTTCTGCCCATTTTCCTCAAACGCGGTATTTACACCATGCCGCAGTTTTTGGAGCAGCGCTTTGATCACCGCGTAAGAACGATACTGGCCGTGTTCTGGCTGGGCGTGTATGTGTTTGTCAACCTGACTTCTATTCTGTGGCTTGGTGCGCTGGCAATCAACACGGTTACCGGTATCGACATGCTCTATGGCATGATATTTTTGGCTGCATTTGCATCGGCCTACTCATTGTACGGTGGCTTGAAAGCGGTGGCCTATACCGACATCATTCAGGTGGTTATTCTGGTATTTGGCGGACTGCTGCTGTCGTGGATCTGTCTCGACCTGATCTCTGAAGGTAATGGTGTTGTTGCAGGTTTTGTTTCCTTAACCGAACAAGCATCCGACCGTTTCGACCTGATTCTCGATAAGGACCACCCGCACTATATGAGCTTGCCCGGTATTTCTGTCCTGGTCGGTGGCATGTGGATTATGAACCTGTCTTATTGGGGCTTTAATCAATACATTATTCAGCGCACCTTGGCAGCCAAGAGTTTGAAAGAAGGGCAGCGCGGCATTGTCTTTGCAGCCTACCTCAAGCTATTGATGCCGATTATTGTGGTATTACCCGGTATAGCAGCAGTGATTTTGGCGCCTCAGTTGGAGCGACCCGACGAGGCCTATCCTACTTTGATGCACCTGATGCCAGTGGGAATCAAAGGTTTGGTGTTTGCGGCCCTGGTTGCCGCTATTGTGTCTTCTCTGGGTTCGATGATTAACAGCATTGCCACCATTTTCACCATGGATCTGTATGCTCACCATCGCCCCGAAAAGTCTCAGAAACATTATGTCACTGTGGGTCGGGTTGTGGGTTTCAGTGCCCTGATCATCGCCATGATCTGCGCTAGACCGTTGCTAGGAAATTTCGATCAGGCGTTCCAGTATATTCAAGAATTCACCGGATTCTTTACCCCCGGTATTGTGGCCCTATTCCTGATGGGTATGTTCTGGAAGCGGGCAACTGCCAAAGCGGCACTGGTTGCCGCTATTGGCTCAGCAGTCTTCTCGCTGGCCTTTAAGCTGTTGCTGCCTGAGGTGCCTTTTATCGATCGTGTGGGTCTGGTATTCATCCTCTGTTTGGTACTGCCTGCGGTGACGGTGTTTATTGAAAAGGCCGGAGAGCAAGAAAATGCCGTGGACTTATCAGACATCAGTTTCTCGACCACGCGTAATTTCAATATTGGGGCCATCGGTGTGATATTGATATTGACCGGTCTATACGCTACTTGGTGGTGATAAACCGCTTTTGGATGTGACAAGATGCGTAAAGCCCTGATTATGTGTTTGGCCCTCATGATTGCCGCCTGCTCCGGCGAAAAATCGGTAGATGCCCAGGCGACCCCTGCAGAAACCTTCACGGATCAACCGAATATTCTTATTCTAATGGCGGAGGATATGAGTTCGAGAGTGGGCGCTTTTGACGACCCTGTTGCTCAAACACCTAATCTAGATGCCTTGGCACAAACGAGCGTGCGCTACCCCAATACTTTCACGACGGCAGGGGTTTGTGCCCCAAGCCGAACAGCGCATATCACCGGTGTCCATCAGGTCACCGTTGGCGGTCAACATATGCGCACGCGTAGTTTTGCCAAAATGCCTTATCGAGCAATCCCACCGGCGGATGTGAAGGCCTACCCCGAGCTGATGCGACATGCGGGCTATTACACGTTTACTAATAATAAGCTGGATTACCAGTTTAGTAATACCAGTGCTGGGACCGGCCCTTTTACTATTTGGGATTATGAAGGCGGCAGTCCGGATTGGAACAAGCGGGCTAAGGGTCAACCATTTTTCGCTTTGATAAACTTCAAGATTACTCATGAAAGTCAATTGTTCAAAACAGAAGTTGAGAAAAATCGGTCGAAGGGCTATGCCCGTGTAGTCACTCCGAATCAGGTTGAGGTTCCACCCTATTACCCAGATACTCCAGTGGTTCGAGAAACTATAGCCCAGCAATACGACAACATTTACCAGATGGATAAAGAAGTAGGCGCATTGTTGGCGAAGTTGAAGGAAGATGGCTTAGCTGAGAATACGATTGTGATCTGGACAACTGACCACGGAGACGGTCTCCCTCGCGCAAAACGAGAGATATACGACAGTGGTATTAAAGTCCCCTTGATTATTCACAGGCCAGAGAAGTTCAAGCCTGCATCTATGGTCCCCGGTAGCATAGATGAGCGTTTAATCAGTTTTGTGGATATAGGCCCTTCGGTGCTCAGTATGGCAGGTGTCGATGTTCCAGCCTTCATGCAGGGATATGCGAGCTTAACGGCTGACGGCCATAGCCGTGATTATGTCTTCGCTTCTAAAGATCGATTGGATGAATTTCCTTTTCGTGAGCGAGTCGTTCGTGGTCAGCGTTATAAGTATCTATATAACTATCAGCCCGGCGAGCCGGGCGCAAGGCACCTCGCTTACCGTGATAAATTGGAGATGATGAGAGAATTATGGGCGCTATACGAGACGGGTCAATTGAACGCGGCGCAGAGCTTTTGGTTTGAACCACGCCCTCAGGAAGAGCTCTATGATCTTGAGCTTGATCCTTATGAAATCAACAATTTAGCGGATGACCCGCGGTTTAATAATGAGCTTGTAAGAATGAGACAGGCGCTTAAATCCTGGCAGGAACGGGTGAGCGATCTGAGTGAACAGTCTGAAGAGGATATGGCTTTGGCTTTTTGGCCTGAAGGAAAACAGCCCCTAACACCGGCGCCTTCTTTTACAGTTCTCGGTAGTCATGATGTTCAATTAAACAGCAACGAGGTTGGAGCATCTCTAGGCTATCGTTTTGATGATGGAGCGTGGCAAGCCTATGAGCCTGATTCCATTATCAAAGCGGCTAAGGACTCAATACTCTATTCAAAGGCGGTGCGTTATGGTTGGCAGGAAAGCGCGGAGATAAGTCATAAATTTTAACGAGACAATGGTATTGGTCTGAATCGTGAGATGATCACTTAAGCACGCTAGGCGTTTTTATTGGTACTCGCACACTATGCTGTACACACGCCCATCGAAGCGCCGGCTTCTCTGGTTGAGAAGTACGAAGAGAAGCTAAGCTTGGAAAATATTCCTGTCGGAGGAAAGAACAGGGATGAGGATACTCATCAGAGACAGCGACTGGAGCGGATGTTGAACGAATGGAAACTTGCCAAAAACGCCCGTTTGGGAAGTTTTAAGAAGTCAAAAAAGTAAACACCCCGGGTTACTGTGGGTGCCGGTAGTATTTCTGCGGGAGATCGCAAAGTGAATGGGAAGTAGTATCAATAATCGATGGAATTTAATGCTGTTAGTGGGCCTGAGACAGGCTTTTTTCTTTGAAATAAAGGCATGAGAGCATTTTTTGTCTTAGCTCTAGCTACTTTGATTCTGTTCGCTTTGGGGTTGCTTTTTTACTGTGAAAGATACGAAGAGTCACCACGCATAGATGATTCTGTTTTTTTAAAAAGCAACCTCATTCCATGGTCGATAGTTGGCTTTGACATTAAGCAGCGCTCACCAAAAGAACGGTTGGAGATGTTGGAGCGTTTAGGCTATGCACAATATGCCTATGGATATCGATCAAAAAATATACCCACCATGGTGGATGAATGGCAATTAGCAAAAAAGAAGAATATTAAAATACGAGCAGTTTGGTTATACATAAACCTTAGAAAAGACCATCCGGAATCTCTAAAGTCCGAAAGTGAAGTTGTTTTTAAAAATCTGGAAAAACTTAAGTTAAAGACCCAGATTTGGGTGGGCTTTGAACCATCCTATTTTGATGGTTTGTCAGATGAGGAATCCCTGCTGCAGTCAGTTGCTATGGTTGAGTACCTTTCCAAAAGGGCAGAGAAATTGGGCTGCAAGATAGCCCTGTATAATCATGGTGGTTGGTTTGGAAAGCCAGACAACCAGTTGAAGATAGTCAAAGCGCTGCCAGCGCAAGATTTAGGCATTATCTTTAATTTTCATCATGCCCATGATTCCCTGGAGGAGTATTCAGAAAATATAACGAAGCTATTACCCTATTTATGGTCAGTGTCCCTAAATGGAATGAAGGCTGAGGGCCCCAAGATAATTACTATTGGAGAGGGGGATATTGAGAAGCATATGATTCAGCAGCTATTAGATTTGGACTATACCGGCCCTTTTAATATTTTGGGGCACGTAAAGGGGGGTGACCCCGAGATTATTTTGGAAAATAACTATCAGGGGTTGAAAGGCTTGTTTTTGATGGATTAAAACCCTTGTAGGGTATTCCCTGTAGGTAAACGTCCGAATCCCCTACTTGCTAAATGGGGCATAGCCGATGGAAAACCGCTCTCAAACGGTGCAAATTGACATGCTTATGTAAAGATCATCATGTTACTAGCTCTGCTCGATGGTATGCTCCTAAAAATTAGAATAATGAGGCCTTAATAGTGCAACTTGCCCCAATTGATATTTCCGTATTTATTATCTATGTCATTGCCCTTATAGGCATCGCCTATAAGGATATTCGGTTCAGTGGGCACCCACAGATGACGTGCGCGAAAATCATCATCAATGGCCGAATATTTACTAAGTGCTGAATCAAGCTGGTTAACGACAATGGGTCTTGTCGTGAATGAATATTTCCTGAAGTACTGCAATGGCTCGAGATTGCTTGTCAGCCTATTTCCTCCGCGTTTGCTCAAACGCAATAAGATGTTTATTTTTGTCACTCTCCACCTATCCAGTTCAAATCGATGAGCGGCTATATTATGGCCAAAAAAATTTCTCGAAGTAAGCTGAGGGGGATTTGGCCGAGAGTAGGGAAGGCAAGGGAGCCTTTGTAGCTAAATAGTCATTCACGCCAAGAATACGAGTGGCACTATGAGCTTTTACGACGTTGATAAGGTCGAAAAGGTTTGGGGCCTTGAGCCCTCAGAAGGGATGCGTCGAAAGCGCAAGCACGGGTAGCGGCTGCGCCTTTTGAGCTTGAGTGGCTGGGTTTGCCGGGTGAAGAAATTCCATTGGATGACAACAGTGCCGATACTATCGTATTAACTTATAGCTTATGTACTATTCCAGATTGGCGCGCGGCCATTGAGCAGATGCGCCGAGTTTTGAAGCCCGGTGGAAAGCTACTTTTTAGCGAACACGGTAAAGCGCCTGATGAAGCAGTGCTCAAATGGCAAAATAAGATTAATCCGCTGTGGATGAAAGTGGCAGGCGGTTGTCATTTGAATCGTGATATTCCTGAACTGATTCGAGAAGGCAGTTTTTATATCAAACAGCTCGATAGTATGTATGTGCCGTCAACGCCGAAAGTGGCCGGGTATACCTATTGGGGATACGCGGTATAAATAGTCATACTCTTTCTTCCGCCGTCGCGACTTCCTCAGGCATAGATTAATGGTTCTTGAGCGAATGGGCGCCGTCTTGTAACAAGCTTGTTTACAACGTGGGTGAGTAGTAAATAGGAGACGTATAAGCGCGCTCCTGTAACGAGATAGCCTGTCCGGTTTCTGCCGGGTCTATCTGCAAAGCGATGGCGTCCAGGGTTGAATGGCGCGGCGTAGCAACTTCGATAACACGAACATAATAAAATGCCGACTGCAGAGGATCAAAGTCCGGGTCCGTCCAGACCGTAGATAAGGTCGGTGATCCGTATTCGTTTGAGTAGGTTCCCGTCGTGGAGTTGACAGTGTCGGGTAGCATCGGCAAATTGCCATCGGGGTCTATTACTCGTGATCCAGACCAAGCGGCATCGTATACCTTCTCGTAAGTTTTATCTCCGTCGCGCCAACCTTTGATTACCTGAAGTCGGTCCAGATGGGCGCTTTTGGGGTCTTTACCGGCATTGATTAAGAAACTGGGTGCCTGGCTGAGATTAGATAGTTCGCCGCCCATGGGTACGCCCATTTCTCGCGCCGCTTTATGGTCCAGCGTTTTGTCGTCATCTGGTTTAAAGTTGGTACCCGCGTAAACGCTAACGCGGATCAGTGGTCCGGTGGTGCCGTAAATTTCACGACGTTGAAAGGCTTTGAATATCGCTTCGCGGGTATTCTCTTCGGCCCATACGCCAGCCAAGCCCGAGGCCGACATCGCCCAACCCAGTTTGTCTATAGTACCGCTGGAACGGGACTTGTCTTTGGGCAGGGAGTCTGTGGCCATTTTCCCCCAGAAATTAGGTTCCTCTGCCCCAGCCAGTCCGGTATGTGAATCAGTTGAGCCAATAATGCCTAAGCGATAGGGGTTTTGGCCAAACTGTTGCTCTAGCTTTAGCCCAGTTTTTAAGGCTGCGCGTACAAAGTCCCCTTCAGAGACGCTGTAGGCGGGTATTCCGGGTTTCAGGTAGTAAGGGAAAGCTTCGAATTCTGCGAAGGGGTCATTTGGAGACAGTTGTATGTCGGTTTCCGAATCCCCTTTGACTTGAGTGATTTCAACTGCCAGTTCCCAGCGAGCGCGCAGAGCAATCCACTCGGCATCGATGGCCGTTCCTCGTAGGCGTCTTTCTGAGGGGAACATAAAGCCCCGGGAAATGTTCGAGTTGTGCGGAATTGCCACGAAGTCAGCCCCTGTCCTAGTGGCCGTTTGATCAAGCCACTGCCATAGGTCTTCCGGGTAATTGCTCGAGGACGAGGCGTAGGGGATATATTGCTGGGCGGTGGCGGCATCGCTGTCGGTAAAAATAACGCGGTGTAAGTTAGCGCCTGCGGGAATTGAACTCCACTCCCAACCGATAAGCGTGGTAAAGCTACCGGGTGTATTGTGCTCGTCCGCTGCGTTGGTACTGTCACGCCACGTTTGCGCACGGACTAATTCGGCATTTGGAATGGGTAGGGACGGCGGTGTTTTGGCAGATTCAACCACATCGTCTGTCGCATCTGTGGCAAATTTGAGAAGGAAGCTGATGCTGTTTGGGTCGCCTGCCATGTAGCTTAGGGCTGCTTCAGCGAACCAGGACTTTAACCAATCAATGGGGCCAAGCCCCTCTCGTGGCAAGCCTTCTTCATTGGCGCGCCGGAAAACACCATAACTTTCGGCGTGGTCTGCCACTACCAAAAAATCCAGTGGTGTATCCAGTTGCACCCGTGTGCGGGTACTGGGGTGAATAACGGGTAAGCCTCGTGCAAAGCGGAAGGCAGTGTCAGGGTCGGCGCTGAAGTTCTGGCTAAGATACGAGTCGGGAGAAT
Organism: Pseudomonadales bacterium; assembly: GCA_036960375.1. Classification (GTDB taxonomy): domain Bacteria; phylum Pseudomonadota; class Gammaproteobacteria; order Pseudomonadales; family CAWVSB01; genus CAWVSB01. The sequence goes on from JBALVY010000002.1 coordinate 694,131, forward strand.
AGGACGTGTGCACATGGGTATCGCCCCACAATAGCTGCATGTCTTCGCCCCAGCTGGACAGGGGTAGCAGGCAAAGTAACACAATAGCTAGGCTTCTACTCATAGCGTATATCCTGAAAATCTAATTGTCAGTATAGCGGCTACAGTACACTTGGTAGATTAGTTATGGAATGAGAACTCAATTAACAGATGTCCAGAATTCCACTGCGATGTCGGGGAGTGATCGTTTTTAACCATACGAAAGACCGAATTTGTGCTTTTTACACCTTGTCGTACTGGCTATTATCTATTCACGTAAATGATTATGTCAGCCAACGTGAATGCGGAGAATAAAGCCATGAGCTATGAATGTATTCAGACCGAGCGCCAGGGGCATATTTTTATTGTCACCATTGACCGGCCCGATGTAATGAATGCAGTTAGCCCTGCGGCCAATTTTGAAATGGAGCAGGCCTTTAATGAATTTGAGGCCGATGCGGATTTGTTGGTAGCCATTGTAACCGGCACTCGGCCTGGTCAATTCAGTAGTACCGGCTGACCAGCTAATGGAAGAAGCTTTAAAGATGGCTAACAGAATATTGAAATGCGCACCATTGGCAGTGCAAGCCAGCAAGCAGTGTGCGCTTGATGGTTTGGCCTATGCGGACGTGAATGAAGCAATGGACGCGCAGGCTGCGGGTAAGTTTGACCGGCTGGAGGCGATGTACCAGAGCGAAGATATTCGTGAGGGGCTAAAGGCTTTTATGGAAAAGCGTAAACCCCAGTGGCAGGGTAAATAATAGAGAGGAATGATCATGGGTATATTACAGGATAAGATAGGCTTGGTAACTGGTAGTGGTATGGGTATAGGGCGTGCGATTGCGCTGACTTATGCACGCGAGGGGGCCAAGGTGGTTGTCGCTGACTTTAATGTCGAAGCGGGGCAGGAAACAGTCGCGCTTATCAAAGCCGCCGGCGGTGATGCATTTTTTGTACAGGGCGATGTCAGCAAGGAAGAACAGGTAGAAACTACTATACAGGCAGTAGTCGACCATTATGGTCGTCTGGATATAGCCTGTAATTCGGCTGCGGTGAGCCGTGGCTCTGGTCCAATCCATGAATACGACCGCACGGTGTTCGATCAGACATTAGAAATGTGCCTGACCAATACGTGGCTGTGTATGAAGCATGAGATAGCTGCCATGTTAAAGACGGGCGGTGGCGCCATTGTGAATATTTCCTCTAATGCTTCCTTGAAAGGACAGGCATTTAATACTGCTTATGCGGCAGCCAAAGCGGGTGTCAATGTTTTGACTAAAAGTTCTGCGGCAGAGTATGGCTCCAAAGGCATTCGAATTAACGCGGTGTCGCCCGGTGTGATTCGCACCCCGGGTATCGAAAAGTATTTTGAAGATCAGCCCGAAATGGCGGAGGGTCTAAAGCGTGCGGCAGTGATGAACCGATTGGGCGAGCCAGAAGAAATTGCAGAAGCAGTGGCGTTTATGTCTTCTGACAGGGCTTCGTTTATAACGGGGCAACTGCTCTCTGTTGATGGCGGTGGTGCGGTTCGCTAGTGGCTAAATGGTTAGTTTAAGTTGCAAGGCTAAAGCGGTTTAATGATATTCCACTGTCGATCAAAGGAATAGCACATGTCTTTACGTTTGGATAATAAAGTCGCCCTGGTAACCGGCGGCGCCAGCGGTATTGGTGAGGCAGTCTGTAAGCGTTTTGCCGAAGAGGGCGCGGTCGTCATTGTCAGTGACATTAACGTTGCGGGTGCGGAGCGGGTTGCGGCAGAGATATCGGCTGTTGGGGGTGACGCCGTTGCGCGAGCTTTGGATGTGACAGACCAGCAAGCCTGGATAGCGATAGTCGATTATATTATGGCCGAGCATGGTCGCCTGGAAGTATTGGTCAATAATGCAGGTATAGTGTTAGTTGGTAGTGTTGAGCATGCCAGCCTGGAAGATTGGCATAAAACCCTGGCGGTCAATTTGGACTCTGTATTCCTGGGTTCGCAAACGGCTATTAAGGTGATGAAAAATACCGGCGGCTCGATTATTAATATTTCCTCTATTGAGGGTTTGATAGGTGAGCCTGGTACGGCGGCCTATAACGCTAGTAAAGGCGGGGTGAGAATCTTTACCAAGTCGGCCGCATTGTATTGTGCTCAGGAAGATTACAATATTCGCGTCAACTCTGTTCATCCGGGTTTTATCGAAACGCCCATGGTCATCAATGGTTTTGCCGAGATGGAAGCGGATGTCGCCGTAACGATGGCTGAGCTACTCGGCAGCAGTATTCCGTTAAAGGCTATGGGCAGGCCATTAGATATAGCCAATGGCTGCTTGTTTCTCGCCTCTGACGAGTCTGTTTATATGACGGGTAGCGAATTGGTTATCGACGGCGGTTTTACCGCTAGATAGATTGAATGGCTGGTTTGGCTTTACCCTGTAGATGAGGTGTGAAAGTCAATGATTTTGGGTCTTAAATTGGTCTTAGTTAGGGTTTATTCACATTGCTTGTGCCTGCTTTTTAGCCTGTGGTAATGTTATAAACTGACTATTTAGTAGGCAGCTGACGATCTCGCCTTTGTGCTTGATTTTAAACGCTTTATTGTCTTTTTTCCGGTTTGAGCGGCAACAATCATTGTCAGCTTGTTTTGCTCCAGCCATTAGTAGATTGGAATTTCGATATGAATCCTGAACAACGTGTGGAACTAGAAGAGAAGGCCAAGGCCTTTGTAGGCCGGTCTATTGCCGGCAAACATACAGCCTCTGATGCTATTAATATGCCTATGATACGACATTGGGCTGAAGCGGTAGGTGATACAAACCCGGCCTATAGCGATCCCGAATGGGCCAAAAATAGCCAGAGAGAGAGAATCATTGCGCCTCCGGCGATGATGTATGCCTGGGCTCAGCATGGCTACCCCGTCGCGGGTACCGGCCGTCCTTTTGACGGGCAGTCACAGTTGGTAGAGCTTTTTGATTCTTACGGCTTTACCGGTAGTTTAGGTGTGAACGTCACTCAGGAATATTTTGCCGATATGTATATCGGCGATACCATCACTGAAGATGCGATTATTGAGTCGGTATCTGAGCAAAAGAGTACGGCGCGTGGTATTGGTTACTTCTTTCAAACGCTGGCCAGGTTTACCAACCAGAATGGCGAGTTGGTGGGGATACAAACTTTCCGCGTATTGAAATTTATTCCTCAACCGGCTGAAGCTGCAGCGCCTGCTGCCGCTGAAGATAAACTGGAAGTGCCCACGCGCATTGCCTCTCCCCGCGGTCAGGACAATGGTTGGTGGTGGGAAGCCTGTGATGCAGGCAAGGTGCTTATTCAGCGTTGTAAGAGCTGTCAAACTTTACGCCATCCCCCTCGACCAATGTGTGGCGAGTGTCAATCGACGGAATGGGACAGCATTGAGTCCACGCTTGATGGCGAGGTATTCAGTTTTGTTGAAATGCATTATCCCAAATTTCCGGGTTATCAGTATCCGCTGATTGTCGCGGTTATCGATCTGGCAGAAGGCACACGTATCGTTGCCAATGTGGTTGGCTGCGATGCGGCTGACGTGAAAATAGGCATGAAGCTGAAAGGAAAAGTGGAACAGGTTGATGAAAAAACCATGTTGCCACAATTCTACCCGGCATAAACGACACATTGGAGATAATGTTATGAACAATACTTTGAAATATGCCGATGTGAATGTCGGAGATAAATTACCTGATTTGGATATCGCGATCACTTCTTCCATGATCGTGAGCGCGGCTTTGGCCACTCGTGATTTTGAACCTTGCCACCATGATAAAACGGTTGCCCAGGGTATGGGTATGCCGGATGTTTTCATGAATATCCTCACTAGTCAGGCATTTATGACCCGTTTTGTGACCGACTGGAGTGGCCCTGAAGCAGTAGTGAAAAAACTGGATGTCAAACTGGGTGCGCCCAATACACCTGGTATGGTTATGACTATCAGTGGCGACATTACAGCTAAAGATGACGAGACCGGTTGTGTCGATATCGCTGTTACTGGCGAAAACAATATATGGGGTATGCACATGACGGGTTCCGTGCTCATTGCCTTGCCTAAGGAGCTATAGATATGAAACCTAATGTATCGGGCAAGTCTGCCATTGTTGGCGTAGCCAATACCAAATTTTCAAAAAACTCCGGTGTATCGGAATTACAGCTAGCCTGTGAGGCCGTGCGAGATGCAATTGCCGATGCCGGGCTGAAACCATCCGACGTTGACGGTATGACCACCTTTACGCTGGATGCAACCGATGAAATCGAGATTGCACGCGCCGTAGGTATTGGAGATTTAAGTTTCTACTCGCGGGTACCGCATGGCGGCGGTGCAGCTACCGGTTTACTTCACCAAGCGGCGATGGCAGTGGCCAGCGGCATGGCTGAAGTGGTGGTATGTTATCGCGCATTAAATGGTCGATCGGGCCACCGATATAGCTCGGGTGTTTCTGGCAATATTATGACTTCTGATGCTATTCATTGGGGCTGGTATACACCTTATGGCTTAATGACCCCAGCAAGCTGGGTGGCCATGTTTACCCAGCGATATATGCACCTGACAAAAGACTGCCAGGACGCCATGTATGAGGTGTCTCGTGTGCAGCGAGAGTATGCCGCATCTAACCCTGAGGCCTTCTTCTATGAGCAGCCCATTAATAGAGAGATGTACGATAGCGCCAAAGATATTGTTTCGCCTTTCAAACTGCTCGATTGCTGCCAAGAAAGTGACGGTGGCAGCGCGGTGATTGTCACTACCGCAGAGCGTGCCAAAGATCTTAAGCATCCCGCTGTAGTCGTAAAGGGTGTTGGTCAGGCCGCCGCAGCTGATATGGAATCGATGACCAGTTTTTATCGTCCGGAGATAGCCGCCATTCCCTCAATGGATCAGGCTGCTAAATACGCCTATGCACAATCAGGGCTGACGCCAGACGATATCGATGCCGCTGTTATCTACGATGCATTTTCACCGATAGTATTATGGCAGCTCGAGTCATGGGGTTTTTGTGATCCGCTGACTGCACCGCAATTTGTGTTGGATGGCAATCTTGGCCCCAACGGCCGTTTGCCAACCAATACACATGGTGGTCAACTTAGCGAAGCGTATATACATGGCGTGAACGGAATTGTTGAGGCTGCCAAGCTAGTGCGCGGTACCTCAATTAATCAGCCAGCCAAGGACGTCAATAACGTGCTGGTAACCTCCGGCGTTGGTGTACCAACCGGTGGCGCCATCTTGGGTAAAATGGACTAAATAAGTGGGCTGGAAACGGCCCGTTTTTTTAGACGAATACTGAAATCCGTTTGGGAGAAATTATGTCAAAGCGATTTGAAGGTAAGGTAGCCATCGTTACCGGCGCGAGCCTCGGTATAGGTCGCGCGGTTGCCACACAGCTGGCAGCTGAAGGTGCACGTGTTGTTGGCTGCGCCAGACGCAAGCCCAAACTGGATGAACTCGAAGCAAGCATCACTGCCACCGGTGGAAAGTTTACTGGCCTGGCGCTCGATGTGAATGACGCGGAAGGCGTCGCCAAAATGGTCAACGACGTATTTGCTGAACATGGACGACTGGATGTATTGGTAAACAATGCGCCGTCTGTCAAAGGTGGCATGGTAGTCGATACATCACTCGAAGATTTCCAAGGTAACTTTAAAGCCTCGGTAGACAGTGTGTTTATGGCCTGCCGTGAAGCGATCAAAATCATGATGAAGCAACGATCTGGCTCGATTGTCACTGTGTCATCGGTGAGCAGCCTTAAAGCCGGTATGGCTGCTGGCGGATATTCTGCCTCTAAAGCAGCAATAAACCACTTCACTGCCTGTGCTGCAATGGAAGCCGCACCGTACAATGTGCGCTTGAATATTGTTGCCCCAGGCTCTACACAAACGGCAGGGCTGGAAGCCGCGACACGCAAAAACCAGAATGTGCTGGATGCCATAGCAGATACCATTCCTATGCAGCGTCATGGCACAGCCGAAGAAATGTCCGAAGCTATCTGCTTTCTTGCCTCAGACCAAGCATCATTTATCACCGGCGTGATATTGCCAGTTGATGGTGGTAAAACACCGCAGATGCACATACCGACTTTTGATATCACCGCACTCGATAACGCCAAAGCCGCGAAGTAATACAATGGGGGACGGAGCACTATATGGCCGCGAAGCGGCCATATAGTGCTCCGTCCCCCATTGTATAAATCATTGTTTTACGGGTTTCTTTTTTGTGTCAAAAAGCTCACCTCAAGGGTAAATACTTTTTCGCCGTTTTGATTAAATACTTCACTGGTATTAGTGACAACGCCCAGCGCCGGTCTGGATGACGATTCTCTGACGCTTTGTATGGTGAACTTGGATTTTAGTACGTCGCCCGGTCGTACCGGTTGATGCCACTGCAAATGATTAAATCCCAGCGCGCTGACTGCCTTGATGTTTTTTTCTTTATCAATTTCCTTATGGCCCAGGCTGGTCCATATCGAAAATATATGCGCGGAGGAGGCCACTAAGCCGCCAAATATAGATTCTTTGGCGGCGACCGGGTCTATGTGAAAAGGCTGAGGGTCCCAGCGCTCACCGACTTCAATAATTTCTTCCTCAGTGACAAGATATTCGTCATCAAAGATGGTTTCCTGTCCAACTTCCAGATCTTCCAAATAGCGCATAAGTGATTCCTGTTTATACAATGGGGGACGGAGCAAAGCTGAAAAACAATGAGGGACGGAGCACTAATTACACATGTTTCCGTGTAAATAGCGCTCCGTCCCTTATTGTTTTTATGCTCCGTCCCCCATTGTTTTGTCTAGAAGCCTGCTACGCCTGTTGGCCAGGCGGGGCTATTGCCTTCGGTTTGTCCGTGTTGGTCTACATAGGCGATGGCTTCTTCCATCATTGCCAGTCCATTACGTAATGTATCTTCATTCATATTGAGTGCGGGATACATACGAATAGTCACTTCGCGATCACTGATTGCCCACACGCCATTGTGTAACATACGGCTGCGCACGGCACGCGCGAACCACCAGTCATCCTGTTCTGTGTCTGGGCTCTTAAAGCTGACGCCTAGCAGAAGGCCGTTACCTCTGACTTCACCGACAATGTCAAAACGCTCCCAGCCTTTCATTATCTCGGCGGCTATCTCTCCCAGTTTGGCGGCATGTTCTATGACATTGTCTCTTTGGTAAATCTCCAGTGTTTTAATGCCTGCCGCGCAACCCGCGGGTGTGCCGGCAAAGGTTGAGCCGGAGGAAAACTTCAGGTTATTACCCAGGATTTCGTCTTTAGCTGCGATACCCGCGCAGGGCTCGATACCACCGGACAGGTTTTTCCCTACTACCAGAATATCGGGGATAACATCGTAGTGTTCTACTGCCCACATCTTGCCTGTGCGACCAAGGCCGGTGAGTACTTCATCGGCTATCATCAGCCAGTCATTTTTATCGCATAACTCGCGTATGCCCTGGAGGAATCGAACGGGTGGAATCCAGTTACCGCCTTCGGCGAGGCCGGGCTCAATGATGATTGCGGCAATATTGTCGCGCGGCACCACGCACTCGGGAATATGGTTGTCGAGATACCAAAGACAGTACTCCACATATTGATCTGATGACATGCCGGCCGGTCGTTGGTCGCTATAGGGATAGGGTGCATGGATAACCCCGCCACTCCAGGCTTCGAGATAGCGTCGTCTTTCAGCGTCATAGCCGCCAATCAGTTTTGTGCCCAATCCTTCGCCGTGGAAGGCTGAGCCAAAAGCGATGATATAACGTCTTTCTGTGTAGGTGAGAGCCAGATGAATCGCGGCTTCTGCAGCCTCGGTGCCCGAGACTTCGTAGTTAAATCTTGGCAAAGCCTGACCTGGCATAATTTTGGCTAGTTGTTCTGCCAGCTCATAGCGTAAAGGGTGGTCATAGTGAAAACCGTAGCGTTTTTGTGCCTGGTGCACCGCCTCGATGATTTCCGGGTGCGCATTACCAATGGGGTTGGTTGCCCAGCCGTTTTGAAAATCAATATAGCGCTTACCGTCAAGATCCCAGATATAGTCGCCTTCGGCGCGATCAACAATAATTTGGTTTGCGTTACGAAAGCCGCGCCGCGAAGCCTTTTGCTGCTCTTCTTCAAAACGTAAGCCGTTACGGAATAGCGGAATACCTTTTTCCAGTTGCGCTTTGGTTTTTGGCCCTAGTTCAAAACTCATGTCCTGTCCTCTATTATTCTAAGTTTGACACTGCTTAGTTTAGGCGCAAAACAGCGCTTTGTCCCGTTACCCTATAGGGTAAGTTTAACTGTACAGGGGTTATGCTAATATTGGCGCCCGGAAAATGGTTTTGAGCCTAATATGACTACCAGTACCGACCCCCTGACAGCCCCTATAACGTCGATATTTCTGCGCTATACGATTCCGGGTACCCTGGGTCTGCTGGCTGTTTCTTCGGCCGGGGTGATTGACGGCGCTTTTGTAGGTAACTATGTCGGTTCAGACGCACTGGCGGCAGTAAACTTCTCAATGCCAGTGATCTCGCTGGTCATTGGTATTGCCTATATGCTGGCCATTGGCGGCTCGGTGATTGCAGGAAAACAGCTGGGAGAGGGTGATGCCAAGGGAGCAAACCAAACCTTCAATGCGTTGTTGTTTGGTTCCTTGTTTGCTGGTGTGACAGTCTCTGGTCTTGGCTTGTTGGCGCTTAATCCGTTGGTTTTCTCACTTGGCGTTAGCGGTGATACCACAGAGCTTGTGAGCATCTACCTGGAGCTTTTTCTGTACTTTGTTCCGGTTATTATTGTTGCCGTCGTATTGGGGTATTTTGTTCGCATTGACGATCAACCATTGCTTGCATCCGGCGCATTAATAATCGGAGCTGTAGCAAACGTCATATTTGATTGGATCTTTATTGTCGAGCTCGAATTTGGTTTGGCTGGGGCCGCCTGGGGTACGGGTTTAGCAGAGTTGGTCACATTGTTGGTAGTGTGTGTTCACTTCTTCAGAAAAGAGTGTAAGTTAACTATTGCCTGGGTGGGCGCAAATTGGAGCGTCTTGCCCAGGGCATGTATCAACGGTTCATCTGACTTTATTAACGATCTGTCTGCCGGCATCACAGTGCTTATTTTTAACTGGGCCATTATGACCCGGTTGGGTGTCGACGGCGTGGCCGCATTCGCCATTATTAACTACATTCTCTATATGGGTATTATGGTGTGTTACGGCATAAGTGACTCTGTGCAGCCGCTTATCAGTAAGAACTTTGGTGCAGGTCATTTCGGACGAATGCGAGCACTGATGAGAACGTCCATGGGTACCGTATTTGGTATGGGCTTGGCGATTATTGCGCTGCTGTGGTTTGCTCCAACTCAAATTATCAAAATATTCCTGGATACCGATAATGCCGGCACCGCGGCTCTAGCGATGGATTTCATTGTGTTTGTCTGGCCAGCATTTTTGTTTATTGGAGTTAATCTTAGTTGGTCGGCGTATTTAACAGCCATTCATAAACCCATTCCATCGGCCATTATAGCCACTCTCCGAAGTTTGGCATTCCCCGCATTGTTGTTACTAACGCTGCCACGATTGTTCGGGGATCCTGGTATTTATATGGCGATACCGGTCAGTGAGTTTCTGTGTTTTATCGTCGCATTCTATTTCTGGATGAAATATCGACCGAGTCAATTGGTGCCATAAAATACAGCATTAAGTGACTTAAAACGCTATATGTCGAATCATTATGGCACGGCATATCCGTCTCTCTAATCCGGCCCGCAAGGATACGCATTTTGCAGTGCAGACATAACCAGAAAAATATCATTTAGCTGCAGCATAGAACTGTTGTCAGACAAGTAATCTTTAACAATACGTACCAACTCCCTGTTAGCTACGCCTTGCTCGGGAAAACATACCTCCATGCTCTTGGGTAGATCGTCCTTGAAGGTGGTTAAAAAGGCACTCGCCGTAGAGAGCACACCTACACAGTAGCCGGCCCCAATTTCGCCAATGAGTTCTTTTGTTTGATAATAGTCCGATGCTTTTTTACAGGCATCTAATAAATCATAGCCATTAGGTCGCGGCTCAGCCGAAAATACAGAGGAAGAGAGAAATAGCAGAGCGATGAGCCAAAAATGCGGTTTCTTCATGACAGCTTAACTTTCCGCTTGGTTTGGTCGTGGCTTGGCAAAAAACACAAATGGAATGGCAAGCGGTCCAAAGGCGATGGCCACAAATATCCAGAAGGGAATACTAGCACCCCGTTTGCTGGCAACCAGGTAACAGATAATGCTGGATACCAGTGCGAGGATCAAATAGGCATATGCAACGTTCACGTTAATGTCCTTATTTATTGTTTTTTAAACTGCGAAGTAGATCTTTCACCAGAAACAGCGGGTGGCCATTCATAGAGGTATTGCACAGTATGGTGATTATAACAGCGCGACCGTAAAAGTCCGGATAGTAAGCAGACCAACTGTTAAACCCCGGACCGTCACCGCCATGCCCATAAGAGCCACCAAAGTCACATTGCGGATCTATCATCAAGCCCAGACCGTAACTGGGTTTAATAAAGTGCGGCCCCGCGTATTGGTTGATAGGTATAGCATCCGTCATTAATGCCAACGATTCCTTGCTGACTAGATTGCTGGTAAACAAGGCTTGATAGAATCGAGTAACGTCCATTGCAGTGGAAGCAATCAAGCCTGTCTTACACCACCAAGGGTTATAGTCACCCGTGATGTCCTCAAGCAGCTGTTCCGTATTGGTATCTCTGGAATAGCCCCTGGTGAGCTTACTCTTATCGATGTCTTGCGCCACAAAGGTATGCCGTAAGCCAATTTGATCAATGATATATCGATCAATACATTGGCCATATGACTCACCCGTGACTTTTTCAATAAGCAGTAATAGCAACATATACCCCGTATTGGAGTAATGCCATTTTTCACCAGCAGGGAAGTCCATCTCTCCCTGTAGCGTGAGATCAATAAGCTTCTCGAAAGACCAAGGCTGAGAAGGAGAGCTCAGCACCGCCTGAGCATAGCCCGCCAATTCCGTATAATTTGGAACGCCACTGGTATGGTTCAGTAAATGCCTGATGCTGATGTTGTCAGCTAAAGCGGTTTCAGGAAAGTGCTCACAGATAGCATCATCAAGTGATATTAGCCCCTCTTCAATCAGCCGCATTACGACAACAGCAGTAAAGGTTTTGGTGATGCTATAAATATAGAAACACTCACCACTGGCCAGCTTTTCCTCAGAATTTGGCTCAGCATAACCGCTGGCTGAATCCCAGTAGCCATGGCGTGCATCATATATAGCAACGTTAGCGCCAAGACAGGGCGCGAAGTTTTGCCAGTATTGTAATGTGGCTTCTAATTCAAGAGAGAGTGGGTGAGTCACCGAGAACCTGTTTTCCGAAATGCCAGACGAATAGATTAGGTGAATTTCAGCGCAAGGTCACTTCTTATCTCGGTTGGATTGTGACGAGCTATATGTGGGTCACATAACAGAGGTCGGCTGCCAGCGTCCTGCCTCCTGAGCGCGTTCAAATCAGGCTATATATGAAAGTATTCCAATCAAAATAATTATGGGGGTAACCGTCAAGATATCAGTTGAGCTAAGTTGCCAGGTTTGTGGACGTCCTGTCCTCGGGGAACAATCAGATCGCGCTTAAGCCAGCCTGCTTTGGAGGGGATTTCAGCTAAAGTATGTCTGAGCGCTTGCGCGAGTTCTTTAGCTGCCGGAAAAGTAGGAAGGCTTGCGATCGTTCCCCGAGGACAGGACGTCCACAAACCGGAGCCCCAACCACATACCAGGTATCTAATAAAACGACTACCTATGCCGAGGCATCCCCAACCCATGAGTAGCTACAAGCCCCCGCAGAACTTCAACCACACCACCACCAAAGGTATTAATCAAAGCACGACGATATTCATGCTCCAAGTCGCCATTGAGAACTACACCCGGGCTACCAGGGCGAATCAAAGCGTTGGGTCCGATGATGTCCATCAGCAAACGGCAAATTTCCAATAAGATTTCAGTAGAGTAAACCTTGATGGCAGAAGGGAAAACCGGATTCATTTCCTGGTTGTCCAATTCCCAACCCATGCGCGCATTCATTACCCTCATTGCTTCCAAGTGAGAGTAAACCTCAGCGAGATTGCGCTGCACATTAGGATCATCAATCACACGCAGACCATTAGAGCCCTTGGTCTCACGCGCCCATTCAAGAGTATGCTTGAACAATTTCCAACCATGAATTCCCCAGGCCGCAAGACCCACACGCTCATGGTTTAGCTGCGAAGTGATCAAGCGCCAGCCTCCGTTTTCCTTACCGATGATCATATCCGCAGGAACACGGACATCAGTGTAGTACGAGACATTGGTGCGTACACTGCCCACGGTTTCAATCGGGCCATAAGAAAAGCCAGGGTCTTTAGTGTCTACTACCAGAATGGAAATGCCTTTATGCTTGGGCACCTCCGTGTCCGTACGTGCAGCCAGAAAAACATAGTCAGCCGCTTCTGCAGCACTAGTGAATAGCTTATTACCATTAACAATATATTCGTCATCGTGTTTGACAGCAGTTGTTCTTAAAGACGCCAGGTCGGTACCAGCGGCTGATTCGGTATAGCCAATACAGAAATGTGTTTCGCCAGCAGCAATACCGGGCAAAAAACGTTTTTTCTGTTCTTCGGTGCCGTGAGCAATAATGGCAGGGCCGACCGTATTGAGCGTCACAAACGGAGTAGGCGCGCCGGCTAATAAGGCTTCTTCAAAGCGGATCAGTTGCTCGGATGAGGTGAGACCACGGCCACCGTACTCTTTGGGCCAGCCTACGGCCAACATGCCATCTTTACCCTGCTGACGAATGAGCTGTTTATACAGATCGCCACCCTCGGCTTCACGCAGGTCCTCACGATACTCAGGTTTAATCAGGTCGCTGAAGTACTCGCGCATCTCTTTACGAAGGGCTTTTTGGCTGTCGGTGTAATCTACAAACATGTATTGCAATCCTGTTGGCTAAGGGCTCAACTAAAAATAATATCACTATAATATTGATTTTGAATTCAAATTCAACTATTTTTGTCTCCTGTAATGAAAACAACACCTTTTTAGCACTGGAATAGCGATGTCATTGAGTACTGCTACAGACTACGACACCAGTCAAACCCGCAGCGCACGCGGGGCGAAGGCCCGTGCCAAACTGAAAAGTGCGGCCTTGAATGTGCTGGAGCGCGAGGGTTATCACCGAATGCGAATTTCCGATGTGACCCGCGAGGCTGGTGTGGCACAGGGGCTTTTTTACCATTATTTCAAAGACTTAAAGTCACTAACGGTAGAAGTATTGAGTGATTTTGTGGCCGAAGCCTCCGATATGGAAGCCATCGAGAAGGATGTGCCCAAAGGCGATTGGTATGGGCTGATTTACGCCCATAACCTGCTAATTGTTAATAGTTATGCCAAGCGGCCCGGTGTTATGCGCTGTTTATTACAAATGGCAGATGAAGATGCGTCTTTTTCTGCCATGTTGCGCGAGTCATACCGCGAGCAACTAATGTGGCTGGTAAGACGAATGCCAGGTTTGTTTCCAAAGGTAGATTTTAAAGAACACCAGGCTCTGATGTTAGCGTACTCGCTGGCAGGCAGCGGTGAGGCCCTTATGCGCGAATATTTTATCCATCGCACCGAGTCTATCCAAGTGTCCGGTCTGACGGTAGAAGAGCTGACTGAACTTTTGGCTACCATGTTTTATAGAGCGTTGTTCCTGGAGAACCCCCCTGCGGAGCAGCTGAATTACACTAAAAACCTGAGCAAAATGGTCAGGACTGATTGAGAAGAGAAAACCATGGATTATTCATTTAACGAAGACCAGCTAGCCATTCGCGAGTTGGCGTACCAGATTTTTACAGACCGTGCGACGGATGAATTTCTGCTGGCGTTTTCGCGAACCGATCAAACCTATGATGATGAATTATGGTCCACTTTAGCCGAGCAGGGTTTGCTGGGTTTGTCGGTACCAGAGAGCGCAGGTGGTAGTGGCTTGGGACTGGTGGAATTGTGCCTGATGCTGGAAGAGCAAGGCCGCCGTGTCGCTCCAGTACCATTGTATTCAACCCTGGTACTTGGCTCGTTGCCAATCATTGAATTCGGCACTGAAGAGCAACAGCAGCAGTGGCTGGTACCTATGGTGGCGGGCGAAGCGAAGTTGACCGCAGCCGTTGCTGAATTAGGTATGCATGAAGCTATGGCTACAACAGTAACAGCCAGTAAAGATGGCGATAACTGGATACTCAACGGCGAAAAGGCTGTTGTAGCAGATGGCGTTACCGCCAACTGTATTTTGGTTCCAATGGTCGATACCGATGACAAAGCCAGCGTTGTGCTGCTGGATACTTCTTTGACCGGAGTCACCATTAGCCCCGAGCAGATAGGTTTGTTGGGCGATCGGGCCGCTCATTTGCAACTGACGAATGTATCAGTTCCTGCTACAGCCATTCTGGGCCAGGTAGGCCAAGGGGACGAGATTATCGATTGGCTTGAGCAGAGGGCCAATTTGGGGCACTGCGCGATGCAAACGGGTGTTACCGAAGAAGCCATGAAGAGAACAGCGGCTTATGTCAGTGAGCGCGAGCAGTTTGGCGTACCACTTGGCAGCTTCCAGGCACTGGCAATGCGTATGGCCGATAGCTACATCGACGTCGAAGCTATCCGCTCGACATACTGGCTGGCTATGTGGCGCATGAGCGAAGGTCTTGACGCAAGGGCTGAAGTACGTGCAGCCAAATGGTGGGCCTGTGATGCGGCGCATCGCGTTGTACTTACTGCCCAGCACTTACATGGGGGTATCGGTGCCGATGTTGAGTACCCGATTCATCGCTTCTTTTTGTGGGCCAAGCAAATCAGCTATTCCATGGGTAACGCGACAACCCAACTCACCAAATTGGGTCAGTTATTAGCCAGCGATGATTCGCTGGGTTTTCGGGCTTTAGAAGTTTAAAAAAGGTACTAGCTAATGGATATTCATGATCCTTTTTCTTCCCCGGATACCAAAGATCCACTCGATGATGAGTGGGCAGCCAAACGTCGTGTGTCTGAGGCAACTCGTAAGCTGATAGAGACTTTGGTCACGGTGACCACCAGTGCGGAAGAACTCAATGAAGTAGCCGACAACATTGCGGCGCAGGCCGACCGGTTGGCCCAGTCGGAGCGACTATATGGTCGCGTAGCGTTTGAGCGGGCGGAAGATGGAAAATATGGCACGATGGCCAGCCTGGGTTACGAACTTAACCCTCTGGATGGCAGGAGCAACCCTATAGCGGCCCCCATCACCGTGTGGATGGACGGAGACAAAGCTTATGCCAAGGCTAATATGGGTTGGCAATATGAAGGTCCACCGGGATGCGTGCACGGCGGTTTTGTCGCCGCGTTGTTTGACCAGTTTTTAGGCGTTGGTCAAAAATTGACAGGTCAGCCCGGCATGACGGGTACGCTGACCGTTAAATATCTCAAGCCCACACCAATCGATACCGATCTGAGAATGGAAGCTCGCGTCGAACGTGTAGAAGGTCGAAAAAATTATTTGGTAGGCGAAATGTGGGCAGGTGATGTGCTTACCGCAACCAGTGCAGGTGTGTTTATTAGTATTACCCCCGAGATGTATCGAAAATTACTGGCAGCTAAAACGAATCAGACAGCGGACTAAAATACGATGCTCTAGCAAAATCCAGGTTGAGTATTTAGCTCGTTATGAACTCTTCCTCCTGCGGGTGTGTCGGGTTTTCAAAACTCCTTATTATCCACCGTGCGTACAATTACCAGGAGAAAAAATGCGGCCTCGTCTCGTCATTGCAGGCTTTGGCGATACCGGCCTACTGGTAGCTATACATCTCTCTAGTCACTTTGACATTGTTGGGATATCGTCCAAGCCTTGTTTGGTTAGTGGGCAGGAACTGGGTCTTCGCTTGACTCGTCCTGAGCAATGGAAGCGTGATTTTTTAGTCAAGTTCACGCGTTATAAAAAACTTGCCAGAGTCCGGACGCTGCATGGGCTGATTAAGCACATCAATAGTAGTGAATCGACGGTGACTGTTGAGTTGGCTAACGGTGAGCAGATTCAGGAAGACTATGATGTACTGTTAATCGCCGCTGGCGTGAGCAATGGATTTTGGCGTAATAATACCCTGCAAAGCTTAGCGCAAATTGAGCATGGCATCGAAAGTCATGTTCAGAAGTTGCAGCAAACCGACAGTCTGGCAGTAATTGGCGGTGGTGCTACGGGCGTCAGTGCGGCGGTGAATTTTGCGCGTCAATATCCTGATAAAAAAATCGATTTGTTTTATAGCCAGAATGAGCCTTTACCGGGTTACCACCCCAGAGCCCGCAGCCAGCTGCTAAAAAAACTTAAGGCCTTGCGGGTGATTCTACATCCCAATCATCGTGCCATCTTACCTGCGGGTTTTGACACTACCCAACTAACGTCGACACAAGTGCAGTGGTCTACGGGCCAAGCTGCGTTTCAAGCCGGCCTGACCTTGTGGGCGATCGGTAATTTAAAACCGAATAATAATTTTATTCCCCAGGCTATGCTTGATGACGGAGGTTTTGTGAAAACTGACCCGCATTTGCGCGTGCCGGGTTTTGACAATGTATTTGCCGTGGGCGATATTGCCGCCACGGATGTCAATCGTAGTTCTGCCAGAAACGGTGGTTTCGTTTTAGTAGCGGAGAACATCAGAGCCTATATTGAGGGTCGCGAGCAGGACATGAAGACTTACCGCGCATCCAATTATCGCTGGGGATCCATCTTTGGCACTCAGCCCGATGGACTCACAGTGTTTTCACCACAGGGTAAAGGTTTCAGAATGCCGCTTTGGGTGGTGAATAAGGTGTTGTTTCCATGGATCGTTCGCAAGCAAATTTATAAGGGGCTTTATCCTCCCGCCCAATAACGGTAGATATTGAGAGAGAGTATTATTGTAGGCTGCTTTGCGTTTGTCATAGTGCGGTGGTGAAAATACAATTTATCTGGAGCATTTTTTATGAAAAAACGCGTGGTAGTTTGGGGTACTGGCAATGTGGGCCGCCCGGCAATTCGGGCAGTCGTCTCACACCGGGATTTGGAACTGGTGGGGGTGATTGTTTCTAATCCGGATAAGGTCGGCAAGGATGCGGGCACTTTGGCAGGCATTGCTGAACAGGGTGTTTTGGCTACCGATGATTGGCAGGCTTTGATAAAAACAGAGTTTGATTGTCTGGTGTATACAGCGAATGCCGATACTCGAGCCGAGGCGGCTTTTATGGAGTTGCTGACGGTGCTGTCTGCTGGAATTAACGTGGTCTCCACAGCTTTTTACCCGCTGTTGTTTCCTTCCGGCTTTGCAGCGATTAAAGAGGCGATTGAGCCGGTGCAAATGGTCTGTGAACAAAATGATTGCTCGGTATTTGTTTCCGGAGTAGACCCGGGTTGGGCCATGGACATTTTGCCGATTCTATTGAGCGGTGTTGTGTCAGATATTGAAGAAATACGGATTCAGGAAATTTTTAACTACGGACTCTATGATCAGCCTGAAGTTGTGCGTGAAGTCATTGGTTTTGGCCAGCCGATGGAAAATAATCCCAGAATGCTTGAACAGCAGGCCCTGACTACGGTGTGGGCGCCGATGATAAATATTATCGCCAAAGCGCTGGATTATGAGCTCGATGGCATAGAGATTTTTGTTGAAAAACGCCCGCTTGAAAAAGACATTCAAGTGGCGGGCATGGGAGAATTTCAATGCGGCACGCAAGGTGCTTTCCGCTTTGAGGTGCGCGGCATGCGCAATGGCAAAGCCCGCATTGTGGTGGAACATATTACCCGTATCGATGATGACTGTGCCCCCGATTGGCCTTATCCACCTATAGGTCAGGGCTGTCATCAAGCCGTGATCAAGGGCAGCCCCGAGTTGGTGGTGAGCCTGCACGGTCATGATCCAATAGAACCCGGCCCCGCAGGTGGCGGCAATGGCTCTGCGGCTAATCGTATCGTCAATGCCATCCCTGCGGTTTGTGAGGCCAAGGCGGGCATTGTCACACCCTTAGATCTGCCTCTAATTCATGGCGGCCCGCAAATGCAGCGCTAATGCCAATGATCTCTTGGGATACGAGCGCGATGTCTATAACAAAGTCCCCCCCCCAGTTACTTTGCTAACAGGTCCATGCCGCTAAGTCAGTGACGGTACGCCATATTCAGCTCTTTGCTTTGTTAAGAATTGTAGGCTTTTGTAATATTGATCGAATCACTATTGTGCATAACTTCCACCTTTCGTACCTTGAGTCGGCATGGAGACATTCTGCTTCATCCGTAGGCTCGATACGATTTATATCTTGTCGAACCAAACATCAAGGAACTTATTTTGATAGTCAGATCTTTTCGGAGTGCGAGTGTTATTAGTTTGTCTTTTATCGTCATTGGCTGTGGAGGTGGTGGAGGCGGATCGAGTGCGGTGGCCGAC
Organism: Pseudomonadales bacterium; assembly: GCA_036960375.1. Taxonomy (GTDB): domain Bacteria; phylum Pseudomonadota; class Gammaproteobacteria; order Pseudomonadales; family CAWVSB01; genus CAWVSB01. The sequence goes on from JBALVY010000002.1 coordinate 712,611, forward strand.
GACCCGGTGATACCTGCACCGACACTGGAAGCGCCTGCTCTGCTTGATACTGTCACTCAGATTTATACTCAAGGCGTCGCTACAGAACCTTTTGTATTTACTAATACCGGCGGTGGCTCATTATCTTCTTGCTCCGCCACTACACTGCCGGATGGTCTTGCTGTTGAGGTCTCCGTGGATACAGAAACTTGTCAGATTTTTGGTACTCCTCTAACAGTTCAGTCAGCAACGGAATATACCGTAACTGGCACAAATGCCACATCTAGCTCATCTGCTACCGTGAGTATTTTAGTTCAATTGGCGGCGTCTACTGATCCGCTTGATATAGCGCTGCGAAATTTGATTGATCAACAGCAATTAACCGGCGATCCAAGTACAGGCCGAAACCTTAGTAATATCGAAGAGCCGATTGCTCAACTGGGAAAGGCGCTATTTTATGCCAAGAATTTGGGTGGGCAGCAAGACACGGCCTGCGCTTCCTGTCATCACCCATCACTGGGAGGTGGCGACAACCTCTCTCTTCCCGTTGGCGTTGATGCCGTCAGTGCGACCGGAGCGGTTAGTGCTGATCTATTAGGCCCAGGCCGCTTTCATAGTAGCGCTGATGGCGTGTCGATTATTCCGCGAAATTCACCATCTGTTTTCAATGCGGGAATGTGGGACTCCGGTATGTTTTGGGATTCACGGGTGCAGAGTATTGATGGCTTGAACGCCAACAGCGGTGCCAGAGGTACCCTTGCCGGCATAGTGACACCGGATTCTGTTGATGCGCTAAGCGCAGATATAAATCTACCCTCATCTGTCAGCTTGGCGAACGCCCAGGCAAGGTTTCCTGTGGTGTCTGAAGCGGAAATGAGAGGCTCTTTTACGCCCGCTGCTGACGCTCAAACTCTACGGCAATCTCTGGCGACTCGACTGGCTCAGTCAAACTTATCCTGGCAACCATTATTTGAGGCCGCGTTTGGAGACGGTGCAGTCAGTTACGACCGTATCGCCGAGGCCTTGGCTGCTTTTGAAGAATCGATGGTATTTGTGGAAAACCCCTGGAAACACTACGTGGAAGGTGACTATACAGCGCTTAGCGATCAGCAAAAGGATGGAGCGATTTTATTTTTTACTCGGGCTCAGGACGGTGGGGGAGACTGTTCGGAGTGCCATTCTGGTGATTTTTTCACCGACGAAGATCATCACATCGTAGCGTTTCCTCAGCTGGGAATTGGGAAAGGCGACGGCGGAACAGCTGACGAAGATTATGGTCGCGAGCGGGTTAGCGGAGATGACCGCGATCGCTATCACTTTAAAGCCCCCAGCTTATTAAACGTGGCGCTTACCGCGCCTTATGGTCACAGTGGGTCTTATCAGACAATCGCACAGGTATTGAATCACTACGATAACCCAGATCGAGAACTGTCAGATTATTTCGGCGGAAACATCAATGCACCCGGAACGGTATTTGATGGGGTCGGTGATTTCTGCGCTTTGGCTCAGATTCAAAGCTTGATGGCCAAAACGGGGCAAAACTGTAATAGTGTTTTTAATAGTCTAAACCCCAACGCGATAGCGAATAGTGCGCGCGCTCTGGACTTTCAGAATGATCCTCAGGCGAGTTCCACATTCCCTAATATCAATCTCGGCGGGCAGGAACGTAATCAGATAGAGGCATTTCTCGAAGCTTTAACAGACCCCTGTATTGAAAACAGAGTATGTCTTGACCCGTGGATTATCGACGAGGGAGATCGTGGAGCCTATCCCGATACCTTGCCACTGATTGGGTACGATGAGAGTGGCAGAGAGTCGTAGAAAGACGGCGTCAGAAGTGACTTTAGTTAAATGAATTTACGGACGTCTCTAAGATTCATCTAGCCTAGACTACGAAAGGCATCGTCTGATGCCAATTTTGTGCGAAGTTGACCAATGAGGTCTACTATTACAGCGATGGAATGTAATAGAACCTCAAGCTTCAACTGGTGGAGACTATGATGCCTATTCGAATTTTAACTTTGATTTTTCTTCTTCTGTGCGCAAATTTGGTGTTTAGCCAGGTTCATGATCCAAGAGCTTTAACCGCTGACCCAGCCACTGCCACGACGCCTATCGCGCCAAAACTTACCGGTCTTGGCGATTATCATTTTGAAGTCACGACGAAAAGTGAAGAATCTCAATATTTTTTTGATCAAGGCTATCGAATGACCTTGGGCTTTAATCATTCCGAAGCACTTAGGGCTTTTAAGGAAGCTATTCGGCTCGACCCGGACAATGCGATGGCCTACTGGGGCTGGGCTTTGGTTTTGGGCCCCAATCTAAATTTGCCGATGCAAGAAAGTGTTGTTGAACAAGCTTATGACGCTATTCAAATAGCCCTGAGTCTTAAGGACAAGGTGAGTCTCCGGGAGCAGGCCTATATCGATGCAATGGCGATTCGATATTCTGCTGACCCGAAGGCAGACCGAGCAATACTTGATACCGCCTATGCAGAAGCCATGGCCAACCTTGTGAAACGCTTTCCCGATGATATTGACGCCGCTGTTTTATATGCGGCCGCTGTAATGAACACTAATCCGTGGGACTACTGGTATCGAGATGGCACAGCCAAACCCAATACCGAGCTAGTGCTTGAAACCTTACAGTCTGTGATTGACCGTAACCCAAAACATCCCGGTGCACACCATTATTATATACACACCGTAGAGGCCTTTAGACCAGAGTTGGGTGTGGCAAGTGCCGATGTGCTCGGGGGACTCATGCCCGGTGCTGGGCACCTTGTTCATATGCCATCTCATATCTATATGCGCGTGGGTCGGTATGCCGATTCCTATGATGCGAACATTAGCGCGGTTGCAGCAGATAAGGGCTATATCACGCAGTGCCGCAGCCAGGGTCTTTACCCATTAGCCTATTATCCTCATAACCTCCATTTTCTTGTATGGTCTGCAATGTTTGAGGGGCGGAGTATTGCTGCGCTGGATGCAGCAAGACAAGTGGCGGCTGCTATTCCGGAGGCCTCCAAAGATAATTCCTGGGCCCTCTATGAGTCTTTTCGCAGTCAGCCAATATTTGTCATGGTGCGCTTTGGTCAATGGGATGCATTAGTTCAGGAGCCCGGACCACCAAAATCTGCTCGATTCATGAATGGCATATGGCATTACGGACGTGGTATGGCTTACGCTCATTTGGGGCAAAGCGATTTAGCGAAGCAAGAGTTGGAACGGCTTCGCTCCCTTCGAAAGCTGGCTGAAGAAGACGAAAATTATGTCTCGGGCTTTGCCGCGGCGAGCGCTTTGTTGGTTATTGCTGAGGAAGTTTTGAGCGGAGAGATTGCAGGCAAAGAAGGTGATTTTTCAAAAGCGATTGGGCATTTGGAACGCGCGGTACGTCTTGAACAAAGTATGTTATACAACGAACCACCAGATTGGTATTTTCCTGTTAGGCATATCTTGGGAGCCTTGCTTCTGGAGGCGGGATACCCCGCCGAGGCAGAAGTAGTTTACTGGGAGGACCTGCGCAACAACCCGGCTAACGGCTATTCTCTTTTTGGCCTAATGCAAAGCCTGCAGGCGCAAGGCAATACCGAGGTGGCAGAAGTTATTCAACAACGGTTTAATCTCGCTTGGGAACGTGCTGACGTTGGTCTAGTCAGTTCAAGATACTAAAGACAATAAGGCTGTTCAGATTGTTACTCGGCTAAGTGTTCTGAAGGTGCTGGTGTCATTTATTGTTGGTGTAATTCACGAATAAGCGCAGGTATTTCACTGGGGTGTAGAACGCTATGGTGAGGATTGATACCAAGCTCTGCATCCAGCGGTTGTTGGTGTTGAATCCATACCGAGGTAATACCGCTATTGTGCGCGCCCGCAATGTCGGCTGCCAGGCTGTCGCCAACATGGATGGCCTCGTGGGCTTCACAGTTGGCTAGCCTTAGCGCTTTTTCAAAAATGGAACGGTCTGGCTTTTGTGCTGGTTCCTGGCCGCCAATAATTATGTGATCAACATGTTCGACAAGCTTAATGGCGTTAATTTTGGGTGTCTGTGAGAATTCAGGTCCGTTGGTAATGACTACCAGGGTAAATGATTTACGTGCATCAGCTAAGAACTCTTCAATACCCGGATAAAACTTGAAGGCCGCTAGTCGATCACAATCGAAGCCGTCTTGCAGGCTCTGGGCGTCGGCCTGACTGACATTACTGATACCTTGTTCGGCCAATAGGTCGCGAATTAATTGCACACGAAAGGCCGATTCACTTTGTTGTTCGATAATGGGCATGTAGCGCTTGTACTGACTGTCGCCCCATTGTCGATAAATTCCTGCGACGTATTCATTGGCAACGGCCTGACAATCGACATCTGAGCCATACAATGTTTTGACCGCTTGGCCCATCATTTTCTTGGCTTGTAGATTGGCGCTGAAGGTATCGCAGAGCGTGTCATCCATATCAAGAAATAGTGCTTTTAACATGGCAGCTTCCAGGGCTTTAAAATGGAACGGGTATCATACCCTATACGCGCATTGGAATGGATTTGTGTAACAGGATGAGCTGCAATCCCGTAATGGGATTGCAGCTCAGATCGGAACGAGGATATTACTGTGGAGGAACAGAGAAACCGTCTAGTACTGGCGTATGGTCTGCAGTGAAGTACTCCGACAAGCTGTTGTGCAGTCCGTCGACATCAAATTTCCCGCCGTCTGCGCTGGTAAAGTTCTTACCAAACTGCGGACGTTGAATAACATTGACCTGATTGCCCCATACCACCATCACCTCACCAGAAATGTGTCCGGCTTCGGGAGATGCAAGATAGCCAACAAGCGGTGCGACGTTTGCCGGATTGAAAGCATCGAAGCCGTCATCCGGCGCGGCAAACAGCGCGGCAGTCATACCCATATTGGTCATGTCGGTGCGGGCTCGCGGCATGATGACGTTACAGGTAACCCCGTATTTGATCATTAGCTGGGCAGCGCCCATCGTCATGGAAACGATACCGGCTTTGGCTGCCGCATAGTTAGGCTGGCCAGCAGAACCAAAGATAGCCGCCTCCGAAGAAGTGCTTACCAGGCGACCGTAAATGGCGCCGTCTTTTTTGGCTTTATTGCGCCAGTATTGTGTTGCGTTACGGATATTGACGAAGTGACCGCGCAAGTGCACACGGACTACCGAATCAAACTGATCATCGTCCATGTTGAAAATGGTTTGGTCGCGGCAGAAACCCGCGTTATTAACCATAATATTGACGTCGCCATAAGTTTCGATAGCGGTTTTGAATAAATTGGCTGAGTCATTGGTATCGGCGCAGTCGCCCAATACCACGATGGCTTCGCCGCCAGCGGCCTTTATTTCATCGGCTGTGGCATTGGCTGCTTCTACTGCATCGGGCAGGTCGATATCGCTGATAACAACGCGTGCGCCCTGTGAGGCCAGTTGCAATGCCTCCTCACGACCCAGACCGCGGCCTGCGCCTGTGATAATGGCTACTTTTCCTGTTAAATCACCCATGGTGTATCTCCTTTTTGTTACAGACGCTCAATAATGGTGCCGGTGCCGTTTGCGGCGCCACAGCACATGGTTATTAGCGCAGTGTTTTTGTCCTGACGCTCCATTTCGAGCAGGGCTTCGCCAATCAGCCGTGCGCCAGTTGAACCTACGGGGTGACCCAATGCAATAGCGCCGCCCTTGACGTTAACCTTGCTCATATCGGCTTCAAATACGCGCTGCCACGACAAAACAACAGAGGCAAAAGCTTCGTTGATTTCAACCACGTCAATATCGTTCATGGTCATGCCGGTTTTCTTTAGCAGTTGGCGGGTGGCATCTACCGGGCCATCTAGCAGAAAGTGTGGATCTGCACCAACGACAGTACCCTGAATGATACGTGCACGTGGCTTGAGACCGCGTGCAATCGCTTCCTCAGCGCTCATCCACAGAACTGCAGCAGAGCCATCAGATACTTGTGAAGAGTTACCTGCAGTGTGTACGCCGTCTTCTGAGACCTGGCGTAAACCGGCCAGCCCTTCCATGGTCGTCTCACGGATACCCTGGTCACGGCTGACTATTTTTGTCTCACCTGTGGGTTTTCCTTCGGCATCCAAAATGGGAGCAACCACGTCGATTACCTGTGGGAACCAACCCGCGTCCCACGCAGCCGCTGCGCGACGTTGCGATTCGAAGGCTAGTTCATCGGCATCCTGTCGGGTGATACCGCGCTTGGCGGCAATGCGACCGGCCGCCTCAAACTGGTTCATTGCTTGATCCCAAGGCCAGTCTTCAGTAATGAAGTAACCGGGGCCATGAATGGCGCTGGCCCCCAGGCCTACTCGGCTCATGGACTCTGCGCCGCCGGCAATACCAATTTTCGCCTGACCGGCAGTAATCAGTGCGGACATAATGTGGTTGGCAGCCTGAGCTGAACCACACTGGGTATCAATTGTGCTACAGCCTGCGGTATAGCTGGTGCCCAGATGCAACCAGGCATTTTTTGCAAAATTATTCGATTGCTCGCCGGCCTGTGTGACACAGCCGCTATATACCTGCTCGATATCTGAATATTCCAGGCCGTTACGTTCTACCAGAGCGCGATAACAGTTGGCCAAGAGTTCTACCGCATGCACGCCGCTTAAATCGCCAGCGATGGGTTTGCCGCGACCGATGGGGGTGCGTACTACATCTACAATGACTGCTTCAGCCATATTGTGCTCCTCAGGTTCAGTGTTCGGGGGATGGTGCTTACAGGAAGACCATCATTAATTCATAAATCAGGCCGGGTTTGTCCTGGTCGACTATGTGTATATGTGTTTCCAGCGTCAATGTGGTTTTATGTTCACTGACGGCAATGGCTTTAACACGACTGCGAGAATGTAGCTCGCTATTAACGGGTACCGCGCCCAAAAAACGCAGTTTGTCAGAGCCGTAGTTCATAATGTGGGAATAGCCTTCAATGTCCTCTATGGCACTCTTGCTCGACGTCATCTTGGATTGCAGCGAGAGGATCAGGAAGCCGTGGGCGATGGTGCAGCCGAAGGGGCTTTCCTTGGCGCAGCGTTCTTCGTCAACGTGCATCCACATATGATCGCCGGTCAGGTCTGCAAATTGGCTGATCATGGCCTGATCTACAGTGATCGAGGAACTCCAATCGCCCAATTCTTCGGATACTAATGCATTCAAAGCATCTGCGTCTTTGTAGTGAATACTTGTCATAATGGTCTACTCTGGATGGTCAAAAAACTGTACACAGGCTAGTGATAAGCCCAATATAGCCATAGTAATGGCAAATTCAGTCAATTTCAGTTTAATTATCCGTCAGGTAAAATGGTTGATTTTTCACTGTATTTAGGTCACTCGGTACTAATAGGCCGAGTTTTTTTCACTCGTCGGGCCAATAGATGACAGCGGAAATATTGACAGTTTTTCTACTTGTAGCACTGGCACTGGTGCTATTTATCCGAGAATGGTTGCCGATAGATCTGTCGGCCATGTTAGTACTGGCCTTTCTCGGGGTACTGGATGCCGCCACACCACTGGATTTACTGCCTGAAAACCAGCTATTCTCTGGTTTTTCCAGTCGCGCGGTTATTGCCATTATTGGGGTAACTATTGTTGCCAAGGGCCTGGAGAAAACCGGACTGATGGTGGTCGTGGCGCGCTGGATTAGCAGCCGCAGCCGGGGAGAGACTTCTACCAAGGCCCTCATCATGTCGTCTGCGGGCCTTGTCTCTGCGTTTGTGCAAAATATCGGCGTGGCCGCTATGTTTGTGCCAATTACCCGTCGAGTCGCTAAAAACAAACATTTGAATGTATCCAACCTGATGATGCCCATGGCCTTTTGTGTCATTTTGGGCGGCACCATTACCATGGTAGGTTCTGCCCCTTTGATTCTGGTTAATGATCTTTTGCCACCGGGTTATCCTCCTTTCGGCTTGTTTGATGTGGCCCCTATTGGGTTGTTGCTGTTGTTGAGCGGAATTTTGCTGTTTGTGTTTTTTGGCCGAGTACTTGGCCTGGCAAAACCAAATACCGATGTGGGTTTAGACTCCGGCCGAGGTTTTACCTACGATATTGACGAGACGGTGCGTTATGTCGTATTGGATGAAACCAGCGACGTGCGTCAGATGACCGTTGGGGAGTTGGAGAAGCTATATCAGGTGAAACTGGTTTCTGTTGATACCAACATTGGCGATGTGACGGCAGATACCTCAATGCAAAATATTGCCGAGTTCGCGCTTTATGGCGTGGCTCAGGGTGTTGATAGGCTACTGGGGCTGAGTGGGGTAGGGGAGACAGAGACGCCCGCCAAGAGTGTTATAGTCAATCCCGATTTTCAGGGCCTGGTCGAAATTGTGGTTCGTCCCGGTTCCAGTATTATCAATCACAACGATAACGAGATGGGTATATTTCGCGACAGTGGCTTGAGCCCGGTGGCCTTATTGCGAGATAAGAAAGTTTATCGAAGCAACCTCGATCTTATGCGCCTGAACCCCGGTGACGCCATTCTATGTTACGGCGCATGGGATCATGTAGTTCGTCTGGAGTCCGGTGAAGACTTCGTCATACCGACGCAGGATTACCCCAGAATTACGCCCGATACAAAAAAAATACCTACCGCAATCGCGCTGTTTGCCTTGGCCTTAGGTGCCATTCTATGGGTGGATATTCCGCTGTCGCTGGTTTTCTTCAGCTGCGCGGTGGCTATGATGTTGCTGAAAATCATTAGTGTCTCTGATGCCTACAAAAGTGTCAGTTGGAAAACAGTATTTCTGCTAGCGTCACTTATTCCGCTGGGTAGTGCCATGCAATTCACTGGCGCGGCCCAGTGGCTTGCCCAATATCTCATTGAACTTATGGGCTCGGGTTCCTCAGAGCTTGCCTGGCTGGCCCTGGCTGCCGTATTGTCGACGGCGTTAACACTGGTGATGTCCAATGTGGGTGCAACGGTTATTTTGATTCCGTTGTTTTCCCAAATCGCCATTGGGCTGAATTTGGATCCTGGCAAGTTTGCGCTATTGGTGGCTATCTGTGTATCCAATAGTTTCTTGATTCCCACCCACCAGGTAAACGCCCTGATTATGAACCCCGGCAAATATCGCTCGTATGATTTTTTGCGAGCAGGCGCGGTCATGACAGTGCTGTGTATTATGGTCTCGTTAGTTGGAATAGAACTTTTCTTTTAAGCCTTTTTGCACAGCTCTTATACGAAAAAGACCCTCAATTAGAGGGCCTTTCAATTACCGGGCTAGCCGTAAATTATTTAATAAACAGCATTTCCTGATACTTCGGTAGTGGCCATAGTTCATCAGCTACCATGCCTTCCAGTTTGTCCGCGTGGGATCTTACTTCCAGCATTAGTGGACAAATTTCTTTAGCGCAGAATTGCATATGCGCTTCGGTTGAATCGAACTCATGCTGGCTTAATGTTTCGCTGAGTTGCCTTACCGCCGCCATCATGGCATTGGCTTCAGTAGTCATTGCCTTAGCTTGAGAAGTATCAAGCTCAAGTCCCAGATCAGACAGGCCATAAGCAGTGCCGGCTATTTCTGAAAGATAGGTGATCGCCGCGGGATAGATACTTGTCGACGCCATGTTTACTACCAGCTTCGCTTCAACTTCTATCGACAGAATATATTGCTCTGCATAGACTTCGAATCGACTCTCCAACTCGGCCGGAGATAGTACGCCGGTTTTTTCGAATAGCTTGATTATTGATTCTTCCTGAAATGCCGGCAACGCATCAGCGGTAGTCGGAATATTTTTCAGGCCTCGCTCCTCGACAGCTATTCTATGCCATTCCGGTGAGTAGCCGTCGCCGCCAAATATGACATTGCCGTGTAGCTCCATCAGCTCTTTTAATACGGCGATGACGGCAGTGGCTTGATCATCATGTTCTTTTAACGCGGTTTCCAGTTCGCCGGCAATCCAGCTCAGCGAGTCGGCCAGCATGGTATTCATTGCCACTAGTGGACCAGATACAGATTGCGATGAGCCTACTGCGCGAAACTCGAAGCGGTTGCCGGTAAAGGCGAAGGGCGAGGTCCTGTTGCGGTCACCCGGGTCGCGGCTGAAACTCAATATTTGAGATAATCCTGAATCCATTACACCGCCGTCTGAGGATCCGACAAGCTTGCCTTCCTTAATATCGTTAAATACGGTTTCAAGCTGGTCACCGAGATAGACGGAAAGAATAGCTGGTGGGGCTTCATTGGCTCCCAGCCGATGATCATTCGCTGCTGAGGCAATTGCCGCACGCAATAGCGGTCCATACAGGTGCACTCCGCGAATTACTGCACCACAAAACAGCAGAAAAAGCAGGTTGTCATGTGGCGTATCGCCTGGATCAAGCAGATTTCCCTGGGTGCTGTTACCTACCGACCAATTGACATGTTTACCGGAGCCGTTAATACCTGCAAAGGGTTTTTCGTGCAGTAAACACAGGAATCCATGTTTCTTGGCTGTGCTTTTCATTACCGTCATTAACAATTGCTGATGGTCTGCTGCCACATTCGCTGCTTCATAATAGGGGGCGATTTCAAACTGCCCGGGCGCCACTTCGTTATGGTGTGTTTTTGCTGGTATGCCCAGTTTGTAGAGCTTGTCTTCGAAGTCTTGCATAAAGACTTGCACACGTTCGGGTATTGCGCCGAAATAATGATCGTCGAATTCTTGTCCTTTTGCAGGCGGGGCACCAAACAAAGTTCTGCCTGCTAATAACAAATCCGGCCGACTATTGGCAAAGTTCTCATCGACTAGAAAATACTCTTGTTCCGCGCCGCAACTGGAATTCAGTGGCGCTATTTCGACCTCTCCCATTAGGCTAAGGACTTTTTGGGCGGCATCGTTCATGGCTGCGTTGGAGCGCAAAAGAGGGATTTTTTTATCCAGTGCTTCACCGGTCCAGGCCATAAAGACACTGGGTATCATCAATGTAGCGCCGTTGGAAGTTTGCATTATATAGGCGGGGCTGGAAGGATCCCACGCGGTATAACCCCGCGCTGCGTTGGTCATGCGCAGGCTACCATTAGGGAAAGACGAGCCGTCGGGTTCGCCCTTTATCAGTAGACTGCCGGAAAATTCGCTAATTGAATCACCGTCGGAATTGGTAACTACGAAACCGTCATGTTTTTCAGCTGTTGCATTGGTCATGGGGTAAAAGATATGAGAAAAAAACTTCGCACCTTTTGACATTGCCCAGGCTTTCATCGCAGCGGCCACCACATCCGCTACAGCGGGCTCCAGCGGCGCGCCGGTTTGAATGGTCTTCTTAATCGACTTGAAAGCTGTTTTTGACAGTGCTTCTTGCATCTTGTCCAGACCAAACACATCGGCTGCCCAAATCTTGCTTAGCGGGTCGGGCATAGTGCCGGCAAAAGGACTACGGTTAGTAATTTGTTGAATGGCTTTAAGGCGTGCCTGGTTTCCGCTCATTTATAGCTCCACGGTTAAAAAGAGAATTAAGGGTTCTGGGGTCATCCGTTCGTTTGTCGGTCCAATAAGGTAAATGACGCTTCTTTACCTGCAATATGTAGACCAATTGCAATATATAAACCAACAAATACAAGATGCAGTGTGGTAGCGGAATATAAAGCGGTAACTATGATTTTGCAATTAAGCCTAATTAATTGGATTAAATTTATAGCCGGATAGGACGTAAACGAGGAAAATTGGACAAACAAAAGGAGCCAAAAGGCCTTTTTGAATATTGCTTGTTAAATACTCTGTGGTCAGTTGCTTGAGTAAACACCGATCTTTTCTTCTGTGAGCTTTGTTTACCTGCCAGCTGTGACAAGCCGCTGTGGAGCACGTATCATGGCCGTTATTGTTATAGCGAGTTCCCCCAATGCAAGAAACACCCATAAAACTGACTGAATACAGCCATGGCGCCGGCTGTGGCTGCAAAATATCACCGCAGGTGCTGGATGTTATTCTGGCTTCGCAGTTGGATATTGGCGATGACCCTAATTTATTGGTGGGTAATAGCACTAAAGATGATGCGGCAGCCTATGATATGGGCAACGGTAAGGTCATCCTCAGTACCACCGACTTTTTTATGCCTATCGCCGATGACCCATTTGATTTTGGTCGTATCGCGGCTACCAATGCGATAAGTGACATCTATGCCATGGGTGGTACACCGATGATGGCAATTGCCATTTTGGGCTGGCCTATTAATACTTTGCCCGCAGAGGTAGCGCAACAAGTCGTTGATGGCGGGCGCCAGGCTTGTCAAGATGCGGGTATTCTGCTGGCAGGCGGCCACAGTATCGACTCCCCCGAGCCTATCTTTGGCCTAGCGGTGACCGGTCAAGTCGATAAAACCCAGCTAAAACGGAATAATACGGCTACAGCCGGTTGTCAGTTGTATCTCACCAAGGCTTTGGGTGTTGGTGTATTAACCACAGCGCAGAAACAGAAAAAGTTGCGCGATGAACATGCTGGCCTGGCGGTGGATTTAATGTGCCAGTTGAATTCAGTAGGTGCTCACATAGCGGCTTTGGATGGTGTGACAGCAATGACCGACGTCACCGGTTTTGGTCTGATGGGGCACTTGGTTGAAATGTGCGAAGGTAGTGGGCTGGACGCAATCATCGACTATGACGCGGTGCCTTTTATCGCGCCGGTTAAAGACTATATCGATCAAGGCTGTGTGCCTGGTGGCACACAGCGTAATTTTGACAGCTACGGACACAAATTGAGTGCCATGACCGAACAGCAGCGCAGTTTACTGTGTGACCCGCAAACCAGCGGCGGCCTGTTGATTGCGATAGAGCCTGCGGCAGTATCTGCATTGGAGCAAGTACTGACAACAGCGGGTCATGCAATATCCGCTATAGGTGAGTTAGTTGAATTACGTGGCGGCGTCAGGGTTGAGGTACGTTAGATGACCGATACCTCCGGTCGAGGGGATACCGATAGTTTTCTTGAATTATTCCTCGCGGATATTCCTCTTATTGATACTCGCGCGCCGGTAGAGTTTGCCAAAGGATCTTTTCCCAATGCGGTAAATATTCCCCTGATGAGCGATGCCGAGCGTGAACAGGTGGGCACCTGTTATAAAAATCAGGGGCAGGACGCCGCCATTGAGCTAGGTCACCGGCTGGTGAGTGGAGATACCAAACAGCAGCGGGTCGCGGCATGGGCTGAGTTTGCCAGGCAACATCCTGAGGGTTATCTCTATTGTTTTCGCGGTGGTTTGCGCTCCCAAATTTGCCAGCAGTGGATGACCGAAGCAGAGGTACCCTATCCCCGTATTACTGGCGGTTATAAGGCTATGCGCCGCTTTTTGATAGATTCCATCGAGAGTATTAGTCTGAACAGTCAGTTATTGATTGTTGCCGGTCAAACCGGCTGTGGTAAAACCGAAATCATGCGCGGTGTGCCAGGCACGGTAGATCTGGAAGAGTTGGCTCATCATCGAGGTAGTGCGTTTGGCAAACGTGCAGGCGCACAGCCCACTCAAATTGATTTCGAGAATGCAGTAGCGGTTGAATTATTGCGTCAATATCACCGGCGTGCCGGCTACCCTATAATACTTGAAGACGAGAGCCATCTGATTGGCCGCTGCGCTTTGCCGCTTGCGCTTGAAACCGCGATGAAGACTACACCGATGGCGGTGGTAGAAGTCAGTCTTGAGCAGCGTGTGGAGCATACCTTTGCTAACTACATATTACATAAGCTGACCGAGTGGCAACAATACGCAGGAACTGAAACGGGTTTTAAGAGCTTTGCTGATGATTTGACTCAGTCGCTAGATAACATTCGCCGCCGCCTCGGAGGCGAGCGTCATGGGCAGTTGTCTGCAATACTCGAACAATCTTTAGTGGAACATTTACAAGGTGATGGCAGCTTGCACCGTGAGTGGATACGGCCATTGCTGGAAGAATATTACGACCCTATGTACAACTATCAGTTAGAAAAGAAAACAGAGCGTATTGTGTTTCGTGGCGACGACCTACAAGTGCGTGAATATCTAATGCATTTGGAACAACAACGAGAAGATCATGCTTAAAAATATTCTAATGACTGTGTTTTTTCTATTTAGCCTGCAGGCTCAGGCAGCTACCTTTACTTTTACGGCGATACCCGATGAAGATGAATCGCGACTACAGCAGCGCTTCGATAAAGTCGCTGAATATCTTAGCGTCCAGTTGGGGGTGGAGGTTAATTATATCCCGGTTAAATCTTATGCGGCGGCGGTGACGGCTTTTCGTAATAACCAGGTTCAATTGGCCTGGTTTGGTGGCTTGTCAGGTGTCAGGGCCAGGCAGCAGGTAGAGGGCTCTGAGGCATTGGCGCAGGGTTTTGAAGATCAGTCTTTTGAAACTTATTTTATTGCACACCATAGCGCGGCTATTCAGCCATCCGACAGTTTTCCTGCGGCGATACGCGGCAAGACCTTTACTTTCGGCTCCAAAGGTTCAACTTCGGGGCGGCTAATGCCCGAGTATTACATACGACAGAATTTAAAAGCCGCACCTGCCCAAGTATTTGAGCGGGTGGGCTATTCCGGCGATCACAGCCGGACTATTGCACAGGTGCAGGCGGGTGCGTGGCAGCTGGGCGCGGTTAATTATAAAGTCTGGGAGACCGAAATGGCCGCTGGAAAAATTGATCCAACTAAAGTACAAGTTATTTGGACGACACCAGCCTATCCTGATTACCAGTGGTCCGTACGCGGCGATATCGACCAGCAGTTTGGTGAGGGTTTCAAACTTCGTCTGCAAAAAACTCTACTGGATATGAGTGATCCTGACTTGCTGCAAAGTTTCCCCAGACAATCATTCATACCGGCTAGCAATAGTGATTACCAGCCGATTGAAGACGTCGCCCGCAGTATTGGTTTATTGGATTAAATTAGATGCTGCTGAGTTTTAGCAATCACAAGCTGGCATATGGCTCCCGTATTGTGCTGCCGAATATTACGCTCAGAATTAATGCCGGTGAAAAAGTTGCGCTAGTCGGGCCATCAGGTGCAGGCAAGAGTACCTTACTTAATGCGCTTTACCACCAGGTTGCAGAGCAAGCCGCCTTATGCCCACAGGATTACGGCCTGGTTGGTATCTTATCCGTTTATAACAATATCTATATGGGTCAGCTAGAGCGGCACTCTGCTTTATATAATTTGTGGAATCTCATTCGCCCCATTCCGTCTCATCGCCAGTTGGTGGCTAACTTGGCCGCAGAGCTTGGTCTTGAAGGACTGCTGGATCGCTCGGTTGATTCACTTTCTGGCGGGCAGCGACAAAGGGTAGCTCTGGGGCGAGCGATGTATCGACAGCAGGCAACATTTTTTGGTGACGAACCGGTATCCAGCCTGGATCCACTGCAGGGCAAGTTGATTCTGCAATCAGTTCTTAGTCGTCATCAAACCGCCGTTGTCGCTTTGCATAATCGTCACTTGGCTCTCGAGGTATTTGATCGTGTTATCGGTATTAAGGATGGGGCTATTATTATTGACTGCCCCGTGTCTGAGTTAGAGCCCCAACAGCTTGAAGGTTTTTATGCCCGCTAGCGGTAATCAGCTGGCGCGTGTCAGCTTATTGCTTATCGCGCTGGCCTTGCTGTGTTTGCCTTTTGCTGATCTGGCGATTTATAGCGTTGAACCCTGGACAGAATTGAGTCGTATGTTATCCGGCGTATTGCGGCCCGATTGGAGTCACTGGCAGATATTGTTACAGGCTATTGTGCAAACAGTCGCTTTTGCCATTTTGGCTGTGGCTGCCTCAAGTATTATTGGTTTACTGCTGGCGCTGTGGTTTCACCATCGTATTATCCGCGTCTTCTGCGCCAGTACGCGCTCCGTCCACGAGCTCTTCTGGGGCTTGATTTTCATGCAGGTATTTGGGCTGTCACCGCTGACGGGTTTGTTGGCTATCATGGTTCCGTTTAGTGGCGTTTTTGCGCGCGTCTATGCCGAGATACTCGAGCGCCAATCGCCGTTGCCTGGCACAACACTGCCGCCGACAGTAGACCGCCTGAGTCGCCATGCCTATACCCTCTTGGCGCAAGCCTGGGGAGAACTGACCAGCTATACCCGCTATCGTTTTGAGTGTGCTTTGCGTTCCAGTACTGTGCTGGGTTTCATTGGCTTGCCGACGCTGGGGTTTTATCTGGAAACGGCTTTTAAACAAGGCCAGTATCACGAGGCAGCGGCTATGCTGCTGTTATTTTTTGGCTTGATCGCCAGTATCCGTTTTTGGTTGCGTCCCGTATTGATTCCCATTTTTTTGCTGCTTGCCGTGTGGGTGTTGCCCGAGTCGCCGACAGTGGATAGTGGATACTTTTGGCAATTTATCAGTCGTGATATTTGGCCCGGTGCACTACTTGCTGGTGACCTGGTCGGTACTGTGCAGTGGTATGGCCAACAACTGGTGCAGGTGGCAGTGCCCGCGGTTTGGGATACTCTGGTGCTGTCGCAGGTGGCCTTGTTATTGACCGGCGTATTAGCCTTGTTCTGTTACGGCTGGGCAAGCAAGCCTTTAGTGGTCAAACCAGTATATTTGTTGGGGCATGTATTACTTCTTGTTATGCGGTCGACGCCCGAAATGGTCTTTGCTTTTGTCCTGCTGTTATTGTTTGGTCCTTCGGGTTTACCGGCAGTGATTGCTTTGGCTCTGCATAATGGCGGTTTAATCGCCTATTTATTGGCAGCGAAAAGTGATCAACTTCAATTGAGGGAAGACGCACCAAAGGGCTTAAATCTGTATTTGTATGAATTATGCCCCAGGCTTTATTCAGGTTTTATGGCTCTGCTATTGTATCGATGGGAAGTGATTATAAGAGAGAGTGCCATCCTGGGTATTCTGGGTCTTACCACGCTGGGTTTTTATATCGATTCCGCTTTTGAAGATATCCGCTACGACCGGGCTTTATTTCTTATTGTGATTGCTGCGCTGTTAAATATCGGCGTTGATAGCTTTGCCCGTCGACTGCGCCGCTATTGTCAGCTGCAATCGGTAGCCGTTAGCTAGGGAGCCTTTGAGAGGCTCCCTGTTGTCGGGCGTGAGAGCCGATCAATTCTGCAAAGTGTGACATCAAGGGTCGAGGCAAGTCGTGACCCATACCATCAATTAATTCCAGCTTAGATCCTTGCACCAGTCGGGCGGTGTCAATACCGCCGGAAACCGGCACCAGTACGTCCTCTTTTCCGTGGATAACGAGGGTGGGTTTTCTAATGCTCTTGAGTATTTTTGTTCTGTCGCCACTGGCCATAATAGCCGCCGCCTGGCGTTTATAGCCCATGGGATGATAAGAGCGCCGATAGGCTTCGAGCATTCTTTCGCGTAATACATCCTGGTCTACGCTGAAGCCCGGACTACCGATCATTGACCAGGTCTTGAGTGCATGTTTAATGTAGTCTTCTTCACCAGTACCCTTGGGGCGACGGACTAGTTGTCGTGTCACTTTGGCGCTGGGGGAGGGCAGCCCGCGTCGGCCGCTGGTTGACATAATAGAAGTGAGGGATAAAACTCTTTCCGGGAAATGCCCGGTAACCAATTGCGCAATCATTCCGCCCATTGAAGCGCCAACAACATGCGCGGCGCCAATGTCGAGAGCGTCCATCAATCCCACCGTATCGTGTGCCATATCCAATAATCGATAAGGTACTTTGGACTTCAGGTTTAACCGAGACAATAGCAATAACTTTAATAGCCCGGGAGTTTTGCTGTTTTCGAGTTTTTCAGATAGCCCAATGTCTCGATTATCAAAGCGAATTACCCTAAAACCCTGATCTACCAGACCCATGCAGAATTCTTCTGGCCAGGCGATCATCTGCGTGCCCAGCCCCATGATCAATATTATGGCGGGGTGGTCTGCCTGACCAAACTCGTCGTAGGCTATTTGCAGGCCATTGGCTTCAATAAATTTGTGCGACATATAGCGTAAGGCTCTCGGTTCTAAACATTTAACGGAGTAGGGAATATCACCTTCCGGTGACCTGTTCGTTCAAAGGCTTGCCATTGTTTGATGGGCTGGGCCAAACGATCTGCCAGTACATGCCAAACTGTGGAATTCAGTGTCAAACCACAATGGCAGCCACGCACTTCAATGTTTTCGGTTTTCTCATGGCCATCAAGTTGAACTGACAGGCCCCAGCTCACAACGCCGTCTGCTTTAGAATAAATCGAGGTAGTGGGTACTGGCGGCGCAAGGTGCATATGTTGCTTGTCTTCCACTTCAACCCGGTCTGGGTTTAGCAGGCGATAGAGCTGCCCGGAAGGGGTAGGCATATCGCGCCCTTTACCGAATGGGCTGCCCAGAGTGATGACCTGACGAACCATTTCGGGGTAATGTCGCGCGATTTCTCGGGCGTATACACCGCCGAGGCTGTGGCCAATAATACTGATAGGGCCGTTGCTGTGCTGGTGCAGTTGTTCCAGACGGTGAAGCATGTCTTCTACGGTTTCGGGTTTTGGGCCAAGATTAGTGCCCTGATTCCAGCCGACCGCCATATACCCAAGCGCCTGCAGGTATTTACGTAGAGGACGGTTATAGCTGTCCGAGCCCATAAAACCGGGTATCACCATGACCGCATGCCCGTCACCTGTAGGCGATTTTTGCAACCAACGTTTCGATGCCCGCAATACCGCAATATCCTGAATAGTACGTGGTAGCTCAGTCAAAGCGTGACGTCTATAGGGTACTCGTGAAGCACTGGCGATTACCTGCTCTCTCATGCGGAGCTTTCCTTGGTGTGGATCAGGGCTGCTTCTTTTAGCTCATTAAATGACTCCTCTATACACTCTACATAAAAGGCCGGGTCGGGCATCATTTCTCGACAGCTGGTGACGGATACATTGAGTTGACCACAATAGCTGGAAATGACGTGGAACAAGCCATTGCCGTCCAGAGGAGGCCCCAGGCCGTAACTATTTACCATGCGCGCACCGGTGTAATACAGTGGTATCTGTGGGCCCGGAACGTTGGTAATGACGCAGTTGTAGGCTGGCTTAATTTTGTTGGCCAAGCCCCAGCTGCTGGCAAGTCTAGCTGCGCTGGCGGTCAAGGTTGCAGGGATGAACTGGTTATAGTCGGTCATCGCCTTAGCACCGATGGCATTGGTCAATTGCTTGGCGTTGGCCGTACCTTCATGTACTGCCTCCAGGCGCTCGTATGCATCTTCTATATCACTGCATAGTGCGACAGTCATTTGCGTTACCTGATTGCCGCCCGTACCGGATTGATCTTCGGTGCGAAGATTTACCGGCGCCATGGCTACCAGTGATTCTTCAGGTAATTCGTCGTGATGTGCAAGATACTTACGCAACGCTCCGCCACAAATGGCTAAAGCCACGTCGTTGACGGTAGCGCCTGCGACACTATTCTTGATTTTACGGATTTCCTGGAAATCAAAGGTGGCGGCATCGAATATCCGATGCGGAGAGATAGTGCCGCTAAAACGCGTGCGTGGTATGTTTGTAATTCTCTCAAGTTTACCGGTAGTCAGACCTGCAATAGTCCGTGCAACGCCTGGAATAGTATTGCGGGCAACACTTAGAAAACGGAACGGTTTTTTGATCGAGTTAATTTGTGACTTGACTATCAAGTCCCAGGAAGAGGGAGCCTTTTCTGGCTTGATGACTACGACGTCCTTTTTTGCGACTGCATAATCAGGAGACAGGTCGTGGATGGCGACGGCTATTTGAGCGCTCGAAGCGCCATCGACGGCGGCATGATGAACCTTGTTAAATACTGCAAAAGACCCTTTAGGGCAGCCCTCTACATTGTCCAGGCCTTCTATTATATACATTTCCCATAGCGGGCGGCTACGGTCAAGCGGGCGGGCATGCAGGCGTGCTATCAGTATACACAGCTGACGCCAGTCGCCGGGTGCGGGCAATGCCATATGGCGAATATGGAATTCGGCATCGAAACTACCCTCCGTTCGCCAATAAGGATGGTCCAAACTCATCGGCACGTTAACCAGGACATTGGTCATAGAAGGCACTCGGCACGAGCGCGCTTCGGTATTCTTAAGGATTTCCTTGAATCGCACCTTGCCGTTGGGGGCTGTACTTGGGTCGTATATGACAACGCTCGAGATGTGCATCGGCGTATTGGCTGTTTCAAGGTAAAGAAATGAGGCATCTAGCCCGGTCAACTGTTGCATGATTTATCCTTTCACTGCCAGGTCGCGTAGTTCCCGTCGCAAAATTTTACCGACCGGTGATTTAGGTAAGTCCTCACTGAAGATGATATGTCGTGGCACTTTGTATGCAGTTAATTGCTCGCGACAATAATTGCGTAAGTCATCCTCGGTAAGCTTAGGGTTGGTTGAAACAACAAAAAGTTTTACTGCCTCGCCGCTTTTACTGTCGGGTATGCCGACTGCGGCCGCTTCAATAATATCGGGGTGGGTATATACAACGTCTTCAATTTCATTGGGGTAGACATTAAAACCTGAGACAAGAATCATGTCTTTCAAACGATCGACGATACTGATAAATCCGTCTTGTTGGATAATGGCTACATCGCCGGTAGCAAACCAACCGTCTTTGTCGATGGACTCGGCAGTGGCTTCGGGGCGCTGCCAGTAGCCCTGCATTACTTGCGGTCCGCGTACCAGCAGTTCACCTCTTTCACCGGCGGGGAGGGTATTGCCCTGGTCGTCTACTACTTTCACTTCCTGAGCAATCATGGCTTGTCCCACGGTACCCAACTGCCGTTTTTCATATGCATTACAGGTGAGGGCAGCGGAAGTTTCGGATAAACCATAACCTTCATAAATTTCTGAATTGGTGCGTTCAGACCACTCTTCGGCAATTTCTTTCACTAGGGCGGTACCGCCTGCGATGGTGCCTTTAAGGCGGCTAAAGTCTATCTCGTCAAATTCGGGGTGCTGCATGAGGGCGGTAAATAAGGTATTAACGCCGGCCAGCGATGTCATTGTGTAGGTTTTCATAGCACTAATAAGGCTGTCGATATCGCGAGGGTTGGCAATTAGTACGGATAGTGAGCCGGCAAACAATCCTGAGATGACATGAACCGTAAAGCCGTATACGTGATAAAGCGGCATGGGCCCAATCATGATTTCATCGTCAATTGCTGTTAACTCCATCAATGCGGCAGACTGACGGCTGCCGGCAAACAGGTTGCCTTGGCTTAACATGGCGCCTTTGGCGACTCCGGTGGTGCCGCCGGTATATTGAAGTACCGCAATGTCGTCCATTGTCAGCTTAACATCCCCCAGCGCGTGTTCTGCTCCTGCTGCAAGAGCATCAGGCAGCGTGGTCAGGTTTTTCAAACTTGATTCAGGTGCCGGCTGCGCTTCAATCATGTCAAATACATTGGTGACAATGACGTGTTCAATAGAGGTTTGCGGTACCACTTTTTCAGCCATTGGCAGAAACTCAGCCAGTACCACCAGCGCTTTGGCTCCCGAATCATTAAACTGATGCAGTACTTCGCGTTCGGTATACAAGGGGTTGGTATTGACCAGTATTATGCCCGCGCGTAATGCACCCCAGGCCACTACCGGGTATTGGGTGAGGTTTGGCAGCTGCACGGCGATACGGTCGCCTTGTTCCAAGTTGGCAACATTCACCAACCAGGAAGCGAAATTCCGGCTGAGTTTTTCTATCTCAGTAAAACTGGTTTCCAGACCCAGGCTGCTATAGGCCGGCTTGTCGCCGTAGGTTTCGCAGGCGAGGAGAAAATTTTCTATGAGGTTCGCGTGTCCGTCAGTATTCAGTTCAGCGAGTTTTTGCTGTGCAAAGCTGGATGTATTCGTTGCCATAATATCGAACCCATATGTAATAGTTGGTTAATTAAGAACCCCTGTAGAGACCCTTAGCCAAGGATTAGGCTTATGCGAGAAGACTATTCCGCTGTAGCCCAAATACGATGCAATTCTGTTCTGATAGTGTGCTTATTGTGGTCAACAAGACCACAGAACACCATGACATGACATGTCCAGTTGATGATGTCGTTGACTACAGACGCCGTTATGCAGATATTTGTCGCGCCTGTGAAATAATTGGGGTTTTGAGTGTTCAAAAAATGATCAATTTAGACTTTCGACAGACGTTATTATTCAATAAAGCAGTAGAGGATGTTGCAGCGGTTTGGAAATTAGTGGTGACAGGTCGATGTCTTCGTCTTCCGGATAGAGTGTGCTAACGGATAGCTGGGGCTCTGATACATAGGCAGCGGGACCTATAGCGCCTACAGCACTACTGATATTAAAGAAGTACCTCAATACGCCGTTAATTTCAGCCTGAACTCGAAAGCTCGCCATGGGTTCCAGTTTTGCGCCTCGTTGTTGCCAATCGGCAGGGGCGTTGGGGTGAGCCTCCAGCGCTGCCTGTCTGGTATAGCCGTCCGGGTCATCGTCAAATAGCGCTATTTGTTTCAGCGACATTAAAATCACCGATAATGTATCTTCCCTGGCGCTCATATTCTTACCTGCGCCCTGACGGCTAAAAAGAAAGTCATAGTGATTGGTCACATTGTCTAGAACGTCTTTGGGCACAATGGTACTAAAAAACCCCACCCAGCCTTTGTTGACCATGAGTATATTGGCAGAGCTATCTAAAAGAACTGCAGGATAGGGGTCAAGTGATTTTAGGGTCATTGTCATGGCTTTGCGCAGCCATTTCATTTGGGGGTCGTGAAAGCTGATTTTTTCTTCAATAACGGCATAACCTGCCGATAGCAGTAAATGATTGCTATCTCTTTTACCCAAATTCATGACTTTCGCTATGTCGAGTACCAATGCCTCGCTGGGCCGACCATTGCCATTTTCCAGTCGGCTGATATGCCGTGGAGAGCTGTCCAGACGGTGGGCTAGCTCTTCCTGGCTAAGGCTGTGAACACCGCGCCAAAACTTCAAAAAGCGGGGAAAGGCGTAGTCGGGGCTGGTTTCACTCATATTGTTATAGACGCTCCATAAAAAGCCGGATAAATAAGGAATTCAGCAACTGGACATGTCATGTCATGGTGTTCCGTAGTCTCGTTGACCAGAATAGCCGCTCTATTTAAACAGAATTTCGCTAACGAGGTGAAGTAATGGTTGCTCCTATTCTGGACGAGCGTGATTTGGATTTTATGCTGTATGAGCTATTTGATGCCGAATCCCTGATCAAGCGACCCCGCTATGCGGACCATAGCCGCGAAACATTTAGTGCCAGCATAGCCACTTCAAAAGCGATAGCAGAAAAGTATTTTTTACCCATTCGGCAAAAGGTGGATACCCACCAGCCTGAATTTGATGGTAAAGAAGTGACGATGATCCCGGAAATAAAGATAGCGCTTGATGCGGTTGTTGAATCGGGCATGGCTTCCTGTACCGCAGATTTCGAGCTTGGTGGCATGCAGTTACCGCCTATCGTGTCTAATGTGGCTGGTGCTTATTTGAATGCTGCCGGCAGCACGACAATGGGTTACATCGGTTTGACCAATGCCAATGCCAACCTAATCGACGCTCACGGTACCCAGCAGCAAATAGACAAATGGGTAGTGCCTATGCGTGAAGGGCGTTTCGCCGGCACTATGGCAATGACCGAACCTGGAGCGGGTTCCGGTCTTGGTGACCTGACTACCAGCGCGGTGAAAACAGAAGACGGTACTTACCGTATTGCCGGTAATAAAATATTTATTTCTGGCGGCGAACACGAATTGAATGAAAATATCGTACATTTAGTTCTGGCCCGGTTAAAGGGTGCGCCCAAGGGTGTCAAAGGTATCTCTCTATTTATTGTGCCAAAATTCCTGGTCAATGATGATGGCAGTTTGGGCGAGCGTAATGAGGTGGCTCTGGCCGGACTATTTCATAAAATGGGTGGTCGTGGACAAACCTCAACAGCGCTGAATTTTGGTGAGAACGATGGCGCAGTGGGTTATTTGGTTGGCGAAGAGAATCGCGGCCTGACTTACATGTTCCACATGATGAATGAAGCCAGAATTATGGTGGGTAGTGGAGCGGCCATTATGGCGCTCACCGGTTATCAGTACTCACTCGACTACGCGAAAGAGCGTCCGCAAGGCCGCTTGGCTTCCTCTAAAGACCCAATGTCTGCGCCGGTGAATATTATTCGTCACGCCGATGTGCGTCGTATGTTATTAGCACAAAAGGCCTATTCGGAAGGCGCTTATGCCTTATGTCTGCTGGGAACTCAGTTGGCGGACGATTCACATACCGCAGAAACAGAGGAAGAGCGCGCAGCCGCTCATACTTTTCTGGATTTTCTGACCCCAATTATTAAAACCTGGCCGTCGGAATACGGCCCCAAAGCCAATGATTTGGCCATACAGGTACTCGGTGGGCACGGTTATATCAACGAACATCCAGTAGAAATGATGTACCGTGATAATCGCCTCAATCCTATTCATGAGGGCACTACGGGCATACAATCACTGGATTTGTTGGCGCGTAAAGTGCCGCAAAATGGTATGGCAGGTTATACGGCATGTTTGAATGAGATGAGCAAGACGATTGCTCTAGCGCGTGAGCAGGCAGAATTGGTAGGCTATGCAGATGAACTTGAACAGGCCATCGTCACATTAAAAACCACGACAGAGTCGCTGCTTGGCGCAATGATGGAAAAGGATATCGATCTGGCCTTGTCTAATTCTGTTAAGTATCTCGAATTGTTTGGCAATGTGGTTATAGCCTGGCTGTGGTTAAAAATGGGCATGGTTGCCGATAAGGCTCTTGCTAATCAGCCGCACCAATCTGATGAGGATTTTTATCGTGGAAAGTTACAAGCGATGCGCTATTTTTATCGTTTCGAGCTGCCACAAATCAATGTCTGGGCCAAGATTTTAACTGACCATGACAGCACCTGTTACGACATGCAGGCTGAATGGTACTAATTTAAACTGAAACTGAAACTGAGGAATATACATGCCTACTTTAATTGATAGAGAGCAGATTGCGGAATACATTGGTTTTGAGCCCGAGGCGACGCCTTGGCATACTGTAACGCAGGAACAAATTAATCTGTTTGCAGATGCCACTCTGGATCACCAGTTTATCCATGTAGACCCTGAGAAAGCGAAAGAAACGGCTTTTGGTTCAACCATTGCGCACGGTTTTTTAACCCTCTCTATGCTGTCTCATTTTTCCGAGAGCTATGCGGTGATTATCAACGGTTTCTATATGGGCATTAACTCCGGTTTTGATAAAGTACGTTTTTTGGCACCGGTCAAAGTGGGCAGCCGTATCCGTGCTAATAGCAAGCTTGTAGAGATTGAAGAAAAAAAGCCGGGTCAATTTCGTATGAAAACAGAAGTATCTATTGAGATTGAAGGTGAAGAAAAACCTGCGTTGATTGCCGAGTGGATCAGCATTCAGATGGTCGGCTAAATATCTATATTAAGCACTTGAAATAATGGACAAAGAGGATTAAAAATGACTATTCGTTTTGATGGAAAAGTAGCAATTGTAACAGGCGCTGGCAACGGCCTTGGTAAATCTCACGCCTTGGCTTTGGCTGCACGTGGAGCCAAGCTAGTAATTAATGATTTGGGTGGTTCTCGTGATGGTAGCGGTGCATCTTCTGATGCGGCTCAACAGGTCGTAGCTGAAATCGAAGCCGCCGGCGGAGAGGCTATTGCTCACGGCGCCAACGTGGCTAACTATGAAGAAGTACAAGACATGGTCAAACAAACCATGGATAAATGGGGCCGTGTCGATATTCTGATTAACAACGCTGGCATCCTGCGTGACAAATCATTTGCCAAAATGGAGCTGGATGATTTTCGTCTGGTTATAGAAGTACATTTGATGGGCTCCGTTAACTGCAGTAAAGCGGTATGGGGCATTATGCGCGAGCAGGCTTATGGTCGTATTGTTATGACCACTTCATCTAGTGGTATGTATGGAAATTTTGGTCAGACCAACTATGGCGCTGCTAAAATGGGTGTCTTGGGTTTGATGAATACACTGGTACTTGAAGGCGCAAAAAACAACATTCGTGTTAACGCTCTGGCACCAACTGCGGGAACGCGCATGACGGAAGATTTGATAGCGCCTGAAATGCTGGCCTTGTTAACACCGGAGTCTGTTACTGCTGGTTTGTTAACTCTGTGCCACGATGAAGCACCCACAAAAACCATTTTATGCGCAGGCGCGGGCGGCTATGCACGTACCCGTTTGTTTGAAACTGACGGTATTTTCCTTAAGCCTGAAGATCAGACGCCAGAGAGCATTATTGCTGCCTGGGACGAGCTTTCTGATACCGAAAATCAGCTTGACCTGGATTCTGGTTTCAAGCAAACCGAGAAGTTTTTGGCTAAGGCCTTTGCTGCCCAGTAGGCTGTAAATTATCGTGGCATACACTACTATTGCCACACTATGATCTGCACAAACATCAGGTCGATTAACGGAGAAAGATTATGAGTGACGCAGTAATTGTATCGGTAGCACGTACCCCGATTGGTAAAGCCTACCGCGGGGCGTTTAATAATATTGAGGCGCCTTCACTGACATCGTTTGCTATTAATGCGGCTGTTCAACGAGCAGGCATTGATCCCAATGAAATTGATGATTGTATTATGGGTGCTGCATTGCAGCAGGGTTCTCAAGGAGCCAACTTTGGCCGTATGGCGGCTATGGCCGCAGGCCTGCCGGTAACTGTTTCCGGTATGACCATGGATCGTCAGTGTTCTTCAGGCCTGATGGCTATAGCCACTGGCGCCAAGCAGATTGTTATGGATGGCGCGCCTATTGTGGTCGCCGGTGGTTGTGAATCTATTAGTCTGGTGCAAAACGAGCATATGAATATGCATCGTATTGTTGATCCCATGGCTATTGCTCATGCCCCCGACGTCTATATGGCAATGTTGGATACCGCTGAGACTGTGGCCAACCGCTACAATATTTCTCGCGATGCGCAAGACCAGTATGCCGTTCAGTCTCAGGCTCGCACTGCAGCAGGACAAGAGTCAGGCAAGTTTGATGATGAAATTGTGCCTGTTACGGCCACTATGCTGGTTACCGATCGCGAGAGCGGAGAAGTCAGTGAAAAAGAAGTCACGCTGAGCAAAGATGAAGGCAACCGTCCCGGTACTAATCTTGAAGGATTGTCTGGCTTGCGCACAGTACGTGAAGGTGGCTCTATCACCGGTGGTAACGCCTCTCAGCTTTCCGATGGTGCTGCAGCCCTTGTTATGATGAATAGCAAGCTGGCCGAGCAGCGTAACCTGGAGCCTCTGGGTGTCTATCGCGGCATGGCTGTTGCCGGTTGTGAACCTGATGAAATGGGTATTGGCCCGGTGTTTGCTATCCCCAAGTTACTGAAGCGCAATGGCTTGAAAATGGAAGACATTGGCCTGTGGGAACTGAACGAAGCCTTTGCCGTACAGGTTTTGTACTGTCAGGAAAAGCTGGGTATTCCCGCTGACCGCCTGAACGTTAATGGTGGCGCTATCTCTATCGGCCACCCTTATGGTATGAGTGGCGCTCGCATGGTTATGCACGCCCTTATCGAAGGTAAGCGTCGTGGTGTTAAATACGTTGTGGTTACCATGTGTGTTGGTGGTGGCATGGGTGCTGCAGGTTTGTTTGAAGTATTGTAGTAACGTGTAACTATGTTGAAATCAGGCTTTTCCCATAATACATAATGGGAAAAGCCTTTTTTTTACACAGTAATTTTCAATGGTCTGTATCAGTAGAGATGGACATAATTATTTTGGAGAGACGTTTTGAATAACCTATTTTCTGTGCAAGGTAAAGTTGCTGTAGTGACAGGTGGCTCGCGTGGCATTGGTGCAATGGTGGCTCGCGGATTTGTTGAGAACGGTGTTAAGACCTATATTACAGCGCGTAAAGTTGAAGAGTTACAAGCTACTGCCGAGGCACTGTCGTCTTTGCCCGTAGAGGGCGCTGTTGCGCATGGCGAGTGCATCGCAATCGCCTCTGATTTGTCTACGCTCGAAGGTATACAGACTTTTGTGACTGAGCTAAAGGAGCGCGAAGATAAACTGGATATTCTGTTTAACAATGCCGGCGCAACCTGGGGTGCGCCGATTGATGATTTCCCGGAGTCAGGCTGGGATAAGGTGATGGACCTAAATGTAAAATCGCCGTTTTTTCTGACTCAGCAATTATTACCCCTATTGCGTGCCGCGGCAGACAAGGAAAACCCTGCCAGAGTGGTTAATATTGCCTCTATCAATGCCTTGGCAAATCCCCAAATGCCTAATTACTCCTATTCGGCCAGTAAAGCGGCTGTTGTGCATTTGACACGGCACATGGCGGCAGATCTTGCGGCAGACCATATTACGGTAAACGCGATCTCACCGGGCTTTTTCCCAAGTAAAATGACTGCCCATATGATTGACGGCCATGAGCAGGAACTTGGCGCAGCTATGCCACTTGGACGTATTGGTAATGCCGAAGATGCAGCCGGAACAGCAATTTATCTCTGTTCGCGCGCCTCTGCCTGGATGACGGGTCAAAATCTGGTACTGGATGGTGGCCTTATAGCCAACGCGGGCTAAGGCTGGGTTATTTGTGTTTCGGTGATTTGTGGTGCTACAGTAAGATTTCGAATACTAAGTGATAAGTGCCGTGTCTACCCTTAAGCCGCCACAAAAAACCGCTACCGATTTTACGGTATATGCCGCACCTGTGAACCGAGTATTGCAGGCAGCGGAGCAATTTGGCGCATCGCGTGCCAGGCTACTGTCGAAGACTGGTATTGATGCTGCCGGTCTACGCCTGCCCGACAGCCGATTTCATTTAAGCCAGCTATTGGATTTGTATCAGCTGGCTGATGAATCTACGTCAAACCCCGATATGGGTCTCACTGTCGGTCGTATCACATTTCTTACCGGTCTGAGCCTCCAGTTATATATGGGCACGGTATGCCAGAGCTTTCGAGATTATCTTAATTTGATGCCCAGCATACTTAGAATCAACGGCGACGTAGGTGAAGTACTGATTCGCCCGGCGGGTGATTTCATTCGTTTGGAGTGGACACCGACTGTTGTTCAAAGCGGACTGCAGCGTTATTTATCCGATGAGTATCTTACTGCTTCAGCGGCCATTGTAGATTCTTTATGTATTCTCCCTGTGCCAGTACGCAAGGCACACTTTAGTTATCCTGAGCCAGTAGATACCACAGCTCTACGCGAGGTGTTTGGCGATCAGCTGGTTTTTGAGCAAGAAATAAGCTGTCTGTATTTTGATCGTAAAGTTTTAAACTACCCGCTTATTCCGCAAGACCATTCACTGAATTCTGAGCTGGGTAATCACTTTAGTCATCTATTTGATAACGCTTCGCAGCAGGATCCTTTTTCTACGGCCCTGCGGCAGTCTATAGCCCGATTGCTGGCTCAGGGCGATACCAGCATCGATAGCGTCGCCAATAGGCTTAACGTGAGCAGGCGAACCCTGCAGCGCCGTTTGGCTGACCGAGATACCAGTTTTATGCAGGTATTGCAGGAAGTTCGCGTAGAACTGGCCAGGCGCTATCTAGCTGACCAGCGTTTGGCTATCACTGAGATCGCTTATTTGCTCGCGTATGCCGATCAAGGTTCGTTTTCCAGTGCTTTTAAAACCTGGTATGGCAAAACTCCCAGCGAGTATCGCCAAGGCTGACCTCGGCGTCCTACTGGCACCAATTCCGATAATATTGGCACTCAATCCCATGCTGCCCCGGCCGAGGCGGCATAGTATAGACCTCCGACAACCGAGTAGTGATTTCCAATGCGGGAGCCTGTAGATGAGTCTGGATTTTGACAGTGCGAGAATGCCCAACCCCTATTTAACCGCGGAGCATGAAGAGTGGCGCACGCAGTTGCGGCGTTTTATCGATCGGGAAATTATCCCCTTTGCTGAAGATTGGGATGAAGCTGGCAAAATCCCGGATGAGCTTTGGCCCAAGGCTGGAGCCGTCGGCATGATGGCGCTGGGCTTCCCTGAGGAATTTGGTGGTATCTCCGAAGGTATTGATTTGTGGCATCACAATATTCTTAGTGAAGAAATGGCACGTACTGCCTGTGGCGGTATTGGTTCAACCTTATTGGTGCACTGCATTGGTTTACCGCCGGTGGTGAACTTTGCCTCTGACGAAATAAAAAGGCAGGTAGCCCCGGCCGTTATCAGTGGTGAAAAACGCATCTCGTTGGCCATTACTGAACCTGGCGCAGGCTCTGATGTGGCGCAGATTTCGACTAGCGCCAGACGTGAGGGCGATTACTATATCGTCAATGGCTCGAAGACGTTTATCACCGGTGGAATGAATGCCAACTGGTTTACCACTGCTGTGCGTACAGGTGGGGAAGGCGGCGCAGGCGTATCGGCACTGTTGATACCTGCTGATCTGGAGGGCGTCTCGCGTACTCCACTGGATAAAAAACAGGGCTGGTGGGCCAGTGATACCGCAACCATCTATTTTGATAATGTCAAAGTACCCGCAGGTCATCTTATTGGCGAAGAAAACCGTGGATTTAAAGTCATCATGAAAAACTTTAATAGCGAGCGCATGACTATGGCCGCCGCGATGGAGGCGTTTTCCCGTATCTGTCTAGAAGATGCAGTGAAGTGGGCGCAGGAGAGAAAAACCTTTGGCCAACGCTTGGCGGATCATCAAGTCATTCGTCATAAAATTGCTGATATGAAACAGCGCATTAATGCGACCCAGGCCTATATCCAAGTGTGTACTTTACAAATAATTGCCGGTAATGCTAACGCCGGCGATATCGCCATGCTGAAAGTACAGGCCAGTCAGACCATGGAGTTTTGCGCCAGAGAGGCTATGCAGATTTTGGGAGGCATAGGTTATATGCGAGGTAATAGGGTAGAGCGAATTTATCGCGAAGTGCGGGTCAACGCCATTGGTGGTGGCTCTGAAGAGATTTTACGTGACCTGGCTTCGCGCCAGTATGGAGTGTGATATGACGATGAAACTTTGGCATTGCTACAATTCCCGATCTTTACGTCCTTTATGGGCAATGGAAGAAATGGGCATGGATTATGAAACAGTGAACCTGCCGTTTCCTCCGCGGATGTTTGAAAAGTCTTTCCTTGGTATCAATGCGCTGGGTACTGTGCCTTATTTTGTTGATGGCGAGACTCACATGACAGAGTCGACCGGAATTTGTCATTATCTTGTTGATCGCTATCAGCGTTACGACTTTGGCCTTAAAGCCGATCATCCTGAGTTTGGCGACTATCTCAATTGGATGTATCACAGTGACGCAACACTGACATTTCCACAGACTATTGTGATGCGTTATACCAAACTGGAGCCTGAAGAACGACAGTTGCCGCAGGCGATAGAAGATTATGGAAAATGGTATATCGCGCGGTTACGACGCCTCGATGCGCATATTCTGGATCGTGAATATCTGGTAGATAAGCGTTTTACGGTGGCGGATATTGCCATCACCTACGCCTTATATTTTGGTGAACTGCTAGGCCTTAATGAGCACTATACACCGCAGGTTTCCGACTATTTGGCGCGCATGAAAGAAAGGCCGGCATTCCAGAAAGTTATGCTCGTCGCCGAAGAATTGAACCCTTTCAAATAAACACGAATTTCAGGAGCAGACATGCGTCTAACAGAAGAACACGAAGCGATACGGCAGACAATTGCCCAGTTTATCGATAAAGAAATTAATCCCTATGCGGATGAATGGGAAGAGGCCGGTAGTTTTCCTGCCCATGAATTGTTCAAGAAGATGGGAGACCTGGGCCTATTAGGTATCGCCAAACCGCTTGAGTTTGGTGGCATGGGGCTGGATTACAGTTATCAAATAGTATTCTCCGAGGAACTGGGCCGTATCCGCACTGGCGGTGTGGCAATGGCTATTGGTGTGCAAACGGATATGGCGACACCTGCGCTGGCCAATTTTGGCTCCGATGCACTGCGAGAAAAATACCTGACCAAGGCGATTAGCGGTGAAGCGGTATTTTCCATTGCCGTAAGTGAACCTCACGCGGGTTCTGATGTGGCAGCGATTAAAACCACCGCCAAAAAAGACGGAGACGACTACATTGTTAACGGCTCCAAGATGTGGATTACCAGCTCTACCCAGGCCGACTACTTATGCGTCTTGGCCAATACCAGTGATGACTCGCGCCATACCAATAAATCACTGATTGTGATTCCCACTGATCTGCCCGGTATATCTTTTTCCGAAAAGCTCAACAAGTTGGGTATGCGTTCATCTGATACGGCACAAGTGTTTTTTGATGATGTACGGGTGCCGCAATCTAACAGAATTGGCGACGAGGGCATGGGTTTTGTTTACCAAATGCAGCAATTTCAGGAAGAGAGACTTTACGCTGCAGCTGGAAACCTGAAAGTCATGGAAGACTGTATCAACGACACCATCGAGTATACGGCCCAACGTATGGCCTTTGGCAAACCCCTATTGGATAACCAGGTCATTCACTTTCGCCTGGCAGAGCTACAAACTGAAGTTGAGGCACTGCGTGCACTGGTATATTCGGCGGTAGAAGACTATATCCACGGTGACGATGTCACCCGTAAAGCGTCAATGGCGAAACTCAAAGCCGGCCGCCTGGTACGAGAGGTGACTGATGCCTGTTTGCAGTATTGGGGCGGTATGGGATTCATGTGGGACAACCCTATATCGCGGGCCTATAGAGATACCCGAATTGCCTCTATTGGTGGCGGTGCAGATGAAGTGATGCTGAGCATTATTTGTAAATATATGAATACTCTTCCGAGTAAAAAATAGTCACGTCTTAAAGGCAGGTTTATTTATGGCAGTTATCGAAACTCAAATCGACGTTCGATCCGAGGCTTTTAAGCGCAACGAACAGATAATGCGTGAGGCGGTAGAGGAATTTCGCGGTATCGAGCAGCGCGTTATCGCCAACGCGCAGGCCAAGGCACCTCGTTACATCAAAAAGGGCCTTATTCCACCCAGAGAACGATTAAGTTTGTTATTGGATTCTGGTACACCATTTTTGGAACTGTCGACCTTGTGCGGTTATATGCAGGAGGGCGACAAAGACGGTTCAGCCGCAGGTGCCGGCTGTATCAGTGGCATTGGCTACGTGAGTGGTACACGCTGCATGGTGATAATAGATGACTATCTCACAAAGGGTGGTTCTATCACTGAACTCGGTAGTGATAAACGGCAACGCATGCAGCAAATTGCCCTGCAGAGAAAGTTACCTATTATCACCCTGGCACAAAGTGGTGGCGGTAATTTAACGCAGCTAGGCACCTGGTTTGGCTTTTCGGGTGCGGGCTTTGCGACACAGGCAAAACTGTCTGCTGCCGGTATTCCACAAATTACGGTTGTACACGGTAGTGCGACGGCAGGCGGAGCTTATCAGCCGGGCTTGTCTGATTATGTGATCATGATTCGTAAACAGTCTACGGTATATCTTGCGGGCCCTCCTTTGCTGAAGGCAGCCACTGGAGAGATCGCTACCGACGAAGAAATTGGCGGCGCTGAAATGCACAGTGAACTGGCCGGTACCGCCGACTATCTTGCGGAAAACGACGCAGACGGTATTCGTATTGCGCGTGAAGTCACAGCGACCCTGGGCTGGCCTGAAAAAGTCTCATTACCTGACAAGACCGGTTTCAATGAACCTCTATTTGATAAAGAAGAATTACTCGGCATCGTACCTGACGATGCCAAAATACCTTATGACGTGAGGGAAATTATTGCGCGTCTATCCGATGCTTCAGACTTTGTCGATTTTAAAGCCGATTACGATATCGGTACTGTCTGCGGCCATGTCGCCATTCAAGGCCACAGCTGCGGTGTGATCGGTAATAACGGCCCAATCACTGCCAAGGGTGCTGCTAAAGCGGGGCAGTTTATTCAGCTCTGTCAGCAGTCAAATACGCCTCTGCTGTTTCTTCATAATACAACCGGTTTTCTGGTAGGAACGGAATCAGAGCAAGCGGGGATAATCAAGCACGGGGCTAAGCTGATTCAGGCCGTGACCAATGCGACTGTAGCAAAAATTAGCGTTATTGTTGGCGGCTCTTACGGCGCGGGCAACTATGCGATGTGCGGTCGTAGTATATCGCCCAGCTTTATATTTGCATGGCCGCGCACGGTAGTGTCCGTAATGGGTCCTGCCCAAGCCGGTAGTGTTTTACGTACGGTGGCCGAGGCCAAGATGCGGCGTATGGGAGAGGTTAATACCGATATGCTGGATGCGCTGGAAAAAGACACGGTCGACACCATGGAATCCCAATCTCACGCTCTGGCGAATACCGCTCGTATATGGGATGACGCCATGATTGACCCGCGTGATACCCGCGCGATAGTGGGTTTTGTTTTGAGCGTGTGCCGTGAAGCAGAGCAGCGCACACTCAACCCTAATACATTTGGCATTGCTCGCCTGTAAGGCTGGTGATCAGGAGAAAGATAATGAATTTACCCCATTGCCAGGAAATTCTTGTTAACGAAGAAGCCGGCGTATTACATATTACTTTGAACAGACCTCACAAGCGCAACGCGATGAACTCGCAGCTGGTCGAAGAGATTATGGCGGTTTTTACAGCAGTTGAAGATGATCGCACAATTCGCGCGATTGTTTTACGCGGTGCCGAAGGTCATTTTTGTGCCGGTGGCGATATTTCCGGTATGAACAAAGCTGCCATGACAGAACAAGAGGCGGCGCAGGCAACCTGGGACTTTAACCGCATTTTTGGTCGCATGATTACCCAGGCTAATGAGGCGCCGCAAGTCGTCATCACCTTGCTCGAAGGCGCGGTAATGGGCGGCGGTTTTGGTTTGGCTTGTATTTCAGATATAGCGATTGCCGATAAGGCCGCGAAGTTTGCGTTGCCTGAAACCGGTTTGGGAATCATTCCCGCACAAATTGCACCATTTGTGGTTTCGCGTATTGGTTTAACCCAGGCTCGGCGGTTGGCCTTACTGGGCGAACGCCTTGACGGCGAGCAAGCCAGAGATTTGGGTATTGTGCATTATTTAACGCACACAGTAGATGAAATGGATCAGCGGCTAAAAGACGTGCTCAAACGTGTTTTTCGCTGCGCTCCCGAGGCCAACGCGGTGACTAAAAAACTGATGTTGCAGGTTGGCAAGGTGGAGCATGAGGCATTGCTTGATCAGGCCGCTGATCAGTTCTGTGCCTCAATGCGTGGCGCAGAAGGTCAGGAAGGCACCAAGGCCTTTATGGAAAAACGTCTACCGGTTTGGGCTAGCTAAATGTATTACCTGGTGCAATACATTCCAATAGAACAATTGAGAAATCATTATGTATAAAATTCTAATTGCCAACCGCGGGGAAATTGCTGTTCGGGTTATCCGCACGGCCCGCGAGCTGGGTTTCAGGACGGTCGCGGTATACAGCGAGGCTGACGCAGGAGCTTTACACGTCATTGAGGCTGATCAGGCTGTTTGTATTGGTGCTGCAGCGGTGGGCGAATCGTATCTAGTGGCCGACAAGATTCTGGCCGCTGCAAAGCAAACGGGAGCGGACGCGATTCACCCCGGTTACGGCTTTCTATCTGAGAACTCGGCTTTTGCATTGGCCTGTGAGCAGGCCGGGCTGACCTTTATTGGTCCCAGTGCCTCGGCTATCGAGTTAATGGGTAGCAAACGTCTGTCCAAGATCGCCATGTTGGAGGCGGGTGTGCCCTGTATTCCAGGCTACCAGGACGCGGATCAAAGCGACGAGGTACTATTAGATAAGGCGGGGGACATTGGCTTTCCGTTAATGGTTAAAGCCTCAGCCGGTGGCGGTGGCCGTGGTATGCGGCTTGTATGGCAGCAGTCTGAATTAGCAGAGCAAATCAAAACGGCGCGCTCAGAGGCACAGTCTGCTTTTGGTAGCGGTGAACTGATTCTGGAGCGGGCGGTAATCGAACCGAGGCATATAGAAATTCAGGTGTTTGCTGATAGTCATGGAAACTGTGTCTATCTCGGCGAGCGCGATTGTTCTATTCAGCGTCGTCATCAAAAGGTGGTAGAAGAAGCCCCGTCACCTTTTGTAGACCCCGAGCTTAGAGCGCGAATGGGCAAGGCCGCGGTTGAGGCTGCCTTATCTTGCGATTATTGCGGCGCGGGCACTGTAGAGTTTTTGGTTGATAGCGATAAAAACTTTTATTTTCTTGAAATGAATACCCGGCTCCAGGTCGAACATCCGGTGACGGAATTAGTCACAGGCCAGGATTTGGTGGCATGGCAATTAATGGTCGCCGCCGGCGAGAAACTACCATTGGCTCAAGAGGAGATTGAGTTGCGAGGCCATGCGGTAGAGGTAAGGCTATATGCGGAAGATCCGCGTAATAATTTTATGCCTCAGACCGGCGTAGTATTGAATTGGACCTTGCCGGAGCGCAAAGGCATACGAGTTGATCATGGCATACAGACCGGGCAAGTGGTCAGTCCACATTATGACCCGATGCTGGCCAAGGTCATTGCCTATGGCAAAGACCGTGCTACGGCCAATCGTTTGTTAGCCTCGGCAGTACAAGACACCACTTTATTGGGTTTGAATAACAACAAACTATTTTTACAGAATATATTGCGCCACCCGGTGTATCAGGCAGGTGAGGCTACAACAGCGTTTATAGAACAACATTTCAGCAGTGACCCGAGCATGGATCAAGCCGAACCTGGCTTACCTACACTGGCGCGAGCAGCCATTGTATTCTCGCAGGGTCAAACTTCCGGCCAGGGAGGCTGGAGCAGCGCAAGTGCCGCTACCAGTCACATGAAGCTGGGTTTTGAATCCACAAGTTACGATATTCAGCTTTCGGTTGTTGGTCAGAATTATCAAGTGACTATGGGCGAAGAGCAGTGCGAAATTCATCTTCAGCAATTTGAAAATACTGAAGCGATCACACTGGTCGATAACCTACGTGAAAAGTTTTGTTATGCCTTTAACGGCGATCAGCTGTGTATTGATGACGGATACGGCCATTTCATTATCGACAATCAAACCTATCAGCCTGCCAGCGCTGCAGCAGGCGCAGGCAGTGGCCAGGTAAAAGCTTCAATGGACGGTGCGATTGTTGAGGTACTAGCGAGCGTCGGTGATCAAGTTGAAATAGGCCAAACTGTCGTCGTTCTTGAAGCTATGAAGATGGAGCATCAACTGAAGGCAGCCGTAGCAGGTGTAGTTGAATCCGTTAGCGTAGAAGCCGGCCAGCAAGTAAAAACACGTCAAGTGCTAGTCAATATTATCGCCGACTCGGCACAGCAGGAGTGATTAACATGAGTAATAAAACAGTACGTGTAGGTTGTGCCTCAGCGTTTTACGGTGATAGCCAATTGGCCGCCAGACAATTGGTGGAAAAGGGTGAAATAGACTATCTGGTTTTTGATTATCTTGCCGAAGTCACTATGGCGATTCTGTCGCAAGCCAAAGCGAAAAATGAAAACCTGGGTTATGCCGTTGATTTTGTTACCGTCGCGATGAAAGATGTATTGGCAGATTGTGCAAAGAAAGGCATTAAGGTAGTCGCTAATGCAGGTGGCGTTAATGTGCCGGCTTGTATCGCAGCGCTGGAGTCCCTGTGTGAACAACAAAACCTTAATCTGACGGTGGCTGGAGTATACGGCGATGACCTGACTCCTCAAAAGTCGCAGCTTATTGCTCAAGGTCTGCCTGAGATGCAAACAGGTGCGGCATTGCCGGAAAAAACCGCCAGTATTAATGCTTATCTCGGAGCTCGGCCTATTGTTGATGCTCTGGTCGCTGGTGCCGATATCATTGTGACTGGCCGTGTGGTTGATAGCGCTGTTGCTTTAGCGCCGTTGATGTACGAATTTGGTTGGACTGCATCAGACTATGATCAGTTGGCACAGGGCTCTCTGGCGGGACATGTGATTGAATGCGGAGCTCATTGTACCGGCGGTAATTTTACAGATTGGCAACTGGTGCCTGACTTCGCTGATATGAGTTATCCCATTGCAGAGGTGAGTGAAGATGGCAGCTTTATCGTTGATATCCCACCGGGTACCGGTGGCATGGTCAGTATCGGTACCGTGGGTGAGCAAATTCTTTATGAAATTGGTGACCCTGCTAATTACCTTCTCCCTGATGTGGCTTGTGATTTTACCCAGGTTCATCTGCAAGAAATTGCCAAAGACAGAGTAAGAGTGAGCGGCGCGAAGGGGCGTTCTCCCGGGCCATATTATAAAGTCTGTGCGACCTATGTTGATGGCTACAGATTGATGAGTTCTTTTTTTATGGCTGGTTTGCGCAGTACCGAAAAAGCAAAGGCAAGTTTAGAGGCCTGGGTTCGGCGTACTCAACGCGTCTTTGCAGAGCGAGGATGGGAAGATTATAGAGAAGTGAGCCTGGATGTAGTGGGTTCGGAGTCTATCTACGGCCCGCATGCGCGAGAATTGAATAGCCGAGAAGTGATGGGTAAATATGGGTTTCACCATAACAGTCGTGAGGCTTTAACTTTTGCTTCTCATGAAATGGCGTATTTGGCGACGTCTGCATCTCCAGGTATGACAGGCTTTGGCGCGGGTCGTGTGCGGCCTCAGCCATTAATACGGGTGCATTCCGCTTTACTCGACAAAAGCCAAGTGGCTGTTAAGGTTCAACTAGGTAGTGAAATCATTGTTGATGAGCCCTACCTGAGCGATGGTGAGTCCGAGCCCGTTAAGAATGAGCATGTTGAACTGGAATCGGTTGACTTAAGTGGCGAGACCATCGAAGTGCCGTTGGAGAAGCTGGCCTATGCCCGCAGTGGCGACAAGGGAGATAATGCCAATATAGGTATTATGGCCCGGAAAGTAGAATATCTATCCATTCTGCAAGACCAGATAACCGCACAGGCCGTTGACGATTATTTTGCCCATTTAGTTAAAGGTGATGTCGAGCGCTTTGATGTGCCGGGTCTATACGCCTATAACTTTCTCCTAACCGAGGCGCTTGGCGGCGGCGGAACTGCATCATTAAGACTGGATTCGCAAGCCAAGACCTATGGTCAGATGTTGTTATCGAAGATGGTGACAGTTCCAGCAAGCTGGTTCCCTGATGGTGTTTAGTCGCAATTTTTTCGCGCATAGATCCGCTATAATGCCGCTTCTGATATAGAGCGCTGGCGAATTGAATGACTGATAGAGAACAGACAGGGCAATTGGCGCAACTGATAGATTTTTTGTCACTTGAGAAAATAGATGAAAATTTATATCGAGGCGTTTCACCTGTCTCCCGTAACCCCAGGGTTTTTGGTGGCCAGGTATTTGCACAAGCGATGCGGGCTGCACAGGATACGGTACCGGCTGAACGCATGGTGCATTCTCAACACGCCTATTTTTTACGTGCCGGTGACCCATCTATTCCGATAATCTTTCAGGTAGATCAAATTCGCGATGGTGGCTCATTCACAACGCGCAGAGTTGTGGCATTGCAGCGTGGCAAGGCAATCTTTAATACCTCACTGTCTTTTCAACTTATTGAAGAAGGCCTATCTCATCAGGACGATATGCCACTCTGCCCGCCGCCAGAAGAGGTGGAAGATGACGAGATTCGCTGGTCCATTGATCAACAAAAACTGGGAGAACATGCCAATAGAAGACCGTCATTCCGCCCCATCGAAATGCGTACGGTTGATCCTGTAGATTTTAATCAGCGAGAAAAGCGGCCCGCTGAGAAAATGGTTTGGATGAGAGCTCGCGGAAGCCTGCCAGACGATCATTCACTCCATCATGCCGTATTAGCCTATACTTCGGATTATTACCTTTTAGGCACAGGTTTATTAGCCCATGCGGTCAGTTTTCTGGATCCAGATTTGCAGCCAGCCTCGCTGGACCACGCGATATGGTTTCACGATGACTTCAGAGTCGATGAATGGCTTCTATATCATATGGTTTGTCCGCGAGCGAGCCATGCGCGTAGTTTGAATAGGGGCAGTTTTTATACCAGGGATGGGCGTTTGGTTGCGACAACGATGCAAGAGGGTTTACTTAGATTGAACCGTAAAACAAT
Organism: Pseudomonadales bacterium; assembly: GCA_036960375.1. Lineage (GTDB taxonomy): Bacteria > Pseudomonadota > Gammaproteobacteria > Pseudomonadales > CAWVSB01 > CAWVSB01. The sequence goes on from JBALVY010000002.1 coordinate 752,454, forward strand.
CTAAAAGGTATATTGAATTCTAGTCTGTATGTTATGCATTCGACCGCTTGCCTGCGAGTCGATATTGCTGTTGATGTAGTTCAGCATAACGCGGACATCTTTATTCAAGTACCAGTTAAGCCCCAGAGTGATATTAGTTTCCTTTCCGCCTCGATACTCTCCGCTATTTAAATCCATGGAAGATAACCTCGCGGCAAATTCCCAAGCGCCCCAGCCACCCTGACCTAGCGGTTTCAGCGGTATTACCTGCGCAAAGGTTGCTGCGCCGCGGTTATAGCGTCGGAATTCGCCGGTGATAAAGTAACTACCAAGGAGGTAATAGCCACGATAGGTATTTTCTGTTCCATCGTTCAGTGAGATGCGACTTTGGTTGGCTTCGGCTTGCAGCGAGTAGGGGCCGCGACGGATAGCCAGCTCAATCCCTGAGTTGATGGCAGCATCGGAATCGAGTACGCCTGTATCTATATAAGTAATGCTCGTTAATTGGGTTTCTGGCAGAGTGGTAATTTGCATCCCGTCGGTGTTTTTGCGCAGTAGAAGATTTATACCTATATGAATATGAGTGTTTGACTCCATATTTTCATAGGGGATACCAGTAATTCTTGTGCTGATGTCGACTCCTTCCCCCGTATCAATTGTCACATCGCCCCATTTCGAGCTTTGGGCGAATAGACCAACGGCCCAGGTCATCTTCTGGTTCAGCGCAGTATTGTAAGTCATTATTCCCCAGTTTCGGCCTGCACCCAGGGCGGTGGGTAGAGAGCGTTCCATAAAGGTCAAGAACTTAAAGCTGGTTAGATATTCCAGCGAGAAAGGTTCCTTACCCTGGCCAATACGCAAATTGTTTAAGTAGGGTACATTTTGTAAAACAACATAGGCATCTTTCAGTCCATCATTGAGCGAGCCTGCTTCATATTGGAGTTTATAAAAAATAGAAGGGCCAAAGTTTCCTGACAGAATTAATTGGGCAGAACGAAGATCCGTGTTGTTTTCAAGCCCCGGATAGGCCTCATCCAGTGAATCATCTTGATTAAGAATACCTGCGTCTACTGCCAGACGACCACCAAATTTGAAACGGGTTAAGCCATATCTTCCGGTAAATCTTAGTGTGCTCCAGTCCCAGCCCCAATTCTCCTGTTTTTCGAACCAGCCGAGGCCAAGAATGCCTAGCTGCCTTTTTTCTTCTTCGGTTGCCGGGGCTGCCTCTGTATCTTCAGACTGAGTTTTTTCGCTGCTGTCCCCCTCGATAATAGCTTTGAATTCTCGTTCCTTGTCCGCAGGCTCTTTGGGTAGCTCGGGAGAGACGAGCGCGGGCATCATGCCTTCAATATCGCTATCGTAGACTTGCGGTTCTTCGGCAGTATTGTCGGCAGCGGGCTTGGTCGCGTCTTCAACCACCGCATTTTTTGCAGGCATCATGTCTTCAATATCGCTATCGTAGACGTTTGGCTGAACTGTCTCTGGAGCAGCTGTTCCTGTGGCGCTTTCAGGCTCCGGAGTTAGGTCATCGGCGGCAATGACAGGCAAGCACATTGAAAGTGCTACGCATAACGTGCTTATGGCGAGAAAATTCGCACGATGATGTCGATGAAAGAGATTGACTTTCAAACCCGGTGAATCCTGTATAAAAATAAAGCGGAAGCTGATTTCTTTGCCGAAGTGAGCCCAAGATAACATCAAAATAGGCGATTTAATATAATCCACCAGAACTTTGCGGCTTTGCTATGATAGGTAAATTATGTGTAGCGACTGAGCTTAATCATGCGATTTATTAAAATAGGTTTGTTCTTGACGGTTGCCGCGCTGGTGACCTGGCTATTGTGGCCTGGGCCGGTGAACTCGGATTCGTGGCTCCCACCTGAGGCGCCGTCGATGACCGGTGTTTATCAAGCCAACAATGCCTTGAAGAGTGTTAGCCTTATAGCAAAGGGTGAAGTCTACGGCCCTGAAGATATCGCCGTAGATGCCGAGGGTGTTATCTATGCGGGTATGCAGGACGGTCGAATTTCTCGGATTGTCGATGGCAAAATAGAGAGTTGGATCAATACCGGTGGTCGCCCGCTGGGGCTGCATTTTGATGCGCAAGGTAACTTAATTGTCTGTGATGCATGGAAAGGTCTACTCTCCGTTAACCCAAACGGAGAGATAACTGTCTTAACGACAGAAGCGGAGGGCCTGCCTTTCCGTTTTGTTGATGACCTGGATATAGCAAGCGACGGAATAATTTACTTTTCCGATGCATCCTCCCGCTTTGATCAGCCTGACTATATGCTGGATTTGCTGGAAGCAAAACCTTGGGGGCGTCTATTGAGCTACGACCCTGTCTCCAGAGAAACCAAGGTGTTGATACGAGGCCTGTATTTTGCCAATGGGGTAGCCCTGTCATCTGATGAGTCCTATGTGCTGGTCAATGAAACATACCGCTACCGCATAAGCCGTTATTGGCTCAAAGGCGACAAAGCTGGCAGTTCGGATATTTTCATTGATAATCTCGCAGGCTTTCCCGATGGTATTTCATCTAACCGCAATGGCACGTTTTGGGTGGCAATGCCGTCACCGCGAATGGCCGATATTGACGATATTCATACAAAACCCTGGTTGAAGGATATTATTGCCAAACTGCCTGATAGTGTAAAACCCGCACCCTTGTCTTATGGCTTGATACTGGAACTAAACGAGGCAGGGGAGGTAGTGGCCAGCTATCACGATACTGACGGAAAACATGTGAGAGAAATCACCTCGGTTCAGCAGGTTAATGACGACTTGTATATTGGTAACCTGCATCAGGATTGGGTAGGTAAGATATCTGTAGAGGCTTTGAGGGCATCGATTCGCTAGTTCTTGGGAGCCTCCTGTGTTTTTCCAGCTGAGGGGCTTAGTTTAGAGGTGGAGCCATAATCACTGAACTATACTTTATGTATAAGGATGTAGTTGGTGGTTCGACAGAGAAGGACTTGAAAGTTTTGAAAAGGAAAAAAAGGATGGCAATAATCGTTGCGTTATTTTATCTGGGCGGAATTTTAGCCTCCCTTCACGCAGTCATGACCGCCCGCACACCCACGGGAGCGGTGGCTTGGTCAGTCTCATTGGTGTCTATGCCATTTATTGCTCTTCCTGCTTATCTGGTTTTGGGTAGAAATAAATTTGAAGGTGCTGCGGAAGCTCTTGAAGAAAACTCGGATGAAATCGAGTCGATGATAGCTAAGTTTACAGATGATATAGAGCCCTGGAAAGTGAAATATGAAAGCGGTCCTTCTACCTATCAGTCGATAGAAAAGCTGTCTGGTTTCCATTTGACTCATAGTAATAGTGCCGATTTACTCATAAATGGAGAGGCCACGTTTTCTAGTATTCTTGAAGGTGTATCCCGTGCCAATGACTATGTGCTTTTTCAGTTTTACATGTTTCATGATGATCAGCTGGGGCGCCAGGTTAAACAAGCCTTAATCGAAAGAGCCCAAGCCGGGGTGCGTGTATACGTTCTTTACGATGAGATTGGAAGTGGGGGTTTACCCGACCAATATGTAGAGGATCTGCGCTCAGCAGGGGCTAGTGTTACGTCATTCAAACCAAATCAGGGGGCTCGAAATCGGTTCCAGCTTAATTTTCGCAATCACCGAAAAATGGTTGTTGTAGATGGCGTAACAGCTTGGGTAGGCGGGCACAATGTCGGTGATGAATATATGGGTCGTGATCCAAAATTTAGTCCTTGGCGGGATACACATGTAAAACTGGAAGGCCCGGTTGTACAACAATTACAGGCCGTTATCATGGGCGATTGGTACTGGGCGACGCGAAATTTCCTGGAGTTAAATTGGCAGCCTCGAGCTGCTGAAGAGGGTAATATCAGGTCGATGATCGTTCCGTTTTCGCCGAGCAACAGTTTGGAAGTCGCTAGCCTGTTTTTTGTTACAGCCTTAAATTCGGCTAAGCAACGTATCTGGATTTCTGCCCCCTATTTTGTTCCCGATGAAGCAGTGATGAAGGCGCTGCAATTGGCCGCTCTCAGAGGCGTCGATGTTCGAATAATAACAACGGGTAGTTACGATAGTTTGCCGGTGTATTTAGCCGGGTTTCACTATATAAAGCAATTAGGCAATATAGGGATAAAATTTTATGCCTATACGCCAGGGTTTCTTCACGAAAAAGTGATGCTTGTTGATGATCAATTCTCTACTGTGGGAACCCCTAACTTCGACAACCGCTCTTTCAGGCTAAATTTCGAAGTAACTGCGCTAATAGTGGACAAAGATTTCGCCACAAAAATGCAATCCATGTTTGAAGATGATTTTTCTCATTCGGTTGAAATTGACCCTGATGACTTTGATAAAAAGCCCTGGTGGTGGCGCTTTGCTGTGAGCTTATCAAGCTTAGCCTCTCCAGTACTGTAGTTGGCAGTTTGCCAATAATAGTTGTGTCGCTTTCGTCACTAGTATCGTAGTTTCGACAGATTATTTTATCAAGATGGTGTTCGCAACTGAGTCTACTATCCCTGTGCCAAATCAGGGCTTGGGGTTGTGCATCAGGGTTACGTGTTGAGTAGCCGCTACCGTTCAGGCCTGTTTGGGTGGAATTTACGGCTAATATTTTGATCTGTCGGCATTTTGCGACTACATTGTTAGAGCGGGCTGCAAATCTGGCCCGTATCAGATGAGGTGAGCGTTATGAAAGCCCTGAGTCTATTATTATTACTATGCGTTTTTTCAATTAGTCCCGTAACCCACGGCGGTGAAGATAAGGCGGCCAGAGCGCCCGTGTCTTCAACGAGTAGTGCCGAGATGACGGTGGCGCCGGTGCGGTCCACGGTTCATAAAGGGTCTTCCGGTATGGCGGGGGGTCTGGATGTCAGCGCCAGCTGCTGTCAGGCACCCGGCCCCAACGGACTGCATTGCTGTGATACCCGTGATTGTGGCTGGTTCAACTGCAACGATATGAAAACGGGTAAAAAACTTTTCAAAAAGTAGACCTGAATTCGGTGTTCTTACAGGCCGTCGTTTCTGAGTGCTTTTTTCATTGCCAGAGCGATGAGCAGAATGCTTGTCGCTAGCCAAAAAAACACCGGTTCATAGGGATTAACACCCTGTAGCCAACTCATACCTCGCATAAACGTACAGTTTTCGCCGATAGAGAACAGGCAGGTCAACGTGGACATCAGGGTTTCGCCACTTTTTTCGCTTATAAAATGGTATACCACGCCCCACCACGCTATACAGAGCACAGTGAGTAGAATTCCGAGTCCCAGAAGGCCGTTTGCCAGTTTTTTTGTTAACACGCCGTATGCCTCAGCTGTAAATATTGAGTGATCTTACCCCAGTCTTAGCCTTAGCTCTATAAATGACAGCGACCTTAAGTAAAAATTCATATACTAACTATTGTTGATCTCTATGGATTGGGTATCGCTGATGATTTAGAATCTAGCCCCGAATGGGCTTAAGCGCCGTTTAATCAATCTAGCTAAAAGAGAATTGTTATGCCTGGACTGCTACCCGATGTTGACCCTGATGGCCTGTTGGAATACTCCGTTGTATTTACAGATCGCTCGCTGAATCATATGTCGAAAACCTTTCAGGCCGTGATGAACGATATTTCCTCTACGCTCAAACAGGTCTATAAGGCACAGGCCGTAGTTGTGGTACCCGGTGGCGGCACCTATGGCATGGAGGCAGTAGCAAGACAATTTGCCAACAATGAAAAATGCCTGATTATCCGAAATGGCTGGTTTAGTTATCGTTGGACTCAAATTCTGGAGGCAGGCCAAATTGCCGCTGAATCTATCGTGATGAAGGCCGCCTTGGTGGATGACGGACCGCAGGCGGCATTTGCTCCTGCGCCTATCGAGGATGTTGTGGCCAGAATTCAGTCCGCAAAGCCTGCCGTGGTATTTGCGCCCCACGTCGAAACATCCTCAGGCATGTTATTGCCTGACGACTATATTAGCGCTATCGCCACGGCTGTTCATGAAGTGGGTGGGCTGTTTGTACTCGACTGTATCGCCTCAGGTACTTTGTGGGTGGATATGCAGACTACCGGCGTTGATGTATTAATCAGTGCTCCACAAAAAGGCTGGAGTGCTTCACCGTGCAGTGCCTTGGTCATGCTCAGTGAGCGGGCGCTTGAGGCTGTCGCCAATACCACCAGTTCGAGTTTTGCCTGTGATCTGGGTAAATGGTTGCAAATCATGCAGGCTTATGAAAATGGCGGCCATGCTTACCACGCAACAATGCCAACTGATGCCTTAACGGTTTTTTGTCATACCATGCAGGAAACCGAAGCCTATGGTTTTGATAAAGTCCGCGATGAGGCTATAGAATTGGGTGAAAAAGTCCGTGCTCTGTTAACCGGCAGGGGTTTCAAAAGTGTTGCCGCAGAGGGCTTTCAGGCGCCAGGCGTAGTCGTGAGTTACACAGATGATTCGGCTATCCAAAATGGCTCCAAGTTCTTGCAGCAGGGTTTACAGATAGCGGCTGGTGTGCCGTTGCAATGTGATGAACCCGCCGATTTTCAAACTTTCCGCATCGGTCTCTTTGGTTTGGACAAGTTGCATAATGTCGACCGTACGGTGGCTCACTTGAGCGACTCTTTGGCGAAAATTCTCGATTAAAAAGGCAGAAACATGGAACGTCATCGTCTAGGTAAGACCGATTTAAACGTTAGTAAGATATGTCTGGGTAGTATGACCTGGGGCGAGCAAAATTCTCAGGATGAAGCCTTTGCGCAAATGGATTATGCCGTTGAGCAGGGCATTAACTTCTTTGATGTCGCCGAGATCTACCCGGTAGCACCGCGCGCCGAGACGCAAGGTCGGTCAGAGGCGTATATGGGCAACTGGTTTGCGCACAACGGCAAGCGAGACCAGATTGTACTGGCTACCAAGGTCACCGGTCGAGGCGATGCCAATAGCGGCATGGACCACCTGCGTGATGGGCCACGTTTAAGTCGCGAGCATATATTTGCTGCAATAGACGATTCACTGGCACGATTAAAAACCGATTATATCGATCTATATCAAATGCACTGGCCAGAGCGCAGGACCAATTTCTTTGGTCAACTCGGATATACACATAGTGATGACGACGGCGTAAGCCTTGAAGAATCCTTATCGGCTCTGTCCGAGCTGGTGGCGCAAGGCAAGATTCGGCATATAGGTATTTCAAACGAGACGCCCTGGGGTCTAATGGAATGTTTGCGTTTGTCTAGAGAGTTAAATCTGCCGCGAATTGCCAGTATTCAAAATCCCTATAATCTGCTTAATCGGTCTTTCGAGGTCGGTTTGGCCGAGTGTTCTATTAGGGAAGAGGTTAGTCTGCTGGCCTATTCTCCACTGGCCTTTGGTATGTTAAGTGGCAAGTATCTGGGCGGCTTAAAGCCTGAGGGTTCGCGGCTGGCGTTATTTGATCGCTTTGTGCGTTACGGCAATCCTTATGCTGAGGCGGCGACTGAAGCCTATGTCAAGCTGGCGAGAGAACACGGTCTGGACCCTGCGCAAATGGCTCTGGCCTTTGTCAACAGTCGACAGTTTCTTGGCAGTAATATTATTGGAGCCACCACTATGGAGCAGCTCAAAAGTAATATTGCCAGTTTTGATCTAATACTTTCTGAGGAAGTCTTAGAGGCAATAGAGCTTATACATAAGGAATTCTGTATTCCCTCGCCGTAAAAATAGCGTGGAGCGTTATAAACCTCGAGCACGTTTGTTTACTGTTCTTCCGGTAGAACCAGAATCGCCCTGAAATCATTGACGTTGGTCAGCGTGGGGCCTGTAATAAGCAGGTCACCCAAGGCTTCAAAATAGCTGTAGCCATCATTGTTTTCCAACATCGCCGCGGCGTCAATACCCTTCTTAATGCCTCTGTCCCAGCTTTGTGGAGAAAGAAAGGCGCCCGCATTGTCCTCTGAACCATCGATGCCATCTGTATCTGCAGCCAGCGCATAGACGCCTTTCATTCCTTGCAGGCAATTGGCAAGGCTCAGCAGAAACTCGGCATTGCGACCACCTCTTCCAGAGCCTTTCAGTGTAACTGTTGTTTCTCCGCCAGATAAAATAATGCAGGGCGCAGCGACTGGTTGCTGATGTTTGATGATGGAGCGGACGATACCGGCGTGTACCTTGGCAACTTCCCGCGATTCGCCTTCGATGTCGTCTCCCAATACCAGCGTATTCAAACCCATGGCCACAGCCTGTTTATGTGCTGCCTGTAGCGAATCATTGGGGGTGGATATCATATGGAACTGAGTGTTTTTAAATACGGGGTCACCGGGTTTTAGGGTTTCTGCCTGTTCATCTTTGAGCCATAACAGCACATGCTCAGGAACATCTATATGGTACTTCTGGAGGATAGCTATTGCGTCCGCCGAGGTAGATGGATCGGCGACGGTTGGCCCTGAGGCGATGACAGTGGGGTCATCGCCCGGTACGTCAGAGATGGCAAAAGTGATAACTTGCGCGGGAAAACAGGCAGCTGCAAGTCTGCCTCCCTTGATGGCAGAAAGATGTTTGCGTACAGTATTCATCTCACTGATAGTTGCGCCGCATTTGAGTAGCGCCTTATTGATGTGCTGCTTGTCCTTTAGATTAAGTGTTGGTGCGGGGAGAGATAGGAGAGAAGAGCCGCCACCTGAGATTACGCAGATCACCAGGTCTTCCTCGCCCAATGGTTCAACTAAGGCGAGCATGCGCCGAGAAACCTTTTCTCCCATATCGTCAGGAACCGGGTGTGAGGCTTCGACTACCTCAATGCTGCGGCATGTTAGTTGATGACCGTAACGTGTTACCACTAGCCCGCTTAATGGGCCTTGCCAGTGTTGTTCAAGACTGCTCGCCATAGACGCCGCAGCCTTGCCAGCGCCAATTACCACGGCTTTTCTGTTGCTATCTTCAGGCAGGAAGCTGGCCAGAATCTTACGTGGATCGGCAGCATCAACTGCCGTGTTAAAAAGGTCGATCAACAGCCCCCGGGGGTCTGTCATCGCTGACTTGGTCATAGTGTTTTTCCTGCTATCCTTGCTGAACTATTTTGAGCTAATCTATAGTTCTTGAGCCAGTCGAAACTTCCATCTGTGCTACCTGATGGCCAGTATTCTGCACCAACCCAGCCTTGATATCCTATCTCATCGATGAGCATTAATAAAAACGGAAAATTGATTTCACCCGTGCCCGGCTGATGGCGGCCAGGGTTATCCGCAAGCTGGATATGGCCGATCCGGGAAATATTGGCCTGTAAGGTGGCCGCCAGCTCACCTTCCATGCGTTGCATATGATAGATGTCATACTGAAAGAGCAGCTTGTCACTACCCACTTGATCAATAATATCTATTGCTTGGGCTGTGGTATTTAAAAAGAATCCAGGGATATCGTAAGTATTAATGGCTTCAGTAACCGGCGTGATACCGGCCGCGGATAACTTGTCTGAAGCGTAAGTGAGGTTTTCAATAAAAGTATTTCGGGCAAGGTCCTGGCTGAGATCTTCAGGCGCAATACCGGCGAGTGCATTACATAGGCTGCAATCAAGCGCCTGCGCATACTCAATGGCCAATTCAACGCCATCTCTAAACTCGTTTATTCGATCAGGAAGACAAGCGATGCCTCGTTCGCCTTCAGCCCAATTTCCGGCTGGCAAATTAAATAGCACCTGTTTTAGTTTTTTATCATCCAACCGTTGTTTGATGTCGGTGGCGGCGTAATCGTATGGAAACCAGTATTCGATGCCCTGAAAGCCGGCTTGCGCTGCGCACTCAAATCTATCAAGAAATGCGTGTTCGCTAAATAACATGGAAATATTGGCACAAATTTTTGGCACGCGGGCTTCTCTTTAGAGGTTAAAACAATAATAGTGGCTGCTGTTAGCCTCTATTCAGTAAAATAATGACCTATAAGTCAAGAATATCATCGCTGTATTTCGATATTCTTGTACTTGGTATTCTTTCATGGCTATTCTGGCACCTGTTAGGGCAACAGAGAGGAGATTTTGGATTTGGCCGCAAAACAGTATATTGATGCTCAGCAACTGCTGGATGATTCGTATCGTTTAGGTTTACAGATACTCGAAAGCGGATACCTTCCGAACTTTATCATAGGTATTTGGCGAGGGGGCGCGCCCGTCGGTATTGCAATTCATGAGTTACTGGATTATTTCGGCGTCACGACAGACCATATCGCTATTCGTACATCCTTATATAGCGGGATAGAACAACGCGCAGGGGAAGTCCGGGTTCATGGTCTTGGCTATGTTCTAGACCTTATAAAAGGAAATGATGCCGTGCTCATTGTCGATGATGTATACGATACCGGTTTGAGCGTGCAGCAGGTGTTAAAAAACATTCGACTGGAACGCGGAGAGGACATGCCTGAAATTAGAGTTGCCACGCCATATTTCAAACCGAATAATAACAAGACCGATAGGGCTCCCGATTATTATCTGCATGAAACGGATGACTGGCTGGTATTTCCGCATGAGTTGTCAGGGCTGTCTGCGCGAGAGATGCTGGACAACAAACCTGGCATTGATTGCTTACGTGAAAAGCTCACAGCTTTAGCTAAAGATCAGGCGTAATTTTGCCTGCGTCTTATTGTCACCTCGGGGAAACCAATTTCCCCGAGCTTGATTAGGCCTCAGCTGCCAGGACGCTCCATCGCTCTGTTATTTCGTTATTTTCAAGTACGGCAATATCACCAAATTGTAAAAACACAAATTCACTTTGGGTGGGGCGTAGAAAAATCCAGTCGTCGACCTGTAAGTCGATGCTTGTCGAGCCGTTGAGCATTTCCTGATTGGTGGAGCGTCCCATTAATGGGTTGTTGAACAAACCTTTGGGTGACTCGGGAATGGCCTTCCAGTAGCCGCCATAGGTAAAAAATGCGCGTGCGAAGTTGGGGTCCCATGCGGCCAGTAATTTACCGACACCATCTACCGGTATCTGTTTGCGGTCTGATGTTTTTAATACGGGTGTGGCAATATATGAAGCAGGCAGGTGGTCGGCGAGCGTGGGAATGTCGAAATCAGTGGGTTTGACCAGACATGACCCGGCCGATATTTCATTAAAGGGGTAGTCTCCCTCGTCATAAAGTTGATAGGTGGGGCTGCCACAGGCATTGAGTAAAACATCTTCTGGCCAGTCGTCCTGTAAAAATTGTTTGGCGGTAACAATATGCTTTTTATAGCTCTCCATTGCTCTATTACGGTAATCAAGCGGGTTGCCGGGCACTTTGACGATATGGGGCTCGTATCCCATAAAGCCGGCAAAACTGAGCCGGGGCTCCGCCTGTATGATCTCCAGCATGGCTATGAGCTCGTCGCTGTCCTGAATACCACCCCGGTGTAAACCGACATCAAGTTCGATATTAATACGCATGTTGACATTCAGCTGGTTGGCCAGCGTTACGTATTGCTGTAGGCGCGCGGGCGTATCCAACAGCCATTGCAATTGTTGCTGATGATCAAATTCTGTTGAATCGAATGTCAGGTAAAACGTCTCGGCGGCTTTCACCGGCATGGGTTTGCCCATCAATACGTCGCTATGAGGCAATTGGGCGGCAACCTGACTGAGAAACGGTTGATGAAAAAGCATTAAGCGGTGAGTATTGGCAGCCTCCATTACCTGTTCGATGAGCCCAAGCGAAGGCAGTGACTTGGCGACAATGCGGTATTTGAAACGCCCGTCAATATGTGATTTGAGCGTTTTAACATTCTCCAGCAGCTTGGCTTTGTCCACAATTAACACGGGTGTCGCAATATTGGCATTATCCAGAGCGGTGCTGATATCGCTAAAATAGGGCGAGTGATTCTCGCCTTTGTCGCCGGGTTTTAAGCCCACTGCCAGTGCTGCTGCACCGGCGACGCCGCCTACCAGTAATGTGCGCCGTTTTATCGGTATAGCCATTGTTACTATCCTTTTCGTAGTCGGGCAGATTTCAGGTAAATAGCTGTTTGAGGTAAGTATTTAAAAACTTGCCCTGAGGGTCAAGCTCGTGCCTCATTTCGATGAAATTCTGCCAGTGTGGATAGCTGTTGGCAAAATCATCTCGCTTAAAGGTATTGAGTTTTCCCCAGTGGGGGCGGCCCTCGTATTTGCGAAATATAGGCTCTATGGTTTTGAAGTAGGCTTGATAATCTTCTTCAAAAAAGCGGTGTACTGCTATGGAGCAGGTATCTCGTTGATAGAAAGGGCTTAACCAGATGTCGTCCGCCTTGATATAGCGAAACTCAATCGGGAAAAAAACCTCATTGTGATTTTTTTCCAGCGCTTGGCGTATTTCCTTTAAGGCAGCCAGGCCGTTTTCTCTTGGCAGATGGTATTCCATTTCGTTAAAACGTACGTTGCGCTCGCTAGTATAGTTTTTCCAGGAGCTCTCAATAGTGACTTCATCATCTACCGTCTTCATATAGGTGGAGAGTATGAGTTCACGCAATTTAGGTGACCAGCTGAGTATATCGCGAGCCATTTTCAAGTCGTTGGCGCCCTCATTTTGATCGACTTTGTCGGTCGCACCCAGCGGCTCGTTGGTGATGTTGTGGACATCAGTCCAGCCCATGCCGGTAAAGGGAATGTAATAGAATTCGAAATTACGATTGTTGCGAGCCAGTTCATCTGCCACTTCGATGATCTCATCAAACTCTCGCCACACGGTTTCACGCTTGAGGCGATACGGCGCCACATTCTGCATCTTGACTTGGGTAATAATGCCAAGCGCGCCAAGCGATACCTTGGCCGCCTCGAATACCTGTGGATTGTGAGTGGCATCACAGTCTAGCAGTTCACCATTGGCGGTGAGTAACTGCAGTCCTTCTACAAAGGTTGGAATACAACCGATGTCGGCGCCGGTGCCGTGGGTAGCCGTACTTAAACAACCCGCCAGAGATTGCTCGTCGATATCGGGCATGTTAATCAAAGCCTGGCCGATATCTTGTAGTGGCTGACCTATATCACCCAACCGAGTGCCGGCCCACAGGGTTGCCTGCAGTGAATCGGCATCATGCGCTACAAGACCACTGAGGCGGCTTAAGGACACAATAGTGCCGTCTGTGGGCACCAGGGGTGTAAAGGAGTGTCCTGCACCTACAGGCCGAATAACGCCTTGTGTAGTGGCTACGAGATCTTGCAATTCTGCCAAGTTGGCAGGGGCTTTACGCGCAGTGGGGAAACACTTCTGAGAGCCCGACCAGTTGCTCCATGGGATTTTACGTTTCGCTTGCTCGGCAAAAACGAAGCCGGGGTTTAATGCCGAGCCAGTGGCTGCTGCGAGTAGTGAGGAAACCATGTTGCGTCGGCTTAGCATATTGTTGTTCTCTGGATGTGTTGGAGTTTAAGGCTGAGTGGCGGGTGGCTGTGCCATAAAGTCAATCAGGGCTTCGAATTGCTCAGCATCACAATCCATACACAGGCCAAATGGGGGCATGCCGCCAGAGCCGTTGATAACACTGTTTAGCATGACATCCATCCCTTTAACGGTGCGTTGCTCCCAGGCTTCTTTATCTCCAGTGAGCGGTGCACCCGTAGCGGTTACGGTATGGCAGTTTTTACAGCTGCGATTATATATAGCGGCGAGCTGAGGATCGGCGGGCTGAATGGATTGTGATAATTTCTGGTCTATTGCAGGGGTAGAGCTTCCACCGCCCTCACAGGCCATGAGTAAAAAAGTCATGCTGATACTTAAAGCCGCGATACGAATGAGTAATGTCAAAGCCAATTCACCCTATAGTCTGTGATTATCACATTGATGTAGTGACTTTATAGCAAACAATGGGGGACGGAGCATTAATTGCACGGAAATATGTGTAATTAATGCTCCGTCCCCCATTGTTTTTGAGCCGTGCTCCGCCCCCCTTTGTTTTACCAGCGCAGGCGCTTGTCTTTGGCGGGGCGTTTCTTTTTATGGTTTTTGAATTCGACTCGTACAATGGTTTCGTAATGATGAGTGGCGGGGAATAAGTCCATCAAGCATGCGTCTGATATGACAAAACTTCCCTCTAGGGCTTTTAGATCGCGGGCCATGGTCGCGGCATTACAGCTAACGTAAATCAGTTGCTGAGGCTGGTACTTTTGCACCCAGTCTGACAAGGCCGGAAAGCCCTTGCGTGGTGGGTCGACTATTAACAAATCAAACTTTGAATCAGGGTGTTTGCGTACAAATGATTTCAGCGAGGAAGGATCAAACAAATCCAGATTATGGAAGTTATTTGATGGCGTGTTTTGAGGGTCGCTGTATGAATCTACCATCGTTCGCTGGCTTTCGGTGTCTTTAAGTAGCGCTTCGCTGAGATTGCCGTTGCCGGAAAACAGGTCGAGGATGGTAGTTATTGGACCTTTGTTTGCATAAGCAATTAACTGCTCACACAGAGTGGAATTCATTGCCTCGTTTATCTGAGTAAAGCCACCCTGCGCATAAGGCTGGTTCCAGCTGGTGCGTAACTCACCTTCTGTATAATAAATCTCGCAATGGCCTCCGCCGGTATGGGTCTTACTCCATTCCTTGTCTGCATAAAGGGCATCAAACGCCGGTTGCAGCTCGGTAGCGATAATTTTGCAGTTGGGGATTTCCAGAATCTGATCATTATCGCCGTCGATCATACCGATATATTTGTGTCGGTAGTGAAGCTGAATACGATTGCGGTAATGAAGTCTGTCCGGCGCAGGCTCTACGGCGATTTGTTCCGGTTTTACCGGTAAATCTCGTAATAAATTCGTTAAGGCGGCATGTTTGTATTTGAGTTCGCTGTCGTAGCCAGTATGCAGGAAGTGACAGCCAGGGCAGTCCGCAAAGTGCTCACATTCAGCTTCAATCCGGTTTGGAGCAGCAGTGTCTATACTGATCGCATTTGCAAAGGACACGCCTTTACTGGTTTTATGGATTCTCGCCGTGCCCGTCTCACCGGGTAGTGTTTTAGGGATAAAGCAGGTGCCCGCAGTTGATTTTGTGACCCCCTGGCCAAGCCCATCTATGCGCTCAATTAAAAACTCAATATTTCGCTGTTGTGTGGGCCGTGCTTTGCGCTTCAAGGGATATTCCGTATATAGATGTTAATGACCAGGCATTATACGCCATCCCCTGCTCATTCATATCGCTGGTATCCAAGGTTTCAGTCATCTATAGAGTCGGGGTCAAAATCGTAGACTCCAAGCGTATATCCCTCGGGTATATTATCGCTAAGTTCTTTAATTGCCTGGTAGATGAAACCGTGCGCACTGCCAAGCAAAGCATCAGGAATCATTCCCGAAGAATCACAGCCGTGTGCTTCCGATAACAAGCGCTCGAAAACAAAGCTAAAGTTTTTGGTGTGCCGGCTGCGTGTGGGAGTGCCAAAATATAATTTATAGACATAGCTCTCGGGTGAACTGACCCGTAATACCAGTAGTTCGCGGGCAAAAACCTCGGTGTCTTCTTTGCCTAGAGAATTCCATAGCTCGACCATGCGTTCTGAGGACACATTACCTGAAGCGGCACTGCCCTGGCTGGACAGGTAGAGGAACCCAAGAATACCTCCCAGTTGAGCTTTAACGCTCTCCGCAACAGTGAGAAAGGATTCTTTGCGTTGATGTGATTCCGATGCAGCAATAGCACGTGATTGTATGACCGCCTGTTCAGCCACTTTACGGCTCTCAAGTGATTGCATGTGCAGAGCTTCGGTATTCTGTTTGAGCTCTTTTTGTTGCAGGAAGTATCCGATAACCAGCCAAAGAAATGCCAGTGGGGCAAAAGCACCTTCCAGAAAGGAACCCATCAAATCCAGAGATGCTTCAGCGAAATGGCTCCAGCCTACCCGATCTGAAACGTAGGTAATCATCAGAAACATATAGGCGCCCGTAAGGGTAAGGCCCAAAATAATACGCCAGTCTATATCTCGACGATTTATAGCTGTATCTGCTTTCATGGTTTTCTGCTTGGCAATGTAAAACTGAAGTTTAACAAAAGAATGGGGGACGGAGCATTAATTGCACGGAAACATATGTAATTAATGCTCCGTCCCCCATTCTTTTGCTGCACTAGGCTAGTGCGTCATCAATTGCCGTATCGAGCGATTATCGCATCGCGCTTATTGGGGGCTATATTAATTTTCGACAGGTCCCCTTTAATATGAGGTAAGGCGAGCAAACGTTTGTCCATCACTTTGTACCAAAGCCAGGGGATATAGGCTACTAGGTACATCCCATAATACCCGTTTGGCAGCTGTGGAATATCATCGAAGTTGCGCAGACTTTGGTAGCGTCGCGTTGGGTTGGCATGATGGTCTGAGTGGCGTTCCAGATGGAATAATATAATGTTACTGAAGATGTAATTGGCATTCCAGGAGTGGTGAGGCTGGCAGCGTTCCAGGCGGCCGTTGTCCAGTTTTTTACGTAATAGGCCATAGTGTTCAATGTAATTTGCCGAAGTTAGCTGGAACCAGGCCCAAGCATTATGAACGAGTAAAAAGGGAATCATAATCCAGCCAAAGGCAATTACGAGTCCGCCCTGCAGGACAAGGCTAAGGGCGAATGACTGGAGAATATTGTTTTTCAGGCTCCATTCACTGTGCCCTAATCGGTTCAGACGGTCTTTTTCTACCGACCATCCCCGCTTGAAAGCACCGGGTATTTCGCGCAAGACGAAACGATAAATTGATTCGCCCATCCGCGAACTAGCGGGGTCTTCCGGAGTGGCCACTAAAGTGTGGTGACCGCGGTTATGTTCGATGCAGAAGTGGCCATAAGCTGGCACAGCCAGAACGATTTTAGCCATCACTTGCTCTATTTTTGTTTTTTTATGACCTAGTTCATGAGCCGTGTTGATTCCCAGCCCACTATAAGCACCTGCTGTCAGGGCGAGAATAAGCACTGACCATATATTAAGAGTATGTGTGCCGATAAACCAGGCAATGGCAATAAGCACAATAAAGTGCATTGGCACGGCAATCAGTGTGAGCACCCGATAATATCTATCTTCGTCCAACAGCGGCACAATTTCTTCGGGAGGGTTGTTCTCATCGGCTCCCAATATCCAATCCAGAATTGGCACTCCGAAAAAAACAAAAAGCAAAGGAATTGCCAACGACCACTCAGCGCCGTTTTGCTGATACGCAAGTATGCCCAGCATAGGTACGATGGGCATAAAAATTGATGCTAACCACAAGTAACGTTTTTTATCCGTATAGTGGATTGAGCCTTTGTCGGTATCGTGCAGTGTGTACGTGGTCATGGTGAATCTCCGTTTTGCAATTGTGGCTATAGTAAGCCTGCTGGAGAAAACCGTATATTTCAGTATATGACAAAATACTAGTCATTAACTGACATGTTGTGTAGTGTTATTCTATGGATACGCCCTTTTATTGTTCTACAGCCTATGTGCAGCTTTTTTTGCGCTCAGCTCAAATACCGGAAGCCAAGGCTTTTGCGGGTACGAGTCTGAGCGATGTCGAGCTACAGAATCTTGATTATATTGATGCGCGGGATTTTGCCCTGATTTTACAGAATGTTGATCGGGCCAATAGTGGCACAGCCTGGGCTGCGCGTACGGGTATTCAGTTGAGTACCGGTACTCACGGGCCCATGGGTTTCGCTGCTTTGAGTGCGCCAACACTCGGTGCGGCTATGCAGGTGCTGGTCGATTTCCACGGTATTAGAATTACATCTTTGGAGGCAAAACTCGAGCGTGGAGAAAAACAGGTACGTGTAATAGTCAATGATTTAACCAGTAATGATCAATATGGTCGCTGGATAGCCGAGTCAGTATTACGTGTTATTCAATCATTGATTGAAGTGATTATTGGGTATCCCGTGGGAGAGAACGTCGTCGTGAGTTTTGGCTATTCACAGCCGAGTTATGCTCCAGAGCTTATCTCTATTTACGGCTCGCGATGTGAGTTTGATGCTGAGCATTGCGCCATTGCATTTCCCTCCTCCTGGTGGGAAATTCACTCTCCTCTCTATGACGAAAGTGTTTATAGAATGAATATTGCCAAGTGTCGCGAGATACTGGCATCGTTGTCGATTGGACGAGACCCTGTGCATCAAGTTCGTAATTTATTAGCGCGGCATTTCGATGAGATGTTAGCGGGAACCAATAGTCAGGAGCTGCCGCCAAGTTCGGAGCAGTTGGCAAAATCCATGCACGTCACAAGTCGTACGTTAATTCGTCATTTGAAGCAGGGAGGTAGCTCATATAAGGCGCTATTGGAAGCGGAGAGAATACGTTACGCCGAAAATATTTTATTAAATACCCACCTTACTGTTGCTGAAGTAGGTTTTAAATTGGGCTACAGCGAGCCGGCAAATTTTGGTCGAGCGTTTCGCGCTTGGCATGGTACTTCGCCGGCGGCGTGGAGGAGGCAGAATTCGCCACAACGTTGAAGAAAAACAATGAGGGACGGAGCATTAATTACACGGAAATATGTGTAATTAATGCTCCGTCCCTCATTGTTTTTAGTCTTTGCCTTTATAGACGCAACCTGAGGTACAGGTCTCCTTGATTTCGATATAGCTTAATTCTGGCAGTGTGGGTTTGAGCTTGTCCCAGATCCATTTCGCTAGTACTTCGCTGGTGGGGTTTTCCAGGCCGGCGATATCGTTCAGGTAATAGTGGTCCAGTTGGTCGTAAATGGGGCTTACCGCGACTTTCAAGTCGGCGAAATCCATTACCCAGCCGCTTTTGTCGCCGATGGGTCCTTGAATCGCTACGCGCACCAGAAACGAATGCCCGTGCAAACGTCCGCACTTGTGGCCTGCCGGTACGTTGGGCAGTAAATGAGCTGCTTCAAAGGTAAAGTCTTTGTATATTTCCATGTGTCTCTGGGGGTATCCGCGTGATGTCATAGCTAGCTGACGTTGCGGTCAGGCTGATGAGGCGCAATTATGCGTCATCACCCAGACGTAGTGCAACAAAGCCGCAGATTATGATAAGTGTTTTGAGGGCTCGCTTGTTCATAAGGTCTTCCTTTAATACGCTGATTGGATGAGATCAGTGTATGGCGGTATAGAGAATCAAACGATTGCCCCAAATATCAAGATTAGGTGGCCAAAAACCGCATGAGCAGAGATACCCTCGTTCTATCCCTGTGGGGCCGAAGGGTTCCGCCGGGCATTCAGCTGCAATCAAATACGCCAGCGTTGGCCTACAAATAGGTCGAACGATCCCGATCAGCGATTTTGATCACATTTTTTCGATAGCTTATGCGGGCGGTGATAGAAGATTTTTCGCATTTTTCGCTCACGGTCTGCGATAATCGATACAATAGCTGCTGAGATTTTTGCGTGGGAAATAGTTTTTGAGTGGGTGCAGTCTGAGATGTATAGCGAGCTAATGGCAGGATTTGAAGTTTTCCGAAGTCCGAAAGCGCATAAAAGACTGATAAAACAGTGAATGTTGCCCAAAATCCCAGTGTATCAAGAGCATGTGATCATAATATTGGCGGCATAGATATCGCAGCCGTCGGCCAAAGTTTAATTGGAGCGTAATATGAAAGATTCGGAGCAACGTAGTTTGCTTTTATTCAAGGAAATTGAGCATCGGGCGCGTAACTTCGTACTCGACGGTATTCAGCACCCTTTTGCCTGGCATACCAAGGTTAGTGGTCTGTTGACCGCGAAGCAAATTAAGTCCGAGTTAGGCCAGTTAGAATCCCTGTCTGTAGATGATTACATTACCCGGGTACTCGACCCGGCTGAATCTCCTCAGCGTGCCAGCGCCAAAGTGGTTATTCAGGCATTGCGTGGAAAAATATACAACGAATTTGAACTCGGCCCGCTCTATTCGGTAGATTTGGCTCTTGAATATCAGGGGCAGCAGCGCCGTATTGGTATTATTGCTCAAAACCGAAGTGTGAATAATGGTGGCTGGGGGCCGGAACATCATCTTGAGGCCTGCCGTTTAGCGAAAGAATTCGATGCCCGCTCCATTCCTATTGTGACTTTTATGGATACCCCGGGAGCAGAAGCCGGAACAGAAGCCAACTCGAATAATCAGGCGCATTCTATATCACGATTGATTGCAGTGATGGCCAACGCCAGCGTGCCGACCATCGGACTTATATATGGTCTGGGTTATTCTGGCGGTGCGATACCTCTGGCGACAACTAATCTGCTTTTTGCCGTACGACGGGGCGTTTTTAATACGATACAACCCAAGGGACTTGCCAATATTGCTCGACAGTACAACTTGTCTTGGCAAGAGAGTGCACGTTACGTGGGCGTCTCGCCTTGTGAATTGTATTCCCGTGGCGCCATAGATGGCGTGGTAGATTGGGATCCGTCCGATAATAGCGGAGCCGCCGACCCACTAGTGGCCGCTATTTTTACAGGAATTACCCAAATAGAGGCAGCCGCACAGCGAGAAATTGTTGAAAACCCCGTTGTGGTCGAAGACTACTTGATTCAACTTAAAGCGAAAAGCGCGGGTCAGCCAGAATTTGAGAAGCTGCAGACCGCCGCAGATTTCGAGATGCGCACCTATCCTGCTGAGTTTCCTAATCCTTATGCTCACTCATTAATGTATTTGCGTTCGCTTTCAATGCGTTCGCGTATTCACTCAACCACCATTGATGCCTATGGTCGTCTAGCGGAGGAGGAAATACCTGCTGGCGATCTTGACGTGCGTACTCAGCAGTTACGACAGGCCAGTTTTGATCGTTGGCTGTCTGACCCTGAAAAACTGATTTATAACGAGCGTGTATTTAAGGCTTGGGGTGAGTTTAAAAAGATGCATGCGGAACTGACTGTCAGTCGTAACCGTATTACGTCTTTACTCAAGGGCGATCCACAGAACAACTATGACGATGCCCGCAAGAATGTATGTTTTGTGGTCAGCCTGTATTTGTACAATCGATGGAAATCGGATGCTTCCTACAACTTTATTGAAATGGGTCGGCAATTATTTGCCGAGCGCGATACACCTGCCAGCTCCGCACTGACTATTGCTGATCAAGACATTACGCTGTTGGATCTTTTGCATACGCCGGAAATTACAGCCGAACTGCGGGTTGAGTTTCAGAGCATGCTAATTTTTGATTCACTTTATAATGGCATCGTGAATAACTTCGGACAAATTGCTGAGGAATCCAAAGCATTTCAGTCACTGTCTGAAAAAACTCTTCGCTCGATTCTCGATACTTCGTTGGAGGAGGCTTCTCAGGGTATCGCCGAGAGTTTTCCGGGTGAGAAAACAGGTGAAGAAGCAAAAAACGAAGCTATTGCCTCTTTTGCTCGCTGGCTGACATATTTTGCCAAGTTCAAGGGTCGCGGATTTTTCCTCAAAGACGTAGAAGAGTGGAAGCGGGTTAATTTCCCTCGGCTGTCTGAATCGCTACTGGTACTCATTACCTTCTTTTTTGAAAATCTGGTGCCCGAGTTTATGGAGTCGCAACTCAGCGGCAAAACCTATAAAGGCTCGATTAATCCCGGTCGAATTGGCAAGCGCAAGGATTTTTGGAATCAGCTAAATATTGCCTATCAAGATCTGCTGGTACAGCGTGTCATTGAGTCTTATAAACGTCAAAAACTGACTTCTGTTGCCGCTTTTAAAGAGCGCTTCTATACCAGCTTTGAGGAGACTAATACCCAGTTGATGACGGCAAACCCGGTAGCTTTCCCCGGCTTTCGTCAATCAATTGAAAAAGCGCTTAAAAATGGCGTGACCCCGTGCGGTGTAGTAACGGGTATCGGTGAGTTTAAACTGGACGATACCGGAACCAGCTCGCGAGTGGGTGCGTTTATCTCGAACGTGGCATTTCAGGCGGGTGCATTTGATATGGCTGGCGCTGAAAAACTGTGTGGCTTGCTGTTAGATTGCGCCGAGCAGCAGTTGCCAGTGGTTTGTTTTGTATCCTCTGGCGGAATGCAGACCAAAGAAGGGCCTAGTTCGCTGTTTTCCATGGCTATAGTGAATGATCGTTTGACGCACTTTATCGAAGAGACCGGCTTGCCGGTGATTGTGTTTGGTTTTGGCGATTGTACTGGTGGCTCACAGGCAAGTTTTGTTACCCACCCATTGGTGCATACTTATTATCTTAGCGGCAGTGACATACCGTTTGCCGGCCGCGTCGTTGTGCCATCTTTCTTGCCTTCTATGTGTACCGTATCCAATTACCTGGCTAAAACTCCAGGTGCCATGCAAGGCTTGGTCAAGCACCCCTTCGCAGATGACCTGGATAGTAAACTGAAGGCAGTTGATCCGACTATTAGTGTAGCAACAGACACTGTCGAAGACGTTGTGGGCCGAGTGCTGTCAGGTCGGGCAAGTTTGAGTGTTGAGCCTGTTGCCAAGGTTTCGGCCAGGGCCGTAGATTTTATGGGCCCTATCGAAACAGTACTGATACACGCTCGTGGTTGTACTGCGGTCAAATTGACCCGTATAGCCCAGAGTTTGGGTAAGAAAGTATTGCTAGTGCAATCTGACCCCGATATGGATTCCGCCGTTGTAGACATGCTGGGTGAAAATGACCAGGTCATTTGTCTGGGTGGTCAAACATCAGATGAAAGTTATTTGAATGCATTGTCTGTGGTGACTATCGCTAATCGTCATGGTGTAGATGCTTTACATCCAGGCATCGGCTTTCTTTCTGAAAATGCTGGTTTTGCACGTCTTTGCCGAGAGAACTCACTCAACTTTATTGGCCCTCGCGCTATCAGCATGGACACCATGGGTAACAAGTCCAATGCTATCCATACGGCCATGGCCAATGACGTGCCTGTAGTACCCGGTAGTCACGGTATTCTGACCAGTGCAGAGGCTGCAGCTGTTGTTGGGGAGCAAATCGGTTATCCGGTATTGTTAAAAGCGGTACACGGCGGTGGCGGCAAAGGTATCAAGATTGTGCATCATGCCGGTGAGGTCAGAGAGGCGTTTAATGCGGTATACAGCGAAGCGCGCGCTGCTTTTGGCAATGGCGATCTCTATCTGGAGAAATTTGTTCAATCGATGCGCCATATCGAAGTGCAAATTCTGCGCGATAGCCACGGCAATACCAAGGTGCTGGGTTTACGCGATTGTACGGTACAGCGTAATAACCAGAAGGTTTTAGAAGAATCTGCCTCTACCATGTTACCTGATAATCTCGCGCAAGATGCCTACCGCTGTGCGGCCGAGCTGGCTGATGCCGTCGATTACTTTGGTGCGGGTACGGTTGAGTTTATTTACGATCTTAAGTCCGAAGCGATTTACTTCATGGAGATGAATACCCGTTTGCAAGTAGAGCACCCGGTGACCGAATGGACCTGCGGCATCTCTATTGTCGGCGAGCAGTTCCGAATTGCCGAGGGTGCATCGATTGAGCATCTGCAACCCGAGAGTAACGGTTTTTCTATCGAGGCTCGAATTACCGCAGAGAAAGCGCGGCTTGATAGCAACGGTGTGATTGACTTCTTGCCAACGCCCGGGCTTGTTATTGAGTGTGACTTCCCTGAGCGCGATGATATGGAATTGATCTCCTCGGTGGCCGAGGGCAAGACGATATCGCCTTTTTATGACAGCATGATTTGTCAGCTTATCGTACATGGCAAAGATCGTAACGAAGCCATAGAAAAACTCAAGGAAGTGCTCGATCAAACCAGCATCAAGGGGGTATGTACCAATATCCCATTGTTAAAACGTATCCTGAACGATAAAACCTTTATTGATGGCGTCTATGATACCAACTATTTGCCAACGTTTTTGGACAGCATCGACAAGGATGAACTGGTTAAAGACATGGCTTATACCGGAGTCGCCGACACGGGCAGCGATTTGAGTGAGCTGCGTATAGAAGGCACCGGCGAGCTTAAGGTGATATCGCCAATGACCGGTATCTTCTATTCAACGCCGGCTCCAACGGATCCTGACTATGTCAGCGTCGGTGATCGAGTGAACCTGAGTAATACGCTCTGTCAGGTGGAAGCGATGAAACTGTTCACACAGATTTCCCTGTCCAGCGTTCCTGGCTCAGGCGAAGTGTTCGAGACGGATAAAGAATATGAAATTGTTCGTGTTAATCAGGCCAATAATGCCCAGGTGAATGCCGGAGATTTACTGTTTATCGTCAAGCCGATCGTCTGATCTTTGTTTGCTGGCATGGCGTGAAAGTGGCCGGTATCGAGTGCTGAACTCGATTACCGGCTAATTACTCTACCGCTTGATAGTCGGCCCAGGGGAAGTGACGCATTCGGCGTTTATATTCCACAGTGCCTCCAGCCCAATTGTTGGTGACTTTGCCGCCATCCATATACCAGCTGTGTTCTATCTCATAGAAAGCCATTTTTCTAAGCCTATTCTGTAGCTCTTCGTTATAGGACTTTTCGCTATCTTTTTTTACCTCAATTGTGGCTAGTTTCCTGTCATCCATGCCAGTAATGCAATCGACAATATAGCGACTTTGAGCTTCGATCATAATGATAATGGAGTTATGCGCCAGATTAGTATTGGGCCCATACATCATGTGCATATTGGGGAAGCCGTGGGTGGATACGCCTAGATAGGCCTCTGCACCATTGCTCCAGGCTTCACGCAGAGATTTTCCGTGAAGACCTTTAATGTCGATTGCCTCCAGAAAGGGATTGGTTTTAAAACCGGTGCCATAAATGATGACATCAAAGGGTTCTTCTATGCCGTCTTTACGGAGAATCCCGTCTGGGGTAAATTTCTCTATGCCAGAGGTATCCAGGTACACATTATCACGGGCTATCGCATCATAGTAATTATTAGAGAAAAGAATTCGTTTAGAACCAACAGGGTAGTCGGGTGTTAATTTTTTCCTTAACGAAGTATCAGCAATAGAGGCTTTCATCATTTTCTGGTTTATTCTTCGTATGTGGGCACGAACCAAGCGGTTTTTTCGCATCGCCGGCAATAGAAGATACTCACCTGTCAGCCAAATCTTTAGACGATAGAGTTTGGTGATAAACGAAAACTTGTCTGATAACCATTGCTCCCATGGTTTATAGGGGCGGTCGAGTTTTGGAATAACCCAGTTTGGACTACGCTGAAAAACAGTGAGGTGGGTAAGCTCTTTGGCGATCTCCGGAATAAATTGCAAGGCACTGGCTGCACTGCCGATAACGGCGGCTCGCTTGCCTTTGAGCGATACGGAATGATCCCAGTTGGCCGCATGAAAGCTTGCGCCTGTAAACGTATTATCATCTGGGAAATGTGGGGTAGAAGGACAGTGTAGTTGACCTACAGCAGAGACAAGATGCTGTGCTGTAAATACCTCCTGACTCACCGTGGTAACAGTCCATAATTGTAGTGTGTCATCGAAACTGGCCGAGATAACATTCTGCCCAAAGCGGGTGTGTTGATATAAGCTGTATTTATTCGCAATCGACTTTTGATACTCAAATATTTGTGCCTGTTTGGACCATTTGTATTTCCACTCTGAATTATGCTCAAAAGAATAGCTGTAGAGGGCTGAGGGTATATCGCAGGCCGCGCCAGGGTAGTGGTTTTCACGCCAGGTGCCACCGACGTCTTCCGCCTTCTCCAGTATGAGAAAGTCGTTTAAGCCGGCTTCCTTTAATTTAATACCCAGACAAATGCCGGAAAACCCGGAGCCAATGATTACTACCTTGCTGCGGTTTTGGCTAGACAAAGGCATAAACCAGGAAACTGCCAAAAACCAAGGCAACAAACCCGCCTACACGAGCGAATGGTTTTGTCCGAGATAATACCCAGGTCATCAGCTGAACGAAATTAGTGCGACCAATTACCGTAAATGTTAGCGCGGCCACAATAGAGAGCCAGCCAATCGCTTCAATGACAACCGGGTACCTGGACAGCGCCGCTTGAGATATGAATAAGGCGCCCAGCAGGAGTCTCACCGCTATTGCCAATATCTGTGTGAACATTTTGTCCGAAACTCTTTGGATGAATCCAAATAGTATTTCCGGATTGATTATAATGACTAAGCCTCCCAAGCAAACCAGTGAACCAAAAATGATAATGATTACAGCCATTCTTCATGCCTTTATCTTTTTGAATTTTATTCTGCTCTAAGGGCATATTACCCAGTGCAGGAACTCTGCGCACAGAGCTTAGACACCGATGCGCGATCTGATTCGACTATACCATAGGGCTGTTCGAATACTAGGCGCGCCGTAAGTGGTAAAGTGCTGTCAGGGACATGGCGATGCGGCCTGGCAGGTGTTTATGGACGATCAACTGGGCTCCATTGAGGTAGGAAAGCTGGCAGATCTGGTGACACTGGATAAAGACCCACTGCAATACGGTGAGTTTTTGAAAGATCTGATAGTAGAAAAGACTTTTATTGGTGAACTAGAGGTTTACTCCGTAGCGCCTTAAACAGACAGGTGATAAAAGCCGCATAACTGTTTATCATTCAGCTTGGAGTATTTGTATCTATTGGGAGAGTTATGAAAGGGCTAGTAAAGTCAGCTGTTTATAGAATTTTGGTTGTCGTAAGTTTTTTGTCTATGACAACTTACGCTGAAGATTTGTTGATAAGTGACTGCGTCAGTATTCAGCGTCAGACAGAAGGGGATATTTCCCTGCCTGCAGTTGAGCGTTATTGTCAATGTGTTAATGGGCATTATAAAGACATGCTGTCTTCTGAAGAAAAGCTTGGCCTGCAATCACTGCGCGATAAAACTGATGGAAAGCCACTGACTAAAGCCGATATTTCCGCTTTCGATGTGGGTTACATAGGCGAGGTTGCGCAGGAGCGATGTGGGCCCGTGCTGCTAAACGAGCCGGAGAAATTTCAGGATTGGCAGTGGCAGTCAATTATGAATGGCTGTCACAATTACGAAAAATACCCCGAGGATAAATACTTCAGACGTTGTCTGGTCAAAGATCTGGTCTCGATTGCTGGCGAGTCCGGTGAGGTATCACCGGTTGAATCGAGATCGTCGAATTACGGTATGGTGGCATGCGTCAATAACCCTGAGCAACGTATGTGCCGGGTCGCATTTCTCGACGCTTCGGGCATAGAGATGTTTAATCTATGGATCGAAGATCCTGACCTATACGGGGTAGGTTTTAGAGTTAAGCCAAATGCTCTGGGCTTGGGTGATGGTTGTGCATGTGAAGTGGCGGATTGGCACTATTTAGTAGCGAATAAGCTCTTTTCCGGATCCGGTATTCTTCAGGACTCCGCTTTAGCTGAGGAATTTATCGTCACACTGCTGGATGCTAATACCTTGAAAATTACCGGTGATGGCAAATATGATTCGGATAAAGAATACGGTGTAACTATCAATGGCGAAGCCTTGAAACAGCATAAGCGACTCATTCGGGCGGCCATTTATTATATTAACGAGGGTAAACTTTAATACGGCTTAACAAGGTAAGTCCGACTTAAAGCCTCGCTGTAAAGCGTTTTGATTTTTTCGAGTTTTATTTATCGGAAAATTCCGCGTTCGAGAATCGTACCGTCCCCAATAGGGCGACCCACTGCGAACCAAATGCTATATGTGTCTGTGCTTGTGAGTCCCAGCCCTATGGTTAGCGGTCCGACTGCTGTACGTCCGGTAAGGTAAACAGAACCACCATAGATGAGATCATCCTCCACCAGGTCCAGCCGCTCGTATAATTTTCCGGCTTGAAGCCGTACTCCTGCGTACAGGGCTTGCCCGCGAATAGGTTGGATTTCTTTAACCCTCCACAGGTAGCTGCCGGCGGCGGACCAATATTCCTTCGACCGTATCTCTCCGAGTTGGTAGCCGGGAAAACTGCCCGGTCCGCCGATTTTGAAGTAATGATCCAACGGCAGGTCACTGCCTAAATTGGATCCACCGGCGAGGGTCAGCCAAACAACATCTTTTTTAAGTACAGGTACCGCGGCACCAAGCCCGAATTCGGCACGCTGCCAATCACGGTCGGCGCCCAGCGCTTCGTCGCTTTGTTGGAACTCAAACGCAAAAGCCATACCTTTTGTTGCATTGAATGGCGTATCTCGGCTATCAAAGGTGGCAGAAAGAGAGATGCCGGCATCGATATACGTGTCCTCTGGCATCTGGGGGGTTCCGGTATTGCGATTGATTTTTCGCCTGTTGTACATATAACCCATGCGGGCCTGTGCCTGGCTTCCCATATTTACGCCCAGATCCAAACCTCCTCCAAGGTTGCCAAATTGATAAATAGCTACCCGATTCCCATCAATAAATACATCTTCGCGCGTTCTGCTGTACCTCACTTTCGGTTCAACGAAGAATTTTTGGGATATGTCTAGCGGCTGGTATAGGCTGGTGGAGAATAGTGCTTCGTAACCCAATTGAACCTCGTTACGCCATTGTGCGCCCAAGCTATTAAGCCATGTCCGTGTATGCTTCGCGTATAGAGTAAAAGCCAGGTCGCCACGACCAGAGCTATAAGCACCGAGGTCGAACTTAAGATAATCGGGGCCCCAGCGTTTTTCATGCGGCATCCATACCAGAGTCGGTTGTTCGGGGTCGCCCTCAAGCCGGTATTCAACAGACTCAAACTCTTGCAAGGCAGACATCCGTTGGGCCTCGGCGCTAATTTGCTCCGTATCTACGACATCTCCAGCGCTCACTTGTGCTCGCTGTGCAAGAAATTCAGGGTTGACGCGTTCCAGACCTTCGAAGCGTACGCCGGCCAGGCGGGCTTCAATGTCTTGACCAGAGGTCACCTTATTGCGCCATGCGGCGTATTGGACTGAGGGAACGGCCAATGCCGACAGTTGGTCCGCGAGTTTACGCGCGGCTGCCTCGCCGAGTGGAATGGTCTCCGGTATACGTTCGAACGCGGAAGTGCCGATATCTCCCATATATACGTCGATACGGATGTCTTCAGCCGTTAGCGACTGTAACTGGATTTGTTCGTTAGCTTGGATCATGACATCCATACTGCGGGACATCAGCTGTAAGGCACTTTGTAGTTGCTCGGCCTTAACTGCCGGCTCAATCAAATTGACAACGATCACCCGGTCTGCACACAGTTCCCGGGCGACGTCTACTGGGATATTGCGAACCATACCGCCATCAGCGAGTACGTAATCACCGGTAGTCACCGGAGAAAAAGCACCAGGAATAGCCATACTTGCACGCATGGCCGTGGCGAGATCACCTTGTTTAAGGACAACCATATTTCCAGTAACCATATCGGTCGCAACTGCACGAAAGGGTATGGGCAGTCTATCGAAATTCGGCTGCATCCGTGATCGTGCAACATAGCTGCGTAGCAGGTCTTCGATTGCCCCAGTTTTGACGATTCCTCCCGGAATCATCAGTCTTCCATTCTGAAGACCCAATTCAAGATTGTTGCTGTATGTGACGCCGGCCTGTTTCTGCTCGATAGGTTCCAGTTTCCGTTTGCCAAGACCACCCACCACCGATTTCCAGTCTATTCCAGTGACAAAACCCTCTAGCTCTTCGGCTGGGATACCGGAAGCATAGCCGGCACCGACGAGTGCGCCCATGCTGGTGCCAGCAATGCAGTCAATGGGTACATGTAATTCCTCAAGGACTTTTAACACACCGACATGCGCACCGCCCTTGGCGCCACCACCGGCAAGCACCAGACCAATTTTTGGCCTGGCTTGGCTGTCAGATACGGAAGTTTCCACTGTATCCGCACCATCGACTGAACCGACGCCTAAACCCAGTAGCAAACTCGCAGCTGTTATCCAAGGTCGGGTTTTGATGGGGCAATTGTGGGGCATAGATTGCGGTCCGTTTAATGAGTAGCTTAGGTGGTAATTGTCAAACTCATCGTGGTTCGGCAATAAACACCGGGATTATACGAGTGGTTTTCGCCTGATATTCGTCATAAGGGGGGTAGGCTAAAACACCCGCGGCCCACAGCTTGGCCCGCTCTTGTTCGTCCGTAACTTCCCGAACACGCATTTCCATAAGCTCGGTTTTGTCGCGTATCTGAATATCCGGGTTTGCTCTTAGGTTATAGACCCAGACAGGATTTTTTTCTTGACCACCCATTGAACCAATCAACACGTATTTACCGTCTACTTCGACCCTCATAAGCGGGATTTTACGTATTCCGCCAGTCTTATTACCAGTGTGTGTCACCAGGATACACGGCATACCGGTATCTAGAAGAGTGTTTCCCTCGGTACCTCCGCTGCTCTCATACAACTCGACTTGTTCACGTACCCAATCAAGTGCTGCGGGAATATATTCAGGCATCGGGAGTATCCTTATATGGCTAAATGGCTTTGATGTAACGATACAGGGAGTCGAGCGATAGGTAAACCGACATGCATCAAGTGCAGCCTGATGGGCCTCCTAGGGTATTTATGTGTATTGTCGCGGCCGACGGTCAGTGCCCTGTGAAGAGAGCCTCCGCATGAGCCTTAAGATCGTAGGCACATTTGTTAAAGCCAGCCTCAACCGCGGTGGCCATAAATTGCATCATGTCGGCCATAGCTGGACCAGCAAATTTATCCAGGCTGACGTAGGTACATGAGTGTTCATCGATAGATTCCAGCGTTTGGAAACGCTCGGCGTGTACGGGGTCTTCGGGCTTGTTTTCCATCGCCCAGGCAATCTTGAAGGGTGGTTCGATCAAGGACACATACTCGGTCTGTTGCTGCCAACCATTGCCAAGATCAACCGTCATTTCCACCGCATTGCCGATTTCCAGTGCCTCATTGTTCACCTTGCAACAGAAACTGTTCCATTTCTCGTAGCTGCGAAAGTCCACCAGAATGTCCCAAACGAATTGGATAGGAGCGTTGATGGTGACGGTATCGGAAGCCACTGTGTTTTCGGTAATCATGTGCTGACCTTTGTTAATTCATGGTTGAATCGCAGAGCAATCATAGTATAGCTCCAAGTGGGTCAAGGTCGCGTTTTATGAACAATTTGTAGGGGAGAAGGGAGCCTAGAAAATAACACTAGAGTCCAGGTCAATCGCCATCGAACAGCACGATTGGTCCTGTCACAGAAATATCCACCTCTAATTACTGATCCATAAAGATTGATATGGGCTCAACACTAGATGCTCATCATCCATTTCAATAAACGAGTCGGTAATTAAATCTTTCCAGTTATCAATTCCAATCAGGTTAATACTGGATAAGGCGATAGACTGTTCGGTATCGCTTAAGTTGTTAATACAAAACACGCTCTGGCGACGGTCCTGGCTTTGCCGCCAAAAGGCAAAAATTGAATCACCTAGGTGCAGAGTGAATTGCGTAGCGTTGGGATGGAAAGCCTCTTGCCCGGCTCTAATCTTGAGTAATCGTTTAATTTCAGTAAAAATCTTGCTGTGACGGCTCGCATCGTCGGCCAACTCTTGCTGAAGGGCGTCGTAATTCCACTGATGACGATTTATGGCGCGGTTGTGCCCGGTATGCTCCAGCCGCTTTTCATCATTACCGGTCGCCAGCAGGCTGTGAATATAGAAAGCAGGAACGCCTTCCAGAGCCATCATAATTACATGCGCACAAATAAACCTCTGTTGATTAAACTGATCAGGCCCTGCGACCGTACCCTTTAATGCATCGTAGAGTGCAATATTGACTTCGTAGGGCTTGCTATCACCCCAGCTGCTCTCTTCACTTGAGCCCAAGGCTCGCCACGAAATTCTCCCGCCAAAACTTTGCATGGTTTTAATCAGTTGGCGTTCTTCTTCTTCGGTTAGCAAACCCTCTACCGGGCGTAAGCCAATGCCATCGTGGGAGGCAATAAAATTAAAGTAGGTAGTGCCATTTTGAGCAGGTGGCATAGCCATCATCCACTGTTTCAGGTATTGGCTGCTGCCGGTAATCAGTGCATTCACCAGCAATGGAGGTAGAGAAAAATTGTATATCCAGTGAGCCTCATTATTATTACCAAAATAGGCTAAGTTCTCACGGGTAGGGATATTGGTTTCGGTGATAATAATGGCATCGGCCTGTGCGTGTTCCACAAGGGTTCTCAGTAATCGAACTACTTCGTGGGTTTGTGTCAGGTTAAGGCAATTGGTGCCGGGTATCTTCCAGAGAAACGCAATCGCGTCCAGGCGAAAAATTCTAACTCCCATATCAAGGTATAGGCGAATAATTTTTACAAATTGGATTAAGACCTCAGGGTTTCTGAAGTCGAGATCGACCTGGTCCTCACTGAACGTACACCAAACGTATTTCTTTCCGGCCGCCGTATTCACCTCGCGCAACAGAGGGTTGGTTCTTGGTCTCACCACTGTACTTAAGTCATCTGCCGGGTCGGCGGTAAAAAAGTAATCCTTGCCCGGGCCATCCTGCTTGATAAAGTTATCAAACCATTTGCCGCGGGCAGAGCAATGATTGATGACCAAATCAGCCATTAAGCTGTACCGATCTGAAATATTTTGAATATCCGACCAATCGCCCAAGGATTCGTTGACACTGGAAAAGTCGATAACGGAAAACCCGTCGTCAGAGCTGTAGGGGAAAAAGGGCAAAATGTGCACACTGTTGATGGCGTCGCTACAGTACTCATTCATAAATTCCAATAAGGTATGTAATGGTGTCTCGCCCTCGCGCAACAAACTGTCACCATAGGTAATCATAATCGAGTCAGTTTGGTCCCAATGATTTTGGTACTGCTCAGGGCAAAAGCTCACATTTTCCAGCTGCATGTGTTCAACAAGACTGGTAGTGATTTCGTCTAGCGTGCGATCCAGACCCACACCGTCATAGATCAATTCAAGGTGATTATGTAAGCGCTGCTGTAACTGTTCAAAGGGTGTGTTCGACATGCTATTTCCTGATAAAAGTTCTTCCGGTATAAGTAAAAATTACCAAGTCTTTCAAATGGAGTATCAGTCTGAAAATTCTCTGTTGTCAGCCTCTACCGCTGCCAATAAACGATCCATAATATCCGGCACAGCACTGATCACACGATTCCACGACGGGATGAAAGGTGTGTCCATCGGCTTGTCCAAGAATAGTTCTCCCGCGCGCATGATGTTTTGAGCAAATAGCTCCACTGCTTTTTCTTCGCTGTGAACGTCAAGAGTCAGCCCATTCATTATTGCATCGTTGTGATAGGCCTCAATTAGATCTAGTGCAATGCGATAATAGGTGGCCTTAATGGAGCGGAAAGTTTCGGTATTGAAAGTCTTTCCCTGCGTCGCCAGTTTTCGAAATAGAGCTTTAGAAATATCAGTGGACATCTTTGAAAGTCCGGCCTCAGCATCGTTCGGCGACAGCTCCTGATGTTTATGATCATAGATATCGGCGATATCGACCTGGCACAATCGGTTGGTTGAATAGTTCCGATACATTTCCGACAGCACGCCTATTTCAAGCCCCCAATCACTGGGAATGCGCAAATCTGTGAGTACATCTTTACGAAACGAAAACTCACCTGCGAGAGAATAGCGGTAGCTGTCCATGTACTGCAGATAATCCAATTCGCCATAGATTTTCTTCAGCGCTCGCAGCAGTGGCGTCACCAACAACCTGCAGACACGGCCATTGATTTTACCATCGGCGACACGGCTGTAATATCCTTTGCAAAACTCATAGTTAAAATGAGGATTTGCCACAGGATAAATAAGTCGAGCTAACAGCTCACGATTATAAGTAGTAATGTCGCAATCGTGCAGCGCTACCGATTCAGCTCGTCCGGAAGCCAGAACGTAACCCATGCAATACCAGACGTTTCGACCTTTGCCCGCTTCTTTTGGCGCCAAACCGAGTTCCTGTAACTCTGTATCTAGTGCCCTGAGCGCCGGGCCATCGTTCCACAGCACTCGATGACGCTGAGGTAGCGAAGAAAAAAACTTCAAAGCGTGCCGGTATTGATCTTCGTCTGCACGATCAAGGCCAATCACCACTTCAGACAAATAACTGGCCCCCTTCAATTCATTGACAATATTAGGTAGGGCATCCCCCTCCAGCTCAGAAAAAAGTGAAGGCAGAATTAGACCCAGCGGGCGCTTCTTGGAAAACACCTCCAGTTCGGCCTCTAAGTCAGCCAAGGGGCGGCGAGACAAATTATGAAGGTTGGTGATAATGCCATTTTGATAAAAATCAGCCATTAGCTATGCTCCTGCAAAAAAAACTGAATGCCCTCGACCCATCCATCCGGACCAAAGGCGTGAGAAAGATAAACCTGTTCGCTGCGTTCAAGCTGTGGAGGTGTGTGCGCGGGAGAGCGTATGACTAACGCCCGGTCAGCCACTTCAAGCATTGAGATGTCGTTATCGCTGTCGCCTATAGCGATGCTTGAAATTGGTGCACTACAATTGCGCTGATAGAGCGCCGCCAACCAATTTAGTGCGGTCGCCTTATTGCATGCACCACTGATGTGCACAAAACGACCGCCCTGTAATACATTCGCACCCAGCTGCTTTAACAGCGTGGTAGCATTCGCTTTTACTTCTTCTGAGCCCTGCCACAGCAATGGCTCACTGAACAGACGTTGATTGGCTTGCTCTGCCTTTTCTGGGCTTAGGCCCGTAGCGTCAATGATTCCCCTGATACCCATAGATTGAAAGCTGCGATAATTGGACTGCATATTCGACGGTAGCTGTTGCAGAAGGTGCTGCCAATGCACTCTTGGTTGGCAAAAACTAAAGCCCAGATACCCTTCATCATCGGACATTAATTGAGGCCATTGCGCTTCTGTATTCAGCAGTTCTCCCGCATCTAGCCCCACGAAGTATCCCTTTGGGATAAACACGCCAGCGCCATTTTCCACGATAAATGGATGTCGATTATTCAGGATTTCACGCAGCGGTAATAGTTCAGCCAGAGTTTTGCTGGTGCAGCAGATGACCGGAATTGAATGCTCTTCGAGCTCCTGTAGAAGCGGCACGGCCGGCTCAAAGCTGTAGTTGTTATGATCTAACAAGCTGCCGTCTAGATCGGTAAAGATCAGTATTTGATAGCCAGCGAGCTCGACGGTTGATTTTAGGGTGTTGGACATCGGAGTATTTGTTCCCTCTGCTCAAAAGATTCTCAGTAACCCTGCTCACAAATTCTAGCAGATAACGGCTAATCAGCTAAGAATGCTTGCCGCACACTACCCTCTGCAAGTTCCGGGCCAGGCTAGTGATTCTCTCGATGCACCCAATTCTCATACTTCAATCCATTCACCCGTGAGAATTCACGAATATTATCCGTCACCAAAATGGCGTCCTTGGCGATCGCATGACCTGCAATCAGCGTATCATTATGCCCGATGGGTTTACCTTGTGATTCAAGCTCTTTTTTTATTTGGGTAGAGCACTCGACGGCAACTTTATCCCAGGCGAGTTTGGTTTAAATCAAGGTGAGATATGCGAACACAAAAAAGCCACGATATACGTGGCTTTAAAGCTTAATAATGGCGGTGAGAGAGGGATTCGAACCCTCGGACAGTTTGACCCGTCACACGCTTTCCAAGCGTGCTCCTTCAGCCACTCGGACACCTCACCTAATTCGTTGTGTTTTTAAGCTGGTAGCTCCAGCGGTTGAATTCATTCAATCTTACAGGCATTGAGCCTTTCAGATTGTAACCTTCAGCCATTGATTGAATCAGCCTAAGGGCTGTTTCAACCCCGGTGGGGCTTCGTCGCTGCACGACTCGTCCAAAATGCTATTCGCATTTTGTCGGACACCTCACCTAATTCAATGTGCAGGGTATTGAAGGCTACCCCTGAAAGGTCGCGTACTTTATAGCAAGCGGGGCTTTCAGGCAAGCCTCGCCGCAAGTAGAAGGTCAATTTTCTGAGGGTTTATTTCCGTCGCAAAACACGATCGTTGAAATAGCGCGGTGGCTGGGTGATGCCAGACAGTTGCCTGCGGATCAGATCCAGCCCGGTAGCGGCTACCAGCTGTTGGAAAAAGTAACGGTTCTTGCCAAAAAACAGCTGCTTTGTCTGTACGTTGTCCGTACTTCCCCAAGCCAGCCACACGGTCCCTACCGGTTTTTCTTCTGAACCGCCGTCTGGGCCTGCAATACCCGACACAGCAATAGCCAGGTCAGCCCCGGATACACGCAGTGCACCCTTGGCCATGGCCAATACCACCTCCTCGCTGACTGCTCCATGTTGTTGCAGTATCGCAGCTGGTACACCCAGTACCTGCTCTTTAATGGCGTTTGAATAGGTGACAAAGCCGGCTTCAAAAGCCTGCGATGAACCTGCGATGGCAGTTAGCTGCGAAGCGATGAGGCCACCGGTGCAACTCTCAGCCAGGGTCAGGGTTTTGTTCTGGCTTGTCAGTAGCTGCAGTACGCTTTGTGGAATACTGGTTTCGTTGCGGCCAATAACGTAGTCACCGAGCAGATCCAGTATCTTATCGGTCCACAGCAGGCGATCAGATTCGTGATCGCGGTGGCGGGTTGTCAGTTTAAGTTCCAGCGCGGGCAGGCTGGCTCGAAACCCCAGCTCTATGTGATCTGGCCAGTCGGGAAAGGTATCACTGATTAGCTGCTGTAAGGCCGACTCGCCCATACCAAATACCTTAAGTCGGGTGGTGATCAGGGGCTGTCGGTCTGGCTCCAGTGCCAGCACGGTACTGACAATGGAGTCGTCCAGCATGCGGCGTAGTTCACTGGGTACGCCTGGCGTACAAATTACCAGGCAGCCGTTTATTACCAAGCTGAAGCCGACGGCGGTGCCAGTAGGGTTGGGGACAATGTTTACCCCTTGGGGAAGAATAGCCTGTTTTCGATTGGCCGCGTTAAGCGTCATACCGAGGCGATCCACCCAGTCTTGTAAATGTGCCATAGCTTCAGCATTTTCTTGCAGCGGCAGGCCTGCGGCTTTAGCCAGAGCGTCTGCGGTCAGGTCATCGACGGTAGGTCCTAGTCCTCCATTGATAATAAGCACGTCACTCTGGGCCGATATAGCTCTTATCTCTTCGATCAGTTGATCGACATCATCGCCAATGGTGACTCGGCGATAGATATCAAAGCCATGCACGCCCAGTTTTTGGGCAATCATGGAAGAATTGCTGTCGGTCACGTCACCGGCCATGATTTCGTTGCCGGTTAGAAGCAATTGTATTTTCAAATTAGACCCTCTCATTGAGTTCTGCGTCAGTATAGTCAATTGCGCATTACAGGCATATATTCAAACCCAAATAGCGCTGACATGATTTATGACAAGCCTTATTGTGATCGAGGCCAATATAATGGCCAAATGTACTAATAAATTTGGTTTGTCAACCTACCCATTGGTCAATCATCCTGTTAGAGTGGCGGCCGTTGAAAAACGGTCCGATATGGGGCGCAGGGAATAGGTACAAAAATGACGGAATACCAGCTTAGCTTGGGCTCAGATGAGCAAAAAGTGAGCTATGGTCTGGGTCGCCAGTTTGGTGATCAATTGGCCAAGACGCAAATAGAACAAGTCGATTTAGCCGCAGTTATTGCCGGCCTGGAACAAGCGTTTCTGGGGCAGCCCAGTGTGCTTCAGTCCGACGAAATGAGCGTAGCCTACGAATCTATAGAATCCAAACTTCAGTTTGCAGCGCGCAATATTGCCCGTCGTAACGCTGCCGATGGCGAAGCCTTATTAATTCGTAATGCCAAGCGCAATGGGGTTATGACCACGGAATCGGGTATCCAGTACGAAATACTGGTTAAGGGCACAGGCGACAAACCGCTGCTCTCGTCAGTTGTGCGCACTCACTACCATGGTACCTTGGTTGATGGCACTGTTTTTGACAGTAGCACCGAGCGCGGCGAGCCCACCGAGTTTGCTGTTACAGGAGTGATAGCGGGCTGGACGGAGGCATTATTGATGATGCCCGTAGGCTCCAAATGGCGTTTACATATACCGGCCAAACTTGCCTACGGTGAGCGTGGTGCTGGTACCGCAATACCGCCTAATTCAATACTCATCTTTGAAATTGAGCTACTGGAAATTGTCAGCTAAGCAATTGTCTGTTTAGCGGCACAGGCTTTGATACTTTCCCCACGTGATAAATGGGTCTCATTGCCGTATGGCGACAATGAGACCTGTGACTCTATTGTAGGCTATAGAGCTTCACATCATCCTGCTGGTTGAAATCTGCCAGTTTTTCGACACCCTTGTCGTTAGTAATATAGGCAATGCTGCCTTTATCCGGTGTCAGGTATCGTTCAGCCACATCCTTAAGTTGGGCGATAGTTGTGCCTAACAAACGATCTCTATATTCCATTCGTTGTGCATGTGTGCGCTGGCCAAGTGAATTATAAAAATGCTGTCTGGCTTCGCCTGCCGGTGAGCCAATTTTATCGATACTGCCAATCACGCCTAATATGGCCTCTTCCAGCAATCGCTCGTCATGAGGGTTGCCTAGTAGCCATTCAATGGATGACCTGAAGTCAGCGACAGTTTCTGTCAGGCGAGGGTCACGATATGAGAAGAAGCGAAATACTCCCAGGTTAGATTCCTGACCTGCACCTGAGCCATAGGCACCGCCTTGCTCACGAATCGCGCGATGTAAAAAGCTGTTGCGTAAAAATCCACCCAATACGGTGAGCGGTGCTGCGTCAGCATGGGTCATTGGTACGGTGGCAAATGCCAGGCTACAGAAGTTGACTTGGGTGCTGGCTTGCCAAATTTGATGTCCGGCTTCGCCTGTATCAACCAGATTAAGATTGCCCTGGTCCTGTCCCTCGGGCCAGCTGCCCCAGCAGTCATTCATCGACTGAATACAGCTTTCGCTGGAGTGCGGGTCACTGATATTGAGAAACCCAATGGGCGTGCTAATCAGTTTGTTGTGCAGCTGCTGCATGCGTTCGCTTAAATCCCGTTGCTGCTCGGCATTTTTTAGACCGTCATCGAGACTGCGTAAGCTGCCAATGCCTGCGAGACCGCCAGTATGATGGGAGTATTCTGCCAGCGGGCTGTAGCTGCGGCTGGCGGCCAACATGGCCAGCGCATGGCCGCTACCGGTTACCGACTGATCTCGACGAGCCCGGTTTTGTGCTACCAGCTCGGTCAAGCGGGGCAGTTCGTCAAAGCGCACTTGCTCCAGTGTATCGCGCATCAATTGTGTCATTGCGCCGGTGTTGCGAACCAGAGCTTTGGCAGAGAGCGTAAAGTGCCCGCTCAGTTTGCTGCAGTCATCGGGCAGGCTGCGTAAACTGCTATAGCTATTTAAGCTGCCTACTACCGCGGCTTGACGCTGTTGCACACGCAGGTAATCGGCCTCGCCAATACCCAGCTCAGTTACGTAATTACAGTAATACGGCAGTATTTCCCGCTCGGCTTTGTCCAGCTCAGGTAAGCTTAAAACAGCATGTTGATAGACCAGCCCATTGGTGCCGGCGTCGTAGTGGGTGAGTTTATGTGCCCCCAGTTTCTCATGTTTTGCTACGGGCTCTGGCGTATCATCTGGCACGTCTTCCAGCCCCACTTTGGGTAGCAGCGAGGGATCATCCTCCTGCTCTTGACGTTCAGCCAGTTGGTGGCTTAGCTCGATAATGTCCTGTGACTGCTGCTCGTTAAGCGCCGCTTTAATATTGGCCAGTTGATCACGCTCGCGCTGGTTTTTCTGCTCTGCAAGAGTGGCGTCCGGGTGCATGGTTAAAGTGACACGGTGGTTGTTGTTTAATATCAATCGATGGATAAGCTCTGGAATATACTCGGGGTCTAGAATTTGTTGGTGCAGCGATTCCAATACAGGGTCAAGATCCAATACCGCAATGGGGTCGCCGCGATGAACTGCAGGGCTGAGGCTTTGCAGCATCAATTGCATACCATAAGGGTAGCTGTCTCCGCTGATCTCGCGCTGGTGTAGCTCCAATTGATGTAATACCGCTTGCACGTCTTCTAACTCAACGCCCTGTGTCGCGATGTCCGTCAGAGTGTTAACAATCAAGGCTTCAGCTTGTTCCGTGGCATCTTTTGCCGTGCCTTCCAGTCCGCAGACAAACGTCAGTTCGCGGTTAGAATCTTCGAGCCCGCACAGTGGCGAGGTTGCCGTACCCAGGTCAGTTGTTTCCAGCGCTTGGCGCAATGGCGAAGCACTATTGTCCAGTAATACACCGGACAGCAATTGTGCCTCCAACAGATCATCCAGTTTACCAGTTTCACCCCACAGCCAAGCCATTACCACGTGGCTCTTGTTGTCACTGGACTCCTCTTCGTCGAGGGCGTAGCTGCCGCTCACTCGCTGAGCTTCGGTATAACGTTGTTCAGCACCAATATCGATGCGGGTATCGGGCGCATCAAAACGGTGTAGTGCGCGCTCCTCAAAGTCTTTGTGGTGCTCACTGGCGGGTATATCACCAAAGGTCATAAAGATGGCATTACCAGGGTGATAGTGAGTTTTATAAAAACTCACCAGCTCTTCATAACTGAGTTTGGGTATGTCTTCCGGTTCGCCACCGCTGTTGAAATGGTAGGTGCTAGTCGGAAATAGATGATGGCACAGCGTATGCCAGAGCGTACTGGGCACCGAGCTCATGGCGCCCTTCATCTCGTTAAATACCACGCCTTTATAGACCAGGGGGCTGTCAGGATTGTCAGTTTCCTCAAATTCCAGACGGTGTCCTTCCTGGGCAAAGTCGAGTGGGTCGAGACGGGAGAAAAATACCGCGTCAAGATATACCGACAGCAGGTTATCAAAGTCTTTACGGTTGCAGCTGGCAAAAGGGTAGGCTGTCCAGTCACTGGATGTCATGGCGTTCATAAAGGTGTTCAGCGAACGCCGTAACATCATAAAGAAGGGGTCGCGTACCGGGAATTTTTCACTGCCACACAGCGCTGTGTGTTCCAGCATATGGGCAACGCCGGTAGAGTCGGTGGGTACCGTGCGCAGCGCCACCAGAAATGAATTCTCGCTGCTATCGGCATTAAAATGATAATGACTGGCGCCGGTCACCTTGTGACGGTATTCATCCACGCTGATGTTGAGAGAGTCGAGGTTTTGGTGACGCAGGTGTTCAAATGCCGGGTGCTGGCTAATTGTTTCGCTCATGTTTTTCCCTGCCGCCGAACAGCGGCACTATAGGTGTAACTCGGTTAAGGTGCGGTTTGCAGGCTTACTTCAAATAATTTGGGCCAGAGTTTACCTGTTGTATACAGTTTTTGGGAGTCTTTATCCCAGGCGATACCATTTATTACGTCGGTCATAACGTTGCCAAGCTTGGACCGCATGGGTGACAGGTCTACTCGACTCACCACATGGCCATCGCTAGGGTCAATAATGATCATGGTGTCCTGTTGCCAAATATTGGCGAGAATATAGCCGTTCATCCATTCCAGTTCATTAATCAGCACCACAGGTTCGCCCTTTTCAGTGACAGTAATGCGTCGTTCAATAGCAAAGGTATTGGCTGTGCGAAAGGTGATTTCTGCCGTGCCATTGCTCATTACCAATTGCTCGCCGTTATTGGTTAAACCCCAACCTTCCCCCTCGTATTTGAACTCAGCTTGGGCCTCCAGGGTTTCAGCATCCATCACTACCGCTCTGCCAGCTTTCCAGGTTAACAGGTAGAGTCTGCCATTGAGGCGGGTAAGCCCCTCGGCAAAATATTTGGGGTCTATCGGCGCCAGCTTAATGGTTTTGTTTCTACTCAAAGACCATATTCGTACGTAGCTCGCGCCATACATGCCGCTGCTTTCATAAACCCGGTCGCCTTCAATTTCCAGGCCCTGAGTGAATACCTGCGGGTTATGTTTAAAGGCGTTTAGAATACTGATGGTTTGTTGTTCGGGAAAGGACTGAGCGCCAATATTGAGCGCCAATAATAAGCCTGTTACGCTGGCTAAACCCCAAAATAACAGATGTCTGCGTTTATTATTCATCGACGCGCCTTGTATCATTTTACCCGGATAAGATCTCTCAGTATAAATCTAGCCGGGCTCACTGCCTTTGATAATTGCACGCTTAGCGGCGTAGGGCAAGCCCTCAGCTGGTCGGCAATCAGTTCTGCGCACAAAGGCGCATAAGTCATGCCGCGTGAGCCCAGACCGATACACATATATAAGTTATCGAACCATGGTGGCTTGCCTGCTATCGATTGACGGGCGTTTTTGGCAAGCTCTGCGTAGTGCTCTTCAAAACGGCGGCGATCCGGTACCGGGCCTGCGATGGGGAGATAGTCACGGGTGGTACAGCGTATACCAGCGCGCCCCGACAAGTCGGTCATAGCGATATCATTCAAGCCCAGTTGCTGGCTGCCTGCCGGCATTAAATTGGTAATCTGGGCGAGGTTGAGCTGGTGGTCGAGATCGGTGACGCCGGTGTCGATATTGTCAAGGTCGAAGGTGGCACCGAGGGTGAGTTTGCCGTCCTGACTTGGGCAAATATAGCCTTCGTGACAAATAGATAATAGCGGGCTCTGATTGTTGGCGGGGCTAAGCTCCGAGATTTGACCGCGTACCCCCTTGATAGGGAAATGATCGCTTTGTTTAAACTCTGTGGCTGCCATGCCGGTGGCTATAACAACTGCCTCGTGCCGTATTGTCTGGCCCTTGGCCAGAGTGAGTTGCCAGTCACTTTGCTCCTGCTCCACGGCAATAATGTTGCTGTCCGTATTAAGGCTAATCAGCGGGTGGTCCAATAATGCCCGGCACACAGAGCGCGGTGCCAGCCAGCCGCTCTGCGGTAATAGCAGGGCAGCGTGCTCCAGTGAGATACCGGCTAATTCACTGGCTTGTTCGGCGCTCAGCCATAGCGCCAGCTCCGGCAGCTTTGCAAAGCGAGATTGGAGTCGCTCATGTGCCTGTTGCACCTTATCGTTGAATGCCAGTTGCAGTGATCCGTTGAGTTCACCATCGATACCCGTATGCAATAATCCCTCAGCGAAAAGCGCCCGGTAGTGGCGACTGGCATAACAGAAGCTGTGCAGTGCAAACTCGCTGAGCTCACCGTTGCCGGGTGATAGCCGCGTATAGAGAACGCCCTGAGGGTTGCCCGATCCGCCGCTGGCGATTTGTGGGGCTTTGTCATACACCGTGACGTTCAAACCGCGTTTTGCCAGCGCGTGAG
The DNA here is from genome assembly GCA_036960375.1 of Pseudomonadales bacterium. Lineage (GTDB taxonomy): Bacteria > Pseudomonadota > Gammaproteobacteria > Pseudomonadales > CAWVSB01 > CAWVSB01. The sequence continues at coordinate 795,209 of JBALVY010000002.1, forward strand.
CCACGTGACAACCAGCCAGGCCTGCGCCAATAACGGCGACCGAGTTAATGGCTTCAGTGGCGGGCTGGACCCGGTACCAGCTCTGTATAGGGTTTATTGTCGGGGCCTGCTCTTGCACTCCGCATAACATATCGCGTTTATGGCCAAAGCCCTTGACCTTGCTAACGCCAAAACCGGCGGTAGATAACGCGCGCTTTACCGCTCCTACTGCGGTAAAAGTGGCGAATGTCGTGCCGGCCTTGCCCAAAGCGCCAATTTTAGCCATCACGTTTTCTGACCACATGTCGGGGTTTTTAGCCGGCGCAAAGCCATCCAGAAACCAGGCATCAATACTCTGCGGGTCGGTTTGCAGCAGCTCATCAAGTGCTTTATCGACATCTTGATAAAGCAGGGTCAGGCTGACGCGCCCGCCGTCCAGAGATAGACGATGCCTGCCCGGCAGTGGCGAGGGGTAGTTTGCCAGTAGTTCATCTGTCAGTGTTTTCAGCTCTGGCCAGTGTGCAAGGGCCTTGGTTATGGCTTGTTTATCCAAGGGGTATTTTTCAATACTAACAAAGTGCAGTCTGGCCCCCACTGGTGCTATGCTGCGCCATAGAGTCCAGGCTGCCAGAAAATTGAGCCCGGTACCAAAACCGGTTTCGGCTATGACAAATTGACCGTTTGTAGCGAGTTGCTGCCAACGCAGGCTTAGCTGGTTATGATCAATAAAAACGTAACGGGTTTCGGCCAGACCATCGGTACAGGAAAAGTACACATCATCAAATTCGGATGAGCGCGGCACATTATTGTCATCCCATGTCAGTTTTGCGGTTTGATCTGATGGGTGGTTCATTTTAGACATAAAGGTTGAATACGCAGTTTTGGCAAGATTATTCAAAAAGACAGTTTGTTTATTTGTGTCAGCGTTTGGGCTACTGGTGTCTTTGGCTTCAGCCCAAGTGGATTATGACACCGCGACAGTGACTCTGGCTATGAGTACTGAGCCTCCCTCGTTGAATAGCCTGCAATCTACCGATAGCGAAAGTTTTTTTGTCATCGGTCACGTGATGGAAGGCTTGCTGCAAATTGATGCCGAAGGAGCTCTCGCCGGCGGTGTTGCTGAGCGTTGGGAGTTAACTGATCAGGGTGCACGTTTTTGGTTGCGTAAAGACGCGCGCTGGAGCGACGGGGTGGCGGTTACCGCCAAAGATTTTGTCTTTGCCTGGCGTACAGCAGTAGACCCTAAAACGGCCGCACCTTACGCCTCTGTTCTATATCCTATTGCCAATGCCCGAGCTATCAATAGCGGTACGCTGGCGCCTGCCACCTTGGGTGTTAAGGCAATAGGCGACTATCAACTGGAAGTCCGCTTTGAGGCGCCGTGTCCGTACTTTCTTGGCTTGACTGCATTTATGACCTATATGCCACTACGGCAGGATATTTACCAACAATTTGGTGCTCGCTATGCTGCTGAAGCGAACCAAATGGTTTACAACGGTGCCTATACCTTGAGCCGTTGGATACACGGCGCCAGTTTACGGATGGACAAAAATCCCTTTTACTGGGGTCGTCAGGGGGTGGCCATTGAGCGTCTCGATATTCCTTATATTACCTCTGATATTAGTGCCCTATTGAATCTCTACCGAGATGGCCAAATAGCCTATATCCCAGCGTCATTGGATGACCAGACATTAGAGCAGGCATTGGCGCAAGGTGAGCGGATTCGGCTGTACAGTGACTGGGCGGTGATTTTTTTAGAATATAACCATCGGTCAGGGCGAGCCACGGCACATTATGGTTTGCGTCATGCGCTGCAACAAGTGGTTGATACCCATACCATTGTCAATAAGGTGGTGACGACGCCGGGAAATAGACCCTTGTATAGTATATTTCCGTCTGTGATCAAAGGTCGCCAACAAGCCTTTGTGACGGAGCATCCGCCACAGCCGGTGCTTATGGATCTAGAACAAGCTCGGCAAGAATTATCCAGAGCAAGAGCTGAACTTGGAGATTTCGAACCTCTGGTCATGCTGGTGACCGACACACCCGAATCCTTGAAGCTGGCGGAGTATTTGCAAGCATGGCTGGATCAGAGCCTCGGTTTGAAGGTGGTACTGGACAAACAAACGTTTAAGCAGCGCATAGCCAAAATGCACTCCGGCGATTTCGACATGGTGCTTACCGCCTGGGGGCCAGATTTCGATGACCCTATTACCTATGGCAATCTTTTTGCTTCCTGGAATGATAATAATCGTGGACGTTATCACAGCGAAGAATACGATCGTCTGGTGGCCGTCGCCGATAGCACAAATGACTCGCTCATACGAATGGATGCGATGGCAAAAATGCAACAGATACTAATTGCAGAGGCGGTTATTTTACCGCTGTATGAACGGGCCAAACCTTATCTAATGGATCCTCGGCTGGCGCGTGTTGTACGCTCGCCATTTGGGGCCGATCCCGGTTTTCGCCATGCCAGAATACTGGCGGAGTAGGCAATGGGGCTATATATACTTAAACGTTGTCTATACGGCCTGGTGACAGTCTGGTTTATTGCTACCGCGACTTTCTTTGCCATGCACGCTTTACCGGGCGACCCGCTGGCAGAAGACAAGGCCGTCAGCCCGGAAATTCGACGTAATCTGGAGCAGTACTACGGCCTCGATAAACCGCTATATCAGCAATATGCTCGCTATCTTTCGAATATGGCGCGCGGTGATCTAGGCGTGTCGTTTACCCAGAAGAATCGTTCAGTCAATGACATAGTCGCCGAGCATTTCCCTGTCTCCGCAGCGCTAGGCTGTTTATCATTATTGTTTGCGGCATTGGGCGGCGTATTATGGGGCGGTTTGGCTGCGCGTTTTCGTAATCGCTGGCCCGACAACCTTATTATGCTCTGTGTCATTCTGTTTATTTCAGTGCCGGGTTTTGTACTGGCCGCACTGGCCCAATTATCTATAGTCGAAATCAACCGCTGGCTTGGCTGGACATTACTGCCGGTGGCAGGTTGGGGTAGCTTAGCGCACATGTGGGTGCCGTCTATTGTACTGGGTCTGGCTACCATGGCGTATCTGGCGCGCTTAACCCGCGCGTCTTTACTGGAAAATAGCCAGCAGGAATACCTGCGCATGGCCAGAGCCAAAGGGCTGTCCAGACGTCGAATATTTTGGCATCACGAACTGCGTAATGCTCTGTTGCCTGTGGTGACTGTGCTGGGGCCTGCCGTGGCTGCGGTGACTACCGGCGGCTTTGTAGTTGAATTGATATTTGCGATACCCGGGCTTGGTCGGTACTTTGTGCAGGCAGTGCAACAACTGGACTATACCGTCATTATGGGCACTACCGTTTTCTATGGCGCCTTTTTGGTATTGATGGTGCTGCTGGCTGATATTGTCTACGGTCTGGTTGACCCCCGAGTGAGTTTAGCGGAGGCCGATCATGTCTGAGTTACATTATCAGCCTGACGATTTTGAGGCTTTACCGGAAAACGCCCGGCAGCAGCAAGAGATTCCACCGGGCCTGTCCTACTGGGCTAAAGTCTGGCTGCGCTTTAGGGTGAACCCTCGCTCTTTATTGTCGCTGCTTACTCTCACTTTACTGATTTCTATGGTATTGCTCGGACCATTGATCTGGTCGCAGGACCCCTCTCAAATTTGGCTCGAAAGCCGCTTGCAAGATTCGCAGGGGGGGCTTGTAGCGGTTTTGGTAGAGCCCGAGCTCTGGCAGCCCAATATACGACCTCCTGTCACTGTGCCGGCGCGTCCAATTGCCTTATTGGCGACCACCGAGCAGGTGCGCATACAGTGGGCGCCTTTGGCTGATGTTCGACACTACTGGTTATACCGCCATACGCGAATGCCGCAAGACAAAGACGATGTGGGGTTACCGCTGGGTTATTCAGATACGCCCTGGTATGAAGATCAGTTAAACCTGAAGTCCCGACTCTATGTTTATACCGTAGTAGCAGAGTTCACCGACGATACCCAGGTGGCTCTGCCGGTGTTGGAAGTGACACCGCAACTGGCCATTGGTTTATCATCGGCCCGCTTACAGGGTTTGGTGGCTGAATCCGCCATTGTCGGCGATACCGTCACACTTCCCGCGCACCCGCTTGGTACCGATGCACTGGGGCGTGATACGCTGGCGCGCTTGCTTCTAGGTGGGCGAACCTCGCTTTTTATTGGTCTTATTGCGCCGTTGGTTGCGGTTTTTTTGGGCGCTATCTACGGCGGTATTGCCGGTTTAACCGGAGGCCGTACCGACGAAATTATGATGCGCTTCGCCGATTTCATCATCGCGCTACCGTTTCTGTTATTTATGATTTTGCTGAAAGTCTTACTGGGTATCGGTCCTGGTGAGAATGGTATTATGCCGATGTTACTGGCCCTAATTATTCTCGGCTGGCCAGCATCAGCGCGCCTGGTACGTGGGCAAATATTGCAGTTGCGACAGCAAGACTATGTCAATGCTGCGCTGCTGCTTGGCGCCAATCGACGATATTTGTTAGGTCGACACCTGTTGCCCAATGTAATGGGCGTGCTGTTAGTTGCGCTGAGTTTTGCCATTCCCCAGGCCATTTTTGCAGAAGCCTTTTTATCGTTTATCGGTTTGGGGGTGACGGCGCCGGCAACCTCGTGGGGTACCTTGTCAAACGAAGGCATGCGTTTGATATTAAGTCATCCGCAGCAATTACTATTTCCTGCGGCTTGCATCAGTTTGACTGTATTGGGTTTTAATTTACTGGGCGACGGCCTGCGTGATGCGCTCGACATTCAAATGCAGGAGGGGCCGGCATGAGTGAGCCCTTATTCTGTATTGATCAACTGCAGGTCGGTTTTCCTTCCGCTCAAGGTACGGTGCATGCCGTGCGTGGCGTCAGCTTGGCAGTTGCTGCCGGTGAAACACTGGCTGTAGTGGGTGAGTCTGGTTGTGGCAAGTCAGTCAGCTTTGCTGCCAGTCTGGGTTTATTGCCTCAGGGACAGCCGGTAGAATTGTCTGGCTCGGTGCGTTTTGACGGCGTAGAAATTTTGGGTCTGAAGGAAACCTCACTCAATCAGTACCGGGGTCGCGATATCGCCATGATTTTTCAAGACCCGATGGCGGCACTTAACCCCACTATGCGTATTGGTGACCAGGTAGCAGAAACCCTGCGTGTTCATCAGGGCTGCAGTCGAGGTGTAGCGATGGCCCAAGCACATCGTTTATTGGACCAGGTGCGCTTATCTAATGTGGCAGACAGGTTACGCCAATACCCGTTTGAGCTGTCTGGCGGAATGTTACAGCGGGTGATGATCGCTACGGCTTTAGCTAATAACCCACGGCTGTTGATTGCCGATGAACCCACTACTGCGCTCGATGTCACAACACAGGATCAGATTCTATCGTTATTGCGTGATTTAAGGGCCGAGCGAGATATGGCGCTGGTACTGATTACCCATGACTTGGCGGTAGTGTCGCAAATGGCAGACCGCGTTGCAGTTATGTACGCCGGAGAGGTCGTCGAGAGAGCAGAGGTAGATGATCTGTTTACACAGCCACGCCATCCTTATACCCAGGGGCTATTGGCCTCGTTGCCCTCCAGTGCCGGACATCAATTGCCGATGGCAGCCTTGGCGGGCACTCCGCCAAATTTGCTAAGCCCTCCAGTTGGCTGTGCTTTTCATCCGCGTTGTGCCCAGGCCATGAATATATGCGCGCGTCGTGAGCCAGAAGTGGTTCATGGGTTAGCCTGTTGGCTGCAGCAAAAAAATCGGGAGATCAACTAATGCTACTGCAGGTAGAGGCTGTTTCCCGTTATTTCAAATTGGCACGCGGGCGGATGTTACATGCCGTGGATGAGGTGAGTTTTAACGTCGATGGCGGAGAAATTGTCGGAATTGTAGGCGAAAGCGGCTCGGGTAAGTCCACTCTGGGACGGTTATTGGTTGGGCTGGGTTCGCCCAATAGCGGGCAAATACGCTATAACGGCACGGTGTTACCACGCGAATATAGTGCGCGAGACCGATTACGCATGGCCTCAGAAATTCAAATGATTTTCCAGGATACACGAGGCTCGCTGAGTCCGCGTCTGACGGCCGTCGAAGTGGTGGCAGAAGGTTTGATCATCCGTGGTGAAAATCGGCTCAATGCACACAATACCGCACGCAGCTGGTTGGCGAAGGTGGGTTTGGACCACAGCTTGGCGGAACGTTATCCGCATGAATTGTCTGGCGGTCAGCGCCAACGCCTGGGTATCGCTCGGGCCTTGGCAGTGGAACCCCAACTATTGGTCTGCGATGAGCCGGTATCGGCGCTGGATGTATCGGTACAGGCACAAATAATCAATTTGTTATACGAAATTAGTCAGTCTCAAAACCTGGCTATGGTATTTATTGCGCATGATCTCTCACTGGTACAATTGCTCTGTGATCGAGTGGTGGTCATGTATATGGGCAAGGTGATGGAGCAGGGAGATGCCGCGACGGTGTTTCGCCAGCCTGGCCATCCGTACACTCAGGCTTTGGTGAGTTCCAGTCCCCAGGTTCGGCAAATAGAGGATTCAACAGCGCAAAACCATCAGCCTATACCGGGTGAAGTACAGGCGCCGATTAATCCCGTTGCAGCCTGTCGATTTGCAGATCGTTGTTCAAAAGCAGAGGCTAAATGCCATAGCCAACCACCACCGATGATTGCGCTATCAGAGCAGCAATCAGTGGCCTGTCATTTGGTTTAGTCGATAAGGCCGGTGGCAAACAGGATTATGCGGGCTTCTTCGCCGCTGCCATCAAGCCAGAGGCTGTAACGTTTACCGTCTTCGCTCTCAGGAACCTCAACCACCCACTCCTCACGGCTGATTTTGACCTGTGTTTCACCTGCGCGCATATTCAAGCGTGCCAGATACTGCGCATTACCTTTCGATGCCAAACTATGCGAGCTACGCTTGATCAAGTCCCCATCTTTATAGGTCTTTACATGCGCTATTTTATTTGAGCCTCTGGCTGAGCCAGATGAAGCGAGTTTTTTCAGTTCTGCATAACGCTGCTGCGCAGAGGCTTTGTCTAGCAGTAGTTCGAACGGCGCGCTGTTTTTAGTTTGTTGCGGCTGAGTCTGAGGCTCAGCATTAGGCTCGGCCGCCTCCGGGGGAGCCGGTACTGCCTGACTAGCCGGCTCGTTTGCCTCGGCTGAAGCAACAGCTGCGACAATAGCTACTTCTGCGGCGGCAGCTTCTTTAGCTTCCTCAGCCGCTTCAGCGGCCTCTCTCGCTTCGAGTTGCTGCTTAAGAGCGGCAATTTCGGCCATAGCTTTTTCATGCTCGGCACGAGTTTTGGCGAGTTCATCCTGACTTTCTGTCAAGGCCTGTTCTTTGGCTGCGGCTTCCGCGATTCTTGCTTGTTTGGCGTTTTCCTGAGCTTTCTTAGACTGCTGTTCCATGCTGTCAATCAGCTGTTGCTGCGATTGGATACGACCATTGAGTCGCGACAGCTGCTTCTGATTGCCTTCCAAGGCCTGCTCAAGTTCTGCTTTTTCAGTGATCAGCTCGGTAGGGCCGGGATTGCTTTTACGATCACGTCGCTCAGCAAGCTTGAGTTTGAATTGCGCTTGTTCCAGCCTGTCCTGGTTCACCTGTGATGGATCACTGGCAACAGTTTGTTCAGCTGACTCAAGTTTGGTGCGAGCCTCCAGAAGTTGCAGGCTCTCAGCGCTGGGTTTGGCCTTAATGGCCTCAATTTCGGTGTTCAGCTTGGTAACATTGCTGGCAATGTCCTGATTCGCCTGTTCCACGTCCTGCACGTCCTGCCGTAGGGCCGCGAGTTTGTTTAACTCGTCTTGCAGTGTTTGAGCATTGGCATTAGCACACAGGAATAAGCTGATTCCCAACAGTATAGTCAATAAGTTACGCATATTTTTTTTCAGTAATGGTTGATCAAAGTGAATGTTATTTGTTTTATTTTTCTCGGCCAGCGGCTGAGGTGGGTCATCTTACTACGAAAAAGTGGTTTTACCGAGTATTGTGGGTTAATTTGCTGAAACATTAGGGTCAACGGCTCAGCTGTGGCCCAATGTGTACTCGTATTGAGCTATTTGAGTGTTTTTATCCGGGGTCAGCAATGTGACTGAATACTATTTATTGAATGTATCCCTGCTGATTGCAGGTATCTTGATTACCTTCGGGGGTGCGCTGCACGCCTTGTTTGGCAAGCGAGAAGCCCGTAGTGCTTTTGCTTGGGTAGCTGTTTGCCTGATGTGGCCAGTGGTTGGTACGCTGGTGTATCTGGTGTTTGGAAAAAATAGAATCAAGACCCGCGCTCGTCGTCTGCACAAAAATATCATTATGGAGACGGTTTCTGAGCAGCAAGCCACTCATATCCCGGTTCAGCTTGATGCAGGTTACAGCAGCTTGAGTCGGTTATCCGGAGCGGTGAGCGGCCGAGTTTTATCAGAGAATAACCAAATTGAGCCTTTATTTAACGGCATCAACGCGTTTCCGGCCATGTTAGAGGCCATTGATGCCGCTGAGCACTCTGTCTATTTATGCACCTATATATTTAGTCGCCACGGGGTAGGGCGAGAATTCATTCAGGCATTGCGCCGGGCGCATGCGCGAGGAGTGGAAATAAGGGTATTGATTGACGGCGTTGGGGAAAAATACTCCTTTCCAACCGCCAGAGCCAAACTGGAAAAATTGGGTATAACGGTCGCGCGGTATCTACCTGTGGGGGTGTTTCCTCCCCGGCTATCTCTGAATCTGCGCAATCACCGTAAGATAATAGTGGTGGATGGGCGCATCGCATTTGCCGGTGGTATGAATATTCGTCAGCGTCATATAGGCCGCGCAGGTCGTGAGGCGAGCATTAGGGATATTCATTTTCGTCTGCAAGGCCCAATAGTTGGGCAGTTACAGCAGGTATTTGTGAAGGATTGGCACTTTAGTAGTAGTGAGGCCATCACTCCCCCATCAGTATCACAGCTGAGCGGTGGTGGAGACGCGCTTTGCCGCGTGATAGAGGATGGCCCCAACGAAGACGTCGACAAGCTTATTCGGATCATGATTGATGCGGTGTCCAGTGCTCGTGAAAAGGTCTCTATTATGACGCCCTATTTTCTGCCGCCCCGTGAGCTGGAGTTGGCCTTACAGACAGCCGCTATGAGGGGTGTATTGGTCGAAATTGTGCTGCCTGCGGAGAATAATCTGCCTTTTGTGCAATGGGCGACCTACCATATGCTCGATGAGCTGCTGGTCAGTGGTGTGCGCTGCTATTTGAGCCCCGGAGTGTTCACTCATAGCAAATTGTTTATGGTTGACGACTATTACGTGCAGTTGGGCTCGGCGAATCTGGACGCTCGCAGCCTGAAGCTGAATTTTGAGCTGGCAGTTGAAGTGTATGATCGGGACCTCGGTGGCAGGATGGCGGATCATTTCTTGCAGGTTAAAGAGGCCGCAGCGGTGCTGGACCAGTCTACTTTACCCAATCGCAATATTTTTGCCCGCCTTCGCAATGCGCTGTTCTGGTTGATGTCTCCTTATATGTAAAGCTGGCATCCGGCCGCCTGGGCAGGTAGAATTCCGCGCCTAATTTAGCGCATTATAAGAGATAACTATGTCGAATTTTTCTTCCTATTCCATGAAGCCGCTGCAATTTCTTAATATGGCAGGCAGCGTGCTGCACAAGACCTTCTTTGATTCTACCCGGCAAATAGCCAAGCGAGTATACAAAGACATTGTTGACGGCAAGCGCCAGGCGCTGATGACCGTGGCGCTGGAAGATAAAAGTGAGATGCAGATATACCTATCACTGGATCACAGCGAATATAGAGGCACCATCAATTTTAGTCAGTTTAGACGCCAAATTGGCGTGCTGGTTTCGCGTTACGCCGCACGAGTTCAGGAAGAAGGCGAAATTAATCTGATGACTAACGAGGAAACCGGCGCTCAGCTGTTGAATATTCCTGCGGTAGTTGCCGACGGTGATCAATTAAACGTGCTGGTACTTGGCTGGATCTCCAAAGCACCCGGAACAATGGACCTACAGCTGATGTTCCTGGACCCCGAGCAGTTCAGAAAGCCCGAAGGCGAGGAAGCAGAGCCCGCAAGCGAGTAAAACCTCCTTTCTTCTGCAGTCTGGCTCAGCCCAGAGTTATTTTGGGTAACTCCTGGGCCTGACAGATAATTTTTTCGGTTGGAGCCAGAGCGGTTGATTCACCGGTGACGACTTTATCGCCATTCTGGTTCACTACCACAATATCCAAAGTAACGATCTTTCTTTTGTCGTTTTTAGTGGTCAATTCCATGTTCACGGTTAACGTATCGCCAATTCTGACGGGTGCCCGAAAGCGCATGGTTTGTCCCAGGTAAATGGTACCCGGGCCCGGCATATTGAGTGCAACGGCAGCAGAAATTAACGCACCGGTGAGCATGCCGTGAGCAATACGACCGCCGAATTGGGTGGTGGCTGCATATTCTTCATCCAAATGAACCGGGTTTGTATCTCCAGACAATTTGGCAAAAAGAATAATGTCTTCGTCGGTCACGGTGTGGGAGTAACTGGCCTTCTGGCCAATCACCAGTTCGTCATAGGGGATATTTTCAATAGTGCTCAATGAAGAGTCCTCAATTTATCATTCGATAAAGTATTGTAGCGCATGCCAGCTATAGGGCGATAGCTCGTTGACTTGTCATTTGCGGCTGTTTATCTTGTGGGTCTTAATTTTAGTTATACAGGTGAGTAATGGACGTAATTGACCAGGCAAGGGCTAAACTAGGGCTGACAGATACAATTGATCTATCGGCTTGGGATAATATGGCGCAGATGCAGTCACAGGCCTGTACTCGCTCGCCTCAGGCGCCAGCCTTTACCTGTATGGGTCAAACCCTGTCATATGCAGAGCTGGAGCAGCTGTCCGATCAGTTTGCTGCTTATTTGTATCACCACACACCATTACAAGCCGGTGACCGCGTGGCGCTGCAATTACCGAATGTGCTGCAGTATCCAGTCGCGTTTTTGGGTGTATTAAAAGCCGGTATGGTGGTGGTCAATACCAATCCACTGTATAGCGAGAGAGAGCTTGTCCATCAGTTTAACGACAGTGGCGCAAAGGCCCTGATAGTACTCGCCAATGTAGCAGGCCATACCGCCAAGGCCTTGCCAAAAACAGGCATAAAACACGTCATAGTGACCGAATTGGGCGACCTGCATTCGCCGGTTAAACGCGTATTAATCAATTTTGCCGCGCGCTATATTAAAAAGCTTGTACCTGAATATCACATACCCAACATCACACCATTTACTCGTGCTTTGGCTATGGGGAAAGGTAAAACCGTGCCGCTCAGCGAGGCCAAACGCGATGATTTAATGGCGCTGGTTTATACCGGCGGTACTACAGGTGTATCGAAGGGTGCCATGATTAGCCACGCTAACCTGATGGCCAATGTAATGCAGTTGCAGGAAGTGCGACATGCCCTTCAGCTTGGGGACGGCTCCGAAATCGGTATTTTGCCTTTGCCCTTGTATCATATTTACGCTTCTATGTTGTCGGCGGTATCAATATACGCCAATGATCATACTATTCTCATACCCAACCCGCGCGATATTGATGGCATGGTTAAGGTCCTCAAAGGGGTGAAAATGTCCACCTTTGCCGGTTTAAATACCTTGTTTATCGGGCTGACCAATAATCCGGGTTTTCGGGAGTTGGATTTTAGTAGCCTGAAACTGACTATGTCGGGCGGCATGGCGCTGAGCCGCGACGCGGCAGATAAATGGCAAAAGGTTACCGGCTGCGACATATGGGAAGGTTATGGCCTGACAGAGACCACGGGTGCTGTAACTTGCAATCCTGGGCAAGCCAACCAACGGGGCACTATCGGTTTGCCTGTTGCCGGTACGCAGGTGCGTATCGTGGACGAAGAGGGTCAGGTTCTGGGTGTAGACCAGCCTGGAGAATTGTGTGCCCGGGGTCCGCAGGTCATGTTGGGCTACTGGCAGCGTGCTGAGGCAACATCTGAGGCGATTGATAACGAAGGCTGGTTCAGTACCGGCGATATCGCCGTAGTACAGCCTGATGGCTATATCCGTATTGTAGATCGTAAAAAAGATATGGTGATTGTGTCGGGTTTTAATGTCTACCCCAACGAAGTAGAAGATGTACTAACGGATTATGCCGGGGTCATGGAAGCCGCGGTGATTGGTATTCCCAATGAAAAGACTGGCGAGGCGGTAAAAGCCTTTGTGGTGCCAGCAGTCGACGAGTTGAGTCTTACTGAGCTGGAATCGCATTGTCGAGAAAATTTGGCAGCTTATAAAGTGCCGCGCTCTTTTGAGGTCAGAACCGAGTTGCCCAAAAGCGCTGTAGGCAAAATTTTACGCAGGGAATTGCGTGACCAAAACTGATCTCCCTGCGGAATTTTCGGCATCACTACTGCAAACCAGGCTGACAGATACCCCCGAGCTTCTTAAACAGGCGCGCTCAATCGAGACGCGTCTCAAGAAGGGCTTGCCTTGCGATCGGCTACAGCAGCAGTTGCAAAAATCACTAGATAAATCTCTCGCTTTGGTGGCGGCCCGCGCCGAGTCGGTTCCACCTATGCGGTATCCGGCGGACTTACCCGTCGCTGATAACCGTGAAGAAATTCTTGCCGCAATAAATGCCAATCAGGTCATCATTGTTGCGGGGGAAACCGGTTCAGGTAAAACCACACAATTGCCCAAAATGTGTCTGGAAGCCGGCCGCGGTGTGCGAGGCTTAATTGGGCATACTCAACCGCGGCGGCTGGCTGCGCGTACTGTGGCAAACCGTATAGCCGACGAAATGGGTGTAGAGCTTGGTCAGGGCGTGGGTTACCAGGTTCGTTTTAACGACCAGACCAGCGATGCCACATTCGTGAAGCTAATGACCGATGGCATTTTGTTGGCAGAAGTTCAGCGTGACCGGGAATTGCTGCGCTATGATACGCTGATAATTGATGAGGCGCACGAGCGCAGTTTGAACATCGATTTTTTACTCGGTTATTTACAACGACTATTGCCCAGACGCCCCGATCTAAAACTGATCATTACCTCGGCAACCATTGATGTAGAGCGTTTCTCGAAGCATTTTGGCGGCGCGCCAGTGATCAGTGTAGAGGGGCGTAGTTATCCCGTCGCGCTGGAATATCTACCTCTTGAAAGTTTAACTAATGATGAGGCCGAAGATTTGTCCTTGCCTTCTCATGTGTGTGCTGCAATGCATCAACTGGAGGGTATGGAATCACAGGGGCAGGGTCACCCTCAGGGTGATGTGCTGGTGTTTCTACCCGGCGAGCGGGAGATACGGGAAGTGGCGCTGGCTCTGCGTAAGCTGGGTAACAGTAGCTACGATATTTTGCCGCTCTACGCACGCCTGAGTCAGGCTGACCAGCAACGTATTTTCACTATAGATAAACGTCGCGGGCGGCGTATTGTACTTGCCACTAATGTCGCCGAAACCTCGGTGACAGTGCCGGGCATACGCTATGTTATCGACTCCGGCGTGGCACGAATATCCCGTTATAGCGCTCGCTCAAAAGTACAGCGCTTGCCTATAGAATCGGTGTCGCGGGCCAGTGCGGATCAGCGTAAAGGCCGTTGTGGTCGAATAGCACCGGGTACCTGTATTCGGCTATACGACGAAGCCGATTTTGAAAACCGGCCGCTGTTTACTGACCCCGAAATTCTGCGCACTAATCTCGCCTCGGTTATTCTGCAAATGGCCCAGTTAAAACTTGGCGATGTGGCGAAATTCCCCTTTTTGGATAAACCTGATTCCCGTTTTATTCGCGATGGCCAGCACACTCTGGAAGAACTGGGTGCTCTGGATAGTAAAAACAATATGACGGATTTGGGTTGGCAGCTAGCGAAGCTGCCGATAGATCCGCGTCTGGGTAGAATGGTTTTGGCGGCGGGGGAGCGGGGTTGCTTGCATGAAATACTCATTATTGCCTCGGCCCTGAGTGTACAAGACCCAAGGGAAAATCCGGTAGAGAAAAAGCAGGCCGCACAGCAGGCGCATAAACGCTTTGCCGTAGAAGGTTCTGACTTTATGTCGTGGGTGGGCCTGTGGGATTATTTTGAAGAACAGCGCCAGGAGCTCAGTGGCAATCAGTTACGCAAACTGTGTAAAAAGGAGTTTTTGTCATGGGTACGTATCACCGAATGGCGTGATTTACACCGTCAGTTACACCTTGTGGCTCGCCAGCTTAAATTGAAGGAGAACCAGGAGCCGGCAAGCCTGGAGGTGGTGCATACGGTTTTATTATCCGGCCTTGTGTCGAATATTGCCCAGCGTGACGAAGGTAAAGAGTATAAGGGCACACGCGGTCGTCGGTTGATCATTTTTCCAGGCTCCGGCTTGTATAAAAAACCGCCCAAGTGGATGGTGAGCTCTGAGTTGGTTGAAACGGGTAAATTATACGCCCGCGGCAATGGTCGAATTGAGCCCGAGTGGGTGCTGCCCTATGCTCAGCATTTGGTTAAACGTCAGTATAGCGAGCCACATTACAGTACCCGTCGCGGGCAGGTATTGGCCAATGAGTCTATTAGTCTATACGGTCTGGTATTGAGTGATAGAAACAAAGCAGAATACAAAAAAATTGACCCGGTTGCCTCGCATGAAATTTTTGTTCGAGCGGCACTAGTGGAGGGAGGCTACAGAGGCAAAGCGCCTTTCTGGCGCCATAATCAGCAGTTGCTGGAAGACATGCTGGAATTGGAAGCGCGTTCCCGTCGCGGCGACATTCGCATCAGTGATGACATCATTTATGAGTTTTATAATGAACGTGTTCCGGCCGAAATTTGCGACCTTAAAAGTTTCGATCGCTGGCGAAAAAAGGCAGAGATAAAGCAGCCTGAATTGCTATTTTTACAGCGCCATTCTTTAATGGCGGATAAGGCATCCGAAGAGGGGGCTGCACAGTTTCCCTCCTCTTTGATGTTTGCTGATATGGCTTTGCCACTGCATTATCGGTTTGAGCCAGGTCAGCTCAATGATGGCGTCACGGTGGATTTACCCGTAGCTTTACTCAACCGTGTGCCGGTAAGTTTGTTTGATTGGCTGGTGCCCGGTTTACTGCGTGATAAAACTATAGCACTGCTAAAGACCTTGCCTAAAAATCTCCGCAAAAATTTTGTACCCGTGCCCGATTTCGCTGATAAAGCACTGGCGGGCGTGAGCTCTGACAATGTTGCCCTGGTAGACATACTGGCCAGGCGATTATCTACTTTAGGAAGAGTGAAAGTAGTTGCCTCAGACTTCTCAGCAGAAAAACTGGAGTCGTTTTATTTGATGCGTGCGCGCATTATCGGTGAGGGTGACAAGGTTTTGGCCGAGAGTCGAGATATTCGACTTTTAGTGAATGACAATAGAGAAAAGCTACAGCAGCAATTAAATGAACGTGCTGAATCGGGTGCAGAGACGCAATTTACCCGCTGGGATTTTGGTGATTTGGCCGCAGAGAAAAAACTAAAACAGGCCGGTGTCACTATTAAGGCCTTTCCTGCCATTGTCGATTGTGGTGACAAGGTGGCCTTGCGCTTGCTTGATGACCCTGGTGAGGCAGAGCGCGCCAGCCGTGCCGGAGTGGTGCGTTTGATTATGGCGGCGATACCACAGCAGGTGAAATATTTACGTAAAGAATTGCTGCGTTCAAATCAACACGCTTTACATTTATCGGCGTTGTCGAAAAGACCAGCAATTGTAGAGTTTTTATTGCAGGCCATTTTCTTGCAGAATTTTTTATCAGCCGGAGTGCCCAGAAGCGAGGCAGATTTTAAACAGTGTGTCGACAAAAACAAAGGCCAATTGGTTAGCGTGGCGAATGAGTTTTCCACTGTTATGGACAAGGTCTTGGCTTTGCATTATCAGGCGCGGCAGATTTTGTCAGGTATGAAAGACCAAAGTGCCGCCTATGCTGTCGAAGATGTCACAGCGCAGCTATCGGGTCTTTTATATGAAGGTTTTCTACCAGATGTGCCCTTTGCAAGGCTGCGGCATTACCCGCGTTATTTACAGGCCATGGTATTCCGGCTGGAAAAACTGGCAGGGCATCAGCAAAAAGATCGCCGGGCCTGCGGTCAGATTCAGCCCTTGTTAACACCGCTGGACCAACAATTGTCAGGTGATTATCGGCAGTTGCTGGTATTGCCGCAGTATGTTGAGTATCGCTGGGCTCTGGAGGAGTACAGGGTGTCACTGTTTGCCCAGCAGTTGGGTACACAAACACCGGTTTCAGAAAAGCGACTTAAAGTAATGTGGGAAAAAATTGATCCTTAATTTTGTGACCGCCGTATAAGAACTGGAGATCAGTGGCTTGAGATCAAAGTTTTTGTTTGAATGAAACTTGTTCTCAATTACTCTGTCATAGCATGCACAGCACTTGAAAGTAATAAGGTGCTGAATTATTAAAAACAATTGGATACCAGGAGTGAGTATGTCTAAAAGAACTTTGAAACCTATAGTTGGCGCACTGAGTGCTGCCTTTCTTGCCTCGGCAATAGTTCCTGCAGTATCTGCGGACACTATTAACCCTTTCGCAGCAACGGAATTATCCAGCGGCTACAACTTGGCTAACTTTGACAAACATGCTGAAGGTGGCTGTGGCGAAGGAAAAGCTGACGGCGAAGGCAGTTGTGGTGAAGGCAAAGCCAAAGCTGAGGGTAAGTGCGGCGAAGGTAAGTGTGGTGCTGACAAAAAAGCCGAAAAAGAAGGTAAGTGCGGCGAAGGTAAGTGTGGTGCCGACAAAAAAGCCAAAGCTGAAGGTAGCTGCGGTGGTGACAAGGCCAAAGCTGAAGGTAGCTGCGGCGGCGATAAAGCCGAGTAATATCCTTACCCGTGCTTAATTTACATCCGGTATCTGGAGTAGGTTTGGGTCTGCGGCGCTCTTTGACCGCAGAGCTGACTGAACTTACCACTGAGACTATACAGTTTCTAGAGGTGGCTCCAGAAAACTGGATGGGTATTGGCGGACGATTAGGCAAGGTGTTTCGTTCTTATAGCGAACGTTTTCCCATCGCTCTACACGGTTTATCTTTGAATATCGGTGGCCCTGAGCCACTCGATACCGATTTTTTGTTGCGCTTAAAAGAGTTTATTGCCGAGCACAATTGTCCCTGTTATTCCGAGCATCTCACCTACTGTGGTGATGCCGGTCATTTATACGATTTAATGCCTATCCCTTTTACCCAAGAGGCGGTGCACTATGTAGCTGACCGTATTCGTCAGGTACAAGATAGTTTGGGTCAACGTATTGCGATGGAGAATGCCAGCTATTATGCGGCGCCTCATCAGCAGATGACGGAATTGGAATTTATCCATGCAGTCATTGCAGAAGCAGACTGCGATTTTCTGTTAGACGTTAATAATATCTATGTGAATAGTATTAACCATGATTACGACCCTTATGAATTTCTCAGTGCGCTGCCGGTAGAGCGTACGTCCTATATTCATATTGCGGGCCACTATGTTGAGGCCGAAGATTTACGTGTGGATACCCATGGTGCCGACGTGATTGACCCGGTATGGGACTTACTCCGCGCCGCCTATGACCAATTTGGTGTTATGCCTACATTGCTGGAGCGTGATTTTAATATACCTCCGGTGCAAGAATTACTCATTGAGACCGCACAGATAAGTGCCATCCAGCAGCACTATATCGATGCCGCGCAGGCAACAGGCAATGGCTGAGCCCGACTTCAAGCAAGTCCAACGCGCCTTTGCGGCGCATATTCGCAACCCGCAGCTGAATGCGGCTCCGGCCGATGTTGAACCCCGTCGCATGGCCATTTATAACGATCTGTTTTATCGTAATATTGAGGGCTTTATTAGCGGAGCCTTTCCGGTGTTGCGCTCAATTATGCCCGACGAGCCATGGCATGCCATGGTGCGTTTGTTTATGACTACCCATTACTGCCAAACGCCGTATTTTCTTGAAATAAGCCAGGAGTTTCTGCAATGGCTAGCGGCCGCTGAGCTTGATGCCAGTTATCCCTCTTTTATTCTTGAATTGGCGCATTATGAATGGGTCGAATTGGCCCTGGATGTCGCAGACGAGACACCTGCCTGGGAGCAAATTGACCCAAACGGCGATTTGCTCACTGGCTGCCCCGTGGTATCGCCATTGGCCTGGTCATTGGCTTATCAGTATCCAGTGCAGTTAATTGGCCCAGATTTTCAACCGCTTGAACCGAGCCCGGAGCCCACCTATTTGGTGGTTTACCGTAATCGAGCCGATGAGGTGAAATTTATGCAGGGCAATGCCGCCACAGCAATGTTATTGGACACTCTGGCCCAACAACCGACACCCACCGGTCTAGCAGCGATTGAGAAACTGGCCGTCGACATGGATACTTCGGCTGAGCAACTAATGTCTGCAGGGCAAGAAATACTGCAAAAATTGCAGTCTCTCGGTGTAATTGTCGGTGTGTGGCGCAAATAAACCGTCTTATGAGGTGAATGGACTGTGGTATAGCCAGCATATTTCTGGCAAATGCTACTCAGTTCGGCGCTATGTCGTTATACTTAGCTCCGTAACAGGTCAGTGTTATAGGGGTTTTGTAGTGGGGCGTTATTCCTGGTGGGCAAAGGCTCCTCAGCGTTTGTCTATTTTCCAGATTATTGTTTTGTCGGTATGGGTGTTCACCCAAGCCGAGCTTGCCTATGCCAATTCCGAAGACTCTCCCATGAGCGAGCAAAAAGCCGTCAGCTTACAGACCGTGCATCCAGCTGATCCATGGGAAAAATGGAACCGCAGTATGTTCAGGTTCAATGATTTTGCCGATCATTGGGTGCTGCACCCGATTGCCGTGGGCTGGAATACCCTCATGCCCGAGATATTGGATGTCGGAACAACTAACTTTTTCGAAAATCTCGAAATGGTCCCAACGGTGGCTAACAGCCTGTTTCAGTTCAAACTCAAAAATGTTGCCGTAGGGTCTGGACGATTTGTGCTAAATAGTACATTGGGTTTACTGGGCTTCTTCGATGTAGCCACCGGCTGGGGTTTTGAGCGTCAGACGGAAGACTTTGGTCAAACCCTGGCTCACTATGGAGCCAAGTCAGGACCTTATATGGTGCTGCCATTACTGGGTCCGTCTACGGTGCGTGATAGTATCGGCCTGGTGCCTGATATATATCTCTCACCACTCTATAGTGTTAAGCAGGAGAAAATTCTGTGGGGTCTTACTGCGCTTAAGTTGATCGATTTACGCGCCGATCTTTTGGATGTTGAAGCATTGATCACTGGTGACCGCTATACTTTTATTCGTGATGCCTATCTTCAACGGCGGGCGGCACAGGTGGCCGATGGCGCTGTAGAAGACACTTTTGGCGACGATGACTTCAGCTTTGATGATTTTGAAGAAGACGAATTAGATGATCTTTAACCATAGGCAGCAGGCCTAGAGCACAGATTTATGGGCAAAGCTCAAAGAACAGTACTGATTATTGACGACGATGACGCTGTTCGAGACAGCATCGTCCTATGTTTGCGTGAAGAAGATTTTCGCGTGCTAGAGGCCTCTGATGGTGCGCAGGGCCTGGATATCGCTCTGGCGGAGCTTCCCTCTATCGTTGTATGTGATCTGAAAATGCCGGGTCTGGACGGTCTGGGGGTATTACAGGCATTGTCGGAAAGCGAAGTAGAGATTCCCGTTATCGTTATATCCGGGGCTGGACACGTCGATGATGTGGTGCAGGCTTTACGACTGGGAGCCAGCGATTATTTTGTCAAACCGCTGGTTGATATGAAATTGCTTGTACATGCTATTGAGCGGGCGACTGAGCGAGTACAGTTGGTAGCAGATAACCGCCGTTACCGAGATGAGTTAGAGCGGGCAAACCGTGAATTGACGGCTAATTTGCGTGTTCTGGAGCAAGATCAACAGGCCGGGCGTCATGTTCAAATGCGCCTGTTGCCACCTTCACCTCAGACTCTGGGAGACTTTACCTTCTGCCATCGGGTAATTCCGTCGTTTTATCTGAGTGGCGATTTTATTGAATATCTGCTGGTCGGAGACAATCATATTACCTTCCTGGTGGCTGATATCTCTGGCCACGGTGCCTCATCGGCGTTTGCGACCGCTTTACTGAAAGATTTCACCGCCCATCAGCGTAGCGATTATAACCGTCACAATGTGCATACCGTGATCGAACCTATCGCATTTCTCAAGCGTGCCAATGTGGCATTGATTGACTCAGGTATTGGCAAACATATGACCATGTGCCTGGGTGTCATCGACATACAAAACAATACTTTGCGTTACAGTGTTGCAGGTCACCTTCCTTTGCCTATACTCATCACTGAGGAAAAAACCGAATACTTACCCGGAAGGGGGATGCCCGTAGGGCTATTCCCTGAGGCAGAATACACAGAACAGGTTATAGAGCTGCCAGAGAAATTTACTCTGTGCATGTTTTCTGACGGAATTCTCGAAATATTGCCGCCGAAGGAACTTATGGACAAGGAAAGGTACTTAATAGATAGGCTACAAGATTCTCCGGCCGGTATCGAAGAGTTGATACAGCGGTTCGGGGTGAATGAGGTAAAGGAGCTACCCGACGATGTGGCTGTACTAATGGTCTCTAAGGGCTAGTTACAATGAAATCTGGTGAAATACAGGTAGCCGAGCGTCATGGCTCCCACCTTATCAAGCTCACAGGTGATGTGCGGGTAACGCTGTGTGGCTCTTTTGACCAATATATTGATACGATTCTTGCTCGAGACGGTTTTGTCAGTGTCATTATTGATCTGCGCGAGGCAGAAGGCCTCGACTCAACAACCTTGGGTCTGTTAGCCAAAATCTCTATTCAGGCTCGACATCTCTTCAAAGTGACGCCGGTTATCGTTTCAAACAATGAGAGCATCAACCGTTTGCTCATATCAATGGGTTTCAATCAGGTCTTTGATATCCGTGAACAGGCACCCGTTGATGATATTGAGCTGGGGCAGTTACCCCACGTGGCCTGCAGTGAAGAAGGTATGCGGGACAAGGTACTAGATGCCCACCGTGTCTTGATGGGCCTGTGCGACGAAAATCGCGCTCGCTTTGAAGGTTTGGTCAGCGCTCTCGAGAAAACTCCCTAGAACTACTGACTTTCCAGTTTTTGCAAATAATCGATTTTTGTCTGAATAAATTTGCTGTGAGGTATGTAGAGCAAATCTGCTATCTGGCGTAAATAAGACTCCTCGTATTTATCCAATCTTCCGTCTGCATAGGCTACTGTCCACAGGCTGAGCATTAACGCAGTTTTTTGTTCCTGAGTGTAATGCTCGTTGAGTGTGCTGGTGAAGGGATATAGTGCGATGGATATATCAGCTTGTTGTTCAGCTAATTGAATCAACTCTGCAGCCTCTTCCTGACTTAGGCCTAGCTGGTCTACCAACTGCTGTTGCAAAGCGATCATTTCTTGAGGGTCAATGTGATGGTCGCTTCTGACGAGTTCGACTAACAAGACCGCTGCGGCCTTGTGAATGCCGTCTGAGCTTTCCAACGGGGTAGCTGCTGGTGCAAACCAGCCGTTTACCAGGTCGAGTAGATTGTTAGCCATTTTTAACTCTCCTTCAATATTGCTTCCAGTTTGCGTTGGTCGGCGGCAAATGCGCGGATACCTTCGCCCAGTTTTTCACTTGCCATCGCATCTTCATTCATCGCCCAGCGAAAGGCCGGTTCACTGACGTCCGGCCGCTCAATCGGCTCGCCATTGTTTTCAGGAGATAGTACCCGCGCTAGCAGAGTATTGTCAGCTTCCAGTTCAGCCATCAAATTCGGGCTAATGGTCAGACGGTCACAGCCTGCCAATTGTTCGATTTCACCAATATTACGAAAGCTCGCACCCATAACAATGGTGTCGTAACCCTGTTGTTTGTAAAAGTTATAAATCTGAGACACCGATAAAACACCCGGGTCTTGGTTAGCGAGGTAGCTGTCTTGGCCGGTGCTGGCCTTGTACCAGTCAAGAATACGCCCCACAAAAGGCGAGATGAGCGTAATGCCAGCTTCAGCACAGGTAGCCGCCTGAGTGAAATTGAAGAGTAAGGTTAAATTACAATTAATGCCCTCACGCTCAAGCACTTCGCCGGCGCGAATGCCTTCCCAGGTTGAGGCCATTTTTATCAGAATACGCTCACGACCTATGCCGTGGCCTTCATACAGTTTGATTAAGCTGCGTGCTTTTTCAATAGTGGCGGCTTGATTAAAAGATAATCTGGCATCGACCTCGGTTGAGACACGTCCGGGAACGATCTTGAGTATTTCACAACCCACCAGCACAGACAGGTAATCGCAGGCATTAGACAGCTGTTTTGCCTCACTACCGCCTTGTTCTCGAGCCCACTGACGCGAGGTGGGTAAAAACGCGGCGTAGGCCGGCAAGGCTGCAGCTTTTAATAATAGCGATGGATTGGTTGTTGCATCCAAGGGGGTGAACTTGGCTATCGCCTCAATATCACCGGTATCGGCTACGACATCGGTCATTGCCTTAAGTTGGTCTAGTTTATTACTCATTTATGTATTCCAGGAGTGTGGGCAGCGCCGACTCAATTATTGTCAGTATTAATAGCGTTTCAGTATTCTAGCGACTAAAGCGCCTCGTTTATAGCTTGCTGCACGGCAATTTTTTGCAATGCATCAAGTATCACTTCAATACCCGCGCCAGGCAGGTGTGCATTCTCGCTAATGTGGCGTCTGAATAATCGGGCGCCCGGTATACCCTGGAACAAACCCAGCAAATGTTTGGACATCCTGTTTAGAGGCACATCCAGGCTGAGTTGCTGTTCCATATAAGGCAGATAGGCAGTGACCAATTGTTCTGCGCTGGCTATAGGGTTTGGCGTATAAAATAGCGCCTCGTCTACGCCACCAACCAGCCACGGGTTGTGATAAGCCGCCCGCCCCAGCATTACACCATCGACAAGGTCGAGATGTGTGAGACTGTCTTCAATACTGGTAACCCCCCCATTGAGGATGATTTCCAATTGAGGGTAATCTCTTTTCAATTGATAAACGACATCGTATTTCAGTGGCGGAATTTCACGATTTTGTTTAGGGCTTAGCCCGCTCAAAATTGCTTTGCGCGCATGAACAATAAAAGTATCGCAGCCACCTTGGTGTACGGTCTCCACAAATTCGCATAACCATTCATAGCTTTCCAGATCATCAATACCGATGCGGTGTTTTACCGTGACAGGTAAATCGCAAGCCGCTTTCATCGCGCTAACGGACTCGGCAACCAAAGGCGCATTGGCCATCAAACAGGCGCCAAACATACCGTTTTGAACACGATCAGAAGGGCAGCCCACATTAAGATTAACCTCGTCATAACCCCACTTTTGCGCAAGCTTGGCACAGTGTGCTAAATCTGCAGGGTTGGAGCCACCCAATTGCAGCGCAACCGGATGTTCTTCTTCGTTGTACTGCATAAACCGCTGGGTATCGCCATGAATTAGCGCACCGGTGGTGACCATCTCGGTATAGAGCAGCGCATGCCTACTGGCCAGACGCCACAGATACCTGCAGTGCCGGTCACTCCAGTCCATCAGAGGCGCACAACAAAAACGGCGAGAAAAGTCTTTCATAAACAATAGCTTACGAGTTATTTTGGTTGGCGGACTATACCTTTTTCAGGGCTATTTGTCACTGAAAAAGAGGAACATAGAAAATGTCTAATTACGTAAGTATTTGATATTTAACGAGTTGTTTTTATATTGCCCAACGCTTCAATATATGCCGTGTGTGCTTTTTGTTTTATTGTGTCTTATTCATGCTTTTTTTTGATAAATCACTGCACCAAAAATGCACCAAAGAATATTTTTGGTGCAGTTAATTAATAGCTTTAGATGTCTCGCTAATTTGGAAATGATAGCGGTCGTTTTTTGTCCCCCAGTTTCCCCCAGTGCTGAAGGCCCACATCTACACCCATTGAAACTCTGAGTATTGGGAGCCTAAATTGCTGTCCGGAAATAGTAGACCACTACTGTTATATGTGAAAATTAATTGATACCCGAGTCGTATCGGGTTACACTTGTTCATGATTCTATCGTTTAAGCATAAAGGTCTTGAGAAATTCTTCAAATTGGGGAAAACCTCTGGTATTCAAGTGAAACACTCAAAGCGGCTTAAGCTTATTTTAGGTCGTCTCAATGCCTCTACTTCTCCAAATGATATGAATTTACCAGGATTATTTTTGCATCCGTTAACTGGCGATAGGTCTGATATATGGTCTGTTCGTGTTAGCGGTAATTGGAGAGTGACTTTTCGTTTTAATGGAGAGCATGCAGAAATCGTCAATTACGAAGATTATCACTGAGGTGAAATTATGCTAATGCACAACCCACCACACCCGGGTGAAATTATTAAAGAGCTTTGTTTAGAGCCTCTAAAATTAAGTATCACTGCAGCAGCAGAGGCTTTAGGTGTTAGCAGAAAAACATTATCCAGCATAGTTAATGGTAAAGCTGGTATAAGCCCGGAAATGGCTGTCAGGCTTTCCATTGCATTTAATACATCGTCAGAAAGCTGGTTGAACCAGCAATCACAATACGATCTTTGGCAAGCTGAAGCGCATCGTGACGAGCTTCATGTAAAGCCTCTAATCGCGGCGTAAAACATATAATCAAGCGTTCAACACGGACTCCGCAATGCAGTCACCATTTTGGTGTTGCCAACTTAACTTCATGAAACCAGAGTAACTGAAGCTGTCAGTGTTAGATGGTTCTGTCGCAAAATCGGCCTTGATAAATCTATACGCTATACTTTGCGCCCCAAATATCTATATTCGGATAAATCGTGATCAGTTTCAAAGGACGACATCGTTGACAAGATCTCATCTTACAATGCGTACGTTGGTATATAGCCTATTCACTGAGTTATCGCGATCTAGAAGAACTCATGCAAGAGCGAGGCTACGTTGTTGACCACAGTACGATCCAACGCTGGGGTTCGCCTAAAGCGCCTACATTTGGCAAATCGTTCTGGTCAGCAGGTGCGACTTTGGCAGGTATCGAGGTCTGGCGGATGCTGAAAAAGAAGCAAAGTAGTAGTTCTTTACCCGCTTGGCAGCAGTTTTACGACTTGGCTTCGACAGGATAGTTATACTTGAAAAACAGTGGTAATTCGCTTTCAAGAGTTTTTGCGACAGAACCGATCATCCTGAATTTTGTGTGTCTGTTCTCTCGTTATTTTTCTTTTGACTTCCATTCATTGAATTGATATTCAGTAATTCCTAGGCCAATTATGGCACCTGCATGAAGGCTGCTTAAGTCGGCAAGAGTCATGGCGGTAAATTTATCACCGTTTTCTATGCCATTTTCTTTACAGTATGTTTCGAGCAGATCTTCTATTTCATCGCCGTGGATATTGTTCTGAATGATTGTCCCCATAACAGCCTTTCGTTGAGCTCGGTATTGAATCCGAAAGGCATCTATTTCACCGAGGCTTTCTTTTGCAATCTCGTACTGCTTGCAAGAACGTAAATATGCATTGCTAAAGAGTTCGAGCATTGGTTCTATTTTATTTGTCTCATAGATCATGAGTAGCGCTGCAAGATAGTCGTCTCTTGGAACATCAGTAAAGCTGAGAGGGCATAAATTCCCTTTGATGAATGGGATGTTACAAGCAAGGCGAGTCGTTCTTTTGTTTACATCCTCAAAAGCCTGTAAGTATGAAAGATGCACTAAGACAAAGAAGCTCTGCTCAAAAGGGTCTTCTATCTTTTTGGCTTTAACAAAAATAAGCTCTAGGTATTCTTTTAGAAGATGTGGGTTATTTAAAGGTTTATAGGTAGATTTTCCGATGTTGACTTCAATCTTTCGGACATTGCCGCAACTTTCTGGATTTGCAAGAAGGTCTTGCGATAATAAATTGTGTAAATTGAGAATCGTAAAAGAGTTGAATTCTATTTCTTCTGCGTTCTCTACTAAGAATAAAATGGCTTCCTTGTGATTCATGATCATTACGGAGTCTTTATGAACTTTTCCCTCGGCAGTAATGCCTTCTACAACGAGCTTTTCAGTATCTAGCCTGGAATAGGTATTCCCTTCTAATCGGCTTGAGTTATAGGAGAGGTCGATAAGTAATTTTTGGCAAATTTGCTGGGCATAGGTTCCTGCGGCAAGCTCCTTGTCCAGTCTTTCACCTTCTTTCTTGAGTTTTTCTCGTTTCTCTATAGGGACATAAGTTGTCTCATTAGGGACATAGTCTTCAAGAAATTCCTTTTTATAGGACACTATTTCCCTTAAATGAGATGGTTTATCTAGATATTTAAGAGCTTGAAGGCTATTTTGGGAGAATATTTGATCAGATATGTCCTTGTCTTCAGTGGATTCTGTCTCAATACTTGTCCCTAAGTTAGTATCAAGGTGAAAGTACTTAGTGCTCTTTCTATTACCTTCTGTGTGTATCTCCCCCGCCTCGTATAGGGAGTTCAACCTTCTCTGTAAGGTTTTGCTAGCTAAGAAAAATTTGAGTTCATTCTCTATTTTTCCACGGCCTAGCCCTTCTGGGTGCTTTGCCAGAATATCTAATATTTCCTGTATCTCTGTTTCACTCCCGCCTAGTGACCCATAAACCGATTTAGAAAGAACTAAAACAATGACAACAGAAATAGCAACACTAGCAATCTATGTGGCGGACTGTTTTAAGTATCGCAATAAAATTGGCCTTGATGTCGCACTGGAAGCTTTGCGGGAGGGGTGGCGTGAAAAACGTTTTACGATGGATGAACTGGTACATTACGCACAATTGTGCCGGGTAAAAAATGTGATGCAGCCTTATCTGGAAAGTTTGGTATAAACACAAGGGAATTAGATTACCGCTTGTTCCCAAGATTTAAACGCACTTTCCCTGAGGTTTCTATACTGCTCCGCCGATACTAAATGGCGGCCAAGATTAAATAAATTGGACACAGAAGCATGAGCGCTAAGGAATCGTTGCGCTTGTATATATTCATACGTATGACTCTAGCAGCTTTAGGCGGTTAACCTGGCAATACCTCGGCGCGTAAAGTTACAAAAACGGTACTAATGTAATGAATAATCTATCCGTCTGCGAGTTTTTAGCAGAGTCTAAGTGTGTGGGTTCTCTCTACTGAAGAGGAAATTTATGGCGGAGCTGGTTCGATTGCCGCTAACTGATTGTGAAATTCCTCGGCGATAAATTGCATAAATACTTTAACCCTGGCGACATCGCGCAGGTCGCGGTGGGTTAGCATCCAAACCTTACGTGGGGTACCCGAGTTAGGTGCTGGAACATGCTGAAGATCATTATATTGCTGTGCAACTTGGTGAGACAATAATCCAACCCCAACCCCCGCGCGCACTGCACTTAGGACATCAGTTAGGTTGCTCGCACGCATTACGACATTGGCATCTTTAACATTCTCTTCAAACCACGCCACCCCATCTTTGTAGTCCCAAAGCACCCACTGATACCGATTGATCTTTGTGCCTGGCTCAAACTGTGCAAGGTAGCTGCGGCTGCCGTATGGCTGAAACTGCAAGGTCCCAATACAGCGTCCAACCAGTAACTCTGGTGGTGATTCCGTTAGTCGAAACGCCACGTCAGCTTCTTGCTGATTGAGGTTCGCTGCCCGGCTTTCAGACATTATCTGCAAGTTTATCTCTGGATAACGCCGGGTAAACTCTGCAAACAGCGGGTACAAGTTTATAGCGCTGCTACCTGGTTGGGTTACTCTCAAATTACCGCTCAGCGTACTGTCGGTGTTCTGTACTTGATTCACCAACGTGTTAATCGTTCGCTCTAACTCTGTCACACTGTCTAGTAGGCCTCTGCCGGTTGTGGTGAGTACGTAACCGGTCTGGAGTTTTTTAAACAATCTTGCCCCAAGTTCTGACTCGACTTGGTCAATGCGGCGTAGCACCGTTGCATGGCTGACCCCCAGCCGTTTTGCCGCTCCCGTTACTGTGCCTTGTCTGGCTACCGCCAGGTAATAACGTAAATTCTCCCAGTTTTTTAGCCCTTGCATGAATCCTCCTGTACGCATTGTTCGATATTAGACAATAGTTGACCGCTATTGTCTATTTATGAACGTCGTGGCTTTGCGTAACGTATGTAGCACGTACTTAGTCACCCAAGAGGAAGTCATCATGAAATCACTACTTAATACGTTTACCTTAGTCGCCGCCATGCTTGCTGCAGGTTCGGTTTTCGCAAGTTCACCTGCAGAGGTTGAGAAAGTAGCAACACCAGGGAAGAGCCAGGTTGTTATTTTTCGGCCATCGCAAAGGTCTGCACAGAGCTACATGAATTACCGGGTATATATCGACGGAGACCATGCCGGCAAGATCAGAACTAACCGTCACTTAGTGACCGATATTGGGCCGGGCGTGCATCAGTTGATTACCAGCGACCGTGATAATTCGGGACTAGAGTTCACAGTAGCCGCTAACGAAACAGTGGTCATTCGCGCGGTGGTTGATAAGCAGCTACTCATGGAGATGGAGCAAGTTAGCGCAGACCTTGCGATTGCTGAAGTTCCTGAATTAGAAAGTGTACTTGGAGCGAGCGCAACAGAGCTTATTTCTATGAAATAAATGCTCACGCAGTAGTATGTTTTGCAATCACAAAGGCCGCGCTCAGTCGCGGTCTTTGTCTGTCCGTCAATGTGGCTATTGGAAATACCGTAAATGGGGTGTGTAGACTCTCCCCTAACTTACAAAAACTCACAGCAATTACGTGCATATATTAAAACATGGGCATATATTTATAACTGCCGAGGAATTAATATATGCCTGTTACGTCTCAATCTTCAAAAAGGCAGCAAGTTATCGACTATGCCAGAAATCACGCCATTGTCAGGCCATCCGATCTGACAAGGCTTGGCCTGCCCAAAGATTACCTATATCAACTTTCAAAAGACCAGGTTCTGGTCCGCATCGGCAGGGGTATGTACCAATGGCCGCAACGCAAGGCGGGTAATAACCAATCCCTGATTGAAGCAGTGAAACAGGCTCCCAAAGCAGTCGTAGCTCTGTTGTCAGCCCTTAGTTTCCATAATTTTACGACTCAAAATCCCCATGAGGTTTGGCTTGCCATCGACCGCAAGGGCTGGCAGCCAAAGATCCATTATCCTCCGGTTCGGTTTGTCTCCATATCAGGGTTGCTGATTGGTGAAGGTGTGGAATACCACACAGTGGATGGTGCCGAGATTAAAGTATCTAGCCCCGCCAGAACCGTGGCGGACTGTTTTAAGTATCGCAATAAAATTGGCCTTGATGTCGCATTGGAAGCTTTGCGGGAGGGGTGGCGTGAAAAACGTTTTACGATGGATGAGCTGGTACATTACGCACAATTGTGCCGGGTAAAAAATGTGATGCAGCCTTATCTGGAAAGTTTGGTATAAACACAAGGGAAGATAGTTGCCGCTAAAGATGATGTCTTTAATGTAGCTGGTTAAAAAATCACTGGGTAGAGAAATAAATAAGCCCTTCTCGCTGGAAATATTGTTTTCACACGTACGGAATGTAGTGATCTAATAAAACCGGACACTAAATTAGGCGGTCTTGCACATCGGAAGAGGGCATTCAGGTGTCTAGCGAGCAAAAGACTCCTCGTTAGCTCAATGTTCGACGTTTGATATCGCGGTAGAAATTTTCGTGGGAGCCAAGAGCCATTAACTCAAGGGTTAGAGTTCCACCATCAAAACTATATCCCAATAGCGTCAACTGCTTGTTCATCTTAAATTTGTATACACGTAAAAATGCAAGATTACCTTTCTTCTGTTCGCCAAGAGCCGGTTTTGCCATTAATGCTTTAACGGCGGTATCCAGCTCTTTTTTCTGGCTCGGCTTAAGTTTCTTAACCGCCTTTTTAAAAGTAGGCGTCTGTAAAACGTTTTTTGCCTTAGCCAAAATCGTAACTCTCCAGTTTTCCAGCTTCTCTTTCGGCTTCGGCAATTATCGCCTGCTTCACAAACTCGTACGGTAAGTCAGGGTTATCTTCCATGATTGCACCAATTTTAGCCCAATGCTCAATCTGCTTGGGTGGTGTACGATTTAAGGCTTTTGCCATAATTGTCGCTTTATCAATAAGGTCTTGGTCTAGTCGTACGCTTGTTGTTGCCATGTCACTGTCCTCAGATGCATCTTGCATCGATTGTAGCAATTAGCCACACTTGAGGCAAGTTGTTACAATACGTGTAAGTGAAGTGGTCTAATAAAACGGGACACCAATTTAGGTGGTTATTCGCACTGGAGGAAGGCATTTATATGTCTGTTTTTGGCTTAGTCAGTAGAGGTGTCATTTAAACTTGGCTGGAACTGCACCAAAACTGCATCATTTATTTTTTTGCCGTTTTATTTATTGATTTATAAAGTGGTTTTTAAGAGTCACTCCAGTCCATCAGAGGCGCACAACAAAAACGGCGGGAAAAATATTTCATAAACAATAGCTTACGAGTTATTTTGGTTGGCGAACTATACCTTTTCTAGAGTACTGCGCCTTCCAATCCCCAATCTATCCAGCCACCTATGTTTCTCGGCCAATTTAAGGCCATATTCAGGATTTCGGAATAACATACATTCAAAGGTCTAATAGCTGTATTTCATTCACAAGTTTTGCCCGTCCATAATAAATATGAAGGTTTTTAATGATCGAAAATATAGGGCTTCTTGCCGCGCTTTTATTGTTAATGTACATGGCTCTTAAGGGCGTCAATATTTTTATTGCATCAATTGCGGCTTCTTTGGTGGTTGCGCTAACCAATAGTATGGATCTAAGCCTCGCCTTTGGTCATAACTATACGACTGGCCCCTTAGGCGCTTTCAGCTTTGCCGGAAAATTTTTCTGGTTGTTTTTTACCGGTGCTATTTTTGGTCGGATTATGGCTGAAACACACGCTGCCAGCAGCTTGGCAGTAGCTATGTCTAGACGAATGGGCAAGGACAATGCTCTCTGGATCATTACCTTAGCATGTGGCCTGCTTACCTATGGGGGTGTCATCGTATTTATTGTTATTTTCACTATTTATCCCCTGGGCTTACGACTGATACAAGAAGCCAATATTCCAAGGAGGTTAATGTGTGGCGCGGCAGCGTTGGGCGCAGGCACATTTACATTAACCGCATTGCCTGGCACGCCATCAATTCACAATGTGATTACCGCCTCGGCTTTAGGCACAGATCTCTATGCTGCACCGGTTCTTGGTATCGTCGCAGCAAGCATTATGCTCTTTGGTGGTATGTACTACCTAAAATCTGAACAACGCAAAGCGGCGCGCAATGGAGAGATGTTTATAGCGTCTGCCAATGAAGTTATTTCTTCGGATGATCAACATCTTCCACATTGGCTGACTGCTTTAGTTCCTATTGTGCTTGTCCTGGGCATGATTCTACTGCCAAAGCTGGTGTTGGGTTTTTATAGTGATTTAAGTCAAGCACCCGCCTGGCTAGTGTTTGCAAAAACCCAGGGGATTTTGTGGCCGAGCTTCTCTCTGGCCATTGGCTCGGTGCTCTGTTTACTACTTATGACTCGCTTTCTCTCCACCAACTTAAATACGATTTTAAGCCGAGGCAGTAATGATTGTTTTATGCCGCTATTGAATACCTCTGCAGTGATAGGTTTTGGCGGGGTTGTAAGTCAGACTTCAGGTTTTTCCAGTTTTACCCACTTCTTTCAAAACGTCTCTATGGCTCCGGAGCTGTCAGCCTTTTTATCGATTAGTGCGCTGTCGGCAATTGTTGGGTCGGCGTCAGGTGGATTGCAGATCTTCATGGCAACCATGGCAGACCATTACATTAATACAGGAATGGAAATTGAAGAGCTGCACCGTATCCTTGTTGTTTCAAGCGGAGGGCTGGATTCCTTGCCACATTGCGGTGCAGTGATTGCGTTTTTGACGGTCATGGGCCTGACACATAAAGAAGCTTATAAAGATCTTGCGGTGGTAACTGTATTTTTCCCACTGATCGCCGCGCTTTCTATTGTGGGCTTGGCGATAATATTCTAACCCGCGCATAATTCAAAAGAATCACTATCAGGTGATGTGGCTCAGGCTATTTGGCTGGGCGTTACTATACGTAGAGGTGCGTGGTGCGTCGGACTCTTGCCCCGATTAACCGAGGGTGAGCTTAAACCGAAGTTGGTTTCAAGGGCTATTCGTTGGGATTCCTTCCTGCGAATGGCAATACACGAGAAAAAACATCAACTCGCTCAACAAATTGATGACGCAACGACGCAATTACATGAATAATAATAAGCAGTATCATCAATTTACTGGCTACGGCATGACTGGTTTCCAATACATCATGAAGCAGGTCATTGGGCGACAATAAAGCAGGAAACTCTAAAAGCCCGAATGGAATAACCTGATGCCCACCGGTAGAGCTCATCAGCCAACCACTAAGAGGCATAAAGACCATTAAAAAATAGAGTGCACGATGTCCATATTGGGCCAGTTTTTCACTCCGCTTGGAAATACCAGTATAAGGGGGCGCACTACCTTCCAGGTAACGCCAGCCTACTCGGATAGCTATGAGTATCAACAAAGTAATGCCCAAGGATTTATGCAGGTCAACCATCTGCTCTAATTCTGCACCGGCTGGCATGTCTTCGGCGATTAGAGCCATAACTATCTCTGCAATAATTAGAGCCCCGATAAACCAATGTAATAACTGAGTGACTACCCCATAGCTTCGAGTGTGTTCTTTGTTCACTACGTCGGTTTCCTATTTCGCCAAAGGGTCAGGTCGAAGTTGAAAATGCACTACCAGCGGTTTGTTACCCTTTCCACCTTCCATATGCCATGGTGTGCGATCACCGCTTGGTACCCACAGACCTTTTCCTTTCCAGCCTGCGTCCGGGTCGTCAATGCGTCCCTCAAAACCCTTGCTGTAAAACCCCATGGGGTAGGGCACGCGGAAGGTATAAAAATCTTCGTCAACCAGTGCGTGTATGCCATCGAATAGATTTCCAGTTGCTATCGGAACATCTTTACCCAGACCAAAGGTGTCATACATATCTACCCAGGTGTAATAGCTGGATTCAACGCTGCGACCGGGTTCATCTGAAAAACTTGGGCCGGGGAAATCGTGAAATGTCCAACCCTCCGGGCAATGATCACCGGTAGCCGTCGGGCCGTTTAGCGGACCTTTACATTTACGCCGGTCAAATTCTCCCAAGTGTCCGCTTCCCAATGAGGACCATACAACGCCCTGACTATCTATATCCGCACCGCGTGGGCCAAATCCGGGTAGCGGTACATTGAATTTTTCACCTAGTGCGGTCTGTGGTGGATTGGAGCCAGGATCTAGCCGTACCAAAGCACCGGGAAAGTAAAAGGTGTTTGTACCCCATATTGATCCGTCTGCGGGGTTCGGCATTACCGCGTAAAAGTTGGCCTTCTCTCGCTTGTCCATTGCCGGGTCGATCGCCTCGCCGGGTTCTACCCACGCATCTTGTGAACCGTTTCCATTGGTATCTAGGATGAAAGGAGCCCATCCTTGTGCTGCAACCGCATCCCCTGTTTCAAGGAATTTATTGGTATCTAACCAACCAACAACATCACCGCCACCGCTGGTCCACAGGGTATTATTTTCATCCCAGTGAAACTGAAGATGGTGGGTGCCATAACAGGTATCGATGAAGGTGTACTGGTCCGTTTTGGGGTCAAGTACACTCAGTTGGCGATCATTTTTTTGTAATGGAAATAATTTTGCGGAGCTATGGCTTGAACCTTCTCTGCAGTAATCAGGTGTTTCCTCTGCACGAATTCTGGCTGTATACCAGACCAGCCCATTATGATCCAGGCGGGGGTTATGGGCATTGCTCTTACTATCCCATATTTGTTTATTGCCCCACACCGGGGAAGGCGCGATGACTGGGTCTTTCAACGTTGATGGCGTGTCTGCATCACGCACGGGAGCAAGAAAAGTACTAGCGGTATTATTAACCGGGTCAAGAATAGGGAAGCTGTCGGTACTATGTTCCGGTGCGCCGTAAATTTTTCCATAGGCGTTTACCGTAGGATCGCGACGATCAGTACCTGACAGGTCATGTAGATAAGAGGTCTCCTCGGACCAGTCGCGCACCGTAACGACTACGTTCCTCTCAATGCCAGCAGGGCGCTTCGGCTTCTGCGAGGGTATCTCACCTGCGGCGATACGATCGCTCCAATCACCCATGTATTTAAACGGCAAGCCTTTTGCCATACCAGCGCCCATCATCATCATAATATGGCCCGCTTGACCACTCTGTGCACGTCTCATCCATGCGTCAGTTGAATCAGCAAATTCTTCCTGTATTGCCAGAGGTATTTGTCGGGTATATTCATTGCCAATCTGGTGACAGCCGATGCAACCATTGTTTTTGGTCCACATCAGGTATTCATGTTTACCACCAGGAATGTTACTTAATTCCTCGCTATTAGGTAGACCCAGCATTGCGTACCAATAAGCTGCTGGATAGACTTTTGCCGCGGTGGCGGCATCAGGTGCGGTTACAGCGGCTATATCGACAATCTGTCCGGGTACGGACGCGGTCTTTTCGGAGTCAATCAGTCCATAGCCTCTTACCCAGATTTTATAGTTTGCCTCTGGTAGATCGGGGATAACATAGCGGCCCTCGTCATCGGTCACCACGATCTTGTGATATCGCGTGTCGAAGTCAGCCGTCTCAGCTATGACCCATACCCCTGCTTCTGGTCCGGCTGTTCCAGAAACGACTCCGCCAATGTCGTCATCATCAATGGCTAGATCGGAAGTAGGGAGGGATACGGGCGCTATGGCCCGATTTTGATTATCAGTTGTCTCGCCACAGCCCCAAAGAGCTATAGAGAAGAATGCGCCGCTGACGGCAATATTTTTTAGATTAAAATTCACGATTTCTCCTCCGTCGTAATACTTATCTCGGCTAAAGCAGCGGTGGCACATGCGACATCCAGTTCACTGCCAGGCGCACCCGATACACCAATGGCACCAACAACTTCTTCCTTGTATTTGATCGGCAAACCGCCTCCCCAGGTCGACATACCCAGTGAAGTAAAGTTTAGCGCTGTATTGATGTCGTTGTTTTTATTAATGTGCTCTTGAATGGCGTGGCTTGGCAATTGCCTGGAAATACTGGCGTAGGCTTTTCTTAGACTAGCATCCCCGCTATGCAAGAAGGCACCGTCATCTGTAAGCAGCGCTTTTATGATACCTTTTTTATCCAGTACCGCCACGCTGACTTTATACCCATCTTTACGGCATGCAGCGACAGTGGCGCCTGCCAACCGCTGTGCATAGTCTAATGACAGTGTAGTCTCCTGATAGACATCATCTGCTGTGGCTCCCGAGGTGCAGAAAATCAGGCCTAGAATTGCTAGTAGTGACGGTGTGTTTTTCATATTTATATCCTGTAGATTTATTGTGGCGCGTTTCGAGAAATCAGCAGGCCTGAAAGAACCAATGCTGCTTGTAAAATATGAGCAAGCTCTGCTCTCATGTGGGGGGCAGATAGCGAGTCATTAAACGGCATGCCAACCCAATAAGGCGCGTAGTAACCTAGAGCGATGACGAAAGCCATGAACCATGTGCTGGGCGTGCGTACGTGGCACGGCCCAAAAATAAAATAAAGGAATATCACCATAGCGGCGATATCGCCACCTGCTTCTCTAAAAAAATGATAATAGGAGTGGTCAGTCGTCTCTGCACTCATTACCAAATAGTTTGGGTCGCCGATGTGGGAAATAGTCATGTATAGACTAGTTAGACCTATTATTAGACCTACTACAATAAGAACTCTAGCGATTGTCATACGGTTCATAATTGAGATCTCTAAAAATATATTAGTTTTAAGTCAGCAGGTCGCTCAATGCGGCCCATGTTCAAATCCTTATACTGATAGAGGATTAAACCATGTAATTCTGAAGAAACTCTGAATTGAGAGGCTGTATTCACAAATTCTGAATTTAAGGACTTATTCAGAATTTGCCAATAGTATCGATACAAGTGAATATTATTATCCGGGTATCTAAGGGAACAATATGAAAGTTGAAAGTTGGAAGTCGTTTTTTACCTCCGTGTTTTGTGCGGTTGCTGCTATGACATGTTTAAGTGTTGCAAGTGTTTATGCTAACGAGGAGGTGGGCGCCTCTGCCGGAGTTGCTTTGAAGCTATTGCGTTTTGGACCTGTGGGTCAGGAGAAACCTGGTTTATTGGATGGCGACAATGCTATTAGAGATCTATCTGACTACATCGATGACGTTACCCCGGAAAATCTGTCTGCCGAATCACTTGCGAAAATTGCGTCGCTTGACTGGAGCCTCTTGCCGGTTGTCGATAATACACCCAGGCTTGGTTCACCAGTTAACGGGGTGGGTAAAATTATCGCTGTAGGCCTTAACTATATGGATCACATAAAGGAGACGGGGCAGGAAGTGCCGAAAGAGCCGATTGTCTTTATGAAGGCGACAACGGCCTTAAGCGGACCCAACGACGATGTAATAACACCCAGAGATTCAACAATGCTTGATTGGGAGGTTGAGTTGGGGATAGTCATCGGCAAGACCGCTCGCTATGTTACCGAGCAAGAAGCGTCGAATTTCATTGCTGGTTATACTATTGGAAATGACGTGACTGATCGCGATTTTCAGATCTATCGAGGTGGCCAGTGGACTAAGGGCAAGAGCGCTGATACATTTGCTCCAATGGGTCCCTATTTGGTTGTAGATAGCTCTTTGGATGTGGGTAATCTGGATGTTTGGCTGGAGCTTAACGGAGAAGTGCAGCAGCGTTCCAATACAAAGCACTTGATATTCGATCCGGCCTATTTAGTTAGTTACCTTAGTGCGTTTATGACGCTTGAGCCCGGTGATATCATCCTTACAGGGACGCCCGGTGGCATTGGTGCTTTCCAAACCCCGCCTCGTTTTTTAAAGCCCGGAGACCAAGTGCGACTAGGCATCACTGGCTTAGGTGAACAAAGCCAGAAAATTGTGCCATTTCAATAGTTATTCCAATCTGGACGGTTAAGACATGAAGTTAGGAAGATTTTCACTGAGTATTTTTTTTCTCGCTATGTTTTCACCGTTTGCCTGGTGTGACGTGAATAGTATCGCGGTGCAAGGTAGGTTTCCGGTAGCCCAAGGACAGTCGTTTGGAGATTTTGGACCCTATGAATATATCCATGGCCGTGTCTCAGGCACGCTTGACCCACAAGATCCTCACAATAGGGCAATTGTAAATTTGGAGCAGGCCGTCGCTGATGAGGACGGCCTTGTGCATTACAGTGCGGACTTTGCCCTTATGCAGCCGGTTGAGGTACTTGCTGGCGGCGCAAAATTATTGGTAGAAATTCCCAATAGGGGCCGGAAATACGTTCTCCAAATGATGAACGATTCACATCCTCCGCAAAGTGGGGATGCTAGCGCATTGTCACCTGAGGCCAGTCTTCATCCGCTATCGGTGGCCGATTCCGGCAATGGCTTCTTGATGCGCCAAGGCTATACCCTTGCGTGGGTAGCATGGGAAGGCATCGCAATTGGTCCAGGTTTAATGAGTGCAACGTTGCCCGTGGCGGCCCCGTACAGTGGCGAAGTACGAGAGGAATTTGTATTTGGGTCGCGTATAAAAGCAGATCACAATCAGCTGGATTTGAGTTATGCCGCAGATGAGGCAAAGCCTGTCCGGGTCACTGTTCGCAATGACTCAGGTGAAGCATTTCGAGAACTTCCGCAAGCCTCGTGGAAGCTGGTTAACGGGCGTCGTATCGCTGCCGCCAACGATGAAATACTGTTCGAGTCAGGAAAATTATACGATGCCTGGTATACAGGCAAGGATCCCGAAGTTTTGGGTGCTGGTTTTGCGGTTGTCAGAGATTTCGTTTCACTTCTGCGTTATTCAAATAAAACGTCGACTGCAATCTCCGATCTTTACGGCTCTGCGGCAACACCGGTATATCACTCGGTGACCGGCATAGGTTTTTCACAGCCAGCGCGCTTCCTGCGAGAATTTTATGAGCTGGGAATGAACGAGGATACAGAAAAAAGACAGGTTTTTGACGGCCTATTCATTTATACCGCGGGTATTGGCAAGTCTCTGGCCAATATTCCCTTCGGTACCCCTTTTCGTTCCAACGCACGATTTCAGGATCATGAATATCCCGAGTTCAGACCTCCATTTCGCTATGCAGACATCATAGACGCAAAGGGCATGCCAGAGCCGGGCTTGCTATCGGCTGGCAAGAAACCACCCTTTATCATGGAAGTGAACACTTCCAGTGAGTATCGAAATAAAGCCGCATCCATTTTACATACTGATTCTGTTGGCGTGAGGGATATTTCCTCTCCTAACAACGTAAGACACTATGCCTTGGCTGGAATTCAGCATAACGGGCGGCCGGGTATGAAAATTAAAAGAGGCAACTGCCGCTACCCACAGAATCCCAATAATCCAAGCCCTGTATTGCGCGCACTTTTGGTTGCAATGAATGAATGGGTAGTCGTAGGAACTAAGCCGCCAGTGAGCCAGGTAGGCAGAATTGATAATGGTACGCTGGTTGAGTTGTCAAAAGATGGTTTTCCTGTGATTCCCGGCATCGAGAAGTCGCTCCTGTTGAATACTTCAGCGGTTTACGGTCCAGCTGGAGATGTGGTGGCGGCATTGGGGACGGACTATCGAATTCTGGTGCCTTTAACCGATCAGGATGGCAATGACGTGCCGGGTATAAGAACCCCTGATATAGCCGTACCGTTGGCTACGCATACAGGCTGGAATTTCTATGCCCCACCATTTCCGACTAACGAGGCATGTCATATGTACGGCGCCATCATTCCATTTCCCGGAACTCTCTCACAGAGGGAAAACGATGGCGATCCCAGGTTATCGGTGGAAGAGCGCTATGATGATCAAGATCATTACGTTAGCATGGTTAAAAAGGCCGCTCTAGAATTGCGGGAAAACCGATTTATATTGGATGAAGACGTTCTTCGCTATGAGCAGATAGCAAAACAAAAAGATATATATGCAGAATAAAAGGTAAATAGACTTTTATGCGAATCTTACTGGTTGAAGATGATTTGTTGCTGGGTGAGTCAGTGCTCGCAGCTCTAGAGCTGGGTGGTCACACGGCTGATTGGGTGAAGGACGGAAAATCGGCAATCGGTGCTTTGCAGAATCCGCTTATGCATGATCTCGTTTTGCTCGATATCGGATTACCTGACATCCCGGGTACCAAGGTACTAAAAAAAATTAGGGCTGACGGAATTGATATTCCAACCATAATTCTCACAGCTCGCGATGCCATTTCTGATCGCGTAGCAGGATTGGACGCCGGCGCCGACGATTACATAGTAAAACCCTTTGACATAGATGAAGTATTTGCGAGAATTCGCTCTGTGGACCGACGGCTAAAAGGTCGCGCTTCGGATGAATTGGTGGCTGGTGATATTGTTCTAAAACCTGCGCAGCGTCAGATATTCTTTAAGGGCGATGAACTTGAACTGACCAATAACGAGTTTAGTGTACTTCAGACCCTTGTTGAGCGTGTTGGTAGCCCGGTATTAAAGAGTTATTTGGAAGACTCGCTCTATTCCTGGGGTGCTGAAGTCTCCAGTAATACCGTAGAAGTGTATATCTCACACTTACGTAAAAAACTTGGTCGTGACGTTATCAAAACGATACACGGTGTTGGATACAGGCTAGAGCCTTAGCCATGCGCTCCGTTCAACAACGCATGTTAATCATCACCTTTACCCTGTTCGTTTCCGCGTGGGCGGTTACTGTTATTTCAACCTATTTTTCCCTAAAACACGTCGCAGAATTATCTCATGATGACGACCTGAAAAACTATGCACATGTCATCCGTGGCTTCGCTCATCGGCTGATCATGCAGTCGGGAGAAAATACCGCTGAAAAAAGAATTGAAGACGAACTTGCAGCTCAATATGACATTTCTTTAGCGTTCAATATCGTGCATAAAAATAATGTTGTCGCAAAATCGATTGGCGCTCCCAATTTCCCTTTAGTCGATGAAGTTTCAGTACGTGATGTAGCTCTTGAAAGTGAGGGGCAGATCCATGATTGGCGAGTCTATTACTATTTTGACGAGAGTGATGAAATATGGATTATAGTTGCCGAGACGAGAGAATCCATTAATGCGCTATTGTTTTCTGTAATCTTTCAGGCCATTTGGCCCAATATGGTTTTTCTGCCATTAATGTTAGTCGCAATCTTTCTTGGAGTGCGCCATAGCCTAAAGCCTCTTAAGGAACTGGCGGGGCAAGTGGAGACCCAGACCCCTCAATTCCTAAACCCTATTAGCGTGGGGGAGGTGCCCCAAGAAGTAGAGCCCTTGGTCAGGTCGCTTAACTATATGTTAAGGAGACTCAAGGAGGCCTTTGATAATGAACATGTTTTTACCGCCAATGCCGCACATGAGTTGCGTACGCCGCTGGGTGCACTAAAAACCGAGGCGCAGATCCTACGGCAACTTGAAATGCCAGACGCGGCAAAACGCGCAGCTAGAAGGATGGAGGTACGAGTTGATCGGGCCTCGCATTTAGTTTCTCAGTTGCTAACTCTCTCTCGTATGGAGGCAAACGACCTGTTGGAAAATCCGGCCCTGGTCAATCTTGATGATATTGTATCAGAGGTCGTAACCGAACTTTCAGGCAGCGCAAAAGACAAAGACGTCAGTATCAGCTATCTCTGTGATGAAGCCTTTCGTGTTAAAGGCGAACCGATTTCTCTGGGTATATTGGCTCGAAACTTGATAGACAACGCGATACGCTATTCACCACCGGGTACGGGGGTAGTTGTCAAATTGTCATCAGAAGATGGTCGGGTATGTTTGTCTGTAGTTGACGAAGGCCCCGGGATACCGAAAGAAAACATGGGCGACATATTCAAGAAATTTTATCGTATGTCCAGCTCTACCGCGACAGGCGTTGGCCTTGGGCTGTCAATAGTTCAACGAATCGCTGTACTGCATGCGGCTGAGATACATGTTTCTACGGGTGACTCCGGCACGGGCTTAAAGATACGTGTTGAGTTCCAGCGTTCTCTAGATGTAGCTTAGTAAAAAAGAATGGCGTTTGACGGGTTTATCTCGTTGTTTCAACAAAATGTTCTTAACTCCCTTCAGGATATCTTCAGACCTTTCCTTCACACTGGCCTGGTAAAAATTTATCTTTTGCATACTGGAGTTATTATGCGTCTATGTTTATCCAATTATGCCTTGCTGGCAATGTTATTCATTTCAACACTGTGCAGCGCCGTTCATGTAGCAGCAGCCGAAGAGCCAAATTTTGAAGGCTGGGAAAAGGGTGCAGCGCATGACACTCATCGTCGGCTAAAGGGATGGGTGGCCCGTAGTGCAGATGAAAGTGAATTGCATCGCATAGTCAATGAGACCGACGGTCTGTTTGGAGAAGGGCCAGGAACCTGGGTTTACGAAAATTCCGAAGTTGGAGAAAAGCTTGTAATCGCCGCCAATAACGCGCTTGCCTCAGGGCATGAGCAAGATGCAATCGAGTATTATAAGGCGGCTTCGGCACATTTTGGTGTGGCTAGATACCCATTTATCCATTCTCCTTCAGCGCAGCAGGCATATGCCAAACATAATATGGCCTATTACCGATTTCTTGAATTGTCTGGAGTACCGGTCGAGCATATTCGTATTTCGTTTGAAGGCAAGGAGATAGTAGGTAATTTGTATAAGCCGCAAACTCTGCCGGAACAAGATAAATTTCCTTTGGTCGTGGTTTCTGGAGGAATTGATACGTGGAAAAATGAGCTCGTGACGACAATTGAACCGATGCTGGAGCAGGGCTTTGCTGTATTTGCCATGGATTTACCCGGTACCGGTGAAAGTCAGTGGCGGCTAGAGCCGAATTCAGAGAGAATTTATGCTCGAGCGATAGATTTTCTGAAACAACGTAAAGATATCGATGAAACACGCCTTGCAGTTTCCCTAAGGAGCTTTGGCGGTCATTTTGCTGTAAAACTCGCGTTGGTGGATGAGGATATTAAAGCCGCTATCAATATTGGCGGCCCCATTACCTTTGGTGATGGCGAAGTCTGGCCTTTACCTCGGTTTATGTTACTAACTTTAGGCGCGGGTTTTGGTATGGATAAGGAGGAATTTAATGATGTCGAAGCCGGTCGATTGGTTTTACAAAAAAAATTAGCTGCGCTTTCTCTGCGTAGTCAGGGTTTATTGAAACCTACAGAACACCAGGCAAAACTGCTCACCATCAATGGGGATCAGGATAGATTAGTGCCAACGGGCGAAATTTTTTCAATAACAACTGCAGGCATAAAGCAGGAAATATGGCTCTATTTGAACGACGGGCACTGTGCAGGGAAGAACAGTCATATCTATATTCCAGAATCTGCTGCCTGGCTTAGGCAGCAGCTTGAAAACTAGTTGGCGGAAATACGAGAATCATCGCTATGTACGCTTCGAATAGCATCTTTTATAATCATTAATGGCGAATAATAAATGACAGCATACTTGCATAAGAACCTTGGCTTATTTCCCCACGCGAAAAATGTCTTTTTACCTAAATATTCCGTCTTAAGCGTTTTTTCAGGAATGCCTGTTAGATTGAGATCTGTCATGTCCATGACCGCACATTCACATGGTCATTTCTAAACGCAAACAGGAGATTTATCATGGTTAGTATAATTAAACGTAATCAGAAGATAATAGGAAAAACAGTATTGGCGATAGCTGTTGCGGCTTCCACCGCTTCATTCGCAAATGCACAAGATACAGGGGAATCGGTAAAGCTTGAGGAAGTTGTCGTTACAGCACGGAAAGTACAGGAAAGTATGCAGGATATTCCGATTGCAATGAGTGCTTTTTCAGGGGATTTTGTTAAAGATCTTAACCTTCGCAGCATTGATGAAACGCTGGCCTACGTGCCTGGCGCAACCATGATCAGTTCGAGTCCCGGTGAACAGACTTTTAGTATTCGTGGTATATCTTCGGGTGCCGAAGGTGCTGGGTCTGACTCGGGTGTATTGGTGATGGTGGACAACGAAGTTATCTCCCGTGACTTTATGCGCAGCGCCGCCATGTATGACGTGCAGCGTGTAGAAGTACTGCGTGGGCCGCAGGGCACAACCTATGGGCGTAATGCCACAGCCGGGGTAATGCACGTTTTGAATAATACACCGACTGGTGAAAACTCTGCCTCTTTGACGGCTGAAGTGGGTAATTATAACCGCCGCCGCATTGACGGTTATATAAATGGCAGCTTGAATGACACAGAGACCGTAAAGGGTCGCTTGAGTTTGCATGGCTATGAACGCGATGGTTATACAGAAGATGCTATTACTGGTGATGATCTGGATGGTTGGGAAGAATTCGCACTACGTGCCCAGTTATTATTTGAGCCATCAGATGAATTAAGTATTTTGTTCAGAAGCCACTGGAGTAAGGAGGAAGCCAACAACCCTGCTCCACGTAAGGCCTATGATCCGAGTTTATCAGATGATTTCGCGTTTGATCCTCATGCGGCCCCCTATACAGAGCTATCAGCTGATCCGTGGAAAGTAGAAAATTCAGATGA
Source organism: Pseudomonadales bacterium (assembly GCA_036960375.1). Classification (GTDB taxonomy): domain Bacteria; phylum Pseudomonadota; class Gammaproteobacteria; order Pseudomonadales; family CAWVSB01; genus CAWVSB01. The sequence continues at coordinate 838,682 of JBALVY010000002.1, forward strand.
CTTGTTCTATGAGAGAGATGTAAAGGGCCTTTCTGCAGAACTGCACTGGGATCTAGATAGATTAAATTTTACATCGCTTACGACTTATCGTGATGCGGATGACAAAGTCAGAGTTGATCTTTTTGGAACCCCGCGTGATATGGTGGTTCAAAACTCAGAAAACGATGCGACGACCTGGTCACAAGAATTCCGTCTTGATAACGCTGGCTCAGATACAAACCTACATTGGTTGGCTGGTTTATTCTATTTGAATGAACAACATGATCGTGATGAGGTTAAAGATATTCTCGTAGACGTTATATCCGTCGATGATACGGGTTTTGCTGGTCAGCCAGGCTTCGATTACACCAGTTGGCAGTACTTTACGCAGTCGAACGAAACGGACAGTTTTGGTGTTTTCGGTGAGCTGGTTTATAGTTTTGGCGAGAAAACTGATTTGACCGTCGGTGGACGCTACAGCAAAGACGAAAAATCTTACCAGGTGTACCACACTGCTGGCGGGGCGCTTGCAGGCCTGTTGATTGATGAAGATGAGGTTGAGGCCAGTGTTGAAGATAGTTGGAGCGCTGCGACCGGTAGAGTGTCATTAACACACAAAATCACCGATACCAGTATGCTCTACGCCAGTTATTCAACGGGTTATAAATCAGGTGGTTTCAACCCGGAACCTAACAACGAAGAGGCGGCAGTAACCCCGTTTGATGAAGAAACTGTTGCATCTTTTGAAATTGGCGCTAAAACAGAATTGTTTGACGATACTCTGCGTCTAAATGTCACCCTCTTTGATTCCGACTACGATGATATTCAGATTGAAAATCACAAGCCGAGCGGAGCAACCATTATCGCTAATGTGGCAGAAGCGTCCATTAAGGGTATTGAACTTGAATACACCTGGTTGGCTACAGATCACTTCACTTTAACGGGTAGCTATGCCAATTACGATGCTGAATATGGTAGCTATGTGAACGAAGAGGAGGGTGATGATTTTTCAGGTAACCCCATCGCTAATGTTCCCAAGTGGACCGCCAATGTCTCTGCTATTTATTCAATTCCGCTGGGTGACAATTCATTAGCATTGCGTCTGGATTACACCGATCGTTCTGATATTCATGACGATCCGGATCCTGAAGCATATCAGAGTCTTCGCGCTGCTGAAGAAATGATCCATGCGCGAGCTACCTGGTCTTCAGCGGCAGATAATTGGCAAGTATCCCTCTGGGGTAAAAACCTGGCAAATAATGCTGAGATGGTAAACATTAGCCCCCAATCCATTATGCAGCAGCGTCATGTTGTCTATGCGGCGCCTCGTACCTACGGTGTATCCGTCACCTATAACTGGCAGTAAGCTTACCCTCCTTGATACTTGACGGGCGCGCTAGCGCCCTTTAGGTATCTTTTTTATTCACAGATTTTTCCGTTTCGCATGTCTATTTCAAAGGAGTCAGATAATGCTGTTCTCTCATTTTTTCGTCTCGCCTAAGGTTCTTATTCGTATCATAACCCTGTTCTTTATAACCAGCTTGTTCTCTGTCGGTGTTGCCGCCAGCGACGCAAAGGAGGTAGATGGAAATCAGTACACCGTTATTACAGAAAAAGATGTTCGTATACCTCTGAGTGATGGCAGTTATCTGGTTGCAGATATCTTTCGACCTGACTCAAACGAAAAGTTCCCGGTCATCATGAGTATGGGTTTATACCAAAAGGATTTGGACTACTTGCCTCATGGGGCAAACCCTTATGGACATCGAGAAACTGAGAATCCGAATTGGTGGGTGCCAAAAGGCTATATTCAAATTCGTGTTGATTCCAGGGGGGCTGGAAAGTCGCCAGGCGTAGCAAAGATTTTTGGCCGACAAGAAAGTCTGGATTATTATGAAGCCATTGAATGGGCCGGCGCGCAGTCTTGGGGCAATGGCTCGGTGGGCCTATCTGGCGTTTCATACTATGCCGTAAATCAATGGATTGTCGCCAGTTTACAGCCACCTTCGCTTAAGGCGATTATTCCCTGGGAAGGTTTCTCTGATTTTTACCGTGACGCGGTGTTCCCTGGTGGCATTTTTAATCAGGGCCTTTTAGGACGTTGGGTAAATCATGTTCGTGGTCGTCAGTTGCTGGAGCATACCCGTACCTCGAATACTAAAGGTTTGGAAGACCATTTGTCGTGGGAGGCGATGGTCAATAATTTGGATGGTGACTATTGGAGCCAGGTCCGTGGCAAGGCAGATTTCGATAAGATTAAGATTCCGGTATACAGCGCCGCCAACTGGGACGGTTGGAATCTTCACCTAAGAGGAAATCTGGAAGGTTATAATCGGGTTGCTTCAGAAAATAAACGTCTGCGTATCCATGTGGGCGGCCATACGGAAGCTTTCTATTCTGAAGAAGGTCAGCTGGATCGTTTGCAATTTTTTGACCATTGGTTGAAAGGTAAAGACAATGGTTTACAAGATGAGCCACCGGTTAAAGTGTTTGTCAGATCCAGTAAGAAGAAACAGGTTGATCCATTTACTTCAGCGACAGAAGGTTTTTGGCGTGAGGAAAATGAGTGGCCTATTGCCCGTACCGAATACCGCAAGTTCTATTTAAGTGAGACCCCTGCAAACGCCACAGATAGGTCACACAATGATGGATCACTAAAGTTGGAGTCGGATAAAAAACAGCGAGATAGGGAGATTGAAGCTGGTGTTTATACATGGGCGCGCAAAATGGCGCACGAGCCTGTGCTGACCTATACAACCCCGCCGTTTGAAGAGACAACGGAAATCACAGGTCATATTAAGTTGAAACTGTGGGTTTCGTCGGAAACAGGCGATATGGATGTCTTTGCCAAGTTACACAAGTTAATTGATGCTGAAGGCCGGTTCTTTCAGTTGACGGAAGGTGATTTGAAGGTCTCTCATCGTAAGCTGGATAAGGATTTATCCACTGAGTATCGTCCATACCATACCCATGATGAAGAACAAAAATTGGCCAAAGACGACATTGTGCCAATTGAACTGGAAATATGGCCGACCAGTATGGTGTTCCAGCCAGGCGAGCGACTGGTTATAGAGCTGTCACCGCACAATTTCAATTTTTATGATGGCGTTTACAATTCGGGAACCCACCATATTTATACCGGTGGAAAGACTGCGTCGTATATTCAGTTGCCCGTTATACCAGAAAGAAAGCAGTAACCGGAGCCGCACTATGCAATCGATCATGATCATATTGCTGGGTATTGTTGGTATGCTTTTTGGCTGGTTTGTTTATTCGAAATTCCTCGCCAATTATGTTTTTAAGCTTGATCCAGAGTTTGTGACACCGGCTCATGAGCTTAACGACGGCGTGGATTTTGTACCGACTAACCGATATGTATTATGGGGGCATCACTTCACTTCGGTTGCTGGAGCCGCTCCAATCATTGGTCCTGCAATTGCTGTTTACTGGGGCTGGTTACCGGCGGTAATTTGGGTAATATTTGGCACAATATTCTTTGCGGGTATTCACGATTTTGGTGCTCTTTGGGCGAGTAGCCGAAATAAGGGCAAGTCTATTGGTGCTTTGTCCGAGAGTGTGCTGAGTAGACGTTCCCGGGTGTTGTTTATGGTGGTGACATTCCTGCTGCTGTTGATGGTTAATTCGGTTTTTGGCGTTGTTATAGCCAAAGCATTTGTCGGCACTCCGGAAGCTGTATTTCCCGCCTGGGCTGCTATTGTGGTTGCATTGCTTATAGGTCAGCTCATTCATCGAAAGTTCAATCTGGTGGTATTGAGCATTGGCGGAGTACTGGCACTCTATCTGTCCGTTTACGCTGGTAGCGAGATACCGCTGGCACTTCCCACAATATCCGGGCTAGGTCCTCAGGCTGCTTGGATCATTATTCTTTTTGTGTACGCGGCTATAGCATCTATGCTTCCTGTATGGATGCTACTTCAGCCAAGAGATTTTATTAATGGTATGCAGTTACTGGTGGGTCTATTTTTGCTATATGGGGCGGTCTTGCTCTTTATGCCTGATATATCTGCGCCCGCAATTAACGCCAATATAGTTGTCAATGGGCCGTCGGTTATACCGCTGCTCTTTGTGACTATCGCGTGCGGAGCGGTTTCCGGGTTTCACGGTATTGTGGCATCAGGCACTAGCTCAAAACAGCTGGACAAAGAGCCCGACGCACGCTTCGTGGGATATCTTGGTGCGGTAGGGGAAGGTACCCTGGCGTTAATTACGATCGTTACTGTAAGCGGTGTGGCTTTGGCCGCAACGCCTGAAGCATGGCATGATATCTATAGCGAGTTTGGTGCTGCCGGCGCAGGCTCTTTTATTTCCGGAGGGGCGAGTTTGATTAACTCCGGCTGGGGTATCCCACTTGGCTTTGCTGAATCGCTGTTGGCCACCATGGTGGTTTTGTTTGCCGGAACAACCATGGACTCGGGTGTTCGCTTACAGCGGTATATCATTCAGGAATGGGGTGAGATCTACGATATCCCTGTATTGAAGCGAGGAGTAGTGGCCACGCTTATTGCTGTCGGAGGCTGTTTGTTGCTTGCATTTGGCGCAGGCGACTCGTCCGGAACAGGTGGTTTGGTTATCTGGCCGTTATTTGGTTCAACCAATCAGATACTAGCAGGCATGACGCTACTCGTTATTAGTGTGATGCTCATTAAGCTGGGTCGGCCCGCTTATCCAGCAATAATTCCAATGCTTTTCGTATTGGCCATGTCGATTATGGCGGGCTTGACGACACTGGCTCAGTTCTTCAGAGAAGGCAATTATTTGTTAGTCGTGCTTGATGCCATCGTGCTGGTTACCAGCTTGCTTGTGATGCTTGAGGCGGGGCTGGTAATTGCGCGACACAGGCGGGCCAAGACTTCACTTGCTTTGACAGACTAACGAATCGGAATTATTAGACGTACTCATTAATGGAAGGATGTTTTTATCGTGATAAGTTGGCTTGAGAGTAAAAGCGAAGAGTGTTATTCACTGCTTCGCATGGCAGCGGGTTTTTTATTATTTTGGCATGGAACAGCCAACTTTTTTGATTTTCCAATCGCCAACCCACACAGCCCACCAGAATGGGTGTTAATTTCAGCTGGGCTTATTTCCCTTGTTGGTGGCGGACTTATTTTTATTGGTCGCTATGTGCACTATGCGGCTTTTGTATGCAGCGGGTTTTTGGCAGTAGCCTATTGGATTGCATATGGCTATAAGGACTTTTTCCCCTATGTTAATGGAGGAGAGTTAGCGGTATTGTATTCCTTTGTTTTTCTGTATATCTCAGCAAAAGGGGCGGGTATATGGTCATTGGACGGTACTGACAAGTAAACGGCATCTGGGCGATACTACCCAGATGCCTAAATCATCGATCTACAAGCGCCATCGTTTCCCACCAGTCATCATCCAACACGCTGTATGGCTCTACCACCGTTTCAACCTCTCTCACCGCGATATCGAAGACCTACTTGCTGAACGCGGAATAACCGTCAGCTATGAATCCATCCGCCTCTGGTGTAACAAATTCGGCAAGCTCTACGTCAGGCGTCTGAAGCGGAAGCATCGAGGCTACGGCGATACCTATTTCATCGATGAAGTATTCATTAAGATCAAAGGCAAGCAGCATTACCTGTGGCGAGCCGTCGATAGGATGGTGATGTGGTTGATGTCTTGTTACAGGAAAGGCGTGACGGTACATGCTGTTTTTACTGGGGTTGATTATGGGGTTCGGTACGCGAGGCGCAGGTTCATATTCGGCCATGCTGTCAAAGTCTGAGTATAATTTGACGGAGATCATGTGCTCTGATGATGGGGGTTGAAAACCACCGGGTGTTGTCGTCGGGAATCTGCCTGTGTGGACAACCGGAATGGTCGGCCGCTGCGCAAGGCTAGATCTTGCGTCTTGCACACCATGCAAGATTGCTATATGATATTTCAGTGTCCAGAAGGAAAAGTGACAGTTGATCAAGAGCATCAAGCACAAAGGATTGAGGGAATTCTTCAACAGCGCTGGGAGTGATACTCGGGGTATCAATTCCGACCATAGGGAAAAGCTGCGCGACCAGTTGGCCGCTTTGGACTCCGCTATCGACATTGCGGATATGGATCTGCCGGGATGGCGTCTACACCCATTAAAGGGGCGGGAAAAGGGGAGGTATGCTATCTGGGTCAGCGGCAATTGGCGAATGACCTTCGAATTTGAGAGCGGCGATGCTTATATCGTGGATTATGAGGATTATCACTAATGGCCAAAATCACAGTACACCCGGGCGGATTTATCAAGCGTAACTATATAGATGAGTTGGGTCTAACAGCCACAGAATTGGCTGATGCACTGGAAGTATCAGAGTCCACTTTGAGCCGCCTGATTCATGAAAAGATTGACTTGTCTCCAGCCCTCGCGATTAAGGTGAGCAAGGTGTTGGGGCGCTCGGCAGAGAGTTGGATGGCGATGCAAGCCAATCACACACTGGCAAGATACCAAGCCGAGTTGGCGCAATGGACACCGACCCGGCAGGTCACTGCTGAGGGCTTGGTTCCCGTGAAACGTGGCAAGCCTAAAGCCAAGCGCAAGACCGTGGCGAAGATAGCGGCAGCTTAGAGGGTATTACCAAGTTAACCGCCTAAAGCTGCTAGAATCATACGTATGAATATATACAAGCGCCACCGATTCCCTGCCGAAATCATCAGTTACGCCATCTGGCTCTACTATCGATTCAATCTCAGTCATGGCGATATTGAAGATCTGCTAGCTGAACGAGGCATCACCGTTAGCCGCGAAGCCATTCGTCTCTGGTGCATCAAATTCGGCTCCATTTATGCAAGCAGATTGAAACGAAAGCACCGAGGGTACGGTGATACTTTCTTCATCGACGAAGTTTTCGTCAAGATACAGGGAAAGCAGCACTACCTGTGGCGTGCCGTCGATCAAGATGGAGAAGTCGTGGATGTGTATCTTCAGGAAAAACGGAACGGTGCGGCCGCCAAGCGGTTTTTCAGGCGATTGATAAAGAGTCATGGAAGTGAACCCAGAAAAATCGTGACCGATAAACTGAGAAGCTATGACGTCGCCCACCAAGAATTGACCCCCGATACAATCCATATCTCAGATCGGTATGCAAACAATCGGGCGGAGCAATCTCATGAAACGACCAGGGTGCGAGAGCGAGTGATGCGACGATTTAAATCGGTTTCTCAAACGCAACGATTCGTTAGCACTCATGCTTCTGTGTCCAATTTATTCAATCTTGGCCGCCATTTAGTATCGGCGGAGCAATATAGAAACCTCAGGGAAATTGCGTTTAAATCTTGGGAACAAGCGGTAATCTAACACTGACAGCTTCAGTTACTCTGACTTCATGAAGTTAAGTTGGCAACACCCACGATAGCGCTAAAGACTTGCATGCCGCTGGAGTGATGAAAGAGACCACTTTGCGTGAGTTCGACGCGCATTGCTTGCCGCCGGTAAAAGAATACTCTGCGGTACAGATCAAGCGCATCCGAACCGGAGTAAAGGCAAGTCAAGGTGTGTTTGCCGCTTACCTGAATACCAGTAAGTCCACAGTGCAGAAGTGGGAGCAAGGAGCAAAAAAACCTAATGGCCCATCGCTCAAATTACTTAACCTTGTAGCAGAAAAAGGCTTGGAAGTGCTGGCTTAACCGAAACAGAAGCCACTTTAAGGTATCCGTTAAACTAGAGGGATGCTTCATTGTGAGCGCGATGATGGTGGCGTGTTGCGCATAATTTCGGCGCGTAAAGCTACAAACCAGGGAAACAATATTGTCGAGGCGAACTGTCATGAAAAAGGAATATAACTTTTCTAAAATGCAGTCTCTGCTTTAAGTGGGACGAGGGTACCCATGAAGTGGAAATCGTAGATTACCACTAGGTGAATGAATAGAACGGCAGAAAGGTAAAGGTGACTGTCATGGCAAGAGAGCCGATCCATCCAGGCGAGTTTCTAATTGACGAGCTTGAAGAAATTGAAATCACGGCAACCGAGTTGGGTTCCAAAATTCTTAAAATACACCGCTGGCAACCTGAGGCTCATCCGGTGTGGTGGTCTAATAAAACCGGACGCTAATTTAGGTAGTATTTCGCATTGGACGAGGGCATTCAGATGTCTGCCTCTGACTTGGCCCGTAGAAGCCACATATATAAGCGTGACTGAACTGTACCAAAAAATATTCTTGGTGCGGTTAATAATTTGATAATATGGCTTCAAAGTGAGGCTAGCTAGTGTCCGAATAACCGGAGCACTTGACCCCGGCTTAGTGCCACTATAGTATCACTTGCATACTTCAAACTTAGCGATAACTTCATGAAAGTTGAACTTGTTACAACCCTTAAAAGACACGCAACAAAAATTCTTGCTGATCTCCATGAAACCAAGGAGCCTGTGCTCATCACTGAGCATGGAAAGCCTTCAGCCTATCTTATTGATGTTGATGATTATGAGTTTATGCAGCAACGTATGACTATTCTTGAAGGTATTGCCAAAGGAGAAAAGGCCATTCTTGAGAATCGTACTTTTACACATAAACAGGCGAAGGAAAAAATGTCTAAATGGCTCAAATAGTCTGGACTGAGCCCGCCCTCAATGACCTTGAAGACATCGCTGAGTATATTGCGCTCAGTAATTTACAAGCCGCCCAACAGCTAGTGAGAAATATATTCGAAAAAGTAGATAGGCTAAAAGATCATCCAAGGTCAGGAAAAAAGCCTGAAGAAATTAAATCTCTAAATTATCGTGAGGTGGTTGTTACGCCTTGCCGTATTTTCTACAAAATTATCTCGCATGACGTGTACATTCTTCACGTCATGCGTCAAGAGCAACAATTAAAAATGTATGCACTCCAGCATAGCTAGACTCTGGGTATTGGCAACTTAACTCACTATCCAGAGTGAGTTGACCACTGGGAGGTGCTATTGTACTCGCAAGCTCTAGCGAAGACTCGGCCGCACAGGAATAATAATGACATCGTTTTTCGGCCGTTGGGCTGTGGTATGTTCAATTCTACTTACGCAAGCTTGCACAACCTTGGGGCCAGACTACGTCGAGCCTCAGGTGGACTGGCTGCAATCGTGGGAAGCCGAACAGTATGGTCAAGCTCAGGCAGCCGCGACAGGGCAGCCAGATCTGTCTTCCTGGTGGAACGTTTTCAATGATCCACTGCTTAATCAGTTAATTGAAACCGCCCGTGTTAAGAATCCTGGTTTACGTATTGCCGGCTTAAGAATTGCCGAGAGTCGGGCGCTGTTGGGTATCGCCACCGGCAGTCAGTATCCGCAATATCAGCAGGCTAATGGTTCGCTTGCTCGTATCAACAGTGGGGAGAGCGGGGGTGAGCATCAACAATTTAATAATTATGACCTGGGCTTTGATGTGGCGTGGGAAGCCGATTTTTGGGGCAAGTACCGGCGTGCTATCGAATCCGCCGATGCAGCATTTTTCGCTTCGGTCACTAACCAGCAGAACGTACAAGTCATTCTTGCCGCTCAGGTAACCCAGCTGTACTTTTCGTATAGAACCACTACCAAACAAATAGAAATTGCCAAGATGAACGCTGATCTGCAACAGCGTAGTTATGATATCACCGGAGCGCGATTCAGCAGTGGGCAGGATTCTGAACTGGATTTGCAGCAGGCGAAGGCACAGTATCTAGCCACTAAGTCATCTATCCCCACGCTTGAAATTGCACAGCGGCAAATAAAAAACGCCTTAGGCGCGCTATTGGGGCGTGCACCCGGCCAGTTTGAAGAATTGACAGCTGAGGTACAGGAATTACCAGTTCTGGAGTCTAGTGTTGTAGAGTCGGTGCCGGCAGGTCTGTTGATTAGCCGGCCGGATATTCGCACTGCGGCTTTACAAGTAGCTGCCCAGTCGGCACAGGTAGGTATTGCCGAGACAGATATTTATCCCTCGATATCTCTGTTTGGCACAATTGGTTGGTCGGGAAATTCTCTGGCTGACAGTAGCAATGCCACCAACCTGGCTTTCGGCCCCAGCTTTACCTGGAATGTGCTCAATTACGGGCGCATAAAAAATAATGTTCGGGTGCAGGACGCTCGCTTGCAGCAGACCATAGAGAATTACCAAAACAGCGTATTGCTGGCCGCCAAAGAAGTAGATGATGCCGCTATCAGTGTGGTCAAGATAGAGGAACAGCAGCAATTGTTAGCTGAATCATTGGCCTCCTCGGAGCGCGCACTGAAACTGTCTACGAGTCGCTATCAAGAGGGCTATTCCGATTTTCAGCGGGTACTTGATGCACAGCGTTCACTAGCGGCAACCTCGAATAACTATATCGCAACCAAGGGTGCGCGTATCAACGCCATAATCGCATTTTATAAGGCCTTGGGGGCTGGCTGGACGCCAGTTACCAGCGAGTCGGCTATAGATGAAGATACACGCGAGTTAATGCAACAGCGTACTGACTGGGGCGATCTTTTGAACACCCCACTGCCGGAGTTTACTAAATGACAGACCAGCCTGAGAATGCTTCGATGGATCCAGAGCATACTGAAAGTGCCGCGACCAGCAAACCGGAATCGAAAGCGGAGACGCAAGCGGATGCCAGTGCCAATAATACGGTGAAGCGAGGTGGTTTGATCGTCTTGCTGATCATCGTTTTGAGTTTGACATGGTATTTATCGGCAGACCGTTATACGCCGTCTACTGATCAAGCCCGAGTGCAAGGTTATGTAGTTGGGGTTGCGCCGCAGGTGTCTGGCGTGGTGACCGAAGTGTGGGTAAAAAATAACCAGTTGGTCGAGGCCGAAGAACGCTTGTTTCAGGTTGATACCGAGCAATATGATATCTCACTGGCACGTGCAAAAGCAGATATGGAAAATGCCGAGCGACAAGTTGACGCGGGTGGAGCTTCTGTTGATGCGGCACGGGCCAATTTGCGAGCAGCGCAGGCGGGGCTGGTGAAGGCCGAGAAAGATACTCAGCGCTTAACCCGTTTGCGTGAAAAAGATTCGGGAACAATATCAATTCGTCGTTTGGAACAGTCTCAGGCTAGCCTCGATCAAGCTCGATCTAAAGTCACTGCGGCCGAGGCCGATATTGAAAGGGCGATTGAGCAAAGCGGTGGTGGCGAGGGCGAAGATAACACCATTCTGAAGACGGCCATTACCGCTGTTGAACAAGCGGAACTTGAGCTCTATCGTACCGTGGTGCGCGCCTCTACTCAGGGCGTCATTACAGATCTTCACACAGAAATTGGTCTTTACGCGGCGGCGGGTAATCCGGTGATGACTCTGGTGGCCATGAAGGATGTTTGGGTGAGGGCAGAATTTACCGAAAACAACCTTGGGCATATGCGTGCAGGCGTTCCGGTTGAGATTATCTTTGATGCCTTGCCTGGAAATATATATCAAGGAAAGATAAGCAGTATTGGCCTGGGTATCAGCGCTGGAAAAACGTCGCCGCCCGGCACCTTGCCCGAAATTAGCAATAATAGAGACTGGCTGCGTCAATCACAGCGTTTTCCCGTCAATGTGAGTTTTGATATAGGACAGGACAAAATTCTAAATGATCAGCTGCGGGTAGGCGGTCAGGCCACCGTTATTGCCTATAGCGAAGATGCCACAATTCTCAAATGGCTCGGTAAGTTCTACATCAGGGTGTTGAGCTTGTTGTCTTACGCCTACTAATGAGGGTGTTCAATTAGTATGGACGTATCTGCCCGCCGTGTTTTTCGCTTGAGTCTGACGGTATCGTTATCGTTGGCCATCGCTTACGGTATGGCACTTGAATTCCCTTACCTTGCTCCAATATTTGGTTTCATGCTGTCGGCCAAGCCACAACCTCCGATGGGTCTAAAAGGCCTGCTCGGTCTCAGTCTTTTGTTGTCTCTGACGCTAGGTATTGGTTTGCTGCTTATTCCGATTCTCATCAACTACCCCCTAACGGGCTTGGTGTTGGTGGGCTTGGGTTTGTTTTTGAGTAACTACATTAGCATCCATCTCGGCAAGGGCCCGGTGGGAGCCCTAATGACAATGGGGATTACCCTGATATCGGCTGCCGGTTATGCCAGCTTTGGTCTTGCTGTAGACCTGATTAGCGGCCTGATTGTGGGTGTTACGGTTGCTGTAGTCTGCCAGTGGATAATCTATCCATTTTTTCCGGAAGACGATAACGCGCCAGCCGTTCCTGATCCAGTTACCCCGGAGTCACAGTCAATCTGGATTGCTGCGCGAGCCACCCTGATTATTATGCCCACCTACTTACTTGGCTTAATTAATCCCTCGGTTTACCTTTCTACCATTATGAAAGCGGTGAATTTGGGGCAGCAGGCGTCTGAATCTCACTCAAAGGATGCTGGCAAGGAGTTGCTTGGCTCCACCATGGCTGGCGGCATATTGTCGATGTGCATCTGGTTTGGCCTCAGTATAGCGCCTAACCTGTGGATGTTTTTTCTGTGGATATTGCTGTTTAGTCTTTATGTCTCGGCCAAATTTTATGGCGTAAGCCCCAGCCGTTTTCAGCCAAGCTATTGGTCGAGTGTATTAATAACGACGTTGATCCTTGTTGGCCCGGCAGTTGCCGACAGCGCCAATGGTAAAGACGTATACAAAGCATTCGCGATTAGGATCAGCTTGTTCGTCGCTGTTGCGATATATGCGTGGCTAGCGATAAAAGTACTCGATTATTGGAAGAATAGAAAAGCGCATTCCCCGATGCCTGAATAGGGGGAGGCTCAGTCCAGATCGCTGGAGTTGTGCCGCTCGGGCGCTTGTCCTTCGACTGCACCCCAGCTGCGATTGACTTTTCGTCCTCTTTTTACCGCGGGACGATCGCCAATTTCTTGCGCCCATCGCAGCACATTGGTATATGACTGTACATCCAGAAATTCAGCCGCATCGTATAGTTTTCCCTGCACTAGCGCGCCGTACCAGGCGTAATTAGCCATGTCAGCAATATTGTATTCATCGCCGCACAAATACCGACGTGATGCCAGATTGCGATCCAGTACATCCAATTGTCGTTTCACTTCCATCGTGTAACGATTGATAGGGTACTCCAGCTTGTCTGGCGCATAGGCGTAAAAGTGGCCAAAGCCGCCGCCGAGAAAAGGTGCACTGCCGACTTGCCAGAACAACCACGACATACATTCTGCCCGAGCGGAAGGTTCGGTTGGTAGGAACGCGTTAAACTTTTCTGCCAGATAGACGAGGATAGCACCGGATTCAAATACTCTGGTCGCCGGTACAGTACTGTGGTCGAGCAGTGCCGGGATCTTTGAGTTCGGGTTGATCTTGGTAAAGCCACTGCTAAATTGCTCACCTTCAGAGATATCAATTAGCCAGGCATCGTATTCTGCTTCGTTCTTGCCCAGCGCCAGTAGCTCTTCCAGTAGTATCGTTACTTTGACACCGTTGGGTGTCGCCAGCGAATATAGCTGTAACGGGTGCTTGCCAATGGGCAGTTCTATCTCGTGAGTTGCCCCGGCTATCGGCCGGTTGATGCTGGCGAACTTACCGCCGCTTTCACTTTCCCACGCCCATTGGGTAGGAGGGTTGTACAGGTTTACTTCGCTCATGGAACGCTAGCCTTGTGTATATTGAATTGATAGATTTATTATGGCGGTCTGCCATTAATGCTACTCTTCAGAAAAGCTCATGTAGTGGGCTAATCAGTTTACCTCGTCAGTCAGTCTAAAATGCCACAACTTAGCTGGTAAGGCTATCATAAATAGGGGACAGACCACGTTAAATCACCCGTGCCGGGTTTGTTAAACGTGGTCTGTCCTTCATTGCGGTTGTTAGGAGTTTTCAAGGCTTTTAATTTCAGATTCAATAAAGTTTACAAAGTCGCTTCCATACATGTGGGTTCCCAGCCTTGACCACCAGTTCCTGGTCCCCTTGCCGCGTATCCAAAACTTTATTATAGCCAGATTCTCGAACCAATCAGATTCATTCAGGGCTCCACGATAATGCTGAACATAGCCGGCTGAAAACACTGAAAAAGCCTGAAAAGCCAAATTTGAAAATCGATAAAAATCCTCAGTATTTAATGACTGGAGGTCCTCACGACCTCGAACAAACACATCGTTAATTTCAGGAAATTCGACCAGCGTCTTAAGAAAGTCAGTGTACATTCGCGAAGCCAAGAGCTTGGACTCTACCTTCGATGCACAGACGCTTGCGCGTACTTGCACAGCCAGAAAAAGAAGCGACAAAATAACTCCGCAAGCCGCAACTGTCTCCGCTATTGATCCTACTGCATCCCAATTCATAGTTTTTCTCCATGTCAACAACGGACGTAATGGCCCGCAGATGGACTCGCGATAGTGCGTTCGAGTGACGAAGCCGCCTTAGTACTGCGGCTTGATATACCACCATGGCTTTTCAAAGCGACGTGTTTTTCTACTTTAAGCCAATGATTAAGGTTAAATTTTACCTATTACGCGGCGACATATTCAATCAACGGCGTCAGCGCAGTCAAAATTTTCTGTTGCTGTTGATCGCTGATTTTGTCAAACAGCGCACGCTGAAACCGCTCTACCTGTACGCCGGACACAATGTACTGGTGACGATAGGCTTTAAGAAGCAGCGCGGCTACAGCGTCATATTGTTCGCTATTGAGGCTTGTACCTGAATTTTCGCAGAAATATCGTGCGTCGGCGGCAGATTGTGCCTGGAGAATGCCATCCACGGCCACTACCAGATCGATCAGGTCATTTACGCCCTGTTCAATCTGCGCGTCGTCGAGCGAAGCGTGCACTCGCTGCCACTCCAGTTCATCAAGGGTGGCGTGTTGGGCTTCCTCCAGCCAATGGTAATGAAAAATATCTTTAAACAGCGGTGACAATCCGGCATCGTCTTTAATGCTGTGTAGGTAATGTACCTGTGTAAAAATTTCAATATGGCAGGTCAGTGCCAGTACCGCCCAGGATGACTTACTCAAAACGGCTTGAGCCACATCGTCGGGATTTGCAGTCATTACATAGCCTTCTGGCATGACTGCTGCAGCGAGGTTCTCGGTGCGGCGAAACAGCTCCTGGTGCTTGAGCTCTTCCTGGCTGAACTGGATCAGCGCCGATAAGATTGTCTGGTCGCCAAGTACGTGATCCCCGGACAACTCCAGAATCTTGGCATTAATGAAACGCTCCACCAGGCCAAAAATGTAGGCGTAACTACGACCCTGGACTTGGCTGAGAAAGCATTGCTGATCATCGGTAAGAAACGTCAATTGCCTGACTAGCGACAGTGAATCCGGCAGGAACTTGTGCTGGCGTTCGAGGGCGCGAAACTTAATCACATCGGTGTCGATATCCCAGTTCACCTTGTGGGCATGGTTTAGGCATTTCTGGTAAGGGTCTGCGGGGTTGGTGTAAGCGTTCATCGGCGTAATCTCTAATCGGTTTAAGGAGGAGATACTATGACTAAATTCATTCGATGACGCGTGAGGCCATTACCTCATTTTTCCAAAACGGGACTGGGACATTTGTCCCAGATGCTTAGATCCCCAATGCCTTGGCCATAACAATGGCTTGTGAACGAGAGTTTACCCCAAGCTTGTCGAAAACATGGGTGATATGATTACGGACGGTTTTTTCACTGATAAACAGGTTGTCAGCAATTTCCCTGTTATTGAGACCGCGAGCGACTTCGGTAAATATTTGCATCTCTCGCTTTGATAAACTTTCCAACCGCGCCGGGTCTGCCGCTGTGCTATTTGCAATCTGCTGGTTGGGCACTGGCAAGAAAGCCGCTAGCACCTTTTTGAATTCCTGCCAGCCGGGTTCATCTTCCAGCAGTAGGTGATTGCCGCTATCGATACTCGCAAATTGGGCGCCGGGGATTTCGCTGGCAATATCAATAACCATTGAGGGGTTGATTACCTGCTCGCGGGCAACCTGAATCACCAGTGTGGGCACCCGCAATTCCTTCAGTTTTGAAAAAACGCTCAACTGGGACAGCACTGCCATAAACTGCGAGGCCACTTCCTTGGTAGCGCTGTTAGTCTGCAGTTCCGCATACCATTGGCGCGTTTCAGCCGACGAATCCGGCAGAAACAGATTTGCAAACATCGATGCAAAGGCCATATTACCTTCGCCCCAGCCGGTACTGACAAGCTGTTCCATAGCAGCCCACTGCGCAGCCCATGGATTTTTCCGCCCGCTCCAGCCAGTAACGTGGGGTGCGTAGAGAATTAACTGACTCACTCGATCGGGGTGGCGCACGGCGTATTCCACCGAGACAGCCGCACCCTGAGAAAGGCCAAGCAAGGGGAACCTCTCCAGCTCAAGTTTATCGACAACTGCCTCCAGATCGTCCACCCAATCACTGAACTTGATCTGGCCGACATCGGTTTGAGACAACCCGGTGCCACGTGGATCGTAGCGCACCAAGGTGTGCCGCGAGGAAAGATAATGCAGCCAGTGCGCCCACACAGGACTATTCCAGTCGTGGTGAACGTGGGTCATCCAGGTACCGGCTTTGACTAGGGGCGGACCTTCGCCAGATAAGGCGTAGGCAATATTAGTGCTATCTTTTGAACGTACAAACGCTATACGTTGCTGCATAAATATTTTCCCTATTATCCGATGATGAAGAAGCTTAGTATCTTTTTCATTTTATTTTTTCCTGGTTTGTTTTACGCCTAACGATCCTTCCAAAACGACTGTCAGGCTTACTCTGAGAGTAGAGTAATATTCCAATAATGCCAGTTCATAAGGAGGTGGCTAGAATCGAGCTAAGCCACAGCGTTGGAGCAGCTATCAATGGGGTGGGGCTGGTAATATCGCTGGAGTCGGTGTCGCTCAAGGAGTAACATGAGGATAAAGCGACATAATGCTAATAATATTGTAAGTGTTTGATTTTTAATTATATTTTATCTATTTTTCAGTCGGGCCTTGGTCTAGTTGGGTGCTTTATTGTGATAATTCAACTATTTTTGCCCCTTTATAGCGGAAAATCTGTTCTGAGTCGTCTGTATATTCAGAGGCGCTATCATTCGAGCAAGAGCGAGCCCCAGCAATATGGAAAATACAGATAAGCTAAGCACTACCTATTTATCGATCTATGCAGGTCTCACGCGGGCTGTGGCTCGTATTGTGCCGCCTAAAGAGATTGAAGATATTGTGCAGGAAACCTACGTTAAGGTGTGCCAGGTCAAGCATAAGGAAAAAATCGAACATCCTCGATCTTTTCTTTATCGAACGGCCCGCAATCTCGCTTTCGACTATCTTAAAAAGGCAGAAACCCAGCGAGCGGACAGCGTCGGTGACGATGCATTTCTGTTTGATGCGGATACTGATGACTTTAAAGATGACATCTATGAGCAAGTGGCAAAAAACGAAGAGTTTGCTCAATTCTGCGACGCGGTTAGACAGTTGCCGGTTCAGTGCAGAAAAGTATTTGTACTGAAAAAAGTGTATGGATATTCTCAGCAAGAAATAGCTCAGGAGCTCGAGTTAAGCCAAAGTACAGTAGAGAAACATGTTGCTACCGGTATTAAACGATGTACCTATTATATGATGAGTCAGGGAGGGCAGGGCGATACCCCTGATTTTATGAAAAGCCGTATAGATAAATCCAAAAACAAACCCCGTTCAATATTTTCCGCATCAGTGTCGCCAGTCTCGGGAGATAAATCATGACTAACGTTCATACTTTACAGACTCAAGAGCAGCGTTTTGACGAGGCTAGCCTGTGGATTGCAAAGCTCGATAGTGGCTTGTCTGATAATGATCAACAATCGCTGCAGCAGTGGATGGCAGCTAATTCTGAGAATCGGAAGTTGTTTCTTCATATGGCAAAATTGTGGGACAAAATGGATGATCTTTCAAGACTGTCAGACTTGTTTCCCGATACACAGCAAGTGGCTTCTACTCCTTGGCGTTCGTATGTTGCGATGGCTGCTTCCATAGTCGTTGTTTTATTCGCGGGGCTGTGGGTTGCCGGTCCGTCATTTAATGGCCTGTTATCTGAATCTAATTATGTTGCCGCGCAAGATTACGATAAAGTCTACGAGACAGCTATTGGAGAGCATTCAGCTTTGAGTTTGTCTGACGGTACCCAGATAATGCTCAATACCAACAGTCTGGTGAGAGTAAAATACACTGATGATTACAGATTAATTGTATTAGAGCGTGGCGAGGTGCATGTAGATGTAGCACATGACAAGACTCGTCCACTCAGTGTGCTAGCAGGCGATAAAGTGATTCAGGCGGTGGGTACGGCTTTTAGTGTCGAGATTACCAGTGACGACCAGGTAGAGCTGTTAGTAACCGACGGCAAGGTACGGGTCGCTGTGCAAAAAAATCAAGCTGATAAGGCCGAACGGCAAGTGCCTGAGGTGCTGCCAGCATCGTCAGTAGCCGTTTCAAAAGGTGAGCAGCTAGTACTTGGGTCGGCTGACGAAGAGATTGTTAAAGTTGAACCTGAAGAGCTGAACGTCAAGCTTTCCTGGAAGCAGGGTAATCTCATCTTTCGTGGTGAGTCACTCGAAGACGCTATAGTAGAAATTAGCCGCTATACTCAAGTTGAGTTTGTGATTTTAGATGAAGATCTTAAAAAGGTGCGCATTGCCGGTTTGTTCAAGGCCGGAGACGTTGCGGGCTTGCTGGCCGCATTGCAGCAGAATTTTAATATCACCCATCAACAGTTAGATGGCGATAAGGTTTTGCTTACCTCTGAGTAATGAGTATGATGTAAATTCACTAACGGGGTTGTTCTAAGTACCATAATAATAATATGCGACAGTTGGTATACTGCGAAAATAATAATAAATCGCCAGGTAGGCTTGCGGGCGATTTAAATACGTCTGGAAAAAACACGCTAAATGTTTTTCTAATTCTTGCGTTGATGCTTTCCATATCCCTGTCATCTAATTTATTAGCCTCAAGTAAAAAAATAGACTTCGAAATTCCACGTCAAAGAGCCGACTTATCTCTTATCGCATTTGCCGAACAAGCGGGTGTAACGTTAATTTTTCCTTTTGAAATTGCCGAAGGTAAAACCACTAACAAATTGTCTGGTAGCTATCAAATAGAAGAGGCTTTAAAAATTCTCCTTGCCAAAACGGGTCTAACTGCTGATTTGACGGAAGATGGCCGGCTTAGAATCGTCGAGGATAGCAAAACCGGGTTTTCAGCTGTAATCGCCTCGCTGTTTGGTTCAGTGTTTGGTGAGGAGGATGTCGGTTCAGGCTCTACTCATGATGAAGTTCTGATGCTTGAAGAAGTGACGGTTACCGCGCGTAGAAAGTCCGAGAATCTTCAAACCGTGCCAGATTCCATCGTTGCCTTTTCTGGTGACATTGTACAGCGCTCAAATATTACTGAGGCTAGAGACGTTTCTATGAGAATTCCCAATGTATCTGTTGTGGAGTCCCTCAGTCCAACGTCAACTTATATAATTGTGCGTGGTATTGCCTCAGTACGTAATTCCGAGCCTGCAGTGGCGGTAATCGTAGATGGCGTGCAGGTGGGCAGTGCTACAGAGGTATCTCAATCTTATTATGATGTCGAACAAATTGAACTGCTAAAGGGCCCGCAAGGTGCGTTGTATGGACGCAATGCCGTAGGTGGGGCGCTGATCATTACCTCCAGGAGACCAACAGATAGCTTTGAGGCTAGGTTGTCTTTAGGCACTGGTTCTGGCGATTTGTCTGAGGTGTCGGGCTCTGTCAGCGGGCCATTGACCGATAATCTTCACTTTCGCTTAGCGGGCAACTATAAAGAGTTTGGCGGAAATATAAGAAATGAATTTTTAGCGGATGATTCCAATTCCGCTAATAGTGCGGTTAATGGGCTATCGCCAACCTCCAATTATTTGGATTTTCAGGAGAATAATGATGTACGAGCGCAGCTAATTTGGGACCCAACCGATGCAACTTCTATTGACTATCGATACTCGCGTAATAGTCTTGAGACTGGTGCCATGTGGTTTCGGAATTTCTATCGTCTGGAGAGTGATCCGGATCAGCACTACGAATTCCCAATTAATTCCTACGGTAACCCCACGGCTATACGCACGATCGACGCACATACAGTTAAAATTGATCAGGAACTTGAGTTGGGCAGGTTCACCTCCATTTCCAATCTAACCGATACTGATGAACGCTATGGTGTGGACAGAGAAACTCGAGGTCATGACCGAACCGGTAATGTATCGTTTTTTACGGATGTCTATGTCAATGAATTTCTGGATGGCTTAAGCAACCCGATTGACAGCAGTTTTTTTGAAGACCAGTTTGCCGACATTTCAGCGGGAAATTTTGTCGGCAGTGACCAGTACTATGATATTAAGACCTTCTCGCAAGAATTTAGATTTGCTGGTGAAGTGGTAGATGACTTTGACTATGTAGTAGGCGCATATCTATTACTGACTGATCGCATGGATACCATTCGCGCGACGTGGGAGACTCCGACAGGCAGTTCGTTTGATTGTGAGCCGGCTTATGTCGGTGGGCCTCCTGTGAGTGATCTTAGTTGCAATGGCCTAATTTATTCTACCGAGAACGAACAAAACAATACTGCATGGGCGGTTTTTCTTAGTGCAGACTATCAACTATCAGAGAATCTTATTCTTACTGCGGCTGCTCGCTACGATGAGGACAAGCGCGAGCTAACAAGAATAGATGGACCAACAGTTGATACCTTTGGTCTTGGTGTGGGTGATTGCGATTCCATAAGCGATCCGGAAAATTGTTCCCCAGCGGGATCAAAGATATCCCGAAAATTCACCGCCTTTCAGCCCAAGTTGTCACTGGCATATAATTTTAATGATCAGTTAACACTCTATAGCACCTATGCCAGGGGGTTTCGTAGTGGAGGCTTCAATGCGTCAGGCGCTTTGCTGACCGACGACTATGACGGAGAAACGATTGACAGTCTTGAATTTGGCTTAAAATCACCTCTACTAAAAGGACGTTTAAGAACCAATTTTGCGGTGTTCTATCAGTGGTATAAAAACGCTCAGCAGTTTGAGTTCGATGGCAATGTTTTTGTTCAGAGTATTTACAATATTCCTAGAAGCGAGATTGCCGGATTTGAGGCCAATTTTGATTTTGTAGTAACCGATGCACTCACTGTATCTGCCGCTCTTGGAATAATGGATTCCAAAATTACCGAGTTTGATAGCGATATAAGAGATCGCATGGAATCGGCATTGAAGGAGCGGAATGCAAATACGGTTAAACTGCCACAAGGGACGCAGGCTGCCTTCGATCGAAACTTTCATGGCTCGCATCTATCCAGCTTTGCTCACACAACTGTAAATATTGGTCTTCTTCATGAGCTTTCGGTGTTTTCTAATGCCATGCTAATTACACGTCTCGATTATAGTTATACCGATGAAATATACTGGTGGCTCGACGAGCAGGACGTGCGCGGGTCGTTGGCCTTGGTTGACGGTAGTATCGCGCTTGGTTTAAGTGAGGCACTGGAGTTTAAGTTCTGGTGTAAAAATTGTACTGACAAAATATACGACTCTGAATTTTCACCCAATGAACGGGAGTTGTTCAACGGCGCGGCTAAAGACATAGCCTACCGGGCTCGTGGCAGAACCTACGGCTTTACACTTCAGTACACCTACTAGCGAGATCACAAACGCCGCCTCTGCAACAAAAAAATGTCTCTATATTTCCCGTCCTTGTCTATTTTTCTCATCTATCATTTTAATTATAAAAAATAATTTTAATTCCTATAGAGGAAAAAACTCTCTGTCTCGTCTTATAGATACGCAAAAGATAAACGCGTCTTAGGATCGCAAGATCCTTAGTAGGGGGCTAGCTTGTGGCCTCATATGAGATTGGTATCTATTGTTCTGATCTTGTATGTGGATTGAAATAAGCGGCTCAGTATCAGTAATGATAATTCCCTAGGAGGGACGAGTCTCATGTACAAGAAAAATAAATTATCCAGTGCAGTAGCATCAGTCATACTTTTGATGATTGGTGCCCAAGAGGTCAATGCTCAGTCATCTGGTAGCACAGGGGCGACGCTTGAAGAAGTCACAGTAACCGCACGTAGAAAATCAGAGAATCTCCAGACTGTTCCAGATACGATAGTGGCAATATCTGCCGATATGGTAGAGCGGGCGAATATCGTTGCGGCAAGAGATATTGCGATGAAAATTCCCAATGTTTCTCTTGTTGAGTCATTAAGCCCTACCTCAACCTACATTATTGTACGAGGCATAGCATCAGTACGAAACTCGGAGCCTGCCGTTGCCGTAGTAGTTGACGGGGTACAAATAGGTAGCTCCACTGAAGTATCACAGTCTTATTTCGACGTCGAGCAAATAGAATTACTAAAAGGCCCGCAGGGCGCATTGTATGGTCGTAACGCACTAGGTGGCGCTTTGATTATTACTTCAAAAGCACCCACCGATGAACTGACCGGTAAGGTAAGGGCGGGTACAGGTTCAGACGGCTTGTTTGAAGTGAGTGGAGCTCTTAGTGGGCCTCTTACCGATACATTAAAGTTTCGTGTTGCTGCAAATCACCGCAGCTTCGACGGAGATATTGAAAATACCTACCTGAATAGCGTGCTGGCTCGAAACAATGCCGGTGTAACGGGCCCAACGCCAAGTTCAAGTAATATGAATTTTGAAGAGAATAATGATTTACGCGCCCAGTTGTTTTGGGATCCAACCGACGCCACTAGTGTCAATTATCGCTATGCCAGGAATGACATAGAAAGTGGTGCCATGTGGTATAGAAATATTTTCCGCTCAGAAAACGATCCAGATGTAGTCTATGAAGAGCCTATTAGCTCGAATGGTAACCCTACTGCGATCCGTCTTATAGAAACGCATACCTTAAAAATTGACAGCGAGTTTGATGCAGGTGTTTTCACCTCGATAACCAATGTCACCGATACCAATGAGCGTTATGGTCTTGCCGGTGAAACTCGTGGTCACGATAGAACGGCCAATGTCTGGTTTCATACCCAGGATTCAGTTGAAGACATGATTGCCGGTATGGACAATCAGGTTGATATCGACTTCTTTACCGCCAATTTGGGCGCTGAATTAGGTGGCAGCTTTGTTGGTAGTGACCAGTATTACGATATACAGACCTTCTCTCAGGAATTCAGGTTTGCTGGTGATGTTGGCGATAACTTCAACTATGTCGCAGGTGCCTACTTATTGTTAACCGAGCGTCAAGATACTATTCGTGCTACTTGGGAAAATAATAGCGGTGTGCCCTTTGACTGCGAACCGAAATACGACGGTGGTCCATCAATAAATAATGGAGACTGTAATGGCTTGCTTTTTTCAACTCAAAATGAGCAGGATAATACTGCTTGGGCCTTATTCTTCAGTACGGATTACCGATTCACGGATTCATTAGTATTAACTGTAGCTGGGCGTTACGACGAAGATCAGCGTGAAGTAACACGCATCGATGGACCCACAGTGGATACCTTCGGTTTGGGTGTGGGTAATGTCGGTACTGATTGTGATTCTGTCGCAGACCCAGATAACTGTGCGGCTTCTGGCAGTAATATTTCAAAAACATTCAGTAGTTTCCAGCCCAAAATTTCACTGGCCTATACGCCTAACGATGAGATGACCTATTACGGCACCTATGCTGTAGGCTTTCGTAGCGGTGGTTTCAACGCATCGGGTGCTTTGTTAACCGATGATTATGAAGCTGAAACACTGGATAGCTTTGAATTGGGTCTGAAGTCAACGCTGATGGACGGACGTATGCGAGCGAATTTTGCAGCGTTCTTCCAGAATTATGAAAATACTCAGCAATTTGAGTTCGACGGTAACGTGTTTGTACAAAGTATCTACAATATTCCCGAGACTGAAATCTGGGGTATTGAGGGAAGCCTTGAATTTGCCGTCACCGACAACCTCACGCTTGATTTTGCATTTGGCTTGATGGACTCGGAAGTGGTTGATTTTGACGCCGACATTAGCGCAGAAATGCAATCTCAGTTAGAAGCAAGAAACTCCAATACGATTAAATTGCCTGAGGCTACTGTGGCGGCATTTGATCGTGACTTCGAAGGTTCCAAACTGTCCAACTTTGCGCATACGACTGCCAACCTGGGTCTTTCATATTATCTCCCGGTCACGGCTAACAGTGAGCTAATTACGCGTATCGACTATAGCTATACCGACGATCTGTACTGGTGGCTTGACGAGCAAGACGTACAGGACCCGTTAGGTTTGGTAAACGCTAATATTAGTTGGGCGATGGGCGAAAATCTGGAACTGTCAGCATGGTGTAAAAACTGTACTGATGAAATTTATGACTCAGAGTTTTCACCCAATGAAAGAGAACTATTTGGTGGTGCTGCAAAAGACCTTGCCTATAGAGCTCGCGGTAGAACTTATGGCCTGAGAGTGAGCTACGCGTTCTAATTTAGTCTTTACCCCTCTTGGCAATGAGGTATCCCTACCTCATTGCCCTTTTTTTATACGTTTAGTAGCGGGCAAATATTATGGCTCATACAGATGTTTCACAGTTAGATATCAAACGACTATTTCTCATCGGACAACTGTCCATTTTCACAATTGGTCTGGCTTTTGCTATTAGGGCGACGATTGCCCCAGATTTACAAACAGACATCTATAACCATCTTGACCTGGCTAACTCTGCCGCCATGGTTGGCGAAGCTCTAGGTTTGACCTTTACCGGCTTTGCGCTAACGCTATTATTTGGTAGCGCTATGGTCGACTGGATGGGTATAAAACGCATGCTTCAGCTCTCTGCCTTGGGTTATGTATTGGGTTCGTGCTTGTTGTTAGTGGCTTCGTTCATGCCTGTAACACCGCTGGTATCGATGTTAGTGCTGGCAGGATTGCTTTTAACAGGCCTGGGCTGGGGCGCAGTTGAGGCCGCCAGTAACCCAATGGTTGCCAGTCTGTATCCCGACGAAAAGACCCACCGTTTTAATATTCTTCACGCCTGGTTTCCCGGTGGTATTGTGGTTGGTGGTTTGGCAGGTTTCGCTATTACAACGGTTGGCCTGGCCTGGCAGTGGAATATTATTCTGCTGATTGTCCCTTCCGCTGTGCTGGCCTGGTTGGTAATGAAGACCGAGTTTCCGGTCACCGAACGTGTCGCCTCCGGCGTAAGCTACGGCGAGATGTTTAAAGAACTTATCCATAAGCCAATGTTTTGGGTATTTTGGTCTTGTATGTTTCTCACCGCAGCTTCCGAGTTGGCACCAGGCCAGTGGGTTAACCTTGCGCTGTCAAAGGTCGTCGGTATTCAAGGGATTCTACTGTTGGTGTACGTGAGTGCGCTGATGTTTGTGATGAGGCATTTTGCTGGCCCTGTGGTCAATAGAATCTCTCCTGTCGGATTGTTGTGGTTCAGCAGCATCTTTGCTGCAGTTGGCTTGTATTGCTTGAGCATCGCAAACTCGCCATTGCCTGCTTTTGGTGCTGCCACCATTTGGGCTGTGGGCGTGTGCTATATGTGGCCTACCATGTTGGCGACCGTGTCAGAGCGCTTTCCTAAAGGCGGTGCCCTAATGCTCGGTATGATGGGTTTTGCTGGAGGCATGTCGATACAGTTTGTTTTGCCCAAGATGGGCAGTATCTTCGATGACGCCAAAATTGAGGCTGCCGGCAGTGTTGAAAACCTGGCTGCAATGTCGGGTATGGAGTTAGACACCGTTCTGCGTTTCGCCTCAGCAGAGTCGTTTCAAGCGGTAGCCTACGTTCCTCTATTTTTGCTGCCTGTATTTGGTTTAATTTGGTGGAGCGATCGTCGTTCAGCGAAGTCTGTTGCTGTGGTTGACGCAATACCTGCTGAAGCTCAATAAGAAAACATCGGAGCGGCTGTTTTGGCAAGTTACGGCTTTAAAGGATGTCGGCTTAATTACGATTTGCGTGGGACGGGTCAAGACCTTGTATTCTTACACGGCTTAGGTGCTGACCTTCGACAAGCGATGGCCGCCACCCACTCGCTACAGGGATGTAGGGTTCTTTGTATTGATATGCCTGGTCATGGCGATAGTGTAAGCAGTGATCAGAGCCTATTCAGCTTCAATGCGTTTGCTGACGCGGTTGTTGCACTGCTGGATGAGCTTGATATCGACTCGGCCGTATGGGGTGGTATCTCGATGGGTAGCGGGATCGCTTTAAACGCTGCACTCAGGTATCCCAATCGCGTCGATGCTCTCTTATTAGTGCGACCCGCTTGGCTTGATACGCCTGCGTTTCCTCAATTGGGTATTATCAGTGAAATCGGTGAGTGGATCACTGCCAAGGGAGTCGAAGAAGCGCGTGACCGATTAGTGGAAACTACGGTTTATAAGCGGGCATTGCAGCTATCTCAATTATGTGCAGATTCCATCGCAGGGCTTCTTACAAGAAGTCAGGCGACGGCTGCTGCGGGGGTATTGCAGGCCATGGTGAGAGATCAACCTTTTGAGACGATGGATGACCTTGTTCGTTTGGATATTCCGGTGCTCGTATTTGGTAACAAGAACGATCCGTTGCACCCGAAGGAGTTAGCGATACGGCTGTCCTCGGGCTTAAGCCGGCCACGCTATATCGATTTGCCCGCACGTTATCTTGAACCTGAAAAACATGCGGCTTTGATGTTAGAGTCCACTCAGGAATTTGTCAATGCGCTAGCAATTACTACAAACACATAGTGGGGTAGAACATGATTACAAAAAGAATCAGCACTGAAAGAATTCTCGAAAAACTGGCAGAAAAAGTAGCACAAAAGAAACCGATTATGATTGCCAGCGCCGGTAGTGGTTTAGTTGCCCAGCTACTGGAGAAGGCCGGAGTAGACTGTATTAATACGTTCTCTGGCGCACGTTTGCGGGCCAACGGCATGGGCACCATGGCAATGATGTGGCCCATTCTGGATTCAAACAAACAAACACTGGATTACACGCGTGAAGATATTATGCCCGCCATGGGCGGAGAGGCATTTGTCTGTGCCTGCCTGAACGCCAATGACCCGCTAAAGGATATGGCGATGGTATTGGACGATTGTAAACGTATGGGAGTCAACGCGGTTTCCAATATTGGGCCGTCGGTGAGCTATGTCGATAAAGACAGTGAGATTTTCAAGGTAATTACTAGTGCGGGCATCACCCTGCAAAATGAAATCGATATGCTCAAGTACGCCAAAGAAGAAATGGACATGGTCACCATCGGTTTGGCTTTTACGGTAGAAGACGCGATTGAAATTTGTCGCGAAGCGAAACCGCATATCTTTTGTTATCACGCGGGCACAACGAAGGGCGGCATCAGCGGCTATGACAATGGCAGCACTATTGAACAGACCGCAGCCCAAACCGAGCAGGTATATCAGATGGTTCGAGAGTTACACCCTTCGGTCATTTTAGTGGGCCATGGTGCCGCCATGGAAAACCCGACTGATGCCCAGTATATGCTCGATAACACCTCGGGTCATGGTTTCTGGACAGGCTCGTCAACCGAGCGTTTACCGATTGAACGCGCGGT
Source organism: Pseudomonadales bacterium (assembly GCA_036960375.1). Classification (GTDB taxonomy): domain Bacteria; phylum Pseudomonadota; class Gammaproteobacteria; order Pseudomonadales; family CAWVSB01; genus CAWVSB01. The sequence continues at coordinate 866,073 of JBALVY010000002.1, forward strand.
TTCCGCTGCAGCAGCCGAGTTTTCAGCGCTCAAATTCAGTAGCTAATTGGGTGGCTGGAATAGATATTCATAAGGAGAGTCATTATGTCTAATTGCGTTGCCATTCTCGCGACTATGGATACCAAGGGTGAAGAGTGCGAGTTTTTACGTCAGCAAATTGAGCAGCACGGTGGTAGAGCCTTGTTGATCGATTTTGGTGTTGTAAGTGATACCAAAATCGATGTGGATTTTAATCAGGGTGATGTCGCGACTTTAGGCGGTAGTACTATTGACCGGTTAAGGATAAACCCCTCCAGAGAAACAGCTTCCCAGGTAATGGTAGAGGGAGCAAGTAAGCTTCTCCTTCAGCTCATTACAGACGATAAGGTGCATGCCTTAATCAGCCTGGGCGGCACTCAAGGTACTAGTAATGCCTGTCAGGTAATGCAACAGCTACCTTACGGCTTCCCAAAAATAATGGTGTCGACCATGGCCTCCGGCGATACCTCTGACTATGTCGGCATTAAAGACATCACCATGATGTTTTCTGTGAGCGACATCCTTGGGCTCAATCCTTTTCTGCGACGTGTGCTGGCCAATGCTGCAGGTGCCGCATACGGCATGTCGCTCAGTACTGAGAAAATAAGCTTTAATACTGACAAACCCCTGGTAGGAATTTCAAATTTGGGTGTGCTGACTCAGGGAACCATGATGGCCGTTGAAATGTTCGCGGATAGGGGTTTTGAATCGATTGTATTTCATGCCGTTGGTCCTGCAGGCCGAGCCATGGAGCAGATGATGACAGAGGGCATTATCACCGCCGTATTTGACTTTGCACTCGGTGATATCGCCGACTCCGTTCACGGAGGCATTCGTGCGGCTGATGAAAATAGGCTAACTGTTGCAGGACAGCTAGGTTTGCCACAGGTGGTAGTTCCCGGTGGCATCGATCACCTGGGTATTCATCTTGATCAACCCAATAGCGTACCGGACAAATATAAGGACGCTCTCTATAGCTATCACAATCCAACTATTTTAGTACCCCGTACAACGGGTAGTGAGATGGCTGAGATTATGAAAGTCATCGCAGGCCGATTGCAGCATAGCAAAGATAATACCATTTTCATGTTGCCTAAAAGGGGTGTGAGTAGTTATTCCGCTGACACCGGCGCCCTCTATGACACCGTTAGCGACGAAATATTCCATCAATCAGTGCGCGATCTATTGCCGAAGAATATCCCCTTGATCGAGATGGATAATAACGCCGAAGATGAAGAGTTTATTCGCAAGGCGGTAGATACACTCATTAGCTTAGTCAGTCACTGAAAGTGACGATATCTTGTAGCTACCATATGTAATTATTGTAATTAGGAAGTATGAATGAAAAACCGCTGGAATAACGCCGATGCCGCATGCCTTGAAACTGATCTTGAGCTGAGGGTCTATTCCTCACGACTGATTGGTTCAGACACAGACCTGGTATTGCACGGCGGAGGTAATACATCGCTGAAGTCTACTGTTACTGATCGCTACGGACACCCACAGAAAATCATTTGGGTTAAAGCCAGCGGCTTTGATTTAGCCACCATGGACTCATCGGGCTATACGGCACTGGAGCTGCCTAAAGTCTTGCGCCTGGCCGAGCTCGATCAACTCAACGATCAAGACATGGTGAGTGATCTTAAGGTTGCGCGGCTCAACCCCGATGCAGCGGCAGCGTCAATTGAAGCCATAGTGCATGCCTTGATTCCGTTTAAGTATGTTGATCACAGTCATGCCAATGCAGTACTGACATTGTCGAATAGCCCTGATGGACTTGAACTGATGAAGTCGATCTATGGCGATAAAGTGCTTTTTCTCCCTTACATTAAACCCGGCTTCGATCTGGCACTACAATTTCGAGATGTGATTAACAAAGAAGATCTATCAGCCTACGATGCGGTGATACTAGAGCATCATGGTGTGTTTACGTATTCCGACGATGCCAAAGAAAGTTACGACAAAATGATAGAGGTCGTGGATAAATCCGAGCAGTATTTGTTAGATAAATACGGAGTGATTGAATTTGATGCTGAGCTAACGGTACCTGCACTCACCGTGGCTAAGTACCGTAAAGCAGCCAGTGAATTGGCTGGCACGGCGGTGATATCACGAAAAGTACCGGCCATTGATGCCAGTAAAACACAGCGTATTAGCAGCTTACTGCGTCACGGCACGCTTACGCCTGAGCATGTGGTACATAACAAACCTTTCCCGGCTTTTGTTAATGGTGAAAACGCTCAGGATGATATGGCAGCTTTTCACGACGAATATGATGCTTATTACCAGCGTGCCAATGACTCCTCCTTAGAACGTCTTAAAACACATCCGCATTGGGCTATCTTTGCTGGTGGTCAAAGCCGCAGCTTCGGCATTAATCTCAAACGCGCTTCAATTTCCGCCGATGTTGCCGAGGCGACCTTAAGCGCTTTGCTCTATGCCGAGAAGATGGGAGCCTGGCAAGGACTTACTGAGCAGGACCTGCGTGATATCGAATACTGGGATTTAGAACAAGCCAAGTTAAAACGACAAAAGCCAGGACCCAAACTCACCGGAAAAATAGCGGTAGTGAGCGGTGCAGCAGCGGGTATTGGCTTGGCCTGTGCCAAATTACTCCGTGACAAAGGTGCCGTCGTCGTTGGCTTGGATATTAACCCTGAAATCAAAGGTGTGATGAATGACCTTGGGTTTGAAGGCTATGTCGTCGATCTACTTGACGGGGAAGCCGTAGAAAGGGTTCTGGCAAACGTGGTTGATAGCTACGGTGGTCTGGACATTCTCGTTTCCAATGCCGGTATTTTTAACGCTGCTGAACATATTGAAAACCTGGACGACAGCACGTGGGACAAAACTATTGCGGTTAATCTCAGTTCGCACCGTGTGCTGTTAAAACAAGCGATTCCCTATCTACGACACGGCATTGATCCTTCAGTTATCTTTATGGGTTCACGTAACTTCACCGCACCAGGCCCCGGTGCTGCGGCCTATTCGGTATCCAAAGCGGGCTTAACTCAGTTAATGCGGGTTGCCGCGCTGGAATTGGCAGGCGAGGGCATTACCGTTAATGCAGTACACCCCGATGCCGTGTTCGATACAAAATTGTGGACCAAGGAGGCTCTAGAAGCTTCCGCAAACCGATATGGGCTGACAGTGGCCGAGTATAAAGCCCGCAATTTGTTAAAAGCAGAAATTACCTCGCGTGACGTGGCGATGGCGGTTGTAGCCTTCGCTGACGGTACCCTTTCAAAGACAACCGGGGCGCAGTTGCCTGTTGATGGCGGTAATGATCGGGTTATTTAGTATTTACGCTGAATAATAAATGAGCGTGTGGTCTGACAGTCGGTTTTGTACTGTGAGTTCAACTGATTGCTAAGGAGCACAGCTTGCCGCGTCCCGTACGAAGCACAAATTTAAGAGACCGGTTAGGTGACTTTGTATTAATTAACAGGATCACTTTTGACATAACGGCCATTATCGAAACTTGTGAAAAGTTGATTTAAAGCGGGGTGTTTGATTGGACTGCTATCTTGGTCAGCTTCAAGGTTTTTCTCTGCAACATACGTTGAGTGTTCCTGATCATGCACTAATACATGATACCAAGGTTTATTTTTCGGTGGACGAGATCTTGCAACAAGGTCATACCATTCATCCGTCGACTTAAATTTATAATCAACATCTACTATTACACCACGATAATTAAATAAGCGATGGTGCACTAGCTCACCTATCGAGAATTTTGCTTTCTGAATATCGTTAACCGTTCCCATATTTAGTGACTCAGTGCTTTTAGTACTGCTTTGGGCTCTCTGGCGACTACATTTAGTAGAACTAATGCGGGGCCTTGTGGTGTTCTATCACCACGCTCCCAATGGCGTAGCGTGCTAACACTTATACCAAATTCTAGTGGTCATGTAAAACTGACCACGGTTGAGTCGCTAATCCAGTACTGCCTTCAGCGGTATAACTGGATTATTGATTATACTAAGCTTAGCCAAGGGAAGCCGAGGCCCCGCCAGAATTAATAACTCAATCGGAGTTCTCAGCGATTGATAATCTGTTCTTGATCTTCTATACGGTGTTTGACATGCTTTAGGGTATTTTCAACGGTTTCAATAATATATCCTAAACTGCAGCCTTTAAAACGGCTGTTATTTAGTGACTAAGGAAAAACCTATGTCCGGTACCAGTAAAGGCTTTACCACTAACATACTTCACAGCGATCGCCAAAAGCCCATCGAGCACGGTTCCTTACACCAGCCTATTCATAATTCGGTGGCCTATGAATACCGCGAATCCCGTGATATTGCTGCCGTTTTCCAAGGCCGAAGCCCGGGCTTTTCCTATGGCCGACAAAGTAACCCTACGGTTACTGCACTGGAAGAAAAAATTACCCTGATGGAAGGAGGTCTGGCCAGCTGTTGTTTTTCTACGGGCATGGCTGCTATTACCGCTACGTTATTTTCATTGTTACGCAGCGGCGACCACTTAATTTCCAGCTCCTTTCTATTTGGCAACACCAACAGCTTGTTTAATACTCTGACTAACTTCGGTATAGAAGTTAGCTTTGTCGATGCTACCGATGTCGACGCAATTTCCGCTGCCCGCCAACCAAACACCAGGGCCGTATTCGTAGAAACGATAGCAAACCCCTGCACTCAGGTAAGCGATCTGAGCGCTATCGGGGACTACTGCGAGTTAAACAAGCTTCTCTATATCGTCGATAACACCATGACCTCCCCATACCTGTTCCAACCGCGACTAGTCAAAGCCGGGCTAACTATCAACTCGTTGACCAAATGTATCGGTGGTCATGGTAATGTGCTTGGTGGTGCTGTTACTGAAATGGGTTGTTTCGATTGGGCGAGTTTTGACAATATTCATGACAACTATAAAAAGGGCGAAAGCAATAAGTGGGGCATACTTCAAATTAAGAAAAAGGGTTTGCGTGACACCGGCGCGACCCTTTCGGCCGATTCTGCACACCATCTAGCTATAGGTTCGGAAACCCTGGCGCTCAGAATGCAGAGGGCCAGCGATAATGCCGCGGTACTCGCCGACTTTTTCAACACTCACCCTTTGATCAATAAAGTGTTCTACCCGGGTATAAAAAGTCATCCAGAGCATCTCAGGGCACAACAGTTGTTCGCCTCTTATGGTTCACTGATGAGCATTGAACTCAATGAACATATAGACTGTTTTGATTTTTTGAATGCTTTGGAGCTGACCGTGGTGTCAAGTAATTTGGGCGATAATCGCACCCTGGCCATACCTGTAGCACATACTATTTTTTACGAAATGGGCCCACAACGACGAGCATCCATGGGGATATCCGATGGTACTGTTCGCTTATCTATTGGTATTGAAGACCAGCAGGATTTACTAGCAGACTTCAGCCAGGCGCTTGAAAAAGTTTCTGGTGAATAGGGGACAGACCACGTTTAATCTTTACAGTCTAATCGCCCGTGTCGGGATTGTTAAATGTGGTCTGTCACCACCGTCTGCCATCGTCCCTCTTTCACTGATCCAGCCGAAGTAGATCATTCACCGTCGGTCTGCGCTAGCGTAACTATTTCATTCTCGAGAAAATCAGCAAAATCAGATTTAAGGATTGGTTTCAACTCTGACCATTCCGTTTGAATATTTTGATGTTTCCATAGCGCGCGAAAACCCTCTACTGGTAATTTTGAATTACCAAATAGTCCTGATTGAGATTGTTCCCATTCCCATTGCCAAGTTAAAAGAAGGCCAGATAGAATATCGAACCTTCTCAATTTTTCAATTTCAGTCAAGTCTCCAATGTGGGAGGCGTACATCAGTTTCGCGATTTCCGGATCGCCATTTAGAAAGAACTTCCAATCTTTTTGATTCTCCAGCATAGAATAACGAGAATCTTGCACGAGTAATTCATTGTTCTGTTGTATCTCGAAAGCCAAAAAGACAACACCGGCTACTACGCCAAGATTGGCTAGTAGCGAAATCCAATGATTCGTTTTTTCAGTATTCATAAGTCACTTCCAATTCTCATTGTTGAGATTAAATTTTGACAGATAACCATTTATTCTCTTACCTAATGGATGTATCTGCTAATTAATAACTGGAATACTATCGTCGATAGAAACCCAGTCCGCTTTATCTTTTGTATAGACTTGAATTTCTGGTGGCAAAGAATATTTTGATGTTATGTTACCCTTGGCAAAATAAATATGATCTGGAAATTTGTCATTATTGATACAGCTGATAGTAGATCCACATTTTGAACAAAATGACTTGGTAAAATTCTCAGATGCCTTATAAGAAGTTACTGAATCCAATCCACACAATTGTTTGAAATGATTAGATGGGACTATGACCCATGAGCTATAATCAGCACCATTGAGGGAGCGGCACATATTGCAGTGACAATTGAGGGCAACCTTATGTGGCAACCGCGCTTCCCACCGGACTGTACCGCAATGGCATTGTCCAGATATTGAGTCCTTCATATATCTCTCCTGAAAATATAACACTTCAATAACCGGCAGCCAGCGCCAAAGCCACGCTTTTGGCTGTCCCTATTATCTGTAAGTTCCGCCTAGCCTAAACTAATCCCGATCCAGAACTTTCTCGGCGGTTCGTATCCTAATCGCCCATGCTGAGTCAGGTAGTTGTCCACTACGAGTAAATCACCGGCTTCTGGTTTGAAGGACCGCGCGGTTTCCCAGGCCAGTCCGCGTAGGGTTTGGATCACTTCGTAGGGAATACTCTCGCCGTTACCGTACTTGATGTTGAACGGGTAGTCGATGCTCTGCTCACCTTCAACGGTGTAAGGCGTGTCGCTCAATTCTGGGTAGCTAGGGTGGTCGTGGAAATAGCTCGCGTGGTTGCCGACGATCATGTTTACCCACAATTTCTCGCAGGTGATTGGATGTTGCTTAAAGGGCGAAAGAATATTCCACTTTCGCAAAGAGTAAGTCTCGCCCGATTCATCTGCCTCCCAGGCAAACTCAAATCCACCCTGTTTTAGGTTTTCTTCTACCAGGTTTCGGTCTTCTGTTTCGAAACTCTTTTGCCAGGGAACAAAACGGGGGTCCCGCGACTGGTCTGGATAGTAGCTCTCGTAACGTACCCCGAGACGTTCGAATTTCGCGATAATGTCCGCAGGGATCTTGCTCAGATACTCGCGTACATCGAGAAGAGGGTTGAGTCCGCCTTTCACTGCAGGCTGTTCGTAGTAGAAGAACAACTGCTTTGGAGGTTCCGGCCAGTAGGTATTGTCCTGATGGAGGTCCATACAGACACGCGAGTCTTCATCTGAGGCCGGATACACCATGAACCCAGACTGCTCTCTCTGGGTAACGCCTCCAACGTAGCGGGTCAATTGATAACCCAATTTCTGGAGCAGATCTGCGAATGAGAAGACGCTTTGAGTGTCGTTATTGTTATCAGCATGACCTGTTAGCGGTAGACCTCGAAGCACCAGACAACCATGGGTCGTCAAGTGGGTATCGATCAGCTCTCTTGTCGCCTTGATCAGGGCGGCCGAATCGCATTCTGTGCTATCCAGAAGAAAGACCTTGGGGAACTCCGGGTTCACTTCGGGATTGAGGTGTGCGGGGAAATAGGTCTCTCTGGAATCGATTAGAAATGGTCGGTATTTCAGCTGCACATCGTCGTTGCTAAGCAAGTCGGGCGTATTTGGAATGGGACTTGGACAGAAGTCAGGCGTTTCGTAGGTCATGGTGCAATCACTTTTCTTAATAGAGTCGGTGTTGGGCTTATGTGTTGTGTGGCCACATTGTACAAGCGATGCTGGATACGGCCTAGGGTTAATATCAACTGGCTTATTGACTTTCAGGTCCTCAGAATTTGCCGAATCATCTTTTGGTATTGCATATGATTAGCTTTGGCAGCGTCCTTGAAAAAAGCAACGCTCTCTGAACTGAGAGAGATTGTTACCTTTGTATTTTCATTTTTCATTTTTCAGTTTTAATTCTTTGGGCGATGGCAGAAAATCAGCAACAAGCTTAATCTTGCCGATTGGCTCATCAGTGTAGTGGATTTGTTTGCTCATAAATTTTCCTCCCCTTTCGCCAATAACCTGCACCAAATATACGGATACAGTTATTTCGGTATGTGAAACGAACAGTCAAAATTCCTGTGCCTTCCTGATTTTAGCCAAAGCAATAGTACCGTTTCTGATGCTGACTATGCTCAAGATCTTCAGCAATAATGCGACTCGCATCAAAGAAGGCATGCTATGCTGTTTGGGTTGTGGAATAATAAACCCAGAAAGAAACTAATAAATTACTCCCAAGAGTCTGCACTGTGCGCAAAGATACTGAAGCTACCCGTAAACGTATTATTGATGAGGCAGAAAAATTATTTGCCGAGCGGGGTGTCGATAATACAAGTTTGCTGGATATTGCCAAGGCAGCCCAGCAAAAAAACCGCAGCGCACTGCAATACCATTTTACCAACAAGCAGGGTTTGCTCGATGCGGTGTTGGACAAACATGCCAAAGGTATTGCCGAGCATCGTAGCGCAATGCTCGACCAGCTCGAGGCGGGCGGGGAGTTCAGCCTCTATCAGCTTATTGAGGTGCTGGTTCTTCCCCTGGCATCGCGGCTGGATAAAGAAGATGGCGGGCATGCCTTTCTAAAGATTCACAGCCAATTAATGACGTCTGAAAGCTATCGCGAGCTTCGCTCACGCAGAGATCGCGATGCACCGGATATCAAACGGCTAGAAAACTTAATGGCACAGCATACCAATACCCGTGATCAGCGGCTTATCCAGGCGCGTATGATGCTAATGGGAGTTTTCCTTATTCATGGTCTGGCAAATTATATAGCCCTGTCAGACAGTATCCCCAGGTCCGTTTTTATACACACCCTGATCCAGGCTATTGTCGACCTACTACAACAGCCCAGCTCCCAGTGATAACGGGGAGTTAAAGTGTAGCGCGGGCTTAAACGTAGATTACATCTACTTAAGACTAGTTGATTATGTTTAGATCTTGTGGTTCAATTTCACGCTGTCGAGTTTCCTTTGTTGCTGTATAGCAACGATCATCCTCCCTGTTGAGAGAACGCCCGCTATGAGTCAGCTCCATTACCGTACCTGCCATCTCTGTGAAACCATGTGTGGCATTGAGATCGAATACGAAGGCGAGCAGATTCTCGCTATCCGCGGCGATAAAGACGATGTCTTGAGCAAAGGTAACATCTGCCCTAAAGCGACCGGCTTGCAGGACATCCATAACTGCCCGGATCGCCTCAAAAAGCCCCTCAAGCGAATTCGTAAAAATCCAAACGAGAAAAGCCACGACGACACATGGGAAGAGATTGAGTGGGAAGAAGCGCTCGATTACACCTCGACCGAGCTGGCCCGCATTCAGGGCGAGCATGGTATGAACAGCATCGGTTCTTACAATGGCCGCAGCACGGCACACAATATTGGCGCACTACTGACCGTTGCCGCGCTGAGAAAAGTTATAGGTTCACAGAATATTTACACGGGCTCTACCGTAGACCAGATGCCTCATAACTTTGTTTGGTACCACATGCTGGGGCACCAGTTCCTTTGCACCATCCCCGACATCAACCGCACCGATTACTACCTGATGCTGGGCACCAATCCCAAGATCTCCAACGGCGCGCAGATGTCTACCGGTGCCAACACCTATAAAAAGCTCAATGAAATCCGTGCCCGTGGCGGCAAATGCGTACTGATTGATCCACGCCGCTCCGAATCGGCCAAGTACATGGATGAGCACCACTTTATCCGTCCCCACGCTGATTCCATGCTCCTGATCGGCATTATCCAGACTGTTTTTGCCAAAGGCTTGGCTACACCTGGACGCATGGCTGGTCACATCAACGGCTGGGACGAGATTGAACCTCTGGTCAATCAATTTGATATGGATCGCATCAGTGAGGTGACGGGTATTGCCCGCGCCGACATTGAGCGCATTGCGGAAGAATTTGCCACCGCTAAAACAGCCGTCTGTTATGGCCGTACCGGTATCTCCATGGTCAACTATGCCGGACTCACCCAGTGGCTAATGCAGGTACTGAACGTAATTACCGGCAACATGGACGAAGTCGGTGGCATGATGTTCCCGAAACCAGCCGTCGATTCACTGGCCCTGTCGGAATCCAGCTGGGATCGCTACCGCTCACGCGTCAGCGGTCGGCCTGAGTTTTCCGACGAATTTCCTCTTGTGGTTCTGGCAGAAGAGATTCTGACACCAGGAGAAGGACAGCTTCGCGGCCTAATTGGCAGTGCTGGCAATCTGGTGCTATCCATGGCTGACGGCCACAAATCCGAAGAGGCCCTGCAGGCACTGGAGTTTTTCGTAGCTGTCGACATGTACCAGAACGAGACCACCCGTTTTGCGGATATTATTCTGCCGCCTTGCGGACCATTTGAGAAAAGCCATTACGATCTATTCTACCACCTGTATAACACCATCAACTGGTCCAAGTACGTACCACCAATGTATGTTACAGAAGAATCCAAGTGGACCGACTTTGAAATTATGACAGAGGTTCTCGGTCGTTTTGCCACTAAACGCGCAAAGAACCCAATCAAGAAGTTTTTGGTCAGCTGTGGCCATAAATTTGCGCGCAACTTTCTATCTTCAGATCGCATCGTTGCCATCGGCATTCGCATGGGACCTTACGGCAAAGGTCTGAACCCATTTAAGAAAGACGCCCTGTCACTGCAAAAGCTTAAAGAGAATCCACACGGCGTTTTCCTGGGCGACCTGAAGTACACCTTCCCTGAAGGGCTTCACACCTCCGACAAGAAAATTAATCTGGCACCTAAGGTCATCGTTGACGATCTACCGCGTTTAAAGGCTCACTTTGTCGATGGTGGACTGGAAGCAGAAACCGCTGAATCTGAGTTTGACCTTAAGATCATCAGCCGCCTGACCAACCGTACCCTCGGTTGGGCACACCACAGCTATCGCCTTATCAAGGGTAAAAATCCCTGTGAGCTGTTTATACACCCAGACGACGCCGCAGCTCGCGGTATTGATAGTGACAGCCTGGTTACAGTGACTTCTCGCGTAGGTCAGGTTCAACTTCCGGTTGTACTGACCGACGAGATGATGCCAGGTGTTGTGTGCATGCCGCACCTTTGGGGTCACAACCGTAAAAATACTCGCCAGCGTATCGCCAATGCCAGCCCTGGTGTCAGCATGAACGACCTGACGGATGTGGCCTTCTTTGATGAACTGACCGGCAATGCTATTGTTAATGGCGTACCGGTAAAAGTCGAAGCGCTTGCTAAGACGTCGGTGCAAGAAAGCGACCATGAAGACGAAATCGTCGAGGAATTTGTTGTAGTTGTCTAGAAAGCTGCACTCATTAAATATCAAGGTTAAAACATGTTGAAACTGAAACGACTCACCACAGCTTTTTACGGCTATCTGCTAGCGGCTACTATGTCCAGTGTTGCTGTATCCAGTGACGATATTACCGAGCAGTTAATAGACGGCGGTCAGCCTTCTGCAGCGAATACAGCCCCGCTGGATGTGAAATTCAGTCGCACGTTTGGCGCCCCTGCTGATGGCTCCTGGGTGGGTCTTTTTTCTGGCGACAATGATTTTGACCCGGTCAAATATGCCTCGGAAAAGCCCGAGAATACCATTTTCAAATCAGCTCAATATGCCCTTAGCTCCACCACGGCGGGCGACGAGATCTGGTACGGAACAGCCGCGTCAGTTTGGTGTTATTGGCCCTATATCTCGATGAAAATGCCGGTGACCTTGATGAACCACGAGACGCCCAATCACGGTTGTCAAATGACCCCGCCGTCAGGGCAGAGACCCACAGCCCAAATTTATATCTATAACGTGAAAACCGCTGAGTCTACCCACGTAGGCCCAGATACCTTTGTTAATGGCAAGCAGTTTTGGCAGGATTCACAGAGTAGTGTGGTCGAGCTTTCGGCTATTGAGGCTATGCTGTCAATGCCTGGCTACACCTATCGAGGTGCGGGCAGTATCGACAACCTGACTTTTTTTGCCGGCTCTAACCAATACCCTGTTGAGAAGCTAAAAGCCGAATGGCTCGATAAACTGACGCCTGAACAGCGCGCTATTGAGTTGAAGAAATTCCCGAAGAATTTCGACTTTACTCAGGAAGGTCTCATCGGTTACAACCGAATTTTTGTATTCGATAATGTCAAAAAAGAATACCTGGGTTATGCCGAATTCTTTTTTGATACAGTTCGGCGCTTCCAAACCGTTACCCATGCCGATGGCAGTAAAGGCCTTTACTGGTTTGGTGGTCCGGATCAATCCGGTGGTCAAATTGGCAAAAGCTTAAACACTATGCTGCGCTGGGTTGGCACACAAGAGCAACCTTTGTCTGGCGGCATGCTCAATAACGGCTTTGATATTGTTTCTGACCAGCGTTTTGAAAAGTTCGGTGTGGTTGGCGATTTCCGTGAATTTGAAGTCGATGGTGAGAAGCACTTTGTCAGCAGTTCCTGGTATAACCCCTATGGCGAGCCGGCGTCTATGCTGGTGAGTAATGCCATGCCAAGCAAAGGCTACACAGCAGAGCAGCCGGTGGTATACCAGACGGTGATGAAGTATACCGACTATGACCCCGAGCAGGTGGGTGGCCACGGCGCCAAATTTGCCGCCAATGCTTTCTTTGGCGACTATCTCTATTTCGGCTCATACCATCAGGGTACCTCCGGTGCCTACGACAAAATCATGCATAAGTACTGTGATGACAGTCAGATAGATAGCCTCTGTGATCTGGCCGACTACGACACCGATGACATTGAAGCCCACCGTGAGTACATGATGAAAACCTGGCGTGCGGCCTCGGTCTTCCGAATCAAAATTAGGGATCTACTTGCTACAGATACACCGGCAAAAGACAAAGTGGAACTGTTATACGGAAAAGAACAAGACTGGGTATTCAAACCTACTAAGTCAGAAGGCAGCGAAGCCTATGACGGTTACGAGTTTGTGATGGAGAATAACAAGCTTGGCCAAAAACCCCTGTTTGGCGATGAGGGTTTTGGTCATCAGGGCATGGTTTATACCTTCACCTTTGTCGAGCATGAGGGCAAGCTGTTCCTGGGTTCGTGGAACTCAACGTCGGGCCTGTTCGATATGTTTGAGCATACCAATTACGCCTTTTGGAATCATAGAGCGCTGTATATGTTTGGCCTCACGCTGCCCGTGGCCCCCTTCGGGCAAACCGATGTTGTTGAAAATAACCCGGCCTATTTCCTTTATCAAAGTATTATCGACGATGCCAAAAGCAACGGTTATACACTGGAGGAGGCCAAAAAGGGTTGGTTGATGGTATTTGAAGATACCGACTCACCCGCGGTGAAATTCAAAGATGGCTTTGGCAACCCCTGTAACAATGGCGTACGCAATTATGCCAAGGTCAATGGAGAATTGTATCTGGGCACAACCAGCTGGTGTAACCTGGGTGAAGACTCAGGCCTGGAGTATTACAAATATGAGGGTTCAAACCGCTAAAAAGGATTATCTAATTTCTACCAGGTAACACTTTGGCAAAAATCGCAGTGACATTGCCACACCCGCAATGCGCCTTTCTTCTCATAAGACGCTCCTAAGTACGTAGATGCTGCCTTTGCTTGTTAAGCTTTTATACGGAAAAAACAATCTTATTATGATCTAAATCTCTCGCATATGCAGAAAATTTAGGTCCTCGTTGACCTGGCTCACCCTCACAGGTGCCGCCTAACTCTATAGCCTTGCTATGAAGCCTCTTTACTTCTTCAGTAGAGCCAACATTCAAACCAATCATTGTTCCATTTCCATTAGTAGCAGGCTTGCCATCAAATGGTTTTGCAATTGCAAATGCAAAATCTTCACACTGCCAGAAAGTCATTCTTTCAGTTGAAAAAACTTTATTAAGTTCTGTTTTTTCGAACAGTGAATCATAGAATTTAATCGATTCTTCCACGTTGTTTGTTCCAAGAACACAATAGTCTAATTTCATTATTTTATATCCTATTTGATAGCTCTATGAGCTTTTCTAACTGATTGCTACTTAGTGACTGAAGTATATCTTTTGAACAGTCTTCAAAGCTAACTGATGCGTCTTCAAATAGACGCTGCCCGGTCTTTGACAGTTTGACCAAGCTTTGACGAGCATCTCTAGGGTTTGACTCCTTCTCAACTATTCCAATTTTTTCCATGGGAGCAATCAGTCGTGTCACCCCGGACGCACTTATGCCTACAGATTCTGCTATCTCGATTCGACGCATGGTTTTCAAAACAGAAGAATTTAGATAACGCATAATCATGAACTCAGTAAAGCTAATACCATGAATACTAAGCTGACCATCTATTTTCTTCGCTAGTCTAGAGGCCAATAACGAATTTTGAATGACAAAATTTGATTCTAATGAATTGCCTGACATGCTCACACCTACTTAGTTGATATATACTTGACTACTCAACTATATATCAATTTTTCATGCCGTGCAAACTTAACTAAACCATACTATGGGTAACTTGAGCACATAACAGTAAATTAGTGCCAACAACGGCTACTCCGTCTTGGGGTGCCTGATACTCCACATGAAGTACAAGGCCGCCACTAGAACGGCTGTAAAGGTAATTATCCCAAAGCCTATATATTCCAAAGACATCGTAATGGGCAATGCTGCAGCGACATTGGATAATTCTAAATAGGCCAGAGTCATTTCTCTAGCAGCAAAGGTGTTTTCTATGACTTGGTGGGCTATCTGTACGTATGTTACGGCAAAGAAACTATTCAGAATGGATACATGCATACGGCTCAAGTTTGCACCAACTAAATACGCAGCCACCAGATACCCAGCCAGAAGTGTGTTTGAATAGATTATCTGGGTGATCGTTATGCTAACTTGCGATTGCGCCAAAGCAAGCACTATGCCGGCCTGCTCAAATTGTACATGCCCTAGTTGAGCTGCTTCTAACTCAGACATTTTATTGCCTCCTTATCATTAAATCGCACTCGCTTGTTATGATTTCCCATGCTGGCATTTCCAGCATATTTCAAAAGATGAATCGTTACCCTCAGAACAATTTTTACAAGTCCAATCAATCGTATTATTACTATTCTGAGATGACTTCACAATTTCTGTTGCTCGTTTGAAATCCAAGTCGTTAACAATCCAGATCTCCGGCCAGGAATCAAAGGCTGATATTTCTCCAACCGCGCCTTGCGCGTACTTATTTTTGAGAAAAACTTCTATTTCTTGTGATTCAATGAGGTTTTTTACATTGTTTGCGATAAAAGCATTTTCATTGGTATATACCATCTTCAAGATATTCGCCTCCATCAAAGATCCATTTTTTTATGAAAACTATTCGCACAATAGAGTGCACCTATATGAATAGCTGGAGGGACAGATGTCCGCTCTGGGTTGTTCTCATACAGTGTAGACCATTACAAAAGAATTATTTACGGTCTCGAAATATACCCAGACCTGAATTTGTAATTATGCTTTACTGTCCCTCTGATCCATTCATCCCCAATTCAATAATAGCTGTTCACTATGTTTTCACTGGCTACTTTCGCTCAAACAGGTGCCGCTCAAGGTTTTATGCTGGCCCTGGCTATCCTGTCTCTGCGTTATGGCAATAGTCGAGCCAACCGGGTGCTAGCGCTGTTTATTGCCGTGCAGTCTTTACGCCTGCTGGTGATTTCCTCCAACTACACTGCGGAGGCCAGTCGTTACGCACCGTTTTATCCCTTGTTGCATCTGAGTTATAGCTTCGGGCCATTGTTATATTTCTATGTCAGGTTGTTGGTTGAGCCCACTTATCGTTTAACGGCTTCAAGTCTCTGGCATTTGAGTCCCATTCTGCTGGCAACACTTTTGTTTATACCTGGTGGCCCCATCCTCAGCGAGGAGATTATGCTGAACCGCAGTTTTGCGACTTTACCTGCCGATGAACTGCGCTTGATTACGCTATGGACGCTGCCGACTTTTGTTTCGTTTTTCGTCTACGCACTATTTTCGCTTCATTTTTTGCGTCGGCACAGCGCCGCGATTCAGCAGCAGTTCTCCAGTCTTGAGCAAGTGAATCTGCGCTGGTTACAGTTATTAGTCTGGTTTTGTTTACTGACGGCGGCATTGAGTTTTGGCGGCGAGTTGTTGCGGGCTGTCGGAGTATGGGAACTGGGACCCAGAGTGATGGTCTCGGTGGTACTTAGTGTATTGCTGATTTACTACATCGGTATTCTCGGTTTGCGTCAGCCGGTGATTTTTGACCAGGGTGAGCGGCTGGGGCCGTCGGAGTCGGTGGTGGATGATGCAGTTCCCGACGAGCCGGCGATTGCCAAGGTCAAATACCAAAATTCGGGTCTCGACCAGCAGCGCATTGAGCATATCTGGCAACAGTTGAATGTATTGATGGCAGAACAAAAACCTTATCTGCAAGCGGGGCTGAAATTAGCGGATTTGTCCCGGTTTCTCAATACTCGACCCAACTACCTGAGCCAGGTGATTAACCGCCAGGCTGAGCAAAATTTCTTTGAGTATATTAGCCACTTTCGGCTCGAAGAGGCCAAGCGGCAGTTGCAGGAATTACCCGATAAAACCATCGTAGAAATAGCCATGGACTCTGGCTTCAACAGCCAGAATGTATTTAATGGCCAGTTCAAGAAAAAAATGGCAATTACCCCCTCGCAATATCGAAAAACAGTGAAAAGCCCGTAGCCGCTAGGCTGGCGCTGTTTAATACCTTTCATATCCGCTGGAATCACAGCGTAAAGCTGCCAATATACTACACTCATAAAGCGGTGACCCAGCCTGGGATACCGTGAGTAGAGGAGGGCCGTCTCGGTGTTAACCATGCTCCGTTTTTGGATTGCGGCTGTTCTGTTATTGGTGGTCGTAGTGGCTGTGGTATTGGCAGTGGCACTGCGAGACAACCAGGCCAGACCTGCTGTTGGCGAGCGCAAAATAGCGCAATCTGGAGATGCCGAGGTTCACTACTTTGTCAGTGGTCAGCGCACGGCAACCCCCGTTGTTTTACTGCCCAGCTATGCCCGTTCGATTTCGGATTGCAACGAGCTGGTAGTCGAGCTGAATAATGCCGGTTTCCGCAGCATAGCGATCCAGCCACGAGGGGTGGATGGCTCCAGCTTGCCCTCAATGAGCACCACTTTTCACACTTATGCCAGCGATGTCGCTGCCGTATTAGCGGCAGAAAATATCCAGACATCGGTGAGCATTATTGGTCATGCCTATGGCAATCGCACAGCTCGCACCTTTGCCACCGATTATCCCCAACGCAGTCATCAACTGATTTTGCTGGCTGCAGGTGGTGAGACACCAACTCCTCCCGAAGTGAGTTCGGCCATTATGAAGGCAATGTTTGGCATCTTTCCTGAGAGTCAGCGCCGTGAAGCGGTAGCTTTCGCCTTTTTTGCCCGCGACAGTGTGGTGCCTGAGTACTGGATGCGTGGTTGGTATCCGATGGCGGGTTTAGCGCAGGGTAGTGCGACGGCGGCATCTACTACTGACAAAACCAATCCGGCTTGGGCCAGTGGTGGTAATGACCAGATTGTGATTCTGCAGCCGGCTGAAGATGCCGCCGCGGAATTAGGCGCAGCATCACTGTTAGAGCGTTTCCCCGACAGAGTGAGGGTTCATCGCATTGAAGGGGCGGGGCATGCCATTTTGCCTGAGCAACCTGAACTGGTGACTCAACTGATACTCGCGGCTCTGCAGCAGGCCCAGCTATGAAATTAATACTGACTATCCTCAGCTTGTTATTTACTACAACAGTTTTTGCTGCCGCCAATGTCGATGCCGAGCGCGCTCTTAAGGCCGACTCCGATGTTGATAACTGGTTATTGCACGGCCGTACCTACAACGAACAGCGCCACAGCCCGCTAGCACAAATTGACCAAGATAACGTTGCTGAGCTGGGGTTGGCCTGGAGCTTCGAGACCCTGACCAATAGAGCATTAGAGGCAACCCCGATTGTAGTAGATGGGGTGATGTATATCAGCGGTGTGTGGAATATGGTCTATGCGCTGGATGCCAGAACTGGCAGTGAGCTGTGGCGCTATGATCCTCAGGTGCCACGCGCAGTTGCTAAAAAGATGTGCTGTGACGCCATTAACCGTGGAGTCGCAGTATGGCAGGGCAAGGTGTTTATCGGCACTCTTGACGGTCGGCTACTGGCGCTGGATGCCGCCAGCGGAGAGTTGATCTGGCAGACTCAGACCGTCGATACGGAACAGTCCTATACCATTACCGGCGCACCGCGGGTGGTGAAAGGTAAAGTGCTGATCGGCAATGGCGGCGCTGAATACGGCGTACGTGGTTATATCAGTGCCTATGATGCTGATAGCGGTGAGATGATCTGGCGTTTTTATACCGTGCCGGGTAACCCCGCTGAAGGTTTTGAAAATGACACCATGGCGATGGCTGCTGAAAGCTGGAATGGCGAGTGGTGGAAACTCGGCGGTGGTGGCACGGTGTGGGACCATATGGCCTATGACCCGGAGCTCGACCTGCTGTATATCGGCGTTGGTAACGGCTCCCCCTGGAATCGCCGCCTGCGTAGCCCCGGTGGCGGTGACAACCTGTTTCTCAGCTCTATTGTGGCAGTGCGGCCTGATACCGGCGAGTACGTCTGGCACTACCAGGTGGTGCCGTCCGAGAGCTGGGACTATACCGCCACCCAGCATATGATTCTGGCAGATATAGTCTGGCAGGGTAAAACCCGCAAGGTATTAATGCAGGCACCTAAAAGCGGTTTTTTTATGATTATCGACCGCATTACTGGCGAGCTGCTGTCAGCTGAACCCTTTGTCGAGGTCAACTGGGCCAGCCATTACGATATGGCGACTGGCCGCCCGGTGGAGAACCCCGGACAAGATTACGCCGAGGGTACCGCCTACGTTAAACCCTCTGGTGGTGGTGCGCACAACTGGCAACCCATGGCCTATAGTCCGGATACTGGGCTGGTGTATATCCCCATTATGGACGCCACTTTTGTCTATACAGAACCGAAAAATTTTGTGGTTAAGCCAGGCTGGCGCAATCAGGGGGTAGTGCGCGAGGAGCCGGTAGGCAATGAACTGATGCACCGCACCCTGTCCGATAAAATTTCCAGTGGCCACCTACTAGCCTGGGATCCCATCGCTCAGCGCCAGGCGTGGATTGTCGACCTGCCAACGGTGTGGAACGGCGGGGTGTTATCCACTGCTGGACAGCTGGTATTCCAGGGTAATGGCGACGCTCACTTTGTTGCCTATGCGGCTGACAGCGGTAAGGCGCTATGGCAGGCGCAAACTCAGTCACCGGTATTGGCAGCGCCAATCAGTTACCGGGTCGATGGTGAGCAATATGTCACGGTGATGGTGGGCAACGGCGGAGCCTATGGCCTGATGGCCGGGATGAAACCGCCACCCGGTCCCAAGGCGAGCAGGGTGCTGACCTATAAGTTGGGCAGCAGTAAAACCTTACCGCCAGTACCTAAGCCCGAACCGATTCCCGATCCGCCGTCAATGGCGGGCATTAGCGATTCGGTGATAGAGCAGGGCCGCAATCTGTATGCCAACTACTGTGCCTACTGTCATGGGGTTAACGTGATAAGCGGCGGCACAGTGCCAGACCTGCGTCATTTGCCCGCATCACAATACGATTTTTTCCAGCAAATAGTTATTGATGGGATTTTTGAAAGCGTCGGTATGCCGAGCTTTTCTGATGATCTTAACCAGCAGCAAGTGGAGAAGATTCGCGCCTATGTCGTCTACAAGGCGAACGAGGATAAGGACCTGCGGGAGCTGCCCGACTGGTTGCGAACTGTGAAAAGCTGGTGGTATGAACTACTTAGCTGGGCGATAGCTCTTGTACTGGGCGGCGGTACATCTTCGGCCTAAGAAAAATGTGGAGACGCAGTAATGAATACAGCAGAAAATATGACGCCAGTAATTAATGAGGCTTATATCAATGAAGATGAATGAGCGTGCGATGAATAATCTGCCAATACCCCGCCAAACAATGGTTTCCGTGCTACGCGCAATATCCATAGGCGGACTAATAGCCGTGCTCAGTGCCTGCGGTGCCGACCAGGACCCCGAGCAAATAGATGGCGCAGGTAAGGCTGCTGAAATAGTGCAGGCGGCTGATCAGCGCCAACAGGAAAACAGCGCTCAATTGGCTGCCAGCAGCGCATTGTCAGCGGCGCCAATAAAGCCAATATTATTTGGTGATCTACATGTGCATACCAGTTATTCCATCGATGGTTTTGCCATGGAATTGCCGGTAATGGCACAGCAGGGCACCCATCCACCGGCGCACGCCTGTGACTTTGCCCGCTATTGTGCCTCGCTCGATTTTTTCAGTTATAACGATCATGCCGAAAACCTGACACCAGAGCACTGGCAGGTGACCAAGGATACCGTGCGTGACTGCAATGCTCGCGCCCAGGATATCAATAACCCTGACCTGGTAGCCTTTGCGGGTTTTGAGTGGACCCAGGTTGGCGTGCAGCCAGAGAAACACTGGGGTCACAAAAATGTGATTTTTCCCGGTACCGCCGAAGACCAATTACCTGCGCGGCCTATCAGTGCACGTCCCCGTGGTAGCACAGTGGGTAATACCGATAGCATTGGAAAAATGGTCAAGCTGAAATACGTCGACCCCTTGAACTGGACCCGCTATAACGATTTAGGCTGGTTGCTGGATCGCATCGATGAAATTCCCGATTGCCCGAAAGATAAAGATGGGCCAGCGCTGGAGGGTTACTGTAACGAAGTGGCCGATACCCCTGAGGACCTGTACCGCAAACTTGATAGCTGGACCGATGATTATCTGGTGATTCCGCACGGCAATACCTGGGGTGTGTATACCCCGGTGGGCTCATCCTGGGACAAACAACTGAACAGTAAACAGCACAATAAAAAACAGGGGCTGTTGGAAGTCATGTCGGGTCACGGTAATAGCGAAGAATACCGTTCCTGGGATCACTTTGCGCTGGATGATAAAGGCCGGGCCTATTGCCCTGAGCCCACCGATGATTTTCTGTCTTGCTGCTGGCAGGCCGGTGAAATAATGCGCCAACGCTGCGATGGTCTGTCTGACGAAGAGTGCGAGTTGCGCGTATCGGATGCGCGACAAAAAGCACTTGCTGCAGGGCCTTATCCGCATATGGTATTTCCCGATAGTCAGCCCGCTGAATGGCTCAACTGTGGTCAGTGTAACGACTGCTTTAAACCGGCGATCTCAACTCGACCCAAATCTTCTTCCCAGTACGCAATGGCAATTTCCAATTTTAAGGAGCTCGACGAGTCAGGGCGCCCCAACCGTTTCAAGTTTGGTTTTATCGCCTCTACCGATGATCACACCGCCAGGCCGGGTACCGGCTACAAACAGTATGAACGACGTAAAATGACCTTTGCCACCGGTATGCGATCCGATTTTTATACCCAGTTGGCGATGCCAAAAATGGATGACCCGCAACAACCGATGACGGTGGATATTGAAGATGGTATGCCCGATCAGCGGGTGGGCAGTTTTAGTTATCCCGGCGGTATCCTGGCGGTTCATTCCGAAGGTCGAAAACGTGAACAAATCTGGAGTGCATTAAAAAATCGACAAGTGTATGGCACCAGTGGTCCGCGTATGCTGTTGTGGTTTGATTTAGTCAATGCTGATAACAGCCGTTTGCCGATGGGCAGTGAAGTTACCATGAATCAGTCGCCCACTTTCCAGGTGCGTGCGCTGGGGGATTATATTCAAAAACCGGGTTGCCCCGATCACAGTGTCACCGCTTTAAGCGCCGACCGATTAGATTATATTTGTGCCGGTGACTGCTATAACCCCAGCGACAAACGCCATGATATAGCCACCATTGAAGTTATTCGGATAAAACCACAGTCCTACGCTGGCGAGCCCGTCGAGCAGTTAATTGAAGACCCGTGGCGTCGTTTTGACTGTGAGCAGGGCGGAGATGGTGAAGGTTGTGTGGTGGAATTCAGCGATACCGAATTTAACCGCGATAGCCTTTATTATGTGCGTGCATTACAACAGGCCACCCCGGCAATAAATGGTGACTATCTACGCACGACAATGAATGAGCAGGGGCAGCCAGTAAAAGTTGAACCCTGTTACGGCGATTTCAGAACCGATGCCGATGACGATTGCCTGGCGCCCGCTCAAGAACGGGCCTGGTCTTCCCCCATATTTGTAAACTTTCAAAACTAAATTTAGGGATCAAACATGAACTTACGTAAATTAGCCGCCTTTCTTATGATCTACTCAGGCATCAGTCATCCATCGCAGTTATTGATTTATGGCACTGATGATCCACAACTGGTAACCCCCGCGCTCATTGGTACCAGCTTTTTCTTTATTGGGCTATTCCTGCTTAGCAATAAACGTGCAGCGCTGTGGGTGGGAGCGATAATTCCGTTGTTGTTTGGGCTTGGCGCCAGTTATCGCCTTGTCACTCAGGATCCAAACATCATGACCTATATACATACCGCTATTGATTTTATCGTTAGTCCCCTGTGTTTCTATCTGTTATTTCAGGGCAATGATAAACAATCTGCAAGCACTTAATATTTTCAATATTTTCGAATTATTTGAGATAAATTATGAGTAAAAAACAGCAAGATATTTCACCTGTATCAGAAAAGATCGGTAAGGTTTTTTTACGTTGGTATTCTAAAAGTAATACTTTTTTATACCGTTTAACCGGCGGCAGAGTGGGTGGCAAGTTTATGGGCAAAGCGCCGGTATGCCTGGTGACCATGCTGGGAAAAAAATCGGGCCAGTGGCGCACCACACCGCTAATTCATATCCCCCATGGCGATGGCATTATTCTGGTTGCCTCCCAGGGTGGCATGTCGAAGAATCCGATCTGGTATAACAATCTTGTCGCCCACGATGAGATCACCGTCACCGTTGGTTACAGCAAAACTAAAATGAAGGCGAGGCAGGTAAGTGATGAAGAAAAAACCGACTTGTGGCCGATTATTTGCGCTGTGCACCCAGGTTTTGATGGTTATCAGGAACGGACCGATCGCAATATACCGGTGATGTTGTGTACACCGGTTTGATGGATAGTCCTACGCCTGAGAATAAACGCTCAGGCCTAGCCGGCTTTAGATAGCTGCGCCATCATGTCGTCGAAATCCCAGTGGGCTTGCATCCGAATAATCTTGCCCTCATCGTTGACTTCATAAATGGCCAGCATATCGCATTCGGTAAATTTTCCTTCGCCGACTGAGTTGCGGGCAACCTGCGAAACGCAGCAAACACGATCACCACTGGTCCAACGCTTTTCTACACGAATTTCAAGATTGGAAGGGCCAATAATCATATCCCAAAACGCACCTATGGCATCTTTTCCCTGATGCCCATTGCCGCTTGGGTCCATAGGGGAAACACCTACCGGGTCTGCCACCACGGCATCGTCTGTATAGAGCGCCAGCCAGGCTTCTTTATTGCCCTCCATTGCATATTTAATGGATTGCTTGTTTGCCGTTATGGCGGGATGTTCATGCTCACTCATGGTGTATCTCCGTTATTAGCGACTGTCAGACGCAGGGTATAGGCACCATGCCATTATAGACAGATAGCACCGAGTCTGACAGCTGAAGTATCAGGCCTGTGGTTGAATAATTTGCTCACCGGCAGGCTTGCCGATTGCCACTAACGTTCATTTTATAGTAGGGTTGTTGGAATACGGGGCATTAGCCCTTTCTATCCTCTTAGGATGCTGTAGTTAGCGCGACGGTGGAGTTTATGGATGATCCAGACCGTCAGGTTTTGCTTTTTTTTGGCTCTCCTGACGATTTTCATTTACTGAAGTCGGGTCCGGGTAATACCAGGCTTTGGCCTGACTGTATCTATGCTACTGGTCGGAACGAGTTCGAAAGTCAACTCGCTGGCAGGAAGCTGCTGGCGGCAATTGTCGATGCCACGGCAAGCAGCCCGGCGGATCTGGCGGATATACTCAGTTATGCAGCCTCTGTGCCTACTTTGGTACTGGTCGAAAGCACGGCCTGCCCACCGCCCAATCTTCCCTCGCAAGTGAGCATCGTGGCAAAGACGACGGCGTTATTAGGCGGTTTGCCAGACATAGCTGGTCTGGTAGTTCGTTGGGGAGTCGAGTGTGCTCATCATAAGGATACCAGCGAGCAGCTTTTTCGGTTACAGCTGCTGCAAGAGCAAGCTGGGCAGCTGGGCGGTTTTGGGTACTGGCAGTGGGATATCAAGGCTGGATGTTACAGCTATTGTTCTGAAGAACTCGCGCATATGTTTGAGATGACGGTGGATGAGTATATCCGTGGTTCTACTGCTACTGAAATGGATGTGCAGGGCGTACACCCCGATGACCGACGGCGCTATCAGCGAACCATTCGAGATGCACGTGACAAAAACGTCGCTTATGAGATGGAATACCGGGTGCTTACCAAGTCTGGCGTTGTACGCTACCTGTCAGTGGCTGGCGCCCCGGTTTTTGATCAGCTGGGGGTGCAGATATCTTCCTTTGGTACCGCCCAGGATATTACCAGCCGCAAACTGAATGAAGAGAGTCTGCGCAAATCGGATTTGCTATTTCGCCAGGCCGAGCGACTGGGTCAGTTGGGTTACTGGGAGTGGGATTTCGCTTCCGGTAAAATGGCCAGTTGCTCTGCACAGTACGCTCACATAGTGGGGCTTACGGTTCAAGAGGCAATTGTAGTGAGCAACAGCGAGCAGGCCGACCTGTTGTTAGTTCACCCCGAAGATCGTGAGCTTTATAGTCGTGCTGCCTACACGGAGGGGGACGACAGCGCCCCGTATGAGGTCGATTATCGGATTGTGACGCCGGCCGGGGAGGTGCGACACGTTCGCGAGATCTGCGAGGAAGCACGTGATGATGGTGACGGCAGGCTGGTTAGTCAATTCGGCATATTACAGGACCTGACTGAGCGGCGCCGGTTGTCGGAGCGACTGGACTACGAGATTCGGCACGACCAGCTTACAGGCTTGCTAAATCGTCGCGCGTTTGAGCAGCGCCTGCAGCGACAGGTAGATGAGCTTGAAGATAGCAAAGAAACAACAGTGCTTTGTTACATCGATCTCGACCAATTCAAGCTGATCAATGATAGTTGTGGGCTTTTGGCAGCTGACCAAATGTTAAAACAACTAAGTCGCACCTTGCTACTGGAAGCTGAACAACCGATCGATCTGGGTCGACTTGGTGGTGATGAGTTTGTACTGTTGTTAAAAGTAGAGGATTCAGCGGCCGCCTCGGCCAGGGCTGAGCAGGTTCTTTCGACAATAGAAGGGTTCCACTTCTCTTGGGGTGGTGGCAGCTACAAGCTAAGTGCCAGTATTGGCCTGGTTCATTTGCAGAACACTGCTGTGGATGCTGTTGAGCTGCTAAACCTGGCCATTGGTGCCTGCCACCTGGCTAAGGAACAGGGCGGTGGTCGTGTCCACCAGTATCGGCAAGACGACCCGGTTACGCAGGCCCGCTGGGGCGAGACCCAGTGGGCAAACCTCCTTCACCAGGCATTGGAACAGAACGCGTTTCAATTGTTTTACCAGGATATATCGCCGACCTCGGGAGAAAAGTCAATTGGCAGGCATTTTGAAATTTTGCTTCGGTTGAAAGACGATGAAGGCAATTTGCAGAGCCCCAGTAATTTCCTGAGTGCAGCTGAACGTTTTCACTTGTTTCCGAGATTGGATGTCTGGGTGATTAATAAGCTGTTGAGTTTTCTGGAGCAACAAACTGCTATTACCGATACCTTAGCCTGTTGTGCCGTCAACCTATCAGGAATATCAATTGGTGATGAACAGTTTCAGCAGTTTGTATTTGACCGGATGCAACGCTCCACGGTGCCAGCAAACAAAATATGTTTTGAAATTACCGAGACCGCGGCGATAGCCAATTTGGAGCCGGCACAGGGCTTTATACAAAAAATGAAAGCGCTTGGTTGCAGTTTCGCGCTGGATGACTTTGGCAGCGGCCTTTCGTCTTTTGCGTATCTCAAAACCTTGCCGGTTGATTACTTGAAGATAGACGGTTTTTTTGTCAAAGATATAGTCAATGATCCTATCGATTTTGCGATGGTCAAATCTATTAATGATATCGGCAAATTGATGGGCAAAAAGACGATCGCCGAATTTGTCGAGAATGAAGAGATTCTCGCTATGATCGCTTCGATCGGTGTCGATTTCGCGCAGGGCTATGGTATTTCTCGGCCACGGCCGATTGAGGATCTGCTGATTTAGCACGGCCGCCATGTTCTTCTAGCTGGCAGTTTCCAGGCTGAGTGGCAACCGTCTCAATCGTTGCCCGGTCGCTGCAAATACTGCGTTGGCCACCGCGGGAGCAAGCGGTGGTACCGCTGGTTCGCCAATACCTGTTGGCGCTTCCTGGCTGTCGATAATATGCACTTCAATTTGCGGTGACTCGGGTAGGCGCACTACCGGATAATCATGGAAATTACTTTCGCGCACAGCACCCTTATCGAGATTTATTTCGCCATACAGTGCCGCGCTTAACGCAAAAATAATGCCACTTTCAACCTGTGCCCGGACGATATCCGGGTTTATCACCAAACCGCAATCAACAGCGCAAAATACCTTGTGCACAGTGATTTTGTTATTGGTGATGGAGATTTCTGCTACCTCGGCCATCGCTGTTTCGAATGATCGATGTGCTGCAATACCGTGAAACCTGCCTGCCGGAGCTTTACCCCACCCAGCCGCGTTGGCTGCGGTTTGAATAACCCGATGTAGTTGAGTATCTTGCCCGCAGTGGGCGAGTCTGAATTCAACAGCATCTTGACCTGAGGCATGGGCGGCTTCATCCATAAACGATTCTTTGAAGAATCCGTTCTGTGAATGGCCGACCGAGCGCCAATAGCCAGTGCGCAGACCCGGGTCTACGGTGACATGGGAAACCTGTTTATAAGGGAATTCATAATCTTCGAACAGGCCTTCGACGCTGGCGCTGTCTACGATGAATTTTTTGAACAGTCCGTGGCCGAGTTTACTGAGCCAGTCGGCTGCCGCATTAGGGATAATACCTGACATCATGGCATCGGCTGATTCGTCTATCAGATAAGGCATGACATTCGGGCCGGATCGCTTAACTTCCCACTGGCTGATTTTTCCTGCCTGGTCTAAACCTGCGCTCATTCGCACGGCAGAGGCCGGGCGGTAATAATCGTGTTTGGTATCGTCTTCACGGCTCCAAATCATCTTAACTGTTTTGTTGCTTGCCTTGGCAATGGCGACAGCTTCTGCGACATAGTCATTGCCTGAGCGACGGCCAAAGCCGCCACCCAGAAACGTGGAATGTACGGTGACATTGTCTTTGTCGCAGCCACTATAGATAGAGGCAATACCGGCGGCTATGCCAGGTGATTGACTGCCCAGCCAAATGTCGCAATGGCCGTTGTCGATGCGCGCGGTGCAGCTCATTGGCTCCATGGTGGCATGAGCCAGGTAGGGAGCATAATATTCGGCTTGTATTTCCTGTACGCTGTTTGCCAGCGCTGCATCGCGGTCTCCGTCGCTGTGTGCTTCTTTGCCTTTTTCTTGCAGGCCTGCACGCAATGCGTTTTCTACATCTTCGCCCGAGTAATTGGCAAGCTCAGGTAGGTCCCATTCTGCGCTTAGCTTTTGTGCTGCCTTTTTCGCCTGCCAGTAATGCTCAGCAACTACTGCTACTCCATGTTCTATAGCCACTACGTCGGTCACACCGGGCATAAGCAGGCTTTCTTTGGCTTCATAGCTTTTAACCGTACCACCAAAAACCGGGCAACGAACTAATACAGCGTGATGTAAGTCGGGTAGCTCTATGTCAACGCCAAACTCGGCGGTACCGGTGCTTTTGGCAATACCGTCCAGGCGGGGTCTATCGCGCCCAATTAATGAAAATTTCTCGGGCTTTTTCAGTTCGGGTTCAAAGTCCAGTTCCAGATTTTGCGCACCGGAGGCAAATTGACCGTAAGGGTAGCCAAGGTCGTTATGCCAAATCATACCTTGGCGCATTGTCAGTTGGTCCGCTGAGGTTTTCAGCTGCTGTACTGCAGCGAGACGAATAAGTTCGCGTGCTTGTGCTGCCGCCTGACGTATAGGCAGATAGTGGTAGTACATACTGGAGCTGCCCCCAGTAACCTGAATATTGTAGCCAGGGTTTTCGTAGGCGCTGTCTGCGCCAACATGGTGTATTTCTATCACCTCGGGAGCAAGCTCCAGTTCTTCTGCTACCAATGTGGTTAGCCCGGTGTTTATGCCCTGGCCCATTTCACTGCGCGGTTGATAGAAATGTACGCTGTTGTCTGGGCGAATCTGAATAAATGCGTTAGCGATCAGGCTTTGGCCCTCTACGCCGCTTGCGCTTAACTCAGCACCCTGTGCCATTGCGGGTATGCCGATGACCAGTCCGCCACCGGTGATGCCCATAAGTTTAATAAAATCACGCCGAGTCGCCATTGCTGCCTCCTGTGGTGGCAGCGGGCTCAAAATACTGTACGCCTGCCGATATGTCTTTGGCCGCGCTGTGAATGGCGGCACGAATTCGCGGGTAGGTACCACAGCGGCATATATTACCCGCCATGGCGGCATCAATATCGTCATCAGTGGGTTTGGGCTTATTGGCCAGCAGCGCGCTGGCAGACATTAACTGGCCCGATTGACAGTAACCACATTGCGGCACGCTATATTCCACCCACTTCTGTTGCAGTGGATGCATATTGTCTGGTGTGCCGAGCCCTTCAATGGTGGTGATTGACTTGCCTTCAACAGCACCCACTGGCAATACGCATGTGCGTATGGCAATACCGTCCATGTGCATGGTACAGGCGCCGCAGAGTCCAGCCCCGCAGCCAAATTTAGAACCCTTCAGTTTAAAGCTGTCACGCACTACCCACAGTAGTGGTGTATCGGCAGGGACATCAATGCTGACCCTCTCACCGTTTAATTGAAACTCTATCATTGGTACTCAATCTCTCGTTAGTAGCGGTACTTTAACAAGTTGCTTGAATATGCCAAAGCACTAGTTGGATAAAACGGCTTACCGTAATTTTAAGGTCAAAATCCTTTTTTTGACCGTGCTCGCACCAATGGTTAACCTGTCGCGTCCAGACACCTTGAATTTGGCACTATGACTTACGAAATTTTACTTGGCCTCACCGCCTTTGCGCTGGTGTCTTCGCTTACTCCGGGGCCTAATAACCTGATGCTGATGGCATCGGGCGCCAATTTCGGTTTTTTCCGCACAGTGCCCCATATGCTGGGGGTGTCACTGGGTTTTACCTTTATGGTATTGCTGGTAGGTATCGGCCTGGTGCAGATATTCGAGGCCTTTCCCGTTAGTTACACAGTTCTCAAACTGCTTAGCCTGGTCTATCTGTCGTATCTGGCCTGGAAGATAGCGACCGCAGTGCCTGCCCGCGGTAGTGAAGAGAGAACAGGCGTGCCCATGACATTTATTCAGGCGGCGCTGTTCCAATGGGTTAACCCCAAGGCGTGGACTATGGCGCTGACTGCGGTGAGTATCTACTCGCCCTCAACTAGCCTCGTGGCGGTGGCTTTAGTCGCCGCAGTATTTGGTGCTATCAATTTTCCTTGTATTGGCGTCTGGACCACTATGGGGCAGCAGCTACAACGAGTATTGACCAACCCCGCCCGTCTTCGGGTGTTTAATGTTGGTATGGCGCTGCTATTGGTCGGTTCTCTTTATCCGGTGTTTATGGCAGGCTAAAGCAATCTTATTCAATTAATTAGCAAAAGTAGGTGTTTATGTTTTCAGGCATAGTAATCAGCAAAGACGAAGCAGGGCAGGCGGTTGCGGTCAGCCAAATTGACGACGCGCAGCTTCCAGAAGGTGACGTCACTGTTGATGTAGAGTTTTCGACGCTAAATTATAAAGACGCGCTTGCCATTACCGGCAGTTCTCCAGTGGTACGTAAGTTTCCGATGGTACCGGGTATTGATTTGTCCGGTGTTGTCAGCGATAGCCGTCATGCCAGCTGGAATGTGGGCGACCGGGTCGTATTGAACGGCTGGGGCGTTGGTGAAACTCATTGGGGCGGCTTGGCTCAGAAGGCCCAGCTCAACGGTGATTGGCTGGTTGCTTTACCTGAAGCATTCAGCAGTCGTCAGGCCATGGCAATTGGCACTGCCGGTTATACCGCAGCGCTCTGCGTTGACGCTTTGATCAAACACGGCGTAGCGCCTGAGCAAGGTGAAATTCTGGTCACCGGCGCAACCGGAGGCGTGGGCAGTGTCGCCATTGCGCTTTTGGCCAAGGCCGGGTTTACAGTCGTTGCCGCTACCGGCAAAGCCTCGGAAGAGGGCTACCTCAAGGGCTTGGGTGCCTCCGATATCATTGACCGAGCCGAGTTGTCTGAACCAGGCAGGCCTATGCAGAAAGAGCGCTGGGCGGGTGTAGTTGACGCTGTTGGCAGTCACACCTTGGTTAATGCCTGTGCGCAAACCCGCTATCGCGGTGCAGTTACTGCCTGCGGCTTGGCTCAGGGTATGGATTTTCCTGCTTCAGTGGCTCCGTTCATTCTACGTGGCGTGTCGCTGTTGGGCATCGATAGTGTCAGGGCGCCTCAGCAGCCGCGACTGGCAGCTTGGGCACGTTTAGCTCGCGATCTTGATGTCACTGCTTTAGATGCCATCGCCACCGAAATCAGTTTAGCCGAGGCAATTCCGGCTGCGGCGGACCTGTTGGCAGGCAAAATTCGTGGGCGTATTGTGGTAGACGTTAACCGCTAACACAGTGCGACCCTCGCTGGAATATTGCCGATGCTCATAAATATCGGCAATATTCTCTCGGCGATAGACCGGTCCAGCGCTTGAAAGCGCGGGTAAACGAGCGCGCTTCTGAAAAGCCCAACAGATTGGCTACCTCGTTGACCGGTGTTTTATCCCGTACCAGTTTGACCATGGCTATATCCCTTCGTATTTCATCCTTTATTTCTTGATAGCTGGTGTTTTCTTTTTGTAATCTGCGGTGCAGTGTTTGAGTTGACAGACCCAGTGTCGCCGCCATGTTCTGTATCGCAGGAAAAGACAGTTCACTGTTTGAATGTTGCTGAATCAACCGGCTAATTTGATTGCGCAGGCTTTTGTCTACGCCGGGAATGGTGAGTAAGTGCAGAGGCGATGTGTGCAGAAAACCCTCAATAGCTTGCGCATCTCGGGTTAAAGGAAGTTTGAGGGCCGTGGCAGGAAACCGCATTTGGTTGCTTTGTTGCTCATAGAGCTGAGGTGACGGAAACATCAGTTGTAATTCAGCACTGTGAGCGGGGGCCGGGTGAGCAAAAGATGTTTGCAGCAGCGGGATACGCGTATCGGTAATCCAACTGGCCATTCGATGCCAGATCACCATCCAGAACTCCAGAAAAAAATAATCAGGGTCGAGTTCAGGTTTGTCGAAAACGATATCAATGATTGCCTCCTCTTCATCGATCAGAAGCCGGGTTTGAATATCGTCGGTGAACAGATTGTAAAACTGCATGCCTGTCATTAATGCGTCATAGAGTGTGTCGCAGTGGTGTATGGCGTGCATCATAAAAGCGAAGGCACCGTGTTTGCAGGGCGTCGCGGTAAAGCCCATAAACTCGTCGTCCAGAGCTTCCCATACCAGCTGTACCAGTCGGGTCATTTGCTGCTCATCAATACGGGCACCGGCAATATCGACGGTCAACGGGTTAATGCCGGCGCGGATGAGTAATGTATTTGCGTCGATACCTCGCCGCTGAGCTGATCGCAGAGCGCCTTTGGCATGGTGGCAGGAAATAGTCGCCATGATAGATTATGTCTGTTAATTGACTAATAAAGCCCCATTTTGCCATAGATATTCCATATATATGGTAAATAAAGTGATTTAGTTTGAGGTCTCCAGCCCTTCTAGCTTGCTGTGGCAGGGGTTATGATGGTTGTTATTATGAATATCAGGAGCACTCCCATGCCAAACTCAAATTTAAATCCCGAAGATGTGGTTATCGTTTCAGCTGCACGTACGCCGATGGGCGGCTTTCAAGGCTCGCTGGCGGGTATTTCAGCAACGGAGTTGGGGGCGGTTGCTATACGCGGTGTATTAACCCGCAGTGGCATTGAAGGTTTACAAATAGATGAAGTGCTTATGGGTAATGTATTGAGCGCAGGCGTTGGACAGGCGCCTGCGCGTCAGGCTGCACTTGGTGCAGGTTTAGCACAGTCAACACCCTGTACCACCATCAGCAAGGTCTGTGGCTCGGGTATGAAATCGGTCATGTTGGCCTACGACCAAATTAAAGCAGGCTCTTGTCAGGTGGCTATTGCTGGCGGCATGGAGAGCATGAGTCGTTCGCCTTATTTCCTGGAAAAGGCGAGGGGAGGAATGCGCCTGGGTCATGGAGAAATCAAGGATCATATGTTTTTCGACGGCCTTGAAGATGCTTATACCGGTAAAGCCATGGGCAGCTTTGCACAGAGCACAGCCGACAGTATGGGAATAACCCGTGAAGCGATGGATGACTATGCGCTTGAATCTTTACGCCGTGCTAATGCAGCCATTGCAGACGGCAGTTTTAACGCAGAGATTGAGCCGGTAACAATCACTGGTCGTGGCGGCGATACAATTGTGTCGGTTGACGAACAACCCGGCAATGCCAAGCCAGATAAAATTCCGCAGCTGAGACCGGCATTTGCCAAAGACGGCACCATTACCGCGGCAAATTCCAGTTCAATTTCCGATGGCGCGGCAGCGCTGTTGTTAATGAGCGCAGCCCGCGCCAACGAGCTGGGTTTACAGCCTGTGGCAAAAATTGTGGCGCATGCCAATCACGCTCGCGCTCCAGGCGAATTTACGCTTGCTCCCATAGACTCAGTGCAGAAAGTTTTGGCCAAAGCCGATTGGACAGTTGAAGACGTAGACCTGTTTGAAATTAACGAAGCCTTCGCCATGGTGACCATGTTAGCCATTCAAGGGCTTGGCCTTAGCGCCGAGCGTGTGAACGTGCATGGAGGTGCGTGCGCTCTTGGCCACCCAATTGGCGCTTCCGGTGCGCGCATTATTGTGACGCTGTTACATGCGCTACAGCAGGCAGGTAAAACAAAAGGTATTGCCAGCTTATGTATAGGCGGCGGTGAAGCCACTTCCATTGCACTAGAAATAGTTTAAGGCACAAATATGGATACCTCACTCAGTGAAGAACAGGGTTTTATTCAGGATACTGCGCGCAAGTTCGCAACCAGTGAATTGGAACCGGTGGCGGCACAGTTGGATAAGGGAGAAGAGCCACAGGCTGACCGTGCCATTCTGCTGGCCAATCTCAACAAGTTAGCTGAGCTGGGATTTATGGGGCTGAATATTGATGCTCAATATGGCGGTACTGAAGCCGGCGTTGTCGCCTTTAGTCTGGCGATTACCGAAATAGCCCGGGGCTGTGCTTCTACTGCAGTCACCATGTCGGTGACCAATATGGTTGGCGAAGTGATTCAGGCAATTGCCAGCGAAGAACAGAAACAAGCCTATTTACCTAAATTGTGTTCTGGAGAATATTCAGCCGGAGCCTTTTGTCTTTCAGAAGTATCGGCCGGCTCAGACCCTGCAGGCATGACGACCAAAGCTGCAAAAGACGGTGATCACTGGATTTTGAACGGCACCAAGATGTGGATTAGCAGCGCAGAGTATGCCGGTGTATTTGTAGTGTGGGCGGTCACCGATTCCAGTGCAGCCAAAGGCAAAGGTATATCCTGTTTCTTGGTAGAGGCAGGAACGCCGGGCTTGATTATTGGCAAAGCCGAACAAAAAATGGGCCAACATGCCTCGGCAACCAATGTGGTTATTTTTGAAAATTGCCGTATTCCTAATTCTGCATTGATGGGCAAGTTGAACGATGGTTTTCGTATCGCTGTCGGTGAATTGGCCGGCGGTCGTATTGGTATTGGTTCTTTAGCATTAGGCGTCGGCCAGGCCGCGATGGACTATGCAAGACAATATACCACTGAGCGACAGCAGTTTGGTGTCGCAATATCTTCCATGCAGGGACCCCAGTGGATGATGTCAGAGGCTTATACGCAATTGGAAGCATCAAGAATGTTATTGATGAATGCCGCAAGCCAAAAAGAGCGCGGAGAGGACTTTTCCAAAGCCGCCTCGATGGCAAAATTGCATGCCGCCGAAACAGCTAACCAAGTATGTTATACCGCTATTCAGTTAATGGGTGGCGTGGGTTATACCAAGGAATACCCGTTGGAGCGTTACGCGCGGGATGCCAGGGTGACCTCCATCTACGAAGGCACCAGTGAGATTCAAAGAGTCATTATCGCCAGAGAATTACTGAAGGAGATACGATAGTTATTCCGATACCTCCTTCTGGCTCACTGTTCACCACTGAAACAATCCCTCAATACTTCATAGACATCAGGATGGTTTACGATGTGAATATGACTGATTCCCTGAAACACCCCACCGCTGGCGAAGGGGATACGTCGGGCAGGATCAATCGCCTCACCTGAGGCGCTGGGTAAACGCACCAACAGGTCACCGAATAACCTGCCCAGGGGGTGCGCTGAGTCTTTGGAGACAGTGGCAGCAAAAAAGTAGTAACCCACACCATCTACCAAAGGAACATTGAGACGGTCGTCGGTAAAGACAGCATCTGGATCCTTACCTAACCATTCATCGTCAACGGTATAACCGTAGCGTAAATCTTTAATTCCAGCGGAACGACTGTTGAGAAATCGGCTCGAAACCTGGGCAGCCGCTGCATCTATGTGTTGCAGTACACCAGTTAGCAGATTGACAGCCTTTTCCAGTGGGGCGCCAAGATTAGGCGCGCCAACACAGGCCACATGACGAAGACTGTCCACCCATGGCTGCTTTTGTTCATGGCCATAGCTGGCAGCGCTACGTGCCACCAATCCACCCATACTGTGACCAATTAACGCAATCTCTTCAATAGGCACAGGGTAGGCTTCAACCAGCTCACTAATCAGCGCTGCCAACTGGCGACCATTGTCAGAGATATGTTTGCCGGAATTATATCGAATATAGATGGGCGTATAGCCCAGGTCATCGTAAAGCCGTGAGCCAAAGCTTGTCCCGGTATCACCCTCATAGTGCTGCGCCGAGGAAAATGTCCACAGCCATTCCGTCGCCGCCAGACCATGAACAAATACACAGATCTTATTGGTAGGGTTGGGGTAGGCCGCGGCGACCGCTTGCGCCTTAATCGGTAGATCACGGCCATTGTGACGTAGGGTCATTTTTGTATCGAGCGCACTATTTTTCTGACTCAGGTAGTCACCCCAGAGGCCGTTTAACGACGACTGCAGATAATCAATGCACCAGTTAACTGTGCCCGCCGCGGAGGACTGCATTGGCGTTGTGAGCTCAGGTCCATTCGATTCCAGCGACTGGCCCAGTCCCGCCTCGGTTATATGGCTTATTGTATTAACCGACAGGCGAGTAGCGCCGTTTATTGCCCTAATCGATTTAAACACAGTGCTGGCGATCACTCCCTCAACATCTGTAATGACTTGTGCTACAGCTTTGATAGGCTCTACTCGCGCAAAACTCCGCGCTGTGCGTTGCACAACTTCATCATGGGTCAACTCAGCGAGATTATTTGTCTCGTCAACCACGTCGAACACCAGGTCAATAAATCCATGGATTCGTTTCATCTGACACTCCAATCGTTTAACTATCCGTTAATTATACACCTGTATTTCTATTTGTATATACAGTCGTATATTCATATGTATATACAGTTGTATATTCATATGTATATACAACAGACAAAGTTTTGACTAAGCTATTGGAAAAACGAGTAATCATTGATATAAAATTATGAATAATTTGGATAATAACGCCGCTAAACGGCAGGTCAGCTCTCAGGAGGTAATGGACGCCGCGGTTAAATTGCTGGAATCCAACCGCAGTGTATCTACCCTAAGCCTGAGAGAGATCGCCCGCACGGCTGGTATAGCCCCGAATACTTTTTACCGTCATTTCCGAGACGTAGATGAGTTAACCGTCGCATTGATTGACCAGGCAGGGCGCAGTTTACGAGAGGTTATTCGCGAGGCGAGGCAGCGATTGTCACTAGAGAAAAGCGCCATACGCAGCTCGGTTGAGGCCTTTATGTCGCAGCTGGATACGGAACAAAAGTATTTGCACGTTCTGCTGCGTGAGATGTCCACCGGACCGGAGGCCTTCAGAAAAGCTGTCGACAGGGAGTTGAATTATTTTGAGGAGGAGCTACGCGATGAGCTACTACGGCTGGAGCTTACTACCGGGCATAAGACCTACGAACCGGGCTTGGCTGCCAAAGCGATTACCCGGCTAGTATTTGCGATGGGTGCCGCCGCCGCCGATGTGCCCAAAGATGAGCGGGGCCCAATGATCAACCAGACTGTGATAATGATTCGGATGATTATGGAAGGTGCACAGTCACTGGCTGTCAAAGGAGAAGACCACACTGGTTAATATTGATTCGAGAAAATCCGGTGCAGTGCGAGTTACGGAATTGGTAAAGACTTCCTTAAGGATTTAGCGTTTCCTTCCGACTAGTACCCCGCCTGAACCCACCGCAAAGACGTGTGTGGCCGTCAGAGTAATTGCCTGCAGAGTATTTTCACAGACCTGTTCCTCTAGCTCCCAAATGCCGTCGGTGTTTCTAAGAATACAGCCGTTGGAACCCACCACATAAAATTCATCGCCTTGGCCTGCCACCGCGTGCAAGTCACTACGCACCGCGGAGAACTCCTTGTTCCAGGCGTTGTCCTCGAAACGAATCAGTGTGCCCGCTAGACCGGCAATAAATAGCTTGCTCAGGCTAGTGCCATAAACCCCGTAAAGATCCTGGTCGGTGCCGGCGCCAAAGGATTTCCAGCGCTCACCGTTCCAGCGCAATACTGTACCGCCACCACCTACCGCGAGCAGGTGCTGCGAATCCTGACCCCATAAACCATAGAGTTCCTGCTTGATACCGGTTTCTATCTGGCGCCACATCAGGCCGTCATAGCGCAGCGTATAACCGCTGTCGCCGACGGCAAAAATATCGTGCGGACCAAACCCAGTGATGGCTAACAGTGCCGTATCAACACCACCACGATGCGCTTCGCTCCATTCAGCACCGTCAAAATGAAGAATAGTGGCAGAGTCACACACAGCGTAAATATTCCTGGGAGAACTG
>JBALVY010000017.1:0-16932 GCA_036960375.1 Pseudomonadales bacterium
TACCACCGCCGTTAGGGATTTCAGCGACGCCTAATTTGCTCCAGGGATTCATTTATTCTCGATCAGTCAACGTTGTGGGAATAATGGAGGCAACATTTGCCGTGTTTGAGCCGAGACCATACAGCAAAATAAAGTGATCGTCGCCCGATGTTCCTGTCCGAATATGATACCCATGTATTCCAGCTTCTGCTTATAATTAGTCACAGTAGTATCTATTAGCTA
Organism: Pseudomonadales bacterium; assembly: GCA_036960375.1. Taxonomy (GTDB): domain Bacteria; phylum Pseudomonadota; class Gammaproteobacteria; order Pseudomonadales; family CAWVSB01; genus CAWVSB01. The sequence goes on from JBALVY010000017.1 coordinate 223, forward strand.
GAGGGGTGCGCTTTGCGCATGTTTAGCTCAAAACCCCATTGTAAAAGTTACGCGAAGAAAATTTGATGAAGTGGACAACCAAACTACACAAACCGTGGCTGCATTTTATTGTGTTAGGCACCGTTTTTTATCAGTTGCAAGGCGTTATATTTCCCGAACCAAAAAAAGTCATTGGACCACTGAGTGAGACTCGCATTAATGCCTTGCAACAACAGTGGCACACTAGCACTGGTCAGCAACCCGCGCCGCAGCAAAAAGCTAAGTTGATAGAGGCAGAGCTAAACCGAGACGTACTGTTGCAGCGGGCTTTAGAACTCGATATTCACCTGTATGACAACATTGTCTACCAACGGCTAATCCGCAATATGCATTTTTTGCAGTTAGCCGAAGGTAAATCTGACAATGAGCTGTTTGAACAAGCATTAGAAATGCGCCTGCATTTGGATGACACCGTCGTCAAACGGCGGCTCATTCAAGTAGTAGAGCAGCAGCTACTAGCAAACAACGCTCCGCCCCCGTCAAGCAAAGAAGAAATAGAAGCAGAGTTTGAGAATCGTTTTAACGAATTGCGCAGGCCACCACTTTATTCAATCGAGCACATATTCTTCAACCAGGAGCGAGAGTCACAAGCGCCATTGATTATCGCCAAAATCGCCGAACAAAAACTCGATTTTGAAGCGGCTAAACACCTAAGCACGCCCTATCTCCAAGGGCATAAATTTACCCGCCAAACGCCCAGCCAATTAGCCCAAAACTTTGGCAAACAGTTTGTTTTGAGCCTAAAGCAAGCTACGCTTACAACCGAGCCCACAGCGCGGACTATAGCCCAGCCTATAGTCCAGCAATGGTTTGGACCTATGCGCTCAACTTTTGGTTTGCATTATGTATGGCTTAGCGCCTTCGAGCCTGCGCGCGATGCAAAACTAAAAGAAGTTGAGCCACAATTGCGAAGAGACCTTGGCTATGCAGCGCAAGCGCAAGCACTGCAAAACGCCCTAGCAAACTTGCGAGAAGACTATGATGTAAGAGGCTCGAGTGTACAAGATCTGGAGAGCAAGACGATGGAGGCGCGCCAATGAAATTTTCATTACGCTTCATCGCAACCATATCCTTAGGGTTACTGTTGGCCCCCCTAACGGTTAACAACGCGCAGGCGCACCTTTTTGCTCCGTCGTTACTAAAAATGATTGAAACCACCCAACACAACTATAACGTGGTGTGGAAAACCCCAAACAAAACCGCTAGCAACACCCCGTTACAGCCCACGTGGCCAGACAGTTGTGAGGTGACAAGTGAAAGTCCTTCTGTACACGAAGGCACCGGCACCATATCTGGCTGGACTTTACGCTGCGACCAACTTGGCAACAAAGGGCTGGTAGGGCAAACACTGGGCGTTAGTGGGCTAGCACAAAACCAAGCCTCGGCCATGGTAATGCTAAACCTGCGTGACGGCCGCCAATACCAAAGTGTATTAAACACCGACGCCCCTGACTTTTTAGTCCCCCAAGCGCCCCGCCAAACAGCGGTGATGACGGAATACCCGCTACTTGGCATTGAACACATTTGGGGCGGTATTGACCACTTAATGTTTGTGTTTGGATTGCTATTATTGGTTGGTGGCGGTTCGCGCCTGTTGTGGACAATTACCGCATTCACCGTAGGCCACAGCATCACCTTAGCAGTAGTTACCTTAGGTCTACTAACCTACCCCGTCGCCCTAATAGAATTTGCCATTGCCCTCAGTATTTTTGTGCTGGCGTTAGAGCTAACCCGTAACAACAGCCTTAACACCCAAGGGCTATTTGGCCGCTATCCCTGGCTAGTCGCCGGCGGGTTTGGTTTATTGCACGGCATGGGTTTTGCCGGCGCATTAGCTGAAATTGGCCTGCCCCAAAACAACGTGCCCATTGCTTTATTGTTTTTTAATATCGGGATAGAAATAGGCCAAATCATTTTTGTATTACTTGCCCTAAGTATTTGTTGGCTAATAAAGCGGACACTCCAGTTGAAACAAAATACTATTAATCAAGAACGGCTATTACCTATCCCTGTTTATATGCTGGGTGGGTTATCTGCCATGTGGTGTATCGAGCGTGGAATGGCGCTGATCAGTTGAGCCAAACCAAATTGACCGAATATGATTCCTATAAAAACAGCCCCTTAGCTACAATAAATTTGGCCAAAAATCATATCGACACCAAGGGCATAGCATGTTGAAAAAAATTATTGTCGCAATTGTCATCTTAGTGCTCGCGGCCATCGGCTATATCTGGTTTACATTGTGGATGCCACTTGAGGCATCAGCTGATAAAAACGGGCCTGATACCGCTGCCCGCGATTACGCCTTGCAAGACAATAGTAAGCTAACACTGCCCGTCCCACAGGCTGCCAGTTATCAGGCGGCGCCCAACCCCAATATGAATCTGTATTGGGGTGAATTGCATATACACACAAGCGAAAGTTTTGATGCAACGTTGTTTGGTAATTCAATAGGTGTTGAAGATGCTTATCGTTTCGCCAAAGGCGAGCCGCTAAAGAGTCCCGGTGGCGAAGTGATGCAACTTAGCCGCCCGCTGGACTTTGTGGCGATCACCGACCATGCCGAAGGCTTCGGCACACGCACTCATTGTAATGATTCGGATCTTTCATTTGGCGAAAGTGCTGCCTGCTGGCTAGCCAACGAACCTAACCCAATGATTTTTCAAACCCTTACCAAGGGTGTTCGCGGCAAAGCAGACCCCGGCGACCCATCTAAACCAGCTGGCGTTTATCAACCAATAACACGTAAGCCGCCAAAAGCGGGGTCTTTTCCTACGTGTAGATTTGGCGATGGTGCGTTTGAACGATGCTATGAAAATGCGAGCGCCGATTGGGAACGCTATGTCCACCTGGCTGACAAATACTATCAGCCAGGTGAATTGACCACCCTGATTGGTTATGAGTATTCGCCAGGAATGCCTGAGCAAGGTAAACATCACCGCAACATTATTTTCCGTACCAACACGGTACCTGAAAGAGCTATCTCGAGCCTCGATGTCCCCAATGCCATTGAACTCTGGAAGGGGCTAGAAGCCACTTGCGTTGATGGCTGTGACTTCATGACGATGCCGCACAGTCCTAATAAAGCCTGGGGGCTTATGTATTCGCGCTACACTTGGGACGGCAAAGAATACAACGAAGACGACTGGAAACTGCGTAAAAGGCGCGAGCCGTTGGTCGAAATATTCCAGATCAAAGGCGCGCAAGAATGTGCGCTTGGCGTAGGCGCTACCGACGAAGAATGCGCTTTTGAGCAAGTATTCGACCCCTGCCAGCCAGGCGAGACAACAGGTTGCGCCTTTGAAACAGGGTTTGTCCGCCAAGGGCTTAAAGTCGGATTGGAGCTTGAGCAAGAGCTAGGGTTTAATCCGCTGCAAGTCGGTTTCATCGCGGCCACCGACAGCCACAACTCTAACCCTGGCGATGTGGAAGAATGGGACTTTCCCGGCGCAATTGGCGCAGTCACTTCATCAGCCGCACGGCGCCTGAGACCTACTCCTGAAGCCCTAGCGCCCTATAAAACCATCATCAAATTTAATACGTCCGGCGGTCTTGCCGCAGTTTGGGCGCGGGAGAATACCCGCGAGGCAATTTTTGACGCCCTTGCCCGCCGCGAAACTTATGCCACATCAGGCCCACGCATGGCCGTGCGCTTTTATGCAGGCTGGGGCATTAATGCAGAGCTAAGCGATAAGCTAGATGTGCTTGAGTTATTGCGTGAAAACGCCACACCGATGGGTGGTGTTTTACGCCCAAATGCTAACCAACAAAGCTCGCCCGGCTTTTTTGTCTGGGCGACAAGCGACCCCTTAGACGCCCCGCTACAACGAGTACAAATGGTAAAAGGCTGGATTGATTCAGGCGGCAACACCCAAGAAAAAGTTGTCGACATTGCCTGCGCCGATGGCTTAACCGTTAACCCAAATACAGGCCGCTGCCCCGACAATGGCGCCAATGTTGATTTGCAAACATGTAACTTTAGCCAAGGCGTAGGCGCGAATGAGTTAAAAACCGTCTGGCATGATCCCGACTACAACCCAAACCAAGGTGCATTTTATTATACTCGCGTAATAATGAACCCCACCTGTCGCTGGTCTAGCTACGATGCTATCCGCCTTGGACGTGAGCCAGACCCCCGTGTGCCAGCAACAATTCGCGAGCGCGCATGGTCTAGCCCCATTTGGCTTGATCCTGAAAACTAATGGCGCAACCGCATTAAAATGAGGCGCTTCCTCCTTACGCAAGCGGCTTATTTTTTGTACTACTGGCACCTGTAGATATAGCTAATGAAAACAGCCTGCTGATAGTAAATGCTATTTGATAATAAGAGATAAAACCTATGATTATTCGTACTGCACTGATTATTGCTTGTTTAGCGATTACCGCCTGCTCGGATGATTCAGCGCAAACAGAAGTGCGCGCGCAGGCTCAAGAATACTATCGGACGACCAATACGGTAATTCCTGCGAATAATGAAATCATAAAATTCCCGGCATTGTCGAAAGTCGATCAAAGTCCCCCCCTGTCTAACCCTGATCGCAATGCCTACTTTGGCGACTTGCACGTACACACAACACTCTCCTTTGACGCCTCTGCTTTTGGTACCACGGCGACCCCCGCAGATGCCTATCGTTATGCCCAGGGCGAGGCGATCACGCACCCCAGTGGTTTTGATGTGCAGTTGGCGCAACCCTTGGATTTTTACGCAGTGACCGATCACGGCGTTTTTCTTGGCCTGATCAATGAAGCCGCAGATACCAGCACTTCTATTTCACAATATGATTTTGCAAAGCCCTATCACAACATCAACGAGTCGGTCGATGGCGGCCTATTGGACTTGGCAAAAAGAAGTAAAGTATTTGGCAACTTTGTTAGCGACGTGATAGCCAGCCTTCTCGACGGCACTATCGACAATACGATTGTCAACAATGTGAGTAGTTCTGCTTGGGTGCAAACCGTTGAAGCGGCTGATGAAGCCTATAAGCCCGGAACGTTCACCACCTTTGCGGCGTATGAATTCACCTCATCCACGGAAGAACGAGAGGCGCTACATCGCAACGTAATTTTTCGCGGCACCGACCGCTTGCCAGCGCAACCTTTTTCGCGCTTCAACAGCATTAACCCCGAAGGCCTGTGGGACTGGATGGATGCGCTACGTAAACAGGATATAGAAAGTCTGGCCATTCCGCACAATAGCAACGGCTCTAACGGCGCGATGTTTATGTTTACCGATTGGACCGGCAACGCCATTGATCAAGAGTACGCTGACCAACGTTTGCGCAATGAACCACTGGTAGAAATAACCCAAGTCAAAGGCACCTCAGAAACACACCCCTTACTGTCAAAAAATGACGAGTGGGCCAATTTCGAAATATTTCCCCTGCGCACCTCCACCAGGATACCCAGTGACCCGCCTGGCAGCTATGTGCGTAACGCCTGGCAACGCGGGCTATTCATGGAAGAAAAAGATGGCGTAAACCCCTATAAATTTGGCGTGATCGGTTCAAGTGATACCCATACTGGTGCCGCATCACTGCAAGAAGATAACTACTTTGGGAAAATTGGCTCCTTCGACAGTACCGCTGAAAAACGTGGTTCTATACCGGCGAGTTTTCTTTACGGTAGCTTGGTCAAACTGTCCGCTTCGGAAATGGTCGAGGAGGTAGACGGACAAAACTACCTTGATTTTTCGGGCTACAAATACTGGGGCGCTTCTGGCATTGCCGGGGTATGGGCAGAAGAAAATACCCGTGAGGCCATTTATGACGCGCTGCGCCGCAAGGAAACATTTGCGACCAGCGGCACTCGGATAAAAGTTCGCTTTTTTGCCAGCTACGATTTCAACGATGCGCAGTTGAATAGCCCTGACTTAGTTAGCACTGCTTACCAAAACGGTACCACTATGGGTGGTACCTTGCAGGCAAGCGATAATCGCCAACCCACGTTTTTAACCTGGGCCGTCGCCGATCCAAACACCGCCAAATTACAGCGTGTGCAAATTATTAAAGGCTGGCTTGAAAACGGCGAACACCAGGAGCAAGTGTACGACGTCGCCTGCTCAGATGGCTTGAGCGTAGACCCACAAACCCACCGCTGCCCGGACAACGGTGCACAAGTTAATCTGAATGACTGTTCCAGGACCGCAAATATTGGCGCAAGCGAGCTTAAAACCTTGTGGCAAGACCCCAATTTCACTGCGGGACAAGAAGCTTTTTACTATGCGCGCGTGCTGGAAAACCCGGTTTGCCGCTGGTCCACATGGGACGCCATACGCGCAGGTGAAACACCGCGCTCAGACTTGTCAGCCACTATTCAGGAGCGCGCATGGTCGTCGCCTATCTGGTATAGCGCGCTGGCTAAAAACAACAACTTTGTAGATTGATACGAATATGAATAACAACAATGAATCAGTAGACGTTTTAATTATTGGCGCGGGCCTGGCGGGTATCGGCGGTGCTTGTCAGTTGCGCCGCAATTGCCCGAACCACAACTTTATGATCCTCGAATCACGGGAAACCAGCGGTGGCACCTGGGATTTATTCCGCTACCCCGGTTTTCGTTCCGACAGCGATATGTACACCTATAGCTATGGTTTCAAGCCCTGGAAAGACAAGTCGACCATCGCCGACGGTCACAAAATTCTCAGCTATATTCGTGAGGCAGCAGCAGAACATGACGTGGACCAGCACATCCGCTATCAGCACAAAGTGGTGGCCGCCAACTGGTCCTCAGCTGACAAGCGTTGGCTAGTGACTGCCGAGCGCGGCGGCTCTGGTGATAGCGGTGGTACTGGTGAGCAAGTAATAATATGCTGCAAATTTCTGTTTAATTGCAGCGGCTACTACGACTACGAGCAAGGTTATACACCAGCGTTTGCCGGCATCACAGACTTTAACGGAGAAGTTGTTCACGCCCAGCATTGGCCTGAAGACTTAGATTACCAAGGCAGGCGAGTTGTGGTGATTGGCAGTGGCGCCACCGCGGTGACACTGGTGCCAGCAATGTCCAAAGACACGGCCAGCCTGGTCATGTTACAGCGCACGCCAACCTATATTGCCAACGTACCTGCTGAAGATCCATTGGCAAAAAAACTGCGCAAGTGGATACCAAATAGCTGGGCTTTCCGCCTGACCCGCTGGAAAAAGGTGTTGTTTCAGATTTATGTCTACCAGCTATCGCGTCGGAAACCGCAAGAGCTAAAAAAACTTCTGCTTGGCGGGGTGAGAGAAGCGCTGGGGCCGGATTATGATGTCGCCACCCACTTCACCCCTGACTACAATCCCTGGGACCAGCGTCTGTGCGCAGTACCCGATGGCGATCTGTTTGCCGCGATCCGCGAGGGGCGCGCCGAGGTGGTGACCGATCACATTGATCAGTTCAACGATGACGGCATCCAACTCAAATCCGGCAAACAACTTGATGCTGATATTGTGATCCTGGCGACGGGTCTAAACCTGAAATTTGCTGGCGGCATTAAGCACAGCTTTGATGGGAAGGAACTCGATATAACCGACCATTATATTTACCGGGGAATGATGTTCTCTGGAATGCCTAATATGGCATTTACAGTGGGCTATACCAATTCTTCCTGGACCCTTAAAACCGATTTGACAGGGAAATACGTCTGCCGATTGCTCAATAAAATGGATCGTGGCAACTATTCGACAGTGACTCCGAGCATGAAGGGGGAGGTTGGTGAAGTGCCGCTGCTAGATTTCGACGCTGGTTACGTACTGCGCGCTCGGGATCAGTTTCCCAAAAATGGCGACCGCCTGCCATGGCAGAACTACCAGAATTACATCAGAGACTTTATCGGCTTGCGTCTTGGCGGCCTGAATGATGACGAATTAGAGTTCCACTAATGGCCCGTCGACTCTCGAGACTAAGTGACGATAAAAATAATAAGCAACTATGAATAAATCTAGCCTTGTTACCTCTACAGCCAACAAACCCTTAGCTGGGCACCGCACCACACTGGTTTTACTGGTGTTGGCCTATACGCTGTCGATCAGCGATCGAATGATTCTGTCTATTCTGTTTCCCGACATTAAAGCAGAGTTCGGTTTAAACGATACCCAGCTGGGGTTGTTGGGAGGGATTTCATTCGCCCTTTTTTACGCCACCATGGGGCTACCTATTGCGCGCTTGTCTGATCAGTACAGCCGCAAGTGGATTATTATCGCGAGTATATTTATCTTCTCGATTATGACGGCGCTTAGCGGCATGGCCACCGGTTTTATAAGCCTTCTGGTGTTTCGAATTGGTGTAGGTATTGGCGAGGCCGGAGTAAACCCCGCCAGCCATTCCATCATTGCAGATTACTTTCCACCGCAGCGGCGGGGGTTTGCCATGGCTACCCTAATGCTGGGGGGAAGTCTTGGCATGATACTGGGTTTTGTTGGCGGCGGTCTTGTCGCCGAAAACTATGGCTGGCGCATGGCGATGATAGCGGTGGGTGTGCCTGGCCTGTTGCTAGTTTTGCTTATGGCCAAATTGCTAAAAGAACCTGACAGAGGGGCCTTTGAAACACAAACCCCTGCGCTTCCTCCGCCCATACGCACTACCGCAGCAGCCTTGTGGAGCAATCCAGCCATGCGCCATCTGATCGCAGGCTCGGTAGTAGCGGGGTTAATGTCCTACGGTCTCACCCAGTGGCTGCCAACCTTTTTCATGCGAACCCACGATCTCAGCCAATCTGAAACCGGCATGATGATGGCAGGTGTGTTTGGCATATTAGGGGCAATCGGTGCGCTGGTGGTTGGACAGTTTTTTGATCGCCTTGCAGTTCGTGGTTTCCAGTACGGCATGTGGATGCTCGCTATCATTCCGTTCTTTTCGATGCCATTTTTTATCATGGGCCTGCTTGCTGACAGTTTAACCACCGCAATGTTGCTGTTCATTATTCCGGGCTTCGCAGCCAATTGCTTTCTTGGCCCAACCTTAGCCATGGTGCAAACACTGTCGCCGGTAAATATGCGCGCCGTATCTGCGGCCATCAAAATGCTGTTTATTAATCTTATCGGTATGGGGCTGGGTCCACTGCTGGTGGGTGTACTAAGTGATCTGCTTAGCCCTCGTTTTGGCGAAGATGCGCTGAGCGTAGCGCTGGCCTATTTTACCCTTGTTGGCCTTTGGGGATCAGTGCACTTCTGGCTGTGTGGTCGCGCCTTGGCTAAGCAACAGGCGTTGCAAGGCACGTAACAAGTAGAAGGTGAAAACCATTCACTAACTGACAAATTAAATCCATAGACCTTCTAGGGCGTCTTTGACATGAAAAAAACACTGATACTACTACTCAGCCTTGTGGTTGTTATTGGCATTGGCCGCGCGTTGCTCAAATTACCCGCAGTACAAGACGCGGTACTTAAGATTGGCACAACAGCTGCAGCCAAACGCGGCGCAGAGCCCTTCCCAGAATCAGAAAGTCTTAGAATTTATGTCTGTGGTAGTGCATCGCCGCTGGGAATGGGTCAGGCTCAAGCGTGTATCGCGGTGATAACCCCAGAGCACTTTTACCTAATCGATTCTGGCGCCGGTTCCACCGATAATATCGCTCGTCTGGGATTACCAACGGATAAATTGGACGGCATATTACTAACCCACTTTCACTCAGATCACATCGCAGAAGTTTATGAAGTAAACCTCAATTCTTGGGTACAGGGCCGGCCACAACCATTAACGATCATTGGTCCGCAAGGCGTTGCAGAAGTAACAGCCGCAGTGAATGCTACTTACCGACAAGACCGAACTTATCGTACAGGCCACCACGGGGCAGATTTACTGCCACCTGCTCTCGGTGTACTAGAACATAAAACGATTGCCCCTGGCATTATTTTGGAAGATGGCGATCTTACAATAACCGCTTATACCGGTGAACATCCTCCCATTCACCCTGCCGTGGGTTACCGTTTCGACTACCGCGGCCGCAGCGTTGTTATTTCAGGCGACAGCAATGTGACCGGCGAGACGCTGAAGATAGTCAACGGGGCTGATCTATTGCTACACGACGCGTTATCACTGCCAACCACAACAGCACTATCAAATGCATTGGGCGCAGCGGGCCAATCACGACAGTCAAAAATTGTTAGCGATGTGCAGGACTACCACGCATCAGCCGAGTCACTGGTTGATCTCGGCGAGAAATCAGATGTAGACATGGTGGCCTTCTATCACCTTGTGCCGGTGCCACCCACTTCTTTACTGGGAGATGTCTTCATGCGTGGGGCACCTGACAACTTTCTTCTCACAGAAGACCTCATGTGGTTTGAACTGCCAATCGACAGTGACGACATTGTTGTAAATCGCCCATGAAGTATGACGAGCCAATTCGACTGGTAGGCGGCACTGGATCGCCCTACACACAAAAGATGGTGGCCCTGCTGCGCTACCGTCGACTGCCCTATGCGATTAACTGGGGCATCCCGGCAGATGTCTGTGAGAAGACGGGCGTGGAGAAACCCAGGCCCATCTTCGAGCCTACCTTCTTCTTTAAAGAAGAAGGAGAAACTCAGGCAGTGTGCGACTCTACACCGATTATCCGGCGCCTGGAGGACACCTACACAGGTCGCTCTGTACTGCCCGGTGACCCGGCCCTGGCCTTTATCGACTACCTGATCGAAGACTTCGCTGACGAGTGGTGCACCAAGTACATGTTCCATTATCGCTGGCATGCGAACCTGGACGCGAACAATGCCGGCACCCTGCTACCGCTGAGCATGGACGTTAGTATACCGAAGGACGCCCATAAAGAATTCAAACGTTGGGTCGAGGAGCGCCAGACCAGCCGCCTTTACGTGGTGGGCTCCAATGACACCACGGCTGCGGTGATCGACGCCAGCTACCGGCGCTTTCTTACGGCCATGGAAAACCATCTGGGCAACCAGAAGTACATGCTGGGCAACCGTCCCGCTGCCGGAGACTTCGGCCTCTACGGCCAGTTGAGCCAATTGGTGGGTTTCGATCCCACGCCCAGGGCGATTGCCCATGAAGTTTCTCCACGCACAGTCGCCTGGGTCGATCTCATGCGCGACCAGAGTGGACTTGAGCCAACGGAGCAAGATTGGGTTAGCCTGGCGGATCAACCCGAGAGCTTGCGCGGCCTGCTGAAAGAGATCGGCCGTATGTATGCACCCGCGCAACTGACCAACGCCCGCGCCGCTGCGGCGGGCGACAAGACCTGGGCTGCCGAGATAGATGGCGCATCTTGGACGCAACAAACCTTTCCCTATCAGGCCAAGTGCCTGCGCTGGACCAACGAACGTTACCGCGCCCTCAGTAACGCGGATCGTGCATGTGTCGATGGCCTGATTGAGGGCACCGGGATCGAGATTATGCTTTCAGTTGAATAAAGAATCCTAACGTTGAACAAGCAATCTATGAACCGAAAAAATATTTACTTGGGAATGACTATTGTTGGCACACTAGCGCCGCCGATAGCAGGCGCCCGCTATCTTCTTGAACATGGATATAACCCGGCGCACCTGATGCCCGCCATATTCAGCACGCCGATTTCTGCCATGGTGGGGATTAACGTGATTATCGGCTGCATCACCCTGGCGATATTGATGCACACTGAAGGTCGTGAACTGGGTATAAAAACATGGCTACCGATACTAGCCACCACAATCGTCGGTATTTCCGGCGGACTTCCGCTCTACCTTTACCTGCGAGAGAGAATCAACACGGGAGACCTCCCCCAGGAACGGACTCAGGGCTAAAGCAACAGCAACCTCTGTATTACTTTTTCTGTGTGCGCCGTTTGGTGGCCCGCTTGATTTACCTGATCTTTCTCGCGCGCGGGTATTTTTTCGAGGCGCACCCACTCCACAGTGCGGCTTATAAAACCGACCTTACCCTTGATGAGCATCCGGTCGGCCTCGGGTAGAGAAACTTCCACATCCTTGTACTCTCCCAGCTTCTCGGCATAGATCAGGCCATGCCACAAACCTTGTTTGGATTGGTCGGCTTGCAGATCTTTCAAAATCTTGCGACCCACGCGATCAGGAAATTTATCATTACGCGCCACGGTGCCGCTACCTTCCTCCAGTTGAATCTCAATCCAGGCGGGATTTTGGGCGTGTTTCCAGATTCCTGAAATATCTGCGCTGAAAGCCAGTGACGTGAACAGTAAGGCGCAGAGTAAAAGAGTACGTTGAATAATCATCAGAGAGTACCTTGTGTGACTTGAAAAAAGGGCGACCCCATTCACGTGGTCTGGGGAGCTTGCCAGCTCTCTAGTAGGTGTCGATTGTCATCGTCCCAGGGGTGAAAGTCAGGATCAAAATACATGAGGTAGTCGCGGCGCATCTCCCGCAACACTCCACCTTTCGCGAAAAGAAATTTAAAGCCACTTTTCAACGTGGACCACTTCCAGAGCTTTTTGTCCTTGCGTAGCATATAGGCGGTATTGGCCAAAAGATTGAGCAGGAAGTTAACGGTAAATATCCGCAATGTCAGCTTCCTGGACTTATAGGTGCCGCCGACGTCTGTGTACACATCATACGCGACGGATTTGTGTTCCAGCTCTTCGGCAGAGTGCCATTCCCACAGGCTTCGCATCCGGGGGTCGACATTGCTGAGCATCCATCCATTGAGGATTTTATCGGCCAGGATTGCGGTCAAATGTTCGACCCCACAGGTTGCCGCGAGCTGTGCTATGGGCCGCATCTTTTCTTTTCCCAGCCGAACCATTTTCTCTGTCCTGCCCTCCATTTTCTTCTGGCTGTAACCCCGTAAATCGCACAACATCTGGTTGTAATTACGGTGCTCTCGCGAGTGCATGCCCTCCTGACCAAAAAAGCCGCTCATTTCTTTTTTGAGCTTCGGGTCTTTCACGTTATCTTTATAATGACGAACGCTTTCTATGAAGAAGCGCTCCCCAGCGGGGAATGTCATGCTGAGGGCGTTAAAGAAAGCCGTTTTGAATGGGTCGTTATCCAACCAGTCTTTGGACAACTGCTCGCGGAGTTCAAATTTGAGATTCCGTACTTCGAGGTTCATACCTTCAGGCATACGTGAAGCGCTGGCGATTACTGTCATGTCTCTTCTCCTGAGCCATTTAAAAAGACACAGTACTTTGGGATAACGGGCAGCGCGGAATCATATTCGGCCATACATGGGGTTATATTCGGCCAATCGTTGTTTCCGCGCTTCGATAGCCTTTTGTACCACACTGCGAAAATAAGGCTAACTTTAACCGGGTGCTTTATCCCTGAAATACGATAAACGCCGATACTTTTCGCAAGGTATTACGCTAGTCGAACATCGCACAGGCTGCACTCAGGTCGGTCACCGCTTGCGGTAAACTGGCTGATGTCAGGTTAGCGGTGCTTTGTTGCAACAGACCACTCAGTGAGCCGGCAATCTCAGCCGTCATGTCACCGTCAATAACCGCCTTTTTGAGCGCGCCACCAGCTTGACTAATTAATACGTTTATCTGCCTTATATCTGTTTTGATGGCAGTCAGCTCGGTGGCCTGATCCAACGTACTGGCATTCGCGCCGCGTGCCTGGGCAGCGCAGATGGCATCGCGTGCCAACAGGTCTAAACGAATTGGTTTGAAACGCGCAATACCACCGGTAAGATCCGGCGTTAATTCGGGATAGATGGCCTTACCTGCGGCGCGCCGTAAGGGTGAGTGGGCGACATAAATACTACCATCGGCAGCCACAACGCTCATGGCCAAGGAATCTTCCCGACCTTCGGCAAAGTAGCGCAGCTTACCTGTTTCTCGATCCAGCAGGCCCATACCCATATGCAACATTAGCGTCCTGCCCAGCAATGATTTGCCACCACCAATCATAATAACCACACCGTTGGCGGTTACCGTTGCGGTCAACGCGTTGGATTGCACATCGACATTGGAATAACCATCAAAGCCCGTTAGCTCGGCAGTCCACGCCCTACTGCCGTGGTCACCCTTGTCGATCAATTGGATCACGTCACTAGCGGTGACGGCATACAGCTCATTATTATCCGCTGACACCGTGATAGAACCCACCAACGGCTCGCCCACATCCACCCTCCAGACTTCTTTTAGCTCACTATCCAGCGCGATAACGTGACCCTCGTTATCAGACACATACAGGCGATGGCCGTCTGCGGTGAGCGCCGGTGTTGACCCGGTGCCGCCCTGAAAGGTCTTGCGGTTTAACACCTGGAATTCCAGGCTACCGTTTCCGTCATCAACCAGATCGAGGGCGTAAATTGCGCCCAGTTCGGAGCTGCCGTCTTCTGTACCATCTTCTGCATCTGGCGCGGTAGCGGCCATATAGATACGGCTACTGTCTGGGTCAATACTGAAAAAGTTGGTCACAACACCGCCACCACCATAGATATAATTCACTGCGGAGGAGAACAAGCTCAAGCCTTCAGTGGTTTTGCCAAAGGCTTTATCCATCAGCGGGTCGACCTTGTTAAGAACAAATTTGGGTATCTTCGTGCCCTTGCCACTGATGGCAGGCGCGCCGGGTATTTGCCCGATAGGTGCTATCAACTCACCGGTCTTGCGGCTGAACGCAAATATGGCTCCGGCTTTCGTTATCGATACCAGTGAATCTGTCGCCGGGTGATAACTGAAACTATGAAAACTAGCCTTGGCTTTTTCACCGAGCTCCGAGGTCGATAGACTTAAACCGGTGGCTTTACTCCAGATCAAAGAGCCGTCTGGCCGCAGTGCCATGACGCGATTGAAGCCCACGATATAAATGATCTGCGAGCCAGGGTTTTCCGGATCGTTCAATATGAAAGCTGGACTGCCTGCTTGTATATCGTTGTCGGCGGGTATCGCCCAACGTCTCTCGCCAGTGATGGCATCGAGTGAAACCAGCACTACGCGCTCACCATGGTAGAACTGCGGGCTAAAGTAGAGATTGCCTTCGTTGTCGAAGAGGGGGCCATTACCCACGAAGTACGCAGGCTCTGCAACCCAGTCGAGTTCAAACATGGGGGCGGCGACGCCCCAGACACTATCCGAATTGGCCACGCCAACATGTATGGCATTAAATTTATCCGGCTCGGGGATGATGTCGTAGCTATGCTGTCCTGCGGCGCGAGCGCCTACTGGCCTCCATTGAGTTTTCTCGGGTGGACCAAACACTTTTGGGTTGTGGGGTCGTCCTTCATCAAAGAAAATTTTGAACACTGCTAAGCCTACGGTTGTGATCAATAACAATCCGACTACTTTTCGAGTATTCATTTTCAATATGCTCATTTTGATGTTCACCACTTTATTGTAATTGATGCAGGTGACGAGTGGTCGATGCTACACCGATAAAATTAGTACTTTTAAATTTCTACTGGATTCGATTATAGTGATCACTGTACAACGCATGGAATCATATTCGGCCACGTTTTGGTTTGTGCTTTAAATGACTAACTACAGGCACTTAGTTACAAGTAAAGGCACCGAGAGCAAGCGATGAAAACAAATCGACTACAGCGTGATCTTTTTACGCAGCTATTGTCCGAGTTAGAGAAGGCACGGGTTACTCCAGAGCAATTGCTTAGCGAGTCAAAGGGGATGTCGAAGTTAGTTTCAGGTCAAATCGGGCTTTCAGGAACCGATGCGCTGGCAATGTTAGAGGCGGCAGTGGCGTTAACCGGAGATCCTGGCCTGCCATTGCGGCTGGGACAACGAGTTGGAATTGACAGCTATGGCACCTTTGGTTTTGCCTTGCTGAGCTGTGCCAACTTAAGAGAGTCCACAGAATTACTGCTGCGCTATGGCAAAGTGTTTTTTGAACCAAACTGGGAATCACAGGAAAGTGAAAGTGGACTATTGCTACGTTTGAACCTCGCTCGGGGTACTCCAGCGCAACAGCAGCTGGTTGCAGAGCTGTGCTTTTCGCAGTTGAGCCGTATTGGAAGCTCGCTTTATCGGGGGCGAATAGAAGGCATGCAGGTGCACTTTACATTTCCCAAGCCGGCACATGTTGCTAGCTATCAGTCAGTGTTAAACGCGGAAGTGATTTTTGGCGCTGAGCGCAACCAACTGTTTCTGCCGGGGCATGTTCTTGAGACCCCAGTTAAAACGGCGAATATATCTGACCATGTGGTCTTTCATCAGCAGTGCGAGGAGATGTTACGGGGCCTCGCCAGTGTCCAGAAGACCACTGCCGAGGTGCGGCGTCTGCTGATTCAATCCGCCGGTGGCTTCCTCGATATTGTGCAAGTGGCTGAACGTCTTTATGTGAGTGAGCGTACCTTGAGACGGCGCTTGGAGGCTGAGTCGACCAGTTTTCGAACGATCTTTGAAGAGATCAGAAACTTACTTGCCAGCGAGTACCTCGCCAAAACAAAATTGACCGTTGCTGAAATAGCCTACCTGTTGGATTATGCGGAGACGGTGAACTTTCGCCGGGCCTTTGTTCGCTGGAACAGTGTAACGCCCAGCCAGTACCGCCAGCAGCAGGTCGCGTAGGTGTTATTCCGTTAGCGTGTTGATGAAACAACACTTTAAGGCAGCGCTGTACCGGCTCCCCGATCAGGCCAAAGTTGGTGCTAATGCTGGCCAATACCCCTATATGCTCCGCAAGGATAAAAAACTCTGGTAAGTTTTAGGTCAAAATTATTGAAATGATCCGCCCCAGAACGCCTTGCAGAGTTCTACAAACTGTTCACTGCTGCCGCTTAAGCTTTTACCTTTCTTCCAATAGATGCCCACATCGCGTT
>JBALVY010000018.1:0-15526 GCA_036960375.1 Pseudomonadales bacterium
GAAGGTGGCCGTACCGTTGGTGCAGGTGTTGTAGCCAAAATCATCGAGTAATCGAGTTTTGGTTTTGCAGATGGCCGGTTAGCCCAAATGGGGTGCCGGCCTTTCTGCCCTGAGGTAAGTGTTATAGGCCAGTGGCTCAATTGGTAGAGCACCGGTCTCCAAAACCGGTGGTTGGGGGTTCGAGTCCCTCCTGGCCTGCCATTTACCTCCAAATTACTGCCTAGAGGGCAAAGCAACATAATGAGTTCCAAAGCAGAAGCGACAAACAGCCCGGCTAATATCGTCATGTGGGTTATCGTATCCGCGCTGGTAGCAGCCGGCGTCTATGGCAATATGGTGTTTCAGGACGAAAGCCTGTTATATCGCATATTGGGTTTGGTTGTGCTCGGTTTGGTGGCGCTATTTGCAGCCTTACAAACCACTCAGGGTGCGGCTTTAGCCTCTTTGGTAAAAGAAGCTCGTATAGAGATTCGCAAAGTTGTTTGGCCTACTCATCAAGAGACGTTGCAAACGACGATGTTGGTGCTGGCGGTGGTATTAATTGTTGCGCTTATTCTGTGGGGCCTCGACGGCGCTCTGGGATGGGCTGCCTCGAAGATAATTGGCTAGGATTAGGAGACGAACATGTCCATGCGTTGGTATGTAGTACACGCCTTTTCCGGCTACGAAAAGCGGGTAAAGAGTCAGCTCGAAGAGCGAATTGAGTTGCAAGGCCTGCAGGGTAAGTTTGGTCGTATTCTGGTGCCTGCCGAAGAAGTCGTAGAAATGCGTGCTGGCCAGAAACGTAAAAGTGAGCGCAAGTTCTTTCCCGGCTACGTGCTGGTAGAAATGGAACTGTGCGACGATACCTGGCACCTGGTGAAAGAAACACCACGGGTCATGGGTTTCATTGGCGGTAAGGCCGACAAGCCTGCGCCAATTACCGAAGCAGAAGCCAATGTGATTCTGCAGCGGGTCGAAGAGGGCGTAGAGAAACCACGTCCCAAGACCTTGTTTGAGCCCGGCGAGATGGTACGGGTTGTTGATGGTCCCTTTAATGACTTTAACGGGGTTGTTGAAGAAGTGAATTACGACAAGAGCAGGCTGCAGGTTGCAGTGCTGATCTTTGGTCGTTCTACGCCGGTTGAGCTTGAGTTTGGCCAGGTAGAAAAAGCGTAAAGAATTTTATCGCAGTGCAGGCTTAGCCTGCGCTGTTAATAACCGGGAAGCCGTAGAGAGTCATCGGTAATAAAGGCAAAGCCCTTATTACTTTAGGCTGGAGGCGTTTAACCCATTAGGAGTGCAACATGGCTAAGAAGATAACAGCTTACATTAAGCTGCAAGTGCCTGCTGGTCAGGCCAACCCGAGTCCACCTGTAGGCCCAGCATTAGGCCAACATGGTGTGAACATCATGGAATTTTGTAAGGCGTTTAACGCGGCAACACAAAGCGTTGAGCAGGGTCTGCCTATTCCAGTGGTTATCACTGTATACGCTGATCGCAGCTTTTCTTACATTACCAAGACACCACCAGCTTCTGTATTGCTGTTCAAGGCCGCAGGCCTGAAAGGCGGTTCTGGTCGTCCTAATACGGATAAGGTTGGCACGGTCACTCGGGCTCAGGTAGAAGAAATTGCCAAGATGAAAGAACCTGATCTGACGGCGAGTAGCCTGGAAGCAGCGGTTCGTACTATTGCAGGTACTGCACGCAGTGCCGGTATCGACGTGGAGGGCTTGTAAAATGGCTAAGCTAAGCAAGCGCCGCAAGGCTATAAATGAAAAAATCGAAGCAGGCAAAATGTACTCTATTGATGAGGCTGTTGCTCTGCTAGCTGAGTTGTCCACGGTGAAATTTAAAGAAGCCCTGGATGTCAGCGTTAACTTGGGCATAGATGCGCGTAAGTCGGACCAGCAGGTTCGTGGTGCAACTACTTTGCCACACGGCACAGGTAAAACTGTTCGTGTTGCAGTATTTACCCAGGGTGCAAACGCCGAAGCCGCTAAAGCTGCCGGTGCTGACTTTGTCGGTATGGACGAATTGGCTGCTGAAGTTAAAGGCGGCATGATGGACTTTGATGTGGTTATTGCCAGCCCCGACGCTATGCGTGTTGTGGGTCAGTTAGGTCAGGTTCTGGGTCCTCGTGGCCTGATGCCTAACCCAAAGACTGGCACAGTGACACCAGATGTGGTGACTGCGTTGAATAATGCCAAAGCCGGTCAGGTGCGTTACCGCACAGACAAAAACGGTATTATCCACGGTTCTATCGGTCAGCTGGGTTTTGAACTCGCTGCGGTTAAAGAGAACCTGGAAGCCTTGTTGAATGACCTGAAAAAGGCCAAGCCAGCAAGCAGTAAAGGTCAGTTCCTGAAGAAAATCACCTTGTCCTCGACTATGGGTCCTGGCTTGTTGATTGATGCAGGTAGTCTCGAAATTTAAGCGCTAGCGCTTAATCGAGAAAGAATTCGGAGCGGGCTTGCTCGCTCCAGATAAACTTTGGGGTCTTTGGACAGATACAAAGACCATCAAAGACCGTAGGCTCCCCAAGGCTCACATAGTGAGGGGATTAATCCGTAAGGGCCTACGCAGATGGTGTTAGCCGGCTTGCCGGCAAACGACACCTTAGGAGATTACCGGGGCTGTCCCGGGTAATCAAAACTAAGCAATCCAGGAGTACATCCCGTGGCGATAAGACTCGAAGACAAGAAGGCCATTGTGGCCGAAGTTAGCGAGACTGCCAATGATGCGTTATCACTCGTTATAGCCGATGCACGTGGCGTTAGCGTTAGTGACGTAACGGGGTTGCGTAAACTGGCACGTGAAAACAATGTCACTCTACGGGTGGTTCGCAATTCTTTAGCGAAGCGCGCGTTGGCAGGTACAGAGTTTGAATGTGCAAATGAGGCTTTTGTTGGGCCTTCCCTACTAGGATTTTCTATGGAAGATCCTGGTGCCTGTGCTCGTTTGTTCAAGGATTTCGCGAAAGATAACGAGAAATTCGAGATCAAGGCACTGGCTGTAGGCGGCCAACTGATGGGCGCGGATAAGATCGATGTGCTGGCAACTATGCCAACCCGCGATCAAGCTCTGTCCATGCTGTGTAGCGTGATACTTGCACCAGTTACTAAACTGGCGCGTACGCTCAACGAAATCCCCTCTCAGATTACGCGCGTTGTTGCGGCTGTTGGTGATCAAAAAGGCGAAGCGGCTTAATTTAAGCCCTGTCTGTTTTTTTTAGGAGAAGTGAAAATGGCTCTGTCCAAAGAAGATATATTAGAAGCAATTTCCGAAATGTCCGTTATGGATGTTGTGGAACTAGTTAGCGCAATGGAAGAAAAGTTTGGTGTTTCTGCACAGGCGGCTGTTGCCGTTGCTGCAGGTCCTGCTGCCGATGCTGGCGCAGCTGCTGAAGAGCAGACTGAGTTTGATGTTGTTCTGACTGCTGTTGGCGACAAGAAAGTTAACGTTATCAAGGCTGTACGTGCACTCACTGGTCTTGGCTTGAAAGAAGCCAAGGGCATGGTTGACGGCGCACCTTCTACCGTTAAAGAAGCAGCATCTAAGGCTGACGCCGAAGCTGCTAAGAAAGATCTGGAAGAAGCTGGCGCTAGCGTCGAGCTTAAGTAAGCTTGAACCGCCTGCGTACGCGATCAGGCGGACGCAAAGGCTGACGGGTATTCCCGTCGGCCTTTCGTCGTTTAAGTACGTAATTGGAGCGGTACTCGCTGCTCGAGCCTGACTTGATTTGAGTCAGGGACTCTCAGACAACTGAAGCTGGGGATGATGATGGCTTACTCATACACTGAGAAAAAACGAATCCGAAAGGATTTTGGAAAGTTTCCACAAGTAATGGACGTGCCGTACCTTTTGGCAATCCAACTTGATTCTTATCGCAAGTTTACCCAGGACGATCTGCAAGCTGCAGAGCGTCTGGATATAGGCTTGCAAGCTGCCTTTAAGTCGGTTTTTCCGATTGTCAGCTACTCGGGCAATGCCGCGCTGGAATATGTCGATTATGCGCTTGGCCAACCCGTCTTTGATGTCAAAGAATGTCAGTTGCGTGGTGTTACTTATGCCGCGCCTTTGCGTGTCCGTGTCCGCCTGATTATCTACGACAAAGATTCCTCGACCAAAGCGATCAAGGACATTAAAGAACAGCAGGTGTACATGGGAGAGATTCCTCTCATGACCGATAACGGCACGTTCGTTATCAACGGCACCGAGCGTGTTATTGTGTCTCAGTTGCACCGTTCACCCGGTGTGTTCTTTGATCACGATCGTGGCAAGACCCACTCGTCCGGCAAGCTGCTTTATTCTGCGCGTATTATCCCCTACCGTGGCTCGTGGCTTGATTTTGAGTTCGACGCAAAAGATCTTGTCTATGTGCGTATCGACCGTCGCCGCAAATTGCCTGCGACTGTACTGCTGCGTGCACTGGGTTATACCACCCAGGAAATGCTCGAGCTGTTCTTCGCTACTAATACGTTCACACATCTGGGTGCTGAAACAGTCAGCCTGGATCTGATTCCTGAGCGTTTACGTGGTGATATTGCTTCCTTTAATATCGAGCACAAGGGTGAAGTGATTATCGAAGAAGGCCGCCGTATTACGGCGCGTCACATTCGCTCGCTTGAAAAAGCCAAGATGAGCAAGCTGATTTGTCCGGCTGACTATATTCTTGGGCTGGCGTTGGCAAAAGATATTATCGATACCAAAACAGGCGAGATCCTGTTTGAGTGTAATACCGAAATTACCGTTGAAGTACTCGAAGGCCTGCGTGAAGCCGGTATAGAGAGCATTGAAACGCTCTATACCAATGACCTGGATTGCGGACCATATGTATCTGATACCCTGCGTTCAGATATTACCCGTACTGAGCTGGAAGCACTGGTAGAGATTTACCGCATGATGCGTCCTGGCGAGCCACCTACCAAGGAAGCTGCCGAGAACCTGTTCAACAATCTGTTCTTCTCTGCTGAGCGTTATGACTTGTCGGCCGTTGGCCGTATGAAGTTCAACCGTCGCTTGGGTCGTGAGGAAATAGTAGGCGAGGGCACACTGGCTAAAGAAGACATCGTTGATGTACTTAAAGCGCTGGTGAATATCCGTAATGGTCAGGGTATCGTTGATGATATCGACCACTTGGGTAACCGTCGTGTACGTTCTGTTGGCGAAATGGCTGAAAACCAGTTCCGCGTTGGCCTGGTACGTGTTGAGCGTGCTGTTAAAGAGCGTTTGTCTGTTGCTGAAAGCGAAGGCCTGATGCCACAAGACTTGATTAACGCCAAGCCCGTTGCGGCTGCCGTGAAAGAGTTTTTTGGCTCCAGCCAGCTGTCCCAGTTTATGGATCAGAACAACCCGCTGTCAGAAGTCACTCACAAGCGTCGTGTATCGGCTCTCGGCCCCGGCGGTCTGACTCGTGAGCGTGCAGGTTTTGAAGTACGTGATGTACACCCGACTCACTATGGTCGTGTATGTCCTATCGAAACACCTGAAGGTCCAAACATTGGTTTGATCAACTCGTTGGCAACCTATGCGCGTACCAACGACTACGGTTTCCTTGAGTCGCCTTACCGCAAGGTAATTAACGGCAAAGTGACCGACGATATTGAATTCTTGTCTGCTATCAACGAAGCCACGTTTGTTATCGCTCAGGCTTCGGCCAAGATGAATGACAAGAAAATGCTCAGCGAAGAAATGGTTGCCGTTCGTCACATGAACGAATTTACCGTTAAGGCGCCTGCAGACGTTGACTATATGGATGTATCACCGCGTCAGGTGGTCTCTATTGCGGCATCGTTGATTCCATTCCTGGAACACGATGATGCTAACCGTGCCTTGATGGGCTCGAACATGCAGCGTCAGGCGGTACCGACACTGAAGGCTGACAAGCCGCTGGTAGGTACGGGCATCGAGCGTATTGTTGCGACCGACTCCGGTGTGTGTGTAGTTGCTACCCGTGGTGGTGTTGTAGACAGCGTTGATGCGGCCCGTGTGGTTATTCGTGTTAACGAAGAAGAGATCGGTGATGAAACCGGTGTCGATATCTACAACCTGACCAAATACACCCGTTCTAACCAGAATACCTGTATTAATCAGCGTTCACTGGTTAAGAAAGGCGACATGATTGCCCGCGGTGATGTATTGGCCGATGGCCCATCTGTAGATATGGGTGAGCTGGCTTTGGGCCAGAACATGCGTATCGCGTTTATGCCCTGGAACGGTTACAACTTTGAGGATTCCATCCTCGTATCTGAGCGTGTGGTGAAGGAAGATCGTTTCACGACTATTCATATACAGGAACTGACCTGTATTGCGCGTGATACCAAGTTGGGCTCTGAAGAAATTACTGCCGATATCCCCAATGTGGGTGAAGGCGCGCTAAGCAAGCTGGATGATTCCGGTATTGTTTACATCGGAGCTGAAGTTAACCCCGGTGATATTCTGGTCGGCAAGGTAACCCCTAAAGGTGAAACCCAGCTAACTCCGGAAGAAAAACTACTGCGTGCCATCTTTGGTGAAAAGGCCTCAGACGTTAAAGATACTTCTTTGCGTGTGGGAACCAGCATCAAAGGTACGGTTATTGATGTACAGATATTTACCCGCGACGGTTTGAAGAAAGACCAGCGTGCGGTGGATATCGAGCGTATGCAATTAGATGAGTACCGCAAGGATCTGAACGAAGAGTTCCGTATCGTTCAGGGCGCTGCCCATGATCGTCTGCGTACTGCACTGATAGGCTCGACCGCTAATGCCGGTCCTGGTGTCAAAAAAGGCGACAAGCTAACGGCTGAGTTGCTTGATGGCATGGAAACCGATGAGTGGTTCAAGCTGCGTATGGCAGATGACGGTCTCAACGAGTTGCTCGAAGTCAGTGAATCTCAGCTTATTGAGCTGCGTAAAGATCTCGATGCGCGCTTCGAAGACAAAAAAGGCAAGTTGCAGACTGGCGACGACCTGGCACCTGGCGTGCTCAAGATCGTTAAGGTCTACCTGGCCGTTAAACGTCGTATTCAGCCTGGTGATAAAATGGCTGGCCGTCATGGTAACAAAGGTGTTATCTCGGTCATTATGCCCGAAGAAGACATGCCTTATGACGAGCACGGTGAGCCGATAGATATCGTGCTTAACCCACTCGGTGTGCCATCGCGAATGAACGTTGGACAGGTTCTTGAAACTCACCTGGGCCTTGCAGCCAAAGGTTTGGGTAACAAGATCAATGCCATGCTCAACGAGCAGCGCAAGCTGCCTGAAATTCGCAAGCTGTTAGAGAAAATCTACAGCGCCGGTGAGACCTCACAAGATGTGAGTACGCTGACTGACGTGGAAGTGATGGAGCTGGCCAATAACTTGCGTGGTGGTGTGCCAATGGCTACCCCCGTATTTGATGGTGCTGCAGAATCGGAAGTGAAAGCGATGCTGAAACTTGCCGGCCTGCCTGAAAGCGGTCAGCTGGTTCTACATGATGGCCGTACTGGTCAGAAGTTTGAGCGTGAAGTCACTGTGGGTTACATGTACATCCTCAAGTTGAACCACTTGATTGATGACAAGATGCATGCCCGTTCAACCGGTTCTTACAGTCTGGTTACTCAACAGCCGCTGGGTGGTAAAGCTCAGTTTGGTGGTCAGCGCTTTGGTGAGATGGAGGTCTGGGCACTGGAAGCTTATGGCGCCGCTTACACCTTGCAAGAGATGCTGACGGTTAAATCCGATGATGTGAATGGACGTACTCGTATGTACAAGAACATTGTCGACGGCGATCACCGTATGGATCCGGGCATGCCCGAATCATTCAACGTACTGGTGAAAGAAATTCGTTCTCTGGGTATTGATATCGAACTCGATACCGATAAGTAGATACGAATTCTGGAGTAAAAGGTTATCGCGCGTAACGTTGGTTACGCGCACTGATAGGAGACAAGGCCTTGAAAGACTTACTTAACATGCTCAAATCGCAGCAGGGTCAAACTGAAGAGTTTGACGCTATTCGAATTGGATTGGCATCGCCTGAGATGGTTCGGTCGTGGTCTTTCGGCGAAGTTAAAAAGCCGGAAACCATTAACTACCGTACCTTCAAGCCCGAGCGAGAAGGATTATTCTGTGCCAAGATATTTGGCCCGGTAAAAGACTACGAATGTTTGTGTGGCAAATACAAGCGCATGAAGCACCGTGGTGTTGTATGTGAAAAATGTGGTGTTGAAGTCACTTTGGCTAAAGTGCGTCGCGAGCGCATGGGTCATATTGAACTGGCCAGCCCCGTGGCACACATCTGGTTTTTGAAGTCACTGCCCAGCCGTATTGGTTTGTTGCTGGACATGACGCTGCGCGACATCGAACGCATTCTGTACTTCGAATCTTTTGTTGTTATCGACCCCGGCATGACCACGCTGGAAAAAGGTCAGCTGCTGAGTGACGAAGGTTACTACGAAGCTGTGGAAGAATTTGGCGATGACTTCAACGCCAAGATGGGTGCTGAAGCGATTCTCGAATTGCTGCAAGACCTGGATCTTGAAGGTGATGTAGCTCAAATTCGTGAAGAGATTCCCGAGACCAAGTCTGAAACTAAAATCAAAAAGCTGTCCAAGCGCTTGAAATTGATGGAAGCCTTTATTGGCTCCGGCAATAAGCCTGAGTGGATGGTATTGAAAGTTCTGCCGGTTCTGCCGCCAGATCTTCGCCCCTTGGTACCTTTGGATGGTGGCCGCTTTGCGACCTCTGATCTGAACGATTTGTACCGTCGGGTTATTAACCGTAATAACCGTTTGAAGCGTTTGCTGGACTTGAACGCGCCTGACATCATTGTGCGTAACGAAAAGCGCATGCTGCAGGAATCGGTTGATGCGCTGCTGGATAACGGCCGTCGCGGTCGTGCTATTACAGGCTCTAACAAGCGTCCGCTGAAATCTTTGGCTGATATGATCAAAGGTAAGCAGGGTCGTTTCCGTCAGAACTTGCTGGGTAAGCGTGTTGACTACTCTGGCCGTTCGGTCATCGTGGTTGGACCTACGCTCAAACTGCATCAGTGTGGTTTGCCCAAGAAAATGGCATTGGAGCTGTTTAAGCCCTTTATCTATAGCAAGCTTGAGTTCCGCGGTTTAGCGACCACTATTAAAGCGGCCAAGAAAATGGTCGAGCGCGAGCCACCAGAAGTATGGGATATTCTGGCAGAAGTTATTCGCCAGCACCCGGTTATGTTGAACCGTGCACCGACATTGCACCGTTTGGGTATCCAGGCATTTGAGCCGGTACTAATTGAAGGTAAGGCAATTCAATTGCACCCCTTGGTTTGTGCGGCCTATAACGCTGACTTTGACGGTGACCAGATGGCGGTGCATATTCCGCTGACTCTGGAAGCCCAGCTTGAAGCCCGCGCCTTGATGATGTCGACTAACAACATCCTTTCGCCTGCTAACGGTGAACCCATTATCGTACCTTCACAGGATGTGGTATTGGGTTTGTACTGGATGACCCGTGAGCGTGTTAACGGCAAGGGTGAGGGCATGGCCTTTGCTGATATTCAGGAAGTATCGCGTGCTTATCACGCCGAGCACGTTGGCCTGCAGGCGCGCATTAAAGTCCGCCTGTTTGGCACTGAAGCAGATGCCAAAGGTAATATAATTGAAGAAACCCGTTTGGTAGAAACTACCGTCGGTCGTGCTTTGTTATGGGAGAAGGTTCCCTTCGGTCTGCCGTTTGAACTGGTTGACCAGTCAATGAACAAGAAGGCCATCTCTCGTATATTGAATGAGTGCTACCGTAAGGTCGGTTTGAAAGCGACGGTTATCTTTGCTGACCAACTGATGTATACCGGCTTTGAGTACTCCACACGCTCGGGTGCGTCTATTGGTGTCAACGACTTTGTTATTCCTGATGCCAAGGCCAAGATTATTGCCAAGGCAGAAGACGAAGTGATCGAGATCGAAACTCAGTATTCCTCAGGCCTGGTAACTCAGGGTGAGAAGTACAACAAGGTTATCGATATTTGGTCGCGGGCTAATGACCAGGTGTCCAAAGCGATGATGGACGGTCTGAAGACCGAGCCAGTTATTAATCGCGATGGTGTGGAAGAGCAGCAAGAATCTTTTAACTCGGTTTATATTTATGCCGACTCCGGTGCACGGGGTTCCCCCGCCCAGATTCGTCAGTTGGCCGGTATGCGTGGTTTGATGGCCAAGCCTGATGGCTCGATTATCGAGACGCCTATTACTGCAAACTTCCGTGAAGGTCTGAGTGTACTACAGTACTTTATCTCGACTCACGGAGCGCGTAAGGGTCTGGCTGATACCGCACTGAAAACGGCTAACTCGGGTTACCTGACACGTCGTTTGGTTGACGTATCACAGGATCTGGTGGTTACCGAAGAAGATTGCGGTACTTCAGAAGGTCTGGTTATGGCTCCGGTTATCGAGGGTGGCGACATCATCGAATCACTGGGCGACCGGGTTCTGGGTCGTATTGTGGCTCGTGACTTGTTCATACCTGGCACCGAAGATCTGGCGATTGAAGCCGGTATCATGATCGACGAAGCCTGGGTTGAGCGACTCGAGAAAATGGGTATCGACGAAGTCATTGTACGTTCGGTTATTACCTGTGAAGTGCGCCATGGCGTGTGTTCACAGTGTTACGGACGTGACCTGGCTCGTGGACACCGCGTTAATGCCGGTGAAGCCGTTGGTGTTATTGCGGCACAGTCTATTGGTGAGCCGGGTACCCAGCTGACCATGCGTACTTTCCACATTGGTGGTGCAGCTAGCCGGGCAACCGCAGCTGACAGTATTCAGGTCAAGCAGGCTGGTACCGTACGTTTGCATAACCTGAAAGTGGTTCCACGTGAAGACGGTACGTCGATTGCGGTATCGCGTTCTGGTGAGATAGCCGTAGCCGATTTCAATGGTCGTGAGCGTGAGCGCTACAAGGTGCCTTACGGTTCGGTATTGAAACTCGCCGACCATGCGGAAATTGAAGCTGGTGCGATCGTTGCCAACTGGGACCCGCATACACACCCCATTATTACTGAGGTGGGCGGTAAGCTGTTGTACTCCGGTATGGAAGACGGTATTACCATCCGTCGTCAAACCGATGATTTGACCGGTTTGACCAGTATTTCGGTTATTGACCCCACTGAGCGCCCGGCGGCAGGTAAAGATATTCGCCCGGCAATCACTTTGGTTGATGCAAAAGGTAAAGAGCTGTTCCTGGCCAATACCAATATTCCGGCGCATTACTTCCTGCCTGCCAATGCGATCTTGTCGCTTGACGATGGCGCGGACGTAAAAGGCGGTACTATCCTGGCACGTATTCCGCAGGAAGGTTCGAAAACGCGCGATATCACAGGTGGTCTGCCACGTGTAGCCGACTTGTTCGAAGCGCGTAAGCCGAAAGAGCCCGCTATTTTGGCTGAGCACACTGGTACGGTTAGCTACGGTAAAGAAACCAAAGGCAAGCGCCGTTTGGTGATTACACCAAACGATGGCAAACCTTTACCCGACGGCAAGGATCACTGGGAGTTGTTAATACCCAAGTGGCGTACGCTGACCGTGTTTGAAGGTGAAACAGTAGAGCGTGGTGAAGTGGTATCTGAAGGGCCGCTGATCCCACACGATATTTTACGTCTGAAGGGTGTAGAAGAACTGACTCGTTATATTGTTAACGAAATTCAGGACGTTTACCGCCTGCAGGGTGTAAAAATCAACGACAAACATATCGAAACGATTTGTCGTCAGATGCTGCGCAAGGTCGAAGTGGTTAATCCTGGTGATTCCGGTCTTATACCGGGTGAGCAAATGGAATATACCGACGTTTTGGAGTGCAACGACAAGTTGGCTGCCGAAGATAAGATCCAGGCTTCTTACGAGCGGGTTCTATTGGGTATTACCAAGGCGTCACTGGCGACTGAGAGCTTTATCTCTGCGGCTTCTTTCCAGGAAACAACCCGTGTATTGACCGAGGCTGCCGTTACTGGCAAGCGCGACAATCTACGTGGCCTGAAAGAGAATGTTGTAGTGGGTCGTTTGATTCCTGCTGGTACCGGTTTGACCTACCACGCCGAGCGCAAGCGCGCCAAGGCCGAGGAAAGTGCACGCCGTGATGGACCGTCAGCGCAGGAAGTCGAAGATGCCTTGACTGCAGCCCTGATGTCCGAACTCAGTGGCGGTAGTGAATAGCCGGGCTTCTAAGTCGGTTTTTCAAAAATGTGAGGATAGAGGGGCATTTTAATGCCTGCTCTATCCTTGACGTGGGGAGTGTCGCTCTATAGAATGCGCCCTCCCGAATATGGGGGGTGACACTTGTCACTAATACCCTGCCTGGTCCGAGGTGGAACAGGCTAATTGTTATATTGGAGTTTGACTGAATGGCAACGATCAACCAGTTGGTTCGTAAGCCGAGAAAGCGCAAGGTCACCAAGAGTGGCGTACCCGCACTGCAGGCTTGCCCGCAGCGCCGTGGCGTATGTACTCGCGTTTACACTACTACCCCTAAGAAGCCTAACTCGGCTTTGCGTAAGGTATGTCGTGTGCGTCTCACTAACGGTTTTGAAGTAACTTCCTATATAGGCGGTGAAGGTCATAACCTGCAGGAGCACAGTGTGGTTTTGATTCGCGGCGGTCGTGTAAAGGATCTCCCTGGTGTGCGTTATCACACCGTGCGTGGTTCACTGGATACATCCGGTGTAGCTGATCGCAAAAAGGGTCGTTCTAAGTACGGCACCAAGCGTCCTAAGGCTTAAGGCCGGACGCTTTTTTCGCTTATTAATTTTTTTAACCTTAAGTAAGGCTGAATCCCTGCCCTCCTGTTAAAGAGGTAGGTGAGTATTCGGGCTAACCTGAACGGAAGGAATATGTAATGCCTAGAAGAAGAGTAGTCGCCAAGCGCGAGATACTTCCTGATCCTAAATTTGGAAGCATCTCATTGGCAAAGTTTGTAAATCACCTCATGGTCAGTGGTAAGAAGTCACTGGCAGAGCGTATCGTATACGGCGCCCTCGGCATCGTATCTGAAAAAGTCGGCAAAGACCCCGTTGAAGTATTCACCGAAGCACTGGAAAACATCGCCCCTGTGGTCGAAGTTAAGTCCCGTCGTGTTGGTGGTGCTACCTATCAGGTGCCGGTAGAAGTGCGTCCTTCTCGTCGTACTGCCCTGGCAATGCGCTGGTTGGTTGAGTACGCACGTAAGCGTGGCGAAAAATCCATGCATCAGCGTTTGGCTGGTGAAATTATGGATGCGGCTTCCGGTAAAGGTGCTGCGGTTAAGAAGCGTGAAGACGTTCACCGCATGGCAGAGGCTAACAAGGCCTTCTCTCACTACCGTTTCTAATAGTTGCCCGCAAGGCACTCAGGAGCTACTGTCGTGGCACGTAAGACACCTATTGGCCGCTACCGTAATATCGGTATTGTCGCTCATGTTGATGCGGGTAAAACCACAACAACTGAGCGCGTGCTGTATTACACAGGCATGTCCCATAAAATAGGTGAAGTACACGACGGCGCTGCCACCATGGACTGGATGGAGCAAGAGCAGGAGCGTGGTATCACCATCACTTCTGCGGCTACTACATGCTTCTGGTCGGGTATGCAGCAACAGTACGAACAGTATCGCATTAATATCATCGACACCCCGGGGCACGTAGATTTCACTATTGAAGTTGAGCGTTCCCTGCGAGTGCTCGACGGTGCGGTAGTGGTATTGTGCGGCTCCTCCGGTGTACAGCCCCAGACTGAAACAGTGTGGCGGCAAGCGAATAAATATGAAGTCCCGCGCATGGTGTTTGTCAATAAGATGGACCGGGCCGGCGCCGACTTTATGATGGTGGTTGAGCAGCTGGGCGAACGCTTGGGTGCGACAGCAGTACCCATTCAAATGACTATCGGTGCAGAAGAAGACTTCACCGGTGTTGTTGACCTGGTAAAAAATAGAGCCATATCGTGGACTGCAGCAGACAAGGGCATGACCTTTGAATACTCCGACATTCCCGATGATATGGTTGAGCAGTGTGCTGAGATGCGTGAGTATCTGGTTGAGGTCGCGGCCGAAGCCAACGAAGAACTCATGGACAAGTACCTGAACGATGGCGAGCTCAGCGAAGAAGAAATCAAGCTGGGTATCCGTACCCGTACACTGGCCAATGAGATTGTGCCGGTTCTTGGTGGTTCTGCCTTCAAGAACAAAGGTGTACAGGCCGTGCTGGATGCGGTCATCGATTATTTACCCGCGCCAACAGAAGTCAAAGCCATTGAAGGGCTTTTGGATGATGCCAATGAAACTCCGGCGACTCGCAAAGCGGACGATGATGCGCCGTTTGCGGCCCTGGCATTTAAGATAGCGACCGACCCTTTTGTTGGTACCTTGACGTTTTTTCGGGTTTACTCCGGCACGCTGAAAAGCGGTACTGCGGTATTTAACCCGGTCAAACACAAAAAAGAACGTGTTGGTCGGATGGTGCAAATGCACTCCAACAACCGTGAAGAAATTAGTGAAGTCCGCGCTGGCGACATAGCTGCCGCCGTGGGTTTAAAAGATGTCACCACCGGTGATACCTTGTGTAGTATTGATAATGTCATTGTGCTTGAACGCATGGACTTTCCCGAGCCGGTGATATCGGTTGCGGTAGAGCCTCGCTCCAAGCCGGACCAAGATAGAATGGGTCTGGCGCTGGGTAAACTGGCGCAGGAAGATCCTTCTTTCCGGGTTAAAACTGACGAAGAAACCGGCCAGACGATCATCTCGGGTATGGGTGAATTACACCTCGATATTCTGGTTGAGCGGATGCGCCGCGAGTTCAATGTTGATGCCAATATCGGTAAGCCACAGGTGGCCTATCGTGAAGCCATTCGCAATACCTGCGAGATTGAAGGCAAGTTTGTCCGGCAGTCGGGCGGCCGTGGTCAGTATGGTCACGTCTGGGTTAAATTTGAGCCAGCGGAAGATCCTAGCGCCGAAGGCCTTGAATTTATCAACGAGATTGTCGGTGGTACGGTACCGCGGGAATATATTCCGGCTATTAACAAAGGTATCGAAGAGCAAATGCAAAATGGCGTATTGGCGGGTTATCCGTTACTGGGCCTGAAAGCAACCTTATACGATGGCTCTTTTCATGATGTCGATTCTAACGAAATGGCATTTAGAATAGCGGCTTCTATGGCGACTAGAAAATTGGCTGACGAAGGTGGCGCAGTACTGCTTGAGCCGCTGATGAAAGTTGAAGTTGTGACGCCCGAAACCAATATGGGTGATGTAGTAGGCGATTTGAATCGTCGCCGCGGTGTGATACTGGGCATGACCGACAGTGTCACCGGCAAAATTATTGACGCAGAAGTCCCATTGGCCGAAATGTTTGGCTATTCGACCGATCTGCGTAGTGCGACTCAGGGCCGTGCAACCTATACAATGGAATTTAAGAAGTACTCCGAAGCACCTAAGTCTGTAGCTCAAGCGGTAATCGCCAAGAATATGGGCTAAATTTTTTTAATTTAAATATCTCGAAAGAGGACTGCTAACATGGCAAAAGAAAAGTTTGAACGTAACAAGCCCCACGTCAACGTGGGTACTATAG
>JBALVY010000008.1:0-184553 GCA_036960375.1 Pseudomonadales bacterium
GGCTTGACCGAGACTCACTCACCCTGGGTTATGCCGGTGTATATTCGTCCTTCCTACTGTTTGCTCAGCGTGCTGCGGCCAAATACGGCGTTTCATCGCGCGATATACTAGTTGAACTGGGTCGTCGGCGCACGGTGGGCGGTCAGGAAGATATGATTGAAGACCTGGCGCTGGATATGGCTAAGCTGCAAGTCTCTAGCTAGGCAGTGACAGTTCCATCAGAGGTAGCTCGTCGGGCATGCCGCCGAGTGCCACTGCACAACGCGAAAAGGTATTAAACAGCACTACGGCCAAGGATGCGTGAATCAATTCCTGCGGGCTGAATTCAGCCAACAGAATTGTTTTGAGTTGATCTGTCAGTTGTCTTGGGTCTTGCAGATACAAGTCGGTAAATTCTAGTAAGAGTTTATGTCGATGGCTCAGCGTACTATTTTTATAGTCTTCATCAATGAGCTGAACAGTGTCTTCGTCCAGGCCTGCGTCTTTTGCGATATCGTAACGCACCGCTTTACAAAATACGCAGTTCACAGTGCGCGCGTTGCGCAGTCTTATCATTTCTACTTCGGCGGCAGACAGTGGTCCTTGTTTCCAAATAGACTCATTTAGCGCTAAATAGGCATCAATAGTTTCAGGTACCAAACCCAGTGCGGAATCACGGATAATATGACCGCTGGATGATTTTGGTGGTGAAACTCGGGCTTTACTCGCCATGTGTCTCACTCCCTGAATTCAGTGGGTCTGTATCGCTCACTTGCCACAATAGACTTAAACGTGTCATGCCGTTGAAAACACCGAGTGCCTCAATTAATGCGACCAGACCTGCGTCATCGTGATGTTGCTTTACTGCATCGGCTTGTTGGTCGCTAATGGCAGCCACATCCATAGCGTAAAGCTCTGTAAATTCAATACAGGCTTTTTCCGCTGGTGTAAATACAGTGCTGCTATCCCAGTGTGCCAGCGCATCTCGTTTCTGTTGATCGATAGGCTGGTGCTGTTGTTGCCAGTCCACCTCGCTATTGTGTAGCTGCGCTAATCGTAACCGGCATAGCTCAAGTGTCGTGGCAGGTAATTGGCTGATGCTCCAGATACTGTCATAGAACTGTTCGAAATTATTACCGATGATGGGCAATTCCTGAATAATGACATGTTTGCTCTCGTGTGAACTTATCCAACTCATTCGATCGACTCCGCGTTATAGTCACGTAAGTGATATTAGACGTATTTGATGGGCACTATCTATACATATTGGTATACGTCGGTGCATCGTATCGTAGTGCCGAGTGGCCCTATTTTACTCATGCGAAACGCATGAAGAAGTTGGCCGTTAACCTGCCAGTGGATGGGTCGCTGCTGATGTTCATTTCTGATTTAATATCACCCGAATGAAGTAACGAGCTGGGGTAGATTACCAGCCTGTTGGCTTGATATTTCATTTGCCCGATGCGCTCATAGCCGTGCCCGTCTTCGTAGAAGTACTTTGATTCCTTTATTTCATTTGTATTCATGTATTTATCTAGTAGCTGGAAATATGAGTTCTCCCGGTCTTCGGTAATTCGTTCATAGCCGGATTCTATATGTCTATAGAATGAGGTGCCGCCGAAGTCTCCTTCTCCCAAATAGAGCATTACTGCGAAATCAAATTCTCCTGCGTTATCGATATGAGGAATGCATTGAGGTGGCTTAAGTGTTGAGGGGCTCTGTGAGACCAAACCATAAAAACATGACCCATTGTTGGCAGTTAAACGATCGGGTATATGGTAATACTTACGTACGAGAGGAGTTACATAATCGACAACAGCTAATCGGTGTTCTTTAAGAATCGGAGCTTTATGGCCAGGATAAAATGTCGACGTGACATCCCGGAAACCCGGTCCATTACACGCTCCTTTGACCATTGATATAGTCGACTGGAGAAAGTTATCTATAGAAATAACCGGGGTTAATTCTGCCCCCACGTTAAAAACAGTTATTTGGCCATTCTGATTGATCATCGTTTGGGTCTGAATCTCTTGGTTTATCTCATAGCCACTAAAATTAGGATTTACGAGCCGATTTATTTATTAGAGGATAAACACTATGTTTTCGGAAATCTACCCGTACTGTAGTTCATCACTATCTTTATGACATCTATCAAGACGATGGGATAAGTAAGAATGTATGAACCCTTGTGACGTGGAAAGATCCGGAATTCAAAAAGAATATTTGACCGGGCGGAACTCTAGCTAAAATGGGTTAAATATGGAGATATTTGGTAAGTTCTCCAGCGCCCCACCAATAAAGAGCGCTGGAGAGTTCTTTTACTGTTTGGGCTGTGCACCCTGCATGGCTTGTTGTCTTGCCTGCTGTGCCATCTGCATTTGCATCTGATCTAAAATTTTATCGATGGTGAAACTGGCTGTCGCCTGCCGCGGTGGATATTCACGGAAGGTGCCAATCCATTGTCCTACTACCTGCTGCATCGGAATAAACAACCACATCTGATCGGCCATCCAACGTGAGTATAGACCGGATTCCATCGAGGTCTCAAAAGGGTCGGTTCGCAAGTTGATAGGCATGGGGAAGGTCAGTGGCTGACGGCCAGTCGCCCAGTCGACCATGGTAGCAAAATGAATTTTCCAGTCCTGCCAACGAATCGCATTCAGGTTGGCATTGTCATCGAAGAAAAACACGGTCTCGCGTTTGCCAGGCCCTTTGCCGGTGATTAGATCGGTTTGATCAAAACCATCGAGATGCACCCGATAAGTCATGTCACCAGCGGTATGGCCCTGTTTCAGTTTGCCGCCGATGTCTTCAACACCCGCTGCAGTTAATAGTGTAGGCAGCCAATCTTGATGAGAAAATACATCATTGATGACGCTATTGGCTTTTACCTTTCCCGGCCAGCGCACAATGGCAGGTACCCTGAATCCGCCTTCCCATGTGGTGCCTTTTTCGCCTCTGAAGGGCTCAACACCGCCGTCGGGGTAGGTATTAGTCTGCGAGCCGTTATCAGTGGAATAGATCACGATAGTATTGTCTGCAATACCCAAATCATCCAGTTTGTCTAGCAGCTTGCCTACATAATGATCGTGCTCGGCCATGCCATCGGCATAAAGTCCGTAGCCAGTTTTACCTTCCCATTCTTCGCTCAGGCGTGTCCATACATGCATGCGGGTAGAGTTATACCAGACAAAAAATGGCTTGTTTTGTTTGTGGGCCTTGTCGATGAATTTTAGCGCACCTTCAGCAAATTCCCGGTCGGCGGTTTCCATACGCTTGCGCGTTAATGGGCCGGTATCTTCAATACGGCCATCGGCATAGGAATGAATGACACCACGTGGGGCAAAGCGTTTATGGAATTCGGGGTCTTTAGGGTAAAAATAGGTTTCGGGTTCTTCCTCGGCATTCAAGTGATACAGGTTACCCAGAAATTCATCAAAGCCATGGTTGGTAGGAAGGAATTCGTCTTTATCGCCAAGATGGTTTTTACCAAACTGACCCGACATATAACCCTGTGGCTTAAGTAATTCTGCAATGGTGGGGTCTTTTTCACTTAAGCCTATGTCTGCACCTGGCAGCCCCACCTTGAGTAGACCGGTTCGCAGAGGGTGCTGGCCGGTAATAAAGGCTGAGCGCCCTGCAGTACAACTTTGTTCTGCGTAGTAATCGGTAAATATAGCGCCTTCATTGGCGATGCGATCGATATTGGGGGATCGGCTACCCAGCATGCCGCGGTGATAAGCACTGATGTTATACATGCCGATATCATCACCCCAGATCACCAGGATGTTGGGTTTTTCAGTTGCGGCAAAAACATGGGTGCTAAGAAGTAGGGCAGTTAAAGAAAGCGACCTCCCTAATAGCTGTCTAAACTTACTTGAGTTGCGGTGCATGGGTTGTTCTCCGTATTCGAGTTTAGCGGATAAAAACATGCGACCAAGTATGCCTTCCTCTGCACTTGTGCGCTGTGAAGATCTGTTAAGGAACCTATACATATGACAGTCAGGAGCTCTGCAATGACGCCTGCTGTGCTATGGCAGCCACTGCACGTGATTCCTACTATATGTTCATGTCATTGGCTGGAGAGTAGACATAGTATAGAAGCTATCAGCCGAGACGCCCCAGAGCTTTAACAATAAAAGGAATAATGATGGACGATGTCAATAAGCAGTTTGAAGGTCAGGTAGCACTGGTGACAGGCGCGTGTTCTGGTATTGGTTTAGCTAGTGCCCAGCGGTTTAGTGCGCAAGGCGCCACGGTTGTGGGTATTGATTTAAACAGCTCTGCCAGTTGGGACAGTTTCGCGGCGGCAAATTCCGCGGTATTACACCAGGTCGATGTGACCGATGAGGCAGCGGTGGTAAAGGTTGTGGCAGAGACTCTGGCCAGTTTTGGACGTATCGATATTCTGATGACTGCGGCAGGAGTTGGTGAAGCAGGCCCGTTAAATATGCTCGATATCGACGCATGGCGACGGGTGATTGATATCAATCTGACTGGTACGGCTATTCCTATCAAGGCGGTTTTAGAGCCCATGTTGGAACAGCGTAGTGGCAGTATTATTACCGTTGCCAGTATTGAGGGCACGGTGGGTACAGAAGGAGGCAGTGCATATAACGCGGCCAAGGGCGGGGTGGTTCTGCTCAGCAAAAATGTAGCGATGGATTACGGCCGTATGGGTATTCGTTGTAATTGCATCTGCCCAGGTTTTATTGATACACCGATGTTGCGCTCACTGTTGTTCGCAGAGGGCATGGAAGAGTTTCGTGACTCTATATTAGGGCAAATCAAAATGGGCAGGTTTGGCAAGCCGGAAGAAATCGCCTCTGCGGCGGCATTTTTAGCTTCTACCGATGCCAGTTATATGACAGGTCAAAATCTGATTATGGATGGCGGTTATACGGCAGGCCACAGTCATGGAGTGGTACAGATGTTGGGGCTCACCTAGTTAAATAAATTGCCCTCGATCAAATCAATAAAAACGACCATTGCGTCTGTCAGAGTGGCAGTTTCCTGACTGCCGGCGCGGCAATCAGATAATTCATCTTGAAATACAATCACGAAAAGACCCCTTAATAAGTCTTTAGTGTTGATCTCTATCCTATAGAGGTCTATTATTAGGTCTCTTAATAGGTCATATCAAAAAGGTGCTTATCATGGCTTCCACATATACTATCCTGGCTGATGTTAGTGCCGGTATTTCAGAACTGAAGAAAAATCCGATGTCGGTAATGGCGCAGGGCGAAGGCGCACCGGTCGCGATCCTCAACCGGAATGAGCCGGTTTTCTATGCAGTGCCTGCTGCGGCTTACGAGGCGTTAATGGATAAGCTAGAAGACGTTGAGCTGGCTGCTATTGTCCGTGCGCGTTTAGATCAGCCTGAAATCGAGGTTGCGCTGGATGACCTATAGGCTGGTATTTAAAGCCGCCGCTAAAAAAGAGTGGGATAAATTAGATTCTACAATTCGCGAGCAATTTAAAAAAAAGCTGGCAGAGTGCATAAAGTCTCCCAGAATTGAAAGCTCAAGGCTCAATGGTATGCAGGACTGCTATAAAATTAAATTGCGCAGTGCTGGTTACCGGTTGGTGTATCAGGTGCGCGATGAAGAGCTGGTTGTTGCTGTTGTCGCTATCGGAAAGCGTGAACGAAATCAAGTTTATAACACGGCAGTAAAGCGTATTTGAACTGACGAATGCGCTGTTTTCGCGCTTGGCTTTAATGAATTCGAACACGTCGGAATGAAGTCCATCGAAGGTCGCCATCTGGGCGCAGCCGCGGCCACCGGCTGACCTCTCGGTAAAACAAGCACGTTGAATATCCAGCAGGTAGGGTAATGCTTTCGTCTAGTAAACTATGGGAAGTCCAGATGTCGATCAATCCGAGAAGTCAGGGTTCTTTACGCTTTCAGATGGGGCCTCTGCTTTCTCGGCACGGATAGGGCTAATGAATGCTGCTCAAAAGTCGATGGATGTTCAGTATTACATTTGGCACGAGGACCTCACCGGTAAAGTGATGCACAACCGATTACTTGCAGCTGCTGATCGCGGTGTCAGAGTACGTTTATTACTCGACGATTTGGATACTGCCGGCAAAGAAGAAACTCTGCGTTACATCGATGCACATCCCAATATTGAAGTTCGCGTATTCAATCCTTTTCCCAGTCGTAATTCAAGAGCCGGCGGTTTCGTCTCTGATTTTGGTCGTTTAAACCATCGCATGCACAACAAAACCATTACCATGGATAACCAGATTACAATATTTGGCGGCAGAAATATTGGTGATGAGTATTTTGATGCAGCTGAAGAAGTTGGGTTTAGTGATATGGATGCGATAGGTATCGGCCCTGTTGTTAATGAGATATCCGAATCATTTGACCTGTATTGGAACAGCCAGTGGGCTTACCCATTGGCTGCGTTTAAAACTGAACTGCCGATTAACGACGAAACAATCGCGTTGTTCAGAGAGGAATCAAACGATTTTCTTATAGAGGCCAGCAAAACAGGTTACGCCAATGCGATTAGAGGAATTCAATCAGCTCAAACTCATAGCACCCAGTCTCTGGGTTTCCAATGGGGTGACTGGATACTGGTTTATGATCAGCCAAGTAAAGTAGAAGCCAAAGATATAGATATTTCCACCCATCTGGCCCCCAAACTAAAGCTCGCCATGGATAAAGCAGAAAATGAGATACTCATTATTTCCCCATATTTTGTTCCAGGCAAAAAATTTACTGAGTATCTTGTTGGTCGGGTC
The DNA here is from genome assembly GCA_036960375.1 of Pseudomonadales bacterium. Lineage (GTDB taxonomy): Bacteria > Pseudomonadota > Gammaproteobacteria > Pseudomonadales > CAWVSB01 > CAWVSB01. Next base: position 6,734 of record JBALVY010000008.1, read on the forward strand.
AAAAGTGGTGTGAAAATCAGCGTTTTAACCAACTCACTGGCGGCCAATGATGTGGCAGTTGTTTTCGCAGGTTATAAAAAGTACAGAAAAGATTTGCTGAAAGGCGGTGTTGAACTTTACGAGGTAAAAGCAACAAAAGAATTCATCGAAGCCCAGGAGGGGGAAAATTCAAAAAATGGAGCCTGGAAAGGTTCTTCTCGGTCGAGTCTTCACGCAAAATTTTTCGCTTTTGATCAGAAGCATGTCTTTATAGGATCTTTTAATTTAGATGGCCGCTCAGTAGCAATCAATACTGAGCTTGGCGTTTACTTCGAAAGCCCGTTGTATGCAAAAAAAATCCACCAGGGATTTGAAAAGGGTGTTTCCAGCAAGGCGTATAAAGTGGTGTTAAATAAAGACAATCAAAACGAATGGGTAACGCTAGAGCACGGTGAAGAGAAACGTTATTATAAAGAACCAGACACCAGCTTTTGGCAACGATTTAGTGCCGGGTTTACCAAACTATTTGTACCAGAGAGTCAATTATAGAGTGAGCTGAATCAATAATAGCGGTCCGATTGGCATCAAGATGCCGCACATAATGGTTGCAGAGGTTCAGCTAGTTAAATAGATTCCCCTCAATCAAATCAACAAAAACCTCCATCGCGTCTGTTAGGGTAGAGGCCTGTAAGCCGTACTGGAACATAGCGATTCCCACGCCTGCGCCCATTATGGCAATTACCAGGTCTTCGGGACTGGCCTTAGAGCGAATTTCACCGTTTAATTTAGCCTCTGCAAAAAGTTGTTCTAATACGCTTTGCGTATCCAGTTTGTGTTTATCGAACAATTCCGCCAGCTCTGGGTGGCGCCTGCTCTCTATTGGGATGGTTGCTAATAAGCCAGTGATACTAGGGTCAAGGTCATGCGCCTTGGCTGATGCCATGAGGATACGGGTCAGTCGTTCACGTAGATTGTTGCCTTGTTCTATAGCTTCAAGGTAACGGGGAAACAACAAAGACTGAGTGTCTTCTACCGCGGCAAGATACAGTTCCGCCTTGGATGGGAAATAGGTATACAAGGCTGCATGGCTTGTTCCAATGGCGTCGCCCACATCTTTAAAGGTTGTTCTTGCGTAACCTTTCTCCGCAAATAGACGCCTTGCGACAGGCAAAATACGAGCCAGGGTGTCTTCTTTTCTGCTGCCTTTAGGGCGGCCAGCGCGTGTAGTTGTTTTTTGTTTATTGGTCATGTGGCTATTCTTGAGTAATTTTCTCTATATGACAAACAATTTACTTGTTTGCGGTTTAGTTTACTGCATAATTTACACTGATGTAAATTAATGAGTCTAAACCATGAGTGTGGGTAGTTATATTCTGTTGGCCCTGGTGAGCGGAAACCTGGGTTTGTTAGGTATAGGTGGTGGTGTGCACTACTGGTATTACGTTAAAAACCGGGATAAACAGGCCGAGTGGAAACTGCAGCCGGATAAATTTTTGTCCGATAAGTTAGCCAAAGAGCAGCGCTTGTTAGGTCTGTTTAATTTTAATCTCGCTACTATCGGTGCTGGCATACTGATGTGGGGTATTGTCGAGCATGGCTGGACCCAACTCTATTTTGATATAGGCCAGGAAAGCCTGGCCTATACCGTGGTGAGCGTATTTTTTTGTTGGTTATTTATTGAGTCTGCTGCTTATTACATTCATGCAGTGAGCCATATTGGCTGGCTGTATAAAACCTTTCACCGCATTCATCACAAATATACTACGCCGACATTTTATTGCCTGTCGGCCATGCATCCACTGGAGTGGATGTTCCACGTTTCCTATATTGTCTTGCCCGCCTTTTTGTTTCCTATGCATGCAGGCGTTTACCTGTTTGTTGTAATGTGCACTTTTATAGCCGGTTACTGGGATCATTGCGGTATTAAGTTACCTTTTGACTTACCTTTGCATGGCTCTAACCGTTTTCATGACGACCATCACAAGTATTTTCATGTCAATTTTGGTTTTACTTGTAGCCTGTTTGATAGAATTCACGATACCGTGCGCAGGGAAGGCCACCACTATACCGAAGAAACTTTCGCCGGTGGCAAAGGCCGCGTTCGTGATAAAGTATTGAATGAAAAAAATGCTATTGGTAAGCAGGTAGCGTATTAAGAATGATCTATAACAATAAGACAAATGGAGAATAATGTGAGCAGCGACCATATTGCCTATGCCATGCGTAATGCAGAGGCAACAGAAAAATTTATTTCGTTTAATGCGCCCAGTCAGTTACTTGACTGGAGCTTTATCGCTATTGAACTTATCCTACTGGTAGGGATTATCTGCGCTATTGTGCATGCCTTCCGTCATGCGAAACTTACCGGAGGCAAGAGCGCTTTACTGACATTACTGGCCGCTTTTTATTATGGCGTATTGATGGACATGTTCGGTTATTACGGCCCAGAAAGCTTCTGGCATGGCGAATTTTCGGTGATGTTTTTATATAACCGTTTACCACTATATATAGCCTTGTTCTATCCGGCATTTATGTATCATGTCTATATGACCATACGGCGCTATAACTTTTCGCCTATTGTTGAAGCACTCAGCGTGGGGTTTTACTCGGGTCTTACCTACCAAATTTTTGATAATCTGGGGCCTCAACTGGGCTGGTGGATTTGGGATCCCAACGAAATCACCAATCAACCTTTCCTCAGCAGTGTGCCGGTGACCAGTTATCAGTGGTTCTTTACCTTTGAGGCCGCATTTGCTCTGGTGACGCGCTATGTTTGCTGGGAATGGCCCGCAAAAGGATATAGCACGGGAAAAATAGTGGCGGGTATGATTGCCGTGCCATTTCTGACTTTTATCGTTGGTACCTTGATATTTGTACCGTACCAGACGCTGGTGCAGTTTGGCCAAGTGGGGCTGGCTGCGGCCACTCATGCTCTGCTGTTCTCTGCTTTTGGATTGGTGTTTCTGTTTAACTGGCGGCGTCCGCTAATGAAGAGAGACAAGCTGCTGATGATCTTTCCTCTGACTTTCGTTGTCGGCCTTATGTATATTTATATCGCTAAAGTTGATCAGTTTTACGGTGCAACAGATGGCCTAAATGCCGAGGGTTGGCCGGTGGGTAATTTGATTGCGGTGATATTAGGTATGGTCGGCAGTCTGGCTATATTACTGAAAACTCATCCAGTGGAAGATGCTCCTGCTGTCGCCGAGTCATAGTGGCTGAGACAATATAAGGGCTCGGTCGCCGAGCTCTTATATTTCAATATATTCCTCTTCAGATGTTTGCTTGAACTCTAATCCGCAGAAAGAATGAACCGAGCATTCAGTGGTTGTGTGCCCCTTGCGTCATAACCAATAACAGATATAAATTGTGCGATCTGCTCTTTGGAAACCGTTAGCACAGTAGGGAAAATATACCAGCGTAGGCCCTCGGTGCAGGGTGGGGTAGTGAGTGAGCCGTTGTATCGAAAGTAGGATGGTATACTTTTAAGTTTGATTATTTCAGTGAGGGCCAGTGTGGAAGGTATTGTTTCTCCCTCTAACGGCGCGCCAGAAAATATTTTACGCAGATTTTCGTGACTATCACCTGTTCTAAATAGCGCGCCAACGACAGCGATTTCGCCTCGGCTATTTTGATGAACGAAGTGAATTTCCAATGGAAAGGTTTCGCCGCCAACACGGTGCTCACTTGGCGAGTGCATATGAAACTGAAGTAGTTTGAACTCTTGTTCTTCGGCAACCATATAGCTGCCTTTTTCGACGTTGGCCTGTAACGTATGGCCGTTGTTGAGTATTGATGTGATTTGGCCCTTGTAATGAATTTCAATTGGGGCAAGGCCTGCGTTGACTATATCTTTTAACTCAACGTCGATGGGTGATTGGTTCTTGCCTATACCGCAGGCAGCATATTCCTCTGATAAGTCGCCCCAGTGTGAGGGGCCGCTATCGCCCGAGTAGCTCCAGTGAGCGGGACTCTCGCCCGGTGTCCCACTGGCTAAGGCCAGGGTTGGGGTGATGAGAGCAAGCGCCATGACTAGTTTTTTGATGGGTGAGAGTTGATAGTTCAGCATTGCTGTTTCCTTTATCTATGAGATCCCTTTGTCTCTATTTTGCCTCAAGTTTATTTTTTCTGCCAGAGGGTTAAATTGCGGGGTGCTCAGTTACACAATTATACTGCTATAGTAGTCAGTCATTTTTAACCAGTATGCATTAATGAGCCAACCAAAAGCTGCTAAGTTTTATTCGTTTGCCGAAGAGAGAGTCAATATTGGCTCTCATTTTTTTGGCTTGTTGATGAGTGTATTGGCTTCTTTCTTTTTGCTATTACACGCTGTTCGCAGTGAAGAATTGTTGCACTTTGTAAGTTTTGCGGTGTTTGGTATAAGTCTCATTTCTTTGTATTCGGCTTCAATTCTATACCACAGTGCAAAGGAGCCAGAGACAAGGCGTAAATTGCGCATTGTTGATCACGCCGCTATCTATATTTTGATTGCGGGTACCTACACACCTTTTACACTGATCACACTCAGTGGCCCCATTGGCTGGAGCTTATTCGCTATTTCGTGGGCGATGGCGACTGCAGGGGTGGTATTAAAGATATTTTTTACCGGTAGATATAGTCTGGTATCTACACTGATGTACGTTTTTATGGGCTGGTTAATCGTTTTCGCTATCGGTCCACTTATTGACAACTTGTCGGCTGAGGGCTTGTTCTGGCTGGTCAGCGGGGGAGTATCTTATACAGTTGGGGCAGTATTATACGCGATAAAAAAGATACCCTTTAACCACGCAATATTTCATGTATTTGTGGTGCTTGGCAGCTTTTGCCATATCGTGGCGGTCTATTTTTACGTGCTGCCGGCTTAGCAATTGTCCAGTGGCAGTCTGGTAGTATGCTTGATGGTTTCCATCACAAAGCTGGAGCTTACGTCGAATAAGTCCACCTTGAGCAGCTCTTTATAGAGCTCGTCGTAACCTGGCATATCCTTGACTGCCGCCTTAATCAGGTAGTCTAAATCCCCGCTCATTCGATATACCTCCAGCACACCGGGTATGGCTTGCGTCGCCCGCTGAAATTTTGCTGCCCAATCGTCGTTGTGTTGGCTGGTTTTTATTGAGATATAGATCGTTAGCGGTAGATTGATCTTATCCTGGTTCAGTAATGCGACTTTTTCCTTTATTACGCCTTCAGTCTCCAGCTTTTGCAGTCGACGCCAACAGGCAGACTTCGAAATGCCGACTTTAACGGCAAGTTCGCCCACCGAAAGTGAGGCGTCTTGTTGCATCGCTATGATGCGGTGTTTATCTCTACCCATAAATTTGTTGGTGGGCCGGGATCACCCGGTATTCTGGTGGTAAAAAATAATTTGCTGAATAACAGCGTTCCGGCTATTTTAACTACTTTATTGATGAGACAGGCTTTGAGTATCTGGTACGGGCTATTGAGTTAGTGGCCGAGCGCTATGTGTTGCATTTACCTGCCAGTGCCGAGCGGTTGCGATGGTTTTTGCTTCCCCAAGAAGTATAACGGGCGCTTTTTCCAGCTTCCCAAGCAGTTGGCTGGGAATCCTAAATAGATAAGTTGCAGAGCAGCCTTTACAGCTGTCCGCGAATTGGCAGCATCCTATAGAACCCTGCCATAAACCGTTGCCCCCAGGTGGTTTGGGGTTCTTTGTCCAGAACGACTTCTTCGCCGTTCAGTATGCCTTTCCAGCGAAGCTGGCCTTTCTGGTTAAGAAATACCTCAAATGTCTGCTTGGCTTTGTTTTTGTCAACGCTATCTGCCATTTCGGTAGCAATCTCGGGCGAGCGAATAATGACTCCCAGCTCTGTATTGATGTTTGCCGAGCGGGGGTCAAAGTTAAAAGAGCCAATAAATGCCTCCTTCCTATCAACAACAAAGGCTTTGGTATGTAGGGTGGCTTTGGCTCCGCTGGCGGCGGTAATTTCGGAGCCTTTGACATCGGCGTCTGCTCGTACCTCGAACATTTTTACGCCGGCTTTTAGTAAGGGTTTGCGAGAAGCGCTGTATCCGCCATGGACTGTAGCCTGATTATTAGCCGCTAAAGAGTTAGTGATGATGGTCACGTTAACACCTCGATTTTGAATCTCTGTCAAGGCAGCTATACCTGATTTCTGAGGCACAAAGTAAGGCGAGATGATAATGAGTTCTTTCTCAGCCGATTGTAAGGACTTGAGCAGGGGGGTCGTAATTGAGGCAGCCGCTTCCGCTTTTGACTTAAAACTTTTGTCTGGTGAATCGACGGCTAGCGTATAAGGTGCCCATATAAATACGCTGTTGTCTGTCTCGATGTATCGCTGGATATCATTTTTGACCGCTGCGGCATACTTCGAGTCGGTAATGTCTTTGCTGGCCTGTTCAAGTTTCGCCCTTTGCGACACAAGTTCAGCCGCCGGGTCCTCTGGCATTTTGGCGAATGCGGCAACAGGTGCAGATCGTATGTGATTCCAGTAAACATCGAACATGTCGGATACATCTTGCACTACCGGGCCAATGCCGAGTACGTCCAGATCAGCGAATTTGGAATCTTCGCGAGCGCCAAAGTATTCGTCTGCAATATTTCGTCCGCCGATCAGGGTTACTTGATTATCGATGGTAAATGACTTGTTATGCATGCGCCTGTTTACGCGGCTAAAGCTGGTAATCCCATCCAGCACGCGTGCAGAGCGGGAAGCAAAAGGGTTAAATATGCGGATCTCAATATTGGGGTGTGAATCCAGCCCGGCCATTCCAGCGTCGTATCCACCGGTGAACATATCGTCGAGTAACAGCCTCACCCGTACGCCACGATCTGCTGCGCGTAGCAAAGAACCCAAAAAAGCAGTGCCAGTGATGCCCGGCTTAAGCAAATAGTATTGAGCGTCGATGCTTTTTTCGGCACTCTCAGCAAGTAGTAGACGGATAGACAGGGCCTCGATACCGTCCGATATGGGTAGAAATCCTGAGTCGGTTGGAGGATGGCCTGCGGCCTCATCCTTAAACCCCACCCCGAGGTAGGTATCGTCAGTATCCGTCAGCGCCTTGGATGTTGTTTTAGGGTAGTCGAAATCGACACTGGCGCAGCCTGCTAGAGTGGTGAGTAGTACTAGAATAATTGATAGCTTCAATGTCATTTACCCCGTGGTTTCACTGCATTTGTGCTCATTATTATGCTCCGCTGAAGATTTTATCATAAAATCTACCGCTTGCTAACCAAAGTTGATATGCCCAAAATGGGCCGGCATACAAATAGATCTTTATATTTTAATCATTTAAAAATAACACACTATGGAGAACACTATGTCAGACAATCCCCCGGTAATTCAGACACAGTTACGAGAGGAAATTCAAAAAAGCTCCGGCTCCATTATCCTCATGGGTGTACTCTTGCTTCTTATGGGAATACTTGCTATGGGCTCCCCGCTTGTCGCCGGCGTATCGTTGGCTATGATGATTGGCATTATGTTAATTGTCGGTGGTATCGCGCAATTGGCATTTGCATTTTCATCCGGCAAGAAACTATCGGCCTTGGTTATGGGCTTGTTGACGGTCGTTATAGGTGGCTACATGGTCAGCCAACCAGGCGCAGCACTGGCGTCATTAACATTGTTTCTCGCCATGTATTTGATTATTTCCGGCACGTTTGAAGTAGCGATGGCATTTCAATTACGGCCGCAACAAGGTTGGGGATTGACTGCATTTAGTGGGGCTGCATCAGCCATCCTGGGAATTATGATCTGGAATCAGTTTCCACTTTCAGGTGCTTGGGCTATAGGCATTCTTATCGGCGTGCGAATGCTGTTCAGCGGAACGGCTTTGCTTATGTTGGGGCTGGCCGCCAAACAAAAATAGATGATTTTAATTTGTGCTCTGAATGGCTGTCAGCTAACGGCCTGGTGGTTGATTCCAGGGCACATATTCAATATCCAGAATATCAACTGGAGTTGAGGTTAGCCACATCACCAGTCTAAATCCGTCGGTAACATAGGGGTCGCCGGTAAAGTTCCCTCTAGGCTTACCGATGGGGGCGGCAATGGCGCCCTCTGCATAGGCGAATTTTTTAATGGCTTGTGAATAGGCCAAATTTTCCAGTAGGAATTCACGGGTTTCGTCTACGTCCGGGTCAATTTTGTGCGTAGTGATGGTTTTGGTCGTAAAGCGTACTCCAATATCACGGCTGATCTGCCCCATCCAAACTGGCACCCCTTGATATGTTACCGGCGACATCCACAATCGCAGGTGGTTTCGTTCGTGGATATTACTACGCGCCTTCTGAAAGGCAACATCTTGCACTCGATCAAATACATACAGGCCACTCACCGGTGAGTAACGGTAAGCGCCGCCGCTGAAGAAGGAACGTGCGGTTTTCCACATCGTGGCGCTGGTTATCGTTTCGGTTTCGTCCCAGCCGGCTCTAATAAAGGCGGCATAAACATCTGCAGGTGTTGCAATAATAACCAGATTGACGGGGTCGCCATCGCCTTCGCCGGTTTTATCAGTGGTACAGCAGGTTTGATCTGCAAGATAAGCGGTAAGCTCAGCTGCATCAAGGTCCCTGATTTCTTTTGCGCCATGTCTATTTTCCCAATCTACATTGTAGTGGTCGATATGCAGACCAGGAACGGAAACGAAAAATGTAAATGTTGTCAGCGAGCCGGAACCGATGATATCGACATTAAACGACTTGGTGCCCTCATCCAATGCACTAAATATGAAACCACTTTGCGTTTCACCGGGCATAATTCTGGTGTTGAGGCTTTGACCGAAGAACTTTATATCGAGGACAGCAGATGAATCGCTTTGGGGAATGAGTTTTAAATCGAGGTTGGCGGCTTCGATGGGAGAAAAGTAGTTAGGGTCTAGACCAACGGGTAAAAATGACACTTCCTCATCGCTGGCATTAGTGATTTCTAACCACACTGGCTGTACACCGCGTTTGTAGAGATCCGATTTGAATAATTTCCTGGTTTCATCGCGGTCCGGAACAGCGGCTGTTACGGTAATATCCCCTTTTATTTGGGTTTGCGCACGGCTGCGGTAGTCTTCAGTAGTTGTTGGCTTGGATGCGCATGCACTGAGCAGTAGTAGAAGCGAAGCCAGACAAATTAGTCGCTTCATTGGTTTCTCCCCTTGTCCCAGTCCAGCAAAATTGTATCGAGTACGGAATAGGGTGTGCCGGAAACCCAGGCAACTATTCGTTTTCCATCGGTAAAATATGGACTACCGTCGAAATCCATTAGCGGCTTGTCGAAGGGGACCTTATTGCCGGAATCGGACCAGGCGAATGCTTTCATTCCTTGTTTGTACCATATGTTCTGCATCATAAAACTTCGTGCGTCGTCGACATCGGGATCGAGATGAGCGCCTGAAAACCTGAGATCTTGATAGCGTCGCTGACCGACAAAGTTGGTGACCTGAGCTAACCACACCTCCTCGCCATCAACGAGTATTGGTGCCAGCCATAACCTCATCTCATTGCGATCGATACGGTTCTCACGCTGAATTCTAAAAATCGCGTCCGGCTGGCGTCCGTAAAGGTGGTAAATCGAACTGTTCGTATCGAGATCTTCATCACTGTTCGCTAGTGATTCATACCATCCGGCCCTCAGTAGCGCGCGCAAGACATCAATACCATCGCCGACAATGATTGCATTTACCGGTAAACCCTTGGCTTCTCCTTTTTCGTCGGTGGTATTTACAGGAAAGCCATCGATCGCGTCACGTAGCTCATCAGCGCTCAGATCTCTGACGGTACTGTCGGCATATAACTGATCGAAATTGATATTAGCGTGATCTGGAACAAAGCCCGGCACATTGATAAAAAAGGCGAAATCTTGTGTCTCTGTCATACCAAATAAATCAACGCTAAAGCTCTTTGTGCCTGGGCTTAAGTGTGTGAATACAAACCCGGAAATGGTCTCGCCCGGGGCCACAAAACGGCTGATGCCCGATTTATAAAAGCGCTTGTCCATTGAGTGCCGGGCAGCTTCGGAAAAACCACCTCTGAGCTTATAGGAGACCTCCAGTGGCGAAAAATAGTTAGAGTCGACGCTCGATAAAGCAAAACGTACGTTTTGGTCTCCCTGATTGCTGATTTCTAACCAAACCGGCTGAATGCCATTTGCGTAGAGTGGAACACCAAATAGCGAAGCGGATTCTTCTTCGCCGGGCACGGCTGCTTTGACCGTAAGAGGCTCAAATATCTGGATCTCTGCTCGTTGACGCAAAGATTCTACATTCATGGGTTCAGGTGTGTAGGGCGCTGTACTACAGGCGGAAAGAAATATAAGGAAGAGTAGTGCGCCAAGAGCGGTCTTATTAGAAGTAGTACATGGCGCTGGTTTGGCCGCGGTGTTTTTGTAAAACTTTGTCACTTAAACTATTTCCTGATTCCAAATCATACGGAATATCAATCCCGTTGGGTCTCTCATAAGAATTGTAACGGCTTTAAGATTGATTAGCTGCTATATTGCGCACCTTTCTGGTGCTGTCTTTGGTACATATGTCCAATGTGGACCGCAGCTGCCAGTCTTGTCTTTTAATATACCCGATTTTTGTTCTCTGTAACCTCTTTGTCACAGAGCTGCAGTAAGCTGTCGGCTTAATTTTGTGGCATCGGGCGTTATTGGCAAGAATATTGCTTTAGCTATAGCACGTAGCTGAATTTTTACTATTCCGGGGGGAATCATGGCAATTAATCGAATGGTCCAGGATCACGTTTCAAGTGTGGCTCAAGTAGAGCCTCAAGGGCAGGTTATTGCCTACTTCGATCTCGATAGGACACTCATTCTGGGTTATTCGGCTTTGGCGCTGGCAATTGAGTGTGTGCGCAGTCGCGTGCCTGGTATGCGTAAAGTGGCAAAAGAGTTACTGGCAAATAGGGAAAAGCGCGCTAGTGGCGGCGATTATACTGCTGCGTATGAAAAACTGGTCGGGGCTATGACTGGTATTAGTGAGTCAGCAATGCAGGCGGCAGGTGAGCGGGCCTTCTCTCGCAATTTGGCCTCCAGTGTTTATCGGGAAGCTCAGCAGATTGTACAGGCACACAAGGCTATGGGGCACCATGTGGCGATAATCACCGCAGCCTCGAGTTATCAGGTTGACCCCATTGCGCGTTCTCTGGGCATTGAAGACGTCTACTGTAGCCGTTTAACTACAGAAGATGGGCTGCTTACGGGTAAGCTGGATGACGGTCTTTGTTATGGCGAAGGCAAGGTAAAGGCGGCCAAAGTTGTTGCACAAAGATTAGATGCACGCCTGCAAGACGCCTGGTTTTATTCCGACAGCGAAGATGATCTTCCCTTGTTGGAGGCAGTAGGTCACCCTGTAGCGACGAATCCTTCCTCAATTCTTGCTGCATATGCGCGAGACAAAGACTGGGCTGAACTGAATTTTTGTAGCCGGGGTAAACCCAATTTACAGAGTGTGCTACGTTCGGCTCTTGTTGCCAATGCGGTGGTGACCACGGCTGCCGCCGGAGCTGCGTCCTGGCTTTTCTCTCGCTCACCTGAAAAAGCCACCAATCGTATGACCAGCTGGTTAGGCGATGTGGGTTCGGTGTTTGCAGGTTTGGAGTTTGAAATAGAGGGTGCCGAGCATCTGGAAGAGATCAGACCGGCCATATTCACCTTTAACCACCAGAGTTATCTCGATACCGTGGTAATGGCGCACCTGGTCAGACACGACATGGTGGCTTTTTGTAAGAGCGAAGTGGCGGACAATAGATTTCTGGGTCCATTACTTAAGGCGCACGGAACCATATTTATCGATAGAGACGCTGCAGATCAGTCGCTGTGTATGGAACAGGCCAAGCAGGCGCTCGTTGGTGGTAAAAGTCTGGTTATAGCCCCCGAAGGGACTCGCAGTGCGACCGGAGAATTACTGGATTTCAAACCGGGTGCGTTTTATCTGGCGAAAAAGATGGGCGTGCCGATTGTGCCTGTAGTATTGCATAACGTCGCAGATGCCCTGCCCAAGGGACGCTTATTACTGCGGCCGGCCACCATCCAGGTCACCGTGCTGCCACCAATATTCCCTGCACAGATTAAAAATCTACGTCGTTCTAGTAAGCAGCTGCACACTGATTATAGTGATACATTGCAGACGGCCTGGTGCTCAGAGGAGTATCAGTTAGCTAATCCGGTGTTGCCACTGCTTGAAGCCAGTTAGCTATTTCGCCAAATATGGCTTCCTGTTCTGGCTCGTTGAAGATCTCGTGATAAAGATCGGGGTATATGTGAAGGTTTTTATTGTTTGATTGGCAACGGTCAAACAGTAGCTGAGACCCTTCTGGCGCGGCCATTGAATCTTCGCCACCGTGTAATATCAGAATAGGTGTAGTGATTTCATTGGCTCTCGTCCGAATGTTGGCCATGCCTTTAAATAACTCAGATACAATGCGTGCGCTAAGCTTACCTGTGTAGTTAAGCGGGTCGTTAATATATTTTTCGACGACTTTAGGGTCACGGCTTACGCCAGCTGAGTCTAGCGCAAGCACGCCCAACTTCGGCACCAGCATAGATAACAGCTTGATGATGTATAGCTGGAACGCCGGCGGTTGAATGGGTGAGGAAATCGCCGGACCGGATAAAATACAGCCGGATATCTCCGCTTGATGGTCTAATAATATGGTAGTGCTGATTAAACCACCCATGCTATGGCCCACGAGATAGATAGGTAAGTCAGCATGCTGCGTTTTTATCAGATCGAGAAAGCGTGTTACTGTCCTTGTAAAGTCTGCAAATTTATCGATATAACCGGGCGTGCCGGCGGACTTTCCATGGCCTGGCAGGTCGATAGCACAAACCGCGTAACCCAGTTGCGTGAAATAGTCCGCAAAGTGTTGGTATCGGCTGCTGTGCTCGGCCAGACCGTGTATCAGCATAATCACTGCCTTAATGTCTTGGGCAGGCGACCATTGTTGATAATATATATTACCAATAGGGCTTTCGAATGTGCTTTCTAAGTGGCTCATGTTTTTTATCCTGGTTCAGATTCAGCGCCAGCCTCAAAACGTAACAGACCTCGAAATGCGCGCTTGGCGGTGGATTCACCCTGTAGTACACGATATACATCCTGTGCAATGGGCATTTCAATATCGTATTTCTCGGCCAGGGCAATAACCGCAGGAGCACTTTTGGCGCCTTCAGCGACCATCACCATTTCGTCGATGATTTCTTGCATATGGCGGCCTTTGCCCAGTTCAACGCCTACATGCCGGTTACGGCTTTGTGGGCTGGTGCAGGTGGCAATCATATCGCCCATACCGGCAAGGCCCGCAAAGGTTTCGGCTTTGCCGCCCATCGCCACACCTAATCGCGTTATTTCGGCCAAGCCTCGGGTTATAAGCGCTGAGCGGGTATTGTCACCGGCGCCCTGACCGTCACCCATGCCAACGGCAATGGCTATGATGTTTTTTAATACTCCACCGAGTTCACAGCCAATTAAGTCGTTATTGGTATAGACACGAAACAGTCCGCTATTAAAAAGTGACTGCAATTCTTTGACGATAACTTCATCTTCCATTGCGATAACACTGGCAGCGGCCTGGCCTGCGGCAATTTCGCGGGCGAGATTAGGCCCCGTTAATACAGCGGCGGGGTGGCCTGGTAATACCTCGCGGATAATCTCAGTCATGCGCATACCGGTGTCGAGTTCCAGCCCTTTGGTTAGGCTGATAATAGGCACCCAGGGGCGAATGTGATCCTTGATTTGCTCAAGTACTGCACGGAAATTATGTGAAGGTATGCCCATGATAATCACATCGGAGTTTGCGGCGACTTCGACAATATCGGCATTGGCCTTCAGGTTTTTCGGTAATATCGCACCTGGCAAATATTTTTCATTGGTGCGGTGCAGATTGATTTCTTCTACCGTTTTTGGGTCTCTCGCCCACAGGGTGATGGGCGCGTTACGAGCGACCAGGGCAGCAACTGTTGTGCCCCATGAACCTCCGCCTAGTGAGCCAACGTGTAATTTCATCTGCGTTTCCTCAGTTCTCTTTTCTTATCGGGCATTGGCGATAGCAGCGATACGGTTAAGCTGTTTAATTAAGTCGTGTAACTCGCGCGCCGAAGCAATCCGTTTTTCCGCTAACTCGCTGCCTTCCCCCTCGGTGAGATTACGATGGGAAAATAGCTGATAAGCATTTTTGAATAAAATCTTGCCTATTGATGCTTCGCTACTAATGCGTCGTTGCATATAAGCCTGTCGTCCATACTTTAGGGCTGTGTCAACCACGGTTTTTTGATCCATGGTTTCGCCTGGCTTCAGTCTTGCCAATAAATCGGAAACCACGGTATAAGCTTCGGCATAGGTGAGCAATACCGTATGTGCAACCAAAGGCGTCATGCATTCAAATAGTTGCAGGTAAACCGCTTGGCCACCGCCAATTTTAGCTTCCCAGTGTGCATCACAGCGAGTCAGTTCCTGTCTGATTTCTTGATGAAATTCTTCCGTGGGCGCATAGAAAAACTCGAATTTGAATAAATCCCGTAAACGATCAACTTCAGACCAGAACGTTTCACTAGCATTCTCTGCGGGCGCATCACTGGCCGCCAAGAGTGATAGTTCGATAATGGCTTTATTGACAAAGAAGTGGATAACCGTATTGCGGTAGTAGCTGGCGACAGGATGTTGCTCCGGCGCAATACCGTAAACTTCGTCGGGGCCTTCGTCATACCGTGCGACCATACCCTCGTCAACCATTAGGTCGAGTACTTTTTGGGTATGTAGCGCATTTTTAGGCTGAAAGTCGCTGGATATTCTTATGCCACGTATTTGTGCCCAATCGTGTAGGGCCTGTACTGCTTGTTTCAGCTCTATTGTGGTTATGGCTTGTGGTGCGGCGCCTAATAAACTCATGCAGACGATGGAAGGCAGCGTAATAGGCGTTACCTTATTGGCGGCAACGGCGACTTCGAAGGCGACTTTGGAAAGAGCCAGACTATCATTTGGGTCGGGCGCAGTCGCTAGTATGACCGGTTCTCCCATATCCATATAAGCACGGCCCATAGGTTTACGCAGGCTGGCGATATAGCCGATAAACCAACTGAGAGATTCGGCAGATTTTGCTCGTCCTGTTTGTTCCGTGGCGTATTCGTCGACATCGCGAATAATGTCATAGCTGATGGAAATGGGAATAATGTGAATATTTTCTGAGCCTGCTTCGTAACAGGCTTCCAGTACGTATTTGAGTAAGCCGTACCTGGGTGGCATCAGTTTACCCAGTCGAGATCTGGTTCCCTCAAAGGCCCAACTCATGGGGAAGCGCTTTTGCATCAGGTAGCCGATATAATGGCGCAGGGTAAGTTTATAGAGTGGGTTGTCCTGAAAGGTTCGGCGAATAAAAATGGCACCAGCACGACGTAATAAATACCCCAGCCCGAGAAAGTTCATATTCGCACCGCCAAACATATGCGGTGTTGGAAAATCGTTGTCGTATAAAACCCTGGGAAGGACCATGCCGTCGAGGTATGTTTTGTGTGTCCATAATAAAAGAGCGGGGTTTTCACGTACCAGCGTGCGCATTTTTTCAATATCATTTTTATCGCAAACTATTTCATCTTCGTAGCCAAGGCCGAGCACATACTTATTAAATTTGGCGTATAAGTCGAGATAAAAAGTACTGGGAATAGAGATCATTTCCTTCATGTATTTGGCTGACTCTTTCATTAAATCAGCTGGATCTCTGTCTTCATTTTTTGCCAGTATGGCTACATCATCGTTGAAAGCCTTGCTGGCGGTCAGGTTTTGGGACACATAGCGAGGTACTTTGTAGCGCCCGCCTTGCAGGCGACGCTCGGCAACATCTAAAGAGATGCCGGCTTGTTGCGCGACATAGGGTGCAAATACGTTTTGTTGATCAGAATGTTGCAGCAGCGAGAATCGTTGTTTTAATTCGCCTATTGTGCCGGGCGCGGCGGCAACACATATGGCGCGGTTTGGGCTCTTTTGCAGTATTTGTTTGGCTCTGAATGCCGGTGGCCGTCTAGGATCGCCAAAAACAAAATCACGAATACTCAATTTGGTGTCATTGAAATCTTTTTCGGGAATCCAAACGACTCTTACGGGTGCCAGTAATACTTCATTGTCCTGCTCGAGTTTACTCGCTAGATCCTTGCTGTCTATTTCTCCTCTGCCGGCTGTTAAATGAATAACGGCTGTTGAGTATTCCGGACTGTCCGGGGTCTGGCTGTCGCTTATCCAGTTACGTAACAGTTGCTCTTCTACTTTGTTAGCGCAGTCAAGTATGAATACCAACTCGTTACTACTAGTAGAGGGCCAGGGGTTTTCTGTTTGGCTAGTCGTGTCTGACATGGAAAATCCCGTTATGGCTTGGTTTTAGCTTGAGTTTTACTTTTAGCCTTGGCCTTAGGTTTGGCCTTAGGTTTTAGTTTTGGTTTTGGCTTGGCTTTAGATTGTTTTTTGGCTTTTACCGGTTCTGCGTCTTGGCCCAGGGCTTTCAGGTACATATTTCGCACTTCCCCGACGTGATCGTTGACTGTTTCAGTAGTCCAGCTCGAGGTATCAACAGGTGGCAAAACTTCCACATTGACGGTAGCCGGGCGAAATACAAAATCGCCTTTGGGTGCTACATCACCCGCATTGTGGATGACGATGGGTACGATAGGCACGCCTGCCTGAATAGCTAAATGAAATGCACCTTTTTTGAATGGGGCAAGGCGGGGAGAAACAGTCCTGGTGCCTTCAGGCGCTAATACTATCGATTTTCCTTCTTTGTGCATTACGTCAATGAGAGGGCTCATGGCATCTATCGCGCTGGCGGAATTGGATCGGTCGATAAATACCGTACCAGCAAATTCCATCACGGCGCCTATGACCGGATTTTTCTTAATCTCCTGTTTACCTATGCCGGCTATATCCTGGCGAAGCAGGCTGGCGACAATGATGACATCCGCTTTACTCTGATGGTTGAAAATAAAGACGGCAGGGCGCTGTTGCCATAAATAGGCCTCGTTTTTCACGTCTAAATCCAGGCCTATGAGCGCGCTGGCGGTATCGGCAAAAAGGGAGAAGGAGAAGTTCTGGGCTTTACGCTTGGAGCCTGTGAGAGCCCAAATGGGTAGACCAGCGGCGAAACTGGTTACCAGGCTGCCAGTAGCGGCAACCGAGCGAACATATTCCTGAAAACTGGGACGACCGCGGCTACCAAAACTGGCCACCGGCCAATCTCGCTCTTTGGCAATTTTACTCAGTTTGCGGTTGGGGTTGAGAGGTTGTGGGTGGCCTACATGCTCCAGTAGTTCCAGATCATCATGACTATCAGAATAGAAAACACTGTTCTCTAGATCAACGCCGTGTGTCTTGGCAAGACCTTCGGCGGCTATAACTTTACCGTGGCCAGAACAGGTTGGACTGACTACGGTGCCGGTAAACTTGCCGTCCTCGACTACTAGTTGGGTACACAGGACATTATCGATACCGAGATCTCTCGCCGCAGGCAAGACCTGATAGGGGGTCGCGGATGAAATAATTGCTACCGTATGACCTTTGGCCAGATGCGCATCAATAAGCCCACGGGATTCAGGATAAACCAGCTTGGCTATCTGGCTAACATAGAGTTCTTCGCCTACATCGATATAAGTGGATTCGGACATGCCACGCATAAATTGGGAATTTATTGCCATCATGCCGGAGAAACCCATATTGCCCATGCCGAAGCTGGCCATGGCAGAGATCATCTCAACAAATTCTCCGGCAGATATGTCCCCGCGACGCAGTTGTTCCTTAATTAGAGCCGTAGCTGAAAAGCCGGCAATAATGGTGCCGTCGAAATCGAAAAATGCGCCGATCTTCGGGCCGCTGGGTAGATTGTCTATACGCTGTAACAGTTCTCGATATGTCGCCATGACTAAAGGGTATCCCGGTCCGTATATGCTTGATTTGATGGAGAGATATTATCATTCGAGTGTGACATAGCAACCAAAACTCTGGCATATTCGATATCGAGAGGCGCCATTTCAGATTCCTCCGGTACCGTATGGGTCTTCTTGATTGGAAAATGGACTTTATTGAACGGAGTGTTATGCTTCCTCGACCATAAAGATCCACCTGAAAATAGACAAATAAGAGAGAAACCGATGTTCAGGATTCAAGGTTTAGCCAGCGTATTAGCGGCCGTTTGTTTGACGGTTTTTTTGAGCTCTTGTAACAGTGCTCCTACCGTTAAATCAGATTTTCAAGCTTTTCAACCTACTAATCCCAACAATGCCGTCGTCTATTTATATCGACCGAAATCGCCATGGAACATTAAATCGGGTGAGTATCCCATGGCGCTTATTGATGACAAAGAAGTTGGCACAATAAAATATGAGCAACATCGAGTGCTTGAATTAGCGCCGGGTCGTTACAACCTGCGCATGACAGGGGCTAATCCTGAAGCCAAATGGACACTGCGCGAACTAGAGGCCAATGTATCGCTCAAAGCTGGCCAAACCTATTATTTTCGTATTGCTGTGAGTCGTAATACTGATGCAGAAAATATTACCAGTCCAACGGTATATGTGGTGTTCATGCAGCCGGTGTCCATTAAGGACGGGGCTCATGAGGTCAGTACTACACGCCTCGCAGATTCCTGACATCTTCGTGTTTTCCTTGTGCTGATTTGAAAGATTATTAAGGGGTTTTAGTGAAAAAGTTGGCTATTGGTCTACTCGGATTGCTGATTGCGATACTAGTTTATTCATCCTTCGTTCTGGGTATGGGGCCCCGATATATTTTCGGCGCGCCCTCAATGAGTGTGGGTATGGGTGCCAAATTGGCCTGCTCCAGTAGATATGTCACTGGTATGCCTGCTCAGTTAGCCGCAGACGACCTGTTAGTCTATTCACCATTATTCAATATTCTCTCATACGATTTTGACGACAAACAGCAACACGTAACGGCGAGCGTTCTAGGTTTGCGGTCCGCGTCGGCTCAATTTTATCCCGGTTTTGGCTGTGTTTTAGATATTGGGGATACAAACTATTTAGCCTCGGTAACCGCCCCGGTATCGCCGTCAACGACGGGTTTATGGCCGCAGGGTGATGAAGTAGGTGAACTTGATGTCGATTTGCAAAAAACCTTAAGCACCATAATGCGCAGGGATAATGAGGCTGGCTTACAGACGCGTGCGTTGTTAGTCGTACGTGATGGTCAGGTAGCCGCTGAAAGCTATGCTGAAGGTTTTGACGAAAACAGTATGTTGCTGGGCTGGTCGATGGCAAAAAGTATTACTGCTCTCATGATCGGTAATCTGGAGATGAAAGGCTTGATTCAGGCTGAATTATCGCCAGTTTTTCAGCAGTGGGAAAATGACGCGCGCGCGGACATTACATTAACAGATATGCTGCATATGAGCAGTGGTCTGGATTTTATTGATATATATGAACCCGGTACTGAGGCAACCCAAATGTTGTTCGAAGTGCATAGCGCATCCGATTTGGCGATTACATCAAAAAGTGTTCTTACTGCAGGCAAACATTTTGAATATTCTTCGGGTACGACTAACTTACTTTCGCGCCTGGTTTATGATCGTACCGGCTCCAGCTTACAGGCCAGTCTGGAGTATCTAGAGAGCGAAATACGTCGACCGCTGGGTCTACAGGATTTTATATTGGAACCAGATCCCAGCGGTGTATTTGTCGGTAGCTCATACTTGTATGCCAGCGCCAGGGATTGGGCTCGGTTTGGTCAGCTAATGCTCAATAAGGGTGTTTTAAATGGCAATCGACTTGTCACCGAAGATTGGGTGAAAAGAGCAGTCACGCCCAATGAGTCGGAAAATACCAAGGCCTACGGTTATCAATTTTGGTTGAACCAGGGTGATGAACAACTCAGGTGGTCAGACTTACCCCAAGACAGCTATGCTGCAAGGGGCAATAATGATCAGACTGTGATGACTATCCCGTCGGCCAATGTCGTGATTGTGCGTTTAGGTTGGACTAAATCCGGATACCCCGAAAATGAGAATTTTTCAGAAATACTGGATTCGGCGCGTAAGTGATAAATTAGCTGATGGATATCCCGCATCAGAAATTGACTTAAATACGTGACTACACTGGAAAGTATAGAGAGGTAATAATGACTTCGTATAAAGATAAAGTGGCAGTGATAACCGGCGGAGCCTCTGGTATTGGTTTTGCCATTGCTCAGCGTTGTATGCGCGAAGGCATGAAAACCGTTATTTGCGATATAGAGCAAGGAGCTTTGGATAACGCTGAAGCAGAGCTTAAACTCATTTCTCAGGGTCGTGTCTATGCGGTTAAGGTAGACGTATCAAAAGCCAAACAAATGCAGGCATTGGCTGATCGTGTACATCGTGATATGGGTTCAGCGTATTTGTTGTTTAATAATGCCGGAGTAGGTGGCGGTGGCTGCCTTTGGGAGCAAGACCTGGAAGACTGGGAGTGGGTGCTGGGCATTAACCTTATGGGCGTGGTACATGGCATTAAAGCCTTCGCGGCTAATATGGTTGCCAACAACGCAGGTCATATTATTAATACGGCATCGGTGGCGGGCCTGATGTCTGCCCCAAATACCAGCACATATACTGTTAGTAAACATGCCGTAGTTGGCCTATCTGAGGTATTGTATGGCGATTTACGCAACGGCGGCCACGATGTTGGCGTTTCGGTATTGTGCCCGAGTTTTGTCAATTCGAAGATATATAACTCCGACAGAAATCGACCGGAAGGTAGTATCAGTGAAGATAAGCAGGCGGAGCTGAGCGCCGCAGCAGACTTGGCAGGGGAGTTTTTTGCTGCTGCCATGGCACCGGCAGATGTCGCCGATCTCGTATTCCAGGGTATTGAACAAAAACGGTTTTATATCTTAACCCACCAGGGGATAAAGGCGCAGGTTGAAAAACGCATGCAAGCTATTATGAATGATGGTCATCCCAGCGTTAATGGGCCCGAAGATTATCCCTTCGAGTAGTTTTCAACGGCGATAAGCGGGTATCACAGAGGATTGATAAATGGCAGCTGATGGTTTACTGATCAATTTTATTGTTTATGTCGCCGCAGTATTTGCCATTGGTATATACGCAGCCAAACGCACGCATAATGTGTCCGACTATTTACTAGGTGGCCGCTCACTGGGACCCAAAGTGGCGGCGCTTAGCGCGGGTGCCTCTGATATGAGCGGCTGGTTACTTATTGGTCTGCCTGGTTTCGCCTATGTTTCAGGTGTAGAGGCATTCTGGCTGGCAGGCGGCCTGTGTATTGGTGTCGCTCTGGCTTGGGGCCTGGTAGCCAGACGTTTACGCCTATATAGCTATGCTTTAGATGACGCAGTGACCATCCCCATCTATCTTCAGCGCCGCTTTGCCGACAGCAGTCCCTGGCTGCGTATCGTGAGTGCGTCCTTTATTTTACTGTTTTTCCTTTTCTACGTCTGCTCTGGGCTGGTTGGTAGCGGCAAGTTGTTTGCCTCTGTTTTTGGTTGGGATTATCAAGTCGCTGTTGTGGTGGGTGCCACGGTGGTGGTGAGCTATACACTCATTGGAGGCTTCTTAGCCGTCTCCTGGACCGACGTATTACAAGCGATATTGATGACCATCGCGTTGGTGATTGTGCCCTATGTTGTGATCTCAGGCAGTGCTGACTTTAGCGGTTCTTTGTCCGATGTTAATCCGGAGTTACTCGACCCGTTTACTAATAATAAAGGTGAGCCCCTGGGCTGGATAGCCTGGGCCAGTTCGGTTGGCTGGGGTCTGGCTTATTTTGGTCAGCCGCATATTCTTGCGCGTTTTAAAGCAATGAAAGACCCGGCGATGATTCCCTTTGCGGCAGGTTTTGGTGTTAGCTGGTCGGTATTGGTTTATGTATTTGCCGTACTGGCAGGTATGAGCGGTGTGACTTATTTGGCAGAACCCCTGGTCGACAGCGAACAAGTATTCATGGTGTTAATCGAGTCGATCTTTCACCCCGCGGTAGCAGGATTTTTATTGGCGGCAATTCTTGCCGCTATTATGAGTACCGTAGATTCCCAATTATTGGTGTCATCAGCCGCGTTAGCAGAAGATCTTTACGGTTTAAGGCGAGCGGGTGATTTACCCACCCAAAGCAGTTTGCGTTTAGGCCGCTCGGCGGTGGTTGTTATGGCAATCGTCGCAGCGATTATTGCGCTAGACCCTGACAGTTCGGTGCTGGGAATTGTAGGTTACGCCTGGGGTGGTCTGGGTTCGTCTCTTGGGCCGGCGGTATTGCTTAGCTTATATTGGCCGCGCATGACCAAGCAAGGTGCTTTGGCAGGGGTATTGGTCGGAGGCCTAACAGTATTGATTTGGGGCAGTTTGTCAGGTGGTATATTCGAGCTGTATGAGTTGGTGCCGGGATTCTTCTTTTCACTTAGTGCGATCGTAATCGTGAGTTTACTGACGCCGGTTCCTGAGCAGAGGGTTACCGCTGAGTTTAAAAAAATCTTGCTGCAAACTGACTAGAGCAAATAAGACACTGTTAGCTTGCGGCAATCAGATCAGTTTCTGCGGTTTCCGTTTCTTTAATGTGGTGATCAGAAGATAACCATAAATAGACACTCGGAAGCACAAACAGCGTGAATAAAGTGCCGACTAGCATGCCGGCGACTAAGATGATGCCTATGCTGTTCCGGGCTTCGGCGCCTGCTCCAGATACCAATACCAGGGGGAAATGCCCAAGCACTGTTGCACCGGTAGTCATCAGAACCGGACGTAAACGCGTTGCGGCGGCTTCTCTTATAGCATCGTATTTACTTAAGCCCGCTACTTGCATCTGGTTGGCAAACTCAACTATCAGAATGGCGTTTTTGGAGATCAAACCGGCCAGCGTGATAAAACCTACCTGTGAATAGATATTGATACTGGTCCAGTCCAGGAATGTAAATAACATGGCACCGGAAAAGGCCAGTGGCACTGAACCGAGTAATACAATAAGCGGGTCGCGAAAGCTGTTAAATTGTATCGCCAACACAAAAAATACAAAGGCGAGGGCGACTCCGAGTACGCCAACTAAAGTATTTCCCTCTTGGCGCATCTGACGTGATTCACCGGCGTAATCGATAGTATAGCCGGTTGGTAATATATTGGCGGCGGCCTTTTCGATAGCTGAAACTGCAGCCTCTTTGGTCATGCCAGGTATGACGCCGCCAAAAATTCTAAACGAATTTTTTTGCTGAAACTTACCCAGAAAACGCGGTGCTGCCTTTCTTTCAAGACTGGCAATAGCCGACAATGGGATCAGTTCGCCGCTTGGCGTGCGCAGTTTCATGTCCAATAAACCGTCTGGCTCGGTACGACCGTGTTGTTCTACCATAGGTACAACACGATAGGCCTTGCCGTTCAGATCGAAACGATTAACGTAATTGCCAGACAAGAATAAACTCATTTGGCTACTGATATCTTGCAGGTTCATGCCCAAGTCGGCGACGCGTTCCCGATCTACCGTAAAGTGCCCTTGCGGCAGGTCAATGCGTAGGTCTGTATCGGCAAACATAAAGAGACCGCTAGCCATGGTGGCTTGCAGCATTTCTTCGGCATAGGGCAGCATTTCCATGGGTGTTTTGGATGACTGGATTACCACTTCAACGTCAAAATTACCTGCGGTAGGCAAGCCGGGATATAGCACCGGAAAAACTTGTACCCCACTTATGCCAGAAAGACGGGAGAATGCTTCGGGTAATAATTCCTGAACCGACTTTTCTCGCAGATCATAGTCGACAAATTCCTGACCGCCAAAAGCACCGGAAGGCAGTACAATTTGCCACATGGCAAAGGTTCCGGGCAGAGAGCCCATCGTATCGACTACATCATGCATATAGCTATTAGTATATTCCAGCGATGCCTCAGGCGGGCCGTTGACAATGATGTTAATGGAACCTTGGTCTTCTATTGGCGCTAGTTCCTGTTTTGAAAACAGATAAAAAGGTACTACTAGCAGGGTGCAAAATATGGCGACAGTTGCCACTTGTGGTGCACGTCCAAGGGTCGAGGAGAGCGCGAGACTGTAGCGATTTTGTAAGCGGGAAAAGAGAGAGTTCACCCACTGGGTTATTTTTCCTTCGTGTCCGCCCTCAGGGCTAACGTAGGCACTCATGATGGGCGACAAGGTTAAGGCAACTACGCCTGAAATTAATACAGCAATAGCCAAAGTAAAAGCAAATTCTTTGAATAGCACCCCGGTGAGACCAGACAAAAATCCTATGGGTGCATAAACTGCTGCAAGGGTAATGGTCATACCAATAATAGGTGCTAGTAGTTGTCTGGAGCTTGCCAGTGCTGCCTGAGTTCGACTCATACCCTGACGCATAAAGCGCGCGACGTTTTCAACCACCACGATAGCATCGTCAACCACCAGGCCTACCGATAACACCACCGCTAATACGGTAAGTAGATTAAGGGAGAAACCCATCAGCGACATGGCTGCGACCGCTCCCAATAGAGATATGGGTATAGCTATTAGCGGCACCAGAGCCGAGCGGAACGAACCCATAAAGGCGACAACTACGATTCCGACTAGAAATATAGTCTCGGCCAGCGTGATAAAAATCTCTTTCAGTGCACTGCGCATATATTTCGTGACGTCGTAGCCGATACCAATATGCATGCCATCGGGCAGCGTCGGGTTAATTTCATCCAGTGCGATGTAGAGCCTATCAGCTATATCAATTTCATTTGAGCCGGGTAACGGCCAAACCGAAATATAGATAGCGGAGTCCTGGTTCAGCCGCGCTATAACATTGCCCTCATCTTCACCCAGTTCGACACGTGCAACGTCGCGAATTCGGATAAGTGCATTTTGATCTTCGCGGATTACCAGTGTTTCGAAATCGAGGGCGGTTTGTAGAGAGGTGTTAGCCAGCAGATCTATTCTCTGCGAAGAGTTTTCACTGCGTCCGATAGTGGCGATAATATTATTGTTGCGCAGTGCCGACTCCACATCACCTGCGCTAACATTAAACATTTTCATTCTATCCGGATCTAACCATATTCTCATGGCGGGGTAACGTCCACCCTCCAATCCCACCTTCTGTACGCCCGGGATAGCAGAAAGTATCGGATTAACCCGACGAACTAAATAATCTGTTGCCTCTGCCCGGCTGATACCTTGTTCCAATGGAACGTCGAGATAAAATCCGGCATTGGGACTATCCGCTCTAACCACATTTATTGAAGGGTCTTCTGCCCCGGGGGGCAGCTCGAAACGAATTTGATCAAGGCGGGATGACAATTCCGCCAGTGCCATAGTGCTGTTTTCATTTAGCTTCAACCACACTGTTACCTGGCTAAAGCCTGCTGTGGTGATAGAGTCGATATAATCTACACCGGGTACCGACGAGGCGACTCGTTCTATCGGATCAGTGATAAAACCTTGTACAACATCTGCTGGAGCGCCGACATAGGGCGTTTCAATAACCAGTGATGAACTTTCAATCTGTGGGAACTCGGCGATAGGAAGACTTAATGCAGCCCTAACACCTACCAGAATTAGCGCAAGACAAATTACGATGGATAACACTGGTCGGTGAACAAATATATCCGTGAACCGAGGTTTTTCTATAAGGTCGCCTTCGTGCATAGTTATATCTCGGGCACTAGCAAACTGGATTCAGGGGCTTCAGTGGCAACAGCGATACGCGGTTTAACCGCATTAACTAAAATACCTTCACGTAATTTAAAGGAGCCATTGGCCGCTACCCTTTCTCCCGCTCTAAGGCCACTGGTGATTACCACCATTTGGTTTCTCTCTGGCCCGAGGGTAATTGGTCGTTTACTGGCACGTTCTTTTGCTGCCGCGCCTTTCTCCGATGGTATAAGCACATAGGTATTGGCGCCAAACGAGTCAAAACGTACGGCTGTGGCGGGAATCAGGATGACCTGCTGCGGTTCACCAAGGGGGATCTTTACCGTGACGATAGTACCGGGCATTAGTTTACTCTCGCTATTATCTGTAACTGCACGGTAGCGCACGTTGCGAGAGTTGGTGTCCACCCAGGCGTCCTTGGCAACAATTTTTGCCGTAGATGTATATTCAAGTACCTGTGAAGCCTGCAGTGTGATGTTATCGCCAATATTCAATATGGCTTGATGTTGCGGCAGATTAAAGTCTACCCATACACTGTCACTGAGCCCAACCAAGCGAGTGATAATGGTACCGCTGGTTAGGTATTGACCAACTTCGAGTTCATGAAGACCTGCGGTTGCGGCAAAGGGGGCAGTAATGGTTTTCTTGTTTATCACCGCTTGCAATGCACTCACTTGTGCATTCGCGGAGCTATATTGGGCCTCGGCTCTATCCATTTCTTCCGCAGAGGCGACCCCGCTCTTAACCAGTTTGCGATTCCGATCGAGAGCCAGTTTTGCGAGTTTTGCATCAGCCTTGGTAGCAGCGAGTTGTGCCTCTTCTTCGGAGGTGTCCAAGCGCAGTAGTATTTGTTGTGCTTTAACCTGCTCGCCGGGGGCAAAACCGACATGAGTAATGCGGCCGGCCAGTTCATTGCTGAGCTCAACCGAGCGCGTTGCAACAAGCTCAGCTGTGGCGCTGACCTCTGGTTGCCAAATGGATTTGGCGGCCAGCGCCAATTCAACAGTCTCCAGCGGTTCAGGAAACGATTTACCAAAGGCGATTGCGGTCTGAATTTGCGAGTATTTAATAGCAGCAAGTGCGAATGTGGCAGCGATACAGCAGCCAATCACAATGACCCAGCTTCGGGCTGTCATTGAATGTCCTTTCAATATGACGTGTTAGGCGGGTATTTTGTCTTATAGAAGCTTTTGCGGCAATAGCTATCGCTACCTAAGTGGTGTATTTATTGTCGGCATTGTATCTAGCCAAAATAGTCGCGCAGAGCTGTATAGTCGCGGTAGATTTTTTCTGCAGTAAAAAACTGTGTTCCGTCAGAGGATATTTCAGGCTTTAGTACGGCCTGTAGCTGACCTTGTGAGTTAAGTACATAAAGCATGACTCCATGACTCACTGAGTAACCTTTATAGTCCTTCTCGGCCTCTGGTAGCGGCGTTAATACTGCCCTTATACCCAGGCTTCGTTCAAATGCGGTATGTCCGTTCTGTTCCTTTTTTGGCGTGAGGCCTATAAAGTTGGAGCTAAAGAAGGGCACATAGCTGGACAACTTTTCGACCGTATCGCGCTGTGGATCGACGGTATAGAACAGGACCCTCAGGTCTGTGTATTGACTGTTCGACAAAATCTGTTTTTCTACCTGCGCCAGAACGGCCAGTGTAGTAGGGCAGATATCCGGACAATCGGTATAGCCATAGGCCACGATATGCCAGTTTCCCTGCAAGTCCGTATTATTGAATTTTTCGTTATGATGATTAACGAGGCTAAATTGTTGCGTGGCTTGCGGTGTGGGAATTACGACTCCCTCTATCAGGGGAGGGCCGCTATTACTCTGCATTTGAAAAACAGCGATACCGGTCATGATTAACAGCGTCAATGCTGACAGTGCTAGCAGAGTTTTTAGCATTGGGGTCCAATACTGACCCAGTAGTCAGAACGCAGCATTATGCGGGGTAATCTCCGGTATGTGTTGGTCTGTTTTATTGACCGAGAAACATTTGTCGCGCTGCGTAGGTATGATCGGCTTCAATCGCCATCAGCCAGATTAAGACGCCAATTGCTATGGGTGGAAGCAGCAAGGTGGTTTTAAGGGCTAGTCTTTCCCAGCCAAGATGCATAAAGATGCTGACGATAAAACCGGCTTTCAAAAACATAAATATCAGTACCAGTGTCCAGCGCACATAGCCCTGAAATTGGAAAAAATCGACCAAATAGGACATTGTGCTAAGAACAAAAAGCAGTAGCCAGACTTTGAGGTAGACACCCAGAGGATGTTGTTGATTAGCAGATTGATCCATCGTCATTTCTCCAGATAAGCGTTGTACTCACCACAGATAGAAAAAGGCAAATATAAATACCCAGACCAGATCGACAAAATGCCAATACAAGCCGGTAATTTCGACAATATGGTAGCCCTTGCCCTCGTAGTGGCCTTTGCGCACTCGGTTGGCAATAATTGAAAGATAGATAACACCGGCGCTAACGTGTAAGCCGTGAAAGCCGGTGATCATAAAGAAGGAGGAGCCAAATTGAGCGGCGCCAAACGGATTCGACCAGGGCCGAACGCCTTCGTGAATCAATTTTGACCACTCAAAGGCTTGCATGCCGACAAATGATAGGCCGAGCAGCGCAGTCCCGGCCATCAGGAAAAACGTTTTCTTACGGTCGCCCTGATAAGCGTAGTTAACTGCCAGCGCCATGGTGCCGCTGCTGGTGATCAGTACAAATGTCATGATGGCAATCAGGATAAGCGGAATGTGTTGGCCGGCAATAGTGAGGGCGAATACTTCGCTGGTATTAGGCCAGTTATCAGTTGCGGACATTCGAACATTCATATATCCGGTCAGAAATACACTAAAGATAAAGGTATCACTGAGTAAAAATATCCACATCATTAACTTACCCCAGGGCATGGGGTAAGTTTCCTTATCGGCTGACCAATCGCTGGTCATACCCTGCAATCCAATGTCGGAAATCTGCTTACCAGAGTCTGTCGTCATCATCGCGACCTTAAAAGCCACATAGCGCGGCTAGTGTTTTAAATGTGTCGGGTGTACTTGTTAGTAGAGCAAACAGCAACACCCAAACCAGAAATAGATAGTGCCAATAGGTTGCACACAAGTTCGCACTGTTGGTCATGGCTGCCTGTGACGGGTGAGACCAGGAGCGCAGGCTCAAACGGAGTAGGACAAATAAGCCGCCCAATAAATGCAAGCCGTGAATGGCCGTTAGTAGGTAAAAGTAGCTATTCGCGGGGTTGTTGGCGACAAAATAACCGAGATCGATCAGTTGTTGCCAGATAAGTAATTGCGCCACTAAAAAGCCGATGGTGAGCAGGCTGGCGAGGCTAAAGGCGATGTTGGCCATTAGTAGGCGGCCACCTTTGGCGGCCATTACAGCAGCCTGGATTGCCGCACTGGCAGCCAGCAATATGGCGGTATTGATCCATAACTGTGTGGCATTGGTAAAAGGTTGCCAGGGCTGTCCTGCCAATGCTTCGAAATCGGGGAACTGTGAGCGAGCTAAAAAAGTCACAATAAACAGGGTAAATAGAACGGTGACTACAGCGAGAAAAAATCTTAAAGCAATTTTCTTTTTACTGGCCTCAGTGTTGGTTCCGCCAGAAGCCGTAGCCTCGTCGGAAGCCAACCACGGTTTTTCGCTCAAGGTAGCAAACATATTCAGTGCTCCTCGCCAGCTTGCAGAACTTGCCCGGGTTCAACCGGCACGTCTTCTGTTGCCATGTCCTGGGGGATATAGTCGTCACGCGCTCCGGGTACGCTAAAGTCGTAGGCCCAGCGATGTACTACGGGCAGTTTTTCGCCCCAATTGCCGTGTACCGGGGGTACCTGGGGAGTTTGCCACTCCAGAGATGTGGCATGCCAGGGGTTGTGACCGGATTTTTCGCCTTTAAATACACTCCACACAATATTGGCGATAAAGATCAGTTGAGCCAGACCTACTAATATGGCCGAGACCGTTATACTGGCATTGAGCGTTTGCGCCGATTCTGGAATGAAATCGGTTGAACCCATGGCGTAGTAGCGTCGAGGCACGCCTAAAAACCCCAAATAATGCATTGGCAGGTAAATGGCGTAAGTGCCGAGGAAAGTGCACCAGAAATGGAGTTTACCCAACCGCTCGCTGAACATCCTGCCTGAGATGAGAGGAAACCAATGATAGATTGCGGCAAACAATACCATGATGGGTGATACACCCATCACCATGTGAAAGTGGGCAACCACAAAATAGGTGTCAGACAGCGGTAAGTCGATGACCACGTTGCCTAAAAACAAGCCGGTTAGGCCACCATGAGTAAAGGTGAATATAAAACCAATGGCAAACATCATAGGCGTGGTGAGGTGGATATTGCCTCGCCATAACGTGAGAACCCAATTATAGACTTTAATAGCGGTCGGAATGGCGATTATTAATGTAGTGGTGGCAAAGAAAAATCCGAAAGCGGGGTGCATGCCACTAACGTACATATGGTGGGCCCAGACCACAAAGCTCAGTGCGCCTATCGCGACAATGGCCCAGACCATCATGCGATAGCCGAAAATATTCTTGCGAGCATGAACCGCCAACACGTCGGACACCATGCCAAATGCGGGCAGGGCAACGATATAGACTTCGGGGTGGCCAAAAAACCAGAAAAGATGCTGAAACAGAATAGGGCTGCCGCCGGTGTGATCTAGTTGTTCACCCAGTGAAACTATCGCTGGCATGAAGAAGCTGGTGCCCAGTAGCTTATCGAACATCATCATAATAGCGCTGACCAGCAGAGCCGGAAAGGCGAGTAGACCTAGAATGGTGGCAACAAATATTCCCCACACTGAAAGAGGCATGCGCATCAGTGTCATGCCCTTGGTGCGTGCTTGCAGAATGGTTGTGACGTAGTTAAGGCCGCCCATAGTAAAGGCCACAATAAATATGGCCAGCGATACCAACATTAAAATAATACCCATATCGTAGCCCGGAGTACCATCTAGAATGGCCTGTGGCGGGTAAAGGGTCCAGCCAGCACCTGTAGGTCCGCCTGGAACAAAGAAGCTGGCCATCAATACGATAACGGCCAGTAAATAAGTCCAGTAGCTCAACATATTAAGATACGGGAAAACCATATCTCTGGCGCCGATCATCAAGGGGATAAGGTAATTACCGAAACCACCGAGTAACAGTGCGGTCAGCAAATAAATGACCATGATCATGCCGTGCATGGTGACGAACTGCAGGTAGGAGTTCGGGTCGATAAAGTCGAAGGATTCAGGGAAACCCAGTTGCAAACGCATTAGGCCAGACAGAACCAGCGCTACAAGCCCTACCAGAATGGCGGTAATGCTGTATTGGATTGCGATGACCTTATGATCCTGACTCCAAACGTACTTGGCGATAAAACTGGTGGGGTCATGGAGCTCATCAACCTGATCTGCTATTGCTACATGTGCCATTCAGACTTCCTCACGCTATGATGCAGTGATTATTTGTTATAGGGTGTTGATATAGGCAAGAAGGTCATTGACTGCCTGCTCGTCTTTCAGCATTTTTGCCATCAGGATCATTTGTGAACCAAACTGGTCTTTTTCGTGCGTTCCACGTATGCCTAATTTGAAATTTTCGAGCTGGCGTTTCATGTACCAATCCTGTTGTCCGGCAAGACGCGGTGCGCTGAGCGAGAAGTTACCTTCTCCGTTGCGGCCATGACAGGCAGCGCAGGTGACATAATAGGATGCACCCCTATCTACCTCACCTTCAATTGTCGCTTCAGTAGAGGAACTCTCTAAAGTGCCTATATAAGCCGCGACGTTTCTCAGAGTGGCTGGGTCAGCGAGCATCTGTGCCATGGGTGCCATTTGTTGGCCATAGATGTCGTCTTTATGTGCACCGCGAATACCTGCTTGATAGTTCTCGATCTGGCGACGTATATACCAGTCAGGCTGACCGCTAAGCTTGGGTGCATTCATGGCAACATTGCCTTCGGCCTGCTGGCCGTGGCAGGCGCTGCAAGCCATATACATCGCTTTACCTGCTGCTGCGTCGCCGCTGCCGCCATTTTGGGTATCTGCAAAAGTCGGTAGGCTAGCCAGCCACTGTTCGTGTTCGTCTTGCGATACAACAATGACGTGACCGCGCATTGCATAGTGAGCAATGCCACAAAGCTCCATGCAAAGTATGTCGAAACGTCCTGTTCTTGTTGGGGTAAACCAGAGCTGTGAGATGGTGCCGGGGACTAGATCCATCTTTACCCGAAACTGCGGTACGGTGAAATTATGCAGTACATCCTTGGAGCGCAACAGCATGTTGGTTGGCTGGTCAATGGGTAAACGTAACTCGTTATCAAAAACCAGAATGTCATCCTGGCCAAACGGGTCACTCGGGTTAATGCCCAAAGGGTTGTTTGTGCTGACAAAAGGGTTGTCTGCGCTGCCAAGCTTGCCGTCGGCACCGGGGAATCTGAAAGCCCATTGCCATTGCTGGCCGACAACTTCGACAATTTTTGCGTCATCCGGGACATTGACAAAATCAGCCCAAACAAACAGGCCTGGCGTCAGCATGGCAACGACTCCCAACGCTGTGATGCCTGTTAGCCAGCCTTCCAATTTTTTGTTTTCAGGTTCGTAGTGAGCCTTTGCGCCCTTTTTATAGCGAAACTTATAAACACAATAAGCCAAAAAAAAGTTAACCAGGACAAAAACAATACCGGTCACCCAAAAGGTGATGCTAATCGTATCGTCAATGGAGCTCCAGTTAGATGCCAGCGGCGTGAACCACCACGGGCTGACAAAGTGGAATATGACTGAGCCTATCACCAACAACAGCAGAACGATTACTAGCGTCATAGCCAACTAATCCATGTGTTTCATGTAGTGCGGAATATTTATCAGCTCACAGGCGTACAAAGATACCTACAGAACTAACTGACAAATAAAGTTTTTATTCTTTACCTGACCGGTATTAGCCGGTCAGGTTGATTTACAAAATTTCTATGGGCCCCATTGCGCAAAACGGCTAAAGCCACGTTGTGCATCTATTACGATTTTTGGGGTAGAGCGGCCTTCCCCTGCAACTTCCATGCGCGGATGAGCATTTATAATAACTCTTAGGGCGCTCTCCTGATTTTTGTTGACATCAACCATAAACACGTGCCTACCAGCGTCAAGTGCTTCCTTGAATCGAACAAAGTCGTGATGGGTCTCTTGTGTGCCTATAAAGCCGCCTTCCCAGGTGCAAAACCCCAGTACGACTACTGCGAGAAAAATAAAGGGCACCCAAGTGTAAGTTTCGGTTATACCGGATAAACTGCCGACCAACAAAACAGCTATGGCTGCGACCAATCCAACGACAAATCCAATTTCCGTTTTATAGACTACATCGGATTTTAATACTGCCTCAACGGCGTGAAGATGGTGTGTATCTACACCGGCATCATTGTTACTTAATACGTGGAATTGGGGTTTTTCCACACCGGCATATTCAAGTTCTTTTTCTAGCGCTTCCAGGTCATCGAGATCATCACTAATATAGTAGTGTCGTCGCATAACGATTCCTTGTTCATATATTTTTTAGGAATAATAAATAATTTACAGTGTGAGTATAGCATCAGGAAATTGGAGATAGGCTTCGATGAAAAGCCGAAAATTATTATTCTAATGAGTTAATAGCGTTTGGTTATATAGAATTAGCTGCTATGTTTGTTAAAGTATTAAAACCAGTTTTTATTTTGAATTATAGCCGTTTTAACTTCTTTATCGAATGTAAATACTATTTTTAGTCGCGAAATAATATAAGCATATCAAGTCAATTCCCGTAATTTGTCTTAATACTGGAAAAAGTTAGTCCTTTGCAAGCAGCTTGGTGCTAACTACAAAGGATTATGTGAGCCTGTTTAGTGGGCGGGTGTTAGTGACAGGGTTTTTACGGTGTTTTGTCTAATCGCTTTATCGCTAAACCACAGGTGATGCCGCTCGCCTGCAAGCCAGGCTTCTGTCTGATTATGCAAAGCATCGTCTAAATATCGGCCACTGCTGCCGCCGGGAATGACAGCAATAATTTTATCCGGGTCGGCCATATCAGAAACAAAACGGATAGAGTCGATAAAGGATGCTTCATAACCCTTGCTGGGTTTATAGCCGCCTCTATTAAGGGTCTCACCTGAGCCAAACATGGGGTGAACTCCACCGCCTAACCATTTGGCTGCAGTATCTCCAGGGATTAACGGGCTGGCGAATGTGATAGTCATTATTTTGCCCCATTGCCAGTCTGCCGGGTCATCTCCCATGGATTGATTAAGTTCCAGAAGAGCACGCTTGCCTGAGAGAACCAAAACGTCATCACGGGTTTCGGTAGCCGCCGTATTTTTGTTATCAAACCAGTGATTGTTATTATTCTGGCTCAATAATAGCAGTCGTTCCTGCCAGTAATAGATAGAGTCCTGAAATTCCTTAAATAAATCGCCGGCTATCTCATCTTCAAAAATTTCACTTAGATAGTGTTTGGTCATCACCTGGAACACCGCAGCGCCGGCTGACTCCCTGGTATCGAAGTAGTCCCAGTTTTCGAGTAATGTCGCCAACACCTCAGTTTCTTCATTGTTTGCCAAGGCCTCAATCATGATGGGTGCCAACTGCTCGGCCATCGGGTTCTTAAGATCGTTGATTAATTGCCAATGATTATCTGATGACATGATGTCATTGTCGGTCATATATTCAGTGATACGTCGGTAGCGCCATGAGGCAGCGAAAAATGATGAATAATTTTCATAGGCATAGTCTTTGGCGACTACACGATGATTTGCAGTGCCGACCCAACCGCGATCGGGGCGGATATTCGCTGGCATTTCACTAGCAGGAATAATACCGGCCCAGTTGTCTTCACTGTCGGTAATCACAAAAGGTTTAGATCCATCTCCTTTAATGCGTATCGGTACGTGGCCGGTTGAGATACGGGCAACGTCACCGTGACGGTCAACAATAATATGGCTTAGCGGCGTAGGGTTTTTCAGTAAGGCGGCTCTGGCCTGGTCAAGATTTTTGGCCACTAATAATTCGTTGCCGCCAAGACTGTCGGCAAGTGAGCCTACTGTTGCCCAGCGTAGAGAGATGGCGCGTGAATAATCCAACGCCATGCCATGGTCAGAAATAAGCGGCCCGCGTCGTGTACTACGAATTCTTAAATTTTGTTGCCGATATCCGCCTTCTGCATCAGCGTCTTTAATACGTAGAGTCTCTTCCCTTATAGTGAGTGCAAGAGATGTATCACCTTCGAGGTAATGATCAGGCTGAGAGGGGTCCAGCGTTTCTATGTATAAATCGGCACCATCGCTGTTGCCATTGGTGGCACCAAAAATAATGTTGTCGGTGCGTGCTATGCCAAAGCCGGGTGTGCCAGGCGCTGCTGCACCGACTGCGCGTAATTCTGGTGTGATGATAGCCATGGGATACCAAAACCCGGGCATAATTCTCGCGTCAATATGTGGACTGTTAGAAAAAATTGGCATGCCATTTTTCGACTTTTTACCGTCGCTGGCCCAAGCATTACTGGCGGCATTCATTGGTTGGGGTAGTACAGCGTAGAGTTTAGGATCTATCTCAAGTCCCAGCGCAACTTCGTCTGTCAGCCGTGCTTCATTGATACTCTCGTCATCTGGGTTAATAGTGACCATTGAAATTTCGTTGGCTAATTCCGAGCCCAGTGTATCGAGCAGCTGCTGAGCCAGTAGTTCTACCCGCCAATTGGCGGTGCTGCCCCATATCTGAAAGAACTGCAGTGAGACGATATCGTGCAGGGTCCATGGAGTAGGGGAGTGACCCAGCATTTTCAGACTAAAGGGATACTCGTCGACCTGTTGTTCTATGTATGCGTTCACGCCTTCGATGTAATGTATATAGTAGTCGCGAGCATCATCACTCAGCATCAATATTTGTTGATCGGCCACTTGTTGGATGCCTACCGTGCGCATCAATATATCCATTTGCACGCCGCGCTCACCGATAAGTTCGGCAAGACGACCCTGACCGATATGTCTATATAGCTCCATTTGATACAGTCGATCCTGGGCAACGATAAAACCCTGCGTGCGTAAACCGTCTGCCAGAGAGCCTGCGTAGATATAAGGAATACCCAGTACATCACGGCTTACGGTGGCAGGTTGGTCGAGAATCGCTAAGGTCAGTTCACCTTCACTCTGGTATTGGTTAAATTGCTTGATAAACACGGTAATCGAAATTGCCGCCAGAACAACTATCGCCAGAACTATCTTCTTGAACATTTGCCTGCCCTTACCTGCTGTGAGAGATGGTGCAGCAGGTATTGTCGCTATTCAGGCCTTCATGTCGAGTAATCCGGGCGCGATTAAATGATATTTAACACCAGCAATCGCCTCAATATTCAACTAAAGTTTGTTAGTTGAAGGCGTGCTATTGCACAAGGCTTGGCGGCTTTATTGACTGAGTATACGTGAAACGATTTGACAGCGCTGTCATTTGTCTGTATTTTTGCATAATTGTTGGCTATTTATTAACAGTTTGGCGGAGTAGGCATGGCGGAAGCATTTGATATTATTATTTTTGGCGGCATGGGAGATTTGTCTCTCAGGAAGCTGATACCTGCTTTGTATGGCTTTGAGTACGACGGTGAGTTTACAGAAGAAAGTCGAATCTACATCACCAGTCATCGTGCTGTTGAGTCCGAGGAGTTTAAGAGTAAAATCCAGGCTTCCATTGAAGAGCAGGTGAAGGATGACGCGGATAGTGCGACTAATGTCCCTCGGTTCATGCAGCGCTTAAATCCTGTGGTTCTGGACATCGCGGATCACGCTGGAGGATGGGACGAACTGGCTAAAAATATCGAAAATAATGCCTGCGCGACACGCATATTTTTCTTATCTATCCCCCCATACCTAAGCGAAACTTGCTGTAAGAATTTGTATCAGCATGGCCTGGTTGCAGGTAACGCTCGTATCATTTTGGAGAAACCCATTGGCGTTGATCTGGAATCCGCGCAAAAATTGAATGCCAGTGTCGCTCAATATTTTAAAGAAGATGATATCTATCGAATTGATCACTACCTGGGAAAGGAAACCGTACAGAATCTTTTAGCACTACGTTTCACCAATATCCTGTTGGGTGACGTGTGGAGTAATAGTTCAATTGATCATGTGCAAATCAGCATTAGTGAAACCGTAGGTTTGGAAGGCCGTGCCGGTTTTTACAATGACGTCGGTGCCCTAAGGGATATGGTGCAGAATCATTTATTACAGCTTCTTTGCCTCGTAGCGATGGAACCGCCACATGAAATGAATGCAGATAATATCCGCGCAGAAAAGCTCAAAGTACTGAAAGCGCTTAAGCCGATAGATAGCACTAACGTGAATATGGCAACAGTAAGAGGGCAGTACGATAGTGGCCTGATGGACGACCAGCGCGCTGCTGGATATCTGGAAGAATTAGGCACTGAACAAGGTGGCAGTAATACTGAAACCTATGTGGCTATTCGAGCCGAAATAGGCAATTGGCGCTGGGCTGGTGTGCCTTTCTATTTGCGTACTGGAAAGCGCCTTAAAAGACGTGCGGCAGAAATTGTGATCGAGTTTAAGCCAGTAGTTCATCAAGTTTTCAATGAATCCGTTGGCGCTATTCAACCAAACAGATTAACTATTAAGTTACAGCCCGATGAAGGGGTTGAGCTGACGTTAAATACCAAGCAGTTACATCAGCGCGAAATGAAGATCAAACCGGTCAATCTGGAACTGGATTTTGCAGACGCGTTTGACGGTCACCGGCGTGCCGCATATCAACGACTTATACTCGATGTGGTGGCTGGTGATTCCACATTGTTTATACACCGTGACGAAGTAGAGGAAGCCTGGCGCTGGATAAACCCGATTCAGGATGCTTGGAAAACACTGGATTCAGTTACGCATCTTTACGCTTCAGGTAGTTGGGGGCCGCAGAAGGCAGATTTTATGCTGCATCAAGATGGCCGAAGTTGGGTTGAGCCGGGTGACCCCAGTGCCTAGAGAGCATTTATTTGATAATCGTGATGATCTGATATCTGCGCTTGGTTCACTATGTAGTGAATCGATTGAGCAGGCTGTTGAACAACGTGGGTCGGCAACTTTCATGGTTTCTGGCGGCAGTACACCGGCACCGCTATATCGCCAATTGGCGAACCAGGACCTACCCTGGGCGTCGGTTACGGTCGGTCTAGTAGACGAACGCTGGGTGCCTGTATCGGATGCCGCCAGCAACGAGGCATTCATTATTCGTGAACTGCTTCATTCTTATGCGGCTCAGGCTAGCTTGGTAGGCTTATGGACTGAAGGTCTGAGTCTGGAACAAGGGCAGCAAAAGGCAGAGGCGTCTTTTCAATCTTTGTCTGCTCCCTGGGATGTGGTCATTTTAGGCATGGGCGGCGATGGACATACCGCATCCTTGTTTCCCTTTGCTGACGGTCTTGGCAGCGCATTAAACACGACCGAGCGCGTAGCCGCTATACGCGCAGATCAAAGCGAGGTCACGGGCGTGCACACCGAAAGATTGACGCTAACGCTAGCAGCCATCTTGAATGCCCAAAAGATTATTTTATTGCTTACCGGTGCTGAAAAACTGTCTGTTTATCGCCAGGCCATGTCTTCCAAGGATGTTAAGGCCATGCCGGTACGTGCAGTGTTACAACAAACTCAAGTTCCAGTAGATCTCTACTGGGCCCCCTGATTTAAAAGGTGATGAAGTGAATACAGTTATAGAGGAAGTGACAGCGCGGATTATTGAACGTAGTCGCGATAGTCGAGCAGATTATTTACAGCGTATGGAAGCAGCCAGACGCATTGGCCCCACCAGACAAGCGATTTCCTGCGGTAATCTGGCACATGGGTTTGCTGCTTGTAGCCCTGGTGACAAAGAGCTATTGACGGAAAATATCAAGTCAAACATTGCGATTATCTCAGCCTATAACGATATGTTGTCGGCGCATCAGCCGTACCAGGGCTATCCCGATCAGATCAAGCAGGCGATTAAGCAAGCCGGCAGTGTTGCACAGTTTGCCGGTGGTGTACCGGCCATGTGTGATGGCGTTACCCAGGGCCGTGGCGGCATGGAGTTGTCTTTGTTTAGTCGCGATACTATCGCTATGGCGACTGGCGTGGCTCTGTCTCATGAAATGTTCGATGGCGTATTGTGTTTGGGTATCTGTGACAAAATTGTACCGGGTTTGTTAATAGGCGCTTTAGCCTTTGGTCACCTGCCGGCTATTTTCATCCCTGCCGGTCCCATGCCATCGGGCTTGCCGAACTCCGAAAAGGCACGTATTCGGCAGTTATATGCAACAGGGGAAGTAGGGCGCGATGAACTGCTGGCAGCCGAGTCGGCGTCTTATCACAGTGCCGGTACCTGTACGTTTTATGGCACGGCCAACTCAAACCAGATGTTAATGGAGATTATGGGCGTGCACCTGCCCGGTTCTTCCTTTGTTAACCCTAATACGCCTTTGCGCAATGCCTTGACAGAACAAGCAGCCAGACAAATTCTTAAACTGACAGCGCAGGGTGATGACTATCGTCCTTTGGCGCAGGTGATAAACGAGAAAGCCATTGTAAATGGCATTATTGGTTTACTGGCAACGGGTGGCTCTACCAACCATACCATTCATTTGGTGGCAATTGCGCGCGCTGCTGGTATTCAAATTAATTGGGATGACTTCTCTGATCTGTCTGCGGTGATCCCCTTGCTGACCCGTATTTATCCTAATGGGCAGGCCGATGTGAATCATTTTCAGGCAGCCGGCGGTATGGGTCTGTTAATCGCCAGCCTGCTGGATGGCGGTCTGTTACATGAGGATGTAGTCACCGTATCAGAGCAGTCTGGCTTGTCGGCATATCGACAAGAACCTGTACTACAGGAAGATCAATTAAGCTGGATAGATGCGCCCGCGGAAAGTCTGGACGCGGACGTGCTGACTAGTGTTGAAAAACCCTTTAGCAGCGAAGGTGGCCTTAAATTACTGCAGGGAAATCTTGGCCGCGGCGTGATTAAAATTTCCGCAGTAAAACCGGAACACCGGTTTATAGAGGCGCCAGCTGAAGTGTTTGATGACCAGTCGTCATTGATCAATGCTTTTGAGCGCGGAGAATTGAATAAGGACTTTGTTGCGGTAATACGTTTTCAGGGGCCTAAAGCCAACGGTATGCCTGAGTTGCACAAATTGACGCCGCCCTTAGGTGTTTTGCAGGACCAGGGCTTCCACGTGGCTCTGGTTACCGATGGCCGTATGTCGGGTGCTTCAGGCAAGGTACCGGCTGCGATACATGTTACGCCAGAGTGTGTCGATGGCGGACCACTTGGTCGAATAAAAACCGGTGATGTTGTCAGGCTGGATGCCAATAGCGGAGAGCTTGCTGTATTGGTTGATGAAAACGAATGGGCTTCTCGCATTCCTCAGCGCCCCGATTTATCAGCCAATCAGTTTGGCTATGGCCGTGATTTATTTGCTTTGTTTCGCCAGGGTGTTGGCCCTGCTGAAGAGGGTGCCAGTTGTCTGCCCGGACTGGAAGTCTCGACTACAAGAGATAGTGAGTTTTAGAACATGATGCCATATATTGTCGCCGATATCGGCGGAACCAACGCACGCTTTGCTTTAGCGACTGATTCGGGTTTAGCCGCTGGCGGATTTCGTATTCATGACTATTGGAGTCAACCGAGTAAGAATTTTTTGGGGCTGAAAGAAGCCTTTAATGCCTTTATGTCTTCTCTGAGCGGCGTGAAACCCCAAGCTGCATGTTTGTCGGTGGCTGGGCCGGTTATTACGGATGAAGTCAAATTGACCAATCTTGAATGGCAATTTTCCATTAGCCAGTTAACCCAGGATATGCAACTCGACAATCTACACGTCATCAATGATTTTACTGCGCTGGCGTTTTGCCTGCCTCACCTGGATGCGTCATGTATCCGTACCCTGAATGAGGGGCAGCCGAATTCGCAGTATCCATCCGCAATTATTGGGCCCGGTACAGGTTTTGGGGTCGCCGGTATTATGCCGGTGCAGAACGGTTGGCAATTAATAGACGGTGACGGCGGACATGTGTCTTTTGCGCCTAACAGCCTATTGGAAATTGAAGTTCTTAAAGTATTGATGCGAGATAAAGGACGTGTGTCTGTTGAAAACGTCTCGTCTGGTCAGGGCTTGATAAACCTGTATTGTGCCCTGGCGGTCGTGCGGGGTGAATCGGCTTCAGATTTTGTTGCAGCCGATATACTGCCACGGGCTTTATCTGGTGAAGATGCACTATGCGAATCAGCTTTAACAATGTTTTGTAGCATTTTGGGCAGCGTGGCTGGTGATGTGGCGTTAATGATGCGACCTCAGGCGGGCTTATTTCTTGGTGGTGGTATCTTGCCGCGAATGGAACAGTTTCTTTTCGATAGCCCGTTCCTGGAAAATTATTTGAATAAACAACCAATGAGGCAATTGGTCGCTGACATACCTGTACATATGCTAAAAACAGATAACGCGGCGCTGATTGGCGCGGCGGCGTATCTGGATACAGAAATGAAAAAGCATTTCTAGTCACTAATAATCGATGATTAAATTTTGGATTTTCAGGCACACAGTATGGATTTAACGTGATAACTATGGGGAGTCTGACGTGGGGAATGTAACAATTTATGATGTTGCAGAAAAAGCCGGCGTGTCGATAAAAACGGTTTCCCGTATTATCAATAAGGAAGCCAATGTGTCTGAAAAGACACGGCTCAAAGTAGAAGCTGCCGTTGAAGCACTCAACTATCGCCCAAGCGTATCGGCCAGGGGTTTAGGCGGCAATAGATCATATATTCTCGGTCTTGTTTACGACGTGCCCAGCCCGGCCTACGTCATTGATGTGCAAAACGGTGTGCTGGCGGCCTGCGAAGAAGAAGGTTTTGGTCTGCTTATTTATCCCTGTGATCATACCCAAAAGGACCTCGCAGAAGATTTATGCCGTTTGGTAAAAGATTCGCGACTGGATGGCCTGGTATTAACACCGCCCATATCGGGTAAAAAAGTTGTTTTGGATATGTTGGCGAAGGAAGGAGTACCGGTGACGCTGGTTGCTCCGCCGGAATTTGAATCAGGGCCACCCTCGGTATGTACTAACGATATTGAATCCGCTGTTGCGATGACTCGGCACTTATTGTCTCTGGGCCATAGACGTATCGCTTACATAAAAGGGCACGAGGATCACCCGTCTTCCAGATTGCGTCTTCGAGGTTATAGAGCGGCAATGAAGGAAGCTGGAATCAAGGAGATCGCTAATTTAATTGTGCAAGGAAAATATGATTTCGAGTCGGGCGAAGCCTGTGCACGAAAATTGTTATCTCTTGATGAGCCACCTTCAGCAATTTTTGCCAGTAACGATTATATGGCTGCAGGTGTGATAAAAGTGGCGAGCCTGATGGGATTTTCTATACCGGGTGATCTATCGGTTACCGGTTTTGATGACGCACCTATTTCTCGTCAGATGTGGCCAATGCTAACAACCATTCAGCAACCCGTGGTGAAAATGGCAGGGGCCGCCGCCCATCTTCTTATTACATTGGTCAGGCGCGGTGAGGTAGCAGAGCGAGAGTTGCGTTTTGACTCCAGACTCATTATTAGAGAGTCAACCGGGCCTTGTCAAATAGCAGTCAGCCAGTAACTTATACGCTAACTAACGGATGAGTAATTAAGTCCATAGCCGTAAGGGAATAGGGGGTCGTAGGCCGGGTCACCTATGTTCATATTGGTGGCGGAATTTTTGGGCCACGAAAATGATAATTTTCCTTCGAAATCATAGTCACCGAACAGAACATCAGCTATCCCTTGTCCTTCCGAACCCGGTAGCCATGCCGCAACCAGGCTCGCCACTTCATCGAGTTCCTGGTTGATGACCAGTGGTCTACCCGAAACTAAGATAGCGATCACTGGAATACCTTTCTGGCGGATGTTTTTGATCGTTTTCAAATCTTCCGGGTGCGATATGGCATGTTCAAGTGTTTTTGCATAGGGGTCCAAAACCTGCATCTGACCTTTGATTTGAGAGCCCGCTTCAACTATTGCGTTGTTACCATCCCGAATATCGCCCAATCCTTCGGCATAGGGGCGCTCGCCAATGACCACTATCGCAATGTCATGCTGATCGGCGTCAGCGTCGGCACCAAACTCATCACAACTTAGTACAGCATTGCTTGCTTGCTGCTTGATGCCTTCCCAAATAGATGTACCATCTTCGATTACTTCGTTATCAGAACAACCCTGCCAGGCAACAGTAAAACCACCACACTGGTAGCCCCTGTTATGGGCGCTTTTCCCTGCAACGAATATCCGTGCCTGTTTATCCAGTGGTAACTGTTTGTGCTCGTTTTTGAGCAAGATCAGTGACTTGCGTACCGCCTCACGCGCGACTTCTCTGTGCGCTTTGCAGCCGAAACTTGGGTGATTTGACCAGGGCCTGGCTCGCGGTCGCGGCTTATCGAACAGGCCGTAGGCGAACTTTACCGTTAATATTCTGCTGACCGCGTCGTTTATCCTTGAAATGGGAACGGAGCCTTGTTGCACGTGAGTCCGGAGTATACTGATAAAACTCTGCCAGTTCTCTGGCACCATGAACATATCGATACCTGCGTTAACCGCCAGTTTTACCGCATCGTAATAATCTTGAGCGAGTGTATCTATGCCATCCCAATCCGAAATAACAATACCCTTGAAACTCATGTCATTTTTTAATATATCGCTAATCAGGTATTTATGACTGTGGCACTTATCACCATTCCAGCTGCTATAAGATGCCATCACTGTTAATACGCCTTGCTCGATTGCGGCATAATAGGGGGCTATATGGATGGATTCGAGCTCATTTAGGCTGATTGCCGTATTACCTTGGTCAATGCCATTGGTGGAACCGCCGTCGCCAACCCAGTGTTTGACGCAGGCGATAAGACCACTGTCATCCAGATCACCCTGCAGGCCTCTGACAAAGGGTGCAGCATAGGAACTTACAATTGCCGGGTCTTCTGAATAACTTTCGTAGGTACGACCCCAGTGATCATTGCGACTAACGGCCAATGTCGGCGCGAAGGTCCAGTCAACCCCGGTTGCCAGTGTTTCCCGTGCAGTAATTTCTGCTATACGTTCCACTAGTTCAGGAGAGTTGGCTGCCCCAAGACCGATATTATGTGGGAATACAGTGGCTCCCAAAACGTTATTGTTACCATGAATGGCATCCAGGCCATAGATAATAGGGATGGCCAGGTGATGCTCGTCCGCCTCCATTGAAGCGGCCCAATAGGCATCATTCATGGCTACCCAGTCGGCAGGTCGGTTGTCTGCCGGGCTGGAACCGCCGCCACTGAATACCGAGCCCAAATGATAGGCCTTTACGTCCTGCGGTGAACAGGTCGCTCTTTCCGCCTGGGTCATTTGGCCAATTTTTTGATCCAGACTCATTTGTGATAAAAGCGCATCGACTTTTTGCTTAATGGTGGGATCATCTAGTCTAGTTGTCATAACATCAATTTCTTCCGTGAAAAGATGGCTGCGTCAAGCCCGTATTTCTAGTGCTGGTAAAAGTTGAGTGCAGTAGATTACTCATCGAC
Source organism: Pseudomonadales bacterium (assembly GCA_036960375.1). Taxonomy (GTDB): domain Bacteria; phylum Pseudomonadota; class Gammaproteobacteria; order Pseudomonadales; family CAWVSB01; genus CAWVSB01. The sequence continues at coordinate 50,877 of JBALVY010000008.1, forward strand.
ATAAAACGGAATATTGGCATGCGCCGCATGGCCGTTTCCATCATATGCATAGACGAACAATCGGTAGGCGCCATGTGTAGCAGGAGCCTGAATTTGGATTTCTTTGTTCGACTCTCCACGAATTAAACCAGTGACTAGTGCCGGTAGTTTCTCTTGTGCACCACCTGCCTGCGTAGTCTTGCTTTCATGTCTCAATTCCCATCGATAACGAATTGGGTCGTTTTCCGGGTCTTTGACCGTCACCAGAGCTGTGTAATTCCCATTGGCTTTTAGCTTTACGTTATCTTCGGCACTTTGGCCATTGAGCAACATAGACTCCAGTTTTGGCGTACGATTTTCGGGCCAACGCTGATTCCAGATGTAATGCATCACATCAATGGTTTCGGTTTCTGCATCGGTATCCGTAAACATGCCGTACCAGGTGGCGGTTCTTTCCTGTTTTTGTCCCCACAAAAAAACATAGGTGCCGATGACTTGGCCAGCAAGTGGTTCAATAACCTGTTGGTAGCCATCCAGGTAATTTTTTGCTTTCATCGAACTGTTTTTCTCAATGGGAGCACCCCAGGATGTTTTTTCTACCTCCCAATGGCCCTGAGCTCCCCATTCGGTGACAAACAAGGGGGTAGGGAAGTTGTCACGTCTAATATAATCTGGCAAATTCACGAGATCGGAATACATCTGAACGCTGATATAATCGAGATCAGCTGCACGCTCCAGAATAACTTTTATGTCGTGTGGCACATAACCTGAGAGTGTAGTGGTGGTAGGGTGGTTAGGGTCAAGTTGATGGATCATTTTTGAAATATCGTTGACCGCGTCATAGACTTTGGGATTTTTGAAATCGTAGTTTAATTCGTTGCCGATAATCCAGCTCAGTAGTGCCGGATGATCTTTGTATTTCAGCACCTCCAGTTTAATGCGTTCAAATTGTTTGGCCACTTTCTCTTTGTTGTTATAATCAAAACCCCAGTGCTCGGCTCCTAAAACGAGGTTCATTGAGACGGTTAATCCCAGGCTTTGAGCTTTGTCCAATACCTGTTGACCTGTTCGCCCACCGCTGTCGATATTCCAGGTACGAAAGGAATTACCGCCATGGCGCGCGAAGGCATCGATATCACCATATTCTATGCCCGCGCCTTTCACCTGATAGGGTTTACCATCCCTGAGAAGATGATACTTTCCCTGATCACTAGTGATCTCTACCTTAATAGCTTCTGATTGAGGGTTCTGCGCGTCACTACTTGACCCGCAAGCCTGGCACATAAGTATGACTAAAGCCGTCAGTAAGCCGATTTTTATACTAGGTTTCATGTAGGTGACTTATTTCCTAATCGTGAATCTCAAACTCAGCCCATAACGGCGCGTCGGAACTACCACCAATCCAGACGTGAAACTGTCCGGGTTCGGTGACCAATTGCATGTTTCGGTCATAGAACGCCAACTCGTCAGTATGTAATGTGAAACTGACCCGTTCGCGTTGTCCGGGTTTCAATTGCACACGTTTGAATCCCTTCAGTTCTTTGACCGGGCGTGTCACATTGCCGACTAGATCACGAACATACAATTGAACGACTTCTTCTGCTTCGTGTTCTCCGGTATTTATTATGTCTGCGGCTATTACAATACTTTCGCCAAGGCCGATACTGCGGTGAGAGCTGGTAATTTTGACATAGTGAAACGCACCATAGGATAGACCATGTCCAAAAGGAAACAGCGGCTTGTAGCCAGTATCCAGATGAAAAGAGGCCATGCCCAACGAGGTTTGCGGCGGCCTGGCAGGTACATCTTCCATTTTGATGCAGCTTTCGTCAGTTGCTGGTCTGCCGGTATTCTTTTGTGAATAATATATGGGTATTTGACCCACCGCCTTGGGAAAAGTCACCGGTAATTTACCGCAGGGAGAACGTAGGCCAAATAATAAGTCTGCAATTGCAGGCCCGCCCATGGTGCCGGGGTGCCAGGCATATAAAATGGCGTCGGCTTTGTCGATGATGTTTTCGAGAGTTAGCGGCCGACCTGCCATAATCACCAGAATAAGGGGTTTGCCCGTGGCAGCGATTGCCTCAATTAGCTGCTCCTGCTGGCCTGGCAAATCGATATTGGCCCGCGAGTGAGCTTCGCCTGACATAAACGACTCTTCACCGACAACCATTATTACGGCATCAGATCGTTTTGCCATATCGGTTGCGTGGGCAAAGCCGTCATGGCTTGTCGATCGGGTTGAGTCCAGACCTTGACTATAGTTTATCGTCACCTCATCACCCAGCAACGCGGCAATGGATTCGCGACAACTGATACTGTGCTCTGTATCACCGTCGAATATCCAGGTGCCGAGTTGCTCGTAGTTGTCATCAGCCAGCGGCCCGATCAGTGCGACGGAGCTAAGCTGTGTTTTAGATAGCGGCAGTGTTTTATGTTCGTTCTTGAGTAATACACAGCTCTTTACTGCAGCTTCTTTGGCTGCATCAAGGTGCGCGGTATTTAGCAGCGCCGGGAAATCTGCCGGATCGGTATAGGGGTTGTCAAATAAGCCCAATTCAAATTTAAGCGTGAGGATGCGCGCAACCATGGTGTCGATTTGAGCGACATCGATTTTTCCTTCGCCAATCAGGTTTTGCAGGTGATCATTATAGGTTGTGCTAGCCATTTCCATATCGATGCCGGCACTGGCGGCTTCATAGGCCGCTTCTTCGTCATCGTGGGTGAATCCGTGCACGGTTAATTCTACTATGGACTCCCAGTCGCTGACCATGACGCCGTCATATTGCCATTCCTTACGCAGGATTTGGTCCATCAACCAGCTGTTACCCGATGCAGGTACACCATTGAGGTCGCAAAACGCCGCCATAAACGTCGATACACCGGCATCAGCCGCCACCTTAAAAGGGCGCAAATGGGTATTACGTAACTCGTTTTCGGGAATATTGGCAGTGTTATAGTCACGTCCACCTTCGGCGGCACCGTAGCCTGCAAAATGTTTGGCGCATGATGCAATAGAACCGGATGCAGTAAGATCGTCGCCTTGAAAGCCCGCAATCATCGCGGCACCTAAAATGCCGCATAAATACGGGTCTTCGCCCAGTGACTCAGCGATTCTGCCCCAGCGAGGGTCTCGGGTAATGTCGATCATTGGGGCAAAGGTCCAGTTAACACCGCTGGCTGCAGACTCGAGAGCACTGATGCGCGCCCCTAGCTTAATGATTTCCGGATCCCAGCTTGCCGCCTGACCCAGTGGAATAGGAAATATCGTTTTAAACCCATGAATGACGTCGCGGCCATTGAGCAAGGGAATGCCCAAGCGGCTTTCCTCTACGGCCAGTCTTTGCATCTCATTAACTGTATCGAGGTCTACCTCATTAAGTACTGAGCCAACGCGACCTTCCCGTATTGCCCAGGCTAAATGATCGGGCAGCCAGCCACCGGCTCCACAATGTTGACTCATTTGACCGATCTTCTCGTCAAGCCCCATGTGTGATAGCAGTTCCTGCACCTTGGAATGTATAGAAGCGGTGTTATCAGGGACGGGTTTTAACATGGGTGTAGGCTGCATAGTGTCTTTCTCAATCATAGGCATGGTTGCCACGGTAGTTTGGTAGCATTAAATTTAGCCCAGAGCGGTTGGTGTGCTCTGGGCTAAGTCGTCTAATGTTCTATATAGTCTTACGATACGGCGTGTTGGATTGGAAACAACATGTATGGGGTGAATAGGGCCGATTTTGCGCTAGCATGGGTGATATTTGTCAATTTGGTCTTGGGGGAAGGCTAGAGCGCGGATTGTAGCTTCATATTTGGGATAGGCACCGCCTACCAGCCTACTCTGCACGGCAAGTAGGCTGTTTCATCTCATTCACAGTTCTATTCATCGCATTTGTATTGTTTCCCCGGTATTTGCGGTTACTTTGAAATGTGCTTTTTATCCAACGAAAGCGTGTTGCCTGTATATTAAAACAAATAAAAGGACCTCGCTGATGAGCGAACCGCAGCATTATGAAACGCCAGAAAAAGATAAAATACCGGTAGCCCAAAAACTCATTTACGGTTTAGGTGCATTTGTAAACAACCTGCTTGCTGCAGCCATAGGCGGAATGGCCATCATTCTTAATCTTGGCCTGGGTATGAACCCCGCCCTTGTAGGCCTATTGGGGGCCTTACCTCGCCTGGTTGACGCAATAACCGACCCTTTGATGGGGTATATTTCGGATAATACAAAATCCCGTTGGGGTCGTCGCCGGCCTTATATCTTCTGTGGCGCGATAGCAGCAGGCATTGTATTTGCTTTGTTATGGCAACTGCCGCGTGATCAAAGTGAAATGTTCTATTTCTGGTTCTTCTTGACGGGTTCGATTGTATTTTATCTGGCGTATACGGTGTATGCCACGCCCTGGGTGGCGCTGGGTTATGAACTGACCCCTGATTACCATGAGCGCACACGCTTAATGGCCGTACAGAACTTTATGGGGCAGTTTGCCTATCTGGTGTCGCCCTGGTTTTTATGGTTTATGCAGTACGAGTTGCTGTTTGATGACTTGGTAGAAGGCGCCAGCTGGTTGGCCATTGTCATCGCGGCGTTCACTATCTGTGTCGGCATACTACCTGCGATATTTCTCAAAGAACGTCTCCCGAATATACCGATAAAGACCAGTGCGAATTCCAAAGATATTGAAAAGCCGCCGGCCGGAATTAAGGATTTTTTCAATGGTTTTATCGCTACCATCAAATTCAGGCCGTTTTTGAGCTTATGTGCAGCGACCTTTTTAGTCTTTAACGGCTTTATGCTGGTTTCATCTTTTCAGTTCTACGTCATTATCTATTATGTCTTTGGTGGCGATCAGTCACTGGGTGCAGAGTATGCCGGCTGGTCGGGCACGGTGTCTGCTATATCGACTTTTTGCGCTATTTTCATTGTCAGCTGGATGTCGACAAAAATCGGAAAACGCCGTGCATTTTTTGTGGCCACGAGTATTTCAATCGTGGGTTATGGCTTGAAATGGTTTTGTTATACGCCTGAGAACCCTATATTAATACTACTCCCTACACCTTTAATAGCCTTTGGCCTGGGTGGGCTGTTTACACTGATGGGCTCTATGATTGCTGACGTCTGCGATATGGACGAACTGGAGACCGGGCAGCGCCGCGAGGGCATGTTTGGCTCAATCTATTGGTGGGTGGTCAAACTGGGTATGGCTGCAGCACTGGCCGGTGGAGGCTTCCTGTTGAATGCTACAGGCTTTGACGTGGCACTTGATGGTGCTCAGACAGCAGACACCATATTTTTGTTAAGGGTTTTTGATGCAGTAGTACCGATGATTACCTCTGCTATAGCCATATGGATGATAGCGACTTATCCGATCACCGAAGAGAAAGCACATGAGATTCGTCTTGAGCTTGAAACGCGACGTGGTGGCTAGGTCTTAGAAAGATCAAACTAAGTTCATCCAGTTTGTCGTATATGATAGACGCTTCGCCGCAAAAAGATTCTCTTTCATTAATATCGGTGTAGCCTAAGCTTTGAATATTCAGTCTAATTACATAACAGGGGTATACATATGATGTTTCAAAAGAAGTTTCTTTCCAGTGCTATAGCATTGGCTTTAATCGGCACCGGCACGCAAGCTTGGGCTCAGGAGAATAGCGAAGCAGCTGAAGAGCCTCGATTGGAAGAAGTAACAGTTACGGGCATCCGATCCAGCCTTAAGCGTTCCATGGATATGAAACGTAATGCGGATGGTATTGTTGACGGCATTTCCTCAGAAGATATCGGTAAGTTTCCTGATACCAACCTGGCCGAATCACTGCAGCGTATCACCGGTGTAGCGATTGATCGCTCACGTGGAGAAGGTAGTAGAGTTACTGTGCGGGGTTTTGGCCCTGATTTTAACCTGGTAACCCTCAATGGCCGTCAAATGCCTACCGCTAATTCTGACAATACTACCGGGCGCTCTTTTGATTTTGGTGACATTGCTTCAGAAGGAATCTCTGCCGTTGAGGTATATAAAAGTGGTAAAGCAAATGTGCCTACCGGTGGCATCGGTTCTACCATCAATATTAAAACTCACCGCCCATTGGATCACCCTGGTCTAAAGTTTACTTTTGGTGCAAAAGGCGTGCATGATACGTCAACAGAAACGGGCGATAGTCTTACTCCTGAACTATCCGGTCTTTATTCCAATACCTTTGCCGACGATACATTTGGTGTTTCTTTAACCGCTAGCTATCAGGAACGTCATAATGGCGCGAATACCGCGGCTGTTGGCGGATGGCGTACTTTTCCAGGCAGCACCGATGACAACTGGTGTGCTGGTGAAGACTGGTGTGGTAATACCTATGGCAACGCTGCATGGGGTGGAATTCCCAAGAACGATGACCAAATAAATCGTCCGCTCACCGACGATGAAACGTACTCAGTGCCCCAGGTAATTACTTACGAGTCTGCGGAATACAGGCGCACACGTATCAATGGTCAGCTGGCTTTACAGTGGGCGCCGACCGAAGAAATAAAAGCAACTCTGGATTATACCTATTCAGAAGTTGAGCATGAGCGAACATTTAATACCGTTTCAGCATGGTTTAACTTTGCCAATCAGGCAAGCGAATGGACTGACGGCCCGCAAGCCTCTCCTATCTATTATACTGAAAATCTCCCCGGCACAATCGATATGGGTGCCGGTGCTGATGCAACCAAGAATGAAAACGAATCGGTTGGCCTGAATCTTGAGTGGACACCAAACGATAACTTGACATTGGGTCTGGATTATCATAATTCTTCAGCGAAATCCAGTCCGAATAGTCCCAATGGTTCTTCTTCCAATGTGGCGTTATCGACGGGCGGCGGTGGAGATAATCCCTTGCGCAGTGCAATAACCGGTCATTTTACCAGCGATCTGCCTGTGTTGGAGATAGCTACGAACCGTCCGCTGACACCGGAAGAAATGATAGTGACGGGCAGCGTTTTTATTAATCAGGGTACCGAAATGGATATTGAGCAGGCGAAGCTCTACGGAACCTACGAGTTTGACTGGGATAACGGTATTGAGAGTATTGATTTTGGGGTTCAAGCTACCACTGTCGATAATCAGGGTCAATTTTCTGTTGTTCAACGAGAAGCCTGGGGTGGTGTGACCCAGCCTGGAGCGATTGCAGATTTGCTGTCAGAAGCTTCTACCGCCGGTGACTACGACGAGATCTCGGGTGGTAATGATGCTCGGCGCTGGACCGATTACTACACATATGACATGAATGCAATGATACAACGTACCGAGGAACTGATGGCCTCAGGTGATGCGGATATATGGACAATTGCTGATATGGGTGACTGTGGTACCGGTTTCTGCCCGACAAGTAACGTGCAGGAAGATCGGCTGACTTCTGAGGAACAGACCGCGGCGTATTTCCAGGTAAATTATCACGCCGAGCTTGGTTATATGCCCTTTAATGCCCATTTAGGTGTGCGCTACGAGAAAACTGAGGTCGAGTCGTCCGCATTGTCTCCCACTTATTCTAGTATGTCGTGGATTACCGCCAATGAATTTGCGGTTAATCGTGCGGTAGACGGGAACGGCGATCCCGTTGTCGAATACAGTACTTTCACCGGCGATTACGATAATTGGCTGCCAAACCTCGATTTAGATCTGGGCTTGACTGATGATGTGGTATTGCGTGCTTCTATCAGTAAAACCATGACCCGGCCAAATTACAAGGATATCCAGGGTGGCTTGACTATCGCCGGCAACGCGCGTGTCGACGGAGGATCGGGTGCTAGAGGTAATCCTGCACTATTACCTTTCGAGTCATTGAACTTTGATTTGTCTCTGGAGTGGTACTACGGCGAGTCGAGTTATGCGTCTATCGGTTATTTCCGCAAAGACGTAGAGAACTTCATAGGTACGTCGATTAGCGATGAAGGCCTTTTTGGTATAGCTAATCCGGGAAGCGGACCGCTGGTTCAGCAGGCAGCATTGGAGTCAGGTAGCACTGATCTAGCTACTGTCCGCGACTATATTCTCGAAAACTTCGATGATGAGCCCGGCGTAGATGCAGCTAATGACATTATCTTCGGTATTTCTGGACGCGACGACCCTGCAGTTTTCCATCTCACCATTCCAACGAATATCGAAAAGGCTGTTATGAAGGGTTGGGAAATTGCGGTTCAGCATAACTTTGGTGAATCAGGTTTTGGCGTTATTGCCAATGCCACCTTAGTCGAGGCTGACGTAGGTTATGACAACTCAAATCTCGCTGGGCAGTTTGTTCTAAGTGGGCTTGGGGATACCGCAAACTTGATTGGCTTCTATGATAAGTATGGCGTACAGGTAAGGATCGCCTATAGCTGGCGTGATGATTACCTGGAAGGTGTGGGCCAGGCAAACGATACCGGTGGGCCAACCTATGTTGAAGCTTATGCTCAGGTGGATATGAGTGCCAGCTATGCCATAACCGATAGCTTTCAGGTTCTTGTTGAAGGTATAAATATTACTGATTCAACGCGTCGTCTTTATGGCCGTACCGAGATGCAAACCTTGTTTGCGACACAAACTGGACCTCGCTATAACATAGGTGTACGTTATACCTACTAATGACGGGAGCAGTTTGACAACAGTAGTATGAAGAGGAAAAAGCCGTTGAATTCAGCGGCTTTTTTTGCTATCTGAATCATTATTTACGAATAAATGAGAGCTTATTTGGGTTTACTGATAGTATTCTTGTGTGGCCTAAGTCCTGCAGTTCAACTGAGATCTGTTGTAGCAATAATTTTGTAGTTTAATGGTAGTGCTTGAAACCTATGACTGATTCTGTAAAACATATTGTTATAGTTGGTGGTGGAACGGCTGGCTGGATAACTGCGGGTGTTTTGGCCGCTCAACACTGTGCCCATCCAGCGTCCAGGATCACCGTGACGCTAATCGAGTCGCCTGATATAAGCCCTATTGGTGTGGGTGAAGGCACTTGGCCCTCAATGCGCTCCACTTTGCAACAAATGGGTATCTCTGAGACCGAATTTATTCGTGAATGTGATGCCAGCTTTAAACAGGGTTCATGCTTTTCTGGATGGGTTACGGGTAGCGAAAGCGACCGCTATTATCATCCGTTCACACCACCTCAGGGCTATAGTGAGACCAATTTGGCGGCCTACTGGCAGTTGGTGCGGGACAAAGTGAATTTTGCAGACGCAGTTAGTCCGCAATCTCGTCTTTGTGATAAGGGTTTAGCGCCAAAAAAAATATCTACGCCAGAGTATGCCTTTAATGCAAACTATGGTTACCATTTGGATGCGGGTAAGTTTGCCATTTTTTTGCAGAAATATTGTGTAGAAAAGTTGGGCGTAAATCATATCCTTGATACCGTTACAGCAGTCAATGCGGATGACAGTGAGTATCTCGTCTCGGTTACTACCTCGACGCAGGGTGATATATCAGGAGATCTTTTTGTCGATTGCAGTGGTTTTTCTGCCTTGTTAATTGGTCAGCATTACAAAATACCTTTCTGTAGTAAAAAAGACATATTGTTTAATGATACGGCGTTGGCAGTGCAGATACCCTATGCCAAGGAGGGAGACCCGATTGCTTCGCACACGCTGTCAACCGCTCAAACGGCGGGTTGGATATGGGATATAGGTTTGCCCTCTCGTCGCGGTGTGGGCTATGTTTACTCATCTGCGCATATTTCAGATGAAGACGCAGAGATAGAGCTGCGCCAATATATCTCAAATTCTTCTATCGGTTTCGATGCGGATAAGGTGTCGCTGCGTAAACTCATGATTAATCCAGGGCATCGACAAAAACTGTGGCATAAAAACTGTGTGGCGGTGGGCATGGCCTCTGGATTTATCGAACCTCTAGAAGCCTCAGCACTGGTGTTGGTTGAACAATCGGCAAAAATGATTAGTGAGCAACTGCCCGCCACCCGCGAGGTTATGGAGGTGGTCAGCAAACGCTTTAACGATAAGTTTCTCTATCATTGGGATAGCGTCATCCAGTTTTTAAAATTGCATTATGTCTTGAGTAAACGACAAGACACCGCCTATTGGCGGGATAACCGACGTACAGACACGATACCTGACTCTTTACAGGATCTTCTGACGCTTTGGCGCTATCAGGCACCCTGGCATCAAGACGCGCCGTTGATTGACGAGCTATTCCCTTCAGCAAGTTTCCAGTATGTCCTGTATGGTATGGGGTTTGAGACAGTGAGTGATCCATCTGTCACAAAGTCCGGGCTTGCAGCAAAATCAAGGGCTGACACCCTGTTTCAGGAAAATGCCCGTAAAACACAACAATTACTCACGTCGCTTCCAGCTACTCGGGAGTTGATTGATAAAGTCAGACAGTATGGATTTCAAAAGATATGATCCATATGTTCATTACTTATAACCGATAGTTTACGGGGTCTATATGGCTAAATACGAACTGCTAAATAACATTGATCACAAAGATATAAAAATAATCGGTAAGCGTTCATCTGAGTATGGCGACGATGTGATGTACGCGATGACATTTCCTTTTGAGTTCAGGGATATTCAGTCTTGTTATCCCATTTTTTTCCAAAAAGATTCAGAAACAGGCCGATTTTACGCTATTGCATTGTTCGGTTTTGAAGCTAAAGAGAATTTGTTTTTAGATGAAAATGGATGGGATGCTTCTTATATTCCTTTGATGGTTAAGAGGCAGCCATTTTTAATCGGTTTTCAAGAAACCCAGGGGCAGGCTGAGGCTGAACGCAAGCGTGTCGTTACTATCGATATGGAGAGCCCCAGAGTCAGTCACTCTGAGGGCGATAATATTTTTTTGGAGCATGGAGGCCGGACCGATTTTCTGGATAAAACGACTGCAGTCCTGGAAACTGTACACAATGGCCATGAACATAATATCGGTTTTATTGATGCTTTACTTGAATTCGATTTACTTGAATCGTTTACATTGGAAATTACTCTAGACGATGGCTCAAATAATCAGTTGTTAGGTTATTACACAATCAACGAAGACAAGGTTCGGGCCTTAAATGGTGATGCTCTGGGTAAACTCAATAGTGTGGACTACTTACAACCTATCTATATGATCATTGCTTCGCACTCGAGGATGGCCGCCTTGGTGGGCAAGAAGAATGCGCAGCTATAAAGAGACGGGCGAGCTAGAATGACGATTGGTCCACTATGTCATATATAGAGGAAATTCAGGGCTGCCGCCCGGATAGCATTGACGAAGCTATTTTAACTTCCGCACGACCCTTGGTTTTAAGGGGCCTAGTCGCAGACTGGCCGATAGTGAGTGAGGGGAATAAATCGGCGGCTCACGCGCTTGAGTATTTGCAAAGTTTTTACAGTGGCGCGCCATTAACCGCTTACCTGGGCGGGGAAGAGAATAAGGGCAGGGTGTTTTATAATGAGGACCTGACGGGTTTTAATTTTGATAGAGCTCGTCTGACACTTACCGACGTTATAGCGAGATTACTTCACCATCTTGATGACCCGTCTCCACCTACAATCTATGTTGGTTCTACTCTGGTTGATAACTGGCTGCCCGGATTTCGCGGCGAGAACGATTTGAGCCTAGGGCTGCGCGAGCCATTGGTCAGTGTCTGGATCGGCAATCAGAGTGTCGTCCCTGCGCACTATGATTTTCCTGAAAATATAGCGTGCGCGGTGTTAGGGCGTCGCCGTTTCACTGTATTTCCGCCTGATCAATTGGATAATCTATATATAGGCCCCCTGGATTTTACGCCCTCCGGGCAACCTATTAGTTTGGTTGATTTCAGAAATCCTGATTTTGAGAAATTTCCTAAATTTAGGCAGGCTCTTGATGCTGCGATAATTATTGATCTTGAGCCTGGCGACGCATTGTTTCTGCCGGGTATGTGGTGGCATCATGTTGAGGCGCTCGACAGCGTGAATATCTTGGTTAATTATTGGTGGCGCTCCAGCCCTTCTTATATGGGAGCCCCATTAGATGTGTTAAAACATGCCCTCTTGGGGCTGCGGAATTTATCGCCTGAGCAACGCAAAGCGTGGCAGCATATATTTGACTATTACGTATTTAACCCAGGCGATGAAGCTCTTAGCCATATTCCCGAGCAGACGAGAGGGATTTTATCCGGTGTCGACGATACTGCAGCGAGGAAGCTCCGGGCGCAGTTGTTGAATAACTTAAATCAGTAGTGCAGATATCAATGATCTGTACTTAAAGTATTAACAGTTTAATGAGGTGTGGTTGTGGAACACAAGAAAGTACATAAGGTAGTTATAGCCGGTGGCGGAACAGCTGGTTGGATGGCAGCTTCAGGACTGGCGAAATTACTGGGAAAGACGCTGGACATTACGCTGATTGAGTCTGATGAAATCCCTACCGTTGGTGTCGGTGAGGCTACCATACCTACGCTGCTGACCTTTCATGAATTGCTCAAAATTAAAGAACAGGATTTTATGGCAGCGGTGAACGGGACCTTTAAGTTGGGTATTTCTTTTGAGAATTGGCGTGATATAGATGAAGATTATATTCATTCCTTCGGCTTTACCGGCAGAGACTGTTGGGCGGCCGGCTTTCAGCATTTTTGGCTTAAGGGTAAACAACTGGGCTTGAGTGAAGACTATGGCGAATACTGCTCCGAGTGGGTTGCGGCAAAAGAAAATAAGTTTGCAGTTATGCCCAATCAAGGACTTAATTATGCTTATCATATTGATGCAGGTTTATATGCCAAATTCTTAAGGGGTATTGCCGAAGAAAATGGCGCCAAGCGTATCGAAGGAAAAATATCCGAGGTAGGTACGAATGAAATGTCGGGTTTTATCGAACATGTCACTCTGGCTTCCGGCGAAAAAATTGAGGGTGATCTATTTATTGACTGTACCGGTTTTAGGGGCTTATTGATCGAGCAGACTCTGCATACAGGCTATGACGACTGGTCGCATTGGCTACCTTGCGATAGCGCTGTTGCTATGCAAACCGAATCGGTGGGTGAGCCGATTCCTTATACCCGCTCAATCGCCAGAGATGCGGGTTGGCAATGGCGTATTCCTCTACAAAATCGTGTAGGTAATGGGCTTGTTTTCTGCAGTCGCTATTTGTCTGACGATGAGGCTATTAATTCTCTGCGCAGCAATGTTGAAGGCGAACCGATTAACGAACCGAGAGTCATTAAATTTCGGACTGGTACGCGTCGTAAACATTGGAATAAAAACTGTATCGCTATGGGCCTTTCCAGCGGTTTTATAGAGCCACTGGAATCAACCAGTATCCATCTTATTCAACGTAGTCTCATTCGTCTAATGCAGATGTTCCCTTATGAAGGTATTCGCGAACCTGATATAAATGAATTCAACTCGCAGATGAAGTATGAAGTGGAACATACTCGTGACTTCATTGTTCTTCATTATCATGTTACCAACCGTGACGATACACGCTTTTGGCGTCATTGCCGCAATATGCAGATCCCGGACTCCTTGCAGCACCGTATAGATCTTTTTAAAGAAGCCGGGCGTGTGTTTAAAGTGCCTACGGAATTGTTTGGAGAGAATTCCTGGGTTCAAGTCATGTTAGGTCAGGGATTAATGCCAGAGCAGTATCATCCGATAGTGAATATGATGAATGACGCGGAGTTAAAGCGATTTCTCGATGATATCAAGTCGAATGTGACACGGCTGGTTGGTCAATTGCCCCCACATCAAAAATTTCTGGAACATTATTGTAAGTCTCCTGGCCTGTAACAAGCCGTTTTTCCTGTGTACAATCGATTAATTGTAAAAGGGAATGGAAACAGTGAAGTCGGAAGACGAAGAACTTAGTCCTGAAAAGCGAGCTTCCAGGGCAACGGTGCCTGTATCGTTTTGGTCTGAGCTTAAGCGACGCAAGGTCACTCGGGTGGCGATGGTATATGCCATTGTCGGCTGGCTGGTTATCCAGATCGCCGGGGCAACGTTTCCCAGTCTGTTGATACCAGATTGGGCCCTAAGTCTGGTCATTATGTGTATATTCCTGGGCTTTCCCGTGTCGCTGATATTTGCCTGGGCCTTTGAACTAACGCCCGAAGGTCTAAAGACCACCACGGCAGCGCGCGAAGAGGCGGTTGGTGAAGACGAGTCGCACGCCCACGACAGTAAGCGGAATCTGTTTACTCTTGTATTCGCCGTCGCGATACCGACATTGATCTTCGGTAGTCTGGCTCTTGTGTTCTATTTACGCACACCCGATGGCGCTTCCCTGGATAGCCTGAGTGCGCATAAGCAGCCCGAGAAAACTGTTGAACAGTCTATCGCAGTACTGCCACTGATCAACATGAGTGCTATTGGTGATAATGCTTTTTTTGCTGCCGGTGTACATGAAGATATTCTCACCAACCTGACCCGTATCAAGGGCTTGAGCGTAATCTCCCGTACCTCCTCAATTCGCTATATCAATTCGACAATGAGCCTACACGATATTGGTGTAGAGCTTGGTGTACGTTACATTGTTGAGGGGTCGGTTCGTCGAATTAATAATCATGTGCGGGTTACCGTGCAGCTTATCGATGCGGCTAACGATACTCATCTGTGGGCCAGTAATTATGACCGCGAGCTGGTAGATGTATTTGCTACGCAAAGTGCAGTGGCGAAAGAAATATCCAATTCGATCCACCTCGAACTTCAGCCTGAGACTGTTGGCACCCTTGACAATATGCCCACCCAAAGTGTTAAGGCCTACGATGTTTACCTGAAAGCCAGAAGTATTGCACGCAGTGAACCGGAGTCGGAATCAAGCCTGCGACGACAGAGTGAATTGCTGGAGCAGGCGGTAGCTGAAGATCCTGATTTTGTTGAAGCCTGGGGCTATCTCAATGAGACCTACGATAATTCCATTAGAACCATGAATTTCAATGGCTGGTTCGTACCTGAAGGTGCCGACCGCGACGCGATTTACAATGAACTCACAGAGCGATCACTACGAGCTCTTAACAAAGCAATAGCTCTCGACCCTGATAATCTTGAAACCTTGCTGGCTATAGCGAGCGACTCTGTAGCTGAAGCCAACGCGGATTTTCGTGCCGAGCGTAAGCTAGTGATAGATCATATCATTGATCGATTTCCACATAGTGCCATGGCGTGGTACGTGCTCGGCTGGTGGCATAACCTAGAGGGGAATTTTGACGCTGCAAGGCCCGCCTTTGAAAAAGCACTGGAGCTTGACCCTTTACACACTCAAATGGTGGAGGGATCTCTAGCACATTTTCGCATGGCTGGAGACCAAGAGAGGGTAACCCAGCTTTTTGATCGTCTTGCGCTAATCTCTCCGGAAAAAGGTGAAAGTAAAAGTTTGGCAAAGATTTCAATTTCCACTGCCTTCTATTATGTGATGGCAGCTTTTATGGAAACTGCCGACAGCGCACTAATCGCTGATTTAACTGATCTGATAGAGGGCGCTGCAGGGCATTATGAGGACGAAGTGGAAAAACGATACGTCAATATAGAGTTTTTGGAGATCGACAATGATATGGACGCTCTATTGGCAATACAGGACGATATTGTTCTGCCGGGGAATCCTAATTTTTGGACTGCCAGTGTTTATCTGGAGGTTAACGCCAGGCTAATGGAGGCGCAGCGATTGGCAGGCCAAATCGATACCGCCAAGATGTTCGCCCAGCGGATTGTAGCGGCCAAGGATATTCCAATCGTCCAAAATAGTAACCTAGCCGATCGCAACCATGCGTATATCGCCACTGCATACGCGATTCTGGGACAACGGGATAAAGCGCAGAAATTGGTTGATACACTGCTCGATAATAGAAGTGAAAGCTACAATGCCTACGGTCTAGCGGGATTTAGGGCCCTTGCCGGCCTTGATATTGACCGATCGGTAAAATTGCTATTGGAGGAAAAGTCGCGTCATCTCACCGCCAACTGGAAAGTTACGGATGTGGTCGCCGCATATCACATTAGCTTCAGAGAGCTTATTGTGCATCCCGAAATGCAGGCCTACTACCTGAAGGAGGGCAAGTGGATTGACTACCTTGCCGATCGGGTGCCTGAATACGCCCAGTACCGGTAGCGTCGTTAGCAGAATATAGCCACAGATGGAGATCTGCGCTGGGGTATAGCTCTAGCGGCGTATCAATGCGCCGAACGGGGCCGCTGTCTCGGCAAAGCGGCCACGCCGTTTCAACAAAGCTGCTAGGCTCTATAGGTGGAATCGTCCTCGACTTTATTCTGCCCGGAAATATCTTTAGGAATAGACTATTGCATGATTAAATTGAGTGGCATTCAAAAGTCCTATGGTATTGGCGACCAGTCCCTGCGTGTTCTCAAAGGAATTGATCTGCATATCCGAGAGGGCGAGTTGGTATCTATTATGGGTTCTTCCGGTTCAGGAAAATCCACCTTACTAAATATTCTGGGGATATTAGACAGCCACGATAGTGGTGATTATTACCTTGGTGGTACTCACGTGCATCAGCTTAATCAACGTCAAGCGGCTTTTTTTCGCAACCAACATCTAGGTTTTGTTTTCCAGGCATTCAACTTACTGCCTTTTAAAAATGCGCTGGAAAATATTGCTTTGCCGCTGTACTACCAAAAGGTCGGTCGGCGAGAGCGCAACCGCATAGCCATGGGCTACCTGGAACGGGTTGGCCTGGCAGATAGAGCCGAGCATTTACCGGGCGAACTATCTGGAGGGCAAAAACAACGTGTGGCCATAGCGCGGGCGCTTATCTCAGACCCCAAGGTAATATTGGCTGACGAACCAACAGGCGCTTTGGATAGTGTAACCAGCCTGGAGGTTATGGCGCTTTTTAAGGAAGTAAATGACTCAGGAAAAACGATTGTAATCGTAACCCACGAGCAGGATATCGCCGAGCAGACAGATCGTGTCATAACGCTTAAGGACGGGCTAATTACTCGTGATGCCGCCGAAACTTCGGCTATGGTCGAGTAGCGCCGCTATGTTTGAGCTGGATAAATGGCAAGAAATTTTCTACACATTAAAACAAAATAAATTGCGCACATTTTTGACGGCGTTTGGGGTGTTTTGGGGCATTTTAATGCTAATACTGTTGCTGGGCGCTGGTACAGGTATGCGCCACGGTGTAGAAAAAATGTTCAGTAGTGATCTACGTGACAGTATATGGTTTTTTGGTCGGCAGACATCGTTGCCATACAAGGGGCTGGCGCTCAATCGCGACATACAGTTTACCGAGTCCGACATGGTGGCTATAAAGCGGCAACTTCCCGGGGTGAAGTATGTATCGGCAGAAAACCCTTTGGGCACTTTCTTTGAAGGTGACACTGTTGTCACTCATCACCAGAAAATGGGTAGTTTCAGTGTATTTGGTGTGGCTGACAACTATTTCAAGATTAAGGTATACCAGGATTATAACTTCGGCCGCAGGCTTAATACCTTTGACAGCAAAGAAAACCGCAAGGTTGCGACCATTGGTACGCGGGTAGCCGAAGTACTGTTCCCTTCCGGTGATGACCCAACCGGAAAATATATCGCGATTAATGGGCTGAGCTTCCGGGTGGTTGGAGTGTTCTATGATTCGGGTTGGGAAGGCCGAATGTCCGAACGAATATATATCCCTCTGGAGGCTTTTCAAAAGACCTTTGGCCATGGAGAAGAAATCAGCCTAATTACCGTGGCGCCAAAATCGGGAGTAGACGGTTTTGAGTTGGAAAAACAGATATTACGGCTTTTGAGAGAACGCCATCGAATAGCTCCAGAAGACCAAAAAGCACTTTTTTCAAATAATCTCGCTGAAGAGGCGCAAAGAATTAGTGGCTTATTTACTGCCATCAACGGCTTTGTCTGGTTTGTTGGAATCGGCACCTTGATGGCAGGAATTGTCGGCATCAGTAATATTATGATTATCACGGTCAAGGAACGCACGCGTGAAATTGGCGTGCGTAAAGCATTGGGCGCTACACCCTGGTCTATTGTCAGTTTAATTCTGATGGAGTCGGTCATGGTCACCAGTGTGGCAGGTTATTTGGGTCTGGTGATTGGTGTAGGCTTACTTGAGGGAACCAGTTATTTGTTAGATGTTTGGAATATTGAGCTTGCCATTTTTGAGCGCCCTGAAGTCGATTTTGATATCGCCGTCACAGCACTGCTACTATTGGTTAGCATTGGCTCAGTGGCTGGTTTGGTACCTGCACTGAAGGCCGCGCGTATTACTCCGGTTGAGGCTATGAGAAGTGAATAATTCTTTGATGTCCGTGGTTTATGCCGAGTTGCGCCGCTGATGATCGATATTGATAAGTGGCAGGAAATATTCGCGACAATGCAACGGCATAAGTTGCGCACCTCGTTGACCGCGTTTGGCGTTTTTTGGGGGATATTTATGCTTGTCGTGCTTTTGGGCGCAGGCAAAGGCATGGAAAATGGTTTGTTATCCGGCTTTGGCGCAATGAAAAACGCGGTGTATATCGCCGCGGGTAGCCCAACCAGCATGGCCTATCAGGGCTTGTCGAAGGGGCGCTTGGTTACGTTTAATGATGAAGATGTAGCAGCCATTCGACATAATATTACCGAGGTGAATTTGGTCGTGGCGGGCAATAGCGCGGGGCCACAGTTCGTGGAGCGCGGTACAAAAAGCGACTCTTATTCGGTGAACGGCGCGCAGCCCGTGTTACTGAATTTACAATCACAAAAAATTGAACAAGGGCGCTATATCAATCCTCTCGATATGCAGCAACGTCGCAAGGTGGCTGTAATCGGCACGCGGGTAAGAGATGTGCTATTTTCGGATGACGACGAGCCAGTGGGTAAAAGCATAGAAATTAAAGGAATATCTTTTAGAGTTGTGGGTGTGTTTGTCGCCACCGGAACTAATAACTTTGACGAACGTGCGGCTGAAACAATTTATATCCCTAATACCACATTGCGCTACACTTTTAATCAGCTTGACCGCATAGACCAATTTATCATAACACCGATGGCGGGAGTCCGTGCCGAAGTAGTGGAGCAACGGGTAGAGACCTTGCTGAAAGAGCGTCATCGCATTCACCCGGATGACCCTTCTCCCATCGCGACGTTTAACGTGCAACAGCGATTTGATCAGCTTCAAGCTCTGTTTACCGGCATGGCCGTATTCAGTTGGTTGGTCGCCATTGGCACTATTATTGCCGGGGTTATTGGTGTCGGCAACATTATGCTGATTGTAGTTAAAGATCGCACCAGAGAGATAGGCATTCGCAAGGCAGTGGGCGCCACGCCCTTAGCTATAGTGTCGATGATTGTACAAGAATCGTTAGTGATTACTGGCATTGCAGGGTATTTCGGTTTGGTCGTTGGTGTGTTTTTACTTGAGGGCATCGCCGCGCAACTTGAGAAAAATACGGACGGAGGTGGATTTTTTTCTCAGCCCGAAATCAGTTTTGAAACTGCACTTATTGCAATGGCAGTATTAATGATCTCAGGGGCATTGGCAGCGCTTTTGCCCGCATCGAAGGCGGCCAACATTGATCCAGTGTGGGCCTTACAGGTCCAATAGTGTGTATATTTATCAGGAGTTTTAACTGAAATGAAGAAGGGACTATTTTTTGTCGTATTATTGGCGGTTGGGGGGCTGTTTGTCTGGACCGCGTTATTTCTATATCAGAAGTCGATTGAAGCGCCGGTTGTCTATAATACCGATAAACCGTTTATGACCAGCATAGTCAAAAAAACGGTTGCGACGGGCAAAATCACTCCACGCAAAGAAGTTGAAATCAAGTCTCAGGCCTCAGGCGTGGTTGCATCTATATTGGTAGAGGCAGGGCAACTGGTAAAAAAGGGTGATCTGTTAGCCAGAATAGAAATTATTCCCGATATGGAACGGCTCAACTCGGCAGAATCGCAGCTTCAAACTGCGCGAATTAACTTTAAAAATGCAGAGCGAGAATTGAACCGACAGACAAAATTGATTGCCGACAAGCTCGTCTCTGAAAATGTGTATTACAAGTTTGTACTCGATTATGACTTGCAGCGAGAAGCGGTTACCGCTGCAGAAAATAATGTCGCCTTGATTAAGGAGGGTGCATCGAAAAATGCCGATAAGGTCTCCAACTTAATATGGGCCACAGTACCGGGAACAGTGCTGGACGTACCGATAAGGGAAGGAAGCTTTGTGACCGAAACCAATAACTTCAATGCCGGCACCACGATTGCCATGATCGCAGATATGGGAGATATGATTTTTGAGGGCCAGGTGGATGAGTCGGAAGTCGGTAAGATTCGTGTGGGAATGGAATTGGTGTTAAATATTGGGGCTATTGAGGGTGAACCCTATACTGCTGTGTTGGAATATATTGCTCCTAAAGGTGTGGAGGACCAGGGCACAATAAAATTTGAATTGAGGGCTGCTTTACAGTTAAAAGACTATCTTTATCTGAGAGCCGGGTATAGCGCAAACGCCGACATAGTATTGGATCGGCGAGAGAATATTCTGGCCATCAATGAGGGTAACCTTCAATTCGACGAGCAGGTCACTTATGTAGAGATTGAAGTTAGCCCACAGGTATTTGAACGACGGGACGTAAAGACCGGTTTGTCCGATGGTATTAATATAGAGGTGCTTGCAGGGCTGAAGGAAATCGACACGATTAAAAAACTATAAGGGCCTTGTTAGCACCAGTCTAAATCCCTCGATCAATATCGATGATGATTTTTTGTTTTCTTTCAAACACTCGTTGGCCTTTCTGCTCCTGCTTAACCAGGGCGGAAAGATTTTTTACTCGCTTGGTTAGGCTGCTAATGGAGTAATCTTTAAAGCCTGATAACGAGGTCACTATTTTGTCATCGAAAGGTTTTAGCCATTTCGGGTCCAGTTTCGATGGCCCCATTAATAAACCAGCAATTGAACCGCAGGTAGCGCCAAAACTGTCGGTGTCATTACCCTGACTTACTTGCTTACAAATCGCATCGCCGATATCGGTGGCGAAATGGATGGTGTTTATTAAAGTGCCTATTTCCTGATATATTTGGCAATGGCAGTACTCACCATATTTGCCGTGTATTTTTGTATAGGCTTCCATCCAGTCGCTTGATGATCTGATTTGTAAAATTGAGTCGGCAACAATTTCATAGAAACGACTGTTTTTTGGCACAAATTTTAGTGCAAATTCAAATATCTCTATGGGTTCTTCCACCACCGGCGCAAGTGAGATGGCCGCGGCAATAAACATTGAAGAATAGAGCCCGGTTTTTCGGTGGGTAAAGCTTGCGTCTTTGTAAGCTAGTTCGGCTGCCAATTTGGGCTGGCCAGGGCAGGCGTAACCATAGGCGTCCATTCTTATCAGGGCGCCGCAATACTCGTCGCCGGCATTCCAGACTTGAACCCATTCCTTAAGCTGCATCTCGGAGGGATTATTTTCTGATATGGCATCGATCGCCGATTTTGCTAGTAAAGTGCGCTCTGGGCCAAAAGTCATGCTCACAGGTAAAAGGTCTAACCACTTTTGGCGTACGTCATTGGTTGAAAACCCCAGGCCATGTTCTTCTATGACCAACATGCCTATTAATGTGTAGTTGATGTCGTCATCGGCAGCGACATATTGGATGTTTTCCCGAGTAGTTTCTTCCCATGAATCATGCCTATTTCCCAGTTGGTCGAGAAAATCGACACTGATGTAGTTTGATATGGGCCATTCATGTATTTTTTCACCCGCCACTTTGAGCATGTCGAGTGTTGGATTTATTTCAATGGGCTTGCCTAAAATACAACCACACAGCGAACTTTGGAATGCGGCGGCAATTCGGTCCTCAATGTCATGGGGTACGGCGCTTAACCAATGCGCCTGTGTTTTATTATCTGCTAGCTCGCATTGTTGCCAAATGTCTTCGAGCTCATCGGGTTCTGTGTATGGCCAGTCGTCTCTGTAATCTAATTGATTCAGTTTTTTTGCAAAGCAATCCAGCTCTTCATAGTTGTTGGGCAAAGAACTAAATTCTCTGTCGATACCCCGGATGTCATAACCCTGCTGTCTTTTATTGGCGATAATAGCTTTGAGACGTTGCTTTAACAGGGTATAGGAGGGCAGCATGGGTGATTTTCCGGTGGATACTAACCAATGTATCCTAAAGCATAGCATCTATAGTAGCGAGCTCCGGGATACTGATTTGATTATTTGTTTTCGCTTAAGAAAATGATTTGTGAATAGAATTGGCATATGGGGATTTATCTACTAAGGTAGAAAAATAAGTTAAAAGGAGCGATCGATGTTAAAAGGTATCTCAATAGTTCTATCAGTATTTATTATTGTTGGCTGCTCGTCATCCGATGAGCCATCTTCCGATACCTTGGAGACTGTACCATCCAACCCAAAAGCTGATGTGGTTTATGTCAACGGGAAAATTTATACGGTCAATGAGGCGCAGCCATGGGCTGAGTCAATGGTTGTTAAGGGAAGCAAGTGAGCAACAGCTGTATCGATTTTTCTCCTGCCCTGAATTATCCATCGCCAGAGATTGACGGCAGCATGGCACCGCCTTTGGGAGACGAGCGTTACGATAAATTATCCTGAGTCTGATTTGCCGGTTTATTTGATCAGAAATTGATTGGCCGGTAAAATCACTGACTTATAAAAATTAACCCTCTATATTTAGATACTCTTTAGCTAGCAATCAAGGCGTCGTTTATATGCTTAATATTGAAGACAAAATCACGTTGATAACAGGGTCTACCAAAGGTATAGGAAGGGCTATAGCTGAAACATTTGTTGAAAAAAAGGCCAGGGTGGTTGTTCACGGTCGTAGTCGAGAAGAGGCAAAAAATCTCTGCTCTTCTATTGGAGCGTATGCTTTTGTGGATGGCGATGTCGGAACAGCAGAAGGATGCGAAGGCATCATTCAACAGATGACGGATTTGGGGGAAGTTGAAATACTTGTCAACAATGCGGGTATTTTCGGTGCACAGGATTTCTTCGAAGCTAGCGACGAGGATTGGTTACAGTACTATCAAGTGAATGTTATGAGTGTTGTGCGCCTATGCAGGGCCTTTATGCCTGCAATGCTCAAAAATAATTCAGGCAGGATTATCAATGTATCTAGCGAGTCTGCGATCAAACCACTGCCTCAAATGATTCACTATTCTATGACTAAAACCGCGGTTGTCTCTGTTGCGAGAGGGCTGGCGGAATTGACAAAAGGTACAAACGTTACTGTCAATTCTGTATTGCCGGGGCCAACCTGGACGGCTGGTGTTGAGGCATATTTCGATGGCTTAGCCAATGAAGAAGGAAAGCCTGCCGAAGAGTTGATTAATAACTATTTTGAAGAGCATGAACCAAGCTCACTTATTCAGCGTTTTGTCGATGTAAATGAAGTGGCAAGTGCGGTGCTGTTTTTGGCAACTAATGGTGCCGTCAACGGTAGCGCGCAACGAGTTGAGGGCGGTATCATTCGGTCAATATAGACTGTCAGATCAAGCCTGAGTTACTACAAGTTAGTGGCGTGCTTCACGCTCTAATCAGTAGTTCAGGTGCTATTGCGTCATAATTGTGGAGTTATGTTGCATAACTTGCTTCGCTGTTCGATCGACATTGAATAGCCCCCAATGTTTCTCTGCTCCAAGTGGATTGGCCGGGTCGCCTTTCCAGGGTTCATCAAAAGCTTCAAACCATATAAATGTGGTATTGGTGTTTGTCGCCCATTCTTTAACATCAGTGTAGTGGCGGCTTTGATTCACCTCGCTCGCGCGTTCGCCAAACTCTATACCAATACTTGCCCAGCCACCTTCCAGTATCACAATGGGGTGTCCTGGCAGTGCCGCTTGTACCCTCTCGATATTCTCTATTGTGTAGGCCAGAGCCTCATTAATGGTTTTATCCTCCCAGGCGGGATAGGTATGCACACCAATGAAATCCAGCTCGGCAGCAAGCGGGGCACCGTCACGGATCCACCATTCATAATTGTCGGCAACGGTGACTGGCTGCTTTATCGCCTCTTTGACTTGTCGAACATAGGCGATGACGCTATCGACGCTAACCATATGATCGTTCCAGTCAACTAGCGCTTCGTTGCCCACATTCACTGCAATCACGATGTCTGAATACTCACGGGCAAGTTGAATACCTCGGTTGATCTCGGCCTTATTAACCTGTGTATTTTCGGCAAGCTCTTCTGCAGCAATGGGTTCTTCCAACCAGGCACAGCCTTCGTGGTTGCTTATTTCGGCCTCCAGCCATATGCCCAGAAGTACCTTAATAGGCAGCTGATGCTTTTGGATTAATTGTAAGGTGGAAGCCGTGTTTTCTTGTGAGTCGTATAGGCGGATGAGTTTGAAATCATGTTGCACCAGTATCTCGAGGTCCTCGAGTATTTCTGCATCGCTGGGGTTAACAGCACCTTCACCACGATCAGGGTGTTGTCCTTCGCGAAAGCCGGAATAGGCAATGCCCATTATTTCGCCTGCAAGCAGATCTTCCACGGGCTGAGAGTAGACGGTCGTAACAGGGTTCAAGTCTGTGTTAGTTGAATTGTCATTAGACTCGCATCCTGACAGCGCAGCTAAGGCAAATAGTAGGGTCGATATTACCCGACTGGAGAACCACCTCTGATTAATAGCCATATACGCTCAGATCCCATAAGTAAGAATAGAAATCCGATCATGGCATGAGAGCCATTGAGTGAATATAGCGATACGGTGAAGTGGGATTCAGGAGAGATAGAATCAGATCTAAACTCAGGGGCTCAGCACGATGGTATATCCCCCTGCGCCCACAAGAAAGTTCAAAGAGTGTGAAATGGCCGATTGGAAACATTAGATTAATGTCCCTTACTTGCGAGTAGGTCCTGAAAGACGCACTTCATCGCTTCATTGGGCCGTTTTGCCGCGTTATTGTTGCCGCTGTTCGTAATCGCCGTAAGGTTCTGCCCCTTATGCTTACAGCGTGCTTCACGCATATAAAGGAATAATTACCCGTGGGCTTCAGCAGCAAGACCAGAAAGAAATACTTGGCTTATTTGTCGGTATGCAGTATCTCAATCGGGCTGGTTAGCTGTGGTGGTGGTGGAGGATCCAGCGGGTCAGCTGATTGGGGAGTAACAGTTCCAGCGCCGATTGAGCCGCCTCCCGTTATAGAAGAGCCGGTTGAGCCTGCTACCGGTTGGGAGCTGGTGTGGAATGATGAGTTTGACGGCAATAGTCTAAATGGATCCAAATGGAACATTCAGTTGGGTGATGGTAGTGACTATGGAATTCCGGGTTGGGGAAACAATGAGCTGCAGTGGTATCAGGCTGAAAACATCGCGGTGGAAGATGGAAAGCTGTTAATAACGGCACGACAGGAGAGCACCAATGGCTATCCGTATAGCTCCGGGAGACTAAGAACAAGCGGAAAGTACGACACCCGATACGGACGTATTGAGGCGAGTATTCAGGTTCCTGCTGGTGTCGGGCTTTGGTCGGCTTTTTGGATGTTGCCGACTGATTCGCAATATGGCGGATGGGCCTCTGGCGGAGAGATCGACATTATGGAGGTGATTAATGCCGGTACAACAAATGAAGTGCTAGGCACCGTTCACTATGGCATGGCGTGGCCTCTTAACCAGCAGGCGGGCAGGTCGCATCCGGTCTTTGCTGAGGACGGGTTTCATACCTATGCCATTGAGTGGGAGCAGGATGAAATTCGCTGGTACCTCGATGATATTCACTACCACACAGTCAGCTCTGCAACATGGTGGAGCTATTTTTATGGCGGTCCCAGTATCGGTTATACCTCCAATACACTCGCTCCATTTGATCAGGACTTTCATCTATTACTTAACCTGGCTGTTGGTGGAAACCTGCCTGGAGCCGTTGGATCAGCTACGGTATTTCCTTCGGCGTTAGCAGTGGATTATGTGCGGATATACAAATGTGATTCTGGCAATCAGGATGGCACCGGCTGTCGCAGCGATATTAACCCCTCAGTGGCTGCTCCTGCCGCTGAGAATGTGACTATTTCCAGTTACGATCTATATACCAACAGTGTTCAGTCCCTGAGTTGGATTGTTGAAGGCAAAACTGTCTCCAGAGGGCTTACATTTGGCTCTCTCGGGAGTAATAACGGTGCGATGGTTATTAGCGAAATTAACGCCGAAGATACCGCGCATGGAACAGTCGTTTATCTGTATACAGCAAATTCTGGTGATTTTTCGGTTTATGCAGCCGATGGCAATGCCATTGGCCTCACGGGTATGGGTAATAATCCCAACTGGTGGGAATTGCATGCCGGCGAGTTGATGTTTGACCTCTATATCGACAGTAGCGGTACTGACCCGGATAGCAACCTGTTTATTGGGATGAGTAGTGCAGGGCAGGCTGCAGGGCGTGTTGAACTGAAGGTGTCGGATTTACCGCAGAATCAGTGGACGTCTATCATCGTTAAGCTAAATGACTTATTGGCCAATTCTATAGATCAATCTCTGGATACATCAGCATTGCGTGGTCTTTTTGTGCTGGAGCCTACCAGCTATGCATCCCTGCAGTTGGATAACATCAAGTTAGTGTGTGGTCATCCTTCCTCTTGCGGAGTTTTAGCTCCCTAAGTCAGCGTATCACGAAGACAGGCACGCAATTTCTCCCTTGTCGCGTTGCAAGTCCGTTTTATCCTGTTTGTATTGCATCACTCTCTATACGCCGTATCGTTCCCCTCATTATGCCGGGTTTGTGGTCTGTATTGGCTGTGTTTTTGTGTGCTGTTTGTAACCAGGGGGATGATCAGATGAAAAGCCATTGTTATACATATTCAGTATTCGTCGCTCTGGTTTTTCTTTCAGGCTGGCTTTCTGCCAATACTGAGACTCCAGATACACGGCGTGGCGTCGCGTTCCAAAACGATTCCCTGATTTGGGCCGTAAATGTGGGGGGTCCAGAATATGTTGGTGTCGACGGTATAAGCTATGGGGCCGATACGGGTGTAGTGACAGGTGAGGTAGAGCAGATAGCAGAGATTCTTGGCTCGCAGGATAGTTTTATCTACAAGAGCTATCGATTCGGTGATGTGCAGATCCACCAGCCAATCGAAAACGGCGTCTATAACATAAGTTTTAAATTCGCAGAGCCTGAAGATGTAGGCCTGGGGGGACGTGTATTCAGTGTTATGGTTGAAGGTCAGAAATTGATCAGTAATCTAGACGTAAGGTCACTGCGAGACGGTCAACAACTCTCCGCTCATATGCACAGTACTACAGATATAGAAGTCAGTGACGGGCAGCTCGATATTGTGTTCGAAGCATCTGCAGGCAAGCCCATATTGAATGCTTTTATTGTGCGAAAGACGGTCACCGATCCCAGGCCCTGGCAGCTCGTGTGGAGCGATGAGTTTGACTATGAAGGCGCTCCTGATACAGACAAATGGAATATCGACATTTGGCCAGCGATGCTGGTAAATGGTGAGGATCAGACGTATACCGATCGGGCAAAAAATGTTCGAGTTGAGGACGGAAAGTTAATTCTCGAGGCCTATAAAGAGCCTCATGCCGGTGCTGAGTACAGCTCGGGGAGGATACACTCTCAGGGCAAAGGTGACTTTTTGTATGGCAAGGCAGAGATACGCGCGAAAATACCGGCTGGACAGGGTACCTGGCCAGCAATTTGGATGTTGCCAAGCGATCCTTACAAATATTCTACTAGCTGTGAAGAAAACGAAGCTTGGCATGGCAGCTCGAGTTGTGATGCGTGGCCTAACTCCGGTGAAATTGACATCATGGAGCACGTGGGCTTCGACATGAACCGGATACACGGGTCAGCACATAACAAAGCCTATTATTGGGAGAACTTCGAACAACGTAAAGGTATTGTCGAGGGCCAAGATCTGGATAAGGCATTTCATTTGTATTCAATTGAATGGACGCCAGATGACATGACGATAATGCTTGATGGAAATCCCTTCTTTTACTATTCCAACGAGAAGACTGGCTGGCGAGCCTGGCCCTACGATCATCCCTATCACATTATCCTGAATTTGGCCGTAGGTGGGTTTTGGGGACGAAAGGGCGGTCCAATTGATGACAGTATTTTCCCAGTGCGAATGGAAGTTGATTATGTCCGTGTTTTTAAATTGATAGAAAATGGCTAATAGAACCATTTTATTTCTGGCGTTCCATTGCAGTAAGAGACAGGTGTTAGCGAATGAATAATCACATGAGAGATAACAATTCAGTGACGGGCGAATTTATAAGCCTTGGCGGAGAGCGTTATTACGCGATACGCCAAGTTGACAAAATGGCGCCATTTTTTATTAGCCTTATATCGGACAGTGATCACTGGTTGTTTGTATCGTCAACGGGTGGCTTGACGGCAGGAAGGGTATCGCCTGAGACAGCACTTTTCCCCTATGTAACCGTCGATAAGATACACGAAAGTGCTATCAATACAGGTAGTAAAACAGTACTGCGCGTAAATTTGGATGGCAACAACCATGAATGGGAGCCGTTTAATACAGAGCATGACGGGCGCTTTGTCATTAGTCGTAACCTGTACAAAAACGTATTGGGCAACAAGCTGTGCTTCGAAGAAATTAATCACGACCTTCAGTTGGCTTTTCGTTATAGCTGGCTGACCAGTGACAACTACGGTTTTACACGCCAATGCGAATTGCAGAATATGGCTGAGCGTAGTGTGACAGTCGATTTGCTCGACGGTTTACAGAATATCTTGCCCGCTGGTACGCCGCGTTTTACGCAGACTAACTCCAGCAACCTGGTTGACGCCTATAAGTGGAGTGAGCTCGATGAGTCAACGGGTCTCGCTTTCTTTACACTTTATTCTGGCATAGCGGATAAAGCCGAACCTTGTGAGTCGCTAAAGGCCAATACAGTGTTTTGCTTAGGTCTCGACGCACCCAAGGTATTGCTCTGCTCAGAGCAGTTAGAGAATTTTCGCCTTGGCTTTCCCCTGAAACAGGAAGTCCATAAACGCGGTATTCGTGGTGCTTATCTGGTCAACAGTCGTCTTCAGCTCGCTGCCAGCGAGTCACAGCAATGGCAGCTGGTGGCGAATTTGGAGCAGAGTCAGAGTCAGGCCGTTCAGTTACGCAGGCAGCTGGCCGAACCCGCTACAGTGACAAAAGCGATAGCACAGTCAATTGACGCTGGTTCTGATGGGCTGGCACGTATTATGGCTGCGGGTGACGGTTTTCAGTCAACCGGCGAGGAAAATGTTAGCGCGCATCACTATGCCAACGTACTATTTAATATTTTGCGTGGTGGCGTATTTGACGATCAGTACACGGTGTCGTCCAGTGATTTTTCCAGCACTATCAATATGTTTAACCAGGATGTCTATCAGCGCCACCAGGCAATTCTTGAAGCTTTGCCAGAGCAGCTGGATTTTACCCGGCTATTGTCGACAATTAAGCAGCAGGAGGATCCGCAGTTACAGCGCCTCGCTTCGGAGTATCTGCCTATTACCTTTGGTCGTCGTCATGGCGACCCCAGCCGTCCCTGGAACCAGTTTGCTATTAAGCTAAAGGACGAAAACGGCGACAGATTACTGTCTTATCAGGGCAATTGGCGCGACATTTTTCAAAATTGGGAAGCACTGACCTTTAGCTATCCTGAGTTTATTGAGAGTGTTATAGCGAAATTTGTCAATGCATCCACCATGGATGGCTATAACCCTTATCGCATCACTAAAGAGGGTATCGACTGGGAAGTCGAAGAACCCGATGACCCGTGGAGCTATATCGGTTACTGGGGTGATCATCAGATCATCTATCTACAAAAAATGCTGGAACTTTCCAACCAGTTTCATCCTGATCGGCTTAGTAATCTGCTGCATCAGCCAATTTACTGTTATGCCAATGTCCCCTACCGGATAAAGACTTTTGCCGCCTTGCTGGATGACGCCAAGAGTACTGTCGACTACGACGAAGACTTGGCCGGTACGATAGAGCAGCGTGTTGAGCGCATGGGTGCTGATGGCAAGCTGGTACTGGATGTTAATGGCGAGGTCTATCAGGTTAATTTACTTGAAAAACTGCTAGTGCCTCTATTGGCTAAACTGGGCAACCTGGTTGTCGACGGAGGCATTTGGCTCAATACCCAGCGTCCGGAGTGGAATGATGCTAATAACGCGCTGGTCGGCCAGGGTTTGTCGATGGTCACGCTGTATTATATGCGTCGCTATGTGAGTTTTATGCAGCAGCTGTTGGCAGAGGAATCTGAATCGGCGACCCTATCAAATGAAGTGAGCCATTGGTTGGTGGATACCGCCAGTGCGCTCAGTAAAGCACGTCCGTTATTAGGAGCGGGCTCAATTAGTGCCGCTCAACGCTACCAATTAATTGAGGAGCTAGGTCAGGCGGCCAGTCGTTATCGGCTGGCGGTTTACCGGCAGGAATCATTCTCCGGCAAGGTGGTTCAGCCTGTCTCCAAGATCAGGGAACTGTTGGATGATGCGCTTGCGGTAATCGATCATACAATGAACACCAATCGGCGCGAGGACGGCCTGTTTCACGCCTACAATCTACTGGATTTGCAAGCGCAGGCGGTGAATGTCGATACGCTCTATCCTATGCTGGAGGGGCAGGTTGCTGCGCTTAGCGCTGGTTCTCTTGAGCCACAGGAGGCGGTGTCTGTACTGGATGCACTGTTTGATAGCGACGTCTATCGACCCGATCAGCAGACCTTTATGTTGTATCCGGACCGACAGCTGCCGAGTTTTCTGAACAAGAACCGAATATCTGCAGAGCAGATCGATGCGATACCCTTGCTCGGTGAGATGCTCGCTCAAGAAGATTACCGCATAGTTGAGCAAGATGTAGAGGGCGATTACCGCTTTAATGCTGATTTCACCAATGTGGGTGATCTAAATTCTCGGCTTGAACTGTTGGTTCCTGAGTATGGTTCGCAGCTAAAAGTCGCCAGCGACTTAATAAGATCATTATACGAGCAGGTATTCAATCACCAGGAATTTACCGGCCGCTCGGGTGGTATGTTTGGTTTCGAAGGGCTCGGTTGTGTCTATTGGCATATGGTGGCCAAATTGCTATTGGCGGTAAATGAAAATTTCTTTGCTGCAGTTGAGCAAGGTACCGATAAGGCGACCTGTCAGCGTTTGGGCTCATTATATTATCGTGTGCGTGAAGG
Source organism: Pseudomonadales bacterium (assembly GCA_036960375.1). GTDB lineage: Bacteria > Pseudomonadota > Gammaproteobacteria > Pseudomonadales > CAWVSB01 > CAWVSB01. The sequence goes on from JBALVY010000008.1 coordinate 81,887, forward strand.
CATAGGATTTAACAAGACGCCAGCGGAATTTGGTGCTTTCCCCATGGACCCATATTCGCATACACCCAAACACGCCGGCGCCCAACAGCCGGGCATGACCGGGCAGGTCAAAGAAGAACTGATTGCGCGTTTTGGTGAACTGGGCTTAAGAGTCAGTGGTGGTGCAGTCAGTTTTGATCCCAGTCTGCTTCGCGCATGTGAATTTGTTTCACAACAGCAGGTTTTTCGCTATCTGGATGTAAACGATATATGGCGGCAGCTGACAGTGCCAAAAGACGGGCTGGCATTCACCTGGTGCCAGATGCCCATTATTTATCAACTGGATGATAGTGAGGAACCATCGCTGACTATTAGCTGGGAAGACGGAAAACAAGAGAGGTTCAAGACATTGGTTTTAGCACCTGAAATCAGTACGGAGCTGTTTCAACGCAGTGGGCGTATTCGTCAACTCACCGTGGTGTTGGGATCACATCAGTTATTTTCACAATAGGCCGTGCGTAACCAGCCCGTAAAGCTGGAGCGCCAATAAACATTTAATCTAAATCGCAGGAGACACATCGTGTCGAAAAGTTATAAACATATGTCACTGGCTGGAATCGATTCTAGCCATCTTTCCATTGATGAACTGCGGAAGATCGCCCGTGGCATTCTTGAAGACAAAGTACACGGACTTTCGTTCAGCCCTTATACAGAAGGGCAGGGTCCTGGTACCATCATTGGCGAGGCACAAATTCGTGAGCGTCTGAAATTTATACAGAATAGTACCCAATGGATCCGTTCGTTCTCTTGTACCGAAGGTAACGAGCTGATTCCGCAAATCGCGGCGCAGAATGGACTCAAGACGATGGTCGGCGTGTGGCTGGACGACGACCTTGACAACAACGAGAAGGAATTGGCCAACGCGATTGAAATTGCCAAAGCAGGCCACGCCGGAATTTTAGCCGTGGGTAATGAAGTGCTGCTTCGCGGTGACCTCACAGAAGACCAATTAATCGACTATATTCAGCGCGCAAAACAGGCAGTGCCTGCCGGTATTGATGTGGGTTATGTCGACGCCTATTTCGAGTTTGTTGATCATCCTCGTGTGACAGAGGTTTGTGACGTTATCCTGGCTAACTGCTATCCGTTCTGGGAGGGTTGTCCTGCAGACCATTCATTGCTGTATATGAAAGACATGTATCGCCGAGCAGTGCAGGCAGCCAATGGTAAGAAGGTCATTATCAGCGAGACCGGTTGGCCAAATGTTGGTACGGCGGAAGGCGGCGCAGTACCGTCTTATGAGAATGCAATAAAATATTTTATTGATACCTACCAGTGGGCCGAGGAAGAGGGCATCGAAATCTTTTACTTCTCTTCGCTTGATGAATCATGGAAAGTTGGTGCAGAAGGAGACGTTGGCGCCTATTGGGGTATTTGGGATAAGGACGGTAACTTAAAATATGCTTAAAATCCAAGACCTGCAGCACGGTAACGCTATATGTTATTCGGGTTATCGCGAAGGCCAGAGTCCGCAGGACGGCACCTTCCCAAGCCATGAGGAGATAAAAGAGGATCTTCAGATTCTGGCGCAAAACTGGAAGTTTTTGCGGCTCTACGATTGCAGTCTGCATGCCGAAACGGTACTGCAGGTGATCAGTCAAGAGTCGCTGGACTTTAAGCTAATGCTCGGCGTCGATATGGCCGCTGAAATGAGTAACCCTCACTGTCCCTGGGGTGCTGAGTTTAGCGAGGAAACGCTGAGTCTCAATAGGCAAGCAAACAGTTGTGAAATAGACAAAATGATTGAGTTGTCCAAGCAATACCCCGATATTGTGTTCTGTGTATCGGTAGGCAATGAGGCCAGTGTGGAATGGACTGACCACATGGTGTCGGTAGACAGCCTTATTGGCTATGTGCGTCGAATCAAGAACGCGATAAGTCAGCCAGTCACTTTTTGTGAAAACTATGTTCCCTGGACTTACAAGCTGGAGCCGCTGGCCGCAGAGCTTGACTTCATCTCGGTACATACCTACCCGGCGTGGGAATATCGCAGTATTGAGGACGCTCTTGAGTATACCAAGGATAACTATCACTCGGTGGTGAATCATTATCCTGATAAACCCGTGATCATAACCGAGGCGGGTTGGACTACTGCCTCCAATGGTCGTGGTATAGAGACATGGAATGCATCTGAAGAGTTGCAGGCGAGTTATTATGAACAGCTAATGGAGTGGACTACGAGAGAACAAATTCTTACATTTGTATTCGAGGCATTTGATGAACCGTGGAAGGGCTCTCCTGATCCTCTTGAACCAGAGAAACATTGGGGGCTATTTAAGCTTGATCGCAGCCCCAAACTTGTCATGCAAACACTATATGCTTCTGACTCTGTCGATATTGCCTCAGCAAGCTAGCTGAGGTAAACACGGACTCGGCTTACACGCTGGCTAGGTTTTTACCAGTAGTTGCTCCAGCTCTTCCAGTGATTTCCCTTTGGTTTCTGGTAAGAGCTTCATAATAATAGCTAAGCCGACGATCGCGAAAACCCCGTATACAAGAAATGTGATGGCATTGCCGAAGTTGGCTAATTCCCATGGAAATACCAACTGTACGGAAAAACTCACTGCGGAGTTGACCAGTCCAACAACGGAAATCGCGATTCCTCTAATTCGGTTGGGGAACAGTTCGGAAAACAAGACCCACATCACGGGTCCAAGTGATATGGCAAAGCAGGCAACAAATCCGAGCACACCAAATAGCACCAATGTCGCATCGATTTTTATTGCGGCAACAATTAGATCCGTTTCATAGGTCTTGAAAGACTCTGCGCCCAGGGCGTCAGTTGCCGCGGCCTTAAAACTGAGGTCATCTTCATAACGAACGGATTGCATCTGAATTATCTGGCTGCGATCAATGTTCTCAGGCAGTGAGTCAATGGATTGTTCTGTGAGTGTGTAACTGGCGGAATAGAATCCGAATGAGAGTATCAACATACATACAGCGATTCCAGAGACACCAAACACCAACAGAGGCTTGCGACCTATTTTGTCAATTAGGGCAAGCGCCGCGAGGGTGAATACCAAATTAACCAAGCCCACAAGAATAGCCTGCATAAATGAGGCATCCGTACCGATGCCAGATTGTTCGAAAATCATCGGAGCGTAGAAGAATACCGAATTGATGCCTGTGATCTGCTGTAAAATCGCAACTGAAATACCCACCAGCATGACTAGCCGCATGGATGGCTTGAGCAATTCCTTAAAAGAGGCCTTATCCTGCGTAGGAGTGTTGCTCAGGCTGTGCAGAATGTTGTCAAACTCAGATTTTGCCTGGGCCTCACCACTGGCCCTTTTCATGACGAGGAGTGCTTGGTCTTTTTTGCCCTGCATAATTAACCAGCGTGGGCTCTCAGGAACGGCAAATAAACTGATCAGGTAAAGCAGGGCTGGCAGTGTTTCCAGACCCAGCATCCAGCGCCAGTTCCACTCATCAAATTTTAGGCTCTGGGCCCAGCTAGCATCCGACTGGCCCAGTTTAAGAATCAGGTAATTAGTAAAGAAGGCGACAGAGATACCGATAACAATATTCAATTGATTGAATGAGACCATCAGGCCGCGGTGCTTGGAGGGTGCGATTTCTGCAATATACATGGGCGCAATGATTAGCGCGGCCCCTACACCCAAACCACCGATCATACGGGCGCAGACCAAAAAGATGAATGACGGTGCTATAGCCGACATGATAGCTGATAGCAAAAATAGAATGGCAGCCAATCTCAGTACCGGTTTGCGGCCCACTTTGTCACTGAGAGGGCCGGCTAACATCATGGCCAGTGTGGCACTCAGTGACAATGACGCTACCGCCCAGCCGAGTTCGATTTTACTGAGTTCAAATTCAGGTTCGATGAATTTGACTACACCAGAAATAACCGAAGCGTCAAAGCCCATCAGGAAACCGCCCAGGGCCACAATTAAGGCTACGTAGACGGTGTAAAACATCGGGTGTTGTTGGCTATCATTCATATTATTGTCTATTTGGTGATGTGGAATTCAGTTTTTAAGGTCGCCTCAGAGCTGCCGCCTATCCATGCATAAAAAGCACCTGGCTCGGCCGCTAGTTCCATTTTTCGATTATAAAAAGCCAGGTCATCGGTGTGTAGTTGGAAATTGATGATTTGAGTTTCGCCGGGCTTGAGCCGTATTTTGATAAAGCCCTTTAACTCTTTTATGGGGCGTGTGATATTGCCAACCAGATCCCTGATATACAGTTGTGCGACTTCTTCGGCTTCGGTCTCTCCCGTATTCGTCAATTCAGCAGTGATTTGGATAGTTTCGCCCAATTTCAACTGTTTAGTAGAGGTTTGGATATTGTCGTAGCTAAATTCGCTATAAGACAGGCCGTAGCCAAATGGATAGAGAGGTCGATGTCCCGCATCGAGATAGAACGAGGTCATGCCGAAAGAGGTTTGTTTGGCCCGGACCTCTATGTCGTCTATATGAACAACGGTTTCGTCGGTTGCGGGCTTTCCGGTGTTTTTACGCGCGTAGTAGATAGGTATTTGACCAACCATTCTTGGAAAGGTCACCGGTAGTTTACCTGATGGTGATTCAACGCCGAATAGTAGATCGGCGATAGCGGGCCCACCCATGGTGCCGGGATGCCAGGCATAGAGTATGGCGGCTACGCTATTTGCCGGTTGTTCGATAGTGAGTGGCCGGCCAGCCATGACTACAAGAATGACCGGTTTGCCGGTAGCCGCTATTTCACTGATCAGTTGTTGCTGGTATCCCGGTAGGTCTATGTCTGCGCGCGAATGGGCCTCACCAGATAGAATCGATTCTTCACCCATAAACATTATGACTACATCAGATTGACTGGCGATGCGTACAGCCTCGGCAAATCCATCTCTATTTTTTGTGCGGGTCGTTTGTAGACCTTTGGCATAACGTAGCTGAATGCCGTCACCAGCATGCTTCTTTAAAGCCATTAGGGGAGTTTGACTATGCAGCGGGTCGCCATCAAATATCCATGTACCCAGCTGCTCGTAGGGGTCGTCGGCCATTGGCCCAATAACCGCAAGTGAGGAGATCTGATGTTTGTCTAGCGGAAGAGTGTGATGGCTATTCTTAAGCAATACAACGCTCTGCATAGCACTGACTTTAGCGGCTTGAAGGTGCTCGGCGTTGACTAGTTCGGGGAAGTCACTGGCTTTGGTATAGGGGTTGTTAAATAGCCCCAGTTGGATCTTAATACGCAATATGTTGGCAACCATGCTATCAATTTGTTGCAGGCTTATTCTGTCTTCCTCAATGAGTAATTTAAGATTATCTGCATACATGGTGCCGGCCATTTCCATATCGACGCCAGCATTGGCTGCTTCATATGCCGCCTCTTTGTCATTGGTGGTAAAGCCATGCATAGTCAATTGTCCAACAGATTGCCAATCACTGACCACAAAACCGGGGTATTCCCACTCTCGGCGTAAGATCTGTTTGAGCAGGTGTTCGTTACCTGTGCTGGGTATGCCGTTCAAATCATTGAATGATGTCATTATGCTGGCCACGCCTGCCTCGGCTGCCGCTTTAAAAGGTGGTAGATAGACGTTGCGCAGTTTTTGTTCCGACATATCTACGCTGTTATAGTCGAGCCCACTCTCTGCGGCACCGTAACCCGCTAAATGTTTTGCACTGGCGGCAATACTACCCTTGTCCGCGAGATCACTACCCTGAAAGCCTCTGATCATGGCAGTGCCGAGCACAGAGCTTAAATAGGGGTCCTCTCCCAGGGTTTCAGCGATTCTTCCCCAGCGTGGGTCGCGGGAAATATCTATCATGGGCGCAAAGGTCCAGTTGACGCCAGACTTGGCGGCTTCCAGTGCGCTGATTCGCGCAGCTTGCTCAACCAGCTTGGGGTTCCAGCTTGCAGCCTGACCGAGGGGGAGGGGGAATATAGTCTTAAAACCGTGGATAACATCGCGACCGACCAACAGCGGAATGCCCATGCGACTCTCTTCTACCGCAAGGCGCTGTAAGGCATTGACTTTGTTGACGTCTACCTCATTGAGTATAGAGCCCACTTTGCCGTCACGAATGTCTTGTTGTGTCGCAGCGGGAACCTTGGTTGCGCCGATATTCACCAAGGCCATTTGGCCAATCTTTTCTGCCAGAGTCATCTCTGTCAGTAGCTTGCTTATTTGTTGCTCTATCTGTTCGGGTCTTTGATCGGCCGCCGCCTGGCTGATCGATGCCGAGGATAAAAGAATAGCCAGAAGCAGGCAAGAAATTAGCTTATTAAACAAAGTGTTATCTCTTTTGTAGTTTGGGCTTTTGCGCTATTTGAGCATACGCTAAAAAGATCATAAAGAACATTGGATGCGGCGAACGGGGCCGTTGTGGCGCCGAGTAGACTGATCATGGAGAAAGGCGCCACCTGCTATAAAACACAGGGCGAAAAAAAGCCGGCCTGTCAAAAAATTGAGAAGCCGGCCAAGGTGGGTAAGGCGACGCTATTCAATAAGTACCAGTGTTCCAAATAGCCCGGCATCTTTATAGCCCCGGTCCTTCTCTTCGCCCGGTGCTGTTTCGGAGCCAATAAAGTTTTCTCGTAATTCACTTTGGTCATTATCACAGTAGGCCAACATCAAGCCCATTTTTTTACCTGTTGCAAGCTGAATGGGCTGATTGGTAGAGGCATTGTCTTCATATGAATCGGTATAGATGTCTATGCCTACTTCCCAGATAAATTTATTACCCTGTTGCTTCCAGCGGCTTTCTACATGGTGGGAGTAGCTGTGAGGCTTTTTGTCTGTGCCTATATCAATGGCTTGATTATCAAGAGAGAGGTGGTAGGCAAAGGCGTTATGGTTAAATTGATGCTCGCCACCGGAATGATCTTCATCTATAAATATCTCCAGAGTGTCATCGTCCCAGTATTGCTCTAAGGGATTACGGTAGATATCGCGCAATGTATCATCAACAAATTCTCCGAGAATGAAGAGCTTGTTTTTGGTCCACACCACTTTGTAGCGCCCCTGGAAATCTTGCTCGGTATACTCCGGGCCGAGCCAGCGCTTGTCTATTGCCTGCCAGTGCGCACTTTCCCAAATGGCCTCGTCTGCTAGTCCATTGATTACAGGTGCCACGGACGCCATGTGTGCTTCATAGACTGTTCTTCCATCATAATGCGTGGAGGACGTGAGCGCGGGAAATGAAAGCAGCGCCAGTAGGAGGGTGACGATTGTTGTGAGTGGCTTATAGCCTGTCAAATAGTTCAAGTGTACCTCTATTAAGCCGATAGCCTGACGACAGCTGGAGAATATTAGATTCCGATATGAAATTCATCGTCAGTACTATGTTCTACTTTAGAGCAGTTACCCAAATAGGCAATAAGATTGCGTTAGGGAACTCTCTTTTTACGATGAATGGGTACATACTGTGTTCTTGGACCCATTATGTGAATCTACAGATAGAATAAATACGATCAAATGGGCCTGACTTGCGATGATCTGGACGTAGAGGCAAGATCACGTGTCAGTCACATTGTAAAATATCCATATTTTCGGAGTAAACAATGCCAGAAAAAAGGTTCGAGGAAGTATTCAGAGAGCTTTCTCAAGATCCCCTATATCGGTTTTGGTTTTTACAGACCGCTTTTTGGTTGAGTTTAAGCCTGGTTAGCTTTTTTACCTTATCTGTTTGGTACGAGCAATTCGGCTGGACCTATATCGTTCATACCTTATTGCAATCCTTTATGGGCTTGTGTCTTTCAATGCCATTATATTGGGTGTTTACCCGAATGTGGGATAAACCCATATTGATGAGAGGTACCGTAAGCATCGTTTCCGTACTGCTGATGTCATTAGTTTGGACCGCAGCCAGAATGATAACATTTATCTGGATTTCGAAGGAGCAGGGGCTTTGGGCTGATTTTGGCGGCTGGTATTTTGGCGGTATATTTATCTTTCTATGTTGGGCGGGCTTGTTTCACGGCATAGTGTATTACCAACTACTGCAGTCTGAGCATCAAACCAAGCTGGATGCGGAGGCCACCCTAAGAAAAGAGCAACTAAAGAGTATGAAAGCTCAGACCGTTGCCAGAGATGCGAAGCTGGAAATGCTGCGATATCAGCTAACGCCACATTTCCTGTGTAATACACTCAATGCCATTAGCTCTCTGGTACAGCTAAACGAATCTCAAAAAGCCCAGCGTATGATAGTTCAGCTAAGTCAGTTTCTGCGTTATTCGTTGGATAACAATCCGGATATTAAGATTGCTCTTGAATATGAAGTCAATGCGCTTATGTTATATTTGGAAATTGAAAAAACGCGATTTGGCGATCGCCTGCAGTTAGATTTTCAAATTGACGAGGAGGCAAAATCGGCCGGCGTTCCCAGTTTGTTATTGCAGCCTCTAATTGAAAACTCGATGAAATACGCAATATCCAAAAATGAAATTGGCGGCACTATTAGCCTTAAGGCAACGGTAAACGACAATTACCTGACACTGGAATTATCTGATACAGGTTCTGGAGCCAAATTAGAGAAGAGTAAAATCGGTAGTTCTAGTGGTAGAGGGGTTGGCTTACGGAATACCGATGAACGTCTGGAAGCGCTATTTGGAAATGACTACGAGTTTGATCTCAGTACCTTGCCGTCGGGGGGCTTTAAAACCACGATTCGACTTCCCTATGAGCAGCAGTTTATTTTGAACGAATCCGGGAGCCAGTAATATGGCAACATTGAGAACCATTATTGTAGACGACGAACCCTTAGCGCTGGCTTTATTGCGCTCCTATCTTGGCTCTATTGCAGAAATTGAAGTGATAGCCGAATGTAAGAATGGTAAAGAGGCAATTGCTGCGGCAATGGAGTTATCTCCTGACCTGATGTTTCTTGATATACAAATGCCGGGGATTAATGGTTTTGATGTTATTAAAAATTTGCAGGCAGATATGATGCCGCTGGTGATCTTTGCTACTGCATATGAGCATTATGCGCTGGATGCATTCAATGTCCATGCGGTAGATTACATTCTCAAGCCTATCGACCAGGAGCGGGTTAGTCGAGCCGTTGAACGTGCATTACAGCGCTTTGAAAGAGTCGAGGACGATGGTCAAAAATCGAACATAATTAGTGCAATCACTGATATGACTGCCCGAGCTGCGGGTGATTCAAAGTCGGTTGATACGGAGCAGAACCCCAAACAGAACATCGTGCAAGAGAATGTAGAGCGAAAAATTGTAGTCAAAGATGGCGATACCATTACGCTGCTTAAGCAGGCAGATATCGAGTGGATTGACGCTGCAGGAGACTACATGTGTCTGCATGCTGACGGCAGCACACATGTTATGCGCAGCACCTTGAAGAGCTTACTTGATCAGCTGAACCCTGAAATATTTCAGCGTGTACATCGTTCAACAATAGTTAATCTGAACCGTATCGAAAGGGTTATTCCGCATACCAAGGGCGAGTATTTCCTTGAGCTGGGAGAGCATGACCGTATTAAAGTGAGCCGTAATTATCGAAAAGTGATAAAGGGCTTTCTGTCTGACGTGTAGTTTTGGCGATATATCCTCTTTATTGAACCGCCAGAGCGCTATTACAGTCCATGAATGCTCGCAATCGGTTTTCCAGATTCCAATGCCGATGCCGTTGTCGGCGCGCGCGTATCTCGTAATACACCCGTAGTGCGCTGCAGATACTTAACCAGCTGAGGGCCGCGCTTGAGCGCAAAGCCCGTTGCCAGTATATCGATTAGCACTAAGTGGTCTATACGTGACGTCATCGGTGTATAGACATCGGTATTCTCTGCTGAGTCGACCGGCAGTATCAGGTCACAGCTTTCTGCCAATGGCGAGTTGGAAGCGGTGATACCGATAAGACCGGCACCGGTTTTGCTGACAATTTTGGCTACTTCAATAATATCCAGTGTCCGGCCGGTATAGGAAATGCACACGGCGACATCTTGATGACTTAGACCTGCGGCTGTCATGCGTTGATTGAGATTGTCAGTATGGGCGATAACCGGAGTATCAAAACGTAAAAACTTATGTTGTGCATCCAGGGCAACCGAGCCCGAAGCCCCAAGACCGTAAAACATTATCGACCGGGCCTGGGTCAGCAGATCGATTGCACGCTCAATAGTCGCGCTTGAGCAGACTAGTTGCGAGGCGCTCAGACTGGCATGGGTCGAATCAAATATCTTTTCTATGACATCGGCTATGGAATCATCCGGGTCTACGTCCCGCGTCATTTTTGGTGGGTTATTAGCAAGCTCCTGAGCTAGTGTGACCTTAAAATCGGGGAAGCCTTTACAACCCAGTGCGCGACAAAATCGATTCACAGTAGGTTCACTGACTCCTGAGGCCGTTGCCAGGCTGGAGATGGAGCTGTTGATGGCCATTTCGGGGTCTTCCAGTACTACAGCAGCTATCTTGCGTGCTGATTTACTGAGGGCGCTGTCGGGGCTACTCAGCTGACTAAGGATTTTCATTTTAATACTCTTTTACTATCGATATGACATCTTTTTATCAGAAAAAGACTAAGAAAGCTCGAATATTCCTTGTGTTATTACCTTTAAAGGTAATAAACTTACATAAATCGAAGTTATTTACCGATATTTATCCATTTCAGATGTTTATTCGTAATTTAATTACATAATGACGGCAGGTATTTATGAGTAAGATTTCCGAAGTATTAAGTCAGATATCAATATTACCGGTGTTAGTGGTTGATTCTCCTGATCAAGCTGTTGACCTTAGCCGAGCATTATTAGCTGGTGGTATCAATGCTGTTGAGATAACACTAAGAACTGACGCTGCGCTGGAAGCGCTGGCTGCTGTAAAACAAAGCATTCCGGAATTACTGGTTTCAGCGGGAACTGTCCGCACCCCACAGGAAGTCCAGGCAGTAATGGATGCAGGAGTCGATTTTGGGGTTAGTCCAGCGGCAACACCGCGATTATATGACGCAGTTGCCGAGCTTGGTTTGCCGTTTTTGCCTGGAGTGGCGACACCTTCAGAGGTATTGGCTGGCATGGAACGAGGTTTTGATCATTTCAAATTGTTTCCTGCAGAAGCTGTAGGCGGCTTGAACCTCTTAAGGTCGATGACATCGCCTTTGGCAGGTATGAAATTCTGCCCAACTGGCGGCCTTAATCAAGAGAACTTTACCAATTACCTGGCATTACCCTGTGTCTTTTGTGTCGGCGGTTCGTGGATGGTTCCTGGTGACCTGCTTGCTGCCGGAGACTGGAATGCGATTACCGCACTGGCAAAAGCTGCGGTCGAAAAGATCAGTGTCTAGTTTTATCGAGACTATCCAAAAATAATGCTTAAGTACTGAGGAAATTATCATGCAAAATGTTAAACAAAAAATCCGCGTGGGAATCATGGGTTTCGGCAAAATAGGCCGTCAACTCTATCACCTGGCAGCCGCCTGCGACGATATCGAAGTTGTCGCTATATGTGATATCGGTGACCCTGAGATATTGCTCTATCTATTGAATTCAGAAGCAAAAGGCAGCCCGGACTATGAGTTGCATAATAATTACTTAATCAACGGCAGTTTCAAAACGCGTATGTTGCAGGCCAGTAGCCCCGATTTAGTGCCATGGGATGTATTTGGCGTTGATTTTGTGATCGAGGCAACCGGGCGCTATTACGCACGAGAGCATATGGAACAGCATCTTAAATCGGGAGCTGGTCGAGTATTATTGGCGGCATTGCCCGACGACCATATTGATCGTTTAATTATACCCGGTGTAAATTGTGCGCAGGCCAGCGTCACTGACAAAATGATATCGGCTGGTTCTGCAACGACTAACGCTTTGGCTTTACTGTTAAAAATCATCGATGAAAAGTTAGCTATTAAATACGCCAGCATGACTTCGGTTCATGCTTATACCAGTGACCAGTCGCTGCAAGATTATGCCGGGAAATACTTCCGTCGTAGCCGTTCTGCACCAGAAAATATTATTCCTAATTCAACTCAGGCGTGCCAGTGGGTAGAGAGTATTTTGCCAAAATTCACCGATTGTTTGAGCGGCTATGCGCTGAACGTACCGGTACAAAAAGGCTCGATGCTTGATTTAAGCCTGGTGTTTGAAAACGACGATGTGACGGCAGATGATGTGAATAATACAGTGGTAAGCGCCTTGCCGAATTATCAGGGTCTATTAGATATCGCAGAAGACCCCATCGTCTCCTGTGATGTTATCGGTAACTCCTGTTCTGTACTCTACGATGTACCAGGAACTATTAAGGCTGGCAAGCGCATGGTAAAAGCTATCGCATGGTACGAGAGTCTGGGGCAGGCACAGCGAATACTAGATGTGGCGCGTATGTATGCCAGCATGGATCAGCAGGAGGTGGCAGCATGAGAGTAGCAATAAATGGCTTTGGTCGTATTGGTCGTTCGGTTTTCCGTATTCTTGACGCTCTGGACGATGTCGATGTAGTTGCGATTAACGATCTGTTCGATCATAACGCGCTACGCTACTTACTTAAGCACGATACCGTCATGGGTACTTACAAAAAGAGTTTGTCTTTTGAAGACGGCCATATGATAACGCCGACAAGCCGGGTCAAAATGCTGATGGGCCGAGATCCTTCTAAATTACCCTGGGCTGAATTGAAAGTCGATGTGGTTATTGAAGCTACCGGTGTGTTTCGTGCGCGCAGTGAAATAAATCAGCATATTGAGGCAGGTGCCAAGCGGGTTATCTTGACTGTTCCCGCTAAAGACGATATCGATTATACAGTGGTACTTGGGGTAAACGAAGATGGCCTGAAGCCGGAACATCTGCTTATCTCCAACGCAAGTTGTACGACCAACTGTCTGGCACCCATGGCTCGCGTAATTAACGAGGAGTTTGGCATAGTTGAGGGCTTGATGAATACTGTTCACGCCTATACCAACGATCAACGTTTGGCAGATGTACCGCATTCTGATTGGCGTCGCAGTCGTGCAGCAGCGGAAAATATCATTCCGACTTCTACTGGTGCTGCAAAGGCAGTAGGGGTGGTTTTGCCCGAGCTCAAAGGTAAGCTCGACGGCATAGCAGCCCGAGTCCCAGTACCTGATGGCTCAGTTGTCGACCTTTACGTGGAATTGGCGCGGGAAACAACGATTGAAGAGGTTCACTCAGTCCTGAAGAAGGCCGCGGCTACACCGCGCCTGTCGGGCATATTGCAATATATGGATAAACCCGTGGTTTCATCCGATATTATAGGCAATCCGCATTCGTCAGTTTTTGATGCCGCGTTTACCAAGCTTACCGCCGGGCGTTATTTGAAAACGCTTAACTGGTACGACAACGAATGGGGCTATTCCAACAGGGTTTGTGATGTTATTCGACATCTCAAACAATGGTCTTAATGCGATGGCAAAGCTACCTGAGAGTGTAGGCATGTTAAGGCGAACAAAAATAGTGGCTACCTTGGGGCCGGCTACTGACCGCCCTGGCGTGTTAGAGAAGCTGGTACGTGCGGGAATTAATGTCGCGCGGCTGAATTTTTCTCACGGTAATCCGGAAGACCATATAAAACGTGCGACTGACTTGCGTGAAATTGCCACCAGGCTCGGACGCACAGTGGCTATTCTTGGTGATTTACAAGGGCCGAAGATTCGCATTGCAAAGTTCAGCTCACGTGAGGTTCGTCTAAAGGTAGGCGCTACATTTGTTCTGGATGCCGGCATGGACCTCAATGCAGGTGACGAGTCCCAGGTTGGTCTCGACTACCCCGATCTACCCAATGACCTGCTAGTTGGTGACCGACTATTGTTGGACGACGGCAGGGTGGTACTGCATGTCACTGCAATAGAAGGCTTACGCATTATAACTACGGTCATTGTTGGTGGAGCGCTAAGCAGTAATAAAGGTATTAACCGCGAAGGCGGTGGTTTGTCGGCAGCGGCATTAACCGAGAAAGATCAGCGGGATATGCTGACTGCAGCTGAAATAAACGTCGACTTTCTGGCAGTATCTTTTGTTCGTGATGCCGATGATATTCATCTGGCGCGTAAGCTGGCGGGAGAGGCCGGTTGTTTTGCTCATATTGTAGCGAAAGTAGAGCGGGCAGAAGCAGTGGCCAGCGATGAGGTGATTGATGGCATTGTGAAGGCCTCTGATGTGATTATGGTAGCGCGGGGTGATTTGGGCGTAGAGATTGGTGACGCCAAGCTTATGGCGGTGCAGAAATCATTAATAGAAAAATCTGTCACGGCCGATCGTTGTGTCATCACTGCCACGCAGATGATGGAAACCATGATAGAAAACCCCATTCCGACACGGGCAGAAGTATTTGATGTTGCCAATGCGGTATTGGATGGAACCGATGCAGTGATGCTATCGGGAGAAACAGCTGCGGGCGCTTATCCGGTAGAAGCTGTAGAGGCTATGCATCGTGTCATCATTGAAGCCGAGCGTCACCCAACAGCGCACCGCTCCGAGCATCGTCTTCACCAGAGTTTTGAAAGCGTCGATGAGTCTGTCGCAATGGCGGCTATGTATGTAGCCAATCACTTGTCGGGAATCAAGGCTATCATCTGCCTTACAGAGACTGGGCATACGCCTCTGTTGATGTCGAGAATCAGTTCTCTTTGGCCAATATACGCTTTTACACCAAACAGTACCGCACAGCATCGGGCGGCCTTATATCGCGGCGTGGTTCCGGTCACCTTTGATACAACTACGATTACTCCCACCGATATGAATGCCAGTGTAGTTGCAGAATTACAGCGTCGAGGTGTCGTCGAGAACGGTGACCTATTAGTTATGACTAAAGGTGACTATGTCAATGTGCACGGCGGTACCAATACTATGAAAATTGTCAAAGTAGGCGATGATATTGCCTAAATGAGTTTTGTTGTGCGTTAGTCGGCTATTACCAGTTTACTACACCCCTTGCCACGCCCTCCAGCGTGGCTTTTTTTGCCCAAAATTAAGCTAACAAAACAAAAAACTACAGACAAAGATCCAGTTCGTTATGAATAAGCACCACACACTGCGAGGCAAATAGCATTTTAGGTCCCAAGCTAATTTTTTCTGCGCCTAGTCGTTTTAAGCTATTAAAGCTTTTTTTAGGCATGGGAATATGGTCTGTGAGTAAAAAGCAGGCATCGCCTTCAAACACCTGTTCACGGATGGGCGTTCCTTTTTTATCTAATACAAAAAGCTGATAGTCTTCAGCCAGTTCTTGTACCAGTTTTTCGAAGCTGATGGTACGTACGCTGACGCCATCCTCAACTTGACGCTGATGTTCCTTACTCATGCCTTTTGAGGCGTCCAGGGCGGTGGCAATTTTGTTCAATAGTGCCTGCTCGTGAAAACCGCCGATATTACTCAACAGGCTGGAGTTAAAAATGATAGTGCGGGAATAGTCCTGAGTGCTTTCCAGTACCAGGTAGACAATCACGTCATCACGGTGTGATTGAGCAACAAAGATGGCATTCATCAATGTGTGAGCCAGAATTTCCGTATGAGCATCCCGGCCAACATAATCCATTAATCGTTGGCTATCAGTAGGTGCTGATCTGGCACGTAAAACAAAAGCGCGCATGTATATCCTGCTTATATCAAGTATGACTTAAATAGGGTGAGCTTCACTGGGACGACGATTAATGGCAAAGAGCACGCTGTATCGCCAGATTGGTGTAGCATAGTCGATGTGACCATCTTATAACAAAAAATTTGGAAGCGATCTGTGGGTATTAGATAGACTTATTGTCATGAGGAACTGCTAAATGTCATTTGCGCGGGTTGTTGTTCTTACGCTGCTGGCTATGATCGCCTTTGCTGGTAATTCTCTCTTGTGTCGGGCAGCGTTGCTCTATACCGACATTGATGCAGCCAGTTTTACCAGTATCAGGTTGACGTCAGGCGCGGTATTGCTTTTGTTATTGGTTCGGGTCCGACGTGGCTCGTTTGGCAGAGAAGGCAATTGGCTCTCGGCTTTGGCGCTTTTTGCTTATGCCGCCGGTTTTTCTTTTGCTTATATCAGCCTGTCTGCTGCCACTGGCGCATTACTACTCTTTGGGGCGGTTCAGGCGACAATGATTGGTTATGGTCTTTGGAAGGGTGAACGGCTTTCGGTTATACAGCTGCTTGGCCTGGTATTGGCTATAGGTGGCTTGGTGGTACTGGTATTACCCGGCATATCGTCGCCTCCATTATTCGACTCTCTATTGATGTTGAGTGCCGGGCTTGCTTGGGGTATCTATTCCCTGCGAGGTAATAGCGCTGCCGACTCAGTCAATGAGACGACTGGCAATTTTCTTCGCGCGGTACCTATGGCGTTCGTTTTGAGTATGGTGATGTGGGATCGAACCACCTTAGATAGCACAGGGGTACTGTATGCCGTTTTGTCTGGTGCTTTGGCCTCTGGGGTGGGTTATGCCTTGTGGTATACGGTACTACCGGCGCTTCGCGCCATTGACGCTGCTACAGTTCAACTCAGTGTGCCTGTCATTGCTGCAGTGGGGGGCGTAACCTTGCTTGCAGAGCCCATGAGCTTGCGTTTGATACTAATTTCTCTAGCCATTCTCGGTGGAATTGCACTGGTAATATTTCAGCGGCACGAGCTATCGAGCAACAACTGACACAGTCAGCTGAGGTCTTTTCTAGTATTGAATAATGGGCGCCTTGTTTAGCCAGGTATCGTCTTCGAGCATGGCAACCATGGCGTGAGCGCAGTCGGCAAAACTGATGGATGACATGCCACTAAAGGTGTCAAAGCCCAGCCGGTAAAGTTCTCGTTTTGGGCCTTTTTTCATCTGCAGCGGCCGAATGCCTATCCAATGTAACTCAGTATGCTGTAGTAACAGCTGGTACTGGTGCTCTTTGTCGTTGTGTCTTAGCGACATAAACACCTTGGCTATTTTCTCGACCACTTTAGCGCCAAAGGTGATCTGGTCTTCTGCTACCAGTGTGCTGCCACCGCCGCACCAGATAAATTTTTCGATGTGGTTTTTCGGCATGACACTCAGGATATGTTTTGTGACAGTTGTACACAGATCTTCGGGAGATTTTTTGTCTACCCCAATGGCAAATAATATAGCCTGAGTGCCAGCAGGTAGGGCGGTTTGCACTGCGTTATATTGCAGCGCATCGCCTTCGATAACAGTTATTTTAGTGCGTAAATCTTTCGGGATTTTTTTTGCATTGCGTACCAATACGGTGATCTCATGCCCGGCGTCTAGCGCCTGCTTAAGACATTCGCTGCCTAGCGAGCCAGTGGCACCAAAAAGTGTTATTTTCATGAGACCTCTTATTTCCGTTGGACCTGCCGCTATCGAATCTAGTGCAGGGTAAGGCTTTAGGACTTCTTAACAAACTCCGTCAGTATGACGATCCGGGTGCCGTTGACTCTGCCTTCGATGTGCTCAGGGTTATTGGTGAGAGAAATTCCGCGGACTGAAGTGCCGCGTTTGGCGACAAAACTGGTACCTTTTACATTCAGGTCTTTGATGATTGTTACTGTATCGCCTGCCTGCAGTGTCGCGCCGTTGCTGTCTTTGGTGGGCGTTTCATCTTCATTTGTGGCACCTGCTTCAGCCCAGGCTTGCATGTCTTCATCGAGATAGAGCATATCCAGCAGATCTTGCGCCCAGACCTCAGTGGATAAACGCTTTAACTGGCGCCAGGCCATTATCTGCACGGCTGGCACGGTGCTCCACATGCTTTCATTCAGACAGTGCCAGTGCTTAAGCTCAATCTGGTCCGGGTTTTCTATCTGACTCTGGCAGTTACTACAAATCATAATCTCGGAGTCAGCCTGTCCACTGGACTCAGGGACTTCATACATGGCTAACTCTGTTTGGGCAGAGCATAATTCGCATTTTTCTTCGCAGCGTTTGAGTAAATCAGCCTTGCTCGTCATTGGATAACCTGTGGTTGAATATTGTGGGTAAAAGCCGTCGCAGTTTAAGGTGTGCTGGTGGGCGTGACAAGGCCGTAATGTGGTAAATCAAAAGGCGGATATTTGTTATGCTATCCGACATAACGAAGCGAAGAGACTAATATGGCTTACCCACGCGATATCAAAATAATTGACCTGATGCTTGGTATTCCCAGCGATGACGGCAATGCCGCTTATTATGAGGGCATCAAATCGATGTTAATGGATGAGGAAAGTCACAGCGCTTTCAGCATGCCCGCACAGTATATGTTTAAAGACAGTGTGCCAAAAATTGATAATCAGCCAGATTATATCGCCTATACGCTAGAGCAGATGGACAAACATAATATAGAAAAGGCGATGGTGGGCATTGGTTATTTTGGGGATGCGGGCGTAGAGGCAGTAAAACGTCACCCCGACCGTTTTTTTGCTTCTTACGAGGCGAACCCCAATAACGGCATGGCCGAAGTGAGGAAAATTGCCGAACTTAAAGCCGAAATTGATATCAAGGCAGTAACTGCCGCCCCGGCAATGATTTGCCCGCCAGTGCCGGTGAATGATAAAAAATGGTATCCCATTTATGGCAAACTGGTTGAGCTGGATATTCCTTTTTGCCCATGTATGGGTGTGCCCGGGCCACGTTTACCTGCCTATCCTCAAAAGGTGGAGTTGATCGACGAGGTATGCTGGTTTTTTCCGGAACTAAAAATAGTCATGAGACATGGTTGTGAACCGTGGACAGAAATGGCTTGGAAACTGATGCTTAAGTATCCCAACCTGCACTATATGACAAGCGCGTTTGCGCCAAAATATTATCCCAAAGACATTATTGAGTTCGCCAATAAACGTGGATCAAACCAGGTAATGTACGCGGGTTATTTCCCTGCCGGGCTGACGCTGGACAGAATATTTTCTGAAATGCCCGACGTGCCTCTGAGGGACGAAGTCTGGCCCAAGTTCTTACGTGAGAACGCTATTCGGGTCTTTAAACTAAACGAGTAGCGGTCATTACTCCGCCAAATGTCTTAGCACGTCTTCAGCAAATTTCTCCATCATGCGCTTTTTATCATCCAGAGAAGAGCGCCAGCCAAGGCTAAACGCAAACGGCATCGCCAAGCTTGAGGTCATGCCGGTGTCTTCCAGACTTTTAAACAAGTCCAGTGTTGGCCGAGCCTTTATGCCAATAAGAGTATCGAAGGGCAGGTGCTCTCGGCCGTACTCTTTGCGCAGGGCATTCAACTTGTTTACTACCGGAGCAACCTCATCGGGTGTATTGCCTGCGCCTATCCAGCCTTGTCCTCTCAATGCCGCTCTTCGCAGCGCAATAGGCGCCGCGCCGCCAAAATAGAATGGGATGTCATAGGTGGGGGTAGGGCTGATCTGTATTCTTGGGAAGTCGATGTGCTCACCGTGATATTCCACCATCTCACCTTGCCACAGCAGTTGCATGGCATCGATCATCTCATCCATGCGTTTACCGCGGGTTTTAAAATCGACGTCGAAGGCATCAAATTCCTCTTTCATCCAGCCTGTACCGACGCCCATTATGAATCTGCCTTTGGAAATGATCGCTAGAGTGGCAGCTTGTTTGGCAACTTCAATGGGGTGCCTGGCTGGCAATACATAGACGCCGCAAGTGAGTTTTATTCGTTGGGTAACGGCGGCCATGGCAGCGCTTGAAGTCCACATGTCGGGGTATTCGCTATCACCGGACTGGGGAGGGCGGCCGGTATCGGAGTAAGGGTAGTCTGGCGCCATTTGTTCTGGATACAAGGCATGGTCGGCGCCCATCAGGCCCTCAAACCCCAACTCTTCGGCAAATACGGCGATATCGCAAAGTTGCTCTGTTTCAGTCCAGGTAATAGGCTGCCAAAATTTCATAGGGGTCTCCTCTGGGTTATTGTTGCTAAGTCTAGCGCGAGTGGAGCTTCCCTTCATTGCAATTGTAGGATTATGGGCTAACGTGGCATTGCCATTTTGTCAGCTAAGGTCGATCACAGATCGTGTCTTATCTTTCAAATTTGTAATATTGTAATTATTGATAATACACTCAGAGTGTAATATTGTTTTGTGCCTGGATAATTGAGTTACATTAGATGTTGGGCAATTTTATTGGATCACTATCAGCAACGTAAAAGTAAGACTCGTCAACGCATTCTGGATGCGGGCTGGCATCTAATGCGTCGTGATGGTGTGACGCCAGCGCGGGTGAGTGACATTTGCGATGCAGCAGGGGTTGCCAGAAAGACCTTCTTTAATCACTTTAGCAGTAAAGACGAACTACTTCTTGATCTGGCCCAGGGTATGGCTGAGGAGATGTATCTTCAGCTTGGCAATATCCGTAAGGAGACCCCTCGGTTTGAACAACAGATAGACAGTCTTTTTATACTGGTAGGAGCAAGAATCAAGCTGCATGGTGTAATGCATCCCGAATTCCTTTTGCAACTTTTACATACCAGTAATCTTGAGGCCGGTAATAGGGGTAGCTACGAACTAAAAAGTCATTTTTTGGCGATGGTTAATGAAGCGATTGACGATGGCCAGTTGGCAAAAGCCAGCGATGCATTAGGGATCGCCAATGTCGTATTTGGGGTTTGGTATGCGATTATGATGGTCTGGGTATATGAAGGGCCTGACACAGCGATAGAGCAGGCGAGAGATACGGCAATATTTATTCACAAGAGTATTGGAAATACCTAGATTACTCTCTAAACGCCTTTGGCGAATTTTGGGAACAAACGGACACTATATGAAATTAACACGAGATGAAAACCAGGCGGTTATCGATTTAACCAATCAATATTCTATGGAAGTCGCTATGGCCGCCGATGTCACAATCGCAGATCATATTGAGAAATGGGCGCTGTTGCAGCCAGATAAGACGTTTGTTATTTACAACGAGCAGGTCATTAGTTATCACCAGGTGAATGAACGAGCGAATGATTTTGCCAGAATCGGCATAAATCAAGGGCTCAATCGTGGTGATACAGTGGCATTGATGATGGAGAATCGACCGGAATTCTTCTATGCCTGGTTCGGGATGTTAAAACTGGGTGTCAAAACAGCCTTCATAAATACTCATGCCAAGGCAAAAGCGCTGACCCATGCAATTAATTGTGTCGACAGCAAGTTGGTATTACTGGGTGAAGAGTGTCGAGACAGATATCTAACGGGCGATCAGTTGTGGCAAAAGATTCCTACCATTGAAATTCCTGATTGCGACGCAGTAGACCACCAGACATCATCTAAAATACAATTACAGCAGTTTGATGAAGCCTTAATTCAGGCAGCTGAGGCACGATATGATAAATCTGTTCGCGCGGGTTTGAAAAATTCCGAAATAGCCTGCTATATCTTCACCTCAGGTACTACAGGTTTACCTAAAGCCGCTCTTATTAGTCATTCCAAGTGGCTGGCTACCGGTCAAAGATGGATACCCATGGCTAATATCACAGCCGACGATATCTATTATTGTACTTTGCCGTTATTTCATGGCGCCGGTGTGATGTCACTGTATTCGTCGGTGATCGCAATGGGCGCCACCAGCGTATTGCGGCGTAAATTTAGCACTAGTCAATTTTGGAAAGATATCGCCACACACCGTGTCAGCTGCTTTATCTATGTAGGAGAAATCTGCCGTTATCTGGCCAATGCCGAGCCTGTCGCCGAGGAGAAAAATCACACGGTTCGGCTGATGCTTGGCTCCGGTATGGGGGCAGATGTATGGCAGAAATTCACCGATAGATTTGGCGATCATATTGAGATACGAGAGGGCTGGGGTTCTACCGAAGCTAATTGCAATATGTGCAATGTAGAGAATGTGCCCGGTTCCTGTGGACGAATTCCCTATTGGGACAGAACCTTTATGCGCATGATCAGCTACAACGTTGAAAACTCTGAACACCTGCGCAATGACGAAGGGTTTTGCATTCAGGCGGCTCCCGGTGCACTAGGAGAGTTGATAGGCCAGGTGCACGATGGAAAAGGTAACGGCGTATCGCCATTTGATGGTTATACCGATGTCGAAGCCAGTGAAACAAAACTGCTGCGCAACGTATTCGAAGATGGCGATTGCTGGTTTAGTACCGGTGACCTGTTTAACTATGACGAGGAAGGCTATTTTTTCTTTGTCGATCGTATTGGTGATACCTTTCGCTGGAAATCCGAAAACGTGTCTACCACAGAGGTGGCTTCTCAGCTTATAGAATATGAAGATGCCGAGCTGATTAATATCTATGGCGTTAAAGTTCCTGACACTGAAGGGCGGGCCGGTATGGCTGCACTGGTAATGGCCGCCACCAAGGCATTTAATCCACAACTTTTTTACACTATAGCGGTTAATAATTTGCCTGCTTATGCCGTGCCACTTTTTGTTCGTATTGTTGACACCATGGATATGACCGGTACGTTCAAACTGCGAAAAATCAATCTTCAGGCTGAAGGCTACGATCCATCACTATCACACGATCAGATATTCTTATTGGACCACGCTAACAAAACCTATTCACCGTTCAGTGATGAAACACTTTCAGTATTGGGAGTTCAGCCGTTTACGGCTGAGTAAGAGGCAAAAAATACAATGTATTTTGACCTCCATTATTATTTCAAAGTTATCGCCTTTGTGTATGCAGAAAAAGGTTTTAAAGGTCGCTCGCGGATATTATTTCGCCTGCTCGTATTGGTGCCTCTAAATTACTTGTTTAATGCAGTTTTCTTCTTACTGGATTATGTGTTTTTTCCAAAGTTGTGGTCGCAAAAGGTCGAAAAACCCGTGTTTATCGTAGGTCATGCACGCAGTGGCACAACCTTGATGCACAGGCTAATGGCGGCAGATGGTGATCGATTCAGCTTCTTTCTTTATTGGGAGATGTTTTTCCCTTCTTTATTGCAGAAGAAAATCCTCAAGGGTTTGGGGTGGATAGACCAGCATTGGTTCGGTAGCTGGATTAACGGCAAGCTTAAAGTGTGGGATGAAAAAACTTTTGCCCCCTGGAGACATATTCACGAGCAAGGTCTGTGGATTCCGGAGGAAGACCAGTTTGTTATGCGCGGTGCTTTTGTTACGCAGCAATGGTCGTTGGATCTTCCGCTGATTCATAAAGTGGATATTTTCCATGTCGATCAATTGTCAGAAAAGCGAAAAAGGCGCTGGATGCGCCACTATAAAGAATGTGTAAAAAGGCAGCTTTTACTTCATGGTGGTCATAAAACGCATTTGAGCAAAAACCCGGTAATGAGCGGTTGGGTCAATGCCCTGCTCGAAACATTTCCTGATGCCGGCATCGTCGTCATGATGCGTGACCCGCTACAGTGTATTCCCAGTACTTTGAAGTTGATGGAACTGACCTGGCAAGGCAATGGTTGGAGTAAGTCTCAATATCAGCCCTCACTGGATGCTTTGGCGAATATTTCGTTTGATACATTTCGCTTGCCCAAAATTGCATTACAGGAAAATGGATGTGAACGCTCTGCGATAGTTGATTATCGCTTGCTAACCTCGGCGCCAAGAGCGGAGGTAAAAGCTATTTATACCGCCTTGAATCTGGAAATGTCAGAGACCTTTGAGGCACATTTGGAAGCCATTGAAAGTAAAGAAAAGAAACACAGCAGTCACTTTGAATATAATTTTGATGACTACAATATCTCGCGAGAAAAATTGGAGCTGGAATTAGCTGAATTTTATCAGGAATATCAATGGCCTCGACAGAGTGATCAGCAGGAGCAGACACAATGAACGAGTTATCAGGAAAAGTGGCTTTCATTACCGGCGCAAGTCGCGGAATCGGCCGCGCGATAGCCAAACGTTTTGCTGCTGAAGGTGCAGCAGTCGTGGTGTGTGCATCTCGTATGGGTCCTCATGGAGATATGGAAGGCAGTCTTGAAAACACGGTGACTGATATAGAAGCAGCCGGGGGTAGAGCGGCGGCGATAGCCTGCGATTTAACTGACGAAGTTGCTCGCGCGGATTTAATAGACAGGGCCAGTGCATTTTTTGGTGGCTTTGATATTGTGGTGAATAATGCCGCAGCCATGAAGGCCAATCTACCTAGTCTGGTGACTAGTCGGCATCGCAATATGATGCAAGATCTGAATGTTAATGTACCGGTAGAGCTGGCCCAGCAGGCCTTGCCCGCCATGCGTGAAAAAGGCCAGGGTTGGATATTAAATATCAGCAGCCGCACCGCTGAGCAGCCTTTGGCTCCTTATCCCGATACGGCAATGTCTGCCCATGTGATTGGCGCCTATGGTGCGAGCAAGGCGGCACTCAATCGTTATACTCAGGCCCTTGCACATGAATTGGTAAATGAAAATATTTATGTGAATTCTATGGCGCCCTGCAATATTGTATTAACTAGCGGTGCGGCCTATGTGATGGACATAGCCAGACGCCGGCCCGATATGGTTGAACCGGTCGAAATGATGGCTGAGGCTGCGCTGGAACTCTGTGTCGGCAGTCATGTAGGGCAGGTGGTTTATAGCCGCGAGATCGTGCACGCAACTCACCGCAAGGTAAAGAGCCTGGATGGAAAAGAGATAGTAGGTGATGCTTTAATGGCGGCAGATCTGGATGTGATAGCCTAGGCCTGTTGCAGCAGGCCCGTATTTTTGACTTAGCTTTTATAGAAGCGTTCCATTGTCTCGATAAATTCACTTAACATCTGTGCAGGTAAATCGTTAATGCCTGCAGCGGCCTTACGCCCGCCACCAGTAGGAAACTGACGGCATATCTCATCTGCACCCGTTTTGTTGTTTAGTGGAGCACGGACGCTGACCAGTAGCGTGCCACCGGCTTTTTCAGTTAATACTGCATGTGCGCGATCGGGGTTGGCATTGGCTAAATCGTTGCTGTATACGCCACTCACTCGTCGGGCCCACGCTTCATCAGGAAAACGAAACACTGCCACGGTATTGGTACAATATTCCGCAGCAATATTAGCGGCAGAGCTCATGTCTTGTTGATAACCTTGCTCGAGGCGATTAAACGTTGCAGTATCATTTTTTATGAATTCCAGCGGATCAGCATAAACAGATACTTTTCGATACAGGTCTGAGGGTGTAAAAAGCAGATCATCCAGTGATGCACCGTAGCCGTTGTAGTTTAAATAAGTACCCAGAGCTTCCAGCTGCTCAAGCTCGGTCTCGCTTAATGCCAGCGGTTTGGCGATACTGTTTGCACTTTTAGCCAGGTTATCACCAAAGGCACCTACAACTGCCCAGGCTCGAAAAGCCCCTTTTAAATACTCATTGACCAACATGCTAGTACAGGTATCGCTAGCCGTATTAATATGGGTTTCAAGTGATGCGTGGGCAGGAATATCACCGGCAAAGTGATGGTCGAAATAAAGTATATTTGCGCCAGCCTCTAGTGCTTTGCTAACGCCATCGCGGTTTTTATCAAAGGAGATGTCCAATACAGTGATATCGTCTGCGTCGCCATATTCGGCCTGAGCAACCAGCGCTATATCCCGTTTAACTCCGGTAACTAACTGGCTGTCTTTAGGCTGGCTAAGGCGCAGCTGTGTCAGTGCGCAAATACCATCCGCATCACCGTTAAAGATATCGATACTGGCCATAGGAAAAACCTTTGTGATTGAACGGGGCAGGGCTTAGATGGACATCCCTGTCCATCTAATAGCTCCTTCAACGCATTAAGCGTTATCAAGAGCCTGGTAGTAGTCCATCAGGATTTGAGCGACTTCAGGGCGTGAGAACTCAGGCGGTGGCGCAATGCCATTACCCAGCATTTCTCTTACCTTGGTGCCAGACAATAAAACAAAGTCATCCTTGTCGTGATCTGGAGCGTCACGCATCATCACAACCCGGTCCAGCTTTTTGGAGTAGGCCGTGTGGTCAGCGCGATAAATTTCAATTTCCATTGCGCCGTCAGGAATCTCATCGAATATAGTTTGAGCGTCAAAGGCACCGTAGTAATCGCCTACGCCAGCATGGTCGCGGCCAACAATTAAGTAGCTGCAGCCGCAGTTCTGACGGAATACCGCGTGTAGCAATGCTTCACGGGGGCCTGCATAAAGCATGTCAAAACCGTAGCCGGTAATCATCACGGTATTGGGGGGGAAATACACCTCAACCATTTTACGGATTGATGCGTCGCGTACATTGGCCGGGATATCACCAGGCTTAAGCTTGCCCAGTAGCATATGAATAAGAACACCGTCGGCATTGAGGTCTTCCATCGCCATACGGCACAACTCTTCGTGTGCCCGGTGCATCGGGTTACGCGTTTGGAAGGCTACGACTTTCTGCCAGCCGTGCTCGGCAATCTCATTGCGAATTTCCACCGCGGTACGGAAAGTGTCCGGGAAATCGGCCTGGAAGTAAGAAAAGTTCAATACCTCGATATTGCCCGACAAAAGCGTATTACCCTGCGCTTTAAATGCAGCCACGCCTGGGTGTTCAGGGTCCAGTGTGCCAAATATATTCTCCGCCATCAGCAGTATTTGTTCGTCAGATACAGTCTCGACTGCGCTAACATCCATAATAGCCAGTGCCGGAGTGCCTTCTACATTGGGGTCAAGCAGGCTAATGCGATCACCGGCTTTGACTGCTGCGGCATCATGTACCAGGTTTAAAATGGGCACTGGCCAAAATAGGCCGTCCGCTGTTTTCATGTCAGTGGCGACGCTGAGTGCATCAGCCAGATCCATATAGCCAGACAAAGGGGTGAAATAACCAGCGCCCATCATAACGGCGTTCGCAGCTGCGGCTGAACTGATCAACAAAGAAGGTAGTGTCGCTGTTTCAGCTATTAGTGCATGGCGACGTTCGGTGTCATAGCAAAAAAGTGGTGTTAGCGCTTTGGCGCCATGTGGATCAATCATCTTTTATCTCCAATCGTGCAAATGTTCTATCAGTCAGTTGGCAGGATGCCGCGCTTCTTCAATTCGTTTAGCAGTGTGTCGACTTCTTGCTCTAGAGTCATTTCGTGGCTATTGAGAACAATTTCAGGCTTGTCCGGTGCTTCATAGGGGTCGTCTATACCGGTAAAGTTCTTAATTTCGCCAGCACGGGCTTTTTTGTAAAGCCCCTTGGGGTCGCGTTCTTCCGCTACCGACAGTGGTACATCGACAAATACTTCTATGAAATCCATGCCCGCTGCTTCGTGTAATGCGCGTACCTGATCACGGTCGGCACGGTAGGGGCTGACAAAGCTGGATAGACAGATGATACCCGTATCAACAAAAAGCTTGGATATCTCCCCGATACGGCGGATATTCTCTTCGCGATCTTCAGCTGAGAAGCCAAGACCCCTGTTAATACCCAGTCGAATATTATCGCCGTCGAGGCGATAGCTGAGCCTGCCCATTTCAAACAGAGCGCCTTCGAGGGCAACGGCTACAGTAGACTTGCCACTACCCGATAAGCCGGTAAACCACAATGTGACACCTTTCTGGCCCATTAGGGTATTACGGTGTTCGCGGGTGATGTCACCTTCGTGCCAAGTCACATTGGTCGCTTTTTGTTCGGTCATTTTTTAAGCCTCTGTTCGATAGTTCAAGATATAGGAAGCCGCCATGCTCTGTAGCAGGATGGATCAGCAAATGAAATTTTGAGTGGTTGCCACCATAGGCTGATTGCAATTAAAAGTAAAACAGGATATTGTGGTTTTTAATATCGATTTTATCGATGATAGTGTATTTAAGCCACATGCGCCTGAACCTGGTGTGTTGGTGGTGTTAAAACCTGCATTGCATGGAGGACAGCAGTGAAATATACCTTAAGGCAGCTGGAGATATTTTTGGCTATCGCGAAGGAACAAAATATCACCCGGGCAGCGCAAAATCTTCATATGTCGCAATCTGCCGCAAGCGCAGCTCTACAGGATCTTGAACAGCGTTACGACGCGGGTCTTTTTGACCGGAAAGGTAAAAGGTTGGTATTGAGTAAAATAGGTGAGACCTTGCGTGATAAGGCGGAAGCGCTTTTGGCCCATGCGCTTGAATTTGAGGCTGATCTACAAGGACATGCCGACGTGGGACACCTCAGTGTAGGGGCGAGCCTGACTATAGGTAATTATTTGGCGGTCGAGTTCCTGGCGCATTATATGTCGGCGCACCCCGAAGCTGATGTGAGTTTTCATGTGGGCAGCACCCCGGATGTTGTCGCCAAAGTACTTAATTTTGAATTAGACGTGGGTATGATTGAGGGCGAGATGCAGCATGCAGACTTGCAGTTCATTCCCTGGAGAGAAGACAAGCTGAGAGTATTTTGCTGCCCGAAACACCCACTGGCTGGCAAAAAGACATTGAGTGATGAGGACCTCCTTGCGGCGAAATGGATACTAAGGGAGCCTGATTCGGGCGCACGGCATTCATTTGAGCGGCTGATGCAGGGTTTGTTACCACAACTGGATATATTTCTCGAACTGGAGCATAACGAGGCTATCAAAAAAGCGGTGGAGTCTGGTATGGGTCTGGGTTGTCTGTCTGAAATAGTATTGGAAGCCGCGTTTAAACACGGTGATTTGATACCCTTGGACCTACCAGACCGCGACACCGCCCGAACCTTTTATTTTGTGCTTCGTAAGGGGCATCATCCAAGCCAGGCGGTTAAGTCGTGGATAGCGCTTTGTGGGTAAAACTTTAAGCTCTGCGCCAAGCGCCAAGCGTACTCCATTAGCAGATTTTGCTATACTGAATTACGGCAGCTATATGGGAGTTTGTCGTATTGCCAATACACATCAGAAAAACATGCGATTTTGATATCGATGTGGATTGATTTTGGCCTTAGCATGCCAAATAAAACAAATTATAATTTTACTGCCGTGAGTCGCGCGGGTACACCGGATTTGATGGTTGTCTATGTTAAGGAAATTCCAGATATGAAAATCTCGTCCAATTTTATACGGATGTTTGCGTTATTTTTCTGCCTCTTCTCTAGTGTTATGGCTATTGCTGAACCTACCCCTACTCCTACCGTAAAAGATTTGGTTCAGGAACAAGAGGAGAGCGAGGCTATGGCCTTGGAAATGAAAGCCTCGCTCAAACGTAATCCTGGATCCAGAGCTACGCCTCGACGTACTCTAATTGGGGTAAGTGAAGCACTGGATGCGCGAGATTACGAGGCCGCCGCTGAATTTCTGGATATGCGTTATCTACCTGTCCATATCGAGCTCGAAGATGGTCCAGAGCTCATTAAGCAATTGGCGTATGTTTTTTCTCGTCATGTCTGGATCAATGTTTCGACTCTCAGCGATGAACCCGAAGGTCATAGCGAAGATGGCCTACCAACTTATCGGGACACATTTGGTGAAATAGACACAGGAGATCGGGTTGTAGAGTTATATGTTCAACGTATACCTGATGGCTACGGTGGACGAGAATGGAAGATTTCGAATGCCACGGTTGTAGAAATTCCGGTGCTGTGGGATAGGTTTGGTCACAGTGACTTTGCTGCCGGTGTGGCACAGACATTGCCTGCATTTACCTATTTGGGTTTGGACAACTGGCAATGGGCATATCTTGCCGTATTTTTGCTGACCTTGTTTATCTCCGTAGTGTTTCTTCATTGGCTATTAGGCAAAATAAATCTTCAGCGCAACGACTATCGTCTTGCCGCTTTACAACGTTTGCTAGTAGGTCCCTTGGGTTTTTTCCTGTATATCGTGATTTTACGGGAATTTATGTTAAACCTGGGTTTAACAATAAAAGCGAGAACGATTTTTGATTCAGTCGTACTTGCTTATCTTGCCTACGTTTTTCTGGCGATTGGTCTCATCGAGTTTATAGCCGCGCGGGCGCACCGCCGGATGTCCGAGAGCGATCATCCGGAGGCAGCGGTGATCGTGCGTCCGGTTACCGTAGTATGTAAGATACTGGCAGTATCTATATTGCTAATTATGGGCCTGGATAACGCTGGCTATGACGTAACAACGATTATCGCTGGTCTTGGTGTGAGTAGTGTTGCGATTGCGTTGGCGGCCCAGAAAACACTGGAAAACCTGATTGGCGCTATAACGATCTATATCGCTGCGCCATTCCGGCCTGGTGATTTTATCCGGGTTGGCACGCGTATAGGGACAGTCACTGATATTGGTTTACGCTCTACCTATTTGCGCACGCTCGATCGCACCATCGTCAATATTCCCAATGGTCCTTTGGCATCCGCAGAGATTGAAAATATCACCCTGCGTGACAGTATCCGTTTTTATCGCATGATCGCATTGCGATTATCAACCACACCGGATCAAATGCGCTATGTTATGGCCAAGGTCAGAGAGATTTTATATGCTCATCCCTCGGTGATAACCGATTCAATCAGTGTTCGCTTTAACAATATTGATGACTCATCGCTTGCATTACGATTGGACAGTCGAATTGATACCACCGATTACCAAACCTACTTGGCTGTTGGAGAAGATATCTATTTGCGTATAATCGATGCAGTACGCGACAGCGGCGCAGAGTTTGCCTTCCCCTCGCAAACGGTCATGCTTGAGGAGCCTTTGGCTTTCAATGCAGGGAGAAAGACCGAGATTGAGGCGTTGGTCGAGCAATGGCGTCAGCAGGATAGCTTGCCATATCCCAACTGGCCAGAAGAACACATTGATGAAATAGAAAACACACTGGATTACCCGCCCTCGGGCACGCCTTATAATCCCAGGAATAAGGGAGAGGGCGATGACGATGGTTAGGTCTTTCTGTTAAGGGCTGAGATCTGGTGTTTATGTAGTTTGGTGGATTGATATAACGCTGTTTTTACAGGTTTAATCTACCAAGCTATATAAATGAAAATCTGTCATTGCGGGATTTGAGACATTTAAGTCTATTGTTAGCATGTGGATCAATTTGTTATCGTGGGTTTCTTGTAAAAGGGCACCGACTGAATTTACGCTAAAAGCCTGCTTCAATTGTTTAATTCTGAAACTGACAGTGTTTGAGCTTATGTTCATCATAGCCGCTATGTTTTTGTACGTCGTTCCTCTGATAAGAAAATGTAAAACGGCGTATTCCAGGAAGCTGACAGTCCTGTTGCTATATTCAGGGCCCAGATCCATTCTTTGGGTCGCGAGGTTGATACGTGAAAGCCATATAGCACGCGGGTCGATATCCGTTACGTCAACAAGAATTATATGAACAGAATGATTGTTTTCAGCAGAGCATCGACAGAGCACTTTATACCAAACGTTGGTGCTGTATTTTATCCATACGGCGAATAGCCTTTCTTTCTTATCTGAGATTACACTCGATACAGCCTTGAGTATTTTCTTCGCATTTGTTATTGCTAGAATATTTGTGTGAATCCCAAACAAGCTATCGGGGGATACTATTGAAGGGTCGTATCCCAGCGTGCCGGCTGCACATTGAGATAATTCTATACAGTGACA
This sequence comes from Pseudomonadales bacterium, assembly GCA_036960375.1. Taxonomy (GTDB): domain Bacteria; phylum Pseudomonadota; class Gammaproteobacteria; order Pseudomonadales; family CAWVSB01; genus CAWVSB01. The sequence goes on from JBALVY010000008.1 coordinate 113,107, forward strand.
ATCCTCTGTCACCACGAGGTAAGAATACCTGTTCTCGGAGCTAATCTTTGGCAATTGCTGATCTATCATCTTCTTCCTTGTATGCCTGTCCAGAGCTTAGTCCTAGTGGCAATGGAAGTCATGCTGTTTCTAGGTATATCCAGTATAAGGCTACATTAGATAGCTTACTGTGTAAGAAGGGGGGGCTGTTTGGCTGAATATGCCACTTTAAAGGGCTCTAGTTATGGCTAGGGCGTAGTTGGCCATTTGGTCGGCCAATACATTAGCCTATAACAGGCTTATCTGCGTATTTAACCAATTGACCGCTGTGTAAGCGCTGCTGGTAGTTATGTAACTCTTTCTTGATAATCGGGGCCAGCAAATAGAGGCCAATGACGTTTGGCAGTGCGATGACAAAAACCATCGCATCTGAAAAGTCTAAAACAGCGCTTAGCTGAATAGTACAACCCAAAGCACCAGCGAGGCAGAAGAGGGTGTTAAAAGTAATAGCGGACTTTTTTGATGCACCGAAAATATAACTCCAACCCTTTAGTCCATAATATGACCAGGAAATCATAGTAGAAAATGCAAAAAGAATGGCAATAATTGATAGAGGGATAGTCGACCAGCTCAATGTGCTGGCAAACGCTCTGGATGTCAGTTCTACGCCTTGAATCCCCTCGTTTGAAAGACCCGGGTAATAAATTGTAGTAAGAATGACCAATGCTGTTAGCGTACACACTACAACAGTATCAATGAAAGGTTCTAACAAACCTACATAGCCCTCGGTTACCGGCTCTTCTGTGCGAACCGCAGAATGCGCAATAGCGGCTGAGCCGATACCGGCTTCATTTGAGAATACTGCGCGCTGAAAGCCTAGAATCATAACCGCCAGAGCACCTCCGGTGGCGCCCTGTGGTGTGAACGCCTCGGTAAAGATGGTAGAAATAGCCCACGGCAGCTTGTCAGCATTGAGTATAATGACCAGCACTGCTCCTAGCGCGTAGCTGATGGCCATAAACGGCACTAGCCTGCTAGTAACTTTAGCAATGCTCTTTAGTCCACCAATGATCACTATGCCAATGACTACGGCAATGACCAATCCAAATATCCAGCCTTTGTCTATAAATTGGCTTTGCTCAGCACCCGTGGCAAAAACAAATTGTTGAAATGCCTGGTTGGACTGGAACATGTTGCCGATACCAAGGCAGCCAATGACTATCGATATAGCGTAAAAATACCCCATAGGTTTAGCCAGAAAAGCCATGCCTCGTTCTTTACATGCGTGTTCAAGATAGTACATGGGGCCGCCGGAAACCGTGCCGTCGTCGTTGTGCTGTCGGTATTTTACGCCGGCGACACACTCAGCAAATTTTGTCGACATACCCAGTAGACCGGCAATAATGAGCCAAAAGACAGCGCCAGGCCCACCCACGCTAATAACAACGGCTACACCACCGATGTTGCCAATACCGACAGTGCCAGACAAGGCAGTCGCCAGAGCTTGAAAATGATTGATTTCTCCTTTGTGGTCCGGGTCGGAATAATCTCCGCGTACCAGCCTCACAGCATGTGCCATACCGCGAAAATTCAGGAAGCCGAAATAGAAAGTAAAGAATACTGCCGCTGCAACCAACCACAAGACAATCAATGGCAGCTGGGCACCGTAGATCTCCACACTGTAGAAGATAAACCCGGAAACGAGCTCAGTCAGAGGCGCTATAGCGGAATTTATCGCCTCATCGATATTAGCTGAGCGACCGGTAGAACTCGCGGCCAATAGTGCAAAAGCTGAAAGTCGTGTTGCTAATAAGCTGGTGTGATTAGGTCGTGCCTTGTGGTTATTGCTCACAAGATAGACAGAGAAAGTTGGATATAGAAGAGGGAATTGTTTTCATTGTTTTTCCTGGCGCTGCGTTCATCAGTAAGGTCGGTCGCCGTAAATAGTGGTACGAATCAGCTGTCGGTGCGCGGGAAAATAATCATTAATCGGTTTGTGCTGAGTACTGCGGTTGTCCCATATAGCCACTGAATTGACATCCCATTTGAATCGACAGGTGTATTCGTCAGTCGTTATATGCTGGTACAGAAACTGCAATAGCGCGTTACTTTCTTTGGCTCGCATACCCACAATTTGAGTGGTGAACAGGCGGTTGACAAAAATGACCTTTTTACCACTCTCGGGGTGGATGTGAATAACCGGATGCTCTACCGGAGGGTTATTGTTTATTGCCTCGGCAAGTCGTTCTCGACCACCGGGTTCGGCCAGGCTCTCTCTGAAGCCGTAGGCAAAGTCATGTGTGGCAGTCAGTCCCGAAAGAAGGCTTTGCATTTGATCTGACAGACCATCGTAGGCAGCGGTCATACTCGACCACAGAGTATCACCACCCTTTGGTGGGATGATCTTTGAACGTAATACCGTTCCTAAAGGAGGATGCTGGAGAAACGTCATGTCTGAATGCCACTCTTCGATCTTGGTCGGGTTTTCAGGCGTACTTTCCAGAATACTGAGCTCAGGAAATCCTTCTACAGTGCCATATGCCGGATGAGATTGCAGTGGTCCAAACGATGCAGCCAATTCCTTGTGTCGGGCATGGTTTATGTCCTGATCACGGAAAAATATCACTCCGTATTCGACAAAAAGGCGTCGTATCTCCAGATACATAGCCGGTGTTATATCTCCACACAAATCTATGTTATGAATTTCAGCACCCAAAGTGCCGGAAATAGGACGAACATCAAACATGAAGCTTCTCTCAGAGTATCTATTCTGATAGCGATGTTAACATCGCCTGTGTGCAGCTACTAGCAGCACTGCCGACATTAATAGGTGTGTAGTTGCATTTTTCAACTATGATTGGCGGAAGCAAGAAACCTAAAAATGATGGAGCACATATGAGTAAACCGATTATTGCGAATGTTAAACCCGCATCCGTCAGTTTGATCGAGGGGGAAGAGTACAATTTCTGCAGCTGCGGCAGATCAAGTAAGCAGCCCTTCTGCGATGGATCTCATGTGGGTACGTCTCATAAACCCAAAGCCTTCAGGGCGGAGGAAAGCGGGGATGCTTTTTTGTGCTTGTGTAAACATACGGGCAACGCGCCATATTGCGATGGGTCACACAAACAGTTTACTGAAGCCGATATGGGCAAAGAGGGGCCAGGGCCACAAAGTGTTGAAGGTGAGATGCCTATAGCTAAGTCAACATTGGAAGAGCCAACAGTGGCCTTTATTCATGAGCTAGCCAGAGACGGTTTATCGAAGATGGGCCATCACGGACCTATGACCGCAATGGGTGTACCACGTTACCAATTACCGCATTGGGATGACCTGCAAATTATGGTGGCGCAAATGGCCATTAAACCGCTATTGGAGGATCAACAGGTAGGCACCGAGCTGATTATTGGGCCTGAAGCCGCTAAACCTTTGTTACTTAAAATTCCTCTATTTGTATCTGATATGAGTTTTGGTGCGCTATCAGAAGAAGCAAAAACAGCAATGGCTCGCGGCGCCGAATTAGCCGGTACCGGGATATGTTCCGGAGAAGGAGGTATGTTACCTGAAGAGCAGGCTGAAAATTCGCGCTATTTCTATGAGTTGGCCAGCGCTAAGTTTGGCTACAACGAAGCATCGTTAAAGAGGGTGCAGGCATTTCATTTTAAGGGAGGGCAAGGTGCCAAGACTGGCACCGGTGGACATCTACCGGGCAATAAAAACACGGGAAAAATCTCCCAGGTGAGAGGTATCCCTGTCGGGGAAGCGGCGATATCGCCGCCAACATTCAAAGATTTGTCCTCGGTCTCCGATTTCCAGCGTTTTGCTGCTCGCGTCAGGGAAATCACTGGCGGTATTCCGGTAGGATTTAAACTCAGCGCAAATCATATTGAAAGAGACGTGCAGTTTGCTCTGGACTCTGGCGCCGACTATATCATTCTGGACGGTCGTGGCGGCGGTACCGGCGCAGCCCCCGAATTATTCCGAGATCATATTAGTGTACCTACCATTCCAGCTCTGGCGAGAGCACGCAGATACCTGGACCAGCAGGGCGCTAGTGGTAGGGTAAGCTTAATAATTACAGGGGGCCTACGAGTGCCCTCAGATTTTGTGAAGGCTATGGCACTGGGGGCAGATGGTGTGGCAATTGCCAACAGTGCCATGCAATCGATTGGATGTGTTGCCGCCAGGATTTGTAATACCAATAATTGCCCTGCAGGTATTGCCACACAAAAAGCGGACTTGAGGCAAAGACTTAATGTCGAGAAATCCTCGCTCCAACTGTATAATTTCTTCAGCGCTTCTGTTGAATTAATGCAAGTTATGGCTAGAGCCTGCGGCCATCATCATCTCAATCAATTTACACGCAATGATCTGGCGACATGGCATCGAGAGATGGCGCACTTGTCTGGCGTGCCGTATTCCGGTTATTCCTCGCCCGAGTATGGGGAATAACAAAGGTGATCTGTAATCCGAGCGAGATGCTTGGGTTGGGTGATTTTTTTCCGGTATGATATGAGTTCTATGTAAAGAATTAGCCGAATTATGAACGGATTAATCGCCTGCCAGGGCTGTGATCTACTAATAGATGTTAGCGACATTCCTCCGGGTGCTAGAGCTGTCTGCCCTCGTTGCGGTCATTTTTTGACCAGTTTACAGCCAAATGCGATGTCTCTGGTCTTGGCTTATAGTGTAGCTGCGGCAATTTTTTTACTGATAGCAAACAGTTTTTCTTTTATGTCCTTGGGTGCTGGTGGTCTACACACCGAAATGACATTGCCTACTACCGTGTGGGAGTTGTTTCATTACGGAATGCCGGTTCTTGCCATATTGGTTGCAGGGTTTATCATTCTTTTGCCTGCAGCAGTCCTTTTTTTTCTGATCTACATTGCTACCGCATTGCAACTACAGCGGCCATATACAAGCTTGAGGTTTGTCGCAGTCCTATTTTTTACAATTTACAGTTGGACGATGGTGGAAGTTTTTATTATTGGTGTCATAGTGAGCCTGATAAAGCTGTCTGCGATGGCCACTATTACTCTGGGGATTTCGTTCTGGGCGTACGTGGCATTTAGCGTTTCTTTTACCCTGGCGCTTGCTTCGGTTGACCGATATCAATGTTGGCAAATGATCAATGGCCTGGATGCGAGATGACTGAGCTGACTCAAACCGCGGCACAGAGAGGGTTATCCTCGTGCCATATATGCTGTAAATTATCCTCGGTAGATGTAACTCGATGTCCATGCTGCCAGAGTTCATTGCACCAACGAAAACCACACAGTGTGCAACGTACAATGGCCTTGTTACTGACGGCAACCTTATTGTATTTTCCGGCTAATCTTTACCCCATTATGATTACCGACCAGTTGGGTAACTCTCAGGAAAGTACCATTATGGGCGGCGTACTCCTATTAATTCGCATGGGTTCTTTACCGGTGGCCGCGGTTATATTTATTGCCAGTGTTATTGTGCCTTTGGGTAAAATGTTGTCACTCTATTATCTTGTCTGGGGTGCTAAATTTCCGCCCGAGAAAGGACACCGACATCGTACCGCTTTGTATCGTTTAACCGAGCTGATCGGTAAATGGTCTATGATCGACGTATTTGTTGTGTCTATACTGGTCGCCTTAGTCCATTTAGGCGGTTTACTGGTCATCCGACCCGGAATTGCCGCTTTGTCTTTTGCCGGTGTAGTAATATTGACTATATTGGCTGCTGAAAGCCTGGACCCGAGACTAATATGGGATCGACTGGATCAAAATAATGAATGAAATAAAACCTCAGCTAAGTAGTGGCATGCATTTTTCAGTCGTGTGGATACTACCCCTGGTGGCGCTTATATTAGGTGCCTGGGCCTTGGTCTACACTCTAATTAATGAAGGGCCTGAGATAAAAATACGATTTGAAACTGCACACGGGCTTGAAGCGGGTAAAACGAAAGTCCGTTACCGTAGCGTCGACGTCGGAGTAGTCGAAGAGGTGCGTTTGAGTGCTGATCATAAAGGTGTGGTGGCTATGGTCAAACTGCATAAGGAGACCAGACCACTGCTTCGTGAAGGCAGTCGGTTTTGGGTGGTAACGGCACAGGTTAGCGGGGGCGGGGTCAGCGGTTTGGATACCCTGCTATCTGGCGCCTATATCGAGTTTTCTGAGGGCGATGGCGAGGATGGGATAAGGGAGTTCGAAGGTTTGAATCGACAGCCTCAAACACCTATTGGAGCGCCGGGGTTAAGGCTGCAGTTGCTGAGTAGCCATGCCCACTCGATCAGTGCAGGTGACCCAATTTTATTTCATGGTTACAAAGTAGGGCGGGTCGAAAGTCTGGATTTCGATTTGGCGTTACGCAAGATTCACTATGATATATTCATCGACGCGCCTTATCACGAGCTGGTTGATAGTTCGGTTCGTTTTTGGGAAATCAGTGGCGTGTCTTTTAGCGCAACGGCGGATGGTATCGAAGTGAATACAGGGTCAATGGAAACGATATTAACCGGGGGTATTACTTTTGCACGACCAGCAGGCTTCGCTCCAGGTAAAAAAGTAGAGTCCGGCACGGAGTTCAAGCTATTTGCCTCTCGCTCGGAAATTGAACAGGACCCCTATCGCTACGGTGTCTATTACGTTGTGCTTTTTGACCAATCTCTGCGCGGTTTAAAACCCGGTGCGGCAGTAGAGTTTCGAGGTATTGAACTCGGCTATGTTGACAAAATCATGGTTAAGGAAGTGATGGCGACAAACAAGCCTGGTGGCGATGGCGTGATTCCCGTACTTATTTATCTAGAGCCCGGCCGTCTACTTTCGGGTGATAATCCCGAATCAATAGATCGTCTACGCGAGTCGATTAGCCTTGGTGTGGCGAATGGGCTTCGTGCTTCTTTGGCTACCGGCAATTTGTTGACTGGTAGTTTGTTTGTTAACCTCGATTTTTATCCAGAGGTGGAGGCCGCGCAACAAGGTGAGTATCTTGGTTACGTGACGCTACCTACAGCGGCAGGCGGCTTGCAGAAAATGGGTCAACAAATTACAACACTGTTGGAAAAAATTAATGGCTTGCCGCTAGATGATACCGTTGATGGGGTCAATACAGCATTGGTTGAGTTAAATGCCAGTTTGGCGGCCTTGAGGGAGTTACTTGATAATAAAAAAACTCAGGGATTAACCACTGAGCTAACGTCTTTAATGGCTGAGTTACGCGAAGTTGCCAAGGGTATATCACCAGACTCACCTGCTTATCAATCACTGAATAGCAGCCTGCGCGATTTGAATTATAGTTTGCAGAACTTGTCGGATTTTACCAATACGCTATCAACAAACCCCAACGCGATTATCAGATCTGTTGAACTACCCGCTGACCCAGTACCGGAGGCAAAAAAATGATGCGATATCTTTTCTTTTTTATAGTCATTTTTGTATCGGCCTGTTCCAGTCAACCTGTGGCACAGAAGCATTATTACCTGCTTCGCTCAGACTCACCGGTAGAGACGGGTATGCGACAACAGGCGCCGCAATACAGTCTTCAGTCAGTCAAGGTTGCTACTTATCTCGATCAATCTGGCCTTGTATTGGAAACCGCCGAAGGTAAGATTGTCATAGCTCGACAACATCAATGGGCTGAGCCACTGCGTTTAAGCCTGCCCGGTTTTCTGGCGGCCGAAATTGGCGTGGCGCTGAATCAGGAAGTTGCAATACACGACGCTTCCAGTACCGCAACCCAGATTAATGTGAGCATCGATCAGTTACATGGCAATGCGCAGGGTGAGGTAAAAATGGTAGCTTATTGGTCTGCTATTGCCGCTGACGGTTCACGGCGGGCCGGTCAGTTTTCGGATGTCGAGGATATTTCCAGCGATGGCTACGAGGCCATGGTACGTGCCGAGCAGGATCTATTGATCCGCTTCTCCCAAAAAATGGGTGACGCCCTAAAGTAATCGCCTACTGGATGAGGACAGGTTTATGAATATGATATTTCATCAACTGAGTACCGAACGAGGTTGCCAGTCTTATCTGATCGGATGTCGGGATGCCTGTGTCGCATTGATAGTTGACCCTGAACTCAGTCTTGTCGATCGCTATCATGCTTTGGCCGTTCAGGAAGGGTTGCGCCTGCAATACACCTTGGAAACTCACACCCATGCGGATCATTTCTCCGGTAGCAGGGAATTAGCCGCGGCGCACAATCTCTCTATCATCATGCATCGGGCTAGTACGGCGGTGTTTGGTGACATACGCGTTGATGACGGAGAGAGTATTATTCTTGGCAATTTACGCCTCACTATTATTCACACGCCGGGTCATACGGCAGACTCTATGTGTATTGTGGTAGAGGATTGTGTTCTTACTGGCGATACTTTGCTTATAGGTGGAACCGGCAGAACCGATTTGCCCAGCGGTGATCCGGAGCAGCTTTACGATAGCTTGTTCAATAAGCTTCTTTTGCTGGATCAATCCCTGAGGGTATATCCCGCGCACATATACAGTGATAGAGACTATTCTACTATCGGTGAGGAAATTGAAAATAATCCGCGCTTGCAAAAGACCGAGCGCAGTGAATTTGTTGAACACATGCGCGCATTGGATATTCGGATGCCGGATCACCTTAGCGAGGCCATACGTACCAATATTTCTGGCGGAAAAACGGTAGACCAGCTAATCCACGAAGCAGCCAGTAGTGTATCTTTTATGTCGATGCATGAGGTAAAACGTCGAATCGATAGCGGTGAAACCGACATTACTATTCTTGATGTGAGGGAAAAAGAGGCCTTTACCGAAGGTCATATACCGGGTGCCATTTTACTGCCACGTGGTCAGCTCGAATTACGAGTAAATGACGTGCTGCCTGACCCGACGCATCGCATTGTGGTTTATTGCGAACTTGGCAGAGTATCCACGCTGGCGGCGGCAACGCTAAAGCAGATGGGCTTTGGTCGGGCCGTGGCAATGGATGGTGGAATGAAGTTATGGCGTGAGAACGATTACCCCGTGACAATCTAGAGGTCGGGAATCTCGGGAATAAAACGTAATAGTTGTTCTGGTGTGTCAGTAAAATCTCTTTGTGTGTTCAATTGCACTGCTTGATGGAATATATCTGGCTGATGTGCATGGCAGACCCCAGTGGCGTCGTATAGTTTACCTGGCTGAGTACCGGCAAGTGCGTTCATGTCATATTCTCTGGCCACGGAAACCAAGTGTCCTTTCTGAGTTTGTAATGCAGCCTCAAGTAGATCGTAGTTGTCTGCGTAATGCTCACTGACCCAGCCGATAAACCCTCTCCGTAATGGTTTGCCCTGTAGTTCACCCGGCGCTTCAATTTTCCAGTTTTTGATGGACCAGCGTAAAATTTCTTTGCCGTTTAATTGGTAGCTCGCGTCCGATTTACCATCAACTGCATCTGGAATGGTTATATCAATGATAACCTGGGCCAGTTCGGGCTCGGATAATACGCGCTGATAGTGACCGATAGTTGATAGAGTCAAATCATATAAATGGGTGCAGTTTTGTCTAGCGTTTATGGTTTGAAAGAAATCAGCAATAGAGTTGTCGAGTCGTAAGCCAACGAAGCTCTGTAGTTTACTCAGGGCGCCCGGACAAGTACTGAGTGGGTGACGAATAGCTTCGCCAAACACCGCTGTTATCAAGTTCTCATCATGTTCAATAGATACCTTAAAAGCATGGTTGCAGTCTTCGAGTTCACCAGTAAGAAGGCCGTCCTGTGCAATAAGGCGCAAACGGCGCCTGTAACAGCCACTACCGAAGTCTGGGTTGGATGGCGGGTAAAATTTGAAGGGGATGTCTTTGGCCAAGTTTTTGCGCTCTTACGGTATGTATTTAGCGCTCAACTGTAGCACTTTTTTAGCCGGTTTCTTACAGCTATACAGGGATGTAATGATTGAATCGTGTGATGTCGGGTCAGTGCCACGGTAAATCTCTACTTGAGTAATAGAGCTCTGGCCTGAACAATCAAATCTGCTTTGAGTTGCTCGATGGTCTGCGGGGCGATTTCACCCTGTGTGTCTTTTTCGCATAAAATCAAAAAGCTCGAGGTGTAGCCGCCGGTTAATGCAAATATCTGTGCTTTGCCTATATGCTTTTTGAACTCACCCTGGGCAATGCCATCTTCCAGCGTCATTTGCCAGTATTTGCGTGCCTCATTGGATTCTTCCCAGAACCTGACCTCAGGGTCATAACCCTGAGCGGTGCTATGTAAAAGCATTTTAGCGTAGTTGGTATGAGCTGAAACATAACCGACCCAACTCAGCATCATGGCACTGAGTTTATCGAAAGTGGAATCGAAATCCTGCTCATAGATGGCCGCAAGCCTATCCCTCTGGGGGCCGATCAAGCGATTCATCACCTCATGATAAATTTCTACTTTACTAGCGAAGTGATACAACAGAGAAGGGCGCCTGATACCGACAATGGCCGCGATGTCATCCAATGTTGCGCCTGAGAAACCCTTGCTGGCAAAGAGATCTTCTGCGCTATCGAGAATTTTGTCGCGGGTATTTTGCGGCGTGTCGCTTTTACTCGTTACTTGGCTCATTAATAATTACATCTGTGCAAAGAAAGGCAGTATCTGTTGACCAACTCTAACACAGGCAATAGGATTATCTACTGTTTAGTAGGTAACATTTTGTAAATATGAAAGCGGTGGTGCCAGACCCGGTCTTTACGCAGATATGTGCCCAAATTCGGCTTTTCGCTACAAGGTTCTGAGGAGTTATAATGATGAAGTTTTCACTGATGTTGGCCGCTGAGCCACCAGAGCAGCTGGTCACACTGGCAAAAGCAGCCGAAGAGGCTGGTTTTGATGGCGTAAGTATTGCCGATAGCATCTGTTATCCGAAAGAAGAGGAAAGCAAATATCTGTATAACGCTGATGGCAGCCGGGATTTTCTCGATGGCCAGCCATTTATAGACCCGCTTTTATTAGCAGCGCATCTGAGCGCGGTGACCAGCAAGCTGACGTTTACTACCGCAGTTTACAAATTGCCTGTTCGTCAGCCCGTCATCGTGGCCAAACAACTCGCTTCGCTTGCGGTATTGTCCAATAACCGCTTTAAATTTGGTGTTGGCATTAGTCCCTGGAGCCAGGATTTTGCGGCCGCAGGCGTGCCTTGGGAGAAGCGGGGCAAAAGGCTAAACGAATGTATCGAGATTATTCGAGGTTTGTTATCTGGTGAGTATTTCAGCTTTGACAGTGAGATGTACCAAATACCCGAGATAAAACTGTGCCCTGTGCCGAGCCAAGCTGTGCCAATCCTCATTGGCGGTCATGCAGAAGTGGCCTTAAAGCGCGCAGCAAGGCTGGGTGATGGATGGATAGCCGCTGGCGGCACAGCAGATGATTTTTCGCCAATAATTGATCGAATCAACGTATTGAGAAAAGAGTATGGCCGCGATCAATTGCCTTTTGAGGTGCAAGCCAATGGTGTAGATACCTTTAGCCTGGATGGCTTGAAAAAATTGACTGATATCGGTGTTCATAGCAGCTATGTGGGGTTTTATAACCTGTATGAGGGCAAGCCCGATACGCGTACTCTGGATGAAAAAATTGGCCAGATTCAGTGGTATGGCAGTGAGCTTATAGGGAAATACAGAGCTTAATACTTACTAGATTCCCAGCTAAGCCGGAATTTCCAGGCTTGGCTGCGGTTCTTTTCTTAATGCCGTCTGTTTATAGCTTTTCATTATATTCGCTATCCCATCCGATACGCCCGTAAAGTGATCAACTGCCGTCTGCTTACTTGCATGAAAAAAAAACCTGCTGTATGTTCGAGTGCGGTAATTTACTCCAATCACTAGCAGGGAAATCACGTGGATATTAAAGATAAGGTCATTGTTGTCACCGGCGGCGCCAATGGTATCGGCAAGGCTATGTGCCTGCGTTTTGCGGCCGATGGTGCTGCGGGCGTGGTTGTTGCAGATCTGGACGTCGCAGCAGCCCAGGCAGTTGCTGATCAAATAGGCGGTTTGGCGGTTGCTTGTGATGTGAGCGACGAAGCACAGATTCAGAATTTGGTTGCACAGACTGAGCAACGTTTCGGTCGTGTTGATATTTTTTGCTCTAATGCTGGTGTGGGTTTTGGTGATGGAGACTCAGGTGTGGCGTCTGCCACCAACGAGCAGTGGCTGCTGAACTGGAATGTGAATGTGATGGCCCATGTACTAGCGGCCAGAGCAGTCTTACCGGGCATGTTGGAACGCGGCGAAGGTTATCTGGTCAACACGGCGTCAGCAGCGGGTTTACTTAACCAGGTGGGTGATGCAGCCTATTCAACAACCAAACATGCTGCAATTGGCTTTGCAGAGGCGATTGCAATCACTCATGGTGATAAAGGGATAAGAGTATCGGTTGTCTGCCCCCAGTACGTAGCGACCCATATGACTGGGATAGAAGAGGGCGAAGATATTAGTGACAAGATTGGTTTTATTAGCCCTGCCGATGCAGCAGGTTCTATCATCGAGGGGATACGTGACGAGCGCTTTCTTATTCTGACTCACCCTGAGGTGGAGACCTATCGTCAGCGGAAATCGCAGGATTACGATCGCTGGTTATCTGGCATGCAGCGTTTACGTAAAAACCTGCTGGGCGATCAACTCAGTCTCAATGTGAAAAAACTGGGCGATATGAGTTAAACGCCTAATTCTTAATGGTATTGTTTGTTCGTCACTAGATATGAAAAGCAGGAGAAGATAATGGATTTTTTACGAACTCCGGATGAATGTTTTGCTAATCTGCCAGGTTATGACTTTATGCCTCACTATATTGACGTGGATGATACCGAGGGCGGAGAACTCCGCCTGCATTATCTCGATGAAGGCCCGGTAGATGCAGCTCCTGTGTTGTTAATGCATGGTGAACCATCCTGGTCCTATTTGTATAGAAAGATGATCGATATATTGGTTACGTCCGGGCATCGAGTGATCGCACCGGATCTTATCGGTTTTGGTAAATCAGACAAACCTTCTAAACGCACAGATTACACCTATCAACGACATGTGGATTGGATGCAGTCATTGCTGGATCAATTGTCATTAAAGGATATCACCCTGGTTTGTCAGGATTGGGGCGGTTTGATTGGGTTAAGGCTTGTAGCCGAAAATCCTGATAGTTTTGCTCGTGTAGTGGCTGCCAATACAATGTTGCCCACTGGCGAACAGGATCTTGGCCAGGGTTTTCTGGAGTGGAAAAAGTTTTCCCAGCAAGTACCAGAGTTTCCAGCGGGAGGAATCATCAAAGGCGCTACTACTACCGAGTTACCGCAAGCCGTTGTTGACGCCTATAATGCGCCATTTCCTGATGAGAGCTACAAAGAGGGCGCCAGGCAATTTCCTTTATTGGTGCCTACGTCACCTGATGACCCAGCGGCGGAGAAAAACAAGGCGGCCTGGCTTGTGTTGAGCCAATGGCAAAAACCTTTCCTAACCGCTTTTAGCGACTCTGACCCAGTAACTGGCGGTGGTGATAAAGTAATGCAAAATTTGATTCCCGGCACGAGAGGGCAGGCGCATACCACGATTGTTAACGGCGGGCACTTCCTACAGGAAGATCAGGGCGAAATACTTGCCGAAGTGGTGGTGGACTTTATTAAAAGTAATTTGTAGTCGTTCAGCTAACTAAGTCTTGTCGGGCAATACCTTACCCGGGTTTAGCAGATTTTGCGGGTCCATGGCCGTTTTAATGGTGTGCATCATGGCAATTTCTTCAGCGCTGCGAGAGCAGTGCAAGAAACTTCTCTTTTCTGTACCAATGCCATGTTCGGCTGAAATAACCCCACCGATGTTTTTCAGGCGACTATAAATAATTGCGTCAACAGCGTGATGCCTCTCTGGACTGTCTTCGTCGGTGGCGACGATGATATGCAGATTGCCGTCACCTAAATGTCCAAATACAATAAAGCGCGCTTCTGGCCAAGCCTCCAGAACTGCGGCTTCGGTATCCTTCAAATATGCCGCCATCGTTGGAATGCTGAGGCTGATATCGTAGGTGAGTATGGGCGATAGTTGTAGCAGAGATTCAATATTGTCTCTGATAGCCCAAAGGCCTTCTTTATCTGCAATGGACTGCGCTACCACGGCATCCTGTATTTGGCCTGCCTCAAATTTCGATTCTAGAACCTGCTGAAATGTTTCCGCATCTTTTTCGGATTGAGTGCCCCGGGTCTCAATCAATATGTAATAAGGGTAGTCCCGCGGCATGGGAGATGATTTATGTGCGGGGTTTTCGGGGTTGGTGGATTCAGCGAAAAAACTGTTCCACATTACTTCGTAAGCACTCAGACTGCCGCCAAATTCTCGGTCCAGCTCTCTGAGTAAAGTGCATGCCGTGTCGAAGTCATTAACCGCTAGCAGTGCAGTATTTTCGCTATGCAGTAGGGGGCTCAGTTTTAACACGGCGCGCGATACGATACCCAGCGTTCCCTCTGTGCCGATAAACCACTGTTTTAAGTCGTAGGCCGTATTGTTTTTGACTACCTTATGCATTGATGAAATGACAGTGCCGTCTGCCAATACGGCCTCCAGGCCTAATATCAGGTTGCGGGTCATGCCATAACGGATGACGCTATTGCCGCCAGCATTAGTGGCGATGTTACCGCCAATGGTTGCGCTGCCTCGCGCACCAAGATCCAGAGGGAACGAAAGTTTGGCCGCTTCTGCGGCTTCCTGAATAGTTTGTAGCGGTGTTCCCGCCAAAACCGTCATAGTGCGGGCTAGTGGGTCGAGTTCTTCTATGCCGCTCATTCGCTCAAGAGACAGAGCCAAATTATCGCCGCTTGTCGCAGCGCCATCAACCATACCGGTTTTCCCGCCCTGAGTGACGACACTTTGTCCATATTCGCTACAGAGTTTCATAACTGCTGATATATCAGCAGTGGTTTTTGGACGGGCGATAGCCCAGGGAGTAGTTTTGTCTTTCAGCCATGCCATGTCCCGGTTGGCTAGGTCTTCTCCGTAAATAACACCGCCTGAGCCCAGCAGATTGATAAGTTTTTCCAGTAATGCCGGATTACACTGGCTCATGATTAAATTTCCGCCTCAATAAGATGTGGCCCCGGTGTTGCCATTGCATGGGCAAATTGCTGATTAAATTCTTCCGCGTTGCTTGCTTTGGTGGCACTGACGCCCATCGAGGTGGCGAGCTCGACATAGTTGATATCCGGATTTGACAGGCTCATTTGGGCCGCAGCATTTTTGCCCATGCCCTCAGCACCCACCCGAGAATATTCAATTTGCAAAATGGCATATTGGCGGTTGGCAAATATGATGGTGGTAACGTCAAGATTCTCTCTCGCCATAGTCCACAGAGCCTGAATGGTATACATCGCGCTGCCATCACCTTCCAGACACACAACTTTACGATCTGGCACGGCTATGGCTGCGCCTGCAGCGGCGGGTAGCCCCCAGCCAATTGCGCCGCCGGTTTGGAGTATCCAGTCGTGATGGGCTGCCGTTGTTGTGGCGCCAAAGACTCCCATACCTCCGACAATACCTTCATCCACGATAACGGTATGCTCGGGTAATTGGGCGGCAATACTTTGTGCGATACTTTCGCTGTTTAAATCGCCTTGTGGCAGTGTGACTGCAGTATGTTCGATTAAGGGCGCCGTAGTATCGACCTTAAGGGCCTGACTTAATCTTTTGAGCGCGTCATCCATGTCTTGATCGAGGCTGGCTAGTCCATGAACCGAGCAAGTCTCGGGTAATAGTTCACTGGGCAGGTTTGGGTAAGCAAAAAATGATACGGGTGCATCAGTTCCAACCAGAATAACGTGTTTTAAATCCTTCAGAACGTCCAACGCGAACTCGGTCATATAGGGTATGCGTTCGACTTCAGGGCAACCAGCGCCGCGGGCAATCTTGGAAGTGAATGTTTCGCAGGCTAGCCGAGCCGAGCTGTGGGCGCAGATATTAGCGGCCAGAATTTGACGCTCATTGCTGATACTGCCTCCCATTAAAATCATACAGGGCTCGCCGCTGGTGAGAGCATTGGCAGCTTGTTGTATGACCGTATCGTTGACGGCTGCAGGTGGCGGAAAGTGATTAACCTTTGCCGCACCGTGTTCTGTCTCATTCCAGGATACATCGGCGGGCAAAATCAGGGTGGCAATTTTACCCGAGCCTGACATGGCGGTGGCGATTGCCTCTGCTCCGTCTGTTGCGACCTTATCGGCCGATTTTGATGTCTTAACCCAGTCTGACATGGTAGCGGCAATAGCCGGTACGTCGGAGGTTAGCGGTGCGTCATACTGTAAATGGTAGGAGGCGTGATCTCCCACAACGTTAACCATGGCCGAGGGGCCACGTTTGGCATTATGGATGTTAGCCATGGCGTTAGTGAGACCAGGCCCCAGGTGGAGCAGTGTGGCAGCAGGTTTGCCTGCCATTCGGGCATAGCCGTCTGCGGCACCTGTTACTACACCTTCAAACAAACCAAGCACACAGCGCATGTTTTCGTTGTTATCCAGCGCTGCAACAAAATGCATTTCTGATGTGCCTGGATTGGAAAAACAGATGTTGATGTCTGCATCGAGTAATGTCCGTAATAGAGCTTCTGCACCTGTCATGTCGTTTCTCCAGTATTAATCTGTCTTCTCAAATATTTGCTTTGGAAACTTTTCGGGAGTTTACGCAATAGACTTGCGCTTGGCCGCCAGTCCATTAAAGATTATTTCGTAGTAGGCTATTGAATCTTGTTCGACGTTATTCACTGATTTCCATAATTTCAATTCACTGGTGCCATATATTACTCCAGATAGAAGATGTTCACATACCTCACGGTCTATCGATCGCAAACTTCCGTCGTCAATTCCCTGGCGGAGGAAATCACCTAGTTGGTCACTGGTTTTTTCTATTCGTGTGCGTATATCCTTGCGTATATCTGGTGCTAGCGATACCAAAGTAATGAAGCGTATTAAAGGTCCAGCGTCAGAGTTCTGTACGTAAAATATTTTTCGAGCGTTGATTTCAACTTTTTCCAGCCCGTTCCTACCACTGTCATTGGCATCGGTTTGGATTTTTTCGGTCATCGAGAGCGATCTGTCATAGCATTGCTTCAGCAGGTCTTCCTTGTTTTTTATGTGGTAATAAAATGCCCCTTTGGTGACCTGTAGTTTCTGCGATATTTCATCGAGAGATGTGCCCTTGTAACCCTTGCGGTTAAAAAACCAGGTACCTACTTTTAGGAAGGCTTCTCGTTTTAGTCGGTTACGGGTTTCCCGGTCAAAACCTATATTAATAGTCTTTTCATTGGTATTGTCGGGTAGGCGGTTTGCCGAAAAAGGCTGATTAGTTGGGCATATACCGTTGATTAAAATGTCACAGGCGCGATCCGCTATGCCGTCAATTTCATCGGGTCTTTTCCCCAGCAGCCACATTGGGGACCATGCGAGAATGGCGAGCACGTTTACCATGGCCATCGTTGGATCACAGGCTCTCACGCTACCGTCCTCGATCCCTTCTACAATCAGTTGACGCATCGCGTTGAAGCTTTGGGCAAAACGATTTTCTATATCTTGTCGTTGGTGTTTTTTAAGGGTCTCGATTTCCCACAGCATGGCGTAATGGGGTCGCTCGCCTCTGCGTGTTTTTTGCCAATTAATAAAATCGGTGTGGATATAAGCACGAACTTTCTCAAGCCCGGATAGGCTCATATGGCTTATTCCGCTGATAAGGTCAGCCTGATGGTGACAGCTGGCCAGATAACATTGGTAGATCAGCTCTTCCTTGGTTTTTACGTAATAGTACAAGCTGGTCTTGGTTAAATTCAGGCTTTCTGCGATATCCTGCAGCGTTGTCGTACGGCTACCCCGTGAGTTAAACAGGCGGGAAGCCTCTGACAGGATCGCCTGCCTTTTCTCGTCGTGCTGTACCGATCGACTAAACGGGGAGATTGCGGTTGTTTGATCACCTATCAATTGCCTGTTTCTCCTCTTTGTTATATTTACCGAGGTTTTTACACACTAAAGACTACGTTATATCAGATTTATTGAAAATTACTACTTGAAAACAATAAAAACATACTATAAGTTCAAATCCGTGAAATGAACGTTTTAATGCGGACTATTCAATAATGCCGAAGTTGGCGGGGTGTCCCATGGGTTACCGGCACCGATGAAACTTTTGGGGTTATGATAATTAAGACTAAAGGCCCCTCCAATAGGTGGAGCTCATTCGGGTGCTCGTCACGTAACTATGTTTTTTTATTTAAAGTAGATCGCGCCGATATAAGGCCGAAAGAATAGAGATAAGGATCTAAGGCTAATGAATATTGATTTTACTGAAGAAGAGCTGATTTTCCAGAAGGAAGTCAGGCAATTTCTTGATAATGAATTCCCCGCTGACATGAAAGAAAAAATCAGCAAGGGGCTAGAGACGTCTAAGGAAGATACCGTTAACTGGCAACAAATTCTTTATCGCAAAGGCTGGGCTGGCGTTAATTGGCCGGTGGAATATGGCGGAACTGGCTGGACACCAACTCAGAAGTACATTTGGGATCAAGAGCGTTCACTCGCGCTGGCTCCTGATGTAGTGCCTTTTGGCTTGAAAATGGTAGCACCTGTAATTTATAGCTACGGTAATGAGGAACAAAAAGAGCGATTTCTACCTGACATTCTTGCCAGTAATGTGTGGTGGTGTCAGGGCTATTCCGAGCCAAATGCAGGCTCAGATCTGGCCTCACTAAAAACCACGGCAGTACGTGACGGCGAGGAATATGTGGTTAACGGAACCAAAACCTGGACTACCTTAGCTCAGTTAGCGGATTGGATCTTTTGTCTGGTAAGGACGGGCGCTTCGGGTGTCAAAAATCAGGAGGCAATCAGCTTTTTGCTAATAGATATGAAGACACCGGGAATCAGTTTATCGCCGATTATTATGCTTGATGGCGAGCATGAAATTAACGAAGTGCATTTCGACAATGTGCGAGTACCAGCCGACAATCTCATCGGTGAAGAAGGTAAGGGCTGGACTTATGCCAAAGTCCTGCTGACTCACGAGAGAACCGGTATTGCGGATGTCGGGCGTTCCAAAGTCAGCCTGGATGCGCTTAAGACACGCTGCCACGCTGTAGCAGACGGTATGGGAACAATGGCAGATGATCAAAGCTTTATGAATAAATTGGCTGAAGTTGAGATAGATCTTCTCGCACTGGAATTCGCTGAATTACGTACCCTTGCGGCCGTAAGCACCGGGGCAGCGCCTGGCCCTGAATCGTCAATATTGAAGGTGAAGGGAACGGTAATAGCCCAGCTCATTGACGAACTAGAGGTTGAAATGGCGGGCTATTATAGCCAGCCCTTTGTTCGAGAACAATTTACAGTAGATTACGACGGTGATTTTATTGGCACGGGAACCGCTACTTCGGCTGCACCAGCTTACTTTAATCACAGAAAAACATCGATTTACGGTGGCAGTAACGAAGTCCAGAAAAATATTATCTGTAAATTTGTACTGGGCCTTTAATTTCACCGGGAGGAAACTGTTATGGATTTTTCGTTAAATGAAGAGCAACAAATGTTGCAAGATAGCGTGTCAAAATATGTCGCGCAGGATTATGATTTTGAAACGCGTAAAGCAATAGTTGCCGATAGTGAAGGCTATAGCAAAACTCATTGGCAGAACTTCGCCGAATTGGGTTGGCTTACAGTACCTTTTCTTGAGGAAGACGGTGGATTTGGAGACAGAGCCGTAGATTTGACTGTGATGATGCAGGAATTTGGTAAGGCCATTGTAGTTGAGCCTTATATAGCGTCTTTAGTGATGGCTGGTGGAGCCGTGTCTGCTGCCGGTAATGCCGCGCAGAAGGAAGCGATTTTAGGGGCACTGATGGAAGGTTCCCTACAGATGGCTCTGGCTTTCGCAGAACCAGATAGTCGATACCGTCTGAATCATGTTGCTACGACCGCCACCCAAAGTGATTCGTCTTATATCATCAATGGACAAAAATCTGTTGTACTCAACGGCGGCGCTGCGCAACAGTTAGTCGTCGTTGTTAGAACCAGCGGTGAAGTGGCAGATAAGTCAGGTATAAGCCTTTTGTTAGTTGATGCAAATTCAAAGGGCGTTCGTAAAGCCGCTTACCGCACAGTAGATGGCTTTAACGCAGCCGAGTTTTACTTTGATAATGTTGAAGTTAGTGAGACAAACCTGTTAGGTACAGAGGGAGAGAGCTTGGCTGTTCTGGAACGGGTTATTGATCGCGCTACGCTCGCAGTATGTGCTGAGGCCGTGGGTGCAATGCAGGTATTGCTAAATAAAACGGTTGAATATACTAAAACACGGGCGCAGTTTGGCGTGCCAATTTCCAGTTTTCAGGCCTTGCAACATCGCATGGCGGATATGTATATTGAATATGAACTCTCCCAATCTATTCTGTTAATGGCGGCAATGAAAGTGGACGCTGCGGACGGTTATGATCCACGCGCTATTTCTGCTGCAAAAAGTCGTATAGGCAAAGCAGCGCGGCTAATAGGACAAGAAGCGGTTCAGTTGCACGGCGGCGTTGGGGTAACAGACGAACTGGATGTGGGACACTACTTCAAACGCTTAACGGCTATTCAGTTTCTGTTTGGCAGTACCGACCACCATACTCGACGTTTTCAGCAGATATAAGAGAGGATTGTTATGCGCGCATTAGTATGTGAACAACTGGGTACTGCAGATAAATTAGTATTGCGTAAGTGGGATATCGCAGCACCTGGCCCAAAGGAAGTACAGATAAAGGTGAAAGCGGCTGGTTTAAACTTCCCCGACACACTGATTATTGAGGGGAAATATCAGTATCAACCTGAGTTGCCCTTTGTGCCTGGTGGTGAATGTGCAGGTGAGGTCATCGCAGTAGGGAATGAAGTATCCCGCTTTGCGGTCGGCGACAAAGTTATTTCTATGGGTGCTGCTGGAGCTTTTTCAGAACAAATAGTCGCTAACGAGAATGCTGTATTTCCTATGCCCGATGGTTTGAGTTTCGAGCAGGCAGCAGGTATCAGCATCACTTACTTCACCTCATATTATGCTCTTAAGCAACGTGCTAATTTGCAGCCGGGTGAAACCTTGCTGGTATTGGGCGCCGGTGGTGGTGTTGGTACTACTGCGGTAGAAATTGGCAAGCTATTTGGTGCTAAAGTTATTGCGGCGGCGAGCAGCGAAGAGAAACTTGCCATAGCGCGACAGCTCGGCGCCGATGAATGCATTAACTATAATGAACAGCCATTAAAAGAGACCATTAAAGAGCTGACCGGAGGCAAGGGTGTTGATGTAATTTACGATCCGGTTGGCGGTGACTATTCTGAACAGGCTTTACGGGGTATCGCCTGGAATGGCCGCTTTTTGGTGATCGGCTTTGCCGCTGGCCCTATACCTAAAATTCCACTTAATTTGGCTCTTCTAAAGGGTTGCTCTATAACCGGAGTATTTTGGGGTGCCTTTAGTGGCCACGAACCGGAACAGAATCTGCGTAATATTCATGAACTGTGGCAACTCTTTGCCGAAGGCAAGCTGAGCCCGATCGTAACGGATGTATATCCTATTGAACTCTATGTCGATGCGTTCGCCTGCCTGACTGAGCGGCGGGCCAGAGGCAAGGTGATTTTGACTTTTACTGACTAATTACGAGAAGCAGTATGCAAGAAGTAGTATTTCAAACGGTTAAGCATATTGTATGCCGACCAGGTGCAACAGAAGATTTGCCAGCACTTTGCCTGCAATTGGCGGCACAACGTATTTTATTGATTACCGACCCGGGGCTTTGTGCCATTGGCTTAGTAGCGCCTGTTGTAAGTAGGCTGGAGGCTGCGGGCTTTGTTGTTTCGGTCTTTGGTCAAGTGCGTGAGGATCCGCCTGAGAGCGTGGTTCTGGAGGCGGTGGAAGCTGCATATATTATCGAGGCTCAACTCATATTGGGTTTTGGTGGCGGCAGTTCAATGGATGTTGCCAAGGTGGTATCAGTGTTGGCAAATTCTGACCAGGAACTTGTTGATATTTATGGCGTAGATCAAATAGCGGGAGAGCGCTTACCCTTGATTCTGGTCCCTACCACTGCCGGTACCGGCTCTGAAGTAACACCTGTGGCTGTTCTCACTACAGGAGAGACCACCAAGGCAGGTATATCTTCCACCAAATTATTACCTGATGTCGCCTTGCTGGACGCGCAATTGACCCTGGGGCTTCCTCCCGCTATGACTGCGATGACAGGCATAGATGCGATGGTGCACGCGATAGAGGCCTACACTTCCAGGCATCGTAAAAACGCCTACTCTGATATGGCTGCCAGAGAAGCTTTAATCTGTCTATCGAGAAATATTCTAACTGCCGTTCATCAAGGGGATAAGCTGGAAGCCCGCAGTCAGATGGCTTTTGGTTCCATGTTAGCCGGACAAGCATTTGCCAATGCACCGGTGGCAGCCGTACATGCGCTTGCCTACCCAATAGGTGGGCGCTTTCATATTCCTCATGGCTTGAGTAACTCGTTGGTTCTGCCCTCTGTTCTTCGTTTTAATGCCAGCCACGCGTATAAAGAGTACGCTGAGTTGGCTGATTTGTTGAAACTGGGTGGAGATACCGCGGCGCATAAGACTGACAAATTAATTGCGTATTTGGTTCAATTAATCAGCGATGTAGAACTACCGGCGACGCTGTCTCAGGTTGATATACCTTTTTCTTCTTTAGAGCAATTAGCAACAGATGCAATGGATCAACAACGTCTGCTGATAAACAACCCACGAGAAGTGCATTATGCCGATGCCTTGGCTATTTATAATGCCGCTTATTAAGAAGTGAGATCAATATATGGCCACACCACCTGTTCGTAGTGACTACAAAACGTTTTACCCAATATCGACGCGGTGGATGGACAACGATGTCTATGGTCACGTCAATAACGTCACCTATTATTCGTATTTTGATACTGCCGCAAACCGCTACTTGATGGAGGAGGGTTACCTGGATATCCAGAGTGCTCCTGTGATTGGATTTGTAGTGAGTTCGGCTTGTGATTATTTCTCCCCTATTGCCCACCCTGACGAGTTACAAGTAGGAATACGAGTCGATAAATTGGGTAATCGATCGGTCACTTACGGCATAGCGATATTTAGACAAGGTGAAGAGAAGGCCAGTGCAGCAGGGCATTTCGTTCATGTTTTTGTAGATAGAGCAAGCAACACGGCAACTAAAATTCCGTCTTCGATTCGCCAGGCGCTGGAAAAAATTCAGACTTAGAGCGCTGTCTGAGCCGAATTTCCATAAATCAGAGCAGGCCTAACTGCATGAATTGTCTGGATAAAGAAAAATAGCTGTTTTATCGCCAGAAGTGGACTTATTGAGTGAGGAATAGCTGATCAAAATCAAAAGATTGGCATATACTGTCGCTATATTAGACGGTGTAAGAAGCCTGATATGGCGAGCTAAAATGCATTAATCCCGAATAGCGGAAAGAGAGGAAAAATGAGTTTATTTACTGGTGTAGAGGATCGGTTGACGAACGCCATCAAGGAAGCTACTGATTATACTTCATGGACCGCCGCATCACAGGCGCATGATGAGCATACGGGTATGGACCGTTGGAAAGCAATGGATCAAACTCGGATGTACGATCATGTGTCTATACGTACTCGCCTCGATAAGCTTAGGATACTGCGAAGTCAGGGTGACTACCACGGTCTGTTGTTTACGCTCAACGAAGGTATTCACGGCAATATGGGAGGTATGGGGAATGCCGCCCTCTATGAGCGCGCAAAATTTGGCACCAAACAATTGATTGTCGATTATATTGACGAAATTTGCGAAACTTTGGAAATCATCGAAGATGTCGATGAGTCTGTGATCAGTTTTGCGGAAAAGCATGATTTTATCCATCGTGCCAGCCACTGTTTCGGCCGTTCAGCCCTGATGTTGAGTGGGGGCGCGATGCTCGGTAATTTTCATCTTGGTGTAGTGAAAAACCTGTTGGAAGAGGGTTTGTTGCCAAAGGTCATTTCTGGTTCCAGTGCCGGATCTATCATTGCAGCGGTCCTTGGCACTCACACGAATGAACAGTTGTTGACGCTTTTCGATTCGGTGCATCTTCGCATCGAAGCACAGAAGGAAGCTAGTTGGTTTGCTCGTATGCTGTGGAGTAAAACCCCCCAAATAGACATTAAAGACGTACGAGATTTTATTGATCGGCTGGTGCCAGATATGACCTTCGCAGAAGCCTTTGAACTGACTGGCCGGCAAATAAATATCACTGTAGCCCCCGCAGAACTGCAACAAACGTCACGGTTGTTAAATGCAGTCACCTCGCCCAATGTCCATATTCGCGCTGCAGTACTGGCATCCAGTGCAGTACCCGGTATTTATCCTCCTGTAACACTTGAAGCAAAAAATGTTCACGGTGAAAGACAGCCCTATTTACCGTCGCGCAAATGGGTAGATGGCTCTGTTAGTGACGATTTACCGGCCAAGCGTTTGGCGAGATTGTATGGCGTAAATCACTTCGTGGTAAGTCAGACCAACCCCATAGTGTTACCTTTTCTATTGGGCGCTCACAGTGATAGTGCAGTGATTCGCAATGCTTTTGATTTGGGCCACCAGACCTTTAGGGGTACCATGCGGGCCGGTCAAAAAATTACCCGTCCCTACGTACAGCGCTGGCCCCGACTGGGATTGTTACTTAATACATGGTTTTCACTCGGTGTTCAGGATTACATGGGTGATGTGAATATTATCCCGGATTACCGATTTGTAGACCCTCGTAAATTGCTGGCAGAACCTACTGAGGACGAAGTGATGCGTCTGATTGAGGCTGGTGAGAGAGCGACCTGGCCTAAAATTGAGATGATGCGAGAATGTTCAAAAATTAGTCGTACGCTGGATGCAATATTAACGCGTATGGACGCTGTAGAGCGTGAAGCGACGGCCAGCCTGAAGCTGAGTATGAGAAGTAGTAAGCGTAGTAAATCGGCGCCAATAAAAGCTACGCCCGCTACTAAACCTAAATCCAAATCCAAATCCAAAGTGCAATCAAAGAACCATATAGCTGCCTGATACAGCAGTATTCGCGGGGATTCTCCAATGCCTTCTATCTAACATAGGTAGAGGGCATTTTTATTGTGTTTTCAGCATGATAATTCAGGCTGCTTCCAAGAATACGCTAACCAGACTGAAAAAAGTGATCAGAAAAATCCCTACCAGGGAGACTTTTTGTCTTATGACAATAAAGCGTGGTCTTTTTCTGTTAAACATTGGTCTAATTGATATTTGTCGACTAATCTATAAAAGTAATTTGATGTTTTTCTGTTGTTAATTAGAGGATGTGAACATGGCTCAAGCGAGAAAAAAGGCTCCAGTGAAGAAAAAAGTAGTCGCCAAGAAAGTCGCAGTCAAGAAAACGGCTCCGGCTAAAAAGGTCGCCGCGAAGAAAGCCACTCCCACAAAACGCAAGGTAGCCCCAGCCGGTAAAAAAATAGATATTCCAGGTGTTAAAAAGGTTGTCGCGTCTACTGAGAAGGTTCTAGCGTCAGGTGAGAAATCTCTTGCAAAATTAGAGAAATCGCTTAAGAAATCTGTTGACCAGCTAGCTAAGCAAGAGAAGGATATGAAAAAGTCCTATAACGATACCGTTGCCGAACTCAAGCGGGTAGGCAAGGCCCAAGAGAAGTTGATTAAATCGGCGTTCAAAGAACAAGAAAATTTCTTCAGGCGGTTGCTGGAAGAAGAGAAAAATATTCTAGAGTCATTATTGAAACCGTCCAAGAAGAAAAAACCAAAAGCCAAATCAAAAGCGAAATCAAAATCAAAATCTAAAGGTAAATAGTTCTGAGGACTGCATCAGAAGCTGAAATACCCGCTTAGGCGGGTATTTTTTATCCAGATCAATATTTAGGTGTTTTAGGGTAGAGAGCCTGTCCAGAGGCCTGGTGTTATTTGAATCGAAGCTAGTAGGGACGTTTAAGTGGTGACTGTGACGGATATAGAATCGGCAGCGGATTACGCCGTAAAAATATTGGGCAATAGAGTCGTCATGGGCTTGCCACTGGGTTTGGGGAAACCTGTTCAGTTTGTTAACGCAATTTACCGCCGGGCTAAAGCTAACCCGGAGTTGCAACTGACTATAATCACTGCATTGTCACTATCTCGACCTAAACCAGGCAGCGAATTGGAAAAACGATTTTTGCAGCCGTTTATCGAACGTGTATGGGGTGACTATGAAGAGTTGGACTATATTCAGGATCAAGCCTGCCAGACACTTCCGCCCAATGTGACTTTGCATGAGTTCTATTTTAAGCCAGGCTCTATGGTTGGGAATAGTACTGCCCAACAGAACTACATTAGTACCAATTACACCTTTGTAGCCCGTGATATTAACAGTATTGGTGTCAATCTTTTTGCGCAAATGGTTTCACCGTCTAATGAGCCTGCGCTAAAACATGTCAGTCTGAGCTGTAATCCTGAAGTCACCCTGGATCTCCTGGATCGCATTGAGGATAGACGCAAAGCTGGCGAGACTATTGTTTGCGTTGGCCAGTTACACCCTGGTATGCCGTATATGGCGCACGAAGCAGAAGTTGAAACGGATCGCTTCGATGTGATTGTTGATGATACCAAAGCGCACAAAACACTATTTAGCACGCCAAATATGCCTGTAGAAATGCTGGATTATTTTGTCGGCCTAAACGCGAGTGTTTTACTACGTGATAACGGTACTTTACAGATAGGTATTGGGGCTCTCGGAGATGCTTTGGTATATAACGCGTTGCTACGTCATAAAAACAACTTGGCATACGGGGCTGTTCTTTCAGAACTCAATATCAGCGAGAACTATGCAGAACTCATTGCGGAGTTCGGCGGTATCAAGAAATTTTCTAATGGCTTGTACGGCTGTAGTGAAATGTTTATCAATGGTTTTTATAGATTGATTGAAGGCGGCGTAATTAAGCGGCAGGTATTCAATGATCTCGGCCTTCAGTGCAAGGTGAATAACGGTGAAATCGACCCCACAACGCTTGATGATGGCGTGATCATGCATGGTGGATTTTTTCTTGGTCCAACAGATTTTTACCAGGGACTGAAGAATTTATCTGCAGATCTTTCCAATCAGATTCATATGAAGCGAATAAGCTACGTCAATCATCTTTATGGCGATGAGGACCTAAAAAGGGCGCAGCGCCAGCATGCACGTTTTATCAACACCGTTTTTAACGTCAATTTGCTGGGAGCGGCTGCCGCCGACCAGCTCGAGAATGGGCAGGTGATTAGCGGCGTGGGCGGGCAGTATAATTTTGTCGCCCAAGCCCATGAGCTCGAGGGTGCGCGGTCTATTCTGCTTTTGCGCAGTACCCGCACCCGAGTCGATGAAACCCTATCGAACATAGTGTGGAGCTATGGCCATACCACTATCCCTCGTCACTTACGCGATATAGTAGTCACTGAATACGGCATTGCAGACTTACGCGGCAAGCCCGACAATGAAGTAATAAAGGCAATGCTAAATATCACTGACAGCCGCTTCCAGACGAGCCTTCTGTTACAAGCTGTAGAGGCTGGAAAGTTGGAGGCGGCCTATAAAGTTCCCGAGCAATTTCGCCAGAATACACCGGAGCGTTTAGCCGAAGTGTATAAGGCTCATCGCAAAAACGGTTTGTTCCCCAATTTCCCATTCGGCAGCGACTTTACCTACACCGAAGAAAACTTGTTACAAGCCCTTGGCTGGTTGAAAAAGAAATCTAAACCAGGCTCCCTGCTTGAACTGGGTCGTAAGGCTTTACAGGAAGACGAATCCGACAGTGTACATTTCGCTGCGCATTTACAGCGTATGGGTCTCGAAAAACCCGGCCACTGGCGCGAACACCTGTATCGTCGTTTATTATTGGCAGGTCTGAAGGCAACAGATTCATAGGGTTGCCGTAGGCACGGTTGGAATCCAGACGACGATCATTACGGTGTTGGTAGTTGGATGTTTTTCCCATTAAATTTCAGGCAGATATGGGTTTAATGCTGACATTTATGTTCTTGTGGAATATGGTAGGCGCCTCAGTATTGTTGCCTGCATTAACCTGGTTATTGCAAGCAGGTAAGTAATTCTTGCTCCAGGAGTTAGCATGGACCCCGATTTCGTATTTCGCCTCAGGGTGATATTTTATCAGTGTATTAATTTTGTATCTAAAATAATCAGCTCGATGATGTCTCTGCCACGTCCCATCCTGTTTACAGGCCGGGACTCATCACTGCAACTATGCGAGACTATTGGTGGCTACGGTGTCTGCAAAGCCTTGTTGGTCACCGATAGCGTTCTGACCAGCCTCGGTTTGCCCGTCAAGGTTATCGAAAAACTGGAATCTGTGGGTGTTAGTGTCGTTGTTTTTGATGGTGTTGAGCCTGACCCTAAAATATCTCAGGTAGAAGCAGGCTTGCGTCTATTGGAAGACAATTGCTGCGACTCAGTCATTGCCTTTGGTGGCGGATCGTCACTCGATGCGGCAAAAATGATTGCTGCCCGCGCGACCAACGTGACTTCAGTCGAGGCTATGACAGGCTTTTACAAGGTCCGCAATCCATGCTTACCTTTGTTTGCCATACCGACTACGGCAGGTACCGGTTCAGAGGCGACTATCGGTGCTGTGATCAGCGATGATCAATCTGGCCAAAAGAACCTTATTGTAGACCCCAAGCTTGTACCGCAATTGGTCGCACTAGACCCCTTACTGATGTTAGGTATGCCACTGGCGGTGACTGCTGCTACCGGGTTAGATGCGTTGACGCATGCGGTTGAAAGCTATATATCACGTAATGCAACGGCAGAGACCAGAACCTTGGGTTTACTAGCAACCCGGTTGATATTTGCTAATCTGGAAGATGCCTGTATTGATGGCAGCGATGTGGATGGTCGTCAGGCCTTATCGCTGGCCTCGTTCTATGCCGGTTGTGCTTTGACAGGCCCTGGGCTGGGATATGCCCATGGTATCGCGCATTGTATGGGAGCGATTTACCATACGCCGCATGGCTTGGCAAATGCACTGGTTTTACCCTATATACTCGACTTCTCCAAAGTTGAATGTGAGCAAGATCTCGCGGATCTGGCTCTGGCTGCTGGGGTTGGCAATGAAGATGAAGATATTTCGCTCTTGGCACAAAAATTCATCGATGCTGTGCGGGATCTTAAAAGCCGAATTGGATTGCCTGCGCAGGCAGAATTTCTACAGGCTGAGGACTTCCCGCGCATCGCCAAAGAAGCATTGCAGGAAGCACATTATTCTTATGCGGTACCGCGTTTTATGTCTGAAAAGCAGTGTGAGGTTATCCTCGAGCAATTGAAATCTGGCTAACCTTTTTTAGGCGCGGTATGGATGTCGGCCTATGTTTCTTTCTACTGCTTCCACGTCGCTAAGGCCGAAAGCGTGGCCGTTTAGGGGGCATCCTGACTGCTTTAAGGCATACGGCACTCAGTTCGATTGGGGTAAAAATCACAGGCAAAGCTTATTAAAGGGCCTTGTTATGATGTAACTCATTGAAAGTGGGGTAATACTAAGTATAATGAGAATCATTCTTAATTAGATTACAGTAAGACTAGGCCTAATGCGGTCTTTGGCGAAGAAACACTATATGAATATGAGCTTCCAGGACTTGAAAGTCGGTGATCAAGCCAGAGTGAGTGGCTTTAAGTCCTTAGACAATAGCTATCGAAATCGTTTGCTTAGCATGGGGCTGACTCCAGGTACTTTATTTGAAGTAAAACGCGTAGCTCCGCTGGCGGATCCGGTAGAAATATTAGTGCGTGGTTTTCGCCTCAGTTTACGTCGCGATGAGGCCGCCGGAGTATTAGTGGAATTGGTAGAATGAGTCAGTTTCGCATTGCTTTGATTGGTAACCCCAATAGTGGCAAGACTACATTGTTTAATGCCCTGACCGGTTCTCACCAGAAGGTCGGAAACTGGCCAGGAGTGACGGTAGAGAAGAAGTCGGGATTTTTTTCGCATGCAGATCATGATTTTGAACTGATAGATTTACCCGGCACTTATTCACTTCATATTTCATATGAAGACGATTCTTTAGACCAGCAAATAGCGCAGAAATTTATACTTGAAGGTGGTGTCGATCTTATAGTCAATATCGTCGATGCCACCAGCCTTGAACGGGGTCTGTATTTAACAACCCAGCTGATGGACGCCGAAGTTCCTATAGTCATTGCTTTAAATATGATGGACGTGGCCGACAAACAGGGCATTCATATTGATCCCTATGCCTTGTCTGATTCTATTGGCTGCCCAGTTGTTCCATTAATTGCCAGTCGGGGTGAAGGTAGCGGCACGCTGGTTGATCTGGTTCATTCGCAGCTGGGTAAACAGCAAAAAATTACCCATGCACCGGTATTAAGTGCGGACCTTGCGTCGAGTCTAGCGGCAATAAAGGACGTGGTAGAAGGTGACATTACGGTAGACCGGTTTACCGCAACCGCATTACTGGAAAGAGATGATAGAATTCTTGAGACGCTCACTGAAGAAAAAAGAGTCGCTGTGCTCAACATTCTTGATGGGCTTCAATCCAGGTTGGATACCAGTACCAGCGACGAATTAATTGCCGCGCGCTATCGGTGGATAAGTACTGTCACCAAAGATGCGGTATCTCACAATAAGATTACTCGCGCGACTTTGACTGAGAATCTTGATCGTATTTTTCTTAATCGGATTATGGCCTTTCCATTGTTCCTGATGGTCATGTATACGATGTTTATGTTTACCATCAACTTCGGCGGTGCGTTTATCGATTTTTTCGATATAGCAGCGGGAGCCATATTTGTTGAACTGCCTCGTACAGTCTTTACTTCATTAGGTTTGCCGGCCTGGCTTGTGGCGGTACTGACTGATGGACTGGGTGGCGGTATTAAATTGGTTGCCAGTTTTATTCCGGTGATTGGTACCTTGTTTTTATTCCAAACCTTTCTTGAAGATTCCGGTTATATGGCGCGTGTCGCTTTTATTCTAGACCGGGTGATGAGAGTGATAGGCCTACCCGGAAAATCTTTTGTGCCGTTGGTGGTGGGTTTTGGTTGTAATGTGCCAGCTGTCATGTCCGCTCGCACTATGGATAGCCAGCAAGATCGCCTGTTGGTGGCCATCATGGCGCCGTTTATGTCTTGCGGCGCTCGCTTAACCGTATATACCTTGTTTGCCGCTGCCTTCTTTCCATCTAATGGTCAGAACGTTGTTTTTGCGCTTTATATCATCGGTATATTGTTAGCGGTAGGTTCCGGCTTATTGGTTCGCCGACAATTAATGAACAAAATGGCTAGCTCCTTTGTGATGGAGTTGCCCAATTATCATATTCCTACAGTGAAAGGATTGATTATCCACACCTGGCATAAACTGAAAGGTTTTATTTTGCGCGCAGGTAAGGCCATAGTATTGGTGGTCATCGTATTAAATGTGGTGAATTCCCTGGGTACTGACGGCAGCTTTGGTAATAGTAATACTGAGAATTCGGCCCTGTCAGCAATAGGCAAGTCGATTACACCGGTGTTTTCACCTATGGGCATAAAAGAGGAAAACTGGCCTGCAACAGTTGGGATTTTCTCGGGTATCTTTGCCAAGGAAGTTGTGGTCGGTACCCTGGATGCTCTATATGGGTCGATGATTCGCGATGAGCAGGGTATAGAGCCAGTCGGTAGTTTTAGCGAGCAGATAGGTGAGGCCTTTGCCACCATTCCGGACAACCTTGCTGATTTGGCGGGTAGTTTTGCAGACCCCTTAGGTATTGGTATTGGAGATCTTTCCGATCAGTCGCTGGCCGCAGCGGATCAGGAAGTGGAGGTCAGCACCCTGACCTTGATGGGCGAGTTATTTGATGGTCAGTGGGGCGCTTTTAGCTATTTACTTTTTGTACTGCTCTACATGCCCTGCGTTGCCACAATTGGAGCGTTGTATAAAGAAGCGGGGCCTTTCTGGGCGTTCTTCTCTACCAGCTGGAATACTCTGCTGGCCTATTCTCTGGCGGTAATATGCTATCAATCAGGTCAGCTTCAGGCTCACCCTCAAAGCGCCGGACTGTGGATAACCGCCATGTTAGCAAGCCTGGTTGTTGGTGCTATTGCCTTACTTCAGTTAGGTAAACAGCAAGCTAAAAATTCGAACTTGATTCCAGCGGTTAATATTTCCTAGCTCCAACTTTTTGTCTTACGCTACCTTTTCAGTCCGTGACCGGCGTAGTCTATGAGGATCTTGTCTGATAAACCGTCTAGTGTACCGCTGTAGGCAGCGTCAATCTGTAAGCCCGAAAAATTTGATACCTTTCATATATCGCGACCGATAGCGGAAGAAGCAGACGTGTACTATTCTCTTAGCAGCAGGCATACGCCTGCTGATCGGTGTGTATTAACCGTGGAGAGAATAATAATGAAGTTGAAATGGATTTTCGTATCGATACTGTCTTTATATTTCACTATTGCAAGTCTGGTATCTAGCGCCGATACAGTTACTTGCCTTGGACGTATAGAGCCTCTTGGTGGTGTCATTTTACTGGCCGGGCCTTCCGGCGTTTCTGGCGCTGCTGCGGTCATCGCTGAATTACGGGTTGAAGAGGGCGATTGGGTCAAGCAGGGACAGATCCTTGCTGTATTGGACGATCACGCCT
Source organism: Pseudomonadales bacterium (assembly GCA_036960375.1). Taxonomy (GTDB): domain Bacteria; phylum Pseudomonadota; class Gammaproteobacteria; order Pseudomonadales; family CAWVSB01; genus CAWVSB01. The sequence continues at coordinate 145,675 of JBALVY010000008.1, forward strand.
TGCGCAAAGCTGAAGTAGCAAGGCAAAAGGAACTGGTGGCCGATGCCAGTGTACGTCTTAAGCGGCTACGGAGTTTATCGACTACCCAATCAACATCCAAAGCCAAGCTGGACGAAGTGCACTATGAAATGCGCGCACTTCAGGCTGACCAGGCTATATATGAAGCACGCCAGGAAATGTCTCTTATCCGAGCGCCCAAGCGCGCTCAGGTACTGGAGGTTTATACTCAGCCTGGCGAGAAAGTTGGGGCGATGGGCGTGTTGGAGCTGGGCGAGACAGACAAAATGTCTGTGGTTGCCGAAGTTTACGAGACGGATATCAGTCGTATTGTAGTCGGCCAGTCGGCAACGGTCAGCAGCGCTGCCTTTGATGCCCCCGCAGTCGGCACAGTCAGCTACGTTGGCTATAAAGTAGGTAAGTTGGACGCACTAGACATAGATCCTATCGCCAGGACAGATGCTCGGGTGGTCGAAGTTATCATACTGGTGGAAGACTCTGTACCACTGAAACGGCTGACCAACCTGCAGGTGCACGTGGAGATTGCATTGTGACAGCCAGGTACATTCCGGTCGGGTGGTATCAGCTTAAACATAACAAACTTCGTCTACTGGCAGCAGTGGCTGGCATTATGTTCGCTGTGGTGTTGATGATGGTGCAGCAGGGTTTTCGCGAGGCGATGTTTCAGAGCAGTCTGCGTTGGCATAATGCGCTGGACTATGATCTTGTCATTCTCAGTCCCAAGACAGACTATCTTCTTGAAGTTCACGACATACCGCGTAACCGCGTGCTACAGGCCGTAGGCTTTGACGGCGTCAGTGCGGTAACACCGGTGTATGTGGCCCAGGCCCGTTGGAAAAACCCGGTTGATCCTCGCACTGTGCAAAAAATATTTGTGGTGGGTTTTAATCCGGTTAACTCTGGCTTTCAGAACATTATCTCTCCACAGCAGCATAGCCAACTACGTTTGCCTGACCACTTATTGTTTGATTCAAAGTCTCGGCCTGAATTTGGCCCAGTACCCTCGATATTGGCAGAGCACGGAGATCTGGTCACTGAAATTAACGGCCGGGCGGTGCATGTGAAAGGCTTGTTTGATGTTGGTAATTCATTTGGTATTAACGGTGCACTGCTTACCAGTGATCTTAATTTTCTGCGTTTGTTTGGCCAACGTTCCGCCTCACATGTCTCTATGGGGCTTATCCAGCTTGGCGAGGGTGCGAATTTGGCCGCGGTACAGGAGCGCTTGCGAGAGGGCTTGCCGAAGGACGTTAAAATACTTTCGGCAGCCGAATTCAAAAAAATGGAAGCCGATTATTGGGCCTTCAGCACACCTATTGGTTACGTCTTTACCTTTGGTGTCATTATGGGTTTTGTGGTGGGCATCATCATTGTCTATCAGATATTGTATTCCGATGTTCAGGATCATCTGAAGGAATACGCTACCCTAAAAGCAATGGGTTATACCAATGCTTATCTCGGTCAAGTGGTAATGCAGGAGGCAGTTATTCTAGCGTTTTTGGGCTTTGTGCCGGGCACCATACTTACCATGCAGTTGTTCAGGCAGGCTGGCGCCGCAACCAACTTGCCCTTGATAATGACATTAGAACTGGCTGTTAGCGTGCTGGGCTTGACGATGCTGATGTGTATCGGCTCCGGCTTGATTGCCATTCGCAAGCTCAAGTCCGCTCAACCTGCGGAGGTCTTCTAATGGCCGAGCCAGTCCCCATAGTACTCGAAAATGTCTCCTATTATTATGGCAAGGGAAGCCTGCGTAAACAGATTTTGCATAATATCGGAACCAGTATTCAAGCGGGTGAAATTGTCATTCTTACTGGGCCGTCTGGCTCAGGTAAAACTACGCTATTGACCTTGATAGGTGCGTTAAGATCAGCCCAGGATGGCTCCGTTAAGGTGCTTGGTAGCGAGCTGCGCGGTGCTAATGAAAAACAATTGGTACAAATTCGCCGGCAAATTGGTTATATATTTCAACAACACAACTTGCTGGAATCACTCACCGTTGCTCAAAATATACAGATGGCTCTGGAGCTGACGGGTGAGCCCAGTCGCAAAGGCTGGACTGGCCGAATTGAAACAGTACTTGATCAAGTGGGTATGCTTGATCATATCCATAAGTTGCCCAGCGAATTATCTGGGGGGCAAAAGCAGCGCATAGGAATTGCCAGAGCCTTGGTTAGCCACCCAAAGATTATTCTGGCCGACGAGCCGACGGCGTCTCTGGATAAAAAATCGGGTCGCGATGTAGTGGAGATTATTCAGCGCCTGGCCAAGGAAGAGGGCGCCGCAGTGATTCTTGTCACTCATGACAATCGAATTTTGGATGTGGCCGATAGAATCCTGCATCTGGAGGATGGCCGTGTTAAAAGTCTGGCCGACGCGGTGGGTGATAATACCAGCCGTATGCTCAATATCCTGGCCAGACACGAACCCAATTCGTCATCCTATCTCGCGGCATTTGCGCTGGCCTTAACTCGAGTAGCCTCGGCAGACCAGGTGGTTACCGAAAACGAGACTCAGGCCATTCGCAATATACTCACTGAAATGTCAGATTTATCTAGCGGTGAGGTCGATCTGGTAATGGAGCTGTCCCATTCTTTAGTGGGAGCCCATAGGGGGCATGTGCATGGTAGCGAAATGCGAGACAGGACATCGGCACGGCACCGCAATTTTGTTAAAGCTTTACACGCAGTGGCCGCAGCCGACGGAGAAGTTAGCGAAGCCGAAGAGACCGAGATCCAAGGTATACTTTCCGAGTTGGGCATACACGAATAACTTAAATGTAGCTGCAGCCAAGATACATCCTCGTGAATAACTATCAAACCTCATCTCGTAAGGTATACTTGCTTCCCAATGCCGCCAAGGTTGCTGAACAATCTTTTCTTTGACCGGCGACGCACGAAAACAAAATAAGAACAGGAGCAGTCTATGGCCGCAGCCAGGGGTGAGTTTAGTAGTCGTTTGGGTTTTGTTATGGCGGCTGCAGGCAGTGCAGTAGGGCTTGGCAATATCTGGGGTTTTCCTACCCAGGCGGCCAGCAATGGCGGCGCAGCGTTTTTATTGGTGTATGTCGTGTTGACATTTTGTTTGGCCTATCCGGCTCTTATGGCTGAGTTGATTATCGGTCGCCACGCTCACGGCAATGCAGTTAAAGCCTTGCGTCATATTTCAAGCGGGCCGATCTCCTTGCGAGCAGGTACTATCACCGGTTTGGCCGGGGTTGTCGTTGCCAGTTTTATACTCAGTTTTTATGCCATTGTTGCGGGCTGGATGATTGCTTATTTCTTTCAGGCGATTGCAGAATTGATTGGGGCGCAGGCTCTGGGTGATTGGCTGATAAGCTTTAGCTTGTCGCGTAATCTCCTGTTTATGTTTCTTTTTATGTTACTCACAGTGGGTATTATTTCACGCGGGGTAGAGGGCGGCATAGAGCGTTGGTCTAATCGTTTAATGCCTATGTTGCTCACCTTACTGATTCTTTTGGTGGTTTACGTCATAACACTCGATGGAGCCGCTGAAGGTTTGCGGGTGTATTTGTTTCCCGATTTTAGTCAGGTCAATTCTGATCTTATCGTCAGTGCACTGGGGTCGGCGTTTTTCTCCATGTCATTGGGTGTGGGCACCATGTTGATCTATGGTTCATATATCAGTGATAAAGAGAATTTACCCCGCCTGGGTGGCATGGTGGCTCTGGTAGACATTTCTATTGCCATAATGGCAGGCTTTTTGGTGCTACCGGCAATGTATGTTGCCCAGCATAATGGAGTGGAGATTTTTACTGCCTCTGGCGACCTGATATCGGAGGATACGCTGATATTTACTGTGTTGCCGGCCTTGTTTGACACAATGGGCATCGCCGGGGTTGTGGTAGCCATTACTTTCTTTCTACTGATGGCTATTGCTGCGCTGACCTCATCGATTTCTATGTTGGAGGTGCCCGTCGCCTATGCAATTGAAAACCACGGCCTTAACAGACCCAGGGCAACGAAAACCATCGGCTGTATTATCGCTGCGGTGAGCACTATAATTCTGTTTAACTTCGAGACACTTTTCGGTCTGGTTATCGTGGTCACAACCCGCTATAGCCAACCGCTATTGGGTTTCATGTTTTGTATTTTTGCGGGTTGGATCTGGAGTAGGGATGCTTTGCTAGCTGAGCTTCGAAAGGGCAATCCTGATGCAGAAAATGGCTTGTTTTGGAAAATATGGCCCACATACGTGCGCTTTGTCTGCCCAGCAATAATTCTGCTGATATTTGTTCGCACATTGACAGATTAGTTTGGCGGGAGGAAAGGATAAATGCGTAAGTAGCGCGTCCATGCGCTGTCAAATCTGTCCTTATAGCGGAATTAATGCCTAATCCATTAAGCTATTAACGCCAATGTGCGAGAGAGGGTACGCACTGTTCCAATCTACTGTATTTTGTGTGGACGTTAACTACCCAAATGGGTAGTTTTTTGTATTCTGACATAAATAATGTCAATAATTCTTAGTTTTGAGGGTGTTTCCGGCCAATCGTTGCGAGTCTGGATGTTTCTCGCGAGATATCATCGCGATATCAGTGTTAAGGTCATTGCCTTTAGGTCTCCAGTCGTCCTTTTGGCTCGAATACCATTTTGTTCCACAATGACTAAGCTCAATGAGTGCACAACTTCAAGGTAGGCGCGCGATATCCTGCTGAGCTCGGATTTACTCTGCTGGATCCCCAATTGGCTAAACATTTTACTCAGCTGCGATATCATAAGTTCGTCGTGTTTATCGTCCAGTTCCCTTAGTTCTGGCACCGCCCACATGGCCTGAACCAGCGACAGCATGCCTTTTTGCTGACGATATACGCTGAGTAGCCGTTCAACTGAATAGTCATTAAATTCGGCTACATTGCGGACCTGCGGCAAGTTAGTCCACATATCCTCAAGTGCTTTGGATACCGAATCCAGCCAGCTTTCCGCCAGCGCATAGAGAATCGCAATTTTGTTGGGAAAATAGTGATAAAGCGTACCGACAGAAATATTCAGGCGTTTAGCAATAAGAATTGTGGTCAAATCATCAAAGCCAACCTCAGCCAGTAAGGCAGCGGTTGTTTGTAGAATTTGGTCACGACGTAGCAAAGCCCGTGCTTGAGTTGGACTGCGTCTGGCCCGTGTTTCCTGTAGTGGCTTCCGTTGGGGCGCCATCTGCTTAGAGCCTATCCCTGATGGAGTAATACATCATGCCCGCAACGAGGCCGGGCCAACGTAGCAGAGTACCGCCAGGGAATGTAGGTGTTGGTACAGAGGCAAACACATCAAATTTCTCCGCATCACCACTAATCGCCTCGGCCATGGCTTTGCCCGCGAAAGTCGCTGTTGGTACACCATGCCCGCTAAAGCCGTGTGCGACGTAAGTATTGCCGTCAATACGGTCAAAATGCGGCATACGATTCATGGTAATGGCCAGCGTTCCGCCCCATCCGTAGTCTATTGCGGTATCAGATAACTGGGGGTAAATCTTGAGCATGCACTTTTGGACAAAAGATTTAATGTCTTTTGGGAATTTAGAGCTGTAATTTTCACCACCGCCAAATAACAGGCGGTTATCGGCGGATAGCTTCCAGTAATTAATAACAAAGAGTGAATCAGATACGGAAAAGTCATCACGTATGAGGTTTCGCGCCATTTCCTCGCCAAGTGGAGCAGTTGCCAGCATAAAGTTATTGATGGGCATGATTTTACCGGCGACTTTTTTATCCAGTTTGTCCAGATAACCGTTACAGGCAAGTACTACATAGTCTGCAGTGATCTGGCCTTGAGGCGTATCGACTATCGATGGCGCCGTATGTGTATAGTCCTTAACCCGGGTGTTTTCATATATTTTTACACCTGCTTCCAGTGCTGCTTTTGCAAGCCCTAATGCATAATTCAATGGATGAAGATGTTGGCAGCCGGTATCGATCATGCCGCCATGGAATGAATCACTGCCGACCAATTCCGCCGATTGTTGTTTGTCTACATAACTAACTTTATCGTAGTGATAAACGTCTCTCAGATGATCAACTTCTTCCTGTAAATCGGTGCAATCACGGGGTTTTGAGGCCATATGAATATTGCCCGGTTTGAGATCACAGTCGATATCATATCGTTCAATCAGTGAGGTCACTGTGTCTACTGCATCCAGGCCGTACTGCCAAAGTGTTTGCGCGGTGTCTTTGCCGACCATTTTTTCAAGCTCGTGTTGACCCGCGCGCTGGCCGGTGCCGACATGGCCGCCGTTACGCCCGGATGCCCCCCATCCCACTCGCTCAGCTTCCAGTACCACAACGCTAAAACCTTTTTCAGCGAGATGTATAGCTGTAGATAGCCCGGTATAGCCGGCGCCAATGACGCAAACATCGGCTGTTAAATTGCCGGAAAGTACTGGAAAACCGCCTAGTTCATTGGCTGTCGCGGTGTAGTAGCTGTCTGGATAGTTAGTCATTTCAGTGCTCTTTTTTACAATAATTGAATAATAATTCGATTTAATAGTTGAATAATAATTCGATTTTAGGAATAATCAAGTCTTATCGCAATATTTTTCATACAACTAGATCAAAAACAGGTGAGTTATGCAGGACGTCGATATAAGTAATTGGCTAAAAGAACGCGGTATCAAAGAGGTGGAATGCCTGGTGCCCGATATGACTGGCAATGCCAGGGGCAAGTTCATCCCCGCTGGCAAGTTCATTAAAGAAGAGAGTCGATTACCCGAAGCAATTCTTGCCCAGACAGTCACCGGCGAATACAGCGATGAGGATTTTGATTTCATCAGCCCAATTGATGGGGATATGTTACTTGTTCCCGATGCCGCTACGATTCGTGTTGTTCCCTGGGCCACAGAGCCAACAGCACAAATAATCCATGATTGTTTTCAGCCAGATGGATCGCCACACCCGTTTTCTACCAGGAATGTATTAAAAAAGGTATTAGCAGGCTTTACGGATAAAGACTGGTTTCCCGTCGTTGCACCAGAGATGGAGTTTTATCTGGTGGCAAAAAATATTAACCCCGATATGGAGCTAGAGGCTCCCATTGGCAGGTCTGGTCGGCGGGAGTCAGCTCGACAGTCTTATGGTATTGATGCGGCTAATGAATTCGAGAACGTGATAGATGAAATGTATAATTTCTGTGAAAAGCAGGAATTGGATGTAGATACACTCATTCACGAATCAGGCGCTGCTCAAATGGAGATCAATTTTCTTCATGGTAATGCGCTGAATTTGGCTGATCAGGTATTCGTTTTTAAGCGTACCTTACGTGAGAGCGCGCTCCGTCAAGGCATCTATGCGACGTTTATGGCCAGGCCTCATGAAAAGGAGCCGGGCAGTTCAATGCATATACACCAGAGTATTCTTGATGCAGAAGGCAATAATATATTTGTGGATGAGAACGGCGAGGAAACAGACCTTTTTCGTTGGTACATAGGTGGACTGCAGAAGTACATTCCCTATGTCATCAGTTTATTTGCGCCTAATGTGAATTCTTACCGTCGATTTACCAAGGCAGACGATGCGCCTATCAATCTGGAGTGGGGTTATGATAACCGCACTGCGGGAATTCGTGTGCCACATAGCAGCGCAAAAAACAGGCGCGTTGAAAATCGATTTGCAGGTGCAGACGCGAACCCTTATCTAGCCATGGCGGCCAGCCTTGGATGCGGTCTCTTAGGTATTATGAACAAAATTGAGCCTACCGCTGCACACGGTGGAGATGCCGGTGGGGAAGAAATCGTGATCAGTCGCAACCTGGAGAGCGCACTGCAACTGCTTGATGAGTTACCTGAAGTTGAAGCAATGTTCGGTGCGCATTTTATTGAAGGTTATAAGGCAGTGAAGAGCGCTGAGTTTGAAGAGTTCAATAAAGTGGTCAGTGCCTGGGAGAGAGAGTTCTTACTCCTGAATGTATAGAGATTATCTGTAGGGCTAAATATGCCGTTTATCTGCTGCTTTGTTCAGTTAGCCACGTCATAAACGCTTGGTTGGCCTTTGACAGGGTGCGACCTTTGCGTTTGGCAATGGCCATTTTGAACTTTACTGCGGGCAACAAGGGAACGCCGACAATACCCGGCTCCTGTTCTGGCATCATGCTCAAAGCCACCGTAATACCGACACCCTGTTTAACCATACGGGATATGAGCGGTAGGAAATTGGTTTCAAGACGAATGTCAGGTTTTATATGAATTGCTTCACATGCCTGCTCCAGTGCCTCTCGTACGTAGTAGTCGCGCTCGTAAAGAGCCATAGGCGCGTTGTCCAGCTCTGCTATATCAATTTTGCTTCGTCCTGCCCAAGCGTGTGTTTCACTGACGCAGACAACCATTTCTTCTTCTATCAGCGGTGTCACCTCAAGTAGAGGGTTGAGTTTATCCACAGTGATAACACCTAGCTCAACGCTGTCATCGAGAATTTTTTGTTCGATTAGCCGGGTGCCGGTTTGAGTGACTGCTGCAGATATGCCGGGATAATTGATCAGGAAGGGCGCTAGCAAGTCCGGCAAATAGTAGGTAGCCAACATAGAAGGGCAGGCGATGCTGAGTTCACCGCGAGATAAGCCGCTTAATTCCGACATGTGTTGATATAGCTCTCTTGTTTCTGCCAGTATATTTCTGGCGCGCAGCAATGCTTGTTCGCCTTCAGCTGTTAATACGATACGACGACCTTCACGATTCAATAGCTGCAGACCAAACTCCTCCTCCAGTTTACGCACGGCAATGCTCACAGCCGGCTGCGCCATGTAGAGTTCTTCTGCTGCACGGCTGAAACTCTGCAGCCGAGCAACGACTTCAAAAATCTGTAACTTTCTAATATCCATATATTTAATATATTAGAACAATAAAAAACATATATTATATATATTAAAGGAGATTTGCTAGAGTGCATCCTGATATCTATTTATTAGAACAAGAGGCAGTTTGATATGAGTAAGGCTAAAACGTGGCAAAAGCTGGATTGGCAAGATCCCTTCCTTTTAGAGCAACAATTAACCGAAGAGCAGAGGATGGTGCGTGATAGCGCCAGACAATATGCTCAGGATAAGCTCGCGCCTCGTGTACAGGCCGCCTATCGTGAAGAAAGTACCGACCCTGCTATATTCCGCGAGATGGGCGAGATGGGCCTTCTAGGCTCAACTATTCATGGTTACGATTGTCCCGGAGTCGATTATATAAGCTATGGTTTGATAGCACGGGAAGTTGAGCGTGTGGATTCAGGTTATCGATCGATGATGAGCGTACAGTCTTCCTTGGTGATGTATCCCATCTATGCCTATGGCAGCGAAGCCCAGCGCGAGAAATATTTACCTAAGCTAGCCCGCGGTGAGTGGATCGGTTGTTTCGGTTTAACCGAGCCGGATTACGGATCTGATCCCGGCGGTATGATCACTCGTGCGCACAGCGTAGAGGGAGGCTATAGCCTGAGTGGCGCAAAGATGTGGATTAGCAATAGCCCAATCGCCGATGTGTTCGTGGTATGGGCGAAAGACGACAATGGTGATATTCGCGGCTTTATTCTTGATCGCGGTATGGAAGGGCTCAGTGCCCCCAAAATAGAGGGCAAGCTGGCGTTGCGAGCCTCTATCACCGGTGAAATAGTCATGGACGAAGTATTTGTCCCAGCGGATCAGATGCTGCCTAATGCAAAAGGCCTAAGTGGACCGTTCGGATGTTTGAATAATGCACGTTATGGCATCGCCTGGGGCGCATTGGGTGCGGCAGAAGCCTGCTGGTTCACCGCGCGTGACTATGTCATGGATCGCAAGCAATTTGGACGTCCATTGGCCGCTAATCAGCTGGTGCAAATGAAGCTCGCCGAGATGCAGACGGAAATTGGACTTGGCCTGCAAGCCGCGCACCGTGCTGGTGAATTGATGGCAAGCAACCAGATAGCACCAGAGTTGATTTCGCTGATTAAGCGTAATAACTGCGGTAAATCCCTGGATATCGCCCGGGTCGCACGCGACATGCTTGGTGGTAACGGTATTTCTGATGAGTATCCCATCATGCGTCATATGGTAAACCTCGAGGTAGTTAATACCTACGAAGGCACCCATGATATTCATGGGCTAATTTTGGGTCGCTCACAAACCGGCATTCAGTCATTCTTCTAGGAAGATGGTTATGGACGCAGCACTTAGCGGTCTGAAAGTTCTCGATCTGTCGCGTATTCTGGCGGGCCCTTGGGCTGGCCAGTTATTAGCCGATTTAGGTGCCGAGGTAGTCAAGGTAGAGCAGCCGGGCAGCGGTGATGATACACGTCGCTGGGGGCCGCCCTATATGAGCGACGACCGCGGCGAGCCTACCGCTGAGTCAGCGTATTTTATGTGCGCTAATCGCGGCAAGAAATCAGTCTGTATCGATATTAAATCACCGCAGGGTCAGGCTAAAATTCAGGCCCTGGTGGCAGATGCCGATATCGTGATAGAAAACTTTAAGACTGGCGGTGCGCAAAAATATGGTCTGGATTATGACCGCCTGAGCTCGATTAACCCGCGCATTATCTATTGCTCAATTACCGGCTTTGGCCAAACTGGCCCGTATGCCACAAGGCCTGGTTATGATTTTTTAGTACAGGCAATGGGTGGCTTGATGAGTATCACCGGTCAAGCCGACGGCCAAGCAGGTGCTGGCCCACAAAAGGTCGGTGTCGCCCTCACTGATATTATGACAGGCCTATACGCGACAGTCGGTATTCTCGCTGCGGTCAATGAGCGAAACCGCTCTGGCAAAGGGCAGGCCATTGACTTGGCATTGCTGGATGTTACTGCGGCAACTCTGGCCAACCAGGCGACAAATTATCTGGTAGGCGGGCAGGTGCCAGAGCGGATGGGCAATGCACATCCCAATATTGTGCCGTATCAATCGTTTCAGACTGCTGATGGCTACTGCATCTTTGCGGTGGGTAATGACAGTCAGTTTACCAGTTTTGTCGACCTGCTGGGTCGCCCGGATTTGGCCCTTAATCCACTCTATGTTACTAATAAGGCCCGGGTGGAAAATCGGCAATCGCTGATACCGCAACTGGAAGCCGAAGTTGTTATACAGACAACGGAGTACTGGATTAAGGCCTGTGAACAGGCCGGCGTGCCTGCGGGCCCAATCAATACGGTTGATCAGGTATTTGCCAACCCGCAAATTAATGCCCGTGGTATGCGTGTTCAGTTACAGCATAGCCTCGGTAATACGGTAGAAGTACCGGGTAACCCGATTAAACTATCGCGTACCCCGGTGAGCTATGATCTGGCACCGCCCTTATTGGGTGAACATACCGATGAGATATTATCGGAAAAGACCCCGAAGGCCGGCAGCTAAAGAACCGCTGCAAGTCGTGTTGCCTGGTCTATAGCGCGCTTTGCATCCAGCTCCACAGCGACATCGGCGCCGCCGATCAGATGATAGGGTTTCAGCAGACCCTCGGTTAGTTCTCGCAGTGGGTCCTGCCCCGCGCAGATGATGACGTTATCAACATCCAATATACGACTTACCCCTCCGACGTTGATGTGTAGACCTTGGTCATCAATTTTTGTGTATTCACAGCCGGGTATCATGGCGACACCCTTATTCAGTAAGCCCAGTCGATGTGCCCAGCCAGTGGTTTTACCCAGACCCCCACCAACTTTTGACGTTTTACGTTGCAATAGGGTGATTTCTCGAGAGGAGCTTTCAGGCTTTGCCGTTATGCCTTCAACACCACCTCTGGCTTTGAGCGACATGTCGATGCCCCATTCTTGCATAAACGCAGGAATATCCTGGCTTGGTGTACTGTCGCCGTGTGCCAGATACTCGCTTACATCAAAACCAATTCCGCCGGCACCTATAACAGCCACTTTACTACCGACCGGCTTTTTATCTCGCAGTACATCCAGATAATTTAATACTTTTGGGTGTTCAATTCCTTCAATATCAGGAAGCCGTGGCGCGATGCCTGTGGCGACTACTACCTCATCAAAGTTACTATTATTCAACGTCTTAGCGCTTACTCTTGTGTTTAATTCTACATTTGTTCCAGTGCGCTCCAATTCAGAGGAATAGTACCTTAGCGTTTCATTAAATTCTTCTTTTCCCGGTACTTGTTTGGCTATATTAAACTGGCCACCAATCTCAGATGCGGAATCAAACAGTGTGACATTATGGCCGATACTTGCCGCACTTGTGGCAAATGCCAGCCCGGCAGGCCCCGCGCCCACAACGGCTATTTTTTTGATGTTTACTGCAGGCAACAGATTTAGCTCTGTTTCATGGCAGGCTCGAGGGTTCACCAGGCAGGAGCTCATCTTGCCCATAAATGCATGGTCGAGACAGGCCTGGTTACAGCCAATGCAGGTATTTATGTTATCACTGCGTCCTGCTTTTGCCTTATTCATAAACTCAGGGTCGGCCAGAAACGGACGAGCCATAGACACCATATCGGCATCACCACGAGCCAATACGGACTCGGCGACTTCTGGTGTATTGATGCGGTTAGATGTTATTACCGGTATGTTGAGCTGCTTGCGAAATTTGGCGGTTACCCAGGTGAAAGCCGCCCGCGGTACTTTAGTCGCTATAGTAGGGATGCGTGCTTCATGCCAGCCGATGCCGGTGTTGATAATAGTGGCGCCGGCGGCTGCAACGGCGTTGCCCAACTCAATGATCTCCTCACTGCTGCTGCCTCCCTCTACCAGGTCGAGCATGGATAGCCGGTATATAATGATAAAGTTTTTGCCTACTGCTTCTCTAATGCGGCGCACAACTTCGATGGCTATACGGGTGCGATTGCCATAATCGCCGCCCCATGCGTCTTCGCGGTGATTGGTGCGCTTTACAATGAATTGGTTGAGGAAATAGCCCTCGGAGCCCATCACCTCGACACCGTCATAGCCGGCCCGCTGTGCGATCACTGCGGTAGTGACAAAGTCCGCTATTTGTTTCTCAATTTCATCCCCGCTGAGCTCGCGCGGTTTGAAGGGATTAATAGGCGCTTGAATGGCAGACGGCGCAATGAGGGCAGGGTTTGCGGCATAACGCCCGGCATGGAGAATTTGCAGGCAAATTTTACTATCTTCAGCGTGTACTGCGTCGGTAATGAGCCTGTGGTCGTCTGCGTCTTGGTCCGTGTGTAACAAGCTTGCCCCTGGTTTAACGGCAGATTCTTCGTTTGGGCTAAAACCTCCGGTGACTATCAGAGCGACGCCGCCCCGAGCCCGTTCAGCATAATATGCTGCCATTCGTTCAAAGCCGTTGTCAGCTTCTTCAAGACCAGTATGCATAGAGCCCATAATCGAGCGGTTTTTAAGGCTGGTAAAACCGAGATCGAGGCTTTTGAAAAGGTTGGGGTAAAGGGAAGTAGTCATGGATTTTAGGCTCCGAGTGCTCTTTGCTGTGTTTGTTTTATAACTGGACGGCGTCAAGATAGCGATATATTTTGACGCTGTCAAGATCGCTTGTTATCTTTGGCGAATGACAAAACAGACAAAACCCACATACCACCACGGTGATCTACGCCAATCCTTGTTGAGCGGTGCGGCTGAGATTATCCGCACCGAAGGTTCAGATGCGCTTAGCATGCGCAAATTAGCCGATAAGGTCGGTGTCTCACGAACTGCGCCATATCACCATTTTATCGACAAGCACGCTTTGCTCTGCGCTTTGGGAGAAGAGGGTTTCAGACAGCATTTGGCGGTGTTCTCCGAAGCTGGCAGCGATCAAGGTGTAGATTTAGAGCGTGATATTCGACTCTATGTCTCCCGCTATGTGGATTACGCGACGGCGCACCCTGAGTATTATGACTTGATGTTTGGTCGCGAGATCTGGAAAAGCGGAGAAGTGACTGACTCGCTCAAGCAATGTGCAGGCGAAGCATTCAGATTGTATAAAGAGCAAATGGCAGACTGGATTATCGCAGCAGGGCATAACGACGATATCCCACCGCGTGTTGAACAGGCTACCTGGGGCGCATTACACGGTATATCGAGGTTACTGATAGACGGCATTTATACCGATGAAGAAGCCAAAAAAGAGATCTGTGACGCTTGCGCCACAATGATCATCAACAGTTTAAAATGACCAATGTTTTAGAATTCTACGTTGCGCTATAGTCCGTCGGTGTTTAGTGCTTTAATTACTTCCATATAAAAATAGGGGGATATCATGGGTGATGCCCTGATATATCTGGATGCCGACAGTGAGCTCAATCTGCAGGCCCAGATCAGACAGAAATTGGTCGATGCGATTAGCAAGCGTACATTTCCAGTAGGTCGCAGATTACCCTCTTCACGTAAGCTCGCCGAGCAGTTGAGTGTCGCTCGCAATACCGTAGTTCTGGTATATCAGCAGTTAATCGATGAGGGCTATCTTGTTAGCCGTGAGCGCAGCGGAATTTACGTTAACGAGAAAATACTGCATGACAAAGTGGGCTTTGAAGGTCGACCTGTTAAATCTAAACAAAGCTCGACCGTTTGGCGTAAGCGGCTTAGATCTCGGGTTGTCAAAGATCCTGAATTCAGTAGCCCACCTAATTGGCAGCAATATCCTTATCCGTTTATAGACGGCCAGTTCGATAAATCCCTGTATCCCATTAAAGAGTGGCGTGAAGCTAGCCGACAAGCAATGGCAGTCGCCGAGATACACAAATGGGCAGGGGATAGCGGCGATGTAGACGACCCAATGCTGATTGAGGAAATTCGCACAAAGGTACTGCCACGCAGAGGTATTCATGCCGAAGCAGATGAGATTCTGTTAACGGTTGGCGCCCAACAAGCGCTGTATATACTGGCCAAGTTACTGGTTGATACAACAACCTCGGTTGCGGTCGAGGAGCCGGGCTACCCCGGCATGCGGGAGCTGTTGGCGCAGCGTGGTGCGCCTATGGTGTACCAACCGGTGGACGAGGATGGACTGCAGGTGGACAGCAGAATTGATGGCTGTCAGGTGGTTTATGTCACGCCAAGCCACCAAACGCCTACTACCGTGACAATGTCATTAGAGCGCAGGCAAGTTTTACTTGCCAAGGCCGAGGCTCAAGACATGTTAATCATTGAAGATGACTTCGAGTTTGAAAGTAATTATCTTGGACATCCACACCCCGCTTTACGCAGTATGGATAATGGTGATCGGGTGATCTATGTATCTTGTCTGTCGAAGGTATTGTCGCCGGGTTTACGTATAGGCTATATGGTGGCAGCGCCTGAATTGATTGCGGAGGCCCGCAAACTGCGTCGCCTCATGGTCAATCACCCGCCTAGAAACAACCAGCGTACCGCGGCATTTTTCCTCTCATTGGGGAATTATGACGCTTTTATCATGCACCTTCATGACACCTTTCGAGAGCGTTGGACTGAGCTGCGAAAAGCCCTCAATTATTATATGGTTGAATACGCGGATATGACACCTGCCCAGGGTGGTACATCGTTTTGGGTCAAAGGGCCGGACAATCTGGATGTAAAATACCTGACAACAGAGGCAGCCCGCAGGGGTATTTTGATAGAACCGGTCGACCATTATTACGCAACGGCGGAGTCGCCAGATAATTGTTTTCGTCTCGGTGTCAGTAGTTTACCGGCTGAAAATATCCGTGAAGGTATAGAGAAACTGGCAGAATTGATTCAGGAATTGTCGGCAAATAAGTCTGCTGACGTCAGTTCGGCCAAGGTGAATTACCTGCGTGGCGATCAGCTGAAACAGACAATGACTGATGTCACCCTGCTGTGCAAAACTATTTACGGTGATCCTTGCACCATTGAGCTGTTTGCAGACGGTAGCATGAAAGGGGTTGCCGGCTACTCCAATGAAGACCGTGATGAAGGTCGATGGTGGGTAGAGGGTGACCATTGGTGTCGGCAATGGAATCGCTGGAGTTACGCTGAAAAGCGTTCGTACCGCATGTTTATCAAGGGCAGCAAGATACAGTGGTTTGATGAAGACGGTAGCCTGGTAGAGACAGCGGCTATTCGACATGAAATCAGTTCTTCTTCTGAAGAACCTTCAAATCTGGACTCATAGAGACTACAAAACTGGTTCTATTTCTATTTCCTGGTTATTTGTACATTAGCTTCACTCATAGAGAAGTTGGCCAAGCGCGTTGGCTAATAATAAATAACAGAGTGCGGAGTACTGAATGCCCGAGTTTGCAATAGCCGGTTTGCAACTGGAATTATCCAATCAGGATAATCTCTATTTTATCCAAAACGAAATCGACAAAGTGATGCTGCGTTTCCCTTGGGTCAATATGATTGTCTTGGGTGAGTTGGCGACTTACGGCCCAAACCCGGCTAACGCGCAGAATATGCCAGGCGAGGCCGAGCGCCTTTATTGCAAGATTGCAGAGCAGCATGGCATCTGGTTAATTCCCGGAACCCTGTTTGAGCGCCGCGGCGACCAAATAAGCAATACCGCACCCGTGATCAACCCCGACGGCGAGGTTGTCACACGATATCGCAAGATGTTCCCGTTCGAGCCTTACGAAACAGGTATTACCCCCGGCGACGAGTTTGTGGTTTTTGATGTGCCGGAAGTAGGGCGTTTTGGAGTATCTATTTGCTATGACCAATGGTTCCCTGAAACCACCCGAACGCTAGCCTGGATGGGCGCTGAGGTGATTATTTGCCCCACTATGACCAATACCATTGATCGTGATGTTGAGCTGGCTATGGCTCAGGCCAACGCAGCATCCAACCAATGTTACTTCCTGAACATCAATGTGGCTGGCAACCTGGGCTATGGCAAATCGATTGTTGTTGGCCCAGATGGCGCGGTTATTCACGTATCGGGCAGTGGGAAAGAAGTCATCCCAATTGAGATTGATGTGGAGAAGGTCCGCCGCGTGAGAGAACGCGGATTACATGGCCTGGGCCAGGTATTAAAGTCATTTCGCGATAGTAAAGTCACTTTCCCTCCCTATATCGAGGGTCATGCAAACTCAGAGTCACTGCAGGCTCTGGGCGAATTAAAGCTACCAGAATCCAGCTGGACTCATAAAGAGTCCTGAACTGGATCTATAGATTTTTACACGTTTGGCATAACGTTAATTTGTCGATAAATATAAAACTTAGTACTTCAACGGTTAATTGGCTCAAAATAGGGAAACATATATGAAGATTCCATCACTCAAGAAAAGTACGTTGGCACTAGCTATAGGCGCGACGTCTATGTTTGCGGCGGACATGGCGATGTCACAGGCTCTGTTAGAGGAGGTTATAGTAACGGCGACTAGGCGCTCGCAGTCTGTTCAAGAAATTGCATTTAATATTTCAGCAATATCCGGAACTGAAATTGAAGCTGCTAATATTATTGATGCGCAAGAGCTACTGCGCGCCATCCCTGGTGTAGTGGTTCCTGACGGTGGTGCCAGATTAGCCGAGAATAATAACGGTATTGCCATTCGCGGTTTGAATTTAGATCCAGCTGCTACCGATCGTGCCTTTTTGTCTGATCCGACAGTGTCTACCTATGTAGGTAATACTCCAATATTTGCAAATTTCATTTTGAAAGATATAGAGCGAGTGGAAGTGCTGCGGGGTCCTCAAGGAACACTGTATGGTTCCGGCTCTTTGGGCGGTACCGTCCGATATATAATGAAGAAACCTAGTACCGAAGCCGTCTCAGGTAAGATTGAGGCATCTTATGGGCAAACCGATGGATCTGATGGCAATAACTATAGCTTCGACGCGATGATCAATGTACCACTGGGTGATACCGCCGCATTCCGACTCAGCCTCGGTCGTATAGATAACGCAGGCGTAGTTGATTCCGTCAATTTATATCAAACCAGGCCTGATGGCGTACCCGTTGCACAAGGTGGAGATTTTGCTAATGGTTTACCGGTATACGTTAATAATAAGGATGCAGATACCGTAGAAATTGATTATGTCAGAGCGTCTGTGTTATGGGAGCCGACTGATAATTTGGAAATGTTGCTTTCTTACCAGAAGCAAGAGGGTGATTACGGTGGTCGACGTCAAACGACATCAAGTCCTAATGGCTATGGTGAAGAATATGGTGAATATGAGATAGGCGCCGTAGTTGCAGAGCCTGCTTCGAACTCAGCTGAGTTCACAAGCCTTGAGATAGAATATGAGATGGGGTTTGCAACGTTGAGCTCTAGTACCTCAAGTTATGATCGCACTTACGATGGCATTAGCGATAACACTGGCTTTACTGCCGCACAGGGATGGCTAGTCTTCTATAGTTATGGAATGATGCCGCGCCCCGCAGTAGAGGCTAGTCGTCATAATGAAGAGAAAGCCTTTATTCAGGAATTTAGACTGGTTTCATCTGGTGATAACACCGTCGATTGGGTCTTGGGCGCCTACTATAAGGATCAGGAAGGCTCGGCTAATCAAGAGACTCTCTATCTCGGTCATGGTGAGTGGAATGAGTCTATTGGAAATTACTTCTACTGGATGAACCCGGAGTCGGACGCTACATTTGATTGGACTTATGAAAACGAGTTCACTGACATGGCGCTATTTGGCGAGGTGACGTGGCATGCCACGGATGCGGTTGACTTATCTATAGGAGCCCGTAGCTTCAAAAACGAAAATACGGTGACGTCGCAAACATCATTTCCTATTTGGTACTCCTATGGCCCCGTAGTGACGGAAACCAATAAGGACAGTGATACGCTCTTTAAGCTTAACGGCTCATGGACTTTAAGTGATGAATCTATGCTTTATGGCACAATCTCCGAAGGTTATCGTCGTGGCGGTACAAACGCGACGCCTGTATACCCCGACCCTGATTATCCCAATGACCCTGAATGGGGATCATTTGATAAAGATACGGTAATTAACTACGAGATCGGACTTAAAGGGCAGATGGATAGCCTAACTTATACGGTCGCCTTGTTTTATGTCGATTGGCAAGATCCACAGCTAAATGTCGCTACACCTAGTGGCGCTTATTACGCAGTTCAAAATGGCTCGGCAGCCGAAACCAAGGGGCTTGAATCAGAGTTCAACTGGGCGGCAACGGAAAGCATTCGATTATTCGGTGGCTATACTTACGTTAATGCAGAATTGACTGAAGACTTGATGTTACATGATGCAAATCCTGATACAGATGGAAAGACTGAGCTTAGGGCAACAAGTGGTGCCGTTCTTCCAGGAACTCCGGAACACACGATAAATCTCGGAGCGTCTCATACTGCCGCCTTTAGTAACGGGCTTGAGCTTATAAGTCGCATTGATTTTTATTCTCAATCTGAGGTGGAAAACTCGATTTTGAATATTGATGAAAATTGGGCTGCGACTCTGGAAGGATTTCAGCTATGGAATTTGTCTTTCACTTTACGGGGAGAGTCGTGGAGCGCTTCTTTATATGCGAAAAATCTGGCTAACGAGAAAGGTGTTACCGCAACATATAAGGACGAATATATGACATCCGACCCATCTCAGAATTTTTATGGGACCGGACAAAAGGATTTTATTACTACCCCTAGAACTGTGTCATTGTCAGCCTCTTATAGTTTTTAAAAGGCCAAAATACCGCAGTTTTTTGAACCGGATCTTTGATCCGGTTTTTTTATATCTTGTTTAGGCTGAATAAAGTACGTATACGCCTAAAATTAGTATGGGCTGTTTTGGCAAGTAAAATAAATTTCGAAGTAATTGATGTATTATCCATACCAATGAACTAGTAGAGATACCCTAGGGGTTTAAGTGACCTATTCAAAAGAACAACTCTATCGCATGGCCAGACAGGCCTTGTCTACCGGTGATATGCGTGCTGCTGTATTCGCTTGTCGCGAGGTTAATGCCAGTTATCCAGATTATTTTGAGGGATGGGGGGTTGCAAGTGAGCTGCATCTAAAGCTGAAGCGCCCTGAAGCGGCTTTAATGGCTGCTGAGAAGGCGCTCGATATTAGGCCAAGTAGTACCAAAGCACTGCTTCAAAAAGTAGAATGTTGGTTGTCGACGGATAATAAAAAGGATGCTGCGACCCTATTGCTTGAACTAGCCGACAAGGAATACCGTGAAGTTCAGATATATGATCGCCTGGGTATGCTTTTCACTCAACTGGATATGCATGAACAATCACTACCGCAGTTCCAAAAAGCCTCAAATCTTGAACCGGATAACCCGGCTGCGCTGTACAATCTAGCCGCCTGTCAGAGGTTTAATGGTGATCTTGTAGACGCAGAAAATACGCTTGACCGAATGCTGATTATTAAGCCATCTGATCACGAAGGGCAGGCGATGAGATCCTCCTTACGTAAACAAACTGTTGAGCATAATCACGTCGAGGAATTACAAGGTATTTTAGCTTCATCTGATATGACAGACCAAGGCCAGGTTCAAGTTTGCTACGCGATGGCAAAGGAATTTGACGATATTGATGATGTGCAGAATGCATATCGGTATCTAGCCCAAGGCGCCGATATCAAACGTAGTCGAATGCGATACGATGTGCAAACTGACCTGGATATAATAGCTTCAATACGTGACGCATATAATCACCAGATATTCCAGTCTGGAATTAACGGTCATTCTAGTAAAGAGCCAATATTTATAATCGGACTACCCCGTACCGGTACGACCTTAGTGGAGCGAGTGCTCGGCAGTCATTCAGACGTATATGCGGCGGGAGAGTTGAGCAACTTCTCCAGGGAATTGATGCGGCAAGTTCAGGTAAACTACGGTGAGGAAAAAATACCTCGAGAAGAACTTGCCAGTTGTACGACGAAAATGGATTTCTCACGATTGGGTGCTGACTATATTAATAGTACGCGACCACTTACAGGCGAGTTACCTCGCTTTATTGATAAACTACCATTTAATTTTCTATATGCCGGTTTGATTCATTTGGCCTTACCGGACGCAAAGATTATCCACGTTACGCGTCACCCTATGGCCGCTTGTTACGCCATTTATAAACAGTTATTCAAAGATGCCTATCCGTATTCTTACAATCAGGAAGATCTGGGAAGATACTACATCGCCTATCATCAATTGATGTCTCACTGGAATACGGTGATGCCAGGCGTCATATATTCGTTATCGTACGAATCTGTGGTGGCTGACCTGGAGTCCGAATCGAGGAAGTTGCTCAATTTCTGTGAATTACCGTGGGAGGACCAATGCCTGAAGTTTTACGAAAGCAAGCAGGCTAGTACAACGGCAAGTGCAAGCCAGGTACGTAAACCGGTCTATTCGTCATCCGTTAATCGCTGGAGAGCCTATGAAGATGAATTACAGCCTCTGCGCGCCATTTTGGAAGGTGCAGGGATAGATGTTTCCTGATATCAGATAAAAAGAAACTGGCTCCATAGAGAGCAAAATCTGGCCCTATGTGGGTGCTGTTATTGTTTGTACAGTGGTGTCACAGAATAACCAAGCTGGCAAAGGAATTGGCAGAATAACAATACTGGATAGTGGAGTATTCTATGACGCAATTTTCCATCGCTCGCCTGCAACTTGATTTGTCTAGCCAGGATAATGTCTCTTATATAAGGACCGAAATTGATAAGTTAATGTCTCGCTTCCCCTGGGTGAATATGATTGTATTGGGGAATCAGGCCACTTATAGCGATAATATTGAGCATGCGCGAAATACCCCTGATGAGGTTGAGCGTCTATATTGTGACGTCGCGTCAATCCACGGGGTTTGGTTGATACCCGGTTCTCTCTTTAAGCAGCGCATGGATATCATCTTCAATACTCTACCTGTGATCAATTCCGCGGGCGAGGTGGTCTCGCGCTACAGTAAAGCGTTTACGCTGGCGCCTTACGATACTGGCTTTAGCTCAGCTGAAGACCTTCTTGAATTTGATATACCTGAAGCAGGGCGCTGTAACATAAGCATAACTTATGACCCATGGTTACCCGAGACAAGCCATCGCGTGGCATGGGTGAGTGGTAAGGGCAGTATTTCACCTGTTTGCAACCATGTTGTTCAAGACGATGCTGATCTCACCGAGCTAAGAGCCAATATGAGTGCCGAAAAGGTTTTTTTCTTTAGCATTGATGCCGCTGGAACCCTCGCCTATGGGTAAGCTCCTATAACAGGCTAATGGTATTGAAAATATTTCCACGCGTTTTTTTGCCAAAAATATAATCTGGATCCGATGAAGTCTGCTGACTTTTGCTTGCTGGATTAATACTACTGTTGGGATGTATATATGCTGAAACCGGGCTTATGGGGCTCTTATGCGGGGCTCTCTGTTTTACTGGTTACGCCATTTTTATACGCCGCCGAAGGGCCGGATTTAACTGCGGATCAATTACAGACAGTGCAACAAAGTCATGAGTTGTTGCCAATGTCTGCCTTTACACCACCCTCGACTATCACACCCGCACAACACCGATTCGCAGGGCGTTTGCAGTTCTCCGGTGCCGAAATTTTTTCTTCCTTTGTTACACATAAGGATCAGTTTCAGCAAGTCGGTGACGAGGATTCCCCCGCCCGTCATATACCCTCGTTTAGCTATGACCTGGTTCAGTGGGACAAACACCTGATTCCAGTACAGCGCGGCCCGCGTGATTTTGGACACCCTCACTGGCAAATGATTTTGGAACCGGGAAGAGTGTGGCAGGAAGAGGGTGATGGGGATTATAGCCGTGCGGCAATGCCATTTGCGCTACAGGAGTATCAAGCCAACTGTACTCATAACGGCGTACTCACGTTTCGATACAGTAGCGAGGGCGCCATTTCTCATATGGCGTATCAAGTCAGCTCTGAAACTTGTCTGTATATGCAAGCAGATATGTGGGGCATGTTGGATGTGAGATATATTCCAGCGGAAATTATCGGAGCCGAGAGTGTAGTAGCTAACTACCAGCAAGAGTTACAGAGCCGTATGCCACAAAAACCCATAGAGGCGCTGGCGAACGACTTCCCTGGTTTTGATACTAAGCAGCTTGCACATCCTGAAGAAGTCTCTCCTTCAGCTCTATCCGTCTACGGTGTTGTGGCCGATGGCGTGCATTATCGTTCAAAATGCCTCACACGAGCGGGAAATTACCCATTTTGCGATGAACTAACTTTACCTTCGTATTCTTTAGCGAAATCCGCTTTTGCCGGCGCTGCTTTGATGCGGCTTGAGTATTTATACCCTGGTACCAAAGATCTGCTGACTGCCGATTACGTGCCACAATGTGTCGATAGTGGCAATTGGAATGATGTCACCTTTGCTCATTTACTGGATATGTCGACGGGTAATTATTTATCGGATCATTATCACGGTGATGAATCGGCAGATCACGTTTCTGCGCTCTTTTTCCGAAAATACACTCACGCAGAGAAAATTAACTATAGCTGTAACTATTTTCCCCGCAAAACTATGCCTGGTACAGATTGGCACTATCGAACCAGTAATACCTATATTCTGGGTACAGCTATGAATGCGTTTCTAAAACAGCAACGTGGACCTGGTGCGGATATTTTCGATGATTTACTGGTGCCGGATATATTCGGCATGCTGAATATGAGCCCCGTATCTGGCACTACGCTGCGCTCCGACGATGCCGTTGCCCAGCCTTTAGCCGGTTTTGGTTTAAGCTTACAGCCGGGCGATATGGCTAAACTGGCAGATTTTTTCAATCAGCTTCGCGATGGCAGTAAGGATCTATTGGATCAAAGCATGGTTCGCGGCGCCTTACAGCTGCCAAGTAATGATGGGGGGGCTGCCAGTGAAGAAGGCAGTAGTCGCTATAATAACGGCTTTTGGGCTGCGCCATTTAAGGATATTGCCGGCTGCGAAGAAGCTCAATGGATTCCGTTTATGTCGGGCTACGGCGGTATTACCGTAGCCATACTGCCCAATGGCTTGAATTATTACTATGTCAGCGATGGCGGGGAGTTTGCCTGGGGGCGTGCGGCGCGAGAGTTAGCCCGCGCAAAACCACTTTGCGCAGACTAATAGGATATTTATCGCCTTAGATTTTACTATCAAGATTTCTCGCAGGATAAACCGAAATAACGACAACAACTCCGATCACAATAGCCGCAACGATAATGAGCCTCGAGTAATTATCCGAACCCAGCATATAACCTGCTGCGAGCGGGCCACAGGCCAACCCCATTTTCGAAGCGAATCCACCCAATGCTGCCATTTGGCCTGCTTCATCGAACTTCGCTGCCATAGTGAGGAAATAGGGGATACAAAAGGCCCAGGCAACGCCTGTAATACAGTTGGCTATCAAGTAGATAGATTCCGAGGCGCTGAATAAGAATAACAGCGTGGAAACACCCGAGGTGACCAAAGCAATAGTCAGTGGCTTCAGTAATTTGAACTTTACGGCGGTGAATATAGCCAGCACCGGGCCACCAATGGCAACAATGTTGGCAATGCCAATCATCGGGCTAAGAGTCTCAATGGTGTGGCCGTAATGCTTACCCATACCAAAGATGAAGGCAAATAGCGCCATATTAGCCGCTTGAAAAAGAAACAGGGCGAGCAGAGTAAAGCAGAGCGGCCGGTACTCAATTGGGGCGCTCACTTTGTGGCTATCACCAGCAACTTTCGCGGCAGGCAGCGGGTACTCACCTAGAAAACACATAAGTACCAGCGTTACTACGCTGAAGGTGATAAGTGCATAGAAGGGCACGTAGGGACCAAATTCCGGTACCAGAGGTGGTAGCAGCCAAAGCCCCAACGCGCCGCCACCAAATTGCACTACCAGTAACAGGCTAAATGCCACGCTCGGCTTGGCTGTGCGTGCAATAACCGAAAATCCTAGCCCAACCAGAGCGCCACCCATAAAACCGTGGCTAAAACGTATAGGAACAAGTATTGCTGTCGACTCTTGTAAAATGGTGAATATATCGATGCTTATGAGCATAAGCAGTAGACCAACGGCCACCAGTTTCCACTGAGGTAATTTTTTGATCAGTAGTGTAATAGTAAAGGCGCCAAAGGCCGCCCCCATGGCATTGGCTGAGGTGATTTGACCCGCATCACTCGCATTAAGCCCTGCACCGACCATCAAAGCATCGGTAATGGCCGGGAATATATTTACGTAATACAGTCCAGCAGAGGACAGAAAAGCCAGTAACAGGCTAGCGACCATACTATTGGGCGCGGCCTTGGGGAAAAATTGCTTTGGTGCTGATTCAGTGATCGGAGTACTGACGCTACTGTTGCTCATTAAAGCCTCGATATTATTATGATTTGGCAGACTCAATTGAGCCGCTTTTAACCTTAGCAGAGCGGCCGCAATTTGATAGAACCAGTTTGACATTAGCTATAGAGCCACATTTACGTCTTAATATGCCGGTCAAAGCTCGCGGCGATGATATCAACGAAAACTCAGGGTGAGAAGAGGGCGCCGAGTGCGTATAATCGCCGCTATCAATTGATAGTGGAGTTTATCCCTGACATGACCGTGCGCACTCGCATTGCACCATCACCTACCGGTGACCCCCATGTAGGCACCGCCTATGTCGCCTTGTTTAATATGGCGTTTGCCCGTAGTCAGGGTGGCCAGTTTTTACTGCGTATAGAAGATACGGATCAAACACGCTCTACTGACGAGTCGGAACAGACGATTCTGGATGCGTTGCGTTGGTTGGGGCTCGATTGGGATGAAGGCCCTGATAATGGCGGCCCCAAAGGGCCATATCGACAGAGTGAGCGCGGAGCCATCTATAGCGAGCACTGCGATATGCTGCTTGATTCTGGCCACGCCTTTCGCTGCTTTTGTTCTACCGAGCGCCTGGATGAATTGCGAAAGGGGCAAATGGCGGAGCAAAAACAAATCGGTTATGACGGCCATTGCCTGCATTTAAGCCAGCAGGAAGTAACTACGCGGCTGGAAAATGACGAGCCGCATGTTGTGCGTATGAAGGTGCCCGACGAGGGCCAGTGTACGTTTAACGACATGCTGCGCGGCGAAATCAGTATTGATTGGGCCCAGATTGATATGCAGGTGCTATTAAAGGCCGATGGCATGCCCACCTATCATTTGGCCAACGTGGTCGACGATCACCTAATGGAAATCAGTCATGTTATCCGGGGCGAAGAGTGGATTAACTCTGCCCCCAAACATATCCTTTTATATCAGTATTTTGGTTGGGACATGCCGGTTTTGTGCCATTTACCGCTGTTGCGCAACCCTGATAAAAGCAAGCTATCCAAACGCAAGAACCCCACCAGCATTCTCTATTACCAGCGTATGGGCTACCTGCCAGAGGCCATGGTCAACTATCTCGGTCGTATGGGCTGGTCTATGCCAGACGAACGCGAGAAATTCAGCCTGGATGAAATGTTAGCTGAGTTTGATATTAATCGTATATCGCTGGGCGGCCCCGTATTTGATGTCGAGAAGTTAAGTTGGCTCAATGGCATGTGGATACGCGAAGAGTTTAGTGATGAGCAATTGGCTGACCGTATTCAGCAATGGGCGCTTAACCGAGAGAGTTTGATGGCGTTTCTGCCATTTGCGAAGCAGCGAATGGAGACTCTGTCTGATCTTGCCCCTCTGGGCGCTTACCTTGTGTCTGGCGTATTGCCGATAAAAGAAGACGACTTGACTGGTCTTGGTCTGGAGCCTGATAAGCTTATCGAAGTACTACAGTTTTCTCTCTGGCGACTGGAAGCGCTTCGACACTGGGAAAGAGAACAGATATTCACCGAGCTTAAATCTTTATCCGATGCCTTGGAAATTAAATTAAAGGCATTTTTAGCACCATTGTTTGTCGCTATTTCAGGCAGTCAGTCCTCAATCTCTGTAATGGACTCCATGGTGCTATTGGGTCCGGATATGAGCCGCGCGCGTTTGCGCCACGCCATTGAGGTACTCGGCGGGGTAGGGAAGAAAAAACTCAAGAAACTGGAGAAAGCCTACCAGCAATTATCATGAAAACTTTACCGCCAAAAGTGTGGCGCCTGATGCTGGCCTTTGCGTTGATGTCTGCTGGCAGCTCGATGATGGTGCTTATCGCCGGTATCATTGGTACTGATATAGCGCCATCACCTGAACAGGCAACACTGCCGATGGCACTGGTTATTGTGGGTATTGCCTCCATGGCCTTGCCCGTAGGGTCATTACAAACCCGTTTTGGTCGTCGTAAAGTGTTTATCTGTTTTGGTCTAGTGGCTATTTTCTCGGCCGGTTTGGCGGCCTGGGCCCTCAGCATTCACTCGTTTAGCCTGTTTTGTCTGTCGGCCTATATTATGGGCGGCACTATGGCGGCCACTCAGCAATATCGTTTTGCTGCTATTGAAGCGGTACCGGTTGAAAAAGCCCCAATTGCTGCCTCCACCATTCTGCTTGGGGGCTTGTTGGCTGTATTTGTAGGACCAGAGGTGGCGGTGGCGGGCAGAGCTTTACTGGATACCGACTTTGCCGGATCCTTCCTGTTGTTATTATTGGTTTTTGCACTGGGAACTGCATTGGTTGCAAGCGTTGGAGATAGCGCTCAGCTGCGGTCCGATAAAAGAACTCTGTGGCAAGGCATGACATTGATTACGTCCTCTCCCGTACTTTTGCTAGCGGCAAGTGCCGCGGCCATAGGTTTTGGGGTAATGACTCTCGTTATGACCGCCACACCTATCACTATGCATAATCACGTCGGTCACAGCCTCAGTGATACCAAACTCATTATTCAGTGGCATATGGCAGCCATGTTTTTACCTTCTCTGGTCTCTGGCTGGTTAATTGCCAAATTGGGCTACAGAGTCATGATGTGGCTGGGCATACTCAGTTTTGCAGTGTGTATTGTGGTGGCGTTTATCGATACCAGCTTTATACATTTTTGGCTGTCATTGGTATTACTGGGTATTGGCTGGAATTTTTTGTTTGTTTCAGGAACGGCCTTGCTGGGCATGGGGCATAGCTCTGAAGAACGCTTTAGTGTTCAGGCATCTAATGATTTTATTGTTTTTTCTGTACAGGCTCTTGCCGCGCTAGGTTCAGGGTGGTTGCTATTTAACTGGCAATGGCACGGCGTTCTGTGGGTGGCAGTACCATTGCTAGTCGCGTTTACTGTATTTTTACTGCGCACTAAAGCTTTTGCTTCTCTACAAAAGCAACACTCTTCTATGATCTAGCTGATTACTCTGCAGGTTTGATGATGAGTACATCGGTGCGCAGATTTTTGAGTACTTTTTCCGCCGTATTGCCTAATAATAAGCCTTTAATCCCTGTGCGCCCAACGCTACCCATTACCACCAGGTCGGCCTTGATGCTATTGGCAATACGAGGGATTTCGGTAGCAGGGTCGCCAGCACTGACATGGCTGATGTCATGAGAAATATTATTTTTTTGCAGGCAGTCTGCGAGATCAGCTTTAGCGCGCTCACCCTTTTTGTTCATTACCTCAGATGGATGGACTATATCCAGTTCGGTCAGGGGTTTAGCGATAGGAATAGAGTAGGCCACATGAAGCTCAGTACTGTGATACTGGGCCCACTGAGACGCGCCTTGTAATACCGCGCTATTGATCTTCAGTTGTTTTTCGTCGCTGGACCCTGCATCTACTGTCGCCAGAACATTAGCCCGGCTTTTCCATTTGTGGTCTGAAGCCAGTAACAAGGCACAGGGTAATTGGCGAATAAGACTCCAGTCGGTGGGAGTATAAAACAGCTTTTCCGAACGATGGCCTGTTTTGATAACAAGATCGTAGCCGCCAGCGATACAGGTATCGGTAACCCAGCCTGCTATATCATCGGTCTCGACTATTTCCTGTGTAACTGTAATATCGGCGCCTAAAATCTCTGAACATGAAGCAGCTACCTGTGCGGCCAAATCAGCGTCACCGCGCTGGCTAGTAGAGATAAACGCGACTAAATGGATGTCGGCCTTGACCGGCAGGGCCAGATCTCTGGCTTTCTCT
Organism: Pseudomonadales bacterium; assembly: GCA_036960375.1. GTDB lineage: Bacteria > Pseudomonadota > Gammaproteobacteria > Pseudomonadales > CAWVSB01 > CAWVSB01. The sequence goes on from JBALVY010000008.1 coordinate 174,445, forward strand.
AGCAGTTTTTCGGGCTTTTCGTTGTGGTCCCATATAACCAGGCATTTAGTCATGTTTTTTTCCTGTCTGTTCATTGCTTGTATGTTGTTACACGTAAACATAGCTACCGCATAGTCTACAGCGATACTATCGAATAGGGCTTGTTGTACCCCTGATTCAGATCAATCCGCGTATTATCTCCGGCACAGGCATTATAGTATAGCCGGTCACCCGTGGGTTATTCATCATATAACGGCAAATCATTGTGAAGCTATAATGTGTTTTGATTTAAGATAGCAAGCCTGGTAACCAGTAGAGTTTTATTAGCCCCAAAATGAAGTCAAATATACAGTTTTACGCTGGCGAGAAAGCTCTTGCGCATATAAAGAAGCATGGTCTTTCGGTTAATGATATTCAAGCCGTATATGGCGCTTCAGGCGCGGCAAAATGGTTAGCTATTTATGGCCTTGATCAGGCTGTTTTTGGCCATTGGCTAGCTCAGGCTGAGCATATAATTGATGTCTATGGCACATCGGTAGGCGCCTTTAAGCTATCGGCGGCGGTGGGTAATCAGCCAGTCGAAGATCTTACTAGCTTAGCCGATGCCTATGTCGAGCAGCATTATGAAGGGAAAATCACTCGATCCGATGTCGATCGAGAGACTCATCGCATTCTAGATTCCATACTGACTGAAGATGCCATAGCTGGCATTCTGGATAATAGCCGTTTTCGTTACCACTGTGGGGTAGTGCGCTGCCATGGTCTGTTGGCCAGCCAACAGGACTTTTTACAAAAAATGGGTATGGTGACGTCTTTCGGTCATAGCATGACAGGCCGTAGCGGTCATACCAAGGTATTGGATAGAGTTATATTTTCCAGTGACCTCAAACACAGCACACTGACAGGCCGCGATGACTTCACAACGAATGTTGTTCAATTAGATCAGCAGAATATTCGTCAGGCCATTACTGCATCGGGCTCTATTCCCGTTGTGATGCAAGGTGTTCACGATATACCGGGTGCCGGACCAGGGGTGTATCACGACGGCGGTTTACTCGATTATCATCCAGTACCTGACAATATTCAGCCGGCTAGCGAGGGCATTGTTTTGTACCCGCATTTTTACCCGTATTTAAAAGAAGGCTGGTTTGACAAGTTTTATCCTTGGCGCAAGCTGTCGCCCCAACGCTTGTCTAACGTGCTGATGGTCTCGCCCAGTTCGCAATATGTCGCCAGTTTGCCAGGCGGATATATTCCCGACAGACAGGATTTCAAACGCTTCGCTAAAGATAATGCAAAGCGCAAACAACGTTGGCGGGAAGTCATGCTTCGTAGTCAGGATATGGGCGAAGAATTTTTGCAGATAGTAAAAAGTGGCGATGTGTTCGCGCATATAAAACCTTTCAGCTAAATCCACCGGTCTGGTTAAAAATTGAGGAATTACGTAGAATGGGCTGGTTGCCATAGATGTTAGCTTTATGACTGATAACGAATTAATCGACGATAAGAGCCCTATGCCTTTATACCACCAGGTGTATCTAGCTCTTTCAAAGCGGATACGAGACGGTGAGTTCGCTGGCGAAACTCCCTTGCCAGCAGAGCGCCGTTTAGTCGAAGCCTATTCTGTTAGCCGGTCGACGGTTATTAAGGCTATTGATCAACTTTGCCACGAAGGCATTGTTGAAAAGCGACAGGGCAGCGGCACATTTGTGCTTGCGCCCAAACTGGATTTTGATCCTACAGGGCAGTCTACTTTCAGTGATTATCTGCAGCGCCAAGGTATTGACGCTCAGTGGACTATCTTACGGCGCTATCAGGTTGAACTGCCCGACACAGTATTGCAGGAGCACCCTGCAACTTTAGGGCAGCCCCTTTTTTGTGCCTCAGCGGTGCTTGGCGAAAAAGACCAGGCTATAGCGCATTACCAGATATACGTACCCGTAGCTGACTATACCAAAGCAGGTGGCGATAACCTCAGCGATGAAGATTTACTGGTTTTTATGCGCCAGTACCCCCAGGGCCGACAACTCAAGGTAGAACGCAGCTTTGAAGCAGTTGCAGCAGATAGACTCGTTGCAGAGCGTTTGTCAGTTAAACCCGGGCAAGCTACCCAATTACTGGATCTTAAGTTCATTAACTCTAATGGCCGTGTAGTTCAGCTTATTCGGTCTTATTTTCGCGGTGATAGACTGCGCTATACACTCTAGTTTTCCTCTTAATCAAAAGTTTCTCTTGACCTACAAGTACTCTGATATTAAATTGGACCGGTCCACTGGTCCGATAGAGCCGGCCAGATATTTAATTCAAATAAAAGAGGAAGCCGTATTATGACTTTAACTGGAGAGATTCTGGTAGAACGCATGAGTGCTGAGGAGCAACACAGGGCAGAGCTGGTTGAGTCGATACTCCCCTCGCTGAGAGAGCATGCCCTTGCGGTGGACAAATCAGGCGAGTTCCACAAGCCGCATGTTAAAACTCTGAGTGATAAAGGACTGCTGGGTTTGATGGTGCCAACGGAATATGGCGGACTGGGAGGTGGCCTGCGTGATTTGGTGGCCGCTACCTTCGCCTTGGGAACGGCCTGTCCTTCAACCGCATTAACCTACTTCTTTCAGTGTTCCGCCACCTCGCGTGGCACCTTGCTTATGGCCGCTCTTGAGGCTGGTAAGTTTGAGAATCAGGAAGAAGAAGCCAAAGTCAGACAATGGGCGGAACTGGTGCTGGATCTCATTGGCAAGCAGGGCAAATGGATGGGTAATTTCACTAGTGAAAATACCAAAACGGCAAAAGCCAAAATTACGATTGAAACAGAGGCAAGCAAGGTCGAAGGCGGTTACCGCCTGAATGGCGTTAAGTCTTTTGCCTGTGCCTATGGCGTGGCGGATTACTATTTGGTTACTGCCTCGCTAGAGGGTCGTGACGATGCAGCAGGCTTATGTACCTTCATTGTTGATAGTAGCTCCGACGGTTTGTCACCGCGTATAGATTGGGATGCCTTGGGTATGCGTGGGTCAGAAACGCGTGGCCTGGTTATGGACAATGTCTTTGTACCCGCTGATTACGCTCTCGCGGTGCCAGGCGCATTCACCAAGAGTATGGAAATGAGCCGCGGATCTTTTGTCGGTAATCAATTGGCGGGCGCAGGCGTTTATCTGGGTGTTGCCTATGCGGTATACGACTACACGATTAACAACCTGAAAACCAAAACCTTTGCCGACACCGGCGCACCGCTTGGCACAGGTCCAATGTATCAGCAATTAATCGGTGAAATGATGACCGATTTACATACAGCCTTATTGTGGCTGCGCAGACAATTGGAACTGGAAACTGCCGAGCCGCCAATTTTACCCAAGGACGAAGTGGTTAAATTGTGGCGCCTGTGTAAAGGTCAGGTTTCTGAGAGTGGTTTTGCACTTGGTGTTAAAGCGCTGAAAGCAGCCGGTACCAGCGGCACTTTGGCTACTTCATTCCCATCAAGGGCCCTACGCGAGTTGGCCATGGGAATTGTGCAGGCTTACCCGGCGGAGCGGGGCCGATTGGATGCCGCGAGCATCGAAATTGCGGGCGTAGCGGAGCAGCTGTTTACTGGAGGTAGTAGAAAGTAGCTCTATTGGCGGATGTTTTCCAAGACCTAATAAAAAGGCCAGCAATTGCTGGCCTTTTTATTAGGCCTTGGAACTAGGAACAAGGCATGCCAGGTTTGCGCATACCGGTAAACCAACCGCCGTCGGCTACAAATTCCGAACCTGTGCTATAGCTGGCTTCATCTGTGGCCAAAAATAAGGTCACATAGGCCACTTCCGTTGGCTGTCCTACTCGCGGAATAGGAAACTCCGAATAGACTGCAGCATTAATGTCTTCTTCAGAAATCATGCCGGCGCCACCCATTTCAGTGAAAATACCGCCAGGATGTACGCTGTTAACTCTAATGCCGTACTGGCCCAGTTCAATAGCGGCGTTTTTTGTTAGCCCTCGCACAGCCCATTTGGTGGAAGAATAGGCAGAAAGACCGGCCGAAGAGTGTAGCCCGTCGATCGAAGATACATTGATAATCGAACCACAGCCTGCGGCCTTCATAGGTTCGATAACTGAGCGGATACCCAGGAAGGTGCCCAGCTGGTTGATTTCAAAGATACGGGTAAATTCCTCAACTGAAGTATCCGTAATGGCATTCATCTTCATTATGGCGGCATTGTTCACCAGTACATTGAGCGGACCAAACTCCTGCGCTTTGGCTACTGCAACGGCCCAATCTTTCTCGCTGGATACATCTTGATGTACAAAGGCAGCATTTTCTCCCAGCTCATCAGCAAGAGCCTGGCCGACGTCATCGAGTACATCGCCTATAACTACCTTGGCACCATGTTCGATAAAAAGCCGTACTGTTGCTTCGCCCATACCACGAGCGCCACCGGTTACGATGGCTACTTTTCCTGCTAATCTAGTCATTACCTATATCCTCAAATAATCTATTTACTGTGTATGCGTCTGCACATAGATTGGGAGCGTAATGTAACCAGTCTCGTTGCTTTACGCAATTACCAGAAAGCAATGGGGGTTAGCGGACTTTTAGGGGTAAATGGGTTCGCCAATTTCGAGTTGTGTTAGATACATGCGCATATCAAATTCTAGCTGATGATAGTTAGGCAGCATGTTGCGACACAGCTGGTAGAAAGCCTTGTTGTGTTCCTTTTCTTTCAAGTGTGCGAGCTCGTGTACCACGATCATGCTCAAAAATGGTTCGGGGCAATTGATAAACACACTGCTTATTCTGATCTCGTTTTTACTCTTCAATTTCGAGCCCTGTACACGGCTGGCGTAGCTGTGTAGCCCTAAGGCGTTATGGATAACGTGAATTTTATTGTCATAAACAATTTTGCTGAGCGGAGCGGACTTCTTCATGAAACGGTTCTTCAGTGTCATGACAAACTCACGCAAGGCCTTGTCGTTTCTTACCGGGTGAGTATCAGGGTACTGGGACAGCAGAAAGGACCCGAGCCGACCCTGGTCTATCATGGTTTGAACTTGATTTCTTAGCTCAGGTGAATAAGCGGAAAGGTATTTCGATGTCGGCATTTTAAGCTGATTATGTCTGATTTATAGTGGGGAAACCAATTGTAACCCTACGCCGATGTAACTGCCCGAGAATAGCCCCTGAATACAAGCCGTCGTAGGCTACAGATATTACTTTTTGACGGAGCCGAAACCTCGTGCGATAGCGCCAAGTAGAGGTATCAGCAAGTTTGGCAATAACTTCTCCATGGGATTGTGAATAAAATCGCTGACTTCGTCTTTTAGAGCCAGAAATTCGGCCTCAGCTAAAGCGATCTCTTCTTCGGCATCTGTCAGGGCCATATCTCTGACCTCTTTTATCATCTCCAGCTCAGGCGCGGGTTTGATTGAGCCAGCATATACAAGCATAAGAACAGCAAGGCCTAGATCAATGCCGGCAACGGTGAGCGCCGCCCAGGCCTCTCCCCACAGCGGAGCAAAGGCGAAAAAGGCAGCCACATTGAGCATGACCAAACCGATGACTGCAACGAGACCGGCCAATGCCCCTAGCTGAACTTTCTTTATCCCCAACCGAATTTCATTCTGTATCAGTAATCTTTCCGAGCGCCAGGCGAGCTTTAAACTGCGGATCAGGTGTTCCATGTTTACTCCTATTTGCGGCTAAAAAGTTGACCGAATATAATGCCAACTGAAAAAGCAGTCAGCACTGCGAGTAGGGGGCGCTGAATGGTCACGTCTTCCAGTTCTTGAACGATATCTTCAAATTGCTCAGAAAAGTTATTGATCGCCGCGCCAACATTTTCCAGAATGGGGTCCAGAGTCACATTGTCGGCTTCGGCTTCGGCTTCGTTTTTAGTTTCAGGAGGAGACACTGACTCTGTTTGGGCTGCGGTGCGCGCAGTTGTACGACGTTTTTTTCGCGCTGACCTTCGTGCAGTTGCGTCTTTTTGAAGGCTTTTTAGTTGCTCGATATCATCGTGAGAACTTGTCATCACTAAATACTCCGTTCTGTCGCGGTCACCCTGTTACGGTTTTTAAGCACTTGCCATCATTATGATCCCGCACTTCGATTCTCGCTTATTGGGCTGGCCATGGCAAATGGAATGCGGATAGGCAGTTTGTGTTCAGTTTGGTACAGGAGCTTCACCGACGTGGAAATAGCCAGCCCACACCGGCAAGTGCCGATACAGAGAAAATAATCAGCGCTACAGGAAACGAGTAGTAGTCGGCAATCCAGCCCATTAGCATGGCGCCCGCTGCTGGGAATCCCATCGACAGCATGGTCCACAGGCTGAGTACCCGCCCGCGATATTGATCCTCCACCATCAGTTGCGCCAGGGCCTGGCTGCTGGCGCCAACAATGGTTGTTATTAGGCTGATCGTGCCGATAAATATGGCAGCAGTCGTCAGCCCCACTGGCAAGCCTAGTGCAGCTACTATAACCGAGCCCGCGGCTAGGCTATAGGCGATCATTTGCAGCAGGTTTTTCTCGCTGCTGCGCTGCCGGCTGACGACTACACCGCCAATAATCGAGCCCATGCCGGCGCTTGCCGTCAGGGTGGCTAGAGTGGCGGAATCACCGGCCAGCAGCTTGCCAGAGAATGCCGGAAGTAACTCGAGAACGGTTCTCCCTAGCAGGGCGTTGATCAAAGTAAAACAAAATACCAGACGAATGCTGTCATGGGTCCGCGTGTAAGCCAGGCCGTCGCGAAGTTGATGGAAGAAGCTTTCAGTCGACAGCAAAGCCTTGTCGCGCCGCTTGCCGGGAGTGATGATGAGAAAGGGCAGTGCGCCCAGCATCAGCAGCGCCGCTGCGGTGTAGGCTATTGCCGGTGAGCCGGCCAGAATCAACCATGCGCCGAAGGCGGGGCCGAGAATACGCGAGGTATTAAAAGTAATGGCCGAGTAGCCGATGGCCGAAGCTAATGATTGTCGCGGCACCAGCGAAGGCAGAAACGCCAGGCGGAACGGCGTATGTGCTGAGGTGGCGATACCCAAGGCGATAGATAGTACCAGCAGGGCTTGCAGGGTAAAAATGCCTTTAAATGCTGCAAAGGCAGCGACACAGGACAGGCTCACGTGCAGGCCTACGGTAAGCAGCAGTCCATTGCGGGGGTTAATGCGGTCAGAGACGATGCCAAACAGCGGCGACAGCAACAGCGCCGGTGCCAACATACAGGCGGCTGTCACACCAACCCAAGTGGCTGAATGAGTCAGTTCCCATGCGCTCCAGCCGAGTAGAAAACGTAGGGTCCAGCTGCCGAGGGTTGAGAATACCCCGGCTGGAAAATAGCGTCGGTAATCTGCTGAGGAGAAGGCGGACCGATGTGCCTGCTCGGCTGGTTGACGTTTGGTCATGATTTAACCGGTATTACGCAAGCCCGCTGCAATGCCTCCAATCGACACCATTAATGCCTGCTCCAAGTCCTGTTTAAGCTCAGAGCTATCATCCTCATCTAGCAGGCGTAAACGGCGCATGACTTCAGCTTGGGTAATATTTAATGGATCCACATAAGGGTTGCGCAGTTCAATGGAACGCTTCAGATCCGGATTTTTTTCCAGTAAACCTTGACCGCTGATCTGCTGCAATACGGATTCAGCTTGCTCTACACCGGCACGCAACTCGGTGCCCAATGATGCTTGCGAGTCGTCTTCCAGTAAACGTTGCTCGTAATAAGCCGCGACGCGCTGCTCGGTTTTAGCCATCACCATTTCCTGCATGTCCAGCAACATGCCGAAGTAGGTCCACTGCTGTGCCATTTCCTGAAGTTGTATCAAATGACCTTGTTCCAGCTGGCTGGCCAGTGCCTTTCCAGTCCCCAGCCAGGCGGGCAGCATAAGGCGCATCTGAGTCCAGGCGAACACCCACGGAATAGCGCGCAGACTTTCGATACCTCCACTGGCCTTGCGTTTAGCAGGACGACTGCCGAGTGCCAAGCGTCGCAATTCCTGCTCCGGCGTGACGCACCTGAAATACGGTACAAAACGCGGGTCGTGGTGAACGATGCGACGATACTCTGTGACCGATTCATCGGCCAGAGCTTGCATCATAGTTCGCCAGCTATCTTTGGGTGCCGCCGGTGGTGCCAGAGTGGCTTCCAGGGTGCCACAGACATATAGCTCAATGTTTTCTTGAGCGATTTCCTGTAAGCCAAACTTCGACTCAATCATTTCCCCCTGTTCGGTAACCCGTACCGAACCGTTAATGGTTCCTGGAGGTTGAGACAGTAGGGCGTCCCGGGCAGGGCCGCCACCGCGGCTGGCCGAACCGCCGCGTCCGTGAAACAGCGTCAGGCGGACGCCGTGTTCTTTACAGGTTGTACTCAAGGTTTCCTGAGTGCGGTACTGAGCCCAGGAGGCGGCAAAGAAACCAGCATCCTTGGCGGAGTCTGAGTAACCAATCATCACTTCCTGATGGCCAGCAATGTCATTTTTGTACCAGTCGATAGAAAGAAGACGATCAATAGTCCGTTGTGCGCCTTCAAGATCGTCAAGGGTTTCAAACAGCGGCACGATACGTTGCGGGTGTTTGCAGCCTGTTTCCAATTGCAACAGGCGTACGGCCAATACATCGGAGGGATGGGTGGCCATGGAAATGATGTATGCGCCCAGAGCCGAGGCCGGTTGTTTGGCTAATACTTTGAATGTGCGCAGTACTTCTGCAACATCAGGGGAGGCTGGGAAACTGTCTGAGATTAATGGGCGAGGGTTTTGCAATTCGGCGAGCAGGAAGGCTTGTTTCTGGTCTTCGCTCCAATCGTTGTAGCTACCGAGTTTTAGGTACTCTGTGATCTCATTAATGACATCGGCGTGACGGGTAGACTCCTGACGAATATCGAGACGCGATAGCGTCAAGCCGAAACAGGCAACCCGGCGAATAATGTTAATCAGGCTGCCCTCGGCAATCTCTTCCATGCCACAGTCGAGCAGCGACTGGTAAATCACCTGCAGGGGTTCAAGCAAGTCCTCATCATTCAAGTAAATGGCGCCATCAAAGTCCTCGCCCTTGAGTTTCGCTTCTGCCCATAGGCGTGTATTGCGCAGGCGCGTGCGTACGTCGCGCAGTACTTCCCGGTAAGGTTCCCGGTGCTCGCGGCCCAAATAGTCTAGCAGTGCGGCATTACAGTCACCCATTGACAGGTCTTCTCGCAGCTCGTGAATATCCTGGGCCAATAGATCGGCTGCTTCCCAGCGAGCCAGCAGAAGAACCTCTTCGGTTACAACGGAGGTGACGTTTGGGTTGCCATCCCGGTCGCCACCCATCCACGAGGCAAAGCGCAGAGGTGTGGCGTTAAGGGGTAGACGCCGTCCGGTGTGTGCCAGAAGTTGTTTATCCAGCTTGCGTAGAAACTCTGGTAAGGCTTCCCACAGAGTGGATTCGATGGTGGCAAAGCCCCACTTGGCCTCGTCAACCGGAGTCGGTTGGTGACGGCGAATTTCGTCGGTGTGCCAACTGGCAATAATGCGGCGTCGCAGGCGACTGATTTGGCTTTCCCGCTCCTGCGGTGTCAGGTTAGCGCTATCCAGTCGTTTGAGGATATAGGCAATATCGTGATGTTTTCGCAACAATGTGCGTCGACTGACCTCTGTTGGGTGAGCCGTTAGTACTAGTTCAATACCCATGCTAGAGACAGTGTTATAAATATCATCAGCAGAAACGCCGGCGTTTTTCAACCGTGGCAGAAGTTCTGTCATTGTGCCAGGCTCTGGTGCGGCTTCCGCGCGCTCGATACTAAGCCTGCGGCGTACCCGATGATGTTGCTCGGCGATATTTGCGTAGTTTAAAAACTGTGTAAAGGCGCGCGCGACCGGTACCAGTTGGTAATCTTGGAGGCCGCTCATGACATCCAACAACGGTTGCCAATCCTGACTTTGATGCGCTTCCTTAGCCAGTGATCGAATTTCTTCCACTTTCAGATAGATGTGTTCCCCGACCTGTTCGCGAATTGTATCGCCCAGAACCCCGCCCAACAGACGTACGTTGTCGCGAAGTGCCAATTGAATATCCGTGTCCATAAAAGTGAATTCTCCGTGATAATTCGTTTGCCGCTCTAGAGCAAACTGTAGTGGCATAGTGAATTTGGCCACCTGATTAGAGGTGTTATTATCATCTCTAT
>JBALVY010000009.1:0-184288 GCA_036960375.1 Pseudomonadales bacterium
TCCAGACCGGCTCGATAAAGTCCGAGCGCAGGGCTTTCATCAGCAGGTCGGTGCCGATGTTTCCGGGGCCTATGATTGCGGCTTTGATTTTTTGACTCATGGTGTGTCCTTTGAGCTTGGGTGTTTTAAATCCGGAGACGTTGCTGGATTGATTCAGCGTATTCGCCGGCACCGTGGTGGTTGGATACCCGCTAGACACGCCGTGAATACGTCCTTGTAGGCTCGGCTGCCGCGTCCATGCGGCAGACGGTCTTGCGGGTATCCAACCACCGCGGCACCTGTAATAGAAGTGGCCTTGGCTAAGTGGAATAGCTAAACAAACGTCACTGACGCTGTGCCTACACCTTCCAGTTCCATATGCATTTCATCGCCTGCTACAACCGGTTCTAATGGTACCAGTGAGCCGGATAGGATGAGTTCTCCTGCTAGAAAGGAAATACCAAATTCACCCAGTGTATTGGCAAGCCATGCCACTGCGGTTAGGGGGTTTCCCTGCACTGCGCTGCCCAGACCTTCGCTGATGATGACGCCATTTTTCTTAACCACAACTTTCAGTGAGGGAAAATCATAGTCTCTGGGGTCAACTTCTGTATCACTCAATACATAGACACCGCATGAGGCGTTATCCGCTACTGTGTCCTGAATCTTGATTTTCCAGTCATCGATACGCGAGTCAACAATCTCAAAACAGGGAATAATAGTCTTGGTGGCATCCAGTACATCGGCTTCGGTTATACCTGGGCCTATTAAATCCTTTTTCAACCTGAAGGCGATTTCCGCTTCTGCGCGAGGCTGAATAAGATTTCCAGCGATAGTGACTGAGGCTCCAGTAGTATATTCCATGGTATTGGTGAGAAAACCAAAATCGGGTTGATATACGCCCAACATATCTTGCACCGGCTTGCTGGTTACACCGATTTTTTTTCCTACAAGTACTTCGCCATCGTTGGCGAGTCGGCTATTCAAAAAATGCTCGGAAATCCTATAGGCATCTTCGATTGTAATATCGGCTTCGCGCTCGGTTAAGGGCTCAATCGTAGATTGATCCAAATAGCTCTGGTACAACTCTTCGGCCAATTCAATTAGGCGGCTATCATCCATTGACTTTTATCTCCTCTAAATCGTTAATCCAAATAGTGCGGCCGCATTTCCACCCAGTATTTTTTGTTTGGCCTCATCACTAAGATCTTCATGTGTCTTGACGAGATTACCTACTACCTGCTCCCCCAACGGAAAGGGATAGTCTGAGCCTAATACCACGCGATCTTCTCCCATTACCTTCACCAACAAGTTAAGGGCATCGGGATTAAACACTGCAGAGTCTACTGAAAATCTGTCGGTGTAATACGAGGGAGGATGCGGGCAATCTTCTCTGATGATATCGCGATGATGCCAGGCGTTATCTACTCGCCCGAGTAAAAACGCAAAGCTGCCACCGCCGTGAGCAAAACATAATTTGAGTGAGCGTGGGAGACGTTCAAAAGCACCCGACAAAATAAGCGACAATATGCTCAACTGGGTTTCTGCTGGCATAGCAACCAGCCACTGCAGCATATACTTGGGCATTCGATCGCCTCCCATCATGTCCCAAGGGTGGACTAGAACGGGAGCACCTATATCGGCACAGTGATGCAGGAATGTAATAACGCCTTCGTCGTCCATATTTTTCAGTCCGACATGGTTGCCTATTTGCACACCTACATGGCCCGAATCCATAGCGCGACTCACTTCTCTACATGAAGCGTCTATATCTTGCAAAGGCACCTGACAAAGGGCTTTCAAGCGATTAGGTGAGTGGCTGCATATTTCCAGTGCCGCATCATTGAACAGCCGTGCGCAATCTAATGCCTGCTCGGCTGGACGTGCATAGGCAAACAATAATGGTGTTGCAGACATCAGTTGTATTTGCACACCGTCGCGATCCATTTCTTCTATACGTAAAGCGGGGTTCCAACAGGCTTCTGTAATAGGCCTGAATTCCTTATCGCCCAGCATTAACATTGCTTTGCCGGAGTCACCATGGCGTAACCATGGCCAATCAGGTGTGCCAAACTTATCGGCCAGATTCGGCCACTCTTTTGGCAAAAAATGAGAATGCATATCAATCGTTGTCATAATCTATTTTCCAGGGTGAACTGCGCCGCAGTTGTCACAGCTACGCAGATCCATATTCTGGTGAAACTGCTCAAATAAAGGCGGCAAATCCTTTACGATGGATTTCAACACCACTTCAACGCGGTGTAATTTGTGGTTACAGCTTTGGCAATACCATTCAAAAGCGTCTTTTTCACCTTCGGGGCGCTTGGGTTCAATCACCAGGCAAAGACTCTCAGCCTCAGGCCGTTGTGGCGAATGTGGCACCAACGGCGGCATCAGGAATATATCGCCTTCCTTAAGCTCCATATCGTAGGGGCCATCTTCAGTCATAATCTGGACAAAACTATTACCCTTAAACTGATAAAAGAACTCCTCTACCGGGTCGACATGGAAATCGACGCGTCGGTTTGGCCCGCCAACTACAGTCACCATCAGGTCGGCATCTTCCCAGATTTGCTGGTTATTGACCGGCGGTTTCAATTTGTCCGCGTTGTCGGTCAACCATTGATTAAAATTGAAGCCCCGTAATTTATTCATATCTATAACCCTTATTTAAGCCCTATCGACAAATGCTTGTTACTGCGGTTTATATGCCACGGCCTTAATTTCTATTAGAAGATGATGATGCGGTAATTGGTGTACCGCTACGGTAGTTCGTGCCGGCCCCTGCTCATCAAAAAATTCAGAATACACACGGTTATAACCGGCGAAATCATTCATATTAACTAAAAATGTTGATATCTCTACTACATCTTCCAGCCCGGCGCCTGCTTCAGCCAAAATACCACCGATGTTTTCAATAACCGCTCGGGTTTGTTCTTCAATATTTAAATCGGTGGCGCCAAATTCGTCGGCTGTCGCCCCGGCAAAGCTGTTATCTGCTCTTCGTGAACTGGTACCCGAGATATAGATAAAGTCTCCGGCACGCCTAAAATGCGGAAAAGTTCCTCTCGGCTTTGCCTTACCTTCAATTACCTTACTCTGAACCATAATATTCCCCCGCGACTATTTATCGCCAACTTTAACTGTCACTTTACCCAATTCGCCAGCATCCAGAGATACGGTCACACTTGGATACAGTGCTTCAGCTGCGGTAGCAGCGCCCGCCAATACAATCCAACCCGGTTCCAATATCAAACCCGCCTCTCCTGCCAAGCGTGAAGCTTCAACCAGTGATTGCCAAGGGTTATCGAGAATCTCTTTGGACGAGCCCTGTTGCACTACTTCGCCGTCAAAAGACATCTCCATATAGATATCAAGAATATCTGTATCAGGGTCCTGCCACTCGCCAACGACAAAACCTGAGGAGGACGAATTATCCGCCACTACATCGCTGAGAGAGAACTTAAAATTACGGTAGCGAGAGTCAATTATTTCCATTGCTGGCGCCAAACTCTCAACGGCGGACCTGGCTTCTGCCAGACTCACTTCTCCGCTCAGAGGTTTGCAAAGTTTAAAGGCGATTTCTGGCTCAATGCGAGGGTGTACAAAACGAGAAAAACGTATGGAGGCTCCCGCTTTGACCTGCATGGCATTGGTAAGACGCCCCCAGATCAAATCGTCGACTCCCATTTGAACCATCTTCGCCCGACTGGTAAAACCCATCTTGACACCGACCATTTTTTCGCCGCGGTCTAATCGATGACCGATGGACTTTTCCTGTATGGTATAGGCCTGTTCAAGCGTTAGGGGGAAACCGCTTTCAGATAGTTGCGCAATTGCCGTCGCCGTCTTTGAGGCGGAATCTACTAACATTGCAATTTCTTCAATATTTGCCACTGTCTAAATCTCCTTGGCCCTACTGGTTAAATTTTGATACAAATATTCATGGGTTCAGAATAGAAGGCAAGGGAGTGCTCGCCACCTTCTCTTCCAACGCCTGATAATTTCACCCCGCCAAAGGGCGTGCGTAAATCACGTAGATACCAACTGTTGACCCACGCTATGCCCACTTCCATTTGCCGGGCAACACGATGAGCACGCGACAAATTGGTGGTCCATATAGTGGCCGCCAGTCCGTAGTCACTGGCATTTGCCAAAGCCACTGCCTCATCCTCGGTATCAAAAGGTGCTATATGACAGACAGGACCAAATATTTCTTCTTTAATACAGCGTGCATTTTCGTCCAGGCCAGTGAAAATTGTCGGCTCTACATAGGCACCATTATCTCTTTCATCACCGAACCTTGGAATTCCTCCGCCGATAACAACCTCGGCACCCTCTTCGCGTGCCAACTGAAAATACGAGGCTACCTTATCCCGGTGTTTATGAGAGATCATTGGGCCGATATCCGTATCTTCGTCATTGGGCCAGCCTACTTTGAGTGACTGAGCCTTCTCTTTTAAGGCCAATACGAATCTATGGTAAATTTCGCGTTCAACATAGACTCGCTCAGTACACAGACAAACCTGCCCACCATTGGTAAATACCGACTTTGCAGTACCTTCAACCGCTGCTTCAAAATCCGCATCAGCGAATATCAATGCGGCATTTTTACCACCCAATTCAAAAGACAAACTCTTAACGTTATCTGCAGCCGACTTCATGATAGAAGAACCGGTTTTTGATTCGCCAGTAAAGGTCACTGCATCAATACCCGGGTGGCTCGTTAAGTATTCACCGGCAGAGTTGTGGCCAAAGCCATGTACGAGGTTAAATACTCCTGGTGGCACGCCCGCTTCATGCATGACTTCAGCCAGTAGTGTCGCTGTGGCTGGCGTTTCTTCAGAGGGTTTTGCAATAACGACATTGCCGACAGCCAAGGCAGGCGCCAGTTTCCAGGTCATTAGCAATAAGGGCAAATTCCAGGGTGAAATGACGGCTACCACACCCAGCGGTTTGTTCACCGAATAGTTCATGGCCAGTTCGCCATTGGCGGTGGTGGTTTCAAAACATTGACCCGATTGACTTTGCGCCAAATCAGCAAAGGTTTTAAAATTCGCAGCACCACGGGGTATATCAATATTATGTGCCTGCCACAGAGACTTGCCGGTATCGGCCATCTCTGCAGCAACAAATTCTTCGTAGCGACTAGAAATCCCATCGGCCACTGCCCTTAACAACTCACTGCGCTGTTGCTGAGACTTGCGTGACCACTCTCCATGCAGGGCCGCTCGTGCAGCGGCCACCGCTTCATTGACCAGTGACTTACTGGCCTCACATACTTGATTTATACGGGCGCCGGTAACCGGGCTGATATTGTCAAACAGCGCATCAGTTTCAACAAATTTCCCATTAACGTAATTACGTAGCAAGCCGCCACTATGAGGTACGTTAAGGAACAATTCTTTTGTCATCATCACCTGCCCTGCTTTACTGAAAGATCATGTTTTATGATCAGCACATGATTCACTTTAGGGATTCCCGACATAATATAAAAATAATATTTTTAGCTTGTGCTATATGTTTTTTTGTATAGTATTTAATGCTTGCAGCAATCATAAGGGGCATCCTTTCATGACACCTGAGAAGCTCGAATACCATCTGATGTCGCGACTCAAGTTCAAACACCTACGCCTGCTCGTTACGGTTGGTGAAACACGCAATATATTCAAGGCTGCCCAGCTACTTAATATGGCCCAGCCTGCGGCCACTAAAACTATACGCGACCTTGAAAACGCACTCGATATGCTGCTGTTTGATCGCTCCTCACGTGGCGTGACCCCCACGCCATTTGGCGAATTAATGATCAAACATGCCAAATTGATACTGTCACAGGTCAAACACGCCAGTGAGGAACTGGCCTCGTTACAAGGCGGAATATCCGGTCGTATTACTGTCGGTACCTTGCTTGCGGCTAGCCCCGCCCTACTACCCAAAAGCCTTGCCAGGCTGAAAAACGAACGACCTAATATTTCCATCTCTGTTATTGAGGGCACTAATGACATGCTGATACCTGGCCTGTTACTTGGCGACATTGATGTGGTGGTCGGCCGGCTGCCAGAAATCCAGGAAGAAGAAGGCGTATCGTCAGAAATCCTCTATTATGAACCCGTCGCGGTAGTCGCTCGTAAAGGTCATCCGCTGGCAAAAAAAGACAAATTGACGCTAAAAGACTTGGTAAATGAGCAGTGGATACTGCCTTCTACCGGCACCACTTTACGCAGCGAGATTGACAATGCCTTCCACAAAGCCAAGTTAAATGTGCCTACCAACGTCATCGAATGTGTCTCCATTCTAACCAACCGTACCTTGCTGATGGAAACAGATATGATCGCCGCTATGCCATATCAGGTCATCAAAACTTACGAAGAAATCGGTCTTCTCGAACAGCTACCGATTAAACTTAAGGCCGATGTCGGCCCGGTAGGAATGACTATACGTTCGAATACCGAATTAACACCTGCCGCTAATTATTTGCTGGAAACATTGAGGTTGACGGCCAAAAATATGCAGCAGGAAAACCCATCGATTTACTAGCAGCGAGTGGCCTATCATTAATAGGCCAAATTAGGTAAACGAAGTTTCCCTGTCATCGCTAGCTCACCTTATTAAGACTAAAACACACCGTTTTGGTCTGCGCCATTTCTCGCACCGTAAACTTAACGCCTTCCCGACCCAGGCTGCCCCGCTTTGCACCGCCAAATGGCATTGCATCCAGCCGATAGTCAGTAGAGTCATTTATTAACACACCACCGCACTGCAAACGCCGAGAAACATCAAAAGCGACCTGCAGATCGTTGGTATAGACCGCGGCATGAATCATATAGTCGGGTCGATTCGCCTCATCTATTGCAGCATCGAGACTGTCATAGGAAATAAGACTCACTACCGGCCCAAAGATCTCTGTCTCTAATACCGGCGCTCCCGCAGGCACTTGATCCAGCACGGTAGGCATATACAATGCACCTCGACGATACCCGCCAATTAAAAGGCGGGCACCCAGCCGTACAGATTCACCAACGCGCTGATCTACCAGTTCCGCCGCAGCCTCATTGATCATCGGCCCGACATCGACAGCGTCATCCATAGGGTTACCCGTTGCTAGCTGGGCAGTTGAATCAACAAATAGTCGGCGAAAGTCTTGATAGATGGAGTCCTCTATAAAAATTCGCTGGACACCGATACAGTTTTGTCCCGCAGCCCAATAGGCCCCGGAAATGCATTCTGAAACAGCTTTATCAAGTGCACAGTTTGCCGTCACAATAACAGGCGAATTTGCACCTAACTCCATCGCGAGTTTCTTTAGCCCCGCCTGAGCAGAAATATTACCGCCAACTACTTCACCGCCGGTAAAAGACACCATGGCAACGCGTGAGTCAGAAACAAGGGCTTCACCAAAATCAATACCATAACCTGTCAATACACTTACCGCCTGCCGAGGCAGGCCCGCCTCCAGTAGTACCTTAACTAGCATAATCGCGCAGAGAGGCGCCTGCTCCGCAGGTTTTAGAATCACCGCATTACCGACTGCTATCGCTGGTCCCAATTTGTGTGCCACCAGGTTGAGTGGATCGTTAAATGGAGTTATAGCTACCACTGTCCCCAGTGGCTCGTAGGTAAAATATCCCTTTCGATTCTCGCCACCTTCAAAGCTGTCAAAGTTAATGGTTTCCCCTACCAAGCGAATTGCTTCGTCAGCAGAGAGCTCCAGCGTATTGATGCAGCGAGCAACTTCTTTGCGCGCTGCAGCCAGCGTTTTCCCTGAATCACTTACCAGCGTGGTAACAAAGTTTTGTTGATCCAAACGAATCAGGGCAGCCGCTTTTTTAAGTATCTTCGATTTTTGATGGCTGGCTAAACAAGCCATCTGTTGTTGACCGGAAGCCGCCGTCAACAATGCCCTCTCTACATGACTCTCATTAGCACAAGCTATTTCAGCAATAGCCTCACCAGACCAGGGATTTATCACAGCCATGGTCTTGTCAGCCCCTTGCCAGCAACCTTCTATCAATAGACTGTCCATAGAATTTAATGCCTCTCTAGGGCTTATCCTTGCGCAAAACCAGATCGTCGTATTCTCGACTACTCAGTAGCGCCTCGACAATCACCGGGCCATCGGTCAGAAAAGCCTGCTTCAAGGCCGTATCAAATTCATTAGCTGTGGCAGCCTTCATCACTGGTACTCCAAAGATATTGTCGCCACCAATGGTTCCGCGCTCACGGATCGGCGTACCGTAAATGGGATTACCTTTTTTCTCCTGCTTGATCCGAATCAATGCCAAATCGTTATCAGTTAACAAGACAAAAACAATATTCAGATTTTCACGTACGGCAACGGCCAGTTCACCCGCCGTCATGAGAAAACCGCCGTCACCGACAACAGCACATACCGTTTGTTCGGGCCTTGTCAGCTTGGCGGCAATGGCGGCAGGTATGGCAAAACCCATGGAGGACCAACCGTTTGTCATGATCTGTAAATCAGGGCCAGGCGTTTGCCATTTTTGCCCTATCAGGTGAATATGCGCACCGACATCACTGGTCATAATGCCATCTTGCGGTAACTGCTCTCTCAGAATCTCAAGCGTCTTACAGGGCCCGAAGCTACCGGCAGCAGAAGACATTTTTTCAAACATCTCTTCACGCCGCAGCGCCAGAGCATGCAAATCCCAATCGGTTTCGAAAGGTTCGACAGCGAGCAGTCTATCCAGCGAATGCGCAATGTCACCGGTGACATCAAGCGCCAACTCATATTCCGATTGGTCCAAGTCTACCGGCACCGTATCTATATTCATGAGCGGCGCCTTGGGCATCCATTGTTCCAAATTTAATTCCACAGGATCGTAACCCACCGCCACGACTAAATCAGCTTGCTGATGCGTCTGGCCAACGATATCGCTCAAGGCATGAAACAGTACGCCTGCATACAAGGGGTGATCCTCGGACAGAAAGCCTTTCGCCATAGGTGTCAAAACAACAGGCATGCCAAATTTCTCCGCCAAGCGCAACACCTGAGACTGTAGGCCTGCCCGTACCGCACCGAGACCAACCGCCAATACCGGTTTACGCGATTGAAGTATCACCGCCTGTATACTCTCCAGGCTTTCATCCGGGCAGCGAGTCACCTCCTGCGCTTGTGGAATTCGTCGTTCACCCGCTCCTGCAGGTTCAGCACTCATGCCGAAGGGAAGCCCTATATGCACTGGCCCCGGCCGGGCACTCAATGCAACGCTGGCAGCATCATTGATGATTTGCGCAACCTTATCGGCCTGCAATCGAGTGGTCATCTTAGTTAGAGGCCTAAATAGAGCCTGATGATCAATCCCCATCTGGGTGACTCGTCCGCGCATTGACTCTACCATTTCATCTGTTAGGGCTATCATGGGAGAACGATCTAACAAGGCACTGCCAACGCCAGTGCTCAGATTTGTCGCACCAGGGCCAAAGGTACCAAAGCACACACCCGGAGCACCACTTAAGCGACCGCATACATCAGCCATGAAAGCCGCCCCACCCTCGTGGGTAGTGAGGACAAATTCGATACCATCAGTAAGCCGCATGGCCTCCATATAATCGACCCATCCACCGCTGGGCACGCCAAACACATGCTTTACACCCATATCCCGGAGGGTCTCGACTACCAATGTCGCTACATTTTTCGTTGTCATATTTTTATCACCAAACAGAAATACAGCAAAATAATAGCCTTATTCACTATATACAGAAAATAAGTTTTTCACCCGCTGATATATATATAAACATATACAGTTAATCTTGAGCTCTAAAAAAGCCCGGGATAACCCGGGCCAAATCAGAGGACTCACTATTTACAGATTAGTACAACCATGTGACCGATGCGCCGTAAGTACGGGGATCGCCATAAGTGCTGTATAAGTTACGGAACTCAGTAACATTGACAACATTCAACTCATCGCTCAAATTCTTACCCCACACTCGAAGCTCCCACTTCTCACTTACAGTGACGAATTTAATACTTGCATCCACTGAATCCTGGGCGTCAATTTGCGTGATAAGATAATTCTCGTTTTCAAAAAAGAATTCGTCTTGCTTACGATAATCTACCCGAGCGCTGACCAAGCCACCACTGGAAAGCATCCAATCGTACTGTGCAGCCAGATTGAAGGAATTTTCTGGTGCGCGGCGAAGTTTGTTGCCTTTCAGATTCGCTGGCTCTCCATCAATTTCGGTCCAGAGATTACCAGTGATTTCGGCATCCAGATATCCGTAAGAACCTGACAGAGTGAAACCCTCAGTGATACGAGCAACAAACTCTATCTCAACACCTTTGGATTCCGCCTCTTCAGCGTTAGCAGTAACTATAATTGGCGTGCCGCCTTCCTGATCGATAAATTGCTCAGTCTGGAGATCTTCATATAAGGTATTGAATACCGCTATATTTAGTTGCACGCGATTATCCAGCCATTGGGTTTTTGCACCTAGCTCAAAGTTAGTAGCGTACTCGGGATCATAGCTAATAACAGCCTGTTCACCATCTGGAGCATCTTCTCCATTCCACCCGCCAGCTTTATAGCCTTTAGAGGCAGTAAGATAGAAAAACAAATCATCCGTCGCTTGGAAATTTAAGGTTGCATTAGGTGTAGTGGCATTCCACTTCTCGCTGTCTGTTGCATCGTAACCTACGGGGTACCCCCAGTCGTGGGTCCAATCACGAGTCGCACGAAAATCTTTATCATCCACACTGTAACGCAGTCCAACAGTTAAGCTCCACTGGTCATTAAAATGCCAGCTACCCTGGGCAAAAGCCGCATAGGATGTTGTATCGACACTGGTAGTATTATGTTCGTCGTCCCTGTTTGCAAATTGATACCAAGAGTGAATATCAAAATAGAAATCGACTACCTCAGCACGCTCGACCTTTTCCTGAGCGTAGTAGACTCCAGCCAGCCAATCCAGACTGTCATTAAAGGCGGTACCGGTAAAACGAAACTCCTGAGAGAACTGCTCGCTGTCTTCCTGCTTGTTCTGGTTCCACTCCAAAGAAGGATAGTCATGTGGATGCTCCAACGGCGGACCCGCATTCTCATCGTAGTCCCAGTTATTCTCATTGTCGTCGAGGGCACCATTTGCCAACGGACTTACATATGTACCCGCCGCATTATCGATCATGGTGTATTGGTTATCGCGAAACGCTGTAATAGACGTCAAAGTGAAGCTTTCCGCATCCCAATTGACCGTTAAAGCCGTACCCTTCAGGTCCACATCTTGCTTGCCGTCCAAAGTGTTATAACCAGAACGAGGATCCGTGGCTTCCCAAAGCTTGTCGCTGCGATCACCTTCACTGATACTTGTATCCGCTATAGTCAAAGAACGCCAGGGAGCAGATGTATCTTGTCGGTACTGATCTGCGCTCCAAATAATCTCCAGGTCATCACTGGGGTTAAAAGCTAATTGCCCTCGAATAGAGAATTGGCTCTTATCATCAACGTCGTTACCCGTATGAAGATTTGTTGCAATACCATCACGCTGCTTCGAAGCAAAGCTGACTCGACCGGCAATTGTGTCGGTCAAACCACCGTTAATGAAACCCTTGGCTTCCATCAGGTTGTAATTACCGACGCCGATATTAACCAGCGCATCGGTTTCCTGAGAAGGTTTGTTAGTGATATACGAGATAGCACCACCTACCACGTTCTTGCCGTACAAGGTGCCCTGAGGACCACGTAGAATTTCGACTCGCTCCAAATCGAAGAGTTCAGTTGCCGCTGCAGCACCGCGAGATACATATACGCCATCGACATATAACCCAATGGCCGAATCGGAACCGGCACTTTCCATATCACTACCGATGCCACGAATAAAGATTCCTGGCTCACTAGCACTATAGGAATTTATTTGAAACCCGGGCACTCGGCCCGCAAAATCTGTCAGAGATTCAATCTTAATATCGCGCATTTGCTCAGCGCTATACGCACTGACGGCGATTGGAACCGACTGTAGATTTTCTGATTTATGCCTTGCTGTAACCACAACCTCCTCAAGAGAAAATGATTCAGCCAGTGCAGGAGCTGCCATTAAACTTAAACCGCATCCTGATGTTATGGCGGCAACTATTGCCGGTAGTTTTTTCATAGTTAAGGTCTGTTTTTTCATCTGCCTCATCACCTTTAAATTTGTTGGACATTCAATGAGTGTGCTTTTACCAATCGTGTGGTTTATAGCTCGTCGCCCTTACGAAAAAGTGTATCGCTTTGGACTGGGTACAAAACTATGGCATATGAGACATACAGTAAAATAATAAAATTCGGCCTAGCTATACCAATTATGTTATAGCACTTTTTAGCGCTTGAACGACAATTGCTCAACAAAGCCCAATACCAATAATACATGAGTACGCAGAATTTACTTATTTAACAATAGGATAGATACACAAAGGCCAGACTACTAGTTAGCCCGGCCTTAATGTTCACAGACAATACTACGAAGTTAACAGGCTATAACACAATATACTCAAAGCTAAGGGCACGACTATGCGCACGGAAAACAACCAGCAACGGTACATCCAGTGAGATTCGTCAGCTGACAGCTCTTCAGCAGTAACCTTGGTAACCACCGCCCAGCCCACAAATAATGCAATGGCACTACCGATGAGAGGAGCTAAAACCCGTGTCGTAATAAAGTCGAACAAGTCGAAGAAGGTACTAGTGGCAAAATAATCAAACATCGCCAGGGGATGCACGCCCGACAACAGATTAAACGAAAAGACACACAGTAGGCCTAAGGTCCAGACCAATGCCCCAATCGAAACCGCAGCTCTTCGTCGCGACCAATTCCACTTTTCGCCGGCCCATGAGACCGGCGCCTCTAACATGCTTAGCGCAGAGGTTAGTGCAGCAAATACCAGCAGTAAAAAGAACAGCGCACCAAGAAGATTACCACCCACAATGGAGCCAAATGCTATCGGCAAAGTCATAAAGACCAGCCCTGGACCACCGGCGGGTTCTAAACCGTAGGCAAAAACTATCGGAAATATCGCCATGCCGGCCATTAAAGCCACCAGGGTGTCGGCTCCAACAATTATGGCGCACGACCGAGGGATGTTAATGTCACGATTCAGGTATGCCCCATAAGCCATAAGGTTGGTATAACCTACACTGACCGAGAAAAAGGCCTGGCCTATTGCATCCAGCACAACAGACGAATCAATACGAGAGAAGTCGGGGGTAAAGAGAAATCTGGCGGCAGCCATAAAATCGCCATTAATAGCCGAAAAAACCACCATGGCGACGAGCATTAAAAACAAGGCAGGCATCAGCACTTTTACACTGCGCTCGACACCTTGCTTGATTCCCCGGGAAGAAATAAATACCGTAATCGCCAGAAAAAACGAAAAGCCCATAAACATCGGTAATGGACTGGCATTGAGTTCATCAAAGGCTGCCTGAATTTTTATCGGCTCAAGGCCATTCAAGCTGCCGGTCAACATTTTTATCACATAGGCAATTGTCCAACCGCCTACCACGCTATAAAAAGCCAGAATTAAAATCACCGCAACAATACCGGCATAACCCATCATCGGCCAATAGCGACTGGCTCCCGACTCTTTGGCTACAGCGGCAATGGCCAATGGCGGACTAGCCTGACCTCTTCGCCCAACCAAGAATTCGGCCATCAGCAACGGCAAAGAAATAAGTACAACCGCTAGCAGATAAACGAGAACAAAGGCGCCACCACCGCCCTCACCTGCCGCATAGGGAAATCGCCAGATATTGGCCAGGCCAACTGCTGACCCCATTGCCGCCAACATAAAGCCCCAACGAGAAGACCATTGCTCTCGAACGTTTGCTTGCATGGTTTTGCCCTCTATAGTGTTTCTTATTCGTTGAATAGCTATCAGGTAACCGCAGAACGCTTATTAAACTCTGGCTGTTGCCAACTCGCGCTGGTCATAATCGAAACCAAGCGGTCAACCGCATCCCAGACATCCACATATCGGACATAAAGCGGTGTAAAACCAAAACGCATATTATCAGGAGCACGAAAGTCCCCAATCACTCCGCTGGCAATTAATGCCTGCACAATGGGATAACCATGCTGGTGTGCGAACGACACCTGACTGGCACGCAGCTCCGCGTCTCTGGGACTTACCAGTGAAAAATCATATTCAGCACAGCGCGCCTCTACAAGATCAATAAACAACTGGCTAAGTGCTTGAGATTTCTTGCGCACTGCCTTCATATCAGCCAGCGCAAATACATCCAGCCCCACTTCCACTAACGCCAAACTCACAATGGGCTGAGTGCCGCTTAACATTTGACCTATGCCTTGAGCAGGACGGTAGTCGCGTTCAAATGCAAAGGGCTCGGCATGACCCCACCAGCCGGTTAAAGGCTGTTGCGCCTTGCCTTGATGGCGTTTTGCCATAAATATAAAAGCCGGACTACCAGGGCCGCCATTGAGATATTTGTAGGTGCAGCCCACAGCAAAATCCACATTACAGGCGTTAAGGTCAACTTCGATGGAGCCAGCTGAATGGCACAGATCCCAAATAGCAATGGCGCCAACCTGATGAATTTTTTGAGTAAGCCCAGACATATCCAAAATCCGGCCAGACTTATAATGGACCTGGGTTAAACACACCACGGCCACATCGTCTTTTATCGCCGCCTCCAGCTCATCTTCTTCGGCAAAACGAATTTCATAATCACCACCCAATTGGGCGAGCAAACCTTGCGCCATATAGTTGTCGGTTGGAAAGTTACTGCCCTCCATGACAATCACGCGACGATCAGGCCGCATGCTAATAGCCGCAGCCAGCGTTTTGTATACGTTGATTCCGGTTGAATCGGTGACAACGACCTCACCATCGTCAGCGCCGATAAATTTGGCTACTTTGTTGCCCAGGCTATAGGGTAATTCAAACCAGGCTGCGTCATTCCAGCTTTTTATCAAGCCCTCGCCCCACTGCTTTTCAATAATCTCCGTTGCCTTTGCCAAAGCCTTGCGAGGTTTTGCACCTAGAGAATTACCGTCGAGATAGATCATTCCCTCAGGAATTGAAAATTCATCACGCAGTTGCGCCAGAGAATCATCGCGATCCAGCTGCTCACAGGCCTGTCTGCTTATTGCTACCATCTAATAAACTCTCCACCAGATTAACCGTTCTATTGAGGTTCAGTATATGAAGCCCAGCTATAGCAAGCTAATAATATTTATACAAGCAGCTATAAAATAATTCATATAGCTGGTCGTATGTAGAACGGCCACTGTCCAAGGATAATAGCACTGCCTATATCAGCCGTTGGTAACCCTGTGTATTACTGTGCGCGGCGCGCTTGACGCCTTTTACTCCCGCCATCTCCAATACACTCAGTACGCTGTCATTAAATTCGGTAGGCGACTCAAAAAAAGCCGAATGACCCACATCACAGACCTCAACCAAAAAAGAGTTCTCTACCTGCTGCTGTACTAGCCGAATAGCTTCTATGGGAAACAGAATATCATCGGTACCAGCAATGAATAGTATAGGTACACCAAGAGCCGAAAGTTGCTGCGGTGTATAAGTTGCCTCGTAATGGCCTGTCATACTATGCCGGTCAACGACATTAAAGCTATTGATCTGCTTATAGAGCAACGTCTTTTCCGGTTCTGATTCACGAAAATTGCGCCCAAGCACTCGTTCCAACTGAGTCATTGATGAGGTTTCGGCTCTTGCGCTGGACATAATATCAGCGACTTGGCCGCCCTCAGTAATAGCGTGCAAAGAGTCTGCGATAATCAGCGCACTGACGCGCTGTGGGTATTTACCGGCAAAGCAAATACATGAACCACCACCCATCGATTGACCAATCAGGGCTACACGATCGATGTCCAAATGATCCAGTATGGCCTTCATATCGCCTACAAATGCGCTGCGACCCAGCCCCTGCGGATCGGTAGAATTACCGAAGCCACGATGATCAAAACTTATCACCTTATAGGATTGCGCCAACACCTGTACTTGCTGATACCAGCTCGCGTGATTGCCGCCCATTCCATGAGCCAACATAATCGCTGGCCCCTCACCATGAACTTCATAGTAGATATCCCCCGTAGGGATAGACAGTATTGGCACAGAAGCCTCCTAGTTAACGCCCATCAATTGACTCAATTTTACGACATAGTCACCAAACAACCGGTCTTCTCTAGTGGCAGAAGGCTCACGTGGGCGAGGTAAGTTGATTTCTACTTTAGCCACCAATTTACCCGGCCTATCTGACAAGACCAGCACGCGGTCAGACAACAATACCGCCTCACTTATGCTATGAGTGATTAAAACCACGGTTTTCTTCTCAGCCTGCCAAATACGTAACAGCTCCATATTGAGCCGGTCTCGGGTAAGGGCATCCAGCGCACCAAACGGCTCGTCCATTAACAAAACCTGAGGATTACAGATAAGTGCCTGACCGATAGCAACGCGATGGCGCATACCGCCAGATAGCTCGTGCGGGAAATTTTTCTCAAAACCCACCAGACCCAGTGTCTCAATCATCTCCGCCATAGCAGCGGCGGAAACCGTAACGCCAGCGATATCTGCGCCCAACTTCAAGTTCGCGCACACATCTAACCACGGTAAAAGATTATCCGTCTGGAATACCATGCCCACTCCATCCATGCCACCGTCTACGTGCTGGCCTAACATGGTGATATCGCCCTTCTCGTAAGGAATAAGACCTGCTAACAAACGCAGCATGGTCGACTTGCCACAACCGCTGGGACCAATAATGGAAACGAATTCTGAATCGGCTATGTCAAAGCTGACATCTTCCAACGCGATAACGCCGTCAAAGCCACCAAAATATTTACTGATATTATTGACAGATATGGCATTCTCTCGAGATTGCTTCATTGGCGAATGTTTCTCTGCCTGCACTAGTTCGACCGCCACCAGACCAACCTCCCCATTAGTTCGATAATATAAAAAAGGACTAAGGACAGCGTTGTAACAGCCGCCAATGCCGCGAAAGTCAGTGCTGTTTGCGACGAACCTGTTGCCATTAAAATCAAATTACCCAACCCGTCATTGGAGCCGACAAACTCGCCAACAATTGCGCCAATGACCGCCAGCGGCATTGCCACTTTACAGCCGTCTATAAAACTCGGTAAGGCAGACGGTACGCGCAGACGCCAAAATGTATTCCAGGTGGACGATCTCAAAGCGCGAAAATGTTCTTCCAGATGCGCCGGAATACCGGCCAGACCGCCTAGAGTCGCGATAACGATTGGAAAGAAAGCAAACAGAAATGCCATGATGACTTTGGACGAAAGCCCATAGCCAAACCACACCACAATAATAGGCGCTAAACCAATCTTTGGGATGCTCTGAAGCGCGATCATAAAGGGGTATAGCGTTCGCTTCGCTACGGGGATGAAGTAAATAAGCAGCGAAATGGCTACGCCTAAAATCACCGCCGATACAAAACCCAACAGAACCTCGCCAAGAGTAATCACGCTGTTCTGCATCAATACATCCCAGGATTGCCAAAAAGCCACAGCTATATCACCCAAAGACGGCAATATGTACGACTTAATATCAAATACCGCAATCGACACTTCCCAGATAACTGCCAAAGCGACAAAAAACAATAGTGCGTCTGTTATATTCCGATTAAAGATTTTTGTCATGTAACTACTCCTCTTATTCCAATCGACACTATTTTTTTGGCAGAATGGCTTTTATGCGCTCGGGTGGTTCAACAACAAACTTCTCCAGCCCCCACTGATCAAAGGTATTGAGTTCGCCACCCGACCATACACTTGCTTTATAGGGGTTTTCTTCATCAATAATAGTCATGTCCGAGTAGAATTCGACGTTATTACCGTCTGGATCTCTAAATACGATAAAGGTGTTATCCCCTGGACCATGACGACCTGGTCCACGATCTATTTCAATATTTCGCTGCTGTAACATTTCGGTAATTTTCATAATTTCTTCTACCGTTTCAACGCGATAAGAAAAATGTTCTACACTGGGATAGTCACCAGATGGAGTTGCCTCTCCGCCTCCTGGCAATTGCAATAGAGCCAAGTCATGATGATCTGTACCAGCTCTCAGAAACACCATACGGTCATCAATCCAGTCAGACACTTCCAAACCAATGACCTGCGTATAAAACTCCAACGATGCCTGAATATCTCGGACTTTCAGCACAATGTGACCCAGACGTGTAGGCTTAGGCTTATACATTGATATCTCCTCTGGTTTACTTACTATTAAGAAATTGAGTGGTATAGATATCGTCAGCCGTCATGGCTTTTTCGACAGCATAGGCTTGACTCAGAAAGCTCAGCGTATTGGCAACCTTCGTGCCATCGAGGCTTCCGACGCCATCGACTGGCCCCATTAATTCAACCGTCTCTGAAATTTGTTGAGCAGTGACCGAGCGATCCAATATCGGAAAGTGACGCAGCATCATCTCCAGCGCTTCACCCTGATGCCCACGAGCATAGCCATAGCCCTGATAAGTCGCATCGACAAAGGCCGCCACTATCGCGGGTTGCTCATTAATCAGCGCATCTGTTGTCGCCAGGCCACTGCCATAGATATCAAGATTAAAGTCACTGTAAAGTAAAACACCAATGCTAAGACCGGCCTCTTTTGCACGTTTCTGATAGATAGCCAAGCTATTGCCCAACCAGCATTCGCCTCCGTCTATCTGAGCTTCTATAACAGAGGTCGAAATTACCGCGGGGTCTAGTTGCATCAAGGTGACAATATCGGAGCTCAGACCATTGCGCTTCAGCCAGGCAGGTAAAATAACCTGCATCGGAGAATTTTGACCGCCCCCAATTGACATGCCTGCCAAATCAGCTGGTGTTGAAATCTGATGCCTCTCTTTGATGTAGCAAATACCCGCGGGCCAGTTTTGATTAATGGCTCCAATCATGCGTGTAGCACCGCCGTTACGGCGATTAAGAATAACCGCGAGCGGGTCGGCATAACCAAACTCGAACATACCCTGGTCTAATTCATTAACCGTGCGTATACCGCCAAAGCCCCGAGTCAGCCTTACATCAAGGCCACGCTCAGCGTAGTAACCATTCTCTATCGCTACTACGATACCGGCCATACTTCCTTGCGGCAGCCAGGACATATTAAATGTGACTGTTTCAAGATCGGCACTCTCGGTTGAGGATTTGTCTGAGCAAGCCACCAAAAAACTAAACATCGAGATACACAAAAAGACAATACTAGTTCGTCGCATAATTGAATTCCTTATTGGCTTAGCAGCTAATTTCTTCTGCAGCTACCGGATTACGAATAGAACCTACACCCTCAACTGACGCCACCATCACATCACCGGGCTTGAGAAATATGCCCTCTCCCATTCCCACACCGGCTGGTGTTCCCGTTGCGATGACATCGCCAGGTTGCAGAGTAAGAATGCTGGATAGATATTCGATCTGTTCGTATGCGTTCCAAATAAGCTCACTGGTATTGCCGTCCTGCTTTAGCTCACCATTGAGACTTAACTGCAACTTAAGCTGGTGTAAGTCGCTAATACAGGTAGCAGGAACAAACCATGGCCCCATAGGACAAAAAGTGTCCCAACTTTTTCCGCGAAACCAGTCATGCTTGAAGGGGTAGTCTGTGCGTCGATTCATATCACGCGCGGAGATATCATTAACTACGGTATAACCGGCAATATACTCTTGTGCATCTTCTGCTTTGATGCGACGTCCGGTTTTGCCAATCACCACACCCAGCTCCACTTCCCAGTCTGGTTTTTCGGTTTCCGGCGGGATTAGGACAGTTGCATTTGGCCCAATCACACTGCTGCCAGCCTTGATGAAAACATAGGGGCTACTGTCAGACTTGGCTGCAAGGATGGTATTCATCTCGGCCGCGTGTTCGATATAGTTTGAGGCAGTACAGAAAACACGTGCGGGAGATAAAGGCGCCAGTAACTTATCCTGCCCGCCCTCAACAGCGACTAGCTTGCCTTCGGTTACCGCAGTCTGCGCGGCTCTAGCCAAGGCTGATAATTCGGTCGATGATTCGTGCCAATGAGCAATACATAAATCCACTGAGCCAAGCCACTTTGGTTTGCCACTGTCGGGAAAAACACGCTCCCAGTTTTGCTCTAGATCATAAAGCTGCTCACCCAATACCAGAGCGCTGCGGGCAGTTCCCCCAGCATCGTAGCGTGCTAATGCGTACCACATATTGATTGTCCTGTTTGCCGTTTTATAGCCTGCTCTCCTCACAATATGAGGACATACACGCCTTGAATACTGACGGACACAATCAAATAATTTTGCCCCCAAGTAAACTAACAAATAGAACACGTGGTATATGAGTTTCGTTATAGCTCAACGAATTACTGATAACTAACGGTACTAACAGAACAGCTGAAAAGATAGCCTATCTATGCTGCCAACTATGGCCGAAGATATACTGAAATTGATTACCAACTTGAAAAACTAGCCGGTGAAAGCGCGAAATAACATTCGCGCTCCAACCAACAACAAAAACAAACCAAACAAGCTACTGAGCGTGCGTTTACTCAATCGGTGTGCCAGTTTGACTCCCCATGGCGCCACCAACACGGTCATCGAAGCAATCAACACAAACCCCAATACGTTAACGTAACCCAGACTGGCAGGCGGCAGACGTACATCTCCCCAACCAGCCCAGATATAAGCGACAGTCGCAGGGATACTAATAACCAAACCCAGCAAAGCCGCGGTACCAACCGCTCGGTGAACAGCCTGATTCAATAAGGTGAGTATGGGTACGCCCAGAGTGCCTCCGCCTATTCCCATCATGCTGGAAATACAGCCAATACTCGCAGGCAACAACGCGGCCAAAGGTCCCTTTGGTACGTCCTGGGCCAAATTGACGTCATCCAACGGCAGCACCATTTTTATTGCAACCAATAAGGCGACACTACCAAAAATAGCGGTTAACACCTGGCTATCAACCAGGGAGGCAAGCCAGGTGCCAAGCAGAACGCCCAGTAAAATAAACGGCGCCCAACGCCGAACCAGCGCGATATCTACAGCTCCCCGGCCGTGATGAGCACGCGACGAGGCGATTGATGTAGGGATAATAGTTGCCAGTGAAGTTGCCACTGCCACGTGCATGCGGATGGCCGGATCAACGCCAGCCACACCCAGAGCAATATCCAAAACCGGTACAATAACAATGCCACCGCCCACACCGAATAAACCCGCCAACAAACCACCAGCCACCCCCGTGGCAAGCATCATTAACGCCAAAGGCAACACAGTTTCTAAACTATTCATCAACCAACCTTATTTAAAAAATACGTATTCGCGCGGAATATACCTAGTATGTTTTTTGTATACAAATTTTATTTCTCGTATGTTTTTTGAAAAACCAACCAACACAGTAGTCACTCTCAATGAGTCGATTAGACCCAGACTGCCCAAATTAGCCCTTGAAGGTGCCTGTCATATTTTGTAACTCATCCCATCTAATAGCTATATCGTAAAACGTATAACTGGCTGCCATTTTGTTATTTTTACCTGATATCTGAGTCAACTATAGTGTTTGCTTGACAGCCGATTGTCCGGCTCACATTAAGCAGTGGAAGAAGCAGTGCACACATGGTTGATTTAAAGGTAGGTATCGCAGGCTTTGGCACTATTGGCAGAGCAGTCGGTAAGGTGCTTGATGAAGGCATCCCCGGACTAAGCCTGCACGCCGTTTGCAGCGGCGATCAAAACAAGGCCAAACACTACCTGGCAGATTTCATATCACGGCCTTTGGTGGTAGATACTACAGAGCTGGCCGAGTGCTGCGATGTCATCGTCGAATGCGCACCCACAGAGGTATTTCTATCGATTGCTGAACCCGCGCTAAGAATGGGTCGAACTCTGGTTACTGTCAGTGGTGCCGCAATTCTAAACCATCCTGAGATAGTGACTCTTGCCGACAAACATCATGCAAAAATCATTCTTGCCAGCGGCGCTCTGATGAGTATGGACGCCATGCGAGCGGCGGCCGAAGGGACAATTTACTCGGTCACTATGCTTACTCGTAAACCGCCCGCTTCGTTGATAAAAGCAGACTATGTAAAACAAAACCACCCTGATTTACTGCAAATAACAAGGCCCCTGCAGATATTTAAAGGCAGCGCCCGTGAAGGTGCCGAGCTGTTTCCAGCCAACGTCAATGTTGCGGCTGCACTCGGCCTGGCAGGCATTGGAGCAAACCGCACCCAACTTGAGATATGGGCTGACCCGGATATTACGCGTAATACCCACCACATATCGGTGGACGCAGATAGCGCCAGCTTTAATTTCACAATTGAAAACATTCCTACCGAAGAAAACCCTGGCACCGGAAAAATTACCGCTCTGAGCATGATCGCGACATTGCGCTCGCTCACTGCACCACTGCGTGTGGGAACCTGAAAACACTAAACTAAAGAGAGACTAGATTATGGCCGTAAAACTCAAGCACGTCGCAATTGCCTCAGGCGATCCGGATACTTCCGTTAAATTTTTTACCGATGCACTGGGGTGGGAAATTGCCGGGAAAATTGATAGTCGCAATGCGGTCGGTTATTACGTCACAGATGGCAATATCAATATCGCTCTGCTGAATTTCAAGAATATCCCTGCAGCAGGTAAAGAATTCCCCGCTGATTACACCGGCCTGCATCACATTGGTTTCCAAACTGACAGTCTGGAAGATCTGATTGAAAAATTTGAAGCTTCCGGTTACGCACCACGCCATGATGTCAATATTGCTCAAGGGCTGGGCAAAAACCCCAGCAAAGACAATGCGGAATATAAAATGTGCGGCCCCGAAAGTGTAATGATTGATATATCCGAGTGCGGCTGGGCCGGTACGGATACTTTTCGTAGATAAATACCCCCTGTAGCCATCGTTCGCGGCACTGCTACGGGCGATGGCCTTTTTAGGGTCTATTCCAGCTATAGTCGATTTATATAGTAAATGGACCTATCATAAACCCAGTATTATACGGAGCCACTCATGTCATATGTTAGCCGCTCAAGCCTGACCACATGCACTGCCCTTCTGCTATGCCTGGCTACCGCCTGTACCGAACAACCTGAGTCACAACTAGCCGCCGTCGAACAAACAAGCAACCAACCAGCCAAGCTTACTCACGATACTCACGAAACTGACTACAACATCAGCGACCCGATAGTTGCACGACTGGTAGAACTTCAAGCAGATCGCACTCCACCAGACCCATCTCCAGAAAGCTACGGTCTGAATAAAGACACAGGGGTATTCACTCATCCTGTCGCTACCAGAGACTCTCACGACTCAATGCCTTTTGAAGGCACGCTGGATTATTGGGACACAAAAAGCTATATCAAAAATATGAAGGTAGAGGCCTACTACCCTATTACAGTAGAGCCGTTCCACACCTGGCAGAATATTGTCGACTTCGATGGCCGCCGCTATTTGTATCAGTATGTCCGCAGAGATCTAAAGATCTATGATATTACCCAGCCAAAAGACGTACAGCTACTGTTAACGCGCGGCAGCACCTGGGGTGCCGATGGTGGCAGCGAGGAAGAAAACCCCTACCCCGAAGGTGATATGTTTGGAGCAGCTTCTATCCAGTGGAATAAAACACTGGGCAAATACATCATGATTCAGGCTTTCGAAATTCGTCGCTTTGGTTTGCTAAAAAACAAATACCAACAACCGGACAAGGTAGACGCTATCCGTAAAGCCAAACATTTAAAGGGCTTTAAAATCTACGAGATGAATGGCCCTCTACCAGAGCAATGGATCTTACTCAGCGAAACGACAACTGACTACAAACACCCGGACGCGCCCATTGGTGAACAGCAAGGTTCTGGTGTTAGAGATATCCCGGCTTATTATGGTGACAAGTATTTATTTGTTGCTGCCGCACCGGACGCCCAACACGGCTTAACCGAATATCCCAATGATCTTTACTCCGCTGGCTATCAGGCGTGGGATGTATCTGATCCATCCAAGCCGGTGTTTCTTGATCAACTAACTGTTCCCGGCCAATTAGCTGGTGACCCGGCGCACGAAGCCGTATTTAAGGCAAACCCTCGCTCGGGTAACCGCACCTCGTGGATGGGTTCACGTATGTCGCTATTTATTCCCACCCCAGTTGAGGACGGCGGTAAATACGGTTACGCCGCTATGGGAGGCCTGGGCTTCTACGTTGTCGATATTTCTGACCCCACCAACATGACTGTAGTGAGTCACCTTGATTTTGAACCCAGTGTGGCGGGCACTGAAGGCGACTATATTGATATTTCGCAGGTAGAGAAAACCGGTATTGTCTATTTTAGCGGCTACCCCTTAAATGAAGATTGCTGGGAACCATACAAAAACGTCTTCATGATTGATGTGAATGACCCGACCCAGCCCCACGTCATTGGCACACTACCAAGACCTGCTGCACCAGCGGATGCAGACTTTGTAGATTTCTGCCAGCGTAGAGGCAGCTTTGGGCCGAAACGTACTGGCTACTATACTCAACCGGGAACGCCTCGCGAGGGCATTCTCCCCTTCAACTTCTACAATGCCGGTTTACAAGTATTTGACGTCAGTGATACAGAAAACCCCGAAGTCGTAGCCTATTTCGTACCACCGTTTGATACTGAAAATGTTGTCGAGTATGCACGAGGCAACCTTTCCCATAGCGTGTATGTAGAATACGACCGAAACATCTTCTGGCTGTTCACCAATCACGGCTTCTATGCGTTATCCAGCCCGGTACTCGGCGAGCCCGTACTGGGACCACCCACCACCCCCTGGCCTGCACGATAAGCCACCACAAACAAAAACGCCGGCTAGCTTATCGCTACCGGCATTTTTTTTGCAAACCGGCAAGCCGGTTATATTCTTTTAGCTATTAGCCAAGGCGTTTGAGTGCAGCCTGTTGCTGCGCTCTCATCTCGGCTGGCAGACGATCACCAAACTTGTCGAATAATGCATCCTGGTCATTCACCTCGCGAACACTGGCTGCCGCATCAAATCGCATCAGTGCATCAAACTGATCTTCACTAAACTCCAGCCCGGTCCAGTTAATGTCCTGATAACGCGGCACGCTGCCTAAAGGTGTTTCTACCGCCTCGGCACGTCCACGCACACGTTCTACAATCCACTGCAGGGCGCGCATGTTCTGGCTAAAGCCTGGCCACAGAAACTTGCCATCTTCGCCCTTGCGGAACCAGTTAACCCGGAATATTGCTGGAGCGGAGCTAAGGCCTTCTTTCATGCTTAACCAATGAGCCCAGTAATCGCCCATGTTATAACCACAGAATGGCAGCATTGCCATCGGGTCGCGTCGTATGGCTGCCTGGTTATCTGATGCAGCCGTGGCTTCTGAACCGACCGTAGCACCCATAAACACGCCGTGCTCCCAACTCTGGCTCTGGTATACCAGCGGGAAAGTTGTACTCAAGCGACCACCAAAGATAAAGGCACTGATCTCGACGCCCTTAGGGTCTTCCCAGGCGGGGTCAACAGAGGGGCACTGGCTCGCCGGTGTAGTAAATCGTGCATTAGGGTGAGCGGCCTTGGTGCCCGATTCAGGCGTCCAGTCCTGGCCCTGCCAATCAATCAAATGCGCTGGTGGCTCATCGGTCATGGATTCCCACCACACATCACCGTCGTCGGTCAGTGCCACATTGGTGAAAATCGTGTTTTTGGTCATGGTTAACATGGCCGTCGGGTTTGACTTCATTGAAGTACCCGGTGCCACGCCAAAGTAACCTGCCTCAGGGTTGATCGCGTATAGACGGCCGTCTTCTCCAGGCTTGATCCAGGCAATATCGTCACCCACTGTCCATACCTTCCAGCCTTCATAACCCTTCGGCGGAATAAGCATTGCCAGATTGGTCTTACCACAGGCGCTGGGAAACGCACCCGCCATGTAAGTCTTTTCACCATCGGGTGACTCAATACCAACAATTAACATGTGTTCGGCAAGCCAACCTTCGTCACGCGCCATCGCAGATGCAATACGCAGGGCTACACATTTCTTACCTAATAAGGCATTGCCACCGTAACCACTGCCAAAAGACCACACATCTCTGTCTTCAGGGAAGTGAACAATGTATCGATTATCGACATTACAAGGCCATGCCACATCTTGCTGACCAGGCTCAAGCGGAGCACCGACAGAATGCAGACACTTGATAAAGGGTTTGTCACCCAGTACATCTAATACGGCACTGCCAATACGCGCCATAATGCGCATATTCACTACGGCATAAGGTGAATCAGTGATTTGTACACCGATTTGAGCGATATCCGAGCTTAATGGGCCCATGCTGAAGGGGATGATATACATGGTACGACCACGCATACAGCCATCGTACAAGCCAGTCAGCTTGCTCTTCATTTGCGCAGGGTCCATCCAATTATTGGTGGGTCCTGCCGCTTCTTCAGTTTCGCTACAAATAAAGGTACGATCTTCTACCCGCGCCACATCGCGTGGGTCTGAACGGCAAAGGTAGGATCCGGGGCGTTTTTCCTCATTTAGCTTGATAAAACAGCCCTGAGTGACCAATTCACCACATAAACGGTCGTATTCTTCCTGTGATCCATCACACCAATAGATGTCATCTGGCTGGCACAAGGCCCTGATTTCTTCGATCCAGGCGTTTAAACCGGCATTCTTGGCACTTACTTCACCAGATATTGTCATTCGTTCCACCCACCCCAAAGTACTTGTGTATTGAAAACTGCGCCCGAATTTGCGTATTTAGGTATTTGAAAGACTACCTTTGATTTTCCACAAAAAAAGCGATTAGCTGAAGCCGAGGGATACTAATGGAGTCATTTTGGAGCGTCAAGCCAAGCTTGGTATCTGCGCTATTCATAGCGGGAATAAACACACTCAAGGGAACATCAGGCGACTAAAAGAGCCGTATTTATGAGGCATCCTGTGATGAATGAGCTCATCTATAGGTATATGACCACTTTTTAACCATTTAGAGCGGCTTGTGCGGCCAAAATCCGCCCACCTGTTGCTTAGGCGTTAATTTCCATTTCTTCTGTATATTGAACCACACGATTGCGCCCCAACTGTTTGGCTCGATATAGCGCTTTATCGGCCTGAGCTACCAGGCCATCTTTTGCCATACCCGACTGAAAGGCCACCCAGCCAATACTCACCGTAAATCGAATATCCCCTTCGGGGCTTGATACTACTGCGGCCTCAACGGATGTACGAATACGCTCCAGTATTGGCAACGCCTGATCATGGCCTATCTCCGCCAAGATCAAAGAAAACTCCTCGCCCCCCATGCGCGTCACTACATCGGGTTCTCGTACCAACGAAGTTAATATCTCAGCCAAAAAGACCAGTACCTGGTCGCCCGCATCGTGGCCGTATTGATCGTTAATTTGCTTGAAATGGTCGATATCCAACATAGCTAAACAGAAACAAGGGCTCTGCTTTGCCGCTTCCTCTCTCATCCGGTCTATAAAATATCGACGATTATAGAGGTTTGTCAGAGGATCCCTCATTGCCTGAACCTCAAGCTTTTCCATGGTTCGCGCCAAATCCGTAGTGCGCTCTGTCACTTTACGCTCCAACGACTGATTCAACTGATGTAACTCGCCGGTTAAATTGGCCTCCGCTTTTAGCGTACTGGTATAGGCTGCCGCACTCATGATGGTTTGCACCGCGACAAAAACGAATGATCCTATGGTCACGTAATCGACATAGGGTCTTTCATACAACATATAGGTGAACATATCTGCAAGCGTACAAAGAGCAACAAATACGCCAGCTGCCGCAGTAACTCGCGCTCCCTCCCGTCCGATCCAGGCTGCCTTGCCAATAAAATACAGGAAGAATATAACGCCTACCGCAACAAAAACACGATACTTATGACCGTAATCCAGAAAAGTTTCGGGAGATGCAAAGACGATGAGAAACAAACCAATGACCGACGGAAATATCAATATATAGGACAGAACCTTTGGAATATCTTTTGGATAGGCAACCCGAAAATAGAACATCCATACGACGATGCCAGCAAAAAACGACCCCCATCCTATGTGCCAATGATAAGTCAGAGGGACATTGATATAAAATACCGACAAGAACTCTTGGGTATCAAATACCCTTACGCTCAAAACGACGCAGATACCCGTAAGCGCCAGAAACACCAACTTTGAACGGTCACCAAGCCATAAAACCAGGTTAAATACACTAAAAATGACATAAGCGCTTAAAAATGCAGCCGCAATGACATAATGCGAGACTCTATCGCGTGTCGCTGCCTGTGCGCCGGCGATGACAGGCGACTCTGCAATCCCCCCGCTTAGATGAAGAGAATTCTCTGCATATAGAATAATCTCACTGTGTTTGGCCAAATCGGGTAGCGGAACAAAATCGTAGGGAGCGGTTATCAAGCCATCTGTCGTGATGCTATCGAAAACAATAACTTCTTCCGTGTCTCCGCTTCTAATGCCGATTTGATGACCGCCGGTAGTGCGACCGGGGAATAGCATCAGTCCCCTGCGGGGCGCATCAAAATGAACAGACAGCCTGTATACGGCCCGTCCTTTGGACAAATCAAACTTACCGTGATCGATGCCTTCCAGCTTGACCCAGTCTCCGGGAATTTTCATTCTCGCTGGAGTGGCAAGCCCGGTGTAATTCTGTCGCGACAGTTCGGGTGGGATCCACTGAAAACCCCAGACCCCATCTAACGCCAATACCTCGCTTCCATCCCAACAACTTAAATCCAACTCGCCATCTATAATTTGTGGCGTGCAAGAAGCCGCCTGAGCCGACCCGGAGGCACAGGTGAGTAGCAGTGCGGTAACTAGCGCTAATAAAAGGGAAAAACCCTTACTGACTATTATTTTAATCTCCGTGGAACCGGTGGTTTGACACTAAGCCCTACGAGAATAACATTATTTGACGACAAATTTTAATACGCGGGCAGGATTCCACCGCTTTACTCAGGCTTATAGGCCCCCATAGTATCGGCCAGTATTTGATGGAAATCCATAATCGGCATTTCGTAGGTACCAAATAGCAGTTCCTTGTTCGCCCCTGAACTCATACCCAGCTGCGCCTGCTCACAAACAAACAGGTCTTCAG
Organism: Pseudomonadales bacterium; assembly: GCA_036960375.1. GTDB lineage: Bacteria > Pseudomonadota > Gammaproteobacteria > Pseudomonadales > CAWVSB01 > CAWVSB01. The sequence continues at coordinate 29,058 of JBALVY010000009.1, forward strand.
CCTGAAATACCCCATTTTCAATAATGTCGAAAGCTCGCTCCCAATGAGCCCTGGCTTTCTCATCCTTGGGCTCTTCGTTTATCAGGCATCCGTGTACCACAATGGTCTCGTCAACCGCCGTTGGGAAAAGTGACAAGTAACTTATATAGTCCGGATGAATAATGATTTCCGTATTAGGAAAAATATAAAAAGCACAGGATGCATGGTGGCGCAAATCCCATTGCTCAGGTTCTAGTTGCAGCGCTTGCTCAAACTCTTTTCGTGCGACAACCGACAGGGCGTGATTATCGACTCGCTGGCACATGGATACACTATCCATAAACATCGGGCCCACCGTCTTTCTGTGTAGGCGCGCAACATGATAGCCATCAAGAAAAGCCTCGATAATCAATTTCCAATTGGTTTTCTTTACCGTGACCGACTCACGAAAAAACACATGATCTGCTGAATTAAATGCAGCCAGTTCTTTTTGTATACCACCCATGTGAGCATCAATATCAAGAGCACGCTCAGGGTCGAGAGAAACAAAAATCAGACCTTCACAAATCTCCAGCGAAAGCTCCTTTAAGGAATGGCAAGTCACGTCCAAGTCGGGAAAACACTCCTCTTGAAGAGGGACATTCGACAGATTCCCCTCAAGGTCATAGACCCAGTTATGATATGGACAAACGAAACTCGGGCGATTAAATACCCCTTCGCCATTAGCTAGCCGCACCCCACGGTGTCGACAGACATTTAGGAATGCGCGTATTGTGTCGTCTTTACCGCGCACCACAATAATGGGTTTACCGGTATGATCATGGACAAACTGATCGCCGCTCTTTTTCAACATGGATGTGTGGCCGACAATAAGCGGCTGGCTCTGAATAACCGAAGCCAACTCTTTTTCAAACCAGCTCTGATCGGTGTAAAAACGGGTATCTACACTGGCAGAGACCGGCGTGGGTTTGTCATTGGTGCGAACCTGCTCTAGTAGACGGGCAAACAGGTTTGTTAATACAGGCGGATTCATGACGGACTCTCCGTTATTTAATTGCGTGGATAAACTGCAACCACTGTTTGCGCCCCTGTTCATCATAGGCGCGCATAGATTTTACGAGAGAGCGACGCTGTTCCGCATGCACCAACTCATCGGGTAACAAGGGGTCTTTAAGTAGAAGACGAATGGTATCGCTGCCAAGCTCCATGTATTGCACCAGAGTCTCTGACAGTGATTGATTAGAAGTGTTACTGGCAGCACTTTCAAGAGCGAGTAAACGTTGGCTATACTGCGTATTGAGAAGGGGAATATCCCATAGCTGTCGTAATTCCAATGCTGCACTGTCATCGGCAGCATGGATAAGAAAATGGCCACGGATGGCATCAAGGCCTAGTGCGGTCAGATCGTTTATCAGTTTGTCGATGCCACCGCTGAGATTATTAGGTCTGACCCAAAGCCCTGGTCGCCAGCGTTGCAGGCCACGAAGCTGCAAGGCCCGGGTTTGTGCTCTAAGCTGCGTACTGCCCTCTTCAGCCAGGTTCTGGGTAAGTACTGCGCACCAGTCTCCCCGCCAGGGAACAAGACTTTCATCGAGTACTCGCCACCGCTCAATCTCTCTCCCCATGGCAAGCCCGCTGTGACTGAGGCAATAACTACCACGAAAAGGTTTATCCAGAAGGCCGTCTGCATGTAATCGGCTCAGGGCGACACGCATCTGATTGCCACTAAAGCCAAATACCTCTCCTGCAGATATTAAGCTTTTACTCGCAGCCATCAGCTCTGGTTCGGCATCCAGTAAATCGAGGATCAGACGCCTGGGCGTGTAGCTCGGCAGATCATATGTGAGAACAGGTTTTTTCATGAATTATATATTACACAGTATGACTGCATAAATACACAATACGTAATATATAGGTCGATTGAACGCTAGCGACCAACGACGTGGCAATTGCCCATCATAAAACACAGGTCATAAGCGAGGCATTAACAGCCAAAGGATTTAGCAGGGTGAGGTAATTATCGACTTTGGGAGGGGTAAAATTGCAATGAAGGCCATTCTGAATGACCAGTTCTATGCAGGGAATCGACGCCTGAGTGCGTCCAGCCCGCATAGAGGAGCCGTTCCGGCTATTTATTTCTCTTTCTTCGCCTTCTTCTCACTACGTTTTTCTTTTAGGGTTTTTTCGGGCTTCTTCTTAACCGCTTTTTTAGAATCCTGACCTTTGGCCATACGTTTCTCCTTTAAATTACCTATCAGACACGAGTCATTAGCTAATTTAACTCAATATAGTGAAAATCACCGTCACCTGAGCGCGCTAGGTGCCCAGACGAAGGTGATTACGATCAAACTCGTTACGAGCTGCGCGCTATAAAGGTACTACTTTATTTGCACATGGACCCTTCTGGCCTTGTCCAACTTCATATTCAACAGACTGACCATCATTCAATGTTGCGAAACCACCGCCACTCTGGATTTCTGAATGGTGTACAAAAAGATCTTTGCCGCCATCTTCCGGAGTAATGAAACCAAAACCTTTATCTGGATTAAACCACTTAACTGTACCTTTACTCATAACGCGTTCTCATATTTTCTGGTGAGTAATAATAAATTCTATCTTCGAATTCACCGCTTCAAAGAAGAAACTGCGTCTATTTACGACCAGACACCCTAATAAGCATAGCCATGTTTTATCTGTGCTTGACTCAGAGTAACACATGATGAACAAGATAACCGCTCTACTGACAATCACCAATCTCCAGTGCACAACGCCCCCATACCATACAAAACCTCAGGCTCGATGCGTTGTCATGCCAGAGGGACGCTGTTACTCTCGATTTAAACACCGTCAAACAAACACTAGGTGCACTGTTTGTGGGCAAAACCGACCTTTTTGAGATATGAATATGAATTTGGAAAAATCGAAAAAACGTATAGCAAAGAAAGTGAAAATGGGATTTCAGGGCTACCCAACGATAGTTTTAACTTATTACGGCCCCAGCGCCAGTCATTCAAACGCCGTGGCAGTCGAATTTGTATTAGAAGAGGGTTTGGACGCACAACAGGAACGTTTTTCCAGTACAACTGATGCGCGAGAAGATGAAGTCATTCAGTCTGCGATTGTAAAAATGATAGAGCGCTCAGGGGCCAAAACTGTATCCCAAACTGAAGGCATCACTATTGTAGATTAGCCTTCAGTTGTCGCATTATCTAACTACTGGGATAAAGACGATCCATCTCTGCTTTATGCACTGCCGCTTTTTCTGCATTTCCCTGTTTTTCGTAATAATGCACCAGTGCACCCAATACCTCCGGGTTGCCAGGGTGACGCTTCAGCGTGCTCTCTAGTACTACCAAGGCCTCGTCTGTTCTACCGGCACTATCTAGCCCAACACCATAGACATAGCTGTAACGAACAGCTTCAGGACTTAAGCGAGCCGCCTCCGCCAGCTGAACCAGGGCCTTATCCAGCTGCTGCTGACGCACATACATCAAGCCCAAAGAAAAACGTGCAGGAGACTGGTCTGGTGCAATACGTACCGCTTTTAAAAGCAATGCCTCGGCATTCCAGTCCTGCTGGATAGAGCGATAATAATCGGCCATATTAATAAGCGCCGGCACGAACTTGGGAGCCAATTTAAGCGCATGACGATAGGCCTTTTCGGCCTTTTCGGTCTCCCCTATTGCAGAATAAAATATGCCCAGGTTCAGCTGTGCTCCGGGCATATCAGCGTTAACCCGTTGCGCTTCAATATATTCATCAAACAACTCGCGAATATAGGGCATTAATTGTTCGGGTAGTTGGCTGGCGGGCATTGTGGCAATAATAGGAGCCAATTCCAGCCGTACAGCTTTTACCGGGTCGCTATAAAGCGGCAACAATATTTGTCGTCTCTCTGCAGGTAAAAACGCATCCAGTGAGCGCAGTGCGGCTATACGCAATTGCGGTGATTCCGACTGTAAAGCGGCCATCGCGGTTTGATAGCTAAGTTGTTCCGGGAAGTTACCCAACTCGACTAATGCTGTCGCCCGCACAACCAAACTCTGACTCGGGTCGTTGGCAATATGCGCCAGGCTGGGAACAGCTCTGGCGTCATTTGCTCTCGCCGCTGCGAATATCACACCGTTATTGCGGTGCTTGGTCAGTTTATCGCCATACCAGGCCTTTGCCTTGCCCGCAGCCCAGGCCACGCTTTGATCGGTATGGCATTGATTACACGCATTAGGTACACCTAGTATTTCGCTGACATCAGGGCGCGGAATACGAATACTGTGATCACGCCGGGGATCCACTCCCATATAGGTCGTTTCGGGCATATGGCAACTGGCACAATCTGCGCCGGTGCTGCCCTTTGTATGTTTGTGATGATCAGGCGTATCAAATACTTGAGGATTATGGCATTGCAAACAGAGCCCATTGCCTTCGAGTTTTAATTTGCCACTATGCGGATTATGGCAATTTGAGCAGACCACGCCCTGGGCATGCATTTTGCTCTGTGCAAATGAATCGTAGACATAGACTTCATCACGTATTTGACCGTCAGGATAATACAAAGGGTCAGCCAAAAACTGGGATTGGTGACTATCCAAAAACGACTGATTAACAGGCACTTCGTTTAATTCTGAGCGGCGCGAATGGCAATGAGCACAGGTCTCTATTTGGCCCTGTGGTCTTGCTTCACCTGTGCGGTGCGCGGTTGGCTCTCCTTCAGCCCTATCCCATACGCCTTTATCATCCAATGTACTGATAAAGCCGTGGTGAGCGACATTATTGGTTTCAGGCGCCTTGGCCCAGGCCAAATGCTCTGATGCCGGTCCATGACAGGCCTCACAGGCCACGTTAATTTCAGACCAACTGGTCTTGTAGCTATTAGACTCTTGATCATAGTTTTTTCGTAAGTTAGTAGAGTGACATCCCGCGCAGCGACTGTTCCAGTTTTGCATAGCACCTGTCCAATGCAAAATATCGTCTGCGGGTATCGCCTCATCCGGGTACATATGATACCAGCGCTGACCACCCTCTTCGGCTGGTCGGCTATCCCAGGTAATACTCAGCGTTTGATAACGCCCATCCGGAAAACCAATAAGATACTGTTGTAGAGGATAGACACCAAAAACATAGCCTATTTTAAATTCCTGCAGCTCACCCTTGGCATTATCTGTCTCGACATAATAACCACCGTCTTTGCGATAAAAGCGGCTCACCAGACCGTAGTGCTCAAAAGTTGTATCGTTGAACTCCCCTAATACCGTTTTTTCGGTAGCCTCCGCCATAGCAGCATAATGATGAGAGGTCTCCCATTCGGTGCTTTCATTTTCATGACAGGAAACACAGGTCTCACTGCCAACATAGTTTGCAGTGGCAAAAACAGGCAAGCTAATAAAACTGGCCATAAGGGCCATAAGGCAGGCTTTTAAAATACGCATTAGGGCTATAAATTCCTGTGAATACGAGGGAGTATTTGAGCTGGGAGGCAAGCATACTACGATGCGGGCCCAGCGCACAAATAGACGATGAAAATGAATATAAAACGCCTACGGTTAACCCAGAATGAATCTAATTTAGCCTGAGCTCAACTGGTTTTAATAAGCTGCCCAGTAGATTGGTCTCGCGCTCACCGAAACATTCTATCAATTGTTGGGCAAAGTCTTTTAAGTCTGGCTCTAGCGAATTGTCACCGTAACAATTGGCCATTAATTGCTCAAAAGCACCAGACACAGGTTCTGTGTCCAGCTCCAGCAGGGCCTCTCTAAACTCGCCTTTAAAGCGATCATCGGGCAGCCCGTCGAGCCACTGATACATCAGCCGGATGACGGCCATCTTGTCGTTAGCCGAACATGCCAGCTTCAGATCCCGCGCTATTTGCTGGCGCAGCGCAGCAGCCGACGGTGTAGAACGGCGCTGCACCAACCAACTGCGCAGCCAAACCATGCCTACAATGAGTATTAAAACAAGACATAGAGACAGCAGTACAAAACCAATCTTCTGCCACGACCAGACCGAAACAGCCGGCGCAGTTGGATCCTCGACGACAGCTGGTATTACACCACCAACAACCAGTTGCTGGGATGCCAGGGTTTCAATGCGAACCCGACCGGCAGACAAATCCCACCAGTAGTAGCTAAGCTCAGGCAGCGTATAGCTGCCGGGGCGCTCAATCACATACGTCAGCTGATCAATACGCTGCGCAAGATAGATACCACGGTTATTTTGATCCTCGACCTGCGGCGGTGTTTGATAGATCGCCAGCCCATCCTGGGCCACAAAACCCGTCGCCGGCAGCATCATCGCGGCAACACCCTCTGCATTCAAGGTAATGGTTCGTACCACGGCGTCACCGGCCTCCAATTGATCGAGTGACTGATTATATTCTTCTACGACTCGCAAACGTGAAGTCGCCACCCACTGGGGAACATCGACTAGTTCTGCCGGGGCCTGCGCAGAAAAGGCTATCTGTTTAGTTGTTAATTGCCGAACGGTTGAACTGCCGCCTTCCTCTGCCACAGTAACTGTAAGAGGAATAGCCGGAATCAGTAAATCACCACTGCGCTGTGGGTAGACTGTTAGATCCCATTGCTGAGTAACCCAGGTCTGGCCGCCTTTATTGCGGGTGGAATTTACCGCAAATGACTCTCTTCGAAGGACTACGGCATCTTTGACCTCAAATAAACCGATACGTGTACCGGCGGTAAACCACCTATCGGTAGATAACTCTATGACCAATTTAACTTGCTGACTCGAAATAATACCTTCGCTTGGCTCAAGCCAGGCCTTTACCCTGACCTCACTTGGCTCTGACTGTGCAGTGGGCTCAGTACCTGTTTGCGCCAGTGACAGCGGCACCCAAAGGCACAACAAACAAAAAACCAATGTACTAATTCTGGAGCTTGTCACTGGCATGCTCCCTTTCATATTGCATCGCAAATTTCACACTGAGAAACTGCGACGGATCACGCTGAATTTGTTTCAGCCACATCTGCTCAATCTTTTCGTCCGCCAGTAGCTGGTCAGCCGTAAATTGCTCTATTTCCTTAGGCTGATTCATATCCTTTCTTTCCGCACCCTCTGCCCGCAGTGGTTGGTCATCGCCCATTTCTGTTGAGTCCTCACCAGGCTCCGCCTGCTGGCTTTCGCTCATCAGGTTTATTTCATCAATAATCGCCTGCACAAACGCGCGGTTTTTAATTGCTGATGGGTGATCGGGCTGTATCTCCAGTAGGCGATCATAGGTTTGTACCGCATAAACATAATTCTGACTTTGCGCCCAGGCGTTGGCGAGGTTAAACAGACCATCTACCGATTCGATTCGAGTAAACATCTCTACCGCTGCGGTAAAGTTTTCGTCGTAATAATAGGCAATGCCTTTCCAGGCGGGGTCGACAAAACGCTGCTGCGCGATGTCATAATTACCTTGCTCAAAGTAATAACGGCCCTGTTGGTCAGGTGTTAACCACAAGTCCATAAATTGATGCGATTGTGCCTGTACTTGACCGGTACCCGACAAGCCACCGAGGGCGACCAGGGCAAGACACCAATGCAAAGTCCAACCTTTGCGAAACCACAATAAGAATATTAGCGCTAAAGGAAACAGCAAAAAGTAACCAACATCGACCCAGGGGCGATCACTGTCATCTACACTGAGCAAATGATTTTTAATACGGCGGTTTATCCGCTGCACATCTTCCTTGCCAATCGTCAGTGGCTGATAATACCCACCGCCGGCATCTGCCAGTTGCTGCAACTGTTGAGTCTGCAAAGGAAAGTAATTCGTATCGAGTTGAGCCGCAAGCTCTTCGTCCACCGCAACCACTTCCTCTTTGCCTACGCCAAGAACCAAAAACTGATGTTGTACGGTAGAGAAATATTCACTAAAGGACGTTATCGAATCGGACCCTACGCCATCAGAAATAAGCAGCAAAGTGCCGGGCAGCATTGAGTCATCAAACATCCTGCTGGCCAGAGGAATCACCTTTTCGGGAAACTTACCCCGCACCGGCATCATATCTACCGTCAATGCTGCGAGAAAATTACGAATGACATCCGGGTCGTTGGTTAAGGGGATGACCGTATGGGCACTGCCAGAATAAACAATTAATCCGGTACGCGCTCCGCCACGCAAATCCATCAAATCCATCACTTTTTGTTTGCCACGCTCTAGGCGCGACGGCTGAATATCCTGCTGTTTCATAGTCTCAGACAAATCGAGCCCGATGACGAGAACGGCATGATCTTCAGTAAAGGGTGAAGGACGCCGCTCCCAACTGGGACCCGCCAAAATAATGACCGCCAGAGCCACTACAATCAAACTGGCGCTCAGCGGGTTGAACCAGCGCTGAGTGCCCCGTCGCACCAGCATCGCTTTAAGTAAATGCGGCGCGATAATATTTTGCCAACTGGCCGTAGGGTCGTTGACCTTACGGGCATACCACCAGCCAACAACGACCAATGTCAGTAATAATAACCACCAGGGTCGAATAAAGTGAAAATTACTTAGAGCATTACCGATAATAGCCCAATCAAACATCGGCCACTCCCCGCTTGGAGCGCCACAAACCAAATGCCAAAATCACATATAACAAGCAGTAAACCCCGGCGATGATAATCAGTGGGTAAAAATGCAGGCTATAGGTAGGCCGATACGTTAATGTTTCATATTCCTCCGGTTCCAGTTCGGCAATACGTACATATATTTCTGCCAACTGCTCTCGATCCAACGCCTGATAACTTGCCCCGCCACTCACCTCAGCGATTTTATTCATCACGTCGATATCCATGGCCTCTTCGCCCACCGTAGCCGGGTCGCCAATAGCAATGGTATAGATCGTGACTCCTTTGTTTGCCGCCACTGTGGCCGCGTCGACCGGCGGCACTTTACTGCCGGTATCATTGCCGTCGGTTAATACAATAAGCACTTTGTTATCTGATTCACTGTGCTCAAATATCTTTATCGCCAAACCAATGGCATCACCAAAAACCGTACTCACCCCTGCCATTCCAATTTCAGATTCTTCCAACAGAATTTGCCAGGTATCGTGATCTTCGGTAAACGGCGACTGCAGATAGGCGGCGCTACCAAAAACGATCAATCCCAATCTGTCGTGTTCGCGCTGGCTGACAAAATCTCGCAGTACCATCTTCACTGCAGAAAGCCGATCAATATTCTCACCATTCTGGTCGAGAAAATCGGTTGCTTGCATTGATCCAGACAAATCGACGGCCACCATCAGGTCACGCGCAGATTTGGTGTTTGTGACCAGGTCTCCAATCCATATCGGCTTTGCCATTGCGATGACTATAAGTAACCAACAAAAAGCCACCCATACACGCTGCGATAACAATCGCTCTAATACCACCGCCCCGCGAGAAGGCGTTTGCCCACTAAGCTCTACCAAACGCTGAAAAAAGGGTACCTGTATAGAGTCTTTACTCTCTCTATATACGGGCAGCACGGCATAAGCTAGAAAAGGCAGCAGCAGGGCCAAAAACATCCACGGGTAAGAAATCTCATACATATTGCTAACTCGCCCGAGTGTGGCGGCTAACCCACACTTTCGCCATGGCTATAGCCTGTTGAGCTTGCTTGTCGTCTTCTACGACCTGCCCTGCATATTGCGATTGTATGAGCCTGCGACCCAAATCACTGTTGAATTGAACCTTGTCACAATGTTGATCCAGGAATTCGAGCCAACTCTCGCCCGATATGCCGGCAACCTGTTCACGCGGAAACGCCTGCAAAGCTGTAGCCTTAAGTATCGTCATCAGCTGTGCACTCGGCTTCGAGCCAGGCTCGGTTGCCAATGCATCCAATTGTCTTAAAGCTGCTCTGCGGTAGCGGTTTTTGAGCCAGAGGGAGGCGGCTCGATAGCTTAGAAACGCCAAGCCTACACAGACTAATACCGCCAAAATTTTCCAGCCGAGTGCTTGAGGCATCCAGCTGACAGCTTCTGGCATAACGATCTCGTCTATGCCATGAAGTATATAATTGCCAAAGCTGTTGCTGCCAGGCCCGTCAAGCATCAGGAGCGCCCCGCTTGTAGCTTGGCGCCAACCGCAGCGCGGAGTTGGTCCAGCACCGGGTCTACCGTATTGATAGGCAATACCGGAATACCGTAGCGCTGCAGTTCATGCTGCAGAAACTCGACATTACTCACAAAACCTTGAGTATAGTCGGATTTAATCTGACCACCACTGCCATCAACGGCAATTTGCATATCACCGTCGCTCACCACAAATTGTTTTGCATCAGGCAAATGCTGTTCCAGAGGATCAAAAATGAGAGGCGCAATAACATCATTATGCTGGGACAACCGCCGCAAACGTTTCACTGTCTCATCGCACCAGCCATCAAGATCGCTGATCAATACTATCAAACAGTCATGCCCGCAAAGACGCTCGGCCTCTTGCAGTGCTCTATTGAGCTGCTGCTGATTATTGTCTGGCCTTTTGCCAACACCAATTGCATGATTTTTCTCTACAATATGATGAAACAACTGCATGACAGTATTACGAGAGCGCTGCGGCCGAATTTCTTTAATCTCATTGTCACCAAAAACCAGCCCCCCCACTCTGTCTCCAACAGATAACACCCGCCAGGCAGACAAGGCCGCAGTCTCTGCCGCAGCAACCGATTTCATTTTTACCTGGCTACCAAAAAACATCGACTGGCGCTGATCAACAACCAGCAGAACCGTTCGCTCACGCTCTTCAGTATAGACACGGACATGAGGGCTTTTGGTTCGATTGGTCACTTTCCAATCCAGCGTGCGGATATCATCACCCGGCCGATAATGACGCAGCTCTTCGAAGTTCAAACCTCGGCCACGCAGTCGAGAACTATGTCGACCAGACAAAATGCTATGCACCGGCTGTTTGGGTAAATAGCTAAAACCCCGGGCTTTATGCTCCAGTGCGACTAAATGGGCGAGTGAGACATAGACCGCGCTATCAGCTTCGGCTTTGACTGGAGAACTCTTGGCCATTAACTCGCTCCTCTTGCCACCTAAGCCACCGCCACTTGCCGCACTATTTCTTGTACTACCCTATCCGTTGTTATGCCTTCCGCTGCCGCCTCGTAGCTGAGAATCAGGCGATGGGTCAATACCGATTGCACCACCGAACGTACATCATCAGGATCAACAAAATCACGTCCGTTCAGCCAAGCACTGGCCCGAGAGGCTTTATCTAGTGCGATACTGGCTCTGGGGCTGGAGCCGACGCTAATCCAGTTCTTTAATTCACTATCGGGGTAGCGCTGCGGCTCACGGGTGGCCATAACAAGAGCGACAATATAACGCTCTACGCTTTCGGAAATATGCAGGTCGTGAATCTGCTGTCTGGCGTCAAAAACATGTTTCTGTTCAATTTTGACCTGCTCATTGCCAGAGGCTGGTTGTTCTTCGCCTCTGACCAGTCGGATAACCCCAAGCTCGGCATCTTCATCGGGATAATCAATAGTGACTTTCATCAGGAAGCGGTCCATTTGCGCTTCTGGCAAGGGATACGTCCCCTCTTGTTCAATGGGATTTTGGGTAGCCAAAACCATAAACAGATCAGGTAGTTTGTAGGTTTTACCAGCGACTGTAACTTGCCGTTCTTCCATAGCCTCCAGCAATGCAGCTTGCACTTTAGCCGGTGCGCGGTTAATTTCATCGGCTAATACCAAATTGGCAAAAATAGGCCCGGGCTGGAAGGTCAAGGTCTGCTCGCCACCGTCCGAGTGATAGACCTCAGTACCAGTAACATCTGATGGTAATAAATCTGGCGTAAATTGAATGCGCCCCAGGTCAGCCTGCAATACCTTAGCCAGCGTCTTTATAGATCGTGTTTTGGCGGTACCGGGCAGGCCTTCGAGTAACAAATTACCGTTACATAACAGGCTAATAAGAATCTTGTCTACTACAGCGTCTTGGCCAATAACTGACAGCTGCATATTACGTTTAATCTGGTTGAAAGCATCTAAGGTAGCAGACATAGAAATCCTTGCTCACTGATGGGAGTTATTTACTCAATATAGAGCCCCTAGCCTACGGACAAACGTTTTTTCAATCAAGTAACATTAAGTATCTACAACAGAGGTAAATTAATCACTCGATGGCCGGACAAAGCTCGCTGAATGGGTTACTGTTATGCGTAAATTATAAGGTAGCTATAAAAAATGCCGCACACTAATACACCACAAGACACCAGCGATATCATCAATAGTAAACCGGCGCTGTTTACCGCCGTAATGATTCTCTCCATCGCTTATCTGGTCTATAACATGTTGCCGGTAATCCTTGGCTCGGCTGCAGATTCACTAGGCCTCAACGAGCAGCAAATGGGCTATCTGGGGTCTATCTACATGGCCGGCTCTACCATCGCCAACGTGGTCGCCGTATTGTGGATCAGAAGTTTCAACTGGCGGAAAATGGTGATGTACTCATCTATTGTCGCCACGGCTTGCTATCTGGGCGGCATGGCGGCAAGTTACCAGAGCCTGTTAATACTATTTTTTGTTTTGGGTATCGTTAACGGCTGTATTGTGTCAGTGGCAGTCACCTGCCTGGGAGATACCCGCTCACCTGACCGCTCATTTGGTTTTGGGGTCGGTTTTCAAGTAGCGCTCGCTGGCATATTAGCCTTTTTACTGCCCATTACCGTTGTGCCACTGTGGGGTTTCAACGGCGTCATGGTGGCACTCGCTGGCACCGTATTTATATCCCTATTTTTATTGCATCTATTGCCAGAGCAAGGGCCAGAGCAGACGCCGGACTCTGCCGATGCTAGCTCCGATGCACACGCAGGCCACGGCTCGCTAACGGCGGTATGGATGGGGATTACCGCCTTAATGATCTATGCGCTGGGGCAATCGGCTATCTGGGCCTTTCTGGATCGCATTGCTCTAAACGCGGGTATCGACAACGAATTACTCGGTTTGATATTCGGTATCACTCTGATCTTGAGCGCTGCTGGTGGCTTTATAGCATCGTATACCGGGGCAAAATTTGGCCGCATATGGCCGGTCGTTATAGCCAGCAGCATTACCCTTGTCTCATTTATTATGATGCCCATGAGCAGCAACCCCTGGGTCTATGCGGCGGCAGTATTACTATTTGCGGGTGCCTGGAACTTTATCCTGCCGTTCCAAATGACCATCATTATCGAAAGCGACAGCCACGGCAAACTGACCCCTATGATTCCTGCCTGCCAATTGCTAGGCTCGACCATTGGACCGGCGCTGGCTGGCAATCTGATTTTTGACGGCGATTATTTCTACGTCTATCTTTTAGCTACGATCTCGACGCTTATCAGCATGGTAATGTTTGTCGGCATAGAGAAATTTTTACATCGTTCCAATACAGAACTGCCTGCAGTGGCAGGCTTATAAAGAAAGGCAGCCCAATGGGTTTACTGAATACCGAGCTAGTGAATAAATGCCTGAACTCCAAACAGGTTATCGCATTTTTAAAAGCCGTCATTCCGCCGCTGGATATTTTTTTACTGCGCATAAGTAAAGGCCACGTCAACGTCGCCATGCAATGTGTCGCCTTGCTTGAGACGATCGGCGCCAAATCTGGCCAAAAGCGTCTGCTTCCTCTACTGTGCATGCCTGTCGATAAAGGCATTGCTCTGGTCGCCTCTAACTGGGGTCAGGCGCGCCACCCTGCGTGGTACTTCAATCTTAAGGCCATGCCGGAGGTCAACATGACCTTTAGAGGCTACAAAGGACCGATGAAAATCCGCGAAGTGGAAGGTGATGAGCGAGCGGCACTGTGGATCAAGCTGGTTGAGCAGAACCCGCAATATGCCCGCTACCAGCAAAAAGTCGAACGTGTCTTACCGGTAATAGTATTAGAACGGCCTTAATTTACAATAGGCTATCCAAACGATATCAGCCGAGGCACGCGCCATGAGTAACAGCTTTTCTCACCTGCTAAAAACTGGCCGCATCGGCTCAATGACACTGAAAAATCGCATGGCCGTTACCGCTATGGGAGTCAACATGGCGGAAGCCGATGGCAGCTGCGGCGAACGTATCAGGGACTATCACGAGCGCCAGGCTAAAGGTGGTGTCGGTCTGATCATTTTAGGCGTCACCGGCGTTGCCTGGCCAGGCGGCAGCAACCAACCACGGCAAATAGCTATTTCTGATGACAAATTTATTCCGGGTCTTAGAGCTGTGGCAGACGCGGTACATCAGCATGGCGCTAAACTGGCTGCCCAGTTACACCACGGCGGTATGGTTGCCGCGCAAGATATGCGTGAAGGACGCCCTTTGCTGGTGCCCTCTTATCCGGCACCCAGCGGTGGAAATTTCATGGACGCTGCATTAGACAGCGAAATGAAAGCCCTCTACGACCCCGAGATGCCAGCGCCACAGCTACAGGTGATGACTCAAGAAGATATTGATCAACTAGTAGAGCAATTTGCCGCAGCCGCTTTACGTGCACAACAGGCGGGTATCGATGGGGTTGAGATTCACGCTGGCCACGGCTATATCATTTCTGAATTTTTATCTCCGCTTACCAATCAGCGAGAGGATAACTACGGTGGTAGCCTGCAGAACCGCGCCAGACTATTAATGGAAGTTATATCCGCAGTGCGGGCGCAAGTGGGAGCCGACTACCCGGTATGGTGCAAACTGGATTCAATCGAGTTTGGTCAAACAGAAGGCATTTCGCTTACCGATGCTCAGGCAACAGCGCGTATGATTGAAAAAGCCGGTATCGATGCCATCACCGTAACGGCCTATCACGACTCTGGCCAAGGCAGCCTGCACTCGGGTTCGCATACGCCTCAAATACCCGAGACCATGGTGGCCAATGCCACGGCAATCAAATCTGTCGTCAACATTCCCATTATCTGTTCAGGAAGAATAGAACCGCATTCTGGCGACCAGCATATTGCAAAAGGACACTTTGATTTTTTGTCCATGGGTAGGAAATTATTAGCCGACCCTGATCTGCCAAAGAAACTTGAAGCAGGACAAGCCGAACAAATACGCCCCTGTGTTTATTGTTACTGCTGCATTAGCCAAATTTACCTGCTCAACTCGGTCAAGTGTGCGGTTAACCCGGAAACCGCCTTCGAAAAAGCACGTGAATTGATTGCCTCCGATAGTACAAAACATATTGCAGTTATTGGTGGCGGTCCCGCCGGAATGGAAGTCGCAAGACGCCTTTCTATACGCGGCTTTAAAGTCACCTTGTTGGAAAAAGGCAAGCGGCTGGGGGGTACTTTACAGTTTGCCAGTATTGCCTACCCGCCCAACGAGAAACTACTCCACTGGTTGCGCCTGCAAATAAAACAGTCTGATGTCGACGTACGCTTAAACACCACTGCTAACGCGAGTCTACTCCGACAGATCGGCGCTGACCAAGTAATCGTCGCCACAGGTGCTGCGCGCGACATGCCGGATATTCCAGGCAATGACGGCAACTTTGTATTTAGCGGCGATGAAATGCGTGCGCTGGTATTGGCCGAAGAGAATCCCGGCCTCGCTGCAAAAATCAGCCCGCTTACTCGCCTGCTAACCAAGCTGGGTGCACTCAGCGGCATTAGCAGCCAGCCGACGTTGGTACGGCTTGTCTCGAAGCTATGGCTACCATTGGGCAAACGTGTCGTCATCATAGGTGCAGAATTAGTGGGGCTGGAGTTGGCCGAATTTCTGGCCGAAAGAAAACATCAGGTTACGGTCATCGATGACAGCCGCAAGCCAGGGGCCGGCCTCTATTTTGTTCGACGTATGCGACTACTCGATGAATTACGCCATCTCGGGGTAAACCTGATCAACCAGGCAGTTGATATTCGAATTGGTGATCATCAGGTGAGTTATACCAATTATCGCAAGCAACAACGTAGTCTCGATACCGATCACGTCATTGTAGCAAAAGGTGCCAGCGGAAATACCAGCCTGGCAGAACAGTTTGAAAAAGAAGGGTTTATCACCCACACCATCGGCGACTGCAACGGCGTGGGTTATATTGAAGGTGCGATGGAGTCTGCTGCCGAACTGGCGGTTAAACTCTAGCCTGCGACAACAGTCTTCATTAGGTCTAACGAGGCTGCATACGAATACCGGCATCCATGCGGATACACTCGCCATTGGTATAGTCGTTTTCAACGATGTATTGCGACAAGTGAGCGATTTCATCCGGCCGGCCTAAACGCTTGGGGTTCAGCGGGCTTGCGGCGAGCGAGTCATACACGTTTTGCGGCATCATATCGAACAGAGGTGTATGGATCAGGCCCGGAACAATGGTATTCACCCGAATACCGTCGGCCGCAAGATCGCGCGCGATAGGCAAAGTCATACCCACAATTCCACCCTTTGAAGCACTGTAGGCCGCCTGACCCATCTGGCCCTCGTAGGCAGCAATAGATGCCGTATTGATAATCACACCGCGCCCGCCATCTTCGGTGACGGGGTCTTGGGTGACCATTTGTGCCGCCGCCAACCGCAATACATTAAAAGTACCTATCAGGTTGACGTTAATTACTTTGACAAATTTATCCAGCGCATGCGGCACTCCCTTGCTGACAGTTTTGGCGGCATCACCGATTCCGGCATAATTATTACAAATATGAATGGCACCAAAGGCCTCTACCGTAGCCGCAATAGCTGCCGCAACGGTAGTCTCGTCTGCAACATTAACGTTCAGATAAACCACATTGTCGCCAAGTTCAGCGGCAAGTGCATTGCCACGCTCGTCATTCATATCGAAAATGGCGACCTTAGCACCCAGTGATGCGTAGCGACGTACTGTTGCCTCACCCAGACCCGATGCGCCACCGGTTACTATTGCTATTTTTCCATTTATGTCCACTTTTTACGTCCTCTTAATCAAGAATACTGCTGTATTTATCAGAGAAAATATCTCTGCCTATAATCAATTTCATAATTTCCGAACTGCCCGCCAGAATGCGATTAATTCTGGCATCGGTAAACATACGGCAAATGGGATATTCCTGCATGTAACCGGCGCCACCGTGTAATTGCACACCCAGGTCCAGCATACGCCATTCTACTTCACTGCATTGCAATTTGGCCTTCGCCGCAGCGTTAACCGATAAATCACCTTGATTATGTAGCACAACGCAACTGTCAAGATAGGTCTGGAGGATGTCTATCTCGGCATCCATCTCGGCCATTTTAAACTGTGTATTCTGCATAGCCGACAGAGGTTTGCCAAATACCTTGCGCTCCATAACAAAACTACGAGTCAGGTTAAAAGCCACCCGCGCATTGCTTAACATTTGTATTGAGGCAATCAAGCGCTCTTCGGCAAGACCATTCATTAAGTAATAAAAGCCTTTACCGGGCTCGCCCAGCACATTGTCTTTAGGGATTTTTACATTATTAAAAAACAGCTCTGCGGTGTCCTGAGCCTTCATACCCATTTTATCGAGATTGCGGCCACGCTCAAAACCTTCCATTCCCCGCTCGACAATAAACAAAGCCATTGCATGAGGGCTATTCTCAGGGTCTGTCTTAGCGGCCACAATCACATAATCTGCATTGATACCGTTAGAGATATAGGTTTTGGAACCATTAAGTAAAAAATGATCGCCCATATCTTTAAGCGTGCTGCGCATGCCAGATAAATCACTGCCAGCATCTGGCTCGGTCATCGCTACCGCAAGAATTTTTTCTCCCGATACACAGCCTGGCAAAAAGCGTTGTTTTTGCTCATCCGTAGCCAACTTGTCTATATAGGGTCCAACCAGCCTGCTATGCAAAGTATTAAAAAATTCACCACAGCCTGCGCGAGCGGTTTCTTCCATAATAATTTGTTCAAAGCGAAAATCCCGATCGCCCATGCCACCGTATTGTTCGTCGGGCCAAATCATCAAGAAGCCCTGTTCTCCGGTCTTGCGGAAGGCCTCTCTATCGACAATTCCGTCTTCACGCCACTGTGCCATATGCGGAGCAATTTCAGCCTCGAGAAACTTGCGATAGGCATCGCGAAACATATTTTGTTCTTCAGTAAACTGCCTCATAAAGACTGTCTCCTATGTTGCCAATATTAGTTAAAAAGTTCACCGGCGGCCAACTTCTGCGCCACTATAGCGGGTGCTTTAAAGCGCTCGCCGTATAGCTCAGAAAGCTCGTCACAACGTTGCGTGAATTTCTCCAGGCCGTAGGTATTTACAAACTGGATCAAACCACCGGTATGTACCGGTGCACCAATGCCCATAATCGAACCTATATTGCCGTCAGCGACTGTGCGTAATACGTTTGATTCAAGACACTTTAGTGCTTCTATCACTTGCCTGAATAGCATTCTGTCCTTAACGTCTTGATCGGAAATAACAACTTCGGGCTTGTAATACAAATCGAATAGGCCAGGCCATATGGTCTTGCCTTGGTCGCTGTATTCATAAAAACCGCCGCCATGATGTCTGCCACCGCGGCCATTTTCGACCACCAGCGTATTCACCACCTCATTCATGACTTTTTGCTCGCCCCATTTTTCGCCGACACCCATGGCAGCCCAGGTTTCACCCAATTTCCGGGTTAATTCAAGGCTAACTTCATCGTGTACGGCCAAGGGACCAACTGGCATGCCAACGGCTTTACCCAGGTTGTCAATTTTCACCGGATGCAGACCTTCACTTAGCAGTCGTACACCCTCGTCAACATAGGTGCCAAAGGTGCGTGAAGTAAAGAAACCCAAAGAATCATTCACCACTATCGGGGTTTTCTTTATTTGACGCGCGTAGTCGAAGGCTTTGGCTAAAGTCTCATCACTGGTTTTTTCACCACAAATAATTTCTACCAGTGGCATTTTGTCTACCGGCGAGAAAAAGTGAATGCCAATAAAGTTTTCGGCTTTGCTACTGGCCTCTGCCAACTGGCTAATAGGTAAGCTTGAGGTATTAGAACCCCACACGCCGTTGTCAGCCAGATACTGCTCCGTCGATGAGGTGATCTTGTTTTTCAAATCGATATTTTCAAATACCGCTTCAATAATAAGATCACAGCCTTGCAGGTCTTCATCATTGGCGGTGGCTTTGATCAAGCCTAGTACCGCATCTTTAGTTGACTCATCCATACGGCCTTTGGCCACACGCTTGCTCAACAATGCTTCGGTATATGCCTTGCCTTTATCAGCGGACTCCTGCGATATATCCTTCAGTACCACTTCGATGCCCGCCATTGCCGAGGAATAGGCAATGCCCTGCCCCATCATACCGGCGCCGAGAATACCCAGCTTTTTCACCGAAGTTGGCGCGATGCCTTTTGGACGACTTGCTCCGCCATTGACCTTATTCATCTGAAAGAAAAACGTCGTAATCATATTTTTGGCTTCAGGCGTGGTCACCAAATAAGCCAAGCCTCGGCTTTCTACTCGCAAGGCCGTATCAAAATCCAGCCGTGCCGCTTCAACCGCGCAATCCAGAATTTGTTGCGGCGCAGGTAGCAGACCCCGTGTTTTTTGCGTTAATAGCCCGGGCATCATCATTAGTAATTGAGCCAGCTTGGGTGAGCTGGCATCGCCACCGGGAATCTTGAAACCCTTGACATCCCAAGGCTGTGCTGCGGCCTCCGGCTTGTCTTTGTTTTCTAAAATATAGGCTTTAGCCCGCGGCACCAGCTCTTCTATACTGCCGACTACTTCGTCAATCATGCCCTGCTTTAAGGCTTTTTCCGGGGTAACTTTTTTACCCTCTACCAAATAGGGGACCGCCGTTTCCAGGCCCAGTAAATTGACCATACGTACTACCCCGCCGCCGCCGGGCAGTAGACCCAGGCTAACCTCAGGCAGACCAATCTGGACGGACTTGTGGTTATAGGCAATACGATGATTACAGGCCAGGCAAAGCTCGAAGCCGCCGCCCAATGCCGCGCCATTAATGGCGGCAACCACCGGCACAGGCAATTTCTCCAGAAAACGAAATTCACCCTTAACACCGTTAAGCATATCCATAACCCGTGATTCCTCGCCTGCCTGTACAGCAAGTAATTCGTTCAGGTCACCACCGGCGAAAAACACCTTTTTGGCCGACGCAAAAATAACCCCGGTTAAATCTTCTTCCGCGGCAAGCTGTGCTACCACCACAGCCATGGCATCGCGATACTCTTTATTCATCGCATTGACCGGGCCAGTCATATCCATCGTGATAGTGACTATGCCATCGGCGTCTTTATCGTAATTAAATACACTCATGATTTTGATTCCTAATATTCGTTGCTAAGGCGATTCGGCTAAGCCACTACACGCGTTCGATGATGGTGGAAATTCCCATGCCGCCACCGACACACAGCGACAACATCGCGCGCTTCAAACCTCTACGCTCAAGCTCATCCAGCATAATGCTCACCAACATTGCCCCGGTTGCCCCCAAAGGGTGGCCCATAGCAATGGAGCCACCGTTCACATTGGTGACTTCGTGATCGATCCCCAGGTCTTTCATATAACGCATGGCAACAGAGGCAAAAGCCTCATTAATTTCCCACAGGTCTATATCGGATTTTTTCAGACCGGCTTTTTTAAGGCATTTTTCAGCCGCAGGCCCCGGGCCTATCAGCATGATAATGGGATCAGTCGCTAATACAGCGGTAGCCACGATACGACCACGAGGTGTAAGCCCCAGGTCTTTGCCAGCTTTCTCGCTGCCAATTAATACGGCGCTGGACCCATCTACGATACCGGATGAATTTCCGGGCGTGTGAATATGCGGGATTTTGTCCAGCGTGGTGTATTTGCGCAACATCGTATCGTCAAAGCCATACTGGCCCATCATTTCAAAGGAGGCTTTCAGTTTACCCAGACCTTCCATCGTAGAGTTGGGTTTAATAAAGTCATCCTTCTCCAAAATAGTCAATCCGCTTTTATCTATGACGGGAATAACTGATTTATCAAAATAGCCGTTATCGCGGGCAAATGCCGCACGTTTTTGGGATTCGAGCGCAAAGGCATCGACGTCTTGTCGACTAAAACCCTCAAGAGCAGCAATGGTATCGGCACCAATGCCCTGCGGCACAAAACCGGTCTTCATCATAAAACCGGCATCGCTACCCATTGCCCCGCCATTGGAGCCCATAGGTACCCGCGACATACACTCGACACCGCCGGCCACAACCAGATCTTCCCAGCCGGAAGCAATTTTTTGTGCGGCAATGTTCACCGCTTCAAGACCAGAAGCACAGAAGCGGTCAAGCTGTACGCCAGCAACCGATTCATCCCAATCTGCATTCATCACGATCATTTTGGCTACATCACTGCCCTGTTCGCCTACGGGTGTCACACAACCCATAACGACATCGTCGACATAAGAGGTGTCCAGATCATGGCGCTGCTGCAGGGCCCTTAATAGACCAGCGCCCAGATCAATTGGCTTCACTTCATGCAAAGAGCCGTCTTTTTTGCCCTTACTGCGGGGCGTGCGAATAGCGTCATAGATATAAGCGTGATTTGTCATTGGATACACCGTTCCGGGATGGTTAATTTACGCCTTTATATTGATGGTAGGAGAGCGTAAAAACAATGACATTGTCATTTACAAATATAGACATTTGGTTACACTACAAGAATCCGTAAAATACATTAGCCGATATGAAATCATCCACTATTGCATCACAAATTATTCTGGATATGCTAGAGAGCGCTCAACGCAGTGGCTATGACGTCAAACCCCTGCTGCGGGAAAGCGGGATATCAGCAAATATTCTAGTCGAACCCAAATCCAGAGTGTCTTTTCGGCAACTGTCGGACTTGTCGCTGGCTTTAATGCAGCTGCTGGATGATGAAAGTTACGGTCTACTCGGCAAACCACTGCGACGAAATACCTTTAAACTACTCTGCTATAGCGCCATCAATGGCAAGACTATCGCGGATGTATTACGGATCTTCACCGAATTCATGAACGTCTTGGATCTCGATATACACTTCAGCCTTATTCAACAGAATAAACACGCAAAATATCAGCTCACCCGGACGTCAAACAACGCGATAAGTAACAATTACGTCATCGCCCACATGTTCATAATCCTGCATAGAACCTTGTGCTGGATGGCCAGAGCACGTATCCCGTTAACTCAGGTAGACTTTGACTACCCCTCCCCGCCTTACAGTAGCGAATATCGCTACCTGTTTTACGGCGCTCCTGTCTCTTTTGATAAAGCCGATAGCGCTATGTCGATCAGCGAGCATTATCTGGCATTGGAAAACACCCGAACAATAGATGAACTGAATGTCTTTTTAAAACGCATGCCACTCACTATCCTCAGCCAAACCATTGATGAAGATTTGTTATCAGCACAAATTAGAAGCTGGATGGAGCGACAGATAAATCGACATAAACATGCACCCGACATCGATGCCGCATCAAGCTATTTAAAACGACATCCGCAATCTATAAGACGCCAACTCAACAAGGAAGGCACGAGTTACCAGAGTCTAAAAATGGAAGTACGGCGTGACATGGCAATCAACCTGATTACCCGCAGCGACGATAGCATTGAAGGCATAGCAGCAAAACTGGATTTTTCGGAACCCAGTGCTTTTATTCGAGCATTTAAGAGCTGGACAGGGCTAACACCCTTGTCTTATAGAAAATTGAGTTTACAAGGAGACGGTTAAGCGACTGACGACCAGAAAACCTAAAGACTCAGCCATAGTAAGCGCTCTTAGGCGCCGCCCAGACCCACATTGTTCTTCAAAAGAACCTGTTCAGCACGATAACTAGACCGCACCAGAACACCTGAAACAACCTCAAGAAAGCCTTTTTCGAGGCCCCACTGACGATACTTATCAAACTCATCGGGCGTCACATAGCGGTCTATAGGGTAATGATTGGCCGTAGGCTGAAGATACTGCCCCAGAGTCAATATATCGACCTTGGCTTCTATCAAGTCATCCATCGCTTGAAGAATTTCTTCTTCTGTCTCACCCAGGCCCAGCATTAAGCTGGTTTTAGTCAATACAGTGGGTTTATACGCCTTGGCGTGTGCCAAAACCTCCAATGTCTGCTCATAGCTTGCGCGCGGGTCTCTTACCGGGTGAGTCAAACGCCTGACTGTCTCAATATTCTGGGCAAAAACCTCAACACCGGAATCGACTACAGTCTCTACGTCTGACAAGACACCCAGGAAATCCGGCGTTAGGGCCTCTACCCCCACATCTGGACATCTCTCTTTCACACGTTTGACACAGGCAGCATAGTGCCCTGCACCGCCATCGGGCAGGTCATCACGGTTAACTGAGGTCAGAACAATATATTTAAGTCCCATTAATTCAACGGAGCGCGCCGTATTTTCTGGCTCATCAAGATCCAGCCAACCCTTGGGGTTTCCCGTATTGACAGAACAAAAGCGGCAGGCACGCGTACAGACATCACCCATTAACATAATGGTGGCCGTACCCGAGCTCCAGCATTCACCCATATTCGGGCACTTGGCCTCTTCACAAACGGTCGCCAGTTTATGTTCGTGCACTATATCCATAGTGCGCTGAAAAGTGGCACCACCTTGCAGCTTGACTCTCAACCAGGGTGGTTTGGGCAAGCGCTCACCTTGATCGCGGCTCGTTTTGATACCGTCTTTAATCGCTGAAATACCCTTGGCATTAACGAATTTTTCGCCACTGGAGATATCAACGGAGGGGATAAGTTTGTTGTCTGACATAATTAGACCCGGGCTTGCGGGGATTTGGCTAATGGACTCCCATTATAGGCGCCTGAGAGCCTCAATAAAATTAATCATTGAAACTAAATCCAATATGCTGGTAATTATTACTGACATAACTCCAAGAGCTTAAGCCTCAGAAAGGGTCCTAGACAACCGCCCGCGTTGGTTCTATTCTCCTGTTTCACATAAATCGGAGAAAACCAGACACACATGGCTCGCGGAGATCACATCTACGTCAACCGCCTTAATGGTATCTACAATCATCACGGCATTGATTGCGGCGACGGTTCCGTCATTCATTTTGGCGCACCAAACTGGCAGACCAGACGCAGTGTCTGCAGAGTAGAGCTGGACGAGTTTTGCCGTGACGACACGCTGGAAGTTCGAGACTATACCGACTTTTTTTTGACTCTAGCGCAAGGCAGTAAAAAGCAGGATCTGATAAGCAGCGCCACTGAAAGGGTCAATCGTATTATTGACGGGGTTCGAGGCTTGGCTGTGGAAGACATGGCCTATAACGAAGATGGCATTATCGCCAGAGCAGAAAGTCGCTTGGGTGAAACCAACTTCCATCTGATGATCAATAATTGTGAACACTTTGCCAGCTGGTGTGTGACCGGCATAAGTAACAGCGACCAGATCACCAGTATTTGGCGTGCCAGCATGAGTCAAAGCCAATTTATGCGTTTTCGTACTGATCACTTCCTCACCGAAACCTTCGAATACCCCTGGCCATGGCGCCAAAAGCCAAAAGACCGCTAGTACAAAAATAACGCTCTATTCTTTTTAAATACAACGACTTATATTTTTTACGTTATATAGCTAGCGGCTGACTTGGCTGAAAGTTGTTGACACTTTTGTTGTGGGCTACTATAAAAGCATTCTAGATTGTGATCACATTTTGATGTGCACCCCATTGACTCAAGATAACAAATAAGTGAGCTATGACAACAACACAACATGAAAGGCCACCATTCTTTAATGCCGAGCTAATCTTTCAGCTATTCAAATATACCGTCTACATTCTTCTGTCGATGAATATCTATCATTTCTTCGTCGAAGATTATGCCGCCAGCTCGCAAACATTCGCCAACGGAATTAGCCCTTCTGAACTCATCAATGCGTTTACCGCCACCATAGATACTCTGGCCTGGGTAGTGTTATTACTGCTGTTCGAGCTGGAAACCTACTTGCTCGATGACAAACACATTACACCGCGTGTTAAGTGGAGCCTGCACAGTGTCCGCGCGCTTTGTTATGTATTTATCGTGTATTCGTTTTACGGCTATATCAATAAATACATCATGCTGCATAGCCTGTTGCCCTTCTCTATTGACGATGCCTGCACCCTGGTGGGAACCAGCTTTTCCTATGTTGAAGACATCGATGAGTATATGCCTATCACCGTAGAAAACTGCATGGCGCTCAATAACACCACCACCGTGCAAATAGTGGGCACGGAAATTATCAGCACGCAGGCCCACATGATAGAAGCTCACCGGCTGTCCGTTACCGAGGTGGTCAACTCGGCCAACTGGTTGATCATTGTCGCCATTCTGGAAATCGATGTGTATTTGCAAAGCAAAGGCAAGCTTTTCGGACGGATAGCATTTGGCAGCAAGGCCATTAAAGTGGTGCTGTATTCGATACTGTTTCTTGCCGCGGCGTACTGGGGCTACAAAGGCGACTTCCTGGATTTCTGGGATGCTTTTTTGTGGCTGGTGGCCTTTATATTTATTGAATTGAATATTTTTGAGTGGAGCGCCGAAACACGTGAGGCCGATGAAGCGGCCAGTATTGCGGCTAAGCAATAAACATTTAGTCTAACTAAATGGCTACGGAGGTAGTGGAGACTTCAGCTAACAAGAAGTCTCCACCCTACTCCGCGACGTGATGCCTGTTACAACTCACCAAATACCAACTCGCCTTCTAACAAAGTAGCTTTAAGCCCGGCATCTGAAATCGCTGCTGGCTCAATATCAAATAAGTTCTGCTCCAATACCACCAGGTCAGCATATTTACCGACTTCGATTGAGCCTGTATCGGCATCAAGGAAATTCGCAAAAGCCGCATCGATGGTATAGCCGGCAATGGCCTGGTCCAACGATATTCTCTGCTCCGGTATAAACACCGGCGTAGGCTCCCCCTGCGGCTCCACTCTGGTGACTGCCGTTTCTATGCCCAACAGCGGATCAGCGTTTGAAACATACCAGTCACTGCCAAAAGCCACTCTGCCTCCTGTATCGGTGATGCTTTTGATGGGGTACATCCAGCCCATACGCTCTGGCCCCAATTGCGGTGGGTTAATGATAGCGACGTATTCATCTGCATAAGCCCAATAGGGCGAAAATCCCGCGATAACGTTTAACTGACCAAAACGGGCAATATCGTCCGGGTGAACCAACTGAGTATGCGCGGTAAGATGACGACTATCACGTTTGCCGTTGACCTCCAGCGCGCCCTCGAGTGCATCAAGCGCATAACGGACGGTGGCATCACCAATGGCGTGTATATGAATTTGGAAGCCTTCTGCATCCAATTTGGGTACAGCAGCTAACATTTCCTCCAGCGACACCATCATAAAACCGCGATTATCGGCTTGGTCACTATAGGGCTCTAGCATCATAGCCGTGTGTGTCTCAATAATACCGTCAGCCCAAAACTTAATTGAGTGTGCCTGCAGACGACCCTTGCTGTACTGCGCCCTTGCCGCCTTCAATGCTTCAATTTGATCCAGCCCCGCTCCGGGCTGCCAATATAATGCGGCCACAACTCGCAGGTTTAATTCGCCAGCCTCCTGCAGCGCCTGATAGGCATCCAGAGACTTGTATGGCTCATTACCCTGCAGGTGCACAAGGGCATCCTGGATAGCAGTAATACCCAGAGAGTGTAAGTAAGATTGTGTATAGCGCAGGGCATCCATTTTTTGTGCCGTGCTATAAGCCGGCATCCGATCGTAAATCAATGACATCGCCGAGCCCTCTAATAAGGTACCGGTAAGTTCACCGGTAGATGAATCGCGGCCAAAATCTCCACCTTCGGGCACAGGCGTACTAGCGTCGATACCTGCCCAACTCAGTGCGGCTGAATTCACCCACAAGGTGTGACCATCAGAGTCTCCAAAAAATAGTGGCCGAGTAGAATCAATTTCATCAAGCAGGTTTCGATGCGGCCCATCGCTACCGATAAAAATCTCCCAGCCCCAACCTCCGCCGTTGATAAAATCTGCATCAGGATTTTGTTCTACGCATAGGCTGATGGCGGCTAACACAGCATCGAGCGTCTCGAGATCAAACAGTGAACACTCGTTATACAAGATACCGCCTGTCACAGGGTGAATATGTACATCCTGGAAGCTCGGCAATACCATTGAGCCGTCCAAATCAATGACCCGGGTGGTATCGCCAGCATAAGCCTCCGCCTCATCACCGGAGCCAACAAATACAATTCTACCGTCACTAATGGCTACCGAGTCGGCCCAACTACGTGTTGAGTCCATAGTATAAATTTTGCCGTTTTTAAGAATCGTATGCGCTGCGACTTGAACGGGAGCAGCCATGGCAGTCGCGGTAGATTGATCTTCAGAACTGCAGCCAACGAGAAAGAGTGCAGACAGAATAAAAGCAACAATATTCAGCTTGTAAGGCATAGGTATTCCTAAGGGGATTGCCAAAAAGGAACAGTGAGTATATGAGCTCCATTTTCGCTACGCAATACTGAGCGACTTTTCATGCTATAAGTTTCAGAACCGGCAGCAGCTTTTGCGTATAATGCCGCTTCACAAGGCCTTGTATAATCTATGTCCGAACTGCTGTGGTATCAATATCTGTTTATCGGTCTCCTGTTTATCTGGAGTGGCTTCGTACGCTCGGGCCTGGGTTTTGGTGGTGCGGTTCTGTCGTTGCCATTTTTACTGATGATTGATAATCAGCCCTTGGTATTTCTACCGATTATTGCTGTGCATTTACTGGTTTTTTCGTTCCTGACTGTTTGGCAGAACAATCGTAAAATTCTGAATGATACAGCGGCTAATAACGAGGGCAGTATCGACTGGCGCTACCTGCGTTTTGCCCTCAGCATTATCATTATTCCTAAAATGATTGGCATATTTGGCCTTATCACGCTGCCAGCCAATATCATGAGCGGCGTCATATTTGGCATCGTGGCACTTTACTCTATTACCTACATTCTTGATAAACCCTTCAAAAGCACCAGCCGTACGCTGGACATACTCTTTCTTATGCTCGGTGGCTATATTAGCGGCACGTCGCTGATAGGCGCGCCACTCATTGTTGCGGTACTTGCCACCCATGTAGCAAAAGAAAAGCTGCGTGATACGTTGTTCGTACTTTGGTTTATTTTGGTGGGTATAAAAATAGTCGCCTTTGTCTATGCGGGTGTCGACCTGCAATTAATTCATCATTTATGGCTATTGCCCTGCGCTGCACTCGGGCACATTATCGGTTTGCGCGCCCACGACTACTTATTGCAGAGTCAACCTACACGATTTTTTCGAATATTGGGCAGCCTGCTACTCACGGTAAGCCTGTTCGGTTTATATCAGGGGCTCAGCGGGTAAATAACAAACATAGTCCGTCATTTCTGAGGATAGTAGTAACCGGTATATACCGTTCGATGATGGACACGCAAGGTATAGTGCGGCTGCAAATACGTTACCAAATCGGTTAACTGCTTTACGGTCATCACATCATTGTAATTACGCATGCGAGATTCGCCGTTCAGCTGAACCTGTTCGCCCAGATAGCTCTTGGCAATACGATGGGATGGGTTTATCACAGAGGTAACCAGATCTGCGTAGGTTTTTACTTGAGAAACGGAACCTCCCAAAGCGACTGAGATACCTCCTACCGCTGCGTCCTCCAGTTGTGCTACGTCAGGAGTACTGTGACAAGCATTACACCCTAGTGCAACAAAACTAGCTTTGCCGGCATTGGCATCTCCTTCTGGCAGACTGAAGCCGCGAGGCGAATCTTTTCCGCCACACGCCGTCAATGCGAAAAAGACAATAAGTACGCTTAACTTTAATAGGTATTTCATGCTGATCTCTCCAGTGGATGAAAATACGCTCACCCTTCAAGACTATACCGCTTAAAGTAAAAAACTTTTGAGGTTGGTCAATATATGTACATATTTTCAATGCCTGGGGTACTCTATTTTTTATCGTGCTTTCCCATACCTATATCAAACATTAGATAATTACTACAATGATAGCTGGCCTCTATAAAACCTGAGGGCTATCGTTAGACTTACATCAAGTGGATATAATTATGCGCCCAATAGAATTGGCCGATGCCGGCTTTCTGTATATGGAAAAACGGGAAACCCCCATGCACGTGGGCGGCATCAGTCTTTTCACCTTACCCAAAGGAGTCAATGAACATAAATTTCTGACGGGACTGACTGAAGTCATGAACTCGGTGGAGGATTTCCGCAAGCCCTTTGGCGAATACGTTACTACAGGACGAGCCGGACCCTTTGGCCCGCTCTATTGGGAAACAGATCAACATCTTGATCTCGACTACCACATCCGTCACTCCGCACTGCCAAGCCCAGGCCGCTATAGAGAGTTATTTGCACTGGTCTCGCGTTTACACAGCACACTGCTTGATCGCAACCGGCCTCTTTGGGAAGCACACCTTATTGAAGGTTTACAAAACCGACAATTTGCCCTGTATATGAAAATGCATCACGCCACCATCGATGGCATAGGTGCGATGCACCTTACCCAGGGTATGTGCTCAAGCAGTAAAACGGCTCGCACCTACGACTCGCCATTGTCTCTTGCCAGCTACGAGAAATATAAAGCCAAAAAATATGGCTCACAGCACAGGCGCCCGGCAGCGCGAGAGAAAGATCTCAAAGTCGTTGCTGAGGCACTAAAAGAACAATTCGACAGCACTGTAAATCTGTTTTCTGCATTCAAAAGTTTCGGCGGTGCTTTCTGGGATCGCAGCGGTAAATTAGCCGTTCCCTGGCACAATGTGCCGCATACCTCAATTAATACCAGGGTTAGCGGTGCCAGGCGTTTTGTCGCGCAATCCTGGGATATTGATCGAGTTAAGGCCGTTTGTAAATCACTGGATGGCACCTTAAACGATGTTGTACTCGCTATGTGCGCTGGCGCCCTACGGCGTTATTTAGTTGACCGAAACGAATTACCAGATCACTCACTAAAAGCCATGGCGCCAATTTCTCTGCGCGAAGAAGGTGATCTGGATTCCGCCAATGCAGTGGGTTTTATCACCGCTGATTTGGCCACCAATATAGAAGACCCCGAGCGTCGCTTAAGAGAGATCCAGGCTTCAATGCGTGCCGGTAAAGAATTATTCAAAGGGCTTAGTACAAAAGAGGCCAGTTTATTTATGCAAATCGTTCAAGTCC
Source organism: Pseudomonadales bacterium (assembly GCA_036960375.1). Classification (GTDB taxonomy): domain Bacteria; phylum Pseudomonadota; class Gammaproteobacteria; order Pseudomonadales; family CAWVSB01; genus CAWVSB01. The sequence goes on from JBALVY010000009.1 coordinate 59,050, forward strand.
CTGCCTTACTGACTTCGGTACTCGGCTTGGCCGGCAAATTCCCAGCTTATAGTACGGTAATATCAAATGTACCCGGCCCCAAGAAGCAGCTTTACTGGAATGGCGCTCAATTGGATGGCATCTATCCGGCTTCAGCTATCTTTGACGGCTTTGCAATGAACATCACCTTGGTAGGCTACAACAAAAGCCTGGATTTCGGCATTATCGCCTGTCGCCGCGCGATCCCGCAGGTACAAAGAATGATCGACTATTTGGAGCAGGCTTTACAGGAATTGGAAGATGTTGGGGGATTAAGTGCCAAAAAACGTCCGAGAAAACTTGCTCAAAGGTAGTCCCGCATCTTTTGCAATGAGGAAACGTCGTCAACATCCAGAAGGATACCTGAATCGTCACATTCTATTTCATAGACACAGTCAGCGTATTGTTGAACCAACTTTCGTGCCCCAACCTCACCTGCCAGTTCGCTCAGCTCAAGGTAAAAGTTACTACCAAAACATACAGGATTACCGCGCTGCCCATGAAACACTGGTACCAGTATTTTATTTGTAGCTGAGCTTTGTGCCAACAGCCGATAGGTTTCTGCTGTGACCGCGGGCATATCGGCAAGCGAAACCAGCGTACTGTTCCAGTCTTGGTCGATAACCGAGCTAATACCTGCGGCAATAGTGTCGCCCATGCCACTGGGTTGTGAAGGCGCACTACAACAAGAAACTCCAAGCTTGTTGAGTTTCTCTCGCAAGGTAAGGTCACTGGCTCGAAGGCACACCAGCAAAGGCAAGCCTGATTTATCTATGCGTGACAGAGTGAGGTCGAGCAGTGTTTTGTCGTCAATTAACAGGCTGTTACGTTTATCACTGCCAAATCGGCGGGATACGCCCGCTGCAAGAAGCAGCACACCACATGTCATACAGAAGACTTCATGTTTGTTTGATTTCGCAACGCAGTGATCTCCGCCATAATCGATACTGCGATTTCTATCGGCGTTTTACTTCCGATAGACAAACCTACCGGGGCGTGTAGATTCTGCAGTCGCGATGTAGTCATGCCGCTGTCGAGCAACCGCTTACGCCGCTTTTCGCTAGTACGCATAGAACCCAGAGAACCGACATAAAATGCGTCGGTCTCCAAACCGGTAGCAACGGCCAGGTCGTCTATTGCTGTATTGTGTGTTAGAGAAATTACAACACTATGTGGATCACTGGCATATTGACGAATTATTTCGTCGGGCATGCCAAATATCGCCTCAATTTCCGGTAAAGACCATTGATCAATCAAGTCAGGCCTGGGGTCACAAACCAGAACACGATAATCCATCGCTACTGCCAACTCTGCTACCGTTTTGGACAGTTGCCCTGCTCCAACTAATAACATCAGGTATTGCGGACCAAAACATTGAATGACATTTTTGCCGCTGACTTTAAACGCGCGATAGTGGGAGACCGGTTCTAGCCGGCTTTCGTTAGTATCGAGACTGGATAGGCGTAATATACACAGCCGTTTATCAATAGCCGTTAACATCATCGCTATTTTTTCTATTTCTTCATCGACCGCAGGAATCTTTTGAACCAGTACTTGCAGACGCCCACCACAGGGAAGCCCTAAACGCTCATTTTCTTCTGCCGACACACCGTAGTCCAGTAACGAGGGTGAGTCTTCGGTAAACTCGCTCTGAACACTTCGTGCCGCTATATCCTCTTCGATGCAGCCACCAGATAAAGTGCCGATGAGCCCACCAAGCGTGTTAAACGCCATTAGAGAACCTACCGGCCTGGGCGAAGATCCTACAGTTGAAATAATCGTGCATAACCAGCAATCGATATCCGACGCCAGCCATTGATGTAACTGTCGTAAAACTGCCTCATTCATGGATTGCATCATAGATCTTTACCTGGAAAAACATTCCCGCCGATCTTAAGACCACCGGCTAATAATAACAATCCAAATGATTTATAAATACCGACAACGCTAGCTCAAATAATCTAAGGCTCCAGCACCACCTTAATCGCGCCCGCCTTGCGATCTGCGGCAATGGCAAAGGCTTCTACAGCAGAATCCAAAGGTAGCCGGTGTGTTATCAATATTTCTGCCAGCTCAGGCCGTTGCGACAATAACTGCGCCGCCATTTCCACATCACGTACCAAACCGGTACGCCCGTATAATGTGGCAGCAAATATTTTCAGATTTTTTAAACCCACTTCAAAAGCCGGCAGCATGACGCCGTCCCAATAGGTTGCCAGCAACAAAATAGTGCCGCCCGGCTTACACAGACGCGCGGCTTGTTTCAATGCTTTTGAGTTGCCCGCACATTCGATTACTACATCATACTCACCGTCAAACTCCAGCTCGGCGCCCAAACGCTGAGCTGCTTCTTTCTGTGCATCGTGGCGGGCACTGATGGCAACAGTATTAACGTGGGGGGTCAGCACTGCAGTCGCGGCCAAACCTACGGAGCCCGCGCCTATAATGGCTACACGGCTTTGAGGCGTTAACTGCAGCATACGAATACCGTGCGCCGCTACCGCCAAAGGTTCTACAAGACAGGCATCTGCGGCACTCACATTATTCGGCAGGATTACAATACTGCGCTCGGGAACGATAATTTCCTCCGCCATGCCACCATCGTGAGCAAGACCATAAACCATACCTGGGCCCAGACGACACAGGTAATAGTCGCCCAATACACACATATCGCAATGACCACATGGCCCGATAGGCTCTATGGCTACAGCGCGACCATCTGCCAATGTGCCAGCCACCTCATGTCCGAGTGTTGCGGTCAGCTCAAAGCCGGCATCAATCATGTGTAGATCGGAACTGCAAATACCCGCGGAATGGACCTTCACCTTCACACCGTCGCCGCTGGGTGCTGGCACATCGACAACGTGAACATGTTTATCACAACAGCGTACTGCCTTCATCGTTTACCCTTCCCTGTTGGTCGATTTTCTCTTGCGGCATCTTCGTTCATTAATTGGTAGTCCAATTTAAGGTCTACAGCCGCAGCATGGTCGCGGGATCATCCGACGGTCTTACCCTGATCTACGGTATAAACCGCGCCGTGAATCGCTGCCGCCTTATCAGATGCCAAAAACGCGATCACTTCTGCCACTTCTGTGGGGTTCATCATGCCGCGCAAAGCCGCCGAGCGCATTAATAATTCGAAGTCGATGTCTTCGGGTAGCTGTAAATTGGTAATTTGTGGTGTTTCCATTCCGCCTGGGCATACCGCATTCACTCGTAGGTCTGAACGGGTATATTCCAACGCCAGAGATTTGGTTAAACCCAGTAAACCGTGTTTTGCCGCACAGTAACCAGCAGAATACGACTGCCCCTGCAGACCTGCTATAGAAGCCACATTAACGATGTTGCCTTTGCTGCTAAGCAAATGCGGTATAGCAGCCTGGCTAAGAAAAAATGGGCCACTCAAATTGACCGCCAGATCCTGCTCCCACTCTGCCACGCTGACATCAGCGGTGTGTCGCATCTGGTGTGCGCCAGCGATATTGACTAATACATCTAATTGACCTAATTTATCGACACATTCAGCAATAGCTTTTACACACGATTGCGGGTCGCTGACATCGAAGGCCACACATTCTGCAGCAACGCCTATGGCACGTACCGCATCCCGGTTTTTTTCCAGCCTGGACATATCACGCCCTGCCAGCATTATTCTCGCACCCTGCTCTGCCATCACCAATGCACATGCTTCGCCCAGCCCGGAAGAAGCTCCAGTAATAAAAACGACCTTGTCACCCAGCTCATTCATAATGTCACCTGTCATCTATTGAAAGACTGTTGCCCTATTCGGGGTCTGTAAATGCTGGCTCTCGTGATTCAAAGCCTGACATGATTGCTTCAATTTGATTGGCGGTGCCGATCAATTTCCTCGAGCAATCCGATTCAGCAATAAGACCTTCTCGTGTATCGCAAAACATTGAATCATTTAACAGTCTTTTGGCAGATCGCACAGCATCCGGATTGCGACCTGCAATGACTCTTGCCATCGATAAAGCCTCTTCTCTCGGTGTGTCGCTTAATACTGTAGCCAAACCGTATTCATAGGCCTGCTGGCCGGTAAATTTACGACCGGTTAAAATCAGTTCTTTAATCCGATCAAGCCTGACAATGTGTCGCAGCGATTGTGTCGCCGACATATCGGGTAACAAACCAAAAGTAATTTCAACAAAGCCCAGCTTTGCATTAGGCGCCACAACTCTAATATCTGCTCCCAGCGCAAGATTAAGCCCGCCACCCATGGCCCCGCCATGAATTGCAGCAATAACCGGTATGTCCATCTCCTGCCAGGCCCAACCCAGCTGCTGCACACGATTGGCGCCAGCGGGGCTAATATCGTCATAGGCTGACGCGGCACTGTCGGCGGTCAAGTCGCCGCTGATCATATCGCCAAAACTTGCCATATCCAGACCAGCACAAAAGCCCTTTCCCTCACCCGACAAAACGACGGCACGGATACTCTTATCAGCTTTAATCTGTTTGGCCACAGACAGTAGACCGTCCATTACCTCGCCATCAATCGCGTTACGTTTGTCCGGGCGATTAATACGCACGTCGGCGACGCCATTGATATTCTCTATTGTGACTGCATCTGACATAGCTTCTCGGGCTCCAGTTTATACTTGTGAACGTTACTTACATTATGATACGTTATTGGCACTACTGTCTCATTACAATCGATTTATGGACAGTTGAAAACCTGCGAGAAGTACATGCAAAGCATTGCCAATACAGATCAACGTCGCGCCAGAAGCGAGCGCACCCGTGAAAAGCTGCTCGATGCTGCCATGCTTTGTTATAAAGATAGAGGCATTAATAACACTGCCATGGACAATGTGGCGCAACAGGCCGGGGTGGGCCGTGCCACGCTATATCGTCACTTTAATAACCAAGAGGCGCTGCTCACCGAAGTCATGACGCGCAATGTTCAAGAGCTGCAGCACATATTGAAAAGTGCGCTAAGCAACTGCGAAACACCGGAAGACTATTATGTTGAAGCTACTTTGGTCATTATCCGCGAGTGCAGGCAACGCTCACTGATTGGCCTGCTGTTTGGCGATGACTCATCAACATCGGTCATTAGCCGCATCAGTTTTTCGGACAAAAATATTTTAGCCATGGGCACTGACTTAATTAGCCCGTTCTATAAGCGTGCCAAGGCAGAGGGTGTTCTCAGGCAATGGGTGACCAAGCCATTACTGCAGGAGTGGACCAGTCGCCTGTTATTGTCCTTTTTGACTAACCCCAGCCCACATCTCAGTAGCGAAAAAGAAATGCGCCAGTTTCTTTATCAGGCCGTTATTCCATCCATTATTGACCGACCCGCGGCCTAATCTTGCAAGGCGACTAGCAAACCCTGAATACCTATCAATATTGTCATTTGTTATATTGAGACTTTTCTATATGATTCGTCTCAATAGTTTGTTAAACCAACGGGACTGCTATGGATTTTGAGTTTTCAGACGATCAAAAAATGATCCAGCAACAAGTTCGTGAGGTACTGGACGATTTATCCAGCCCACAGCAGGTGCGCAGTGTTCTGGATACAGACAAAGCCTATCATGAGGGCCTGTGGGCGCAAGCGGGCCAGCTCGGTTGGACTGCTACCCGTATTCCTGAGCAATACGGTGGGCTTGGCCTGGGCTATCTTGAACTGGCGGTAATAGCTGAAGAACTCGGTCGCTCACTAGCGCCAACCCCTTTCTCATCGTCTATATATTTCGCTGCCGAAGCGCTGCTATTGGCTGGAAACGGGACACAAAAGCAACATTACCTGCCCAAGCTCGCTGCTGGCGAGATAATCGGTTGCCTGGCGATGACTGAGCAACAAGGTGCATTCGCGACAGCTAAACAAAGCTGCACGGCAAAAGGCACGATACTCAGCGGCTGCAAGCTACCTGTTAGCGACGGAGATATAGCCGACTTTGCCATAGTATCTGCTATGGGTGAACAGGGTTGCTCATTGTATCTTGTAGATCTACACAGCCAGGGTGTACAACGCGAAACCTTAAAAACGATAGATCCTTCGCGATCGCAGGCGCGTTTGAGTTTCGATAAGGTCAATGCCGAATTATTAGGTGAGCCCGGTCAGGGCGAAGCCCTGCTCAATCAATTACTTGATATAGCCGCTGTGTTGTTCGCCTTTGAGCAAGTTGGTGGCAGCCAGGCTGCGCTTGATATGGGCATGGAATACACCAAAAATCGTTACGCCTTTGGTCGTCAGGTGGCATCGTTTCAGGCGATAAAACACAAGTTTGCCGACATGTATACCGCACTGGAACTGGCCCGCTCCAATGCGTACTACGGTGCATGGGCCTTGTCTTGCACAGAATCAGGCATGACCTCCAAGGAATTACCGCTGGCTGCCGCTACCGCGCGTGTCAGTGCTACCGATGCCTTTTACTTATGTTCAAAAGAGAACGTACAGAGCCACGGCGGTATGGGTTTTACCTGGGAATTTGACTGTCACTTGTACTACCGCCGGGCACAACTGTTATCACTCATTATTGGCGGCCAACCACACTGGAAAAACTGCCTGGTTGATCGCTTGATGGCCAGCGAAGAAGCCGCCTAAGCTACCCCTGACTGAGAGCATATTTATGGATTTTAACGACACAGCCGAACAAGCTCAGTTTCGCACCGAAATACGCGACTGGTTGCAGGCCAATGGCAAGCCAAAAGCAGTCGGAGCTTTCAAGCCGCTAAAACCCGCTGGTTCAGAAGGCACTGTAACGCATGTCGAAGCACAAGCCTGGTATAAGAAAAAAGCCGATGCGGGCTATGCGTGCCTGACTTGGCCAAAAGAATATGGCGGCGCAGGACTCAGCCCCAGCCATCAGGTGATATGGAATCAGGAAATAGAAAACTACCGTGATCCGGACAGCTACTTTTTTATCGGCCAGGGTAACTGCGGCCCGGCGCTGATGAATTTCGCCAATGAAGAAACCAAGTGCGAGTTGATGCCCCGCATGGCCAGCGCAGAAGACATTTGGTGTCAGTTATTCAGCGAACCGGGTGCCGGTTCAGACGTGGCCGGGCTGTCTACCAAGGCGGTTAAAGACGGTGACAATTGGGCTGTTAACGGCCAAAAGATCTGGACCTCTGGCGCCCAGTACTCCCGCTACGGTGTCATACTCACGCGCACCGACCCCACTATCTCCAAATATCGCGGTATGACCATGTTTATGATCGATATGGAGCAAGCCGGAGTAGAGGTTCAGCCGATCAAACAGATGGACGAAGGCAGGCATTTCAATGAAGTATTTTTTAATGATGCCATTATTCCCGACCACTACCGCCTTGGCGAAGTGGGTGGCGGTTGGGGCTGTGCTATCACGATATTAATGCATGAACGCCTCGGTGTTAGTGGCGTACAACCTACCGGCTTTCCAGAATTTCTGGCGACCTGTAAAACGCTGGAAATCAACGGAGAAGCCATCATTAACGACCCGGTAGTTCGTGAACGTCTTGCCACCTGGTATAGCCAATACGCCGGCATCAAAAATGCCACCAATCGCATGTTCAGTGCCGTATCCAAAGGCGGTATGCCCGGCGCCGAAGCCTCGTTGGGTAAGCTGGTAGGCGCTTCAATGAGTCAGGAAATATCCAATTTTATGTGCCAACAACTTGGCCATAGCGGTATTATAATGCAGCAGCCCTACGCAGAATCGGAGGCTCACTTTCAAAACAGCTTATTACTGGCGCCCGGTATTCGCCTCGCCGGTGGTACCGACGAAGTGATGCGCAACATTATAGCTGAGCAGGTATTAGGCCTTCCGCAAGAAACACGAGCGGATAAAGGCATGGCATATCAGGATATCCCATCAGGTAACACCACCAAAACCTCACCGGAGCAACAATGAGTACTGTTGATTTAGAATATATTAACCAGCCAAACAACACCGACCTGAAACATATTCCCGGTGAATACGGCATACCGGTACTGGGCAAAGCGGCCGAATTATTTACCGACCATCTGGGTTTTGCGCGCCGCATGTACGATACCTACGGTCCCTTAAGCCGCATTCAAATGGCCACCCAAAAAGGTGTATTGGCGCAGGGGCCGGATCTTGCGCAACAAATTTTCCTCGACCGGGATCGAAACTTTTCAGCAAAGATGGGTTACATGTGGTCACTACAACCATTTTTTGGCGGCAGCTATTTACTTGGCACTGACTTTGAAGAACATAAATTTCAGCGTCGCATCATGCAGACAGGTTTCAAAACGCCGTCTATGCGCGGTTACGTCGACATCATGAACCCGGTGATCAAAAACGCTATGAGCGATTGGGCCGACCAGCCTGACTATCATGTTTACCCCAACCTTAAACGCTTATTGATGCAAACCGCGCTCAAGGTATTTTACGGCGTAGATGGTGACAGTGATCTGGCAAATAAACTGTCACAGGCGTTTATCGACCTGACTGATGGCCAAATGGGCATGTTTCGTGTTGAGCTGCCCGGCTTCAAGTTTTACAAAGGTCAAAAGGCCAAAAGGCTGCTGCGCTCTTACATTGCCAGCCTGATACCCAACGCGCGCGAAAATGACGGCAAGGATATGCTGTCGTATATGGCCAAAGAGACCAAGCCCGACGGAACATTTTTTTCTGATGAAGAATTAATCGACCACGCGAGCTTCTTGCTATTTGCCGCTCACGACACGACGACAAGCACCCTCAATCACCTGATGTACTATTTGGCAAAATATCCGCAATGGCAGGATAAAATCCGTGCAGAAGGACAAAGCATTAATGGCGGCAAAGACCTTGCCTATGAAGATCTGGACAAGTGCTTATTACTGGAAGCCGCATTTAATGAATCACAACGTTTACACCCTTCTGTACCGGTAGCCGTACGCCGTACTATTCGCGACTGCGAGATGGCAGGACACAAAGTACCGGCTAATACCGTTGTGTTCCAATTCCCCATTTTTACGCTGCGCATGGCAGACTACTGGACTAACCCCGACCAGTTTGACCCGGAACGATTAATGCCCGACCGGGCTGAACATAAAAACCACCCGTTTTGTTTTATGCCCTTTGGTGGCGGAGCTCATAAATGTATCGGTATGCATTTTGCGATGATGCAAACCAAGTTATTTGTACACTCGTTTTTGCAGACCCATAAAATCAGTTTAAAACCGGGCTATGAGCCGGTGTTTAAAACCGTGCCTCTGCCAAAAGTTGAAGATGACCTACCATTGACCGTTGAAAGAATTTAGCAGGTATAGCCATGACTGAGCCCGAACAATTCTACGCAGAAACATACGCCTGGCTGGAACAAAACTGCCCCACCTCGCAGCGCACGCCAGCATCGGCCGGCGAGATGGTATACGGCGGAAAAAAATGTATATTCCCCTCTGAAGAGGCAAAAACCTGGCTAGAACTTATGGCCAGCAAAGGCTGGACGGTACCCACTTGGCCAAAAGAATATGGCGGTGGGGGTCTGTCACCAGAACAAGACAAACTATTAAAAAAGGCCATGCGTAAACTGTGCTGTCGCACACCACTCACTGGCCACGGTTTATGGATGTTAGGGCCAGCACTGCTTGAATACGGCAGCGAAGAACAAAAACTGGAACACTTGCCGAAAATTGCGCGCGGTGAAATACGCTGGTGCCAGGGCTATAGCGAACCGGGTTCCGGCTCGGACCTGGCCAGCCTTAGCTGTAAATGTGTCGATACGGGTGACAGCTACAAGGTAACCGGCCAAAAAAGCTGGACGACCGACGGTCATCAGGCAGATTGGATATTCACTTTAGTGCGCACCGACCCGGATAACCCGGTTAAACAGGCCGGTATCAGTTTTCTATTGATAGACATGGAAACACCCGGAGTTACGGTACGCCCTTGTATGCTGCTCAATGGCAACGATGATTTCTGCGATACGTTTTTTGATGATGTGATAGTGCCGAAACAAAATCTGGTTGGCGAACTAAACGCGGGCTGGGGCTTATCGAAAGCATTACTAGTGCACGAACGTGCCATGATGTCCCAGATTCATGAATTCACACCCAAACTACCCTACTCGGTCATCGAATACGCTCTGCGTTACACTGCGCTTGACGAAAACGGCAGAATGAAAGATAGCCTGCTGCGCGAGCAACTGACTCAACACCTGATGAATTCAAAGGCCATGGCGCTATCCCACCAACGTGCTTTTGAAGAAGGCCGCGCAGGTCAGTTGGATAGACGCTCAACCAGCTACTTCAAAGCATTCGCAACAGAGGAGGACAAACGACGCGACGAATTACTGGTCGCATTGCTGGGAAGTGCCGGTCTCGGCTGGGAAGGTGATGAATTCAGCGAAGATGAGCTCAGAGTCACCCGTCAATTTTTGATGAACAAGGCATTGTCTATAGGTGGTGGCACCACAGAGATACAGTTAAACCTGGTCGCCAAGGCCTTGGGGCTGCCTAATTAAGCAGCCCTGTTAATGTGATTGCACACGGCACAATAATCGGCACAATAGGCTTATCACTTGCATCAATAAGAGATACGCCTACATGTCCATCCAAGCCCTGTTAAAGCGGCAGCTGCCTCAGTTTAGCCTTGCCCAGGTCCAAACCCTTACCAGCCAACTATATGGCATTGAAGGCGAGTACCGCGAGGTCGTCAGCGAGCGGGATTTGTCATGGCTTATCAAACAGTCATCGGGTGAGACAGTAGTACTGAAAATCTCCAATGCTATTGAGGTGGAAGGTATTGTCGACTTTCAGGTCAAGGCCTTACAACATATAGCCGAGCGTGATCCTTCTGTTCCTGTACCGCACATGATCGCCACCAAATCTGGCAAGCTATTTGACTGGATAACGGCAGACGACGGTACAGCCCATATGATACGTATACTCAGTTTCCTGGAAGGCGATGTGGTTTACGACACACCCGCCGCGCACAATTCGACTACGCGCTATAACGCCGGCGCTCTGGTGGGTAAATTAGCCAAAGCTTTAGGCAATTTTTTCCACCCGCATGCTCGCAGTAATATCCACTTATGGGATATTAGCCGCGCTTTGGACCTGCGACCCCATATTGACGACATAGAGGACTTAGACCTTAGGACCTTATGCCGCGACATTCTCGAGCGGGCAGAATCTTTCACGCTACCCAAGTTAAAATCTACCCGCTGGCAGGTCGTTCACCAGGATGCCCACAGTGGCAATATGCTGGTGGATCCTAATAATGCCTTCTTGCCCACAGGCATTATTGATTTTGGTGATATGGGTTATAACTCCATCGTCGCTGAGGTGGTTGAGGCCGCTGACAGCTTTAGCCTTGAAGACGATGATTTACTGGCCAATTTATGCGAGGTGACGGCCGGTTTCGATTCCAGCTACCCTTTGGAAGAAAATGAGATCGACCTGATTTATGACGCGCTACTACTACAATATGCCGTTGGCAGCATTGTTGTTGGCTCGCGATTAATTCACGACCAGGAAGACAACGTACATGTAGAAGACGCCGATAAATATGGCATTATTCTCAAACGACTAAACCAACACGGTCGTGAACAGGGCATTCGCCGTTTGCGAGAGGCCTGTCGGTTTCCCGTTTATTCACCGCGTGAAGCTGACGATGAAATCTTCGATGAACACTACGATGAGCTACTTGAAAAACGCGAGAATAAGCTAGGGCCCATTTGGCATTTTTACAATAAGGCCATGCGCTTTACCCGCGCCAAAGGTGGCTGGATGTATGCCGCTGACGGTACGGCCTATTTAGATAGCTATAACAATGTGCCACAGATCGGTCATAGCCATCCGCATGTCGTAAAAGCGATAGCACGCCAGGCCGCGGTACTGAATACCAATACCCGCTATGTATGCGATATAGTCGCTGATTACGCAGAAAGGCTGACCGCTGAGCTTCCCGATCATTTGGATACCTGTATTTTTGTCAATTCAGGTAGTGAAGCCAACGACTTGGCCATGCAGATAGCCAAAGCCTTGTCTGGTAATCAAGGCGGCCTGGTATTGAATATGGCCTACCACGGTTGCACCGAACTCTCTGCCAAGATGTCACACGACTCTTGGGCACATTTGCCACCGGAGCAGTGGCCGCAAGACATAGAGCCGCTGATGGTACCCGATACCTACCGTGGGCCTTATGCTGGCGACCTTGAGGCCGGCGAAAAGTATGCTGCCGATATGGACAGAGCCATTACGGCGCTTGCCCAACGCGGCCATAAACCGGCTGCCTTTATGGTGGATACCGCCATGTGTGCCCATGGTTTAACCGAGGTGCCAGACAATTACTTTAATCTAACTGCGGAAAAAACACGGGCCGCAGGCGGTTACATGATTGCCGACGAGGTGCAGGCAGGCTGCGGCCGCATGGGCACTTTCTGGGGTTACCGTGCAGCGGGCCTAGACCATGCCAACGTCGATTTCATTACCATGGGTAAACCCGTGGGCAACGCCCACCCGCTTGGGGTCATTATCCTCAGTAGTAAAATGATGCTGCAATTTCTCAACGGCAGCTCTCCCATGCTGTTCAGTACTTTTGGTGGTAATAGCGTCGCCTGTGCCGCCGGTATGGCAGTACTGGATGTCATCGAAAGAGAAGGATTGATTGAGAAATCTAACCGAGTCGGTGACTACCTTCGCGCCAAGCTCTCTAAACTTGCCGAAAAGCATTCAATCATTGGCGACATACGCGGTCGCGGTATATTGACGGGGGTTGAATTTGTCAGCTGCCGAAAAGCCAAGACCCCAGCATCGGCTGAGACCGATGTATTAATAGAAGCCATGCTGGCCCGCCGAGTAATGGTCGGCAAAGGCGCAGACAACGTACTCAAACTGAGACCTTCAATGGCCTGGGACGAAACCGAAGTAGACTTTTTTATTGCTGCACTGGGCGACAGCCTTGAGGCAATTGCTGCTGGACGATAAAGACTCACCCTAAATCAATGGTACAGCCCTAGCTAATTGCATTTATATCAAAATCCTTGACCCTCAGCCTGCAGCATTCCGAAATTCGTAAACCTGCCCCGTACATTAATTGTGCCAACAGACGATAGGGATCTGACAAGTGATCAATAACAAGGGATGCTTCTCGATGAGAAAAAACCACAGGTATGTTTTTAGGAACGCTTGAATAAGTAAACCGTAGGTCGACAAGCTCTCTTCCCAGAAACTGTTTGTACAGAAACACCAGAGCATTTAAAGCACCAATAAAGTGCCTTAACTGATCAACAAATTTTACTGGTCGAGCGGGAACAGGAATGGGAATATCCCGAAAAGATTTGTTCATGGCGCATATCCTTATGCTACTTACAAAAACAGTAAAACGATATCACCCCAGAGTCAACACTCACAATATCAATAGAATCATTCCTTATATCTCCAAGTCCAAACAGCCCTCCACTGAGACATACAGCTTATCAGTAGCTTAGCGAGTACAAAGGCGAAGACTCCACTCGGGCAATATACCGAATGATTCCATATATTTATCGCCACAAAAGACCAATATTCAGCTATGCCATTGATTATATTGATAAATGCCGTGATACTGGCAGTAAATCAGTATAAATAAATATATACGGAATGATTCCGTTGAATTAGCTGTTAGGCTTTTCTATAATTCAGGTGTAAATGGATATTATGACGAATAAAAATTCTAAATTAGAAAAAATAGGATTTGTATTAGTTTTACTTATAGTTTTGTTGCAGGGTTTTTATGGCACTTTTTCTTTCATTGATCCCGCCAACTTTTCTACTGTAAGAGGCACCGAACTTTTTTCGGATATGGATGCTGACTGGGTGAAAATCTATGGTTCACGTACAATTTTTATTACCTTGATTTTTGGTTATCTTTTATATACTCGAAATCATATTGTTTTAATGTGGGGAGCATTGTTTGCGGTTGTTATGCCAATTACAGATGGACTACTTGCATATGAAGCTCAAGCACCATTTAAGGTTGTTGCTAAGCATATAGCCACTATTTTGTACTTATTAATAATATTCTTTGTCTTAAAAAAGGTTAGTGCAAAAAAAGCCTAACAAAACGGTCAATGATCGCCTGCGGCTGGACAACCTTAAGCGCTGCTTCGCAGCAAGGTTGCCCATTACCTTGGCGTTATGAGTAAATGCCGTTCAGTACTTAAATCTAACAAAGGGATAAAGTGATGAAACATATTTTAAAATTTATAATGATAGTTACGTTTTCTATGTCTGGATTCGTATTTGCAGAAGGCGCCTTGGTTGTTTCACATAAAGACAAAACTTTACAATGGGGGCCATGTCCAGAATTTATTCCGACAGGTTGTCAGATTGCCGTGTTACAGGGAAATCCGGCCGAAAACAATCTTGATGTGTTTTTCAAAGTCCCAAGTGATTTCGAAGTTCCGCTGCATATTCATACTTCTCAGGAGCGTATGGTATTAGTTTCGGGCACACTTGATGTTAAATACGACAATCATGAAAAGGCAACGATAAACACAGGAGAGTATGCATATGGGCCTGCCAAGCTCCCACATTCAGCATATTGTCATAAAGGTGCGGCTTGTGTTTTGTACATCGGTTTTGTAGCTCCATTAGATGCAATGCCAATTAAAAGCGCCGAGGTTCATTAATCGGTACAGGAACATAACAAAGCAATCAAAGGTCGCCCTGCGAGCTGGACGCGCTACGCGCGCCCTTTATCGCGGCGTTAGGTGAAACCATTGCCTGAGAACTCTCTACTTGTTTTAGCTGCGAATATGCTCCTGACACTTCATGTATTATTCGTTATTTTTGTTGTTGCCGGCTTAATCTTGATTTACATTGGTCATCTTACTCAGTGGTCGTGGGTAAAAAATCCATGGTTTCGAATAGTTCATCTCATAGGGATTGTGATCGTAGTACTGCAATCTTGGATAGGAGTATTATGCCCACTTACAACATGGGAAATGGCCCTGAGAAAAAAGGCTGGCGCTGAAGCATATACAGGTTCATTTATTCAGCATTGGCTTCAGTCTTTGCTTTACTACAGCGCGGCAGAATGGGTATTTATAGCCATCTACACAGTGTTTGGTTGTTTGGCCTTGGCAAGCTGGTTTATTGTACGACCCAATAAGTTTTAAAGGTTAAATTTGATCATACAAGGCAAGGCAGTCTGACGGCTTCGCCGCCAGCTGCTTTTGGCGTTATGCACATGGAGGTATCTATCAATATTCGTAAATATACTGCCGATGATCGGGCGGGGTTGATATCACTTTGGGAAAATGAATTTCCTGATGATCCACCGCACAATAAGCCTTCTATTGTTATCGATTCAAAGCTTGAAGTTGATGATCTAATATTTGTTGCTGAGAAAGATGGGAAGATCATCGGGTCATGCATGGCTGGTTATGATGGCCATAGAGGTTGGTTGTATTCTGTTGCAGTGCTGGGTTCAGAAAAAAGGTGTGGGCTAGGCACCAAGCTTGTTGAGCATACTATGAGTTACCTTAAAAGCATTGGCTGTGTAAAAATTAATCTGAAAATACGCTCAACCAACACTCAGGTAGCCGCATTTTATCAGTCACTCGGCTTTGCAGCTGAAGATCGCCTTAGTATGGGCGTGTTTGTGTAAATGCATAACAAAACAAGGCAATCTGACAGCTTACTCTCCACTTGTTTTTATGCGGTAAAATATTCGCATAAAAACAAGTTCCGTTTCAGCTGCAGTTGCTTGTGGCGTTATACACAAACCAGGAATCTACATTGAAGTCTCTACTTTTCATCATTACTCTGCTAATCAGTACTTGTTTACACTCAAGTACCAAATTTGAAGTACCAAGAAGCTCGATAGTAGAAGTCAAAGAACTTGCGAAAGATCGAATTTATCCGCTATTTATCAAGCTGCCTAAATCATACGAGAAAGAAAGAGATCGTGAATATCCCGTCATATATTTAACTGATGCGTGGTATAGCTTCCAAATTGTATCTGGAGCAACACGATTTCCAATGAATAGCGGGGTCATGGAAGAAGCTATTATTGTTGGTATTTCTTATTCGAAGGGTTCGAGAGGATCATCCAGTAGAATTCGTGATTACACCCCTACAAAAGCAGCGGACTGGAAATCTGCGACAGGGAATGCAGCGGGTCATGCTGAGTTCATTAGATCTACTGTTTTTCCTTACATAGAGAGCAACTATCGAGCCAGTAAAGAAGAGCGTACATTTGTTGGCAACTCTCTTGGGGGACTGTTTGGAACTCACATCTTACTTACTGAGCCTGATATGTTTTCCAGCTACATTATTGGAAGCCCTTCTGTATGGTTTGATGACAACGTTATATTGTCTCAGGCAGCAACTCCCGCAGATAAGTCGGTAAAAGTCTACTTATCGGTAGGCTCTTTAGAAACACCTGATTATGGTGGTAAGCAAGATATGGTTGCTGGTGCAAAAGCTCTAGCGGAGAAGCTATCAAAAAATAGTGTGTTAAATATCGAGCTAAAATTTTCAATTATCAGTGACGCATACCATGACACCGCATTTCCGACTACAGCAATACAAGGCTTGGACTGGATATATCGAAAATAGCGATTATGCAGTGTATAACAAACACAGGTTGCCGGAACGGATTTCCGCTCCTTCGTCGCTACAACCCGCCCGTAACTGCGGGCGTTACAAGGAGGTTCGGTGTCAAAATTTAAGTTATCCCTACTATTCTTTATTTCTTCAATTCTAGTTTTAAGTGGGTTCACTCAGAGGTATGCAATAGCATGTGAACTTATTGAGTATTCCAACTATACAGAAATCGCGCCCAACGTTTTTGCTAGCGCTTCTTTCAATTTTGACAAAAAGAAAAAGTTACTTTCTACAATTAATCTGGGGAAATCTAGAGTTAATAATACTTTTGGTAATATGATCTCTAATCCTAAAGTGGTCATTGCAGCAAATGGCATTGAAGCATCTTATTTTGGTTCAAACGCCTATGGGAAAGCCTTACTCACACCACTTGGTCAATGTATAGTTTTTGGCCCGAAAGGGCAAAATATTGATGTTATTGCTCACGAATATACACATGCAGAAGTACATTATAGAGTTGGTTGGTTAAATCATTTGTTAAATGTCCCTATTTGGTTTAATGAGGGGGTCGCTCTATTGGTTGATTTCAGAAAACCTTATTTATTGGAAAATATAGATTTGTCCCCAAAAGAGGTTAACTCTGTTAAGAGTAGTGTATTTGATTTTTCCATTACCAGTTATAAAGCTTCAAGAGTTTTAGTCGATGGTGTTGATAAATCAAACTTATATCGGAACTTAGAAAAACTTAAACAAGGACAAGGTATAAATAGTGTATTTGTACTGTAAAACTAACAAGAAATTAAGCAAGGGCAAAAAACAGTTGGTTTTTGCTCCTTCGTCGCTTATTTTAACCAACTATTTTTTGCCTGTTAATTAGGCGTTATGTATTTAAGAGTATATGATCACTATCGCGAGATTCTCATTACCTATCGAAGCACAAGTTGCCAGAGCTAAATTAGACTCTGTTGGGATACCGGCTTTCGTAGCAGATGAGCATATGCTTACTGCAAATTGGCTTTATTCAAATGCATTTGGTGGTGTGAGGCTACAAGTTCCAAATTCATGCGCCAAAAAATCTCGCGAAATTCTAAGTGCGGATTACTCTGAATTATTAATATCTGAAAAAGGTGTTGATTTAGCATCATGTTCTATTTGTGGTTCAAATGATTTAGAACATACCATTCAAGGTAGGCGGGTAGCTTTCATAGTATTTATATTTCTAAGCTTTCCACTTTGGCCCTTTAAAAGGCAGCATAAATGTTTAAATTGTGGTGAGGTTGGTGTGTACAATACATAACAAACGCATCAAAGTAAGGCCCACAAAGCCACGTGGGCCGGACATTTTGTTGCTCCAGCGTTTTGTGCGGTAAAATCCTTGCACAATACACTTCCACAACAAATTGCCCTTTATGCGGGCGTTAGACACCAAAATAGATCATCAATATGAATAAGATTGCAATCATAACTGGATCAAGTAAAGGCATTGGCGCTGCAACTGCGATCCGCCTTGCATCGGAAGGCTACGATATATGTGTTAATTATTTGTCAAATGAGGTCGCGGCTAAGAATATCGTTGAAACGGTTAAAACTTGTGGTGTAAATGCTATATCGGTCAAAGCAGATATATCGTCTGAAAAAGAAGTGGCGATGCTTTTTCAAACGGTTGATCAAAAACTGGGGAAGCCTTTTGCCCTAGTAAATAATGCAGGAATACTTTTCAAGCAGAGTCGCATCGTTGAAATGACCGCCGAAAGAATTAATAAAATACTAATGACCAATGTAACTGGTTATTTCCTATGCTGCAAAGAAGCGATCACCCGAATGTCTACTAAAAATGGCGGTCACGGAGGTGTCATTGTTAATGTTTCTTCTGCGGCATCAAGAACCGGGGCTGGTGGCGAATATGTTGATTATGCGGCATCAAAAGGAGCAATAGATACATTAACTCTTGGCTTAGCATCTGAGGTTGCAGAAGAAGGTATTCGCGTAAATTGCGTTCGCCCAGGGTTTATCTACACAGATATGCATAAATCGGGCGGCGAACCAAATCGAGTAGATCGATTAAAAGATTTTTTACCTATTAAACGAGGCGGCCAACCTGAAGAGGTGGCAGCGGCAATATCATGGCTTGTTTCAAGTGAGTCAAGCTACACAACCGGCTCTTTCATTGAAGTGTCGGGTGGCCGGTAAGTGCCTAACAATCACAGACAAGGCGACGCAAAAAACGCGCGTTTGCTGTAAGCGTTATGCAACAATAGAAATAAATTGCGGAAATGTAAATGAAGGGATATTTGGTTTTAGATCTGTCTATTAATGATATGGATCAGTTTTCGGAATACATCGAAAAAATACCTGCTTTTATAGAAAAGCATGGTGGTCGGTACATAGTACAAGGTGTTGTTCCAGAAACTATTGAGGGAAGCTGGGCGCCGGAAAGATTGGTTGTATTGGAGTTTCCTACAACCGATAAGGCCAAGGAGTTTTTGTCGGATCCAGAGGCGCAAGGTTTATTCTCTTTGCGCCATAGAACTACAAAAAGTGATCTAGTTCTAGCAGAAGGTTGCACAGAGTAAATGCATAACCAAGCTATCAAGTCGACGTTTGTTACTTCGCTCCTACGTGTGCTTAATAGCACACACGGGCTCCTACACAAATGCACCTTAGTTTAGCGTTAAGGCTTTCCACTACAGATCATCGTAGTGCCCCCCGATTGCAAAAATATAAATATAATCATCATCGAATGTATAAATCAATCGATCCTTTTGGGAGATCCGCTTAGACCAAAGCCCCGCAAGATTGTGCTTTAACATTTCAGGCTTCCCAATTCCGGAAGCTGGGTCACCTCGCAACATTTCCTTCAATAAGTTACAAAGGGCTTCGTGAAGTTTTTTATCCTTCTCTCTAAGCCGCTCGTAAGCTCCCCAGGTGTTGCCCTCAAATACCAGTGATCTCATCCATTTCATCCTTGGTAGGTTTGTAGCCAGTCTGCTTATTATGGGTTTTTAGGGAGTCTGCTATTTGCTTCATCAGGCTACTACTCTGCAATACATGCAGGGTTTCTTGCTCTCGCTCCCAGTCATCGGCACTTAAGACCACAAAGTCATCCCCTGAGCGGCGGGTAACTTTAAGGGGGGCATGCTTCGTAACTATCTGTTCCACAAAGGTTTTTAGGTTGTCTCTAAATTTGTTTACGCTTACACTGTCCATAACTTCACCATAATTAACCGTACGGTATTTCCGTACATTCTAGCATGGTACCTTAACAAGGCAAGCAATGCGACGCCGTTGACGCACATTCTTTTAGCGTTAGCTGGCCAGTATCGCGCATAAAAGGAAAATATGTATATACCCAAACATTTTGAAGAAACCCGAATTGACGTTCTTCATCACCTTATAAGGAGTCATCCCTTTGGCACCTTGATCACTATATGCGATGGGGAGATCGCCGCCGATCATGTCCCCTTTCTAATTGAGCAATCGGATGGTGATTTTGGAACATTGAAATGCCATGTAGCGAGATCTAACCCTGTATGGAAAACTATGTCCGGGAATGTGGAATCCCTTGTTGTTTTTCAAGGCCCTGATTCTTACGTTTCTCCCTCTTGGTATCCGAGCAAGCATAATCACGGAAAGGCGGTGCCCACATGGGATTATATTGTGGTTCATGCTCACGGAGTGCCAGAAGCAAAAAATGATAAAGATTGGCTTCTTAACCACATTTCCCGACTTAGCGATACTCATGAGGAAAATAAGGCAATTCCCTGGAAGGTTTCAGATGCCCCGACTGAATACATAAACAAGATGGTTGGCGCTATAGTTGGTATTGAAATACCAATCATCCAGTTAAACGGAAAGTGGAAAGTTAGCCAAAACCGTCCAAGATCAGATCAAGTTGGAGTCGTTGCTGGGCTAGAATCAGAAGGTAGCGAGAGTGCGAAAGCTATATCTAAAATTATTCAGAAAATCGGCAGCTAACAAGCCAAGGCAGGTCGACGTGTTTTTCGTTCCGCCTACGGCTCCACTACAAACACGCGCCTGCTTGGGGCGTTATGTTTTCATTTTAACTTTGTACAAGGAGTCAGTATGAATCGTAAAATTTCAGGTGGTTGTCTATGCGGAGCTGTAAAGTTTACCGTCAATGATAGTTTCGATAACTTTTACTTTTGCCATTGTGAACAGTGTCGAAAGGTATCAGGTTCTTCGCATGCATCTAACTTGCTTACAAAAATAGGCAATATCGAATGGTTAAGTGGCTTTAATAAAACAGTTCGCTTTGACCATAAAGATGGAGCATTTACAAAAGTATTTTGTTCAGTATGTGGCTCTGGATTACCGCATAAATCACAAAGTGGTGAGTGCTTAGTTGTTCCAGCAGGTAGTCTTGATGCAGAACCATCATTAACTCCCCAAGCTCAAATCTTTTGTAGTGAAAAGGCTGGGTGGTTCACCGCTGGCATTAAAGCTCCAGAAAACTCAGGTTTTGAGTCTGCGGGTTAAAAACATAACAAGAATTTCAAGAGAGACAAAATACGGTTGGCTTTTTGTTCGCTCCGTTCTCTTATTTTAACCAACTGTATTTTTCCCCTTAAATGGGCGTTAGAAGGCCTAAACTCCACCTTGCAATGGGACCCATAATGGTATAGTTTTTATACCGTGATTAACTTTGAATACGACGAAAGGAAAAGTCAGTCGAATCTCGATAAGCACGGGATAGACTTCGTTGATGCCTAGGAGTTATGGAATGACCCCTATCTACTTGAAATTCAAGCAAAAACAACGGATGAGTCACGCTTTTTGGTCATTGGCCAGATTGAAGGCAGGCATTGGTCGGCGGTAGTAACCCCGAGAGATGAAAACATCCGAATTATTTCTGTGCGTCGATCACGCATAGAGGAGGTGGCCATCTATGAAAGCTAAAAAAATCGATAGTGAGTTTGATAAAGGCAGCGACATCACTGACGCCTTGGATTTATCCAAGGCACGACGCCCACGTCAGGAGCAAAAACGTGTAAACGTAGATTTTCCAACCTGGATGATCGAGTCCCTTGATAAGGAAGCTGGTCGTTTGGGCGTAACTCGTCAATCCATTATAAAGGTTTGGTTAGCTGAGCGTTTGGAGCAGTCGGCTTCTAACAAGGCAAGCAAGCGGACGCCGTAAACGGCGCCCGCTTCTTTTGGCGTTAAGCGCCAAGGAGAATTCATCGCATGGAAAAAGGGTTTGAAGGCGGATGTTTTTGTGGGGCTGTACGTTACAAATCTCACGCAAACTCTCTGGCAGAGTTTTGTTGCCATTGCCGGGATTGTCAAAAGAAGCATGGATCAGCCTTTGCAACGGGCATCGCAACCTTGAAAAATGAGGTAGAAATTTCCGGCAACCTCCATCGGTACCATATGGTCGCTGATTCTGGAAACAACAAGTATCATCTAACATGCGCCTCTTGTGGCTTTCCAATCGGAGAGGAAATCACAGAAATGGATAATGTTTTAATGATTTCGGCTGGTAGTCTTGATGACCCGGCCTTATTCCAGCCACAGGCTCATTTCTGGGTTTCTAGCAAGCAGCCCTGGCTGGTGCTTGACGAAAGTATCCCAGAATATGCGGAGCAATCGGAGTAAGTGCTTAACAAGGCGCGCAATGTCGCCTGCGGCTGGACAACCTTAAGCGCTTTCGCAGCAAGGTTGCCCATTACCTTGGCGTTATGAGTCATAGTCACCCATCGGAGAAATCATCATGAATATAGATGAGCTAGAGAAAAGCTGGACTGATAAAGGTTTTTCTTTTGGTGTTGGCACCATTAAGTCAGGAGGTGCGGTTGATGAAGCTGTCCATGAGGATAAAGACGAATTGGTTCTTATGGAAATTGGAGACTACGAGTTCATTGTAGATAATGAGTCATTTTTTCAAAAAGGTGATGTTGAAGTTCTAATTCCAGCGGGATCCACACACACAATTAAAAATATTGGACAAAATGATTCAAAAATCTATTATGGCTACAAATATATAAACTTATAAAAAGTGTTTAACGGACCATCGGGTCTGTTAAACGCACTGTTATGTGACCAGAAACTTCAAGTGTATTCGTCTGAAATAGATCTTAACGGAGAGAATTACAATGATTGTTAAACTATTAACTAGGGGCTTATTGGTATCAGCGCTATTTGTAAGCCACACCACCATTGCTGCTACTGCTATTAACGGGAAAGAATACAGCCAGACTATAGCGGTTACGCCAGATAACTACACTGATGCTGAAGCTGAGGTCAACTTCATGAAATGGAAGAGCAAGGATGCGATGAACAAACTGTTCCACCTTACTAAGCCAACTCCGGCAGGCCCAATGCCAACGATTAGAATGAATCGCGACACCTTATATAGTGCCGCATTAGTTGATGCGACAAACGGTTTTGAAGTTCACATGCCTGACCAAGGTGTTTATACATCTGTTCTTGTAATAGACCAAAAAGGCTACTCTCAAGATTACATATGGAAGCCAGGTTCTCATAAAATCAATATCAACACTGATAATGGCGTCTTTGCCTGGGTGTTGTTCCGTATCGGGCTTGAACATGGAATAGAGAACGCTCGCAAGGCTCAACAAACAGTGGCTATAACGGGCATGGGCAGTAAAGTATGGAACCCCAAAAAATACGACAAAGCTTCGCACGAGAAGCTACATGATCAGTACATGAATGAAGCAATCAATTCAGGCATGTTTCTTCGGTATGGTGCAGATGCCTCGCGGATTAATATGAAAGACAAGCGACTATCCGATGCCGCCGGCTGGGGAGGTATGGATTTTGGAATAAACAATTATCAAATTTCAAAAAACATGAAAAGCAACAGCTGCTACAGTACAACGTTCGAAGACCCACAAGCAGAAGAATTCTGGTCCTTCACAATGTATGACAAAGATGGCTGGCTGCTTCCTCTGAACGAGAAGAATATACTTAATAGCAGAGATGCGACTCCAAATGCTGACGGGACGTATACTGTACGCTTTAACTGTGGGAAGGATTCCGCCAACAACCTCGAAACTAGCGAGGACGTTTTTGGCTTCGCGTGGCGAGTGTACGGAAGCTCATATAAAGTTCGTGCAGGCCGCTGGAATCCGATCAACTCACTAGCAAAAGAGTAAGCACATAGCAAACAAAGGCAGCCGACGCATAAATGCGCGGCTGCTTTGGGCGTTATGCATCATGGAGAGTAAGGTGAAATTAACCGGAGAATGTTTTTGCGGTAAAATCAAATATGAGATTAGCGGACCGTTGTCTGACGCAAGGTCATGCCATTGTTCTCGCTGCCGGAAAGCGTTCAGCTCTCAAGCATCAGCTTATGCATTAATTGAACCTGAAAATTTCAAATGGTTATCCGGCGAAAACCTTCTTACGTCATATATTAGTAATGGTGGCTTCGGTCTCCAATTTTGTAGTAAGTGCGGCTCAACGCTTTGCGGTATTATTAATAATATCATTCACGGCGTTACTTTAGGCTGTGTTAATGGTGATCCAGAAATCGAGATCGGCAGGCATATATATGTTGGCTCTAAAGCAAGCTGGGAAGTTATTCCTCAAGGCATCTCACAATATCAAGAGGGTGCGCCTGAAAATGCATAACCATACGTGCAAGCAAGGGTACTTCGTGCCGGGACGCAGTAAACTGGGCCCCTTCACTAGGCGTTATATTTTTGAATCGTTCGGGCATAAGTGCTAAAAATGGAAATAGATTTTAGAAACGCAAATAAGACAGATATTAATAGGTGTGCCGAGATCAGGGGGCTTACGAGAGATAATCCTATTAGTAGAGAAGTATTGGTGGCAATCGGTGTAACGGAAGAGTCATGGGCACCGAAAATTGACAATGGCACTTTCGAAGGTTTCGTAGTAGAAGATAAAGAGAGTATCGTAGGTTACTGCTATGGAGATACTCAAACCGGTGAAATACTTGTTTTGGCCTTGCTCCCTGATTATGAGGGCATAGGCGCTGGTAGAAAATTGCTCTCTTTAATGGTCGCAAGATTACTGTCGCTGGGTCATGCAGAACTGTGGCTGGCAGCTTCACCTGATAAAAAAATAAGGGCTCACGGTTTTTACCGGAATTTAGGTTGGCAGCCAACCCAAATCTATGACGAAAATGGCGATGAGATACTTAAATACAAACAAATATGACAAATTGCTCCAGCGAAGACCCATGACGGAAATGAGACTTGTTGGCATTGACCTTTTTTATAAAAATCTACGGAGCTAGACATGAGTGTAACTGAGTGGGCTTCACTCTTTGGGAATATCGGAGAATTTGTTGGCGCAATTGCGGTGTTGGCGACTCTCATTTACTTGGCCATTCAAGTTCGCCAAAACACCAACACCATAGCCGGAGCAACGGAGATGGATATTGCCAGAGAAATGGCAGCGTTTCATGCCCGAATTACCGCAGACCCTGAGCTGATAGAGCTTTACGAAAAGGCAGCTTCGAATCAACCAATGTCTGAATTAGAGATATTAAGATATCGCTGGCTTTTCGCAGAAGTATTCTGGTTATGGGAAGGCGTATATAGGCAGCATCTCCGCGGACTCATCTCGGACGAAAACTGGGAAAACATTGTAGCTACTATTTTGGGCATTCTAAGAGGAGACGTTATGAAGGCATGGTGGGAATCACGTGCTTCGGCTCTTTCTAATGAATTTTACTCTTACATAGACCAACGTCGATCCGAAGATGCTGGCGGTGGTTGGCATCATCGCTCTGTAGGGGATTTGCCGCAAGATGAACCTGCGTTCTCGGCTAGCCCAATGAATGACAATAAGTAGGCTGCAGGTAGAGGGATATCCTGAGCGCGTCATTGCACAGCGGGACCTGATTGAGGCGGGCGACGCTATCGGGCCGCGCTTATTTGTATCCGGCCCCTATTTCGGCGCCTTTCGGTGTGAGTATCAAGTCAAGGTAGCCGCCGATGAGTGTGTGGCCTGGCCTAATGATATATCGAAACAAGAGATCCGAAACGAGGTCGACAAATGGGCTCAACAAGGCGTCGTCAGCATCAAAATAAAACAGGCTACACCGGGTGAGGCAAAAATCCTAATTGAACAAGCGCACCAGAATGGCATGACAACGGCCGCTCATCTTGTCAATTACAATGTCGAATATGATGTCTCTACGCGTGAGGCCATTCTGATGGGTATGGACCGCATCGAGCATCAGGTGTATTACGATGCCAACTTGCAGATGTCTGGTGGCATCAATCTGCGCCGAGCCCATGCTTCTGAAATGATCTGGATCGATGAAGTGGCAAGCCCCTAGTATCGTAGATACCTGATAGCGTTACAATTCGCGCAAACAGAAGGTATTTAATATGAGTGGTAAACGCTACACAGAGGAATTTAAGGTCGAGGCAGTAAAACAGGTACAGAAGCTAGGGGCTTGCCAGCGAGATGCCGAAAACTGGTAGACTTAGCTCTCGCAATAGCATCGAATACCGACTCCGGTGAAATTGTATTAGAGTCAACGATTACAGCCTTAGCTTTCTATCAAAAACTAGGGTTTACGGAGATCAGTCGTGGTTTTTTCACTCACGGACAAACGAATATAGCCATATCCGTTGTAAATATGGTTCGGGGCTCGACATGCACGTAACAGGACAAGCAGCCGGACGGCCACCTCGCGGATCTTTTGGCATTAAGAGGCATATCAATGCAGAGCAATGAAACTTCTGAGTCGCGCGCACTCGCTGACCGGATCGTAAACTATTCGGATGCTCTCGCAGCAATTGTATTTCTGGGGGCTTCCGGTCTCGGAATTGCGGTCGCAGACCCTGACACTCGTGCTTCGATTAATCTCATATCGTTTTGGATGGTCGGTGGCAACATCATGATCGGCACACTGTTTTCATTTTTTTTGGTGTTGTTACGCCGGTGGGAGCTAGAACTCCGGGGTGAGGCGCCAGAAGGTAGCAGCGTTCGCCGCTATTCCCATTATTTTTATGTGGCGAGGCACTGTATTGTCTGGATTTCAGTAGTTCAAATAGTCATTATCATGCTTCTCAGCCAACTGGATTGATCCTGCGCTAAGGCGTTAGCCTATTCTGGCATAGCTGAGACAGGCAAATCGGACAATAAGGAAGATCGTTTAAGGCGCTTGTGTAATTTAAACAACACTTTTGCCAGCAGCTGATGCTGGCGTTAGGCATAAGGAGTATCAGTGCAAAAATTAACCGGAAAATGTCTCTGCGAAGGCATTGAATACGAAATAAGAGGTGAACTTGGCCCGATATTCAACTGCCACTGCTCAAAATGTAGGCGGTGGCATGGCGCAGCTTTTCGCACTCGAGCTACAATTAAACGCAGCCAATTTACATGGCTTAAAGGCGAAGAACTTCTATCTGGCTACCACTCATCAGAGAAAACAGTAAAAACATTCTGCTCAGTTTGTGGTTCAAGCTTAATCAGTACATATGATGAAAGTCCTGATAAAATTGGTATACCACTTGGAGGCTTGGACCAGGCACCCAATAATAAAGTGGAAGGTCATTTCTTCGTCGGTTCAAAGTCACCGTGGTACGAAATTACTGATGGGCTACCGGAGCATGAGGTCTTTCCAGGCTCTCATGAAAAAGTCCGTGAAACAAATGTTTAACAAACCGCTGCTTGGAAATATCATTGAATTCAATCAAGGCCTAAGCGCCAATGTAAAGGGGACTTATGCAGGTACCATTTATAGGTTTACAAACTGTTGTTCCCAAAAAATGGATTGATATTAATGGTCATATGAATGCCACCCATTACGGGCTTGCCGTATACGAGGCCCATTTTAATTTCACTCAGGAATTAGGGCTTGGTGACGCCTATGTAGATGAGAATGCCTGCGGAAAGGCAGTATTAGAAAGCCATATGATTTATGAGAAAGAGGTATCAGAAGGCGATGATCTTGAAATAAGATCCTGGCTTTTGGCTGTAGATGCTAAACGGCTTCATTTTTTTCATGAGGTTTACAACCTCACAACTGGATTTAGAGCGGCCGCCTCTGAACAGGTCGATATCCACATTGATTTGGCAAAGCGTCAATCTGCCCCAATGCCGGAAGATCTATATATGCAACTGCAAAAACGAGTCGAGGCCAATCTAAACCTTTCTCTTCCCGAAAAAATAGGCAGCACGTTACGGCCGCCTATAAACCACTGGTTGACAGGAAATAATTTACGATGAAAGAAATCACTAGAATAAATCACGTTGGGCTGAGGGTATGCAACCTGGAAGTCACCAGGGATTTTTACGCCAAGTTAGGCTTTGAGTTCATTATTGGTCCTATCGGGCCTGAGCCAGTCGCAATAATGGAGCATCCTTCGGGGGTAAATATAAATTTTATCTTGAACTCTTCTGATAAAACGACTCTTAACGTGCTTATGGATGTACCCGAAAAACATACGGGCTTTACGCATATCGCCATTGAAGTAACAGATTTGGAATCTGCGCAAAAATATCTCGAATCCATAAACTACAATATTACTGAGGGGCCTATCGTTACTCCGGAGGGAGCGTCGTTCATTTTCATAAGAGATCCTGACGATAATGTCATTGAATTCCATAAGCCGGCACATTCACCGCAATAGTCCACTCGTTAACATTGAATGTCACATTTGGCATTGGCGAAATTATCGGGATCATCGTAATGCCTTTTTTAATATCCCAGTATTAATTTGGTATTATAAATACTCTCAGAATAAGGGTTGGCTAAAAAAATAGGCAGTCGGACGACTTTATCACCCGCTGCTAATAGTGCTAAATATCACCAGGAGTCAAGATGGTAGTGCATGTAGAAACAGACAAAGAGATAATGGATTGTTTTGAAACGCTTAAAGAGCTGCGTCCGTCGTTACAAAAGGAAGGTTTTGTCGATCGAGTCAGAGACATGTACTCTGAAGGCTATCGCCTCATATCAGAAACTAAAAACAACGATGTTATCGCTGTAGCGGGTTTCAGAATTCTCTCCAATTTCGCAATGGGGAGAAAACTCTATATTGAAGATCTAGTTACCTCTGAAGCAGTCAGGTCAAAAGGTTTCGGCAAAATACTACTAGATTATTTAGAGAGTTTTGCCAAACAGGAAGGCTGCCAGGTTTTGCATCTTGATTCTGGCACACAAAGGCATCGAGCGCATAAATTCTATTTTACAAATAATCTGGAGATATTCTCATATCATTTCGTCAAACACATTTAGATAATTTATCAGCGATATCAGCCCCGTCACCCAAAACGACGAATTGAAACAACTCTAAGCTACTGATTTGTCTTCATAGAGTGAAGCATTGCAAAAACTTAATAGATCCGTGTCAATTAATCAATGAACAGTTAATTGATTGATGATTTACTGCCACTCGAGCATCAGCAGGCTGATCTAAAGTAATAAAAGAGTGGAGATAAACATGACCGAGTCTTACCTGGGTATTGAAATCAACGAAGAGATGACCGTGGTCCACGAGACCGTGCGGCGCTTTTCCGAAGAAGTAATACGGCCTCTGGGTATTGAGCTGGACAAAATGCACACTCCAGAACAGGTAATCGCCGCGGATTCGCCACTATGGCAAGGCTTGGAGCAGTACAAGGAGTTGGGACTGGTGGGACAACAGGGTGCTTACGGCCCCGATCTTAGCCCTGCCCAGCGCGCGCTGCTGCATTGTATGGTGATGGAGGAGATGTGTGCAGGAGATGTCGGGCTCAACATCACCTATTCCCTATTTAACTGTGCAGCCATGACCGCTCGCAATTTTGGTAATGAAGACGCCGCTCTATTCTTTGATGACCGCGACGAAATCTGCTGCCTGGCGATCACTGAACCCAATCATGGTACTGACCAGGTAGCGTTTACCGAACCTGGCCACCGCAATGCCAACATAGGTATCGACTGCAAGGTACGCCGCGACGGTGACGATTATATTATCAACGGTCAGAAATCTTCCTGGGTTTCCACTGGAACCATTGCCGGTGCGGCCATTCTGTTCGCCAGCTACGAGGGTTCCGACAAAGGTGCTGCCGACGGTGCCGTATTTGTTATGCCACTCGATCTACCGGGTATTAGCAAGGGCAAACCGCTGGACAAAATTGGCCAGCGCAGCCTTAACCAGGGCGAAATATTTTTTGACAACGTGCGGGTACCGGGCAAATTCATGATGATGGATGGCCCCGATGTCTACCCGATGATCTGGGAGTTCACCCTGCGCGACGCTAATATTGCCATGGGGCAAATGTTTGTCGGAGTGGCCCGCGCCGCTTATGAACATGCACTACAATACTCCAAGGAGCGGGTGCAAGGTGGCGTGCCCATCATCCAGCACCAGAACGTCAAGTCACGTCTGTACGGAATGTTTCTAAAAGTTGAAATGGCTCGCTCTCATGTTAGACAGGTGGCGATCAGTAACGCGACCCAGGAAGGTGGCGTGCCCTTCCAGTATGCAACCGGCGCTAAGCTGGCAGCCACCCAGGCCGCCTTCGATGTAGCCAATGATGCTATTCAATCTTTTGGGGGTTACGGCCTGTGTCGTGAATACCCGGTAGAAAAACTGTTTCGAGATGCCCGCGCCAGCCTAATAGAGGATGGTGAAAACAGCATGTTGGCTATTATGGCCGCATCTCGGTTGTGATCAACGTAAGCATATTAAAGAAAGTGTCATTACCAACACACTGAATTAAACACGAGGAGATTCCTGTGGAACTTAGAGAAGTTATCGGCAACCGTCGCTCAATTCGTTATATCGATCCCGAACGCCCAGTGGAACTAGAAAAAATCCAGCGCATGCTGGAGGCGGCCCGCATCGCCTCCCATTTCGGTAATAACAACGCCACCCAGGCGCTGGTTATTCACCGCGAGACGGCTACCAAGGAACAGTGGGACTCCCTGCCCTCACCGGTGGGCGGTTTCCAGATGAAAATTGCACCGGTGATTATCCTTTGGTACATCAATATGGATGCCATGGATGAGGCCGGTGATCGTTTGCGCGAACTGGTGCAAGTTGGCGCACTCGGTTATGGCCCCACCAAACACGAAGAACTGGAAGAGACTCTGGTACCCTTGTTCAACTCCATTGGCGAGTTCCTGAAAGGGCCCGGCATGGCGGATATGGACCTGGGACAAGCACTGTGCCAATCTACATTAATGGCTTTTGAACAAGGCTTGGGCACTTGCTGCCAAGGCTCTGGCGACTGGAGCAAGGTAGAAAAAGCCTTTGGTCTACCCGCCAGCTGCCGCATGGTTGTAGCCCAAACCGTCGGTTACCCGATGGAAGATCCCAAAGCCGGCGGCCAGCGCCCGCGCCTGCCCTTCGAGAAACTGTTCCAGCTCAACAACTTCGATACTCCCTTTCCCCGCTCGCAGGAAGTGGTTGACGAACTAACCAAAGACGCGGTATTTCAAGCAGCGGCGCCGCAACCCGGTCGCACCGAAGAAGTTGAAGCGCTTCGCGATAAGTACGACCTACCTGGATCAGGCATGATCTAGATCCGGTAATACCTGCTGCGAGTGGCCGCCATTGGCGCCACTTGCACACATTCAAATTGAAAGTAGGAGACACACATATGCGTACCAATGCCATTGTAGCCGGCGTAGGCATGACCAAGTTCGGCAAACACCTCGATAAGAGCCTGAAGCAACTCGGCGGCGCGCCGGTACTGGAAGCAATCAAAGATGCCGGTATCGACATGTCCGATATCCAGGCCGCCTATGTCGGTAACTGTGCCGCCGGTACAGTCACCGGCCAGGAGTCAATCCGCGGTCAGGTCATTCTCAGTTCCATCGGTCTGGGCAAGATCCCTATTATCAACATTGAAAACGCCTGCGGTAGCTCTACCACCGCATTAAACCAGGCAGCAATGATGATAACCGCCGGTTTCTACGACGTGGTGCTGGTCTCCGGTGTAGAAAAACTGTTCCACGAAAACAAGATGATCACCTACGCCGCTTTTTCCGGCGCAGTGGATGTGGAAGTGCGCGACCAGATGATCGCCGATTTATCCAAGGGGCAATCCGAAGGCTCGGGAAAAAGCCGCTCCATATTTACCGATTTTTACGGCGTAATGGCGCGCGACCATATGGAAGAATATGGCTCCACGCCTGAACATTTCGCCATGGTAACTGCCAAAAACTCTTTCCATGCCAGTTTTAATCCCAAAGCCCAGTATACCCAGGAAATGACGGTAGAAGAGGTACTAGCGCAACCGATGATCAGCGAACCGCTAACCCGGCCAATGCTGTCGCCGGTAGCCGATGGTGGCTCGGCGGTGATTTTGGTTAGCGAAAAGAAGGCCCGTGAACTCGGTATCAGCGAGCCGGTAAAAATCATCTCCAGTGTACTGCACTCCTACTACGAGCATGCGCCCAGTGAAACAGACAACGTGACCGCTTTGTGTATTGCCGAAGCCTATGACGAAGCCGGTTTTGGCCCTAAAGATCTGGACGTAATTGAACTGCACGACTCCTCGTCGCCCTGTGAGATCCTTACCTACGAGCACCTGAAAATCTGCGAGCCAGGTAAAAGCGTGCAACTACTAGCCGACGGCGAGACTAAACTGGGTGGTCGCATTCCGGTTAATACCTCAGGCGGTCTGCTGCGCAAGGGGCATCCGGTAGGCGCTACCGGTGTATCCCAAATTATTGAACTGACCATGCAGTTGCAAGGCCGTGCCGGCAAACGCCAGGTAGAAGGTGCAAGCCGAGCTCTGGCCCATAATGGCGGTGGCACTATTGGCAACGAGGTTGCTGGGATGAACATTACTATTTTGTCGAAATAAGTTATCTGTCTGACCATATGTTGCCCACACAAAGGGCTGCCAACGCTTTTTTGACAGCACAATACTCGAGGAACCTTCCATGCGGGAGCGTAACGAATTTATACTGGCGGATCTGATTGCTATCCGCGCCGAGCAAAAACCGGATTTGGATGTACTCACCTTCGAGCACTATAGCCTCGATGGCGGCGCCACCCCGGACGAAGTTCGCACTTACGCCGACTTGCAGCGCAATGCCAATCGTCTCGCCGCACGCCTCATCAAGTACGGCATGAAAAAAGGCGATCGTTTTGCCATCATGATGCGCAACCACCCCGAGTTTGTTGAAGCAATGATTGCCGCCTCCATTACCGGCTGTGTATTTGTCCCCATCGACCCCCGTATCCAGGGCGATAAGCTGGCCTTTATGCTTAAAAACTCTGGCAGCCGCGGCGTGCTCTGCGCCGATTACTGCGCTCATCAAGTCATAGCGATTCGCGATCAGGCTCCCGAACTGAGCTGGCTACTGGTACTTGAAACTGGTGAGGCTGGCGCCCGCCCGCTGTCCTCGCTGAGTGGTATCGATTGCCTCAACGACGTAATGAATACTCCCGCCGATACCGTGGAGCCAACGCCTGTGGAACTGACCGATCCATTGCAGATTATCTATACTTCCGGCACCACAGGCGACCCCAAGGGTATAGTCGGCGATACCATGCGCTTCGGCGGCACCGGTATGATGGGCGGATTCTTCGGTTATCAGGAAGACGAGCGGCCCTATACCGGTCTGTCTTTTACCCATAACAACGCTCAGGCCTCCGCCCTGTGCCCCTCACTGATGATGGGCTACCGTGCTGTATTCAGCCGTCGGTTTACCAAATCTAAATTGTGGGAGGTATTGCGCAAGTACGATTGCACTTCTTTTTCACTGCTGGGCGGCATGGCAACGGCAATTTACTCCGAGCCGGAACAAGCCAATGATGCCGACAACCCGGTACGGATGGTTGTCAGTGGTGGCATGCCAGCGGCACTCTGGGCTCCTTTCGAGCAACGTTTCGGGGCACAAGTGTTTGAGTTTTACGGTGCCAGCGATGGCGGTGGAATGGCTTACAAACCGGTTGGCCAAGGGCCTATTGGCTCCTGCGGCAAACCGATGGCCGGCATCCAGATGAAAATTCTCGATAAAGAAGGCAATGAGTGCGCGCCTAATGTAGTCGGTGAAATCTGCTGTCGACCTGAAGATGGCTCCGAAGCCAAGGTAGAGTACTTCGGCAACCCGGAAGCTTCGACCAAAAAAATAGACAGCGGCTGGAACCGCAGTGGTGATATGGGCCACATGGATATGGATGGCTGGTTGTTTTTCGACTACCGGGCCGGTGGTGGAATTCGCCATAACGGCGATTTTATCAACCCTAGCTATGTCGAAAAAGTTATTGCCGAGCACGGCCAAATTGATGATGTATTCGCCTATGGTGTAGAGGCGGCCTCAGGCTCCCCCGGTGAAAAAGACCTGGTCTGTGCTATTGTCGTCAAAGACTCGGCCAGCTTCGATGCAGCCGCCGTTTTTGCCATTTGCCGTAGTCAGCTGGAAGCCAATTTTGTCCCCAGCTATTTGCAATTAGTGGAAGAGATCCCAAAGACCGCTTCAGAAAAACCCCAGGAGCGCTTTTTGAAAGAGTGTTTTAGCCCTGATGGTGAAGGCATATACACGGAATAGAGAGCCATCGAGTAACTGGATCGATAATGGAGGTGTGGTGAAATACGTAGCAGTCAATCGCGACACCGCCACTTTTCAACGTCAGCTGGATGATCAACATCTGATTAACCTCTGTCATCGCGCCTTCGGCGACGGCATCACACCCTGTCGTTGGCAATTGATTACCACCGGAAAATTCAATACCAGTTACCGCATTGAATTTGACCAGCGTGCAACAGTAGTGCTCCGAGTTGCCCCGCCCGCCGATGCCATTATCTTTCAGCATGAACAACTGCTGTTGCGCAGGGAGGCAACAGTACAGCAACAACTGCGCACTATTTCTGACCTCGTTCCGCAAAACCTGTTTACCGACTTCAGTCGGGAATTAATCGATAGAGACTATGTCTTCCAGCCCTGCTTACCAGGCGTATTATGGGAGTCGGTCAAAGACCAACTGAGCGAAACGGAAAATCACGCACTGTGGCAACAGTTTGGCTCCATAGTCAAAAAAATCCACGCCCTGCCCGGCACGCATTTTGGCCAGCCCTCCCCCGGCAAAAATCACACTAGCTGGGGCGATGCCATGCTCAGTTGGGTGACTGAGATGGTCGAAGATATGCAGCGTTACCAATTGCCCCGCGAAGATGCTATGCATTTTTTGCAGCTGCTAGAAAAACACAAACCCAGTCTGGACGAAGTGACCCAAGCAAGTCTGGTTCACGGTGATTTATGGCTAAAAAATATTTTGATCGAACGCAGCAACGGCTCAGCCAATATTACTGCTGTGCTCGATGCCGAACGCGCCTTTTTGGCAGAACCCGCTGCAGAGTGGATATTCTCCTTTTTTGATTTACCCGCTATTTTTTGGCAACAATATGGAACGCTGCCAAAGGGCAACAGCTCCCAAATCCGAAATAGACTCTATGAGGGTCGCGGCGCCATTCAGCTTTGCCTGGAGGCTTGGCGCTTTAATTTTGACGATGCCTTTGCCCGGAAGATTCTACAACAGACAATCATCGCTCTGGAAGGCAGCTGAAAGACGGGCTAACTGCTAGTCAAAAAAAGAAACGGCATTATCTATAGTCCCTCTGTCAGTCCTTGTCTTATTCACTGCCGCGCTTTCATCTGCATAGCCGAAAGACATACCAAATAAGACTCCGCGCTCTTCAGGTAATTTTAACACTTCTCTCACAGGATCAGGGAATTGCCCTAATGCACCTTGCATGCAATTTGATAGGCCATGATCAACCATTACTAGCGATAAGGTTTGTGCGTAAATACCCAAGTCAACAGCACCCATAATATCCAGGTACTTATCCATGGTAAAAAATACCGCATGAGGAGCATCAAAAAATTGCCAGTTACGAATCATAGACATTTGACGCGCTTCTTTATCTTCTCTTGTAATCCCCATCGAGCTGTACAGTGCGTTGGCAGAGCCAAATTGACGATCGCGATGAATGCCTTCATATTTTGGCAACCAATTGAAATCAGGATTTGGCATAGCGCCAGTCATAAGAGTTTGCATAAACTTTTCTTTTAACTGATCTTTCGTTTTGCCGGACACTACACAGGTCTGCCAGGGCTGTACATTACAGTTCGAGGGCGAAAGCTGAGCACTTTCAAAAATTGACTTTAGAATTTCATCAGGAACTCTTTTATCAAGAAATGCACGAATTGATGCGCGCTCTTGTAGGATTTTTTCAATAGACATTGTGTTTCCTCAAATAATTTTTACTAGCATTGGCTACGAAGGGTTTACTGATGAGTTTCTAGCCTATGACAAGGTCGCGAGCGCGTTTCCTGAATATTGATTGAGTTCGTTGACACTACCCTGGCGAATCTTGTTGGCCCAATTAGGGTCTTGTAACATAGCTCGACCAACAGCGACCAAATCGAACTCGCCTTTGTCCATACGTTCAATTAGATCATCTATTGAGCGAGTACTGGAATCCTTGCCTGCAAATGCGCCGAAGAAATCGTCATTCAGCCCAACGGACCCCACTGTGATGGTAGGCTTGCCGGTAATTTTTTTGGTCCAACCAGCCAAATTTAAACCATCATCACCAAATTCGCTTTCCCAATATCGGCGAGTTGAGCAATGGAAAATATCCACGCCGGCATCGCTTAGCGGGGCCAAAAACTCTTCGAGCATCTGCGGTGTTTCAACCAAACGAGCCGTATACTCTTGTTGCTTCCATTGAGAGTAACGAAAAATAATTGGGAAATTGGGTGCAGTGGCAGCGCGGACTGCTTTAATTATTTCTACCGCAAACCGGCCGCGGTTGGCCAGACTCCCACCCCACTCATCAGTGCGCTCATTGGTTCCACTCCAAAAAAACTGATCAATCAAGTAGCCATGAGCGCCATGAATCTCGACACCATCAAAACCAATCCGCATGGCATCAGCCGCCGCACTGGCAAAGTTTTCAATTAGGGCTTCAATTTGTGCAACCGTCATTGGCTCCGACAGTTTTTTCCCGGGCGCAATCAGACCAGAGGGACCCACACTGGGCAGTTCTGGATAGGGCGCGTTTTGGGGCGAACGAGCCATACCCACATGCCACAACTGCGGCATGATTTTACCACCGGCCGCATGCACAGCCTTAACCGTTTTTTCCCATCCAGCCAGAGCTTCTACACCGTGGAATTGTGGAATACGCTCTCCCATAGTGGCGACAGGATCTTTAATCGTCGTGCCTTCGGTGATAATCAAACCCGTGCCCCCTTCCGCGCGGCGACGATAATAACCAGCCACCTCGTCTGTTGGCACGCCACCAGGCGAAAATTCGCGGGTCATGGGAGCCATCACAAACCTATTGGCAAGGGATAAGTCTTTGAGACTAAAAGGTTTGAATAGTGCGTCTACATTTTTACTCATACTAATTCCATTAAATTGATGCGAGGGTCATAATTTTTTCGATGTGCGCCGTGCAGCGGCTGTCTTACTGGGCTCGGTGCTGACTGCCCGCCCCAATGAACGAATCATTACTGTGGCCAGCTCTTCTATTTCACGCTCGTCACCCAAAAGATCCGCCAAGTGTAGCGCTATCAGGCCATGCAAACCGGCCCATAACATATAACCAATATTGGTCGGGTCGCCATGCATAATGCCAGCAGAAACTGAGGCTTGAACCACACGACGAATAGGCTCACCACTGCGAAGTATTTCTGTTGCCAACTCGGTGTATTGAGAGGGGTTTTGTTGAACCACTTGATACATTACCCGGTAGGTATCTGGCTCCTTAATCGCAAACTGCAAATACGTAGAGGCCAAGGCCACTAGCTGCTTGCGCGGCTCCGTCTCTTGCTTCAGTGTGGCTTCCTGGGCATCGGCCAAACGACCAAATTCACGCTTACGTAGCGCCGCCAATATATCCGCCTTATCCTTAAAATATCGATAAGGCGTAGTGCGACTACAGCTCAAATCTGCGGCCAAGCCTCTTAATGTAATGCCCTCTACACCATGTTTGGCAAACGTCGCTAATGCGTGATCACACATGCGGTCTCGAAATCTTAAAACTTCATCCGGTGTTAATATCTTAGGCATCCAGACCCCCTGCGTGTTGCTCAATATTAGTGCATCTTATATTTTTAATTGACATTGTCAATTAAAAAACTCACTATGCGTATTGTTATATGAGAACAATTCTCACTTTTGTAGAAACAAAGCCCCATTTACCGGCTTATCAATTCTCTCTATTTCCAGAAATGGGGTGAACAAACCACAATCGAGGACTACAAAATGCTAACCATTCATCATCTAAGAATTGGCCGTTCCATATTTACGGTCTGGTTATTGGAAGAACTAGGCGTAGAATATGCGCTTAAGGAATACCTGCGCGATCCCAATACCATGCGCGCAGGCGACGACTTAAAAATCATTCATCCATTGGGTAAATCGCCGGTGATCGAAGACGACGGTTTTATATTGTCTGAATCTGGAGCCATCACCGCTTACCTGCTTGAAAAATTCGACAGCAATATGAATTTTTCGCCCAAGCGGACCGACCTGAAAGCATGGGCTAGGTATACACAGTGGCTACATTACCCTGAGGCATCCGTCTTTACGCCGTTGTTAATCAATATGTTATTGATGCGCGAACAAACTCCCAGCCCTCTGTTGAGTGGATTCAGCCAAGCTGAAATAAAATTGCATCTGGATAACATAAGTAATCAATTGGGTGACAACGAATTTATTTTGGGAGATGAATTTAGTGGCGCCGATTTCGGAATTAGCTACGTAATCGCTATGGCACAAAGACTGGGTCAATTGAAAGATCACCCAACATTAAATGCTTATATTGAACGAAGTACAGCTCGCCCCGCGTTTAAAGCGGCTTTAGCCCGAGCCGTTGAATAATATAAGCGTAACCCCGAAAGCGGCACATCGCCGAACAAAGAAACTAAGATGAGGAATATACCATGTCACTTTTTCAGGACTATCACACCGCTCTACTTGGACTACTGGTTATCATTACAACGATACTTGTGCAGATGATGGTTGCTGCCATTTCGAAAGCAAAACAACCCGCAGCTATTCCCGGGAAAATGGACCCAAACCTGAGCCATAGCTCCTTCGTATTCCGTGCCAACAGAACATTCGCCAATTCTGTCGAAAACGCACCCGCGATGCTGGGTGCTGCATTTCTGGCCATCCTTGTCGGAGCGGGCCCATTCTGGGCAGCCATATGGGTATGGACTTACGCCATATCACGGCTGATCCACATGGGCCTGTATTACGCTATCTCAACCGAGAAAAATCCCAGCCCTAGATCCCATTTCTTTCTGCTGGCACTGATCGCCAACATTGCCTTGATCATCCAGGCCGGTCTATCCTTTATCTAGACCGAACTAACATTGACTTAGGAGTACAAAGGCACATGAAAGAACTATCCGGTAAGACTGCCGTCATTAGCGGCGGAGCGTGCGGCATTGGGCTCCACCTGGCCAAAACGCTGGGACGTAAGGGCATGAATATCGTCATCGCTGATATTGAAACCGCGCAACTCGCCGTGGCAGAGCGGGAGCTGTTGGATGCCGGCATCCCCGTGCTGGCGGTCGATATGGATGTCGCCATCAAAGCCGACTGGGAACGCACCGCAGAGGCCGCTTGCCAGCGTTTTGGCAAGGTGCACATGCTGGTCAATAACGCAGGCGTCAGCGGGGGTATCGGGGCACTAGAAACCCTGGATGATGCTGGTTGGCGATGGACGATCGATGTCAATTTGATGGGCGTAGTTTACGGCGCTCACGTCTTCATTCCCCTGATCAAAGAACACGGCGAGAACGGCTGGTTGATCAATGTCGCATCCATTGCCGGCATGGCTGGTGTTCCTCTCGGCGGGGCATATACAGCCACCAAGGCTGCCGTCGTAGCTCTGTCCGAGTCCTGGTCTGTGGAATTACAAGACGACAATATCCATGTCTCAGTACTGGCACCGGCTTTTGTCCAAACCCGCATCCACAAATCCTATCGCAACCGGCAGGCACGCTATGCCAGCGATACGCCTATCACTGCGGACGTACTCCAAGTGGCCCGTGCCACCACACAAGCAGTAGAAAACGGTATCGATGTGGATATTGTAGGCCGACGCGTGCTGGAAGCCATTGAAGCAAGAGAGCTATACATATTTACCCACCCCAATTATCAGCCTATCACTGATGCCCGCTCGGCCAGCGTGGCCGAGGCTTTCCAGAATGCAGCTGGCAGCCCACTACTGCAAGACATCAAGCACCAAAAAATTGCGAGTTTCAGTAGTAAGTAAATCCAACTTCTCCTCGTGCCGCAAGCATTGGGGGGATCACAACTCTTATCGGGATATACGTGATTATGAAAGACAAAAGAGAATTCGACATTATCGTTTACGGCGCCAGCGGCTTTACCGGGCAGCTGATAGCCGAGTATCTGGCCCAACAGCATGGAAAGTCAGACGAATTTCGCTGGGCGCTGGCGGGGCGAAATGCTGACAAGATCGCAAAGATGATCGCCGAGGAAAATCTTCCTGCAGACCTTACGATTATCAGTGTTGATTCCGCTGATGATGTTGCGCTACGTGCTATGACCGAGCGCACCGCTGTGGTAATAACCGCAGTTGGCCCCTACCAACTTTACGGTTCCGGCCTGGTGGCGGCCTGTGTCGATACTGGCACCGATTATGTCGACCTCTGCGGCGAGCCCAACTGGATGCGCGAGATGATAGAACAGCACCAGGCAGGTGCACAGGCCAGCGGTGCCAGAATCGTATTCTCCTGCGGCTTCGACTCCATCCCTTTTGATATGGGTGTCTATTACCTTCAAGGTCTTGCCCGTGAGAAAACAGGCGGCCCGGTCCGCCATGTAAAAGGACGCGTTCGCGGTATGAAAGGACATGCCTCCGGTGGCACCGTGGCTAGCATGAAAGCCACTATGGCGGCAGCAGCCAAAGATCCAAAGGTACAGGAGCAACTCAGAAACCCCTTTGGACTGGTACCCGATTTCCAGGGCCCGCAACAGCCTGAAAGCTTCAAGCCGTACTATGACGAAGCAGCGGAAAGTTGGGCCGCCCCCTTTGTCATGGCAACAATCAATATCCCCAATGTACACCGCTCCAATGCGCTGCTCGACCACGCCTTCGGTAAAGACTTCACCTACTCGGAAATGCTACTCACCGGACCAGGCGAAAAAGGCGAGGCAATAGCAAATGCCCTTGCCAAACCCAGTCTTTCTACCGGTAGCGAGGACATACAACCCGGTGATGGACCAAGTCGCGAAGAGCAGGAAGCGGGTTTCTACGACCTGCTATTCATCGGTGAAACTGACTCCGGTGAAGAGATACGTGCTTCTGTCTTTGGTAACAGAGACCCGGGATACGGCTCCACGTCACGCATGATCGCTGAGAGTGCGCTGACACTCGCTCTGGATGATGTGCAAGCTCCCGGCGGTATCTGGACACCTGCCGCAGTCATGGGTGACAAACTACTTAAGCGGTTATCTGACAATGCCGGCCTGGTATTCAAGCCCGAGTAAAAAATGGGTGAAAAACGGGGACAGACCACATTTAATGCATCTTCGGCGGTCTGCCCCCATTTGCAAGAAAAAGCCGGCGTTGGGAGATTCCCAACGCCGGCTATTGATTGCCTTATCTAGAGATATAACCCTAGAAAACCTTCTTCAAACCCACACCGTAGGTACGCGGCTGGTTTGCGTAACCGTTGTAACTACCGGCCTGAGCAGGAGTCGGAAATGCACTTAGCAGGTAATCCTGGTCGGTTGCATTTTTCACCCAAACAGTGACCTCCAAGCCACCGGGTGTATATAGCCCGGCACTAAAGTTTAGCTGCTTAACTTCGCGTGAAGCAATGTCAGCCGGTACATTATCAACGACTTGTACTTCATCTTCGTATAGATAGTCACCGCGCACAAAAGCGTCATTATCACCAATTAGGAATGAATAAGTTGCCGACATCGCCATGCTGACTTCATGGATACCTGCAGGCTTCTGACCGCTTAAATCAGCGTTTCCTTCTGCGTCTTCACCCAAGAGGAATGAATCATAGACTGGATCGAGAAAGATACCCGACAATGTCAGTTTCAGTGAGTCAATCGGATAATAATTCAGATCAAACTCCATACCTGTTGTGGACTGCTCCCCTGCATTAAGCAGGTCGAATCCGGTTCCGTTGAATATCGCAGACTGGAACCCTTCAATGGTTTGATCAAAGATCGCCATATTTAAAGAACCGCGCTCAAACCTTGCTTTCAATCCAATTTCGTATACGGTCGATTGTTCTGGCCCAGCGAATCGCTGCCCGTATTGGAGGTTAGCGCAGCAATCATCCAATCCCGCAGCCTCTATCCCTGCTCTATCCTTTTCGTTGGGCAGCGTATCACGCGACAAGTTCCAGGAACTCGCCTTAAAGCCTGTGCTGGTACTGGCGTAAACATTCACACTATCATTTGCGTCAAAGGCAACACGAAAGGTATAAGTAACATCTTCATCATCAGTCGTATTAGCCTCAACTGAGTTGGGTAACTCGACGATGGGAGGTAGCAATTGCAGCACGGAAAAAGGCCCGAGTAGATAAGCCGGTATATGGGCATATACATTGGTGTTTTCCTGCAGGATGCTGACCTCTTTCTCAGCCTGGGTGTAGTTCAGCCCGCCGGTTACAGTCCACCTCTCGCCAATGTGCCAGTCGGCCTGACCAAAGAATGAGATGGCCTCGTCAGCCTGAGTAATCGTTTCCGCTACCCCGGTGCCAGACGCAAAAAACTCACCCTGCTCGAAGCCATAGGCATCTTCAAACGCATAAAGCTGGCCGGGAGCACCCAGACCCGCGACTAACGCGTCAAAATAGCTCCTGGCATCATCACCCCAAATCACCTCATCAGAGTATTCCAGGTCTTCATTAAAATAGAAGGCACCAACCATCCAGTCGATATTCCCATCACTGTTAGATGTCAACCGAAACTCCTGAGTAAACGTATCCAGCTCAAGATTTTGTTTACCACTGGAAGTTATTTCCGCACTGGTATAGTCAATATCTACATCTTTTGCCACATTACTGAAGCGCTGTGCGGTAATGGAGGTTAGGCTAAAGTAATCAAAGTCGATATCAAATTGAACGGAGATCCCGCCATTTTCTATTTCATTGTAAGGCGTAACATCCAGATAGGAATCACGAGAATAGGGTTCGTTAGGCACCAGATCCCCACCCACGTACCGAATTGCCCCTTCTGTTGTGCCGCTCAAAAGATTGGTCGTGCCGCAACATATTTCATCTATTTCATCATAGTCTGCAATTACGCGGATACTGGTAGAGTCAGTCGGCGTGTAATACAACTGACCCCGAAGCCCCCAACGATCACGATTATTTTGCTCGGTACCGTCTTCCGAGTTATCAAACCAACCATCCCGTTGGTTGACGTTACCGGAGACATCAAAACTGAGGTCGTCTGTAATAGCACTTTCAAATAAGCCCGATACCATATAGCCCTTATAATTTGACACGCCGCCACGAATAAAACCACCGGTTTCTCCTGAAGGTTTCGGCGTTATGACACTGATAACACCGGCCGATGCATTTTTGCCAAACAGCGTGCTCTGCGGACCACTCAGGACCTCGACCCGCTCAAGCCTAGGTAGATCTGAAATGGCGGCACCGGAGCGCGAACGATAGACACCATCTATGAAGATGCCGACAGAAGACTCTATACCTTGGTTATTAGTACCGTTACCAAACCCGCGTATCGCAAAATTTGTATTGTTTGAAGACTGCAACTGAGTAACCCGCAATGTCGGCACTACGGATTGCAGATCATTAATATCCGTAAGTACCGCTTGATCAATGATCTCACTGGAAACTACAGCGACTGAAATAGGAATATCTTGTAGGGTTTGTTGACGTTTCTGTGCCGTTACGACTACCTCTTCAAGCATTTGAGCTGATAACGAGCCGGTGAGTGTGGCTGCGATTATCCCTGCAGCAATTTTTGAACGTGAAAAAGTTACATACTTCATGATGACCTACCTCTAGAACAAATTATTTTAGTTACGCAATTAATATCCCGCCGCTGTTGTGTATAACGGCATGAGGTACACTCAAAACATAAATTAATTATGGCGTTTTTTACCGCGCTGCTAGTGTAATCCGCTACATGACATTTTGTTCATTCAGGCTGCGACAATACGTAGTCTTAAGACGACACATGCTCGATTAGGGGGAACTATCGCGTAGATAGCGGGTATTCGCTGTCGAAATAAGGGCGGGTTAAACGGGGACAGACCACATTAAATTCATCTTCGGTGGTCTGCTCCGCTTACCCAGCGTTACCCGCCGACTCAATGCGTCAGTAATTTCAGCTGTTTTAAAAAAACGGAAAGATTATTGCCGCGCCAGGAAATCCCGGCAACAGCGACTCGTGCACGTCTAGGCATGGAGGAATGCATACATTCATAAGGCTGGCAGTTGGATTAAACGTGGTCTGTCCCCATTTCCTATGCCGTTTCCTAACTATATTTCTTAATTTCAGCACGTGCGACAACCATGCGATGCACTTCATCGGGGCCATCAGCCAAGCGTAATGTTCTACCGGCTGCGTACATACCTGCCAGAGGAGTCCATTGAGAAACGCCCGCTGCACCGTACATTTGCATGGCGCGGTCAATGATCTTGCAAGTCGTTTCAGGCACCAAGGCCTTGATCGCCGAAATATAAACGCGTGCCTCGCTGTTGCCTAATACGTCCATGGCTTTGGCGGCTTGTAATACCATCAGCCGGCAGCTATCAATTTCAATACGGCTATTAGCCACAATATCAAAGTTGCCACCCAATTTGATCAGCGGCTTACCAAATGCTTCACGCGACAAACCACGCGTAACCATCATTTCCAGCGCCAACTCTGCCTGACCCAGTGCGCGCATGCAGTGATGAATACGACCCGGCCCCAAGCGGCCCTGAGATATTTCAAAACCACGCCCTTCTCCAAGAAGAATATAATCTGCAGGTACTCGGCAATTATTAAATTTAAGGTGCATATGCCCATGGGGTGCATCAGGGTCACCAAATACATGCATTGCACCCACGATTTCGACACCAGGGTTATCCATGGGAACAAGTATTTGGCTTTGACGCAGATAGACCGGAGTATCTGGATCGGCACTCGTCTCTACCATCACAATCATAATGGCACAGCGTTTGTCTCCAGCGCCCGAGATGTAAAACTTCTCACCGTTAATAACCCACTCGCCGTTTTCCAGCACGGCCGAGGTGG
The DNA here is from genome assembly GCA_036960375.1 of Pseudomonadales bacterium. GTDB lineage: Bacteria > Pseudomonadota > Gammaproteobacteria > Pseudomonadales > CAWVSB01 > CAWVSB01. The sequence goes on from JBALVY010000009.1 coordinate 103,762, forward strand.
CAATGTTTTTTGCATCCGATGAGGCGACCCCTGGTTCGGTCATAGCGTAGGCGGACCGAATTTCACCGGCAAGCAATGGCTCTAACCATAGTTTTTGCTGCGCCGGGGAGCCGTATTTAGCCAATACTTCCATATTGCCTGTATCGGGTGCGGCACAATTAAATATTTCGGGAGCTAGTCGACTCTTACCCATCTCTTGTGCCAAATACGCATAATCGAGATTACTAACACCCTCGCCATTCCAGTCCGGCAGGAAAAAATTCCACAAGCCTAACTCCCTGGCTTTAGCCTTTAATCCCTCAATAATTTCAGTTTGCCGATCACTCAAGCTCCAGATATCATCCGGATCGGGGGTACCGTAGAACTCTTCCTCCAGTGGGTTAATTTCGGTGACTATAAAAGTCTTAACTAACTCCAGAACCTCTACAAAACTGTCAGATATCTGAAGATTAAATAACTCGCTATTGGCGGACATGATGATTCTCCTTAATAATATTTTGTGATCTAATTTTACGATAAAACACTAGAAGATAACCGAATACTCGCGCTATCAATAGGCAGCACCTGTTCGCTGTAACTAATGCGACAAGCAGAGGCCCCTAAAGACCCAACGCACTACCGTGGCGGGCTACATCAGGACGCAAGCTATTACGTATAGTCGTGTAAACTGTTCGATCTTTTTGACTGAGTTCTTGGGCTAATGTGAAAGCCTGCTGCTGTAATTCTTCAGTGGGATAGATACTATCCACAATATCGAATTCTTTACATTCCAGCCCGGTATAAGCCCTACCAGTTAAAGCCATTGTCTTTAAGGCGTGTTTATTAGGCAGCAAATTGATGATGTCGACAATCATCGGCGGGAATACCATTTTGATATTAATCTCGGGAAGACAGAAACGACCGCGATCGGCGCGCATAACACGAAAATCTGCTGCCGCTGCCAATATCGCCGCCCCGGCATAGGCATTACCATTAATGCAAACAACAGAGGGCGCGCTTAGCATGGCCAAACGATACATCACCAAATTGAATAATCGTGAAAATTCCTGCTTCCCAATTTCGTCTTCTGCTAGTAACCATTCCAAATTAATACCAGTAGAAAAGGTTTTTTCATGCTCGCAGGTAATCAATAAAGCTGTATCGCCCTGATAACTATCAAGCACGTTAAATGCGGATATATATTCGTGCATCACATCCAGCGTGAAGGTATTCTCGTTATCATGGTTGGTTAAGGTGAGTACGTGCACTCCCTCTTTTACGCTGAGATCCATGGTCGACATGGTTTAATTTTCTCCAGTTACTAACAAATAAACGAGGGTCATCACAATTTGGCGATAATCTCTTCACCCAACTTGGCAAGGCCAGTCACCGGGTCGCCGTCTAACGCAAATACGGGCACAATTACCCGCGACACGCCAATATCTGCAAACGCCTTAATGGCATCCAGACCACCTTGATTATTCCACATGGAGGTTATTTCAATAGAGTCATAATCACGACCATGCTGCTCACAACTGACTTTTAGCGGTTCAAGCATGGGAGCCAGGGTTTCAGCACTGTCTGTGGGTGCAAACCAGCCGTCTCCATGTTTGGCTATACGCTCATATATTTTGCCTTTTGATCCACCCATGATAATGGGAATACCCGGTTTCTGTACCGGCAGTGGATAACTCTTAAAACCCGACCAATTGATAAAATCACTCTGGTGCTCAACCACCTCCCCGCTCCACACTTTTCTCATCGCGACAACATAATCATCAAACCTGGCACCTCGTCGCTCAAAGGGCACACCCATCGCGTCAAATTCTTCCTGCAACCAGCCGATGCCTGCTCCCAGCATGAAACGGCCCTTCGAAACCAAATCCAGACTGGCGCACTGCTTGGCCAGTAACAAGGGGTTGGATTGAGACAAAATATTGACTCCTGTACCCAAGCGTATAGTAGTCGTATTTGCGGCCACAGCAGTAAGTGCAATCAAAGGATCGATAAAATTAGTATCCGCCTCACCACCCATTTTACCGTCAGCTCTGTAGGGGTATTTGGAAGAATAATCGAGCGGCACCATGGCATGTTCAAAGGTCCATGCAGATTCAACACCAATAGATTCCGCGTACTGAGCAAAACCCACCATCTCATCCACAGACTTTATGCCAACATTGACAGGTATTAGTCCAATTTTCATAAGATTGTCCTTAATTCTTCGAATTTACCGGTTGTAACTCACTTCACTAATTGCGAAAGAATATCATTTACCAGAATATTATGTCACTAATCATGCCAATAAAACCGACTGACCCAGTGAAACTGCAGGCTAATCGGTTTTTCGAGGAAGGAAAATAGCACGAAGCCAGCCAAAAAAAGTATTGCTCCCTGCCAGATAACGCTGCAACTTTTGTTGCTCATACTGATTTTTTTCCGCATCCCGAAACATAAAGTCACGGTTGAGCCTGTGGCGACGTGGATTAAGCTTTTTTATCACTTTTGCAGGGTTTCCACCGACAACCACGTTAGCAGGCACATCTTTAACCACTATGGCACCTGCCGCAACGACACTATTCTCGCCGATGGTGACGCCCTTGCCTACCTTGGCGCCATGGCCAATCCAGACGTTATCTTTAAGTACCACAGGTTTGGTGCAGCGAAATGCGCGTACGCGGTTATACAGGCCATGCCAGTCACTGTCAGAAATATAACAATCGGCGGCAAACATACAGTTATTGCCTATTACAATACTGGCAGCTGAAGCGATAATTGTACCTGGCGCAAATAAACAGTGATTGCCAATATGGATATGCCCCGCCATGTCCTTTCCCTGCCAGGTGGTGAATCGTACAGGGTTATCCCTGTAACTAACCAAGTGTAGAAAGTCTCCTGCTGTAATGTTATTACCTAATACTTTCGTTGCCAACGGGCCTATGATCATCGGGTGTTTACCCAAGTGCTCAAAATTTTTACTGAAATAGTGTTTTATAAGGAAGTCATTCCAGCGGTTCCTAATCGATTTTATAAAATAGGGGCTATGATCCTGACGCACTGTATTTTCCCTGTTAACAGATAACATGTTTATGCATCCCACTGATGCCTCTGCTAGTGTATCGCGCTTTTTATTGCCATTACTAACCAGCCGGTAACTTTCTCGTGCCGCTAAAGCGGGTATGATTTCAACATTGAGCAACAATAATAATTTACCGGGTAAGACAAATGACATGGGATTCCAGTTTTGACTTCATAGTTGTCGGCAGTGGTGCAGGCGGTATGACGGCCTCAGTAGTTGCCAGCGAGCTTGGCGGTGACAGCCTGGTCATTGAGAAAACTGACCAGTTCGGAGGTACTACGGCGCTTTCTGGTGGTGTTATCTGGGTACCCAACAATGACAGCATGGCCGAGGCTGGCATTAAAGACTCTGCCGAAGATGGACTGGCTTATCTGCGTGCCGTAGTCGGCCCAGACGTACCAGAAGAAAAACTCAAAGCTTATGTCGAACAGGCGCCGGCGATGGTCCGCTTTATGGGAAAACGCACCCCGGTAAAATATTTTGCCGCCGACCGCTACGCCGACTATTACCCCGAACTGCCCGGCGGTAAAACCGGCGGCAGATCCATGGACCCTGACACTATCAGTCGTTTCAGTATTGGTAAGGAAGCACCAAACCAGCGCTACCCCGGTTACCTGACCGGCTTTTTGCGTTTCAGTATTACCGTGCGCGAAAGCCGCGAAGTCATGGATATGAGCCTCAAAGGCAAGTACTACATGGCTCGTAATATCCTGCGTTATTATCTTGATATACCAAGCCGCTTAAAGGGCTTGCCCGATAGGCGCTACACCCTCGGTCGTGCACTGGTAACCAGCTGCAGGAAAGCCATGCTCGATCGTGACATTCCGCTGTGGCTGAACACCGAAGCTACGCAACTTATTGTCGAGAATCAGCGCGTTGTCGGTATTGAAGTAAACCGAGAAGGCAGAACCCTGCGACTGGAAGCTCGCAAAGGCGTGTTATTGGCCGCTGGCGGCATGGGTCAGAACATTCCCATGCGCCAGCAGTACGGACAGCTGCCAACGGGAGAAGCTTTTAGCAGCGCATGCCCGGGCAATATGGGTGACGGTATTCGAATGGGGCAAGATATTGGCGCTGATGTCGCATTTATGGGCTCAGCCTGGTGGACACCCAGTGTCAGACTGCCAGACGGCACCATGCTGGCGCTCATTTCCGGCAAAGCCATGCCGGGTTCGATGTTTGTCGATAGTAGCGGCCATCGTTTCTGCAATGAAGCGGCACCCTATGAAGATGTGGTTAAAGAATTTTGGAAAAACCACAATGACGGTACGCCAAGTGTACCCAGTTACATGGTATTTGATGCGCGCTATCGCCACCTATACAGTGCCGGACCTCTTGTCCCAGGGAAAATCCAGTCAGACGACAAACTGCCCGAGCACTTAAGTGGCAATCGTTTTCTCAAAAAAGCCGACACTCTGGAGGAGCTTGCCAAGCTTATAGGTGTAGATGCAAAAGGCCTGCAAGACGCGGTCGAGAGACAAAATGGTTTTGCATGTAGCGGCAAAGATCTCGATTTTGGCCGTGGCGATAGCGCACACGACCAATACTATAGTGACCCCAAGGTCGGCCCCAACCCCTGTCTTGCCCCCATCGACCAGGCACCATTTTATGCTATGGCCGTTTACCCAGGCGACCTGGGTACCAAAGGGGGTTTGAAATGTGACGAATATGCTCGCGTACTGACCCACCAGAATGAAATCATCGATGGCTTCTATGTCACGGGCAACTGTGCCGGCTCAGTAATGGGTGACAGCTACCCCGGAGCGGGTTCCACCATAGGTCCATCAATGACTTTTGGTTATGTTGCCGCTGCGCACGCAATGCAGGGAAAGATGATTGAGGAATAGAACGTACCCCCCACAAAAAGGAGTTCGATCGTGGCCAATGTAAAACCCCGTTATGCCTTTGAACAAGCCGGAGTGTATGCCCGCGGTTGGCATATTGTCAGCTTCTCACAAGAACTGGCTATTGGTGAGGTAAAACGTCTCAGCTATTTCGACCAGGAACTGGTGCTGTTTCGTGGTGAAAATGGTGAGGCCGCAGTACTCGATGCCTACTGCCCACATCTGGGTGCACATTTGGCCGGCACCGGTAGCCGTGTAGAAGGCAACAGCGTGCGCTGCCCTTTTCACGGTTGGCAATTTGACCATGACGGTGCCTGCAGCCTGATCCCCTACGCGAAAAAAATCCCGCAACGGGCAAAATCCGCACTAAAAAGTTGGCCTATATCTGAAAAGAACGGCTTTATCGCCATCTGGCATGACCCTGAGAACGGACAACCCAATTGGCAGCTACCTGATATTCCCGACTGGAACGTCGGTGAATTTGGCGATTGGCGCTTTAACCGAAAAATCATTAAATCCCAAGGTCGAGAAATCATCGAAAATATTGTCGACGTAGGCCACTTTCCCTCAGTTCATGGCGGTTACGCTTCTCAATTTGATAATATATTTAAGCCCTATTCTGTTTCCCAGGAAGCGCGAGTCCGGCAAGATTTCAATGCCGATATGATCCAACCGTCATTTATCGATATTGACTTAAAAGCCATGCGTGTAGAAATGGAAGCTGACCAGGCGGACCAATGGGGTATAGCGACCTACCATGGCCCCAGTATCATGTATTTTTACACCACCAACGAAAACAAAGATTTCAGTTTTAAAAGTTGGTGGGTCAACTACCACGTGCCTATTAATGATAATGAAGTAGAGCTAACCTCAGGTGTCATTGTGGCTAGTATGGATGACACACCACTACCCAAAGAGTTTTACGACATGTACCCGATGACCGCCATTGCGGCCTTTGGCCAAGATGTCGAGGTATGGGAAACCAAGCTCTATCGCCCAGACCCAATTCTTTGCGACGGTGACGGCCCCATTAACAAATTACGTAAATGGTATAACCGTTTTTACCTGCCGCGCAGTGAAGAAGGCTGGGACGAACCCGAACACGTTATCAGCTCGGTGCGAAAATAAGACCGATAGCCTGACGCTATGACGCTATCGGTTTTAATCTGGCTGTAAAGTGCCTCAACACCGGCGGCTCATATTCAAATTCGAGGCCTTTGATGCTATGTGCTCTATCCCTGATGGAAATCAAACTATCCGCGATATAGTCCATATGATCATTGGTATATACCCGCCGTGGAATCGTGAGCCGTAGCAGCTCCAGCGGAGAATATTTTTGCTCTCCTGAAATGGGATCACGGCCCAAAAGCAGTGAGCCTATCTCCACTCCACGGACTCCGCCCTCTAGATAAAGTTCATTCGCCAAGGCATGCGCCGGAAACTGTGAAGCAGGAATATGCTCAAGCATCTTTCCCGCATCAACAAAAACCGCGTGACCTCCCGTAGGGTACTGAATAGGAATGCCAGCCTCGCGCAGGCGCTCTCCGAGATAAGCCACCTGACCGATCCGATAATTCAGGTAGTCTTCATCAGCGCATTCCCAAAGACCGACATTCAGCGCTTCCATATCGCGGCCGTTAAGACCTCCGTAGGTAATAAACCCCTCCATTGGTACGCAGAGTACCTGCACCGCTCTGCACAGGTCCTCGTCATCTTTAAAGCAACACAAACCGCCCATATTCACCATGGGGTCCTTTTTCGCCGACATGGTAAATATATCGCCGTAGTAGAACATTTCCCGGATCACGTCTCCTATAGCAACGTCACTATAATCTTTCTCCCGCTGCTTGATAAACCAGGCGTTTTCGGCAAAACGCGCGGCATCAATTACCACGGGTATATCATTGGCTTTAGCAATTTCTGAAACTGTCCGTATATTGGTCATTGAAACCGGCTGGCCGCCTGCCGAGTTGCAGGTAATGGTGACAATAATACCCACAACATTCTCGCTACCATGCTCGTCAATAGTGGCGCGCAGAGCCGCAATATCAAAGTTGCCCTTAAAATCATAGTACACGCCTGTATCGGTAGCCTCCTCCGTTAATACATTAATGGCTTTGGCACCACTCATCTCAACATGTGCCGCGGTTGTATCAAAATGGTAATTGGATATAAACACCGGTTTTTTACTGCTACTGCGTTTCACCATAGTGGGGAACAGAATTTGTTCCGCGCCACGGCCCTGATGAACCGGGATAACCTGTTTGTAACGAAACAGCGTGCGAACGGACTGCTCCAGTTTCACAAAACTACGGCTACCGGCATAGGCTTCATCGCCAATCATCAGCGCCGCCCATTGATTAGCACTCATTGCACCAGTGCCCGAGTCTGTTAATAGATCAATATAGACATCGTCGCTTTTTAATAAAAAGGGATTATTCCCAGCCTCTGCCAAGGCAGTCTGGCGGTCAGCGAGATTGGTCATTTTGATGGGTTCAACCATCTTGATGCGAAAGGGTTCTGGAATACGTTTCATATATCTGCTCCTGAATTCAGGCGAGTGACATCGTGGCTCGACGATTATCGTGAGCCAACTATAAAAAGGACAGCAGAGCGGTATTTAGTGGAAAAAGCGCGAGCGCGCCAATTTAGCGTCGTGGTTGTACCAATGAAGACTGAGGTTAGTCTCAACAAAGGCTGTTATGTGTAGCAAAGCAATATTCATGATTGCAACCAAGTTTTCGATATCAACAAAGGTAACCGAATAGCTTCCACGTCACAAGGCCCCAATAGCCTAGACAAACGCCTGCCCAAATACACAATGGATTCAAGCCGATTGCGAGGCCCAGGCGAAATATGCAGCCTCATGAAGAGGTCTTTTCCTTCAAATCATTTCGCAGTCGCTGCAACTGATCAATAAATATTTTAAAACTTTCGTTTGCAGCCAACTTCTCGTTAATAAGCGATTCAAATGCCTCTCGCTCCAAATCATCCAATTCCTTCAGTAATGACTCAGCAGGCGCTGTATCCATGCCGGCTCGCGCGCTCATCACCCTCTCATAAAAAGTATCTATACGGTCCTTTTTACGATGCGCTCGCCAACGCGAGAATGCCACGAAAGTGCTCACAATCAGGAACAGCATGTATATCAATAGATTGATAGTTTCAGCGTAACGCTCCAGAAGACTCGGTTCATCACGATCCAGATAACGGCGGGCACCATCGTGAAGTGGAAAATTCAAATCGAGTCGGTTAAACGACTCGCTGATCCCGGAAAACAAATGTGGCGCAATGGCACTAAAACGCGGTTTCTGTTCGAGTAAGGTCCGAGTCAATTTATAGATAAGAACCTCCGACAGATCCTTACGAGCAGCTAACAGTGTATCAACTGCAACAGTCAACAATGGCCCCTCATTACCCGGCAAGTCATAGGTTAACGCAGGAATAATCTTAGGTCTCATATGCGGGGCAGTATATGCAATACCCTCCTCGTAAAAAGCACGCTGGGGGTTGAGTTCGTTATCCAGAGAAAGCAACGAATAACCCGGCCTGGTCCAGTCGGTGTTATCCGGATTTATAGGCCCAAAGTACACAATAATATCAGTCACTCCTTCCTCAAAGGAGGAAGTAAGCGTGTAGTCGCCGGGTTTTAAGCCCTGCCGCTTGGTCACAAGTTCCACAAAACGCTGGCCTGCCGATGAATGATTAGGAATAAAAAATGATGCACCCAACAAAGTATTAGATGAGTCAGATACGCCAAAATCATCAGCCATTAGAAGATGAAGATAGCTTTCAAATACCGGTAACACCGCTCTTATACCTGGCACAAAAGCGGTGCTATTTTCCACCAGGGCAAGGTCAGCCTCCCCACTGATCAGAGAATCAAGCGGCGAGAGATCTTTATCCACAGTGGCGTCAGTAATAGTTAACTCCGCCTGCTCTTCAAATATGCTCTGCAGCGCCTGAGGGTCAAATTGAGTGTAGTCAGTAGTATGTATACGCAGGGTATCATTGCTTAGGTCGCAACCTACCAATAGCAATGCAAGCACGGCGAGCCCTATCGCCTTGCTGGGTAACAAGCCGGGGAAAATCGAGGCTCCCCTTGTTTCACGGATCAGTGTGTAGCACTTGCTACTGTAAAAAGGGTTTTGCACCTAAAATCCTCTAATATTTCATACTGTAAAAACAGTCAATGGCAGTCATCATGCTGCCCAGGTATCTATCGAAGCTCATACTTTACAGGCGACTGCAGTCTATTAAAACTGAATCGTTGATTTGTATGGTGGCGCGCCGGTGTCATCTTAACACTGCGCCAATGTGAACGCCCTCCCTAACGAATGGTTACACTCTCCTCACATTCGTTTTTTTACCCCGCTAGCTGTGATTTACTGCAGCTTAGACAAACCTCTTGAACGCCTTACTGGAGCTCAACATGATTCCCATCGACCTTACTGGAAAGGTAGCCCTAATCACCGGCGGTAGCCGTGGCCTCGGTAGAGCCATGGCGCTAGGTCTTGCTGATGCCGGCGCCGACATTGTAGTCGCCAGCCGCAAACTGGAGAGCTGTGAGGCAGTGTGTGAGGAAATTACCGCCAAAGGTCGCAAGGCTCTGGCTGTGGCCGCTCACGTAGGCGAAACCGCCAGTCTGGACGCGCTCATTGAGGCCGCAATAGCGGGGCATGGGTAGCTATACCACAGGCAGTACCGTAGTAGCCGACGGCGGTTATTTAGTTCTCTAGGAGAGAAAAATGGAAAATCTATTACTGGAACGCATTGGCAAGTCCGTCGCTCTGCTAAAACTGAATAGACCACAAGCCCGCAATGCGCTGAGCTGGCAACTCATTGGTACATCGCGGGCACACCATTTATCACACAGGTAATGAAGCCGTAAATTGAGGATACTCTAAAATGGTCACCACCAAACGCACGTTTTGCTCTCTCTGTGAATCTTTCTGCGGCCTTGAAGTAGACGTAGAAGACAACAAAATTGTCGATATACGAGCGGATAATAATCATGTCGTTAGCCAAGGTTATGTCTGCGTCAAAGGCACTAAATTTGATTCAGTACAACACAGCCCCGACCGCATAACACAACCACAGAAACGGGTTGGAACCGAATGGCAGACCATTAGCTGGGAGCAAGCCTTAACCGAAATCGCCAGTAAAATGGCTCAGCTTAAAAGCGACCACGGGGCACAATCCGTCAGCCACTTTGTGGGCGCACCCGGTGGTGCGAATTTACTGGCACCCATATTCAGGGGTGAATTGTACAAAGGCCTGGGCTCCAACCGCATGTACGGCACCGGCACCTGCGACACCATGAATAAATTTCGTGTTAACGGTGATATGTATGGCTCACCGATGCGACTGGCCTACCCGGACGTCGACCACACCGAGTTTATGATGATTCTCGGTGCCAACCCCATTATCTCTGGCAATACTCTTTACCACCTGCCCCGCTCGCGTGAACGTTTTGGGGACATTATTAAGCGAGGCGGACGGGTTGTATTTATTAACCCCAGGCGTATTGAAAGTGCCCGCAACGCAGAGCACCTGTTTATTCGTCCCGATACCGATGTATATTTCCTGGCTGCATTTTGCAATGAAATTATTCAACGTGATGCGGTAGCACATGAGCGCATCAACAAAACCATGAAAAACTTTGATGCGCTGAAAGGCACGGTATCGCCGTGGACGCCAGAGCGACAAGCAAAGGTTACCGGTATCTCTGCCGCTACCCTGGTCGAACTGGTAGATAGCTATGTGAAGGCTGGCGCCGCAGCGCTGAATATGGCAACCGGTGTGAATCAGGGTCGCAGTGGCACACTCTGTTATTGGTTGCTGGAGTCGATCAGTGCTATTTCCGGTAACTTCGATCGCAAAGGCGGCAATCTGATTGGCGAGGGCATCCTGGATTTTGCAAGCCAGGCCAAAGACGACCCGCAGATGAAGCTGGGTTATCACCGTGAAGACGATCTGCCCACGGTCAGTGGACAGCAGGCTGCAGGCATGGTCGCCGATGACATTCTCAATGGACACGTACGCGGCATGATTGTAGAGGCTTCCAACCCCTTGTTAGCCTGTGGCAACCCGGATGGGCGACTGCAGCGAGCGATGAGCAATCTGGAATTACTGGTTAGCGTAGACTTGTTTCGTAACGAAACAGGTAACCTGGCCCACTATATACTACCGGCAACCACCTGGATGGAACGCAGCGGTATGCCCTATGCTCTGCAGTCCTTTGTAGGCTGCACCGCAACCCCCTATTTATATGCCTCAGGGCCGGCGCTTAAACCCCCTCCTGGAGTACGACACGAATGGTGGATCTACGTACGCCTGGCAGACAAACTGGGTGTGACTCTTTTTAATAACAAATTTATGAGCGGGTTTCTCAAACTGGCGGCAAAGTTGGCCTATACGCCTCTAGGGTTTATTAAAGTGCCGGAACTGATGATCAGCGGCATGCTGAAACAAGCGGGTCAGCCTAGTTTCAAAAACATGTTAAAAAACCACCCCCACGGCCTGCGCCTACCTGACAATGAAGGTGATAATTTTCTCGGTACCGACAAGGTGCTAACAGAGGACGGCTTGGTTGACCTTGCACCAAAACCCTATGTAGAACGGTTTAACAACGCCATCGAGGATCTTTACCAGGAAGAGCTAAACAACCTGGGTAAAATGAAACTGATTGGCAAGCGCGAAGTGAAACGCATGAACAGCTCGTCTGCCAATTCTACTCGTCTGGTAAAAGACAATACCAACTATGCGTATCTCAGCACTCAAGACGCCGACCGCATTGGCATTAATACGCTTGAGCTGATTGATGTCACATCGAAGTTCGGAAAAATAACCATCCCGGCAAAAATCAGCGATGACATGATGCCAGGCACTGTCGCTATACCACAGTGCTGGGGTCATAGCGACGCAGACGGATTACCACATGCACAGCAACATCCCGGAGTGAACTCAAATTTGCTAGCAGGCGATGGCCGTGACAATGTTGAAGAATTATCGGGTATGTCTCATTTGTCAGGCATTCTTGTCGATATTGAAAAATCCCAATCCATCGGCAAAGCCATCTAGCAACCAACTAATCGGCCAGCTGTGGATCCTTGACAAATAGCATGTCCATGACAATTTCCGGGTTCCAACTTTTTAGATGCTGTTCACTGGCAGCGCGAATATCATCCAATTGTGAAATTGAATGAATACCGAAGTCGTCCGCAACAACAACGTGGACTAATACATAGGTATTTCGACCCCGTTTGCTGACCCGTAATTCGACGTGATCGACGCTGACCTGGTTCAGACTTTCGAGTAATCTTCGCTCAATATCATCAACAATATGCTCTTGGGGAGCCATTGAGATCACTTCCTTAAAGCTGTCGATCATGATTTTAGCGGGAATGGGTAGGGCCATCAGTACCAGAGCAATGAGTAATATTGGGTCGATTAGCGGGGCATATTCAGACCACGGAGATTGCTCCAGCCACCAGGCACCAATAAAACCTAACAATACCGAGCCACTGAGCAGGCCATCAATAAACCAGGTTTTGGACTCCACTCTGACCAAATCAGAGCTATAATTTTCGCTGGCTCTTTTCATCAACCAGGCGACAAGAAAACAACCTACAGTAGCAATGGCACCATAAACCACGGCCCAGCCATATTCTGCGGGGTTACCACCTGCCAACAGACGTTTTAGTGCTTCGACCGCGGCGAAACTACAGCTCACAATCACAATCAGTGATTTAAACAGGTTTAGGGTGGGTTCAATAGACGTATAGCCAAAGTGAAATTGTTCATCGTCCGGACGCTCGGCAAGCTTGGCCACTTTTAAAGTCAGCAAGGCCATACAAAAAGCGATCATCGAATAAATACCATCAAACAAAATGGCATCTGATCCTGTCAGCAATGCAAAGCCCAATGCCAGCACCACAAAAAAGACCACACCATAAAGTGAAAATACTAATGCCCGCTGTTCGTTGCGTGCATTTTCGCTATAAGAATTTGAGATGAGCGTGTCCTCGCTGTTGATCGCGAGATACTAGCCATTCTCGACGGAAATGACAATTACCCCATTGGGGTGACTAAACCATAGCGCGATCCGTTTTGAGTCACTACAGCGGTTCTTTAGAGCTGCACACGAACTGTCTGCAGAGAATTTGCTGCAATACTGATACTTGAGTACTGTTCACCAATCTGCAGTTGGTACTCGATTGCCTGCTTGCTTGTATTCAAAAGTTGAACACTGAGCAGTCTGTCACTGTTAAGGGTGGCACTGGCGTGCAGTGCATCCTCATCAAGACCGGCAAGATGCTTGTCAGTTTGCACAGCGACATCGCCTGGGCGGATGGTTTTACTGAACTGCGCGAGCACGTAATAGATAGGAGTGTAGTAAATCACATCGTTTTCCACGTCGATCATAATGGGCGCGCCGCAGAAGTTGCCAACATGGTTGGGGCCACCGTTTTGATCTAATACTGCGTTCCAGTCGATCCAGCCTTCCGTCCAATGATTGAGGCTGACTATGATATTTCGGGCGTAACGATGTACCGGGGTATACACGGGGTGATGTTCCGGATTGGGCGCCCAGGTGGCAGTATAGGCCCAATCGGTAGCGTTTTCGTTCCACCAGAACTCGTCATTATTAAACCAGTCTGATTCCTTGAAACGTTCTGGGTCCAAAATACCATCCGGTGCCGGTTTACCCAGATCATCGATGGTGCCTTCGGTGTGAATAATCGAGAACTCGGGGAATTTCTCATGAACCCGCTCAAACACCTCTTCATAGACCATAGTTGTGCTTTCATACCAGTGCACTGCTGCGCCATATACGAAAGGGGCTGTTTCTGGATCGCTGAAGATCACATCGGCCCAATGCTCCAGCCCGTCCCGGTTTTGATCGTATATCAATATTTTGGTATCGCGATGCTCGCTCGCTTGCAGCTTGGGCCCAAGATGGTGCTTGATAAACTCGTTTTGGGATTCTGGACTAAAATGCATGCTCTCCCACTGACCACTATTACCGTGTGGTTCGTTGACCGGTGTCAGCCCCCAGATGTCCACCCCTTCGGCCTTGTAGGCATCCAGGTATTTAACAATATAGTCTGCGTAGCTTGAGACGTATTCGGGCTTTAATTCACCACCTGTGCCCTGATGGTTATTTTCAGCTGTCGGCAGGATGTACCAGTCTTCGATATCTTTCATCCACGATGGCGCAGTCCAGGCGGAGGCAATGATACGCAAATCCTTCTCTGCCTGGCCGCTTTTAATCGCTATAGCTTGCTGGATCATCGGTAACAGATCGAAGGATGGGTCTTTTATAAGGGGGTATTCCTGGGGGCTAAAACCGTCTTGATCCACAAGGATACTGAAGTGCTTGAGCTCCGCATCGTCGGCTACGCTGGCATACGAATATTTGCCTTTAACAGCAAAATCAGTTGCTCCGATGGGGGTACGGGCCAGAGAAAAGTTGGCGCCGCTTTCACCGTAGAGGCTTTCCATTACCTCAGCTCGTTTGTCCTTGTCCAGCTGCGCCAACATATAGGCCGAGGATTCAGTAAAAGAGGTGCCAATGCCGCGGATAGTTTGCTTGGTAAGGTCCGGTTGAATATTTATCACTGTGCCAGTTGGGCTGCCTTTTTTAAAACCCAGATTTTTTTGCACAGCCATCTTTTGGCCAGCCTCACTGGTTAACAGAATTTCAGTTGTGCTAGTTAGGCTGTAATTGGGCAAAGCGGGATCAGGGGTCAACTCCGCGCCTTGCCGAGTAGAATCACATGAGGACAAAACTGCGGCAGACAGCGCTATCAGAATAAAAGTTTGAATTATTTTTCGCATTTAAACAGGCCTGCTATTGATTCGGCTCTGGACAACCGATTGAGTTTATTTGCTTCGCAGGCAGGCAGCTCGCTTATACGTTAATAGCAGCCAGACTTGTGTAAGCTCGCTCCATTCTTATAGCTGAGTCTGGGCTTAGCAATAGATTTGCGGTAACAGGGGCATAACAAGGGTTCTGTCGGGCGTTTTAAGTAAACGGAGGGTCTATCACATTGGATCGAACCAGAACGCCGCCATCAACCACCATGTCGTGACCAGTTATAAACGAGGCCCGCTCGGAACAGAGATAGACTACCGCATCGGCAATTTCTTCCGGCTCAGCCAGCCGTTGCATGGCATGGGCTTTTTCCATCTTTTGTTTTAATTCCGGCATGGTTTCAAGATACATTTTAGCGCCACCCGTATTAATACCGCCCGGACACACCGTATTCACCCGCACCCCCCGGGTCGCATACTCTACCGCTGCAGATTTGCTCAGGTTAATCACCCCGCCTTTGGCTGCTGCATAGGCACTTTGATGGTACTCACCCCGCATGCCCGACACTGAGGCGACATTGACAATGGCACCGCCACCCGAGGCTTCAATCAAGGGTAACTGGGATTTCATGCACAACCAGACGCCTTTCAAGGTCACCGACATACACTTGTCCCAGTGTTGCTCAGTAATTTCCACAAAAGGGAGATTAGGTGTGCCCATTGCGCCATTATTGGACACAGCATGCAGTGCGCCGTAGCGCTGCCGTATTGTATCAATGACAGCAGCGACCTCGTCAGCTACAGCCATGCTCGCCTGAATGGCCATACCACCAGCGCCAGCAGATTTAATGCACTGCAAAGTTTCTTCAGCGCCAGCCAAATTAATATCTGCAACTACGACCTCATAGCCTTCTCTTGAGAAAGCCATACAGGTAGCACGCCCGGTACCAGCGCCGCCACCCATTACCAACGCAATTTTTTTATTCATCTCGTTCCGTCCGTCCCTTATCCACGACGTCTTTACGGCGCATATTTATCATTTCTGCGGCCGCCTCTTGGGCTGATTCTATCGCAATCGCCTCTTCCCAAACCAGCGCCTCTTTCAAAGCCCGATTTTGGCTTTCATCAATCATTTTTTTGTACTGCACAATAATGTGCGGCACACAGGCCAGCATGGCTTCAGCCATTTCGACTGCTTTGGGCATTAAATCCTCTGCAGTAAGGACGTGATTTACCAGCCCCCACTCGTAAGCCTCGGCGGCAAAGAGGGGTCTACCCGTTAAAGAAAGCTCCTTGGCACGCGAGACACCGATCATGCGGGCCAATTTCTGACTCAAACCCCAGCCCGGTAAAATACCGACCCTGGCATGTGTATCAGCAAAACGTGCCGACTCGGAAGCAATAAGCACATCACAGGCTAGCGCAAGCTCAAAACCACCGGTGATGGCGTGACCATTAACTGCAGCGATGATAGGACCGTCAAACTGTTCCATCGCTCTAGCCATCTTATTGTCTGCTTCTTGCGCCGCGTTATCAGTAGCACCCGAGCTTAGCTCCTTCAGGTCAAAGCCCGCACAAAAAGCCTTGCCAATACCGGTAACAATCACCACACGGATGCTGTCATCTGCAGCGCACTGGGCAAAAGCGTCAACAAAGTCACCGCGTAATTGTCGTGACAGGGCATTCATATGATCAGGCCGATTCAAACTAACAATGGCATAGCCCTGATGTTTTTCTAATAGAACCTGTTTCATTGTGGCGCCCCCAAGAGTGATTGAGCTTCCAGTAAACCAAGCGATTTGGCTATCGCAGGGCCATGTAATATCTCCTCGGGCTGCCACTCTTCTTGCGGTTCATTGTCGGCCAGCCAGGCCACAACAGAGGCGATTGCCGCTGGCGATACTGCTTTATAGCGCCTCATCAACTCTTCGCTAATACCTGCGTTTCGCATCACTTCCGTCATCACAGTACCGGGCTCAAGGTTAAAGCAACGCAAACCACAATCACTATGCTCGGCACGAATCGAACCTACCATGCGACCCACTGCCGCTTTTGATGAGGCATAGGCGAAGCCCCAGCCACCTTTATCTGCAGGAGCGGGAGGATTCATAAACGCTGTGGCCGATAACATATTAAGAATAGTGCCACTGCCCTGCTCTACCATGCCGGGTAATAAAGCCTTTACCAATGCTAATGGCGTAAATACGTTGCCTTGGTACGCAGCCTGCAATTGCTCGCTGGTAATATCCATAAGATAGCTGAGCGTACCCTCCCCTTGGTAGATCGCATTATTAAACAGTAGATCAATACGACCAAAGTGAGCCAAGGCCTGCTCGGCTGCAGTTTCCATACTCGCTTGATCCAGTACGTCAGCGCGCAGGCAAAGTGCTTGCTGACCATGGGCCTCAATGGCAGCGGCAGTGGCACGAAGACTTCCCGGCAGCGGTAGTGTCGCTCCACCATAATCGTGACTTTCTCCGGTTTCCAAAGTCCTTGCCACTATCGCCACATCGAAACCCGCCTTGGCCAGAGCCACAGCTGATTCTGCGCCTATACCGCGACTCGCCCCCGTCACAAACGCTACACGTCTAGTCATCGTTGTTCTCCTGCTCTACATTGTCCAAGAGTTTCTGCAAATTCAAAAAGGTCCGTTCTGCCTCACCATCACCCAGTAAAACCTGGTATTCGCTCCAGATATCCACCGTGGTGTCCTGCATGGTCTGAATAAAACCCCGGCCCTGTTCGGTAAAACCAATCAGTTTTGCCCGTGAATCAACAGGGTCCGGTTGTCTATCCACCAAGCCCATTGCTTCCAACTCATTAATGATAACCATCATCGATTGCGGACGAATATTATCGGCTCTGGCGATATCCACCATTCGACTTGGGCCAAAACGACCGATATAAAGAAAGACGGAACGGTGGCGCTTGCTGATCCCTTCTATACCGGCTCCGCCCAGATTCTTCTCCATCCGTCGATGAAAATCACGAGTGAGTAACATCAATACCTGGCCGGTATTTCGCGCATCAAACAAAGCTATTGCACTCCCAATATTTAATAAGCTAAACTTACTATCAGTTTAACGAACTAGTTTTCAAGGTCAAGCTATTATGTTTAAAGTATTTGCCGCCACTCCAGAAGATATGGGGCCCGGAGAAATAGGCGGCCATGCCGCCCGCGCTGAGGCCATGGGCTTTGATGGCCTACAGGTGCCCGACGCTATTCATGATGGTTTGTTATTGTCTGCGATGGCTCTCAATGCAACGGACAAACTTATCGTTGGTACCGGCGTATTACTGGCCTTCCCACGCAGCCCGATGATTACCGCAATAGCCTCATGGGACCTGCAAAAGATGTCCAACGGACGATTCGAGCTTGGACTGGGCACACAAATAAAACCGAATATCGAGCAGCGCTACTCGGCCCGCTGGGATTCGCCAGTACCGCAACTGCGTGAGTACGTACAGGCGTTAAAAGCCATCTTCCACAGTTTTCAAACCGGTGAAAGACTTTGCTTTGAAGGTGAACACTACCGCCTGACTAAATTGCAGCCGTTCTTTAACCCTGGGCCTATTGATCACCCCGACATTCCTATTTTATGTGGGGCTGTAGGCCCAGCCATGACCAAAATGGTCGGTAAAATCGCTGACGGCATGATCACCCACCCCAGTAATACACCACCGCGCTATATTCAAGAAGTGTGTCTGCCACGTTTACAGGCCGGTTTTGCCAAGGCAGGACATTCTGGAGAGAACTTCAAACTGCTATTGGGCCCATTATGCGCCACGGGCAAGAACTCGGAAGTGGTTGCCACTGAATGGGAAAAGCAACGCAGTCTGCTGGGATTTTTATATTCAACACCGGCTTACTGGCCGACGCTTGAGCTATTAGGATGGGATAAAACTGGCCAACAACTACTGGATATGACACGTCAGGGCAACTGGCAAGATATGCCCAAGATTATACCTGACGAGCTATTACAGGAAATTGTTCCTAGAGGGACTTACGAGGAGATTGCCGACATATACCGCGAAAGGTTTGGTGGGTTGTCAGACCGTATCACCTTTCCCATACCAACTGACCCGGCCGATGATCATCTGGCGGCTACCGCCATTAAGCGTCTTAAGTCGTCGTAAACAGACCGTTACTCAGACTAACTGCCTTAATCCTTGGCCTGCATCTTCGCCTTTAGGTCAGCAAATGGATTATG
This sequence comes from Pseudomonadales bacterium, assembly GCA_036960375.1. Lineage (GTDB taxonomy): Bacteria > Pseudomonadota > Gammaproteobacteria > Pseudomonadales > CAWVSB01 > CAWVSB01. Next base: position 122,691 of record JBALVY010000009.1, read on the forward strand.
CGTTGCCGGTTTGACTTCATTGTCTTTGGTACTGCCATAGCGCACGAAGTTCGCGAACTTGCTGTGTTCTTCGTCGTGGCAGTAGATACAGAGTAACTCCCAATTACTGCCATCGCTGGGGTTGTTGTCATGATTATGGTCCATATGGTGCACGGTTAATTCAGACAAATTTTTGCGATCGAACTCACGCGTGCAGCGCCCACAAATCCACGGATATATCTTTAGTGCACGCTCACGATAGCCCGTCTCACGCTTGGCATTGTATTCAAGCTGTTTAGCACGCACTTCATCAAAGCTGTTAGTTGGTGGGTTCTGGATACTCATAACATCAGGTTATCATGGCTTCATCACGGAGCGGTAGCGTCCATATGCCCCCGCGCCGATGCCCAGAAAACCCCAGTCACGGAACGCAGGCCTTTCTCTCTGGCTCGAATCGCGAGCTCTTTAGCCCGGTCTTCACCGTAGGTTTTCACCGAGAAGCTGACGCTGACGCTTTTACTGTTCTCATCAGGCCAATTTGCCTCCCAGTAATCGGTTTTCTTGACCTCGCCATCACGCAGTACGTAGCTTTTGGCGTAGGTATACACCCCCGAAATTCCGGTTTTGTTATTGCCGCGCACAATCGAACAAAACTTTTTCCGTGTCATGGGAGGATATTTTAGCAACAACTTATCTCTAAACTGTTTGGCAAGCTTCAAGGCTTTGCCTTTGCCTGCATGTTTTTTGTCGGGGAAGTTTTTGACGTACCGAGTGCCTTGGCGAGTCAAACTTACCCGCCAGGCATGTGTATTGTACTTGTCGTCATCAATTCGAGATATGCCATACATTACTTTGGAACGGTTATTATTGCGTTTCATTCATCATCCTTAATGATTCTTGATGTCATTACCGTAATGTAGACAAGGGAAAGCGAGAATTGTTCCCAATTAATAGATATCTTAATAATCAAGGCTAAATCGGCGATAGAACCAAGGCATATTGAATGATGCAGAGTGATTTTTGTCATAGAATTACCCTTCCTTTGAGTTAACTTGGGGTATAGACTAATAACCATTAGTTTCGGCAAGCTCGGTAAATGTCGAGACACCATCAGAGAAGGGAGATTCATAGATGAGCGGTTGCCCATTTGTCAACGTTATAGACCCACAGGTATATGCCAATGGCATGCCCTATGAAGAGCTGAAAAAAATTCGCGATGACGGTCCAGTGCATTTCATGGAAGACCCTACTTGGGGAGTACCCTACTGGCTCATCACGGGTCGCGAGCAGATTGACTTTGTCTCCAAGAATCCAAAAATATTCTCCTCAGAAGCACGCAGTGCATTGGCTGACGAGTGGACCGAAGATGAAATGGTGACGATTCAGCGCAACATGACCATCAATATGGACCCGCCACGTCAGCTAAAATCTCGTCGCATTGTTCGCGCTACCTTTACTCCGTCTGCCGTTGCCTCCTATGAGCCCAGTTTTCGTGCTCATGCCAAGCGGATCGTTGACGCCGTTGCCAGCCGCGGTGAATGTGAGTTTGTCGAAGAAGTTGCCGCTGAACTGCCGCTGCTTGCCATCCTGGAACTCTGTGGTATCCCTCCCGAAGACCGTAAAGACTTCTTCAACTGGACCAATACCATGATGTATAGCGAAGACCCTGAGATGTCAGTCAGTAAAGAGGAATCTGAGGCAGCATCATTTAAGGTTATCGAATATGCCATGAAGCTATCGGAACAGCATAAACTGAACCCCAAAGATGACATCATCGGCGCGCTATTAAACGGTAAAGGCAAAGAGGAAGGCCTGAATGACGATGAATTTGTTTGGTTTTTTCTTATGCTCATCGCAGCCGGTAATGAATCAACTAGGACCATCACCAGCCACGGTATGCGTCTGTTAATGGAACACCCTGATCAGTTGCAATATCTGGTAGATAACCCCGATAAAATTCCGGGTGCTTGTGAAGAAATGCTGCGTTATAACACGGCATTCACGCTGATGCGTCGCCAGGTTATGGAAGATGTCGAAGTTGCTGGCCACCAGCTGAAAAAGGGCGACAAGCTAATCATGCACTATCACACCGTCAACCACGACGAGAGTATCTTCGGTGAAGACGCGATGGAATTTGATGTGAGACGTGCCGAGCGTATGCCTGATCTTTACAACCAACACCGTGCTTTTGGTATCGGTCAACACTTCTGTTTAGGAACACACTTAGCGCGACTGGAGCTACGCGTGGTAATGGAAGAAGTTATCTCTCGCCTGCGTAACCCCAAACTTGTTGGCGAAGTAAGTTACACACGCTCCGCACTGGTTAACGGTATTAAGTCGATGCCGATTACTTTTGACCCTGAAGTGCAGACTGCTGTCGCTTAAGCCAATAAGCACCTGACAGACGCATGGGTATGCAGAGTCGTCCTTAGGACGACTCTGCTATCTCGGTTTCATTGGGTATGTATATAAGCGCGAATCAAGTCCGCGCTACCTATCACTGTTGAATTACCTGCATAAGACCCAGAACTTGAGTATCAAAACTATAGATACCCGTCTGGGCATCCCAAACCGGTAGCGTACCGCCGGCCACATCAAAAACCTCATCCCAGCCGCCCGTGACATGATTAAAAATCACTGGCAGTAATCGACCTTCCTGCAGCAGTGTCTTATCAACAGGTAAGCTGACTCGCGCCGGTTTATTCACCAGGGTTCTGTAGGGACCAAAAACCAAAGCGGGGCTGACACTACGCTGCCCTTCTTCCAAGTCAGGTATTTCTGATGTTTCGGCTATATAGGCCTCAAAATCAAACCAGGCTCCAACAAAAGGATCAGCGGGATCAACAAAAGTCTCATAGTCATCGTACTCAAAACTTTCTGGCCAACCAGGCCTTGGGTCTGCGGCAACGTCTAATGAGGCACCTTTTAGCGCCCCCTTATCAATGCTCACTGAGCCGCCATCACTCACCGTAACTGATGCGCGCGCAACAATATCAATACCTTGAGGCACCATACCAAAGCGCTCTACTGCACCGCGAATTCGTTGAGCATAACCCTGGCCAAAACTTTCAGCCTGTTTGTCAAAGACCTCTGAAAACTGAAGACTAATCGCAGCTTCTTGATGACACGGAATAACATCAAAAGAGTCAGCACTTTCGCACCACTGATTAGAAAATTCACCACGACGAACCTGCTCACGACTATTGTATGGAATGTGATTGAGCTTCCGCATTGCCAACATATTATCAGTATTGCTGTAATTCCAATGAGACAACAATACGACGATATTCTTGCGGCCGTCTAACTTGGCTTGGTCGATACTTTGTCGAATAGTGGCAAAGCGCAGAGGATCATCTTTATCACCATAAAAACGACTCGGGAACATCGCATAGGCATAGTAACTATCGGTCCTAATATCGCTTGTTTTCCCCTTATGATTAAATTCTAACTGATAATCACTGCCAAACTCGGCCTGTGCGTAGCGCTTAAAACTTTGGTAATTCAAATAGGCATTTTCGTGATATACCTCTTTGGCCAAGGGGTGGGCGATAGCAAATGGTCCACTGGTTTTTGAGCCAGGGAATGGCAAACCGTAAGTGGTGTAAATTAACGCTACGTCTGAGCCTTTATCCAAGAAATCTAGATGAGGGCGAAGCACCTCCAGCAAGGCAGCATTGTATTCTGGTGTTCGCCCTACCTGTCGTGTTTGTTTGATCTGCACATCATCTGCCAGCCCTTGGTCACAAAGTGCCTTATAAACAAAGCCTTTTGTAGCAAAGTCATTGGCATAATTGTTGTTATCTGTTGTCTCGCGGCTTAATACCAATTTGGTATAGCCGTCCTTAACCAGTTTTAAGGCCACGTCATCTTCGAGTTCATGTATTCCGGGAGTTCGGGCATAGGCCCCGAACTCTACCGCTATCTCATCGCCAAATAGGCGTTTTAACTCAGAGATGGTGGTGGCAGTCATCGCCTCGTCAGCGGGGTGAACTCGCGGTGTGAGATCTTCATTCATAAAGGCGGCATCAGCGATAGAACCCGCCAGTCCAATTTCATAGGCATCCCCCAAACCATTGGGGAAGGCCAAAGGATTCTTGCCTCTCTCTCGGCTGGGAATGCCAATTTGAAAATAACCCTCGAGGTAGTTATCTCCAGTACGCGGATCAATACCATTAATGGAACGCTCGGCAAATAATTTTGATTCAATCACCGGAATAACCAGGCCTTCAATATCTGGAATTTCAGTGACTTTTAATCGAACAGCTTCATCCCAAATGGCAACATACTCTTGTCCATCTTCCGATAGACGATAAACACCCATAGAGTCAAAGGCCGCACCAAGAATGGGTAGCTGATGCATTATGGCAAACGGCAACAGACCTACCTGAGAGGCAAAGGGCCATTTCCCTGCATACATTTCTGTGCAAGCCTCAAATGGATGAACTTTTTTCGCACCGGTTTGTGAGCGGCGTACCTGCTTGCGAAATTCACGATCATAACCCAGTGTTTCGCCCCAGCCGGTTATCAGCACAGCTACTTTGTCAGAATTCTCATTAACCGGCGGCGTTTGATCTGGAGGACTACAGGCTTGCAAGGTCACAATAACGAACGCACTAAAAATAATTTTATTGAATTTCAAACTGTCATTTCCTTGTTATTATTTGGCGGCCGAGAAATGCAATTGTAAGCGAAAATACCGAAAAATAACGTTATATCTGTCCTCAATCACCCATTAATGCTCCCTATGCTTGGTCACACAGGGCACCGGAGTGTTAAGATCAAGTCGCCATAATTATAAAAGAGCAACACCTTTGAATATTTCCCGCTCAATGGAACTCACCGGTACGGTCGGGGTTCTTTAGCTCCTGCTGGGTTTCGGTGCGTTCGGCTTCATGATATTCATCACTTTTAGCGATATTGGCCAAATTCTGCTGGGCGAGCCCGGCGAAGACCCCTGGACCGAAGCGGGGAGCTGGAAACACGAAGATCCCGCACGCTAAGGTATTACTCGATATATTATTGGCTTATTGTGGTGGCGAATCCAAACGCCTGATTGACTCAACGAATCAGGTTAATTGCGTACATACCGGCGAACAACTGCAAGGTGGTGTAATGGGCATCAACTCATTACATTGGGTCATAGTTGAATAATTGGCCATATCTATCATGAGTAAAGAAAAACAGCCCCTAAGAAGCGAACAATGGTTTAACGATAAAAAGAAGCCAGACCAAACCGCATTACATTTAGAAAGATACCTGAATTTTGGCCTGACGCCAGAAGAACTTCAGTCGGGCAAACCCATCATTGGCATAGCCCAAACCGGTAGCGACATAGCGCCCTGTAACCGACACCTGATAGACCTGGCAAGCCGTGTAAAAGACGGTATTCGGGAGGCTGGCGGCATTCCGATGGAATTTCCGGTTCACCCCATCTTTGAAAACGGAAAACGCCCCACTGCTGCGCTAGACAGAAACCTGGCAACACTAGGTTTGATTGAAATACTGTTTGGTTATCCGATTGATGGCGTTGTACTGACAACAGGCTGTGACAAAACAACACCTGCCACACTGATGGCCGCGGCCTGTGTAGATTTACCCTCTATCGTCCTTTCAGGTGGGCCCATGTTAAATGGCTGGGACCAAAGCCCCTCGGGAGAAGAGGAACATATCGGTTCAGGCAGTATCATTTGGCGTTGCCGGGAAAGGTATGCTGCTGGTGAAATAGATTATGCGGAATTTATGCGCCTGGTGTCGAGCTCTGCTCCGAGCATTGGGCATTGCAATACCATGGGTACCGCCTTAACAATGAACAGCCTAGCTGAAGCGCTGGGCATGTCACTTCCTGGCTGTGCCGCCATACCGGCACCCTACCGTGAACGAGGACAAATGGCCTATTACACCGGCAGGCGTATCGTTGAAATGGTTGCAGAAGACCTGAAACCGTCCGATATTATGACACATCAGTCCTTCCATAATGCCATTGCGGTATGCAGTGCTTTGGGCGGATCTACCAATGCGCCGCCACATATACAAGGTATTGCTCATTATCTCAGAGATGTGGATATCACAATCGATGATTGGCAGACCTATGGTGAGCACGTTCCTCTACTGGTTAACTGCCAACCTGCCGGAGAATATCTCGGAGAAGAATTCTATCGTGCGGGAGGCGTGCCCGCCGTGATGGGCGAGCTACTGCGCGCTGGTATTATCGATGGCGATACACTGACCGTCACAGGTGATACAACCCAAAATAGCTACATTAAAAGCGTTTCTAATAATCTGAATGTAATCCACGAAACGCGAGAGCCGCTAAAACACAAGGCGGGTTTCGCCGTGATGAAGGGCAACTTATTTGACTCGGCCATTATGAAAAAATCGGTCGTTGATGATAACTTTCGCAAGCGATATTTAAGCGACCCATCCAGCCTTAATAAATTTTGCGTCCGAGCGGTAGTATTTGAAGGCCCCGAAGACTACCACGATAATATTGATAAGCCGGCATTGAATATCGACGAAGACTGTATATTGGTCATTCGTAATTGCGGCCCTGTGGGCTACCCTGGCTCTGCAGAAGTGGTTAATATGCTGCCGCCATCCTATTTAGTAAAACAAGGTATTACCTGCTTACCCACTATGGGAGATGGCCGTCAAAGTGGTACCTCGGCCAGTCCTTCTATTCTCAACATTTCGCCTGAATCGGCCGTTGGTGGCGGCCTTGCTCTATTACAGAGTGGCGATATGCTCGAAATTGATCTCACCGAGAATTCGGTTAATTTAATTATTGATGATGAAGCGCTTGAGCAAAGACGAAACTCGATGACGACAATTATTGTGACAGACCAAACGCCCTGGCAAGAAATATATCGTGAAAAAGTGAACCAGCTTGATGAAGGCGCGGTGTTGAAAACAAAAAACACCTACAATCAGTTGCACAAAACTCACGGCGTGCCTAGAAATTCCCATTAAGGACAAGTGATATGACAGAAGTTCAGTGCCTCTCCGATACGGCATCAGACCTTGGTGAAGGTGTTTTCTGGCATGAAGCCGAGGCAGCGGTTTATTGGGTCGATATTATGCAGTCTTATCTGTATCGTCTGACCGCCTCCGGAGAATTGGAGAGTTGGCATATCCCCGGCCAAATTAGTGCAGTTGTGCCCTGCTCCTCTGGCGGCCTTCTCGCTACACTAGAGAATGGGCTGGTACATATCGACGTCAATACACAAACCACGCGCCTAATTAGGCCACTTGAGACAGATATTCCTGACAACCGCTTTAACGATGGCTGCAGTGATTCAAAAGGCCAATTATGGTTTGGCAGCATGGACAAGCAACAACAGCATAAATCTGGTCAATTCTACCGCATGAACAACGCAGGCGAGATAAGTTCTATTCCCTCATTTGGTAAGCACATTATAACCAATGGCCCTGCGATAAGCTGCGATGGCCACTGGGTGTTTTACACAGACACGATGGAACAGAGCATATTCCGCGCATCTATTCTCGTAGATGGTTCACCGGGAGAATCGGAAGTCCATATAAATTTTGACGATCAACCAGGCTACCCGGACGGCATGTGCACTGACACTGACAATGGCTTATGGGTTTGTCATTTTGGCGGCAGTAGAGTCACCCGATTCACCGCCGAGGGCATAAAAGACTTTCACATTGACTTACCCGTGCCTAACCCCACCAAATGTGCGTTTGGCGGCAAAGAGTTGCAAACGTTGTATATCACCTCCGCCACAGAGGGGCTCGATGAACAACAAAGAAAAAACTACCCGCTATCGGGCGGTTTTTTTGCAGTAGAGCTCTCACAACAAGGGATCGCTATGCCCGCAGTCGAACTTCCGGAGTCAGCGACATAAAGCTAAGCAACCGAATTTCCGACACTGACAATCCAATAGATTATCAGCCCTGCCCTACAACAAGCTGGCGCTGCTCGCCAAGCCCGCTAATAGTATCGCTCCGTAACAAAGTCACTCACCCGATGATGATCAATAGACTATATAAACCCACCACCGGAGCCTTACCAAAGCACAGGTACATTTTACCAAGCAGGGCGCTTCAGAGAGAAATAAGTACCAGCTCCCCGCGAACAGTGATGTGGAGTAACTGCGTACAAATTTCTATGATGACACAGTGATAAGACCCAAGAGTTTTGTAATATGAAAGAACCCAGCAAGATCGTCGTTATTACCGGAGGCAGCTCGGGTATCGGTACGGAAATGGCACAGTACTTTGCCGGTAAAGGCTGGGATGTAGCCGTTACTTACGCCGGCAATGCCGCGGGCGCCGAGACCACCGTAGCAGCTATAGAGTCGCTGGGTCAGCGTGGTTTCATGATGCAGTGCGACGTGGGATACAAAGATCAAGTGGACGCTTTCCTCGATGCCGTCACCGTCAAATTGGGATTGCCACAACTGCTGGTCAATAACGCAGGAGTACAGACCTGGGCATCGTTTCTTGATCTCAAAGAGGAAGACTGGGACAACACTATTCGCACCAACCTCAAGGGTTATTTTCTCTGTACTCAAAAATACGCCAAGTTATGTGTTGAACACAAACGTCCGGGCAATGTAGTCATGATCGGCTCCGGCTGCAACAAAGTGCCATTCCCCAAACTGGTAGACTACTCTGTCTCCAAAGGCGGCATAGAGAACCTCACTCAGGTGGCGGCCATCGAGCTGGGGGAGTACGGAATACGGGTTAACTGCGTGGCACCAGGTGCGATTGAAATTGAACGCACTCGCCTGGAAGTGCCCGAGTACGCAGAGATCTGGGGCAAGCTGTCCCCGCTGGGACGAGTAGGTAACTCGCTGGATATCGCGCAGACGGTAGAGTATTTTGGCTCTGATGCAGCATCCTATGTAACCGGACAAACGGTCTACGTGGACGGCGGCGTATTCACCTTACCCAACTGGCCCGAATATGGCTGAGAGCTGCTAGTTGTAAGCAACCACTGGCGGAGCTAAACTCCCCAGCAATGGACCCACAATTTGAATCAGTAGAACTCGAAGGCCATTCGGTCATAAAGGCCTTTGCGGTGCGTTGCGCCGTGCTGCAGGAAAATCACGTTTGGCACTATCACCCCGAGTGTGAACTAACCTATGTCATCAAGGGTGAAGGCACTCGATTCATCGGCGACAGTGTGCAACGTTTCGGAGCTGGCGATTTGATATTCGCGGGACCGAATCTGCCCCATTGCTGGACCAACGATGATGCCGACTGCACCGACCCGCTGCAAAACGACCTCCTGGTTCTACAGTTTAAGCCGGACTGTCTGGGGCCAGATTTCCTGATTTCTCCTGATGCACAATCGATGGTCAAATTGATAGAATACGGCAGGCGTGGACTGAAGTTTTCAGGCGCAGTAGTCGAACAAGTAGGCGCGACGCTGACAAAATTACAAGACGAGAGCGGTTTAACCCGGCTCACGACATTCGTGCACTTGCTGGACCTGTTGGTTCAGACACAGCAAGTAGAGGCTCTCACCAGCGAGCTTTATGTCAACGACACAAGAGGCTTCCACGGCGGCAGAATGGGCAAGGTCATGGACTATGTCAAAGCCAATCTCACCGAAGATATTAAGCAAAGTGATGTCGCTAAATTGGTCTCCATGACACCGCAAGGATTTAGCCGGTTCTTTCGTGCCACCACAGGGCGTACCTTTGTATCCTTTGTTAATGTGATGCGTATCATGCAAGCCTGTCGACTATTGATAAACACTGACGAGGATATCATCGACATCGCGTTCCAGTGTGGCTACGCCAACCTATCTAACTTCAACCGACGATTCTCAGAGTTAAAACAGACTACCCCGCGTGACTATCGCCGCCAGCACTCGAAGCGGGCTTAATATCCAACACCACTCCGGCAACTATGGCGATGCTGTCTTACCAGCGTGATTAGCTAATTATACGACGACCACCTTACCCTTAATCTCCCGTCGCTCAAGGCGCTGCAAATATTCGCCGACCTGATCAAATTCAATCACTGTATCTGTCTTGGGAATCATTTTTCCGGCCTCATATAAGGCCAATAATTCATCATGGCACGATTGCATTTCTTCACGTCCGTGGGCGCCAACAAACACACCGATACTGGAACAGTTACGCATCACCAGCTGTTCGGTAGATGCCTCACCCCACCGTCCACAGGCAAAACCAATAGCCAGTAGGCGCCCGCCCGATGCAGTGCAAGAAACCGATTTTTCATAAATCTCACCACCGACCGGGTCAAACACTACGTCTACTCCCCTGCCGCCGGTAATGTCTAACACTCTGGCGCTAAAATCTTCCTCACGATAGTTGATACAATGATCGGCCCCAAGTGATCGACAAAAATCCAGTTTCGATTCACTGCCAGCTGTTGCTATCACCTGAATATCCATGGCTTTTGCTAACTGTATTGCGGCCGAGCCAGAGCCGCCAGAACCGCCATGAACCAACAGCACCTCACCTGCTTTCAGATCGGCGCGCAATTTAAGGCCTATTATGGCGGTATGAAACGGGATGCAAAAACCCGCAGCCTCTTCGGGTTTCATCTCTTTGGCTAGCGGGTAAAGAGAAAGCTCCGGCGCGAGGCAATACTCAGCGTAGCTACCGTTACCGGTGTAAAATGACGTGATTCCCATCACCCGGTCACCGATCTTCATCTGGCAACCATCGCCCACCGCTGAAACAACCCCGGCAACTTCTTGTCCTGGTGTGAATGGCAGCTGGGGCGAGAAAGCATACTCCCCTTTGCACATTAGTACGTCCGGTAGGCCCATGCCGGCGGCCAATACCTTGATCTGAACTTCACCCGGTCCTGGCTCAGGCAAGTCTCTTTCAAGCTGAGAAATTACATCGGCTGGGTGACCTACACCATTAACTGACCACGCTTTCATATAAGCTCCAACTTGTAAGAATACCGATACGCAAAAGAGTACATACTAGTTCCATATTGCCAATCTTAATTGTGTAAAAAATCACACACTGCTTATACCATCACGAATAAACGCTATGCCGTCTCGGTATAGCTGCTCAGGTGATTCAAAGGCATTACGCCAGATATTGGCGGCATTGACAATATCCGGGTCGCTGGTACCAAAGGCTTCGATGGTTAGCCAACCCTGATAGTCTATTTTTTTAAGCGCGGCGAAGGTTTCCTCCCACTTCACCTGACCCGTGCCAAGGGTACCCCGATGACTCTCACTCAGGTGAACATGAAACAGCTCATTACGCACGGGAACCAACGCTAACTCCGGGTTGGGATCTTCGATATTGGCATGATGGGTATCGTATAAAATGCCCACGTTATCCAAGCCAACATCCTGACACATACGCTGGGTGTCGGCGGCAGTATTGATAAGAAAAACTTCGAAGCGGTTGAGAAATTCCAGGCCCAGGCGAATACCACGGGAACCGGCATATTCGCCCACAGTACGCAGGTATTCCGCACTCCACTGCCACTCCTGCTCAGTAGCGCCCCGGCCGACAAAATACTTATGCGCTTGGTAGATACCGCCGATCAGAATATCGCTATCCAGCATGGCTGTTGCATCAATACGCTGTTTCAAGGCATCAACCGCTTTGGCACGAATAGCGGGGTTTGGATCGATGGGATTGATATCCTCAGTGACAAACGTCGAGGTAGTACAGGCCAACCCCAAGTCATCAAGAGCGGCGCGCATGATTTTCAATTCGGCCCCTGACTGATCTACAACCGGAATTTCGACCCCGTCAAAGCCAGCATCTCGCAGGCCTTTAAACACGGGTATATGCTGGGACGTGATATTCACACCCCACAGCAACATATTCATCCCTACTCTGACCTTCATCAAACCTTCCTCTTAATAATTCGGACCATCTAATAACAACGCCATCAATTCAGCCAGCGGCAAGTGCATGATTCAATTCAGCTGGTGCACGATCAATGCGGGACTCTACATCATAGTACGCGCCACACCACTCGGGTAGCGAATGCTTTTGCATATGAATCCGCCGATTGAGGATTTACCAGACCGAGATAGCGCGTCTTAGAAGAGGAAATTAAGTGTGCGACTGAGCAGACACATGATGTATCTAAGCGGGAAGGTTCATAAGAAACTGAGCGATGGCCTGTTAGAGCAACAGGCCACCTCTACATCATCAGAATCGATTGCACCACCTTCAACAGCAGGGCTGGAAGACTGTCTAACAACCACCCGACGCCGGTTTCAAGCAGCGAGTACGGTGTCGTCTATAGGTAAGTCAGGATGTCTCGACCATTCATTCCATGAACCGTAATAATTCCGAAGATGGGTAAACCCCGCTGTTTTCATTGCGATGTAGGTATTAGCTGCTCTGGCGCCTTTAAAACAGTAGATAATAATGTCGTCATCAACGTCCAGACCTACCTTGGCACAAATACCTCGAATCTCTTCCGGTGATTTAAAGTGGGATATCTCGTCGCTGGAATTCATGAAGTTATACCACTCCACCCAGCGTGCGCCTGTAAGGCGTCCTTTGCGAGGGGCGAAATCAATCCCGTAGGGAGAGGAACTAATACCACGCCACTCATCTTCATCGCGGTTATCCAGTAGTTTCACCTTTGGATCATCCAGAGCGGTGATCATATCGCCAATTGTGGCCAATAAACCTGGTTGCAAAGATGCCTCAAAATCAGACCAGCTCGGTATGGTCGATATTGAGGTAGTGGGTAAGCCTTCCTTGATCCATTGAGATAAACCCCCATCAAGAATACCCACGTCCTTGTGCCCAAAGAGGGTCAATTGGAAATATCCGCGACAGGAACCTCCGTAACGAGTGTTCAGACAATCCTCGTAAACAATCACTGTCTGGTCATGACGAATACCCGCAGCCCTGAATAAGGGAACAAAAATATCCTCCATTTCCTGAATGCCTTCGTTGGATGTCATAGACAAGGTGGTAAACATTTCAGGGATATTGACCGCACCGGGGATATGCCCCTTTTTAAACTCTTCAGGGTCTCGCACATCAATCAAAAGTGCATCGTTATCCTGCAGTTTTTGGTTGGCCTCACTTGGTGTGTAAATGATTTGAGTATTCATGCCGTTTTCCTCAGTATCTGAGTTAAATGATCATTCTAAAGTTTCATGGTGTTGGAACTACTTATCTTCAGATTTGATCATGCCCTTTGAATTGATAGCAGCCACCGCTTCTTTTGTATTGACAACTGCATTTGCCAAATAGCGTAGATTAACCATCGCGGCCTTATAACCATCGCCCTCGGGAACCTGTGCGCCTGCAGTGGCATCGCTTACTACGGCCACTTCAAAACCCTGCTCTAACAACTCTCGAACATGACCTTCTACACAAAGATTGGCTGACATACCGGCAACAATAACCTTGGATATACCACGCTTACGCAACTGCAATACCAGGTCATTGGTTTCAGGGCCATAGACTTTATGCGGGCTGCTGATGACCGTTTTTCCATCCTCGATATAGGGCTTGTACACTGCCAGCCAATCCGCGCCGGAGTCTTTGAAATTTTCAAGATCGAGAGCATTGGGCCGATCAAACATCTTAATGTGGTGCATCAGTGCCTCAAGAGCCCCCTCAAACTGCCAGCCGTAATCCGTCTGGTAATAATAATGAGGTGAAATAAAAACCGGTAGATCCTGCTTTTTTGCAGTTTCCAGCAAGGTTTTTATGTTGGCAACCGTGTTGTTTTCGGTCACGCTATTACCAACTACCCCCCAGGTGACTCCGTTAGGACTTAGGAAATCATTTTGCGGATCAGTGACCAATAATGCAGTTGAACCGCTTTCAAACTGGACACCAGGGTTGGGTAGGCCTGCATTGGCGAGTCCACTCAGCATCAAACTGAAGGCAATCAACGCAAGGTTTTTCTTTGATTTGGTTATGTTGATGGTCATAATATATCCCTTTTAGTGATGGAATTTCATTTATAAATGTGTTTCTCTGAAACACAGCAATAAACTAAAACAAAAACAGCGGTTGTTATCTGTTCGATACTCTGAATAAAGAGATCAAACATCCGGGGTTTATCGTTTTTCAATGAAATCAGTATGAGCCGTCCAGAAATTGGGATCAAAAATCCGAACGGGTGCTTCTCATGGATTTAATCAGTAATATTTTTTCTACAATGCGGGTTAATGCGAGTATCTTTTTGCATTCCTCATTCTGTTCAGAATGGGTGATTGATTTAAGCGACGGTAATCTTGCGACTTTCCATATAATCTCTCATGGTGATTGCTGGCTCCATCTCGCAGACAGAGAGCCTGTTGCGCTACACGAAAAAGATTTATTAGTATTACCGCACAATGCAAGTCATCTATTGACCAACAGCCCCAACCCTCCTAGGCCAGACACACCACGCAATACCCCTGCTGAAGTGATTAGCGGAACGACCGTTACTTTAATTTGCGGCACCGTAGACTTCAGTCAGAACTATTGGAACCCCTTGGTTGAAGCATTGCCTGAATACATTATCATGCCTACCCTTTCGTCGCGCGGCGCAACGCTGACAAATGTCATCAATTCATTAATCGATGAATGCGAACGTAATGAGGCCGGCAGCGAAGCTATAATTGATAGGCTGTCCGACATTCTCTTTATTGAAGTTGTAAGAAATTATGTCAAGAAAAACCATGGCAGCGATTTCCTCATTGCCATGAGTGACAAGAAAATAGGCAAAGCGCTAGAAGCCTTACATGCCGACCCTGGAAACAACTGGAACGTACAAAATCTCGCAGAAGTTGCATGTATGTCTCGCTCAGCGTTTGCCGAAAGATTCTTGCATTTGATAGGTACATCGCCGATGAGCTATGTCACTCGCTGGCGAATGCAGCATGCTCATTGCAAGTTAACTGAGACTACTGAATCCATTGGTGACATTTCTGCGAGTTGCGGTTATCAAAATGAGGAATCATTCGGCAAAACATTTAGGAAAGAATTTGGTTTCAGCCCAAAAGCTGTTCGCCGCAGGGATACCGCCGCTGAGATAAATGAAATGCTCTGTGTTGGAAGTGAAGACTCCGCGCCAGTCAAAACCTTATACAGTTCACGCGAGGCCAACCATTTACGTAATAACAATGAGGCCACTTTCGTCGATGTCCGTGATGCAAACATATACGAACAAGGTCACATCCCCGGAGCTGTAAATATTCCCGAGCTGTTTCATACCTTGTCGATGACGACGCCAGATGGCTTGCAGGAACTTGAAACAAGCCTCGTTCGGCTTTTTCGTAAAGCCGGTATCAGCAATGATAAAACCGTTATTGTTTATGAAAACAATCTTGATTCGCAATTTGGGGCCTCATGCAGGGGTTATTTCCTGTTTGTTTTATGCGGCCATCCCAATGTTGGGCTAATGGATGGTGGGCTGGATGAGTGGAAGAAGGAAGGCTACCCCATTGATAATCACCCTGTTCAAGCTACACTTTCTCACTTCAAGGCAGAGATTCATAGGGGCGCCCTGGCCACACTCGATGATGTTTTAATGTCATTCGAACATCCCGAAATTAAACTTCTTGATAACCGCGACAAGGACGAGTGGTTAGGCATAAGTGCTGCTCCCGCTGCGCTATATGGCGACGATTTTGTACCCCGTAAAGGCCGAATTCCCGGCGCGCGGTGGATAGAGTGGCACGAATTTATGCAATGCAGCGATGGGGTTTTTCGCTTCAAATCTCAGGATCAAATATTCGCCATCTGCGCACAGGTAGGTTTATACCCGGACGATGACATTATCATTTACTGTTTCAAAGGCGCTCGAGCTTCCAATACCTATATTGCGCTTAAACTGGCCGGGTTCAAACACGTGCGCAACTACTACGGTTCCTGGAATGAATGGTCACGTAATGCCTCACTGCCAGCCGTATCGGCAAAGCTTTTGGGTTAGCGTTGAAACGCCCACACAAGGCATATTCTAGCGTCAATTTTTTAAGCGCAATTTTTGATTCAAGCTCTGACGTTCTCTGGTTTAGCTTAGTCTAATTCTTTCGACTACATAGCAGCCTTAAAAAGTGCCGCGAAGTCCTCTGGCGTACAGGGCCGAGGGTTCGTTTGGTGGCAGATATCTGCACTTGCCACTTCCACCAAACGGGGTATTTGCGCGGCTGTTACCCCATGTACGGAAAGCCCGCCGGTGATGCCAATCTCGGTTTTAAGGGTTTTCAGCCAAGTTACAAAAGCCGCCCCGCCACCACTTAACCCACATACGCGTGCAAGTTCTGAAAATTTGTCGGGCACTGCTGAGTAGTTCCACGCCAGCACTGTGTCTATCATGAGGGCATTGGCTAACCCATGATGTAGATTGGCCTCAGCACCAAGGGCGTGTGCGCAGGCATGAACAGCGCCCAGATCCTTTTGAAAGGCAATGGCGCCCATCATAGAGGCCATCATCATGTCCGAGCGTGCTGCCAGATTGGCTGGCTCGGTTACCGCGGTGTGTAATGCGCGTGCGGCAAGGCGTGTGCCCTCAAGTGCGATACCATCACACAAGGGGTGATAGGCAGGAGACAGATAGCTCTCAATATTGTGGGTGAGCGCGTCCATGCCGGTAGCCGCAGTTATGGGCGCAGGTAATTCAAAGGTTAATTCAGGATCGGAAAAAACGCATTTGGCCAAAATCTTTGGACTAAATATAACGCGCTTTAAATGACTGTGGTCTTCGCTCACCACACTAGAACGACCAACCTCGGAACCGGTACCCGCCGTAGTAGGTAATGCAACAAAATACGGCAAGTCATGTTCGATGGAGCGTACTTGCGGATGATCCCATGCGTAGTTGATGATATTGCCACTATGGGTGGCAGCCACACCCACCACTTTGGCTACATCGAGCGCTGCACCACCGCCAAAACCGATAATACAATCAGCACCGTGGGTTTTAAACGCTTCAGCGCCTGCCATCACCTGACTGCAACCAGGGTTGCCAAACACAGCAGAGAATACGGCGACTTCTAACGCTGTTAAATGGCTCATAAATTCCGTTAATACCGGCAGTTGGGCCAATGCGTGATCGGTAACGATTAACGGGCGTTTAAAACCCAGCGCCTGTAAATGCGCAGCCACGCCTTTGCGTGCGCCGGCTCCGAACTGGATGGCGGTGGGAAAAGAAAAGTGGGCAAGCGTAGTCATAAATAGTCCTGTGAGTCTGCGCTAAACACTGTGCTAAGTCTCTAATAAAAGCCCGCGGCTTAATGATTGGTGGTTATGCTAAATAATTTCAAAATAACGTTTCATTTCCCAATCGGTTACGCCATCCAACCATTGGCGCCATTCCCATTCACGGGTAGCACTGAAGTGATCCACGAAAGCATCGCCGAGCCAATCACGGGCAATGTCTGACTGCTGAAAAACACGTGTGGTTTCTATTAAGCTACGCGGCGCCCGAGGGATATGTTCAGCACCATCGTTAGCACCGGTTATTGCAGGCTCAGTCAATTTCAAACCTTTCTCTACACCATCAAGACCGGCGGCAATTACCGCCGCCATAGCCAAGTAGGGGTTTACATCTGCGCCCGGGCAACGGGTCTCCAGCCGTGTAGATTTGGCCGAGCCGGCAATGACTCGAAAACTGGCAGTGCGATTATCAATCCCCCAGGTGGGTTTTACCGGCGCCCAAAATCCATCCACCAAACGCTTGTAACTGTTGATGGTGGGCCACAATAGCGGCGCGAAATCCATCATGCAGGCGACCTGCCCGGCAACATAGCTTTCAAATAGCGGGCTCATTTTTTGCGGGCTTCGGGCATCAAAAAATAGATTATTCTTACCATCGGATAGACTTTGATGAATATGGCCACTGCAACCCGGCAGGTTCTGGTGGGGCTTGGCCATAAAGCTGGGCATGATACCGAACTCCGCGGCAATTTCTTTACTGCCAGCCTTGAATAAAATAGCGCGATCAGCCTGTTCAAGCGCGCCCGAAAAGCCTATAGCGGCCTCATAAACGCCAGGCCCGGTCTCTGTATGCAAACCTTCGATGGATACACCAAAAGCCAACATTTGATCCATTAGCGCGTTAAAGTAATCGCGGTTTTGGTTAGCTCTGAGTAGCGAATAGCCGAACATGCCTGGCGTTAGCGGAGTAGGATTGACGCCTTGTTTGGCAGCCCAGGTTTGTGGGGTTTCCAAAAAGTTGTACCACTCAAACTCCATCCCGGTCATGACGTTAAAACCCATTTTTTCTGCCCGCGCCAAAACTCGCTTTAGGGTTTGGCGCGGGCAAATAGCATGAGCCGAGCCATCGGCATTGACAAATTCCCCTAACAAAAAATCGACGTTGCTGTCCCACGGTACCTTGCGCGCGGTGTTCAAGTCTAACCGAGCTAGTGCATCGGGGAATCCATGCTGCCAACCGGTCACTTCCGTGTTGTCATAACAGTCGTCCATCATGTCCCAACCCAGTACCACATCACAGAAGCCAAAACCGCCCTCAGGGTAAGCTTGTGCCGCGCCTAAAAATTTATCAATGTGCAAATATTTACCGCGCAAAATGCCGTCTATATCGCTTACCGCAACTTTTACTTTTGTGGCACCCGACTTTCTGATGTGGCTTAAGACTGGGTGTTCACCGGCACTGGTGTTTTTTGAACTAGCCATAGTTATCTGCTTTGTCGGATTTAAAAAATCAACCTGCTAGGTGCTATTAGCTACGCTGAGTTCTGCGCTTGTAGATGATCCAATGCAAACTCTTCCTCAGGTGAGAGTATCAAATGATGACGACCCACAAAGGTGAAATAGCCGATGCCCACAGCAAACCAAATAGCTACCCACATCACACCCTGTTGGTATACGGGATCAGTGAGTTGAAAATACAAAGTGGTACAGGCAATCAGTATAGTCAAAATAGGCCCTAATACACCAAAATGGCTGCGATAGGGGCGCTCCAATTGTGGGAATTTTTTGCGTAGTAGAATAAAGGACAAGGCCTGCATAATGTAAGAAAACATGGCGCCGAACACGGCCATATTAAGCAGTGTTCCGCCAATAACTGCCGCTCCTTGATCGCTACCCAAGCTAAACCACAGCGTAAACATCACCGCTAGCGCCAACAGTGAACCGGCAATCATTGCCAAGTGCGGCGTTTTACGTTGGCCGTGTGTTACCGACAAACCGGCGGGGAAATAGCCCGCGCGGCTAAGAGAGTATATTTGTCGGCCTTTGGCAAAGATGATGGTATGAAAGCTGGCCACAAGCCCCAGCACGGCAACACCCGCCAATACATTGGCCATGTCGTTACCATAAATCGCCTTGAACCCATCGAGTAAGGGCTCGCCAGAGCTAGCCAGCTGATAGGAACCAATGCCCGCCACCGAGGGGTTGAGCCACAAAATCATAAACGCCGAGACAATTAGGGTAAATATACCCGCTAATATGCCCCTTGGCATATCGCGTTTCGGATCGACCGATTCTTCTGCCGCCAAGGGTAGCTGTTCAATTGCCAGAAATAACCATACTGCAAAGGGCAGACTCGCCAATACACCAGAAAATCCGTTGGGTAAAAACGGGCCGTGGCCATTTTCGAGTAGTACTCCGCCTGCACCAACGTTCATTGCCCAGCGGCCGAAATCTATGTTGGGCATTGCGCTGATCCAAAATACCAGCAGGCAGGCTAAGGCAAGCAGAGTGACTACCAATGTCACTTTAAAAGAAAGCTCCACACCGACTATATTCAGCGTTACAAACACGACATAAAAACTGATCCACCAGAGCGGCAGCGTTTCAGCACTGGTACTAAAAATACTGGCCATATAACTGCTGATGAAATACACGATGACCGCCGGAGTCAGCACGTATTCTACATTTTCAGACAGCCCCGTTAAAAAACCTCCCCAGCGACCCATTGCCGTACGCGCAAAGGAATAAGCACCGCCCGTATGCGGTAGTGCCGGGGACATTTCTGCCAGAGAAAAGGTTAAACCTAAATACATGGTGGCAATGATGACAGTGGCGACAAACATGCTGCCCCAACCGTTGACCAATCCTATGTTCCAGCCAGAAAAATGGCCTGATATAACCGCCCCTACGCCCAAAGCCCAAAGTGACCAAACCCCCGCATAGCGCCGCAACCCACGCTTATCGAAATAGCTTTTGTCTACCTGTGTATATGGTGTCTGCTTCAAATTCGACCCCTGGATTTATTTTTAGAAATTGAATGAAGAAATCTGCTGCAATTGGGAATGAACCTACGCTTTATGTTTATCAGCCTACTACAAGACGCAAGTTACTGGCAATCGGCTCGCTTTTGAAGCCGGTGCCTTATTGGCCTGCCGGTTCTATAGCGGGGCTGATTGGGCCGGTACCCACCGTACTTATTGGCGGAGCGGTTGCCGTTGCAGTGTCGATTGGTGGCGCGATCAGCTGCCCTCAACTGCGGCGTCTAAAACGGCTAACCGACGCCGAACTGGAACAAACCAGTGGGAGCTAGCCCCTACTGTAGTGCGCTGCGCTTCCCTTAGCCTGCTTGTCAAAAATCTAAAAGTAGAAGTTGACCGCTAAGAATATATTCCAGTCGTTGGGCCCACTGGAACCGGTCGATGGATTGAACAGCTTTAGGTCTTTATCGAAGTTCTGTTGGAAAGTCCCGGTTACCAATATTTTCTGAGTAATTGACCCCCCAACAGTCACATCCAGATTGGCTCCCCCTTCACCTTCCAGGTCACCTGAAACATAACGTGTATAACTGGGCCAGAGTTGCAGAAAAAAACCTGGCCATAAGCCCTCTGCTGGTGCATAAGAGGCCATTGGGGCAATGCTGATGCCATGACCCTGATGGTCTTTGAAATCCTCGCCCCAGGTTGATACATAGTTGATTGGGAGAAAGAATGACCAATTTTCGTTAATACCAAATGCCGGCATTGCGCCTAAGGCCACAGTATTAGAACCCTTGGTACCCTTCACACTGCCCTCGAACTGCAGGTCTATCTGTGTGGCCAAGCCTCGATAGCCGCTAAGCACACTGTAATCCATATTAAACAGGTGAAACCAGCGCGCCCGTCCATTGGTTGTGCCGTCTTCCTTCTCTCCCTCAGCTAGAGTGCCGTTGTAAGTCCCATAGCCTATTTCAAACAGAACCATGTCGCTATTGCCCAAGCCCAAATTGCCTATTACTCGTGCCTCCTGCAAATTGTCGCCATTTGAATACTCAGTATATTTATAGCCTGGCCCAACATAGCTGTAAATTTTGGTCGGATCAGAAGCGTCGATACTCTCTTCCGATATCACTGGCGAGGCACACAAGGCGAGAGCAAGTATGCTGGCGATTTTTTTCATTCAGGAACTCCTTTTCAGGTATTTAACCCTCTATTTTATTAGGGTTTTTATACATCAATGCAATTAGCGTATTATGCTAGCTTAAGCAAAAATATTGTTGATGACGAGGTAATTTTCAAGTTTTTCCGTCTCAATCACATTACCCAGCCTGTACGCTAGGTTGCCCCTATTAATACTCCCGATATACTGGTAGCCCTTGACCGTGATACGACAACACAGGCTTTGGTAAAAACGGTTAAACTACACACTGAACACCAATCATTTTTGAACGGTAACAAAAACGTTTTTTTTATACACTGGGAACATACATGGCAACAATTATTGATGGAAAACAGCTCGCTGACACCGTAATCCTGGAGCTCGCTCAAGAAGTAACCGCTTTTGAACAAGAGTACGGTGTCAAGCCTGGCCTTGCCGTGGTATTAGTGGGGGAAGACCCTGCCAGCCAAGTTTACGTGCGCAACAAGGTAAAACGTGCCCATGAAGCAGGCCTGTATTCAGTACAACACAAGCTGCCAATCGATACCGACCAGCTAACGCTTAATAATATCGTTGATGAGCTCAATGCCGACCCCGCCATACACGGTATATTGGTGCAGCTGCCCTTGCCTGCACATCTGGATGAAGACGATATCCTTAACCGCATTAACCCGGCCAAAGATGTGGACGGTTTTCACCCGGTAAATGTCGGTCGTCTTAGCTCGGGGCAAGAGGCATTAACGCCCTGCACGCCTTTGGGTTGTCTAATTATGTTGCAACGAGAGCTGGGTGACCTGAGCGGCAAAAATGCCGTGGTTATCGGCCGATCAAATATTGTTGGCAAACCGATGGCAGCTTTACTACTAAGCCAGAGCTGCACGGTAACCATTGTTCACTCACGCACGCAAAACATTGAAGACGTGGTTCGCGGCGCCGATATTGTGGTTGCGGCTGTGGGTCGCCCGAAAATGATTAAGGCCAATTGGATTAAACCCGGTGCCACCGTGATTGATGTGGGTATCAACGCCATCGAAGTAGACGGCAAGCGCAAATTAGTCGGTGACGTAGATTTCGCCGATGTCGAGCCTATTGCCGGCGCAATAACACCCGTACCTGGCGGCGTTGGCCCAATGACTATCGCCTGCTTGATGAAAAACACGCTAACGGCTGCACGTCAGCAACTAGCGAAATAGTTGTTTCAGGTTCTTGTTTAAAGAAAGGGGGTAAACATTGCTCCAGTGTGAGAGCCTGGCTCATGGGAGGAAACACTCTATCGTCTGCTGGGTTTGACGGATCTTTGCGGGTAATTGCGGCCTCGCAAAGAGTCAGTGGGCCCATCAGAGCAGGGTCAGTGCTGGGAACGTCTGCACCCATGGAGACACTCACACCTCCATCCACAGCCGTGCGAACCTGTTGGTGGTATTTACTAACACGCTCTTCGCCGAGAATTTGCAAAGCACTATCAAGTCCACCACTCCAGCTAGTCGCCCATATGGTAGTAATATTGACCGGGATTTTATGATCAATTACCCGCTGTTGGTCATCTGGGTGCACTTTGGCATAGTGCTGCAGGGTGTTTCGCGCATCGGTGTAACCCGCTTCCTTGGCCCTATTTTCAACTAGAGCGTGATTCTACGAAGCAGAAACTTTTCTTCAAACTACGGAGAGCGCAAAATACAAAAAACATCACCCTTCCCTTACGCTTTTTTCTTTAAACCTTTCCGCTAATAAGCAACGTATTTCAAATGCAATAGTCGCGCCGTTTAACGATGTCATACCACCCTCATCAAAGGGCGGCGCTACGTCCACCATATCGGCACCTACATAATTAAGGGCACCAAGTTCGCGCAACCTGTGATATTGGCTAATTTAGTAAGTTATTGGCCAATTTTATTTGACCTATACTGTTGGCGGTATTTTCTAGGGGGCTGACCAAAATGCTTTTTAAAGGCACTACGAAAGGTCGATGGCTCTTTATAGCCTACCAATTCGGCTATTTGATCAATGCTTAGCTGACTCTGGCTGAGATATTGTGTTGCCAGCTTCATGCGAGCTTGCAGACATATTTGCTGAAAAGTCGTGCCTTCTTCTTGCAGCTTACGTCTCAGCGTACGGTAGCTAATATCTAAATAGCGAGCAACGGTTTCGGGGTCTGGTGAATGGTTTTGATGCTTAACAATATACCGCAATATTTGCTCTGCAATGCCTCCTCGGTACTGTAAGGATTTTAACGCGGTATCACACTGCTGCTCACAAAGATGGGCAACCACTTCATCCGCTAATTGACGTGGTTGGTCGAGAAACGAAACGGGAAATGAAAATTCATTAGCCGTTTGATTGTATTGGATAGCGCAAGGTATGTTTTGTTCAAGCAATACGGCATAGCTGGGTTTGGGGCAAGCTAATTTCACAGTAACCGGATTAAAGCCAGTGTTTGGGTAAGTTTCTTCATCACCAGCCTCCCATTGGCCTAAATTAAACTCTGTGAAGTAACAATTGAGTCGGCTGTTATCAGGGGTAAAGACTGGCGAGGAGATAATGACATACTCATCATCTATACGCATGGTTTCTTCGTTAGCTGCGTCAACGCCAACTATATTTTGAAACCGTAAATATATTTCCAGACCTTCGCGAACTGTGGCGCTACTGATAATGGCATAACCCAATACGCCTTGATCAGCCACAGTAAATTTACGCCCCACTAAGTAGCCATAGGCCGGAATATCAAATCGCTGTAGTGCCAAGTCAATCATTTCGCTGTATGCCTGATAAGACACCTCATGAATATCACCACGGAGTGCAGCAAGAGGGACGCCAGCTTTCAGCGCTAATTCTGTTAAATCTTTACCATGCTCTAAGGCGACTTCCTGAGCATGAAGCACATCGATGGCAGGTATAGTCCCTGGGCTGGTTATAAGGCCGTGATGTGCGAGCATAATAAGTGCCTCTTACTTATAGTTAGTGATAGGTTTCATAGGTACCAATAGTGTTTCTATACCCTAGTTGCATCAAAAGCTAAATGACCATAAAAAGCAGTTTGACCAAGATCCACGAAAATACCACCAGTAGTTTAAAACAAGACCATCCGGCCAACAAACCACTAAATTGGCCAATATCAGTATAGTTATACCCTTGTAACCCGTCTAAACTTGCCCGCAGTTGTCTTCTCAACAGATTCTTCAAGCCTATTTAAAGGTATTGACAGAGATCGACGTGGCATTCGAGTCGGGCGAGAGGATGTTTAACTTCGAGAATACAGAGAGAAAAAATGAACCTCGATATCGACTTTATCCGAACGCAATTTCCAGCCTTCCGCGAACCATCGCTGACTGACTGGGCGTTTTTTGAAAACGCCGGCGGCTCATATACCTGTCAGCAAGTCATAGACCGGCTGATGGCCTTCTACACCCAAACCAAGGTTCAGCCCGGCTACCCCTATCCGGCATCAACCGAGGCCGACAACCGGATGCAGGAATCCTATGCGCGCTTATCGGCTTATTTAAACATTCACGAAGATGAGCTTAGCTTTGGCCCCTCAACATCGCAGAATGTCTATGTACTGGCCCAAGCATTGCACCCACTGTGGCAGGAGGGCGACGAAATCATTATTTCCTGCCAAAACCACGAGGCCAACTCCGGCGCTTGGCGACGCTTAGAAAACCAAGGCATTGTAGTACGTGACTGGCATGTCGATGAGAAAACGGGGCAATTAGCCGTCGATGACCTCGACGATCTTATTACCGAGCGCACTCGCTTAATTGCCTTTCCACATACTTCCAACCTCGTTGCACACATTAACCCAGTCCGGGAAATCGCCGACAAGGCGCATAAGACCGGCATTATTGTTGTAGCTGACGGTGTTTCCTACGCCCCCCATGGACTACCTGATATTCAGGAACTGGGCGCGGACATATACTTATTCTCGCTCTACAAGACTTGGGGGCCGCATCTGGGTGCAATGTATGTGAAACGAGAACTGTCGAGTAAAATGACCAATCAATCGCATTTTTACTACAGCGATGAACCCCACTATCGTCTGTCCCCCGCTGGCCCAGATCATGCGCAAATAGCCGCTGCCGCCGGTGTTGTCGATTATCTAGACGCTGTCTATGCGCATCATTTTGATGACGACCCTGAAAGCGCCGTTAAAGGCCGGCGACTGCATCAACTATTTTCAGACTATGAGGTCTCGTTGCTGACACCTTTACTCGACTTTCTCAAAGCCCGCGAAGATGTGTTGATCATCGGCCCCGATGACCCGAGCATTCGGTCATCGACGGTGACTATTCTGCCACTTGAGAAATCGGTTGAGGCGGTAACCACCGAGTTAGAAAAACAAAAACTAATGGTTGCCTCCGGCGATTTTGATGCCATCAGAATTTTTAACGATATGAATATAGCGGAAGACCCAGGTGCTATCCGATTATCGTTTATTCACTATACAACGCAGAACGACATTGACCGTTTAATCAGCGGTTTGACAGTAGCATTAGCTTAGCAGGCTGAATGCAGATGATTAGCAGCAGCTACATTATCCCCCTACCTCCTGTGGATTGGGGAGATGGCATTGAAAAAGACACTGTCCTGCTGGAGCTCACCAGCCCTGAGGGCATTACCGGTCTTGGCTCTGCCTATACCAGTGTGAATCAAATGCGAGAAGGCTTGACGCGATATCAACAAGACCCGGCAATCTTGCAAAATTTTGATGCTGACATGGCAACTGCGATGAGCGCTATTGATATCGCGCTTTGGGATATCCGCGGCAAAGAGCAAAACTTGCCGGTCAGTGAACTGCTAGGCGGCCGCAAGCGTGATCGCGTGCTGGCCTATGCAACGGTGATGCTACCCTTTACATCGGCCATAGCCGGGGATGCATTTGATAAGGGCTTGCGCGCCATACTGGCTCAGGGTTTTAAGGCTATTAAGCTGAGTATCGATTTTTTC
Organism: Pseudomonadales bacterium; assembly: GCA_036960375.1. Lineage (GTDB taxonomy): Bacteria > Pseudomonadota > Gammaproteobacteria > Pseudomonadales > CAWVSB01 > CAWVSB01. The sequence continues at coordinate 148,847 of JBALVY010000009.1, forward strand.
GGTCACCGTGATAACAGTAGAACAGACAACGAATGGGATCGCGATGAAGCGAAACTGCTAGCTTTTGCACGTCGCATCGTGGGTAAAGATATACAGTTGATGCTGGATGTTTTTGGCTCCGACCCCGATTGGGCGCCCGAACTAGACTGGGCTGTTAAAAACACCAAGGTATTAGAGGAGTTAGATTACCTGTGGTTTGAAGAGCCATTAAGTCCAGACGCCTTTGACGACTATTCAACACTAACGCAAGGTAGCCAAATTGCCATTGCTGGCGGTGAATATTTTATCCTACTGGAAGATTTTGAAAAAATTTCAACGCTAATGGCGATGGATATTGTGCAGCCAGATTGCACCCGAGTGGGAGGCTTGACCCAGATGTTAGCCATTCGCTCTGCTGCCAGTCAACAAAACATTAAACTGATCCCCCACGGTTGGAATACCGCTGTTGGCTTGGCTGCTGATCTGCAATTGCAGGCCACATTGGCCGACGAAAAATTCTGCATGGTCGAGTATATGCCCCACAGCATTATTACCGACCTGCTCAAACATAATCCTTTTGCACTGGACAGCAAGGGAACAATAGCCGTACCGACGGGGACTGGCCTAGGGATAGAGTTAAAAGATGAATTTAGAGCTTAAACGTCCATAACTAAGTGGTCGTAAAAATCTAAGCCGTTAAATTTTATAGAACATTACTAGCACGAGGAAAAACCAATGATTAAATCATATGACAGCGACACATCCGCAGATGTAATTGCAGCAACTCTGTTACAAGAGGGAGGTGTTATTGTTCGCAACCTAGCGTCGAATGATCTCATCGATAAAATCAATGAAGAATTAAACGAGCCTTTAGCGACCCAGGGCAAGGATTTTGAAAATGATTTTAATGGCTATAAAACCAACCGGTTGGGCGCAATACTGAACGAATCCCGCTCCTCGGCTGAGTTATTGACTAACTCCACTGTTCTGGGAGTGGCTGATGTCGTGCTAAAAAGGCACTGTGACAATTACCAGGTTGGCAGTATGACAGCGATTGAAATCAACCCCGGAGAAGGGAAACAGATATTACACCGTGATGGTGATTTTTACCCTACCCACCTTGTACCCGGCGTCGAATTTCAGATGCAGTCCATGTGGGCTTTAACCGACTTTACAGAAAAAAATGGCGCCACCCGAGTTGTCACCGACCGAGAGGTGCTTAAGGGTGTTAAAAATGCTGATACTGAGGCATTTAAAAATATCGATGAATCCAAGGTGACGCAGGCCGCCATGCCAAAAGGGTCGGTGCTGTTTTGGCTGCAGTCAACAATCCACGGCGGCGGAGAAAACACCGCGACAACAGCTCGCAGGGGTTTATTCATCTCATATTCTCTAGGCTGGGTGCGTCAGGAAGATAATCAATATTTGCTTATGCCAAGAGAAATGGCAGAAAGTTACCCAGAGCAAGTCAGCCGGCTTCTAGGCTACCAGGCTCACGGTGAATTCCTAGGGATTTATCCCGGTGATCCAGATGGCCTTTGGTGGGAAGGCTAGCTATAAAAGAAACAACTTACGAAAATAATGGCGGAAAAGCTGTTAAAATATTTTGTTTTTCAACAGCTTTTCCGATTAAATACTTTGTCTTAATCATAAGCAAAGCAATATTGAATTTAACAAAAAGTAAGCTCCCACTCGAGGTGATATGAGAATTTTTTCTACCACTCATATCTGACGATAATAGCTACTCTCTAATAACTACACCGATTGACGACCACATTTAGGATCCACGTACATGAAAAAAAATGATCGAAGCTTAGGCATGGGTCGAGATATCAGCCGACGTGACTTTATCAACGGTGTAGCCGCTGCAACGGCTTGTGCCGCCTTGCCAAATATATCGCTGGCAGGCGGTAAAAGTAACTATTATCCGCCACTTAAATCCGGCATGCGTGGCAATCATCCCGGCTCTTACGATGCCGCCCACTCACTGGTTTGGCAGGGTAAAACCGATTGGGGTAATGCCCATAAAACTGACGCTACTCTTTACGACCTCATTGTTATTGGCGCCGGTATCAGCGGCTTATCGGCAGCACACTTTTATCGTCAAAAAAACCCTAATGCGCGTATTTTGATCCTCGATAACCACGATGATTTTGGCGGCCATGCCAAGCGCAATGAATTTGAATATAACGGTAAAACCATTCTTAGCTTCGGCGGCTCACAATCATTCGAAAACCCGACGATCTATAGCGAAGTAAGCCAACAACTACTCAAAGATGTGGGCATTGATAGCAAACGCTTTGAAAAAGCCTACGATCACGACTTTTATCGGCGCAATGGTCTGGTAGGCAACACGTTTTTTAATCAGCAAAAATTTGGCACTGATGAATTGGTACCCTACTCATTACTCGACTATGGACGATTTGTCCCCACCGACATGCATAACATCTCTGCCGAGCAAGCCGTGGCACAAATGCCTCTGGGCGAACACGCTAAAAGCCAGCTGCTGCGATTTCTGCTGTTAAGAGAAGATGTGCTTAGCCCGATGACCCTCGAGGAGCAAAATCAATACCTGGATTCCATCAGTTATAAAGATTTCCTGATTAACGATATAGGCATTACCGATCCTGAAATATTTGAACTCTTCGCCAAGCTGACGACCGACTCAGGCACCAGCATTGAAACCTCTTCAGCGATGGGAATATTGGACTATGTTCGCCTGCCAGGAATACAAGCGACGGCCCTGGGCAACTATGAGAGCTATGATGCCGATATAGCCGCCTATATCGATCATTTCCCCGATGGTAATGCCAGCGTAGCTCGCTTGCTGGTACGACAATTAATTCCACAAGTCGCCCCAGGCCATACAATGGACGATGTGGTGCTGGCGAAATTTGATTATTCAAAACTCGATCTAGAGGACAGCGATATCCGTGTGCGCTTAAATAGCACCGCGGTGCACATCGATCATGATGGCGAGGCAAGTAATGACGAGCCTGTAAAGGTCAGCTATGTTCGAAATGGAATAACATATCAGGTTAGCGGTAAAAACTGCGTCTTTGCCGGCTACAATGCCATTCTTCCTCATCTGTGCCCCGCATTACCTAGCCAGCAAAAGAAAGCCTTAAGTAAAGCGATAAAATCCCCCATTCTATACACCTCTGTGTTGCTTAAGAATTGGCACGCGTTGAAAAAACTAGGGGTCGGTTTTTTATGCTCGCCGGGCAGCTACTACAGTGTTAGCTTTTTAGACTTCCCCGTTAGCATGGGCGGCCATGATTACGCGGCTGACCCCAGTGAACCCATTGTCCTGCGCATGGAACGCTTCCCCACGGGTGATAACCCTATGCTAACACCTAGAGAGCAATTTTTAGCTGGACGCCGCGAATTGTATAGCACTTCCTTTGAAGCGATTGAACGTGAAACCCGCACCCAACTCGCTGGTGCTCTGGCTGGTGGCGGCTTTGACCCCACTGAAGATATCATTGCCATTACCGCCAATCGCTGGGGGCATGGTTACGCCTATGGTCCTTATTCTCTATTCGACACACCCGACAGCAATGGCCAATACCCGCATGAAATTGGTCGTCAAAAATTTGGCCGTTTAACGGTAGCCAACTCCGACGCCGCCGCATCAGCCAGCATAAACGCGGCGATTGACGAAGCTTATAGAGCGGTTGATGAGCTCTGATGAAGAGTTCGTCAATCATAAAACCCATGATTTTGTGCGCCATTATCTGGGCTTCACTAGTCTGAGCATACTGACATAAATGAATAAGCAACCAACAAGTATTAGATCTATTGTCCCCGGTGCCCTTGCGGTAGCTGCCGCATACAATGTTGGCCTATGGGGTTTATACCTCCAGCCTCAACTATTATCGCCCTTGATGGAAAAACTCCAGGCTTCAGAAACTGAAATTGGGGTGTTATATGGGGCAGAAAACTTTGTCTATTTCATCGCCTTACTACTAACAGCCATCCCTGTCACTAAGTATTCCCGAACGAAGATGGCCATACTTGGAACTGTTATTGCCGTTGTTGGCAGCATTGCCTCAGCGTTTACTGACAACCTGACTATGCTGATGCTCTATCGATGTATTGTCTCTATCGGCGGAGGGATGGTATCTGGTGCGGCAACAGCCTCTGCTGCTGGATCTAAAGACCCCGTAAGGACATTTGCGATAGCGGGGATGACTTACCTCTTCATTTTTTCGGTGGGCAGAAAATTCATTCCCGCCGGGCTCGAGGAATTTGGGGTAAGTGGTGTTTTCCTAGGTATGGCAATTTTTTGTGCCATGACCATTCCAATCTACTTTTTTCTTAACCCACCGGTTAAAGCAGAATCGGCCAGTACAAATTTCTTTAAACTTATACAAGATGCTCCCTATCGCTTATTGGCTGTTTTAGCGATGGCCGGCTTATTTATTTACGAGCTTGGTCAAAATGCAGTGTTCACATACATGGACAAGCTAGGTGAAAAAACGGGACTGGAAAGTAGTGAACGAGGAATGATCTACTTACTTGGGTTTTCTATGGAATTACTCGGCGGTGGAGTAGCAGCATGGATGGGGTCGCGCTACGGTAAGTTTTGGCCTTTGATAGGCGGATTAGGTTTAAACATTACTAGCGCAGCGATGTTTACTGTAGTGGAAGATCCAAGCTATTACATTTACATGCTATTTTTATGGAATTTTTCTTATGCTTTTTCCTTACCCTATATTTCCGGCACTTTGGCTGCACTTGATAACGAGGGCCGCTGGGCTGTTGCCGGAGATGCATTTTGGAATTTCTCTCAGACCCCTGGCCCGATACTGGCCACAATCATCGTCACCAACTTCGGCTACAATCCGCTGGCGCTATGGGTTTTCACCTCAGGAGCTGTCGGAATTACACTGTTTTGTTACACAGGCAGACAAGCCGATAAGTTAGGATTAGAAGAATAAAATTCCTGTCAATTACACAAATTCACCACATAAAAGGTATTTGCGCCATGTCCACATTCGATCTAACTGGCCCAGTTGAAGTAAAACTCCTCCCTGAATGGGACGGCGTAGGAGAGGCACTGCCAACTTGGACTTACGGCAGCGAAGAGCTACTCGAACTCGAATATGAGGCGTTCTTTCTGAATAGTTGGCAAATGGTTGGGCATGTCTGCGACTTGCCGAAGCCAGGCGATTTCATCACCTTCGATATGTGGCGTGACAGTGTCATTGTCGTGCGTGGCAAGGATGATGTGATTCGCGCATTTCTGAATGTTTGTCGGCATCGCGCGATGCGTCTGCTTGATGAAGGCAAAGGTAACTGCGGTAGCGCAATCCAGTGCCCATACCACGGCTGGACGTACCGCAATGATGGCACTTTACGCGGGGTCACCCAACCCGAGAATTTCCCCAATATCGACAAATCTACCTTAGGGCTGCAAGAAGTTCGGATGACTATACACCGTGGTCAGATCTTCGTGAATTTTTCCGGTGGCGGGGCAAGTATTGAGGACACCTTAGGTGTGGTCAGTGAACAAATAGCCCCCTATTCACCAGAAACCTACGTGCCACACAGCGAGCCAACGTTCGAAATCTGGAACTGCAACTGGAAGCTAGCTTGGGACAATTATCAAGAGAATTATCACATCCCGATTGGGCACCCCGGCCTGCAGCGGATGGTAGAGAGCACATATGAGGGCCCTGAGTACAGCGGTGGTTTCAATTACGGTTATTTTGCCATGCGTGACAAACCCTCAAAGGTGCCACACGAGCGCCGCTATCAGGAACTCATTGGTTGTACGGACTATCGCTTCCCTGAAGGCAGGCAAAGGATGTGGCTGCAGCTTGCCCTAGACCCCAACATGGGCATTGAGTATTACCCCGATATTTTCGCGCTCTTTCAAGTGCTCCCGCTAGGCGTTGATAAGACCATGATCAAGATCTTGACTTACTCCCCAGCTAACTTGTCGGCACAAGAAAAAGAGATGCAGGAAATCAACTCGAAGCTCCTTCATGAAGTGAACGACCAAGACAAGATGTTGGTAGAGGGCATTCAGCGGGGGGTAAATACATCGGGCTACCAACCCGGACCACTCGCCCTGGAAGAATCGGCGGTTTTTGGTTTCCATGAGAGGATTCGCGAACTCATTCCTGTAGCGCGACTTCCTAAGGCGCCGCTAAAGGGAACACTGCAGCAGGAAAATGAGCGTTTAAAGCAACAAACAACAACCGCAACTAAATGAGCAGACTTATGAAAAACCCATTACCTTTAATAGTAGCTTCACTTTGTTTGTTACTGGCTTGCGCCAGCATTCAAGCTCAGACGGCACCCGAAGTCTTATCTTTGAAGGCAGAGGCAATGACCCAAATACCGCTTGATCCAATCGCGCCTTATCCCCCAGAGTCCGTCCTCAAAGGCGATCAAAAGAACTGGATGAAAACCCTACATCAGGGTGAAATTGTTGTAGCACTTTATGAATCTACAGCTGCGGTGATTGACGCCAAATCTCCATACCCTTACGACGAGTTTATCGTAGTGCTTGAAGGTGAAATAACCCTTTCCCACATTGATGGAAATATTCAAACTTTCAAAGCAGGTGAAAACTTTTTTATTCCAAAAGGCTGGCAGGGAACCTTCGAAATGTCGGATAACTTTCGAGAAATAATTATTGTCGAAACTAAGGCGTGGAACAACACCGAAGGCTGACTAAAAGCCCGCTAGCCAGTTCTACAAACGCTATAGGAAATAGTAGCGGGAAATAGATACTCATAAGGATCATTAGAAGAGTCGATTATGGCAACTCAAAAAGAACTCCCAAAAAACGCCAGTGTTGTAATCGTTGGTGGTGGCATTGTTGGCTGCTCCATCGCCTATCATCTAGCCAAACGTGGCATTAAAGACGTAGTACTACTCGAGCGCAAGCAACTGACCTGTGGTACCACGTGGCACGCCGCTGGCCTTGTCAGCATGCTCTGGCCTACGCCCTACCTGACCAAACTGGCTGAATATAGCCATGAGCTTTACGCCTCTCTTGAGCAAGAAACAGGACAAGCCACTGGCTACCGACGCATCGGCAGCCTCTCTATTGCTCGCACGGAGGAGCGCCTTGAGGAGTTACGTCGCACCTCATCGATGGCCAGCGTATTTGGGGTCGAATCTGAAATGATAGATAACGAGCGACTGGCCGATCTTTACCCCGGTATCAATCTCGACGGCATTTTAGGAACCTTATATATAGAAAAAGATGGCCAGACCAATCCCATTGACACAACCATGGCGCTAGCCAAAGGGGCACGTCAACAAGGCGCTAAAATACTAGAGAATATTAAAGTTGAAGACATTCTAGTAGAGGATGGCAAAGCCGTTGGCGTAAAAACAGAGAGCGGATCCATTGTTGCGGACAATGTCATCTTAGCCGGTGGCCTCTGGTCACGTGATATCGCCGCCAAAATTGGTGTCGATCTACCCCTTTACGCTTGTGAACACTATTACGTCGTTACCGAAGAAATGGCGGGACTCAGCAAGCGCCCGGTATTGCGTGATTTCGATAAAGGTGTCTATTTCAAGGAAGACGCTGGAAAAATGTTAGTAGGCTGGTTTGAGCACAATGCCACTGGCTGCTCAATGGATCGTATCGCTGAGGACTTTTGTTTCGACGAATTCCCCTGCGAGATGGAGAAAATAGAAGACTATGTTATGCGGGCCATGGAAACCCAGCCCGCACTAGAAGAAACCGGTATACGTACCTTCTTTAACGGCCCCGAAAGCTTTACTACCGACAATTTGCACCTATTAGGCCCCACCCCCGAAGTCGATAATTTTTATGTCGCCTGCGGACTTAACTCTAAAGGTATTGCTGCTGGGGGCGGCATAGGAAAATTAATGGCCGACTGGGTAATTGACGGCCACCCCTCTGGCGATATTTGGGAATGTGATATACGTCGCCACCACCCAGTGCAGCGCCAACAAAGCTACATTGAAGCGCGCATTCCCGAGGCACTGGGACACACCTATGCTATGCATTGGCCCTTTTATCAATACAGTACGGCCCGCAACTGCTTACAATCCCCGCTCCACGATGTATTGAAAGAGCAAGGTGCTTGCTTTGGTGAAGTTGCCGGTTTTGAGCGACCCAACTGGTTTGCCCAGGGCGGGGCCAAGGCCGAATACCAATACAGTTACAAACGTCAAAACTGGTTCGACTTTTACACCGAAGAACATATGGCAGTGAGAGAACGCGTAGGCATTTACGATATATCCTCCTTTGGCAAGTTTGAAGTGTCCGGGCCTGATGCGACACAAGCACTGCAAAAGGTTTGTGCCGGTGATGTTTCTGTAACACCTGGCAACTTGGTTTATACCCAGTGGCTCAATGAGCGCGGCGGTATAGAGGCTGATGTAACGGTGTCTAGAACAGGGCCAGAGCGCTATATGGTTACCACCGGGATCGGCTCTCTTAACCGAGATTGGTGGCATTTGAAAAAGCATTTACAGAGTTTTATTTTAAAGGGGACGGTACAACTGCGTGAGATTAGCGCCGACCTTGCCTGTTTGGCACTGCAAGGGCCCGATGCCCGCGCCGTATTAGAAAGCCTGGCCGATACCGATATTAGTGCTGAAGGTTTCGCTTTTGGCACTGGCCGCTACGCTAAAGTCGCCGGTGTTCAGGTGTGGTTACAGCGCCTCTCCTATGTTGGCGAACTGGGCTGGGAAATATTTGTACCCGCCGACAAAACAACAAAAGTTTTCGCCGAGCTACAAAAATCAGGTTCAGCCTTTGGTCTACGAAATGTGGGTTTACATGCCGTTAATAGCCTTCGCTTAGAAAAAGGGTTTCGTCACTGGGGCCACGATATTGGCGCCGAAGACAACCTGATTCAGGCCGGACTCAGTTTTGCTGCCAAACCCGACGCCGGAGATTTTATTGGCCGCGAGGCATTTATCACAGCAAAAGCGGCGGGCTTGCCGGATAGACGCATGGTGCAGTTCAAACTCGATGATCCAGAACCCTTGCTCTACCACAACGAGCCCATTGTTATGGGTGGGAGTATTGTCGGCTACCTCAGCTCTGGCATGTATGGTCACGCCATTGGCGCAGCTATTGGTATGGGCTATGTCAATTTAGCCGGTTTAACGGCCGATCGTATCGCTGAAGAAAGCTTTGAAATTGAGGTTGCTAAAGAGCGCTTCAGTGCGCAGGCTTCGTTAAGAGCGCTGTATGATCCATCATCGAGCCGCATGAAAATTTAAGCCACGATAAAAATTTGATAGGAAACTTAACATGAAAAAAACCGCACAGGTCGTCATTATTGGTGGTGGTTCTTTAGGTATCAGCTTGCTTTACCATCTTGCCCAAGAAGGCTGGACCGATTGTTTATTAATAGAAAAAGGTGAGCTAACCAGTGGCTCCACTTGGCATGCCGCCGGTCTATGTTCTAATTTTATTGGCAATATGACCGTGGCCCAAATTCAAAACTACTCGATAAAACTCTACGACGAAATTCTTCCCGCCGAAACTGGCGAGGCTTCAACTTTCCATAAAACCGGTAGTTTGCGCGTTGGCTATAGCAAGCTGGAAGAAGAGTGGTTTAAGCATCTCGCTAGCCGGGCGAAAAATGTCCCCTGCGATTTCAATATTATCTCTAAAGAAGAAGCCCGCAAGCTCCACCCTTTTATGGATTTCGATCAGGCCAGAATTATTGTAAGCACCCCCAACGATGGCCACGTTGACCCCTCGAGTGTCGCCATGCCGATGGCACAACTGGCAAAAGCCAAGGGCGCTACTATCAAGCGCTTTAATCGTGTGCTAGAAATCAATGCTCTGAGTAGCGGCGAATGGGAGGTAGTCACCGAAGAAGGCACCGTCGTGGCCGAGCATGTGGTTAATGCCGGCGGCTGTTTTGCGCCAGAGGTGGGCGCGATGGTGGGCGCAACAGTGCCTATCGTTAATCTCGAACATCAATACTTGGTTACCGAAAACCACCCTTTACTGGAAAACTTAGATTTTGAGCTGCCCGTTTGTCGCGACTCCTATAGCTCTGCCTATACCCGTCAGGAAGGTAAAGGCTTGATTGTCGGCCCCTACGAAACACGAGGAGCCAAACCTTGGGCGCTCAATGGCATGGACTGGGCTTTTGATCGCGAACTGTTTCAGGGCGAACTCGAACGGCTAATGCCTCATCTTGAACGCGTCATGGAACGACTGCCGATCTTTAGCGAGGTTGGCGTTAGGACCATCATAAATGGCCCGATCACCCACACCCCAGACGACAATGTGTTGATGGGGCCACAAGCGGGTCTACGCAATTTCTGGAATCTCTGCGGCTCCAGTATTGGTATTGCTCAAGGCGGCATAGGCAAATATATGGCTCAGTGGATGGTGCACGGGCAAAGTGAACTCAATTTGGCCCCCCTCGATAGCCGCCGTTATGGCGACTGGGCAGACCGTAATTACTGTATTACCAAGGCGATTGAATCTTACGAAACCATGTACACCGAGGTGGGTTCCAATGAAAACCGCCCCCACGGCCGACTTAGGCGCACTAGTCCACTGTATGCTGCGCTTGCCGATAAAGGCGCCGTGCACGGCGTTGCACAGGGTTACGAAAAACCACTGTGGTTTAAGACCAATACGGTGCGCGCTGAAAGTCAAACGTGGACGCGCAGCGAAGCACATGCTGTTGTCTCTGAAGAATGCCTGGCGGTGCGTGATGCTGCAGGAGTTGTTGATATCTCCGGCTCGGCAAAATTTGAAATTAGCGGTAAAGATGCGGCAGCTTTCCTCGATCATTTATCGTGCAACAAATTACCCGCTAAGGATGGCCGCTTGGGACTGACTTTATTCCATGGCCCCAACGGCGGCATTATGACTGAGCAGTCGATAACACGAATTAATGAACACTTGTTCTATCTGGTTGGCCCTATTGCCTCGGAAATCCGCGATATGGACTGGATGCAATCGCATACCGACGGCTACGATGTTGAAATTGCAAACCGCAGCGACGAGCTTGGCGCCCTGCTACTCACCGGACCAAAGTCTAGAGAGATTCTGCAACTGCTGTGCAAAGAAGATCTCTCTAATGCAAACCTAAGCTGGCTTAGCTGTAAAACCCTCACTCTCGACAGTGCATCAGTGCGCGTTATGCGGGTGTCTTATGCCGGTGAGCTCGGTTATGAATTGCACATGCCGGTTTACCAGCTGTTGTCCATTTATGAATCGTTGTTTGAGGTGGGTACTGAGCTGGGCCTGCGAGACTTTGGTGGCTATGCCTTTAACTCCATGCGTATGGAAAAAGCGTACCGCGCCTGGGGCAGCGAATTTACTGAAGAAATCAGCGGCGTTGAAGCTGGCATGGATCGTTTTATTGATACTAATCGAGACTTTATTGGTGTTGAAAGCATAATACAGCGGCAACAAAGCGGCGGCGAGATTCAGCTGGCTTATCTAGCGTTTGACGACGATATTGCTGCCGAGTGTTATGGCAATGAGTCGGTCTATCAGGGTGAGAACTTGGTGGGGCTTATTACCAGCGGCGGCTATGGTCACCGCGTGGGTAAAAGCTTGGCCTTTGCTTACATTAAGCCTGAATTGGTAGCGCAGGATGTAAAATTGCAGGTGCTAACGGTGGGTGGCCTGCGTCAGTGCCATGTTGAGATGGATGCTGTGTATGACCCAAAGAATGAGAAACTTAGAGGGTAAAGAGTACCCGATGTATAGCATTTTATGAGATTGGAGCGTAATTGAAGTGCTGGATTAACGGAAACAGCCTTAGGGCTGTTTACACCTATGCGGTGCAAAGGTTCGCGACTCATTAAAGTGGTCTAAGAAGGTCAATCAAATGATTTGCTTGAACGGTCATTTAGTTTTTCCTTTACATTCATCCATTGGCGTCACCAATGGATGAATAACACAATTAGCTTTTCATTACCCTTGGTCGCTGCAGATGAATACGGCAATACACCAGAAATCACCTTGGGAGACTCCATCTAGCTCGACCCCAATGACCCTACTTTTGATCTATGGCACACCGAGCGAGAGGATTTATCGGAAGGTCGGGAACCCGGCCCTATCAATGTTAATCGCTATGCCGGCGGTGCCGGTTTAGCCGATGTTTACGGTAAGGGTAATGTGGGTATTGTTCACTTTGATGCTCACTACGATACCGGTAAACAAGTCTTCGTGAAGCCAACGGTCTAACACCCCGTGAGGTCTTCCCTTTAATACGCCGCCTGTGCGCCGAAAATAATGTGGTTGGACTTGAGTTTGTTGAACTTGCTCCCGGTCTAGAGGGAAGCAGGGAAACGGTTCTCAACGCAGACCGAGTGGTTAGAGATTGTTTGGTTGGCTTGTCGCTGCGGAAAAAAGGTATCACCGAGAAAGACTACTACTCTCCGTTCACAGTAGACGACGGCAGACAGTGAATAAAAAACTCATAGCTACCCACCGCCGGTACTTTAACTGACTCTGACTACTCCTCAGCGGGAAGACTCATAAGATACTCAGCGATGGCCTGGTAGAGCATCGGGCCATCTACATCATTTGATAAGTTAGTCCCACCTTCGGCATCAGGGCTGGAAGACTGTTTGACAACCACCATTTCGGCCAGGGGATCAAGATAGATATACTGACCATGCACGCCAATAGCGCTGACCGCTCGGTGAGCATTATTGAAGGCCCACCACTGGTTAGCGTAAGCGTAGGCAACATCGCCATACCAAGGGTCGTCGGGGTAATATCGACTAAACACCTCAGGGTCACCTGGCTGTAAAATAGTTTGGGTTACCGCTTCTGGGAGAATCTGCTCGCCGTTGTAAACACCTTTTTGAATGATCATCTGACCAAAGCGGGCGGCATCGCGGGCGGTGATATTCAAGCCACCACCAGCCATTTCTGTCGCGGAGCCATCCAGCCACACATAGCCATCACGCTCCACACCAAGTCGCTGCCACAGAACCTCCTCAAGATTCCGACTCAGTGATTTACCGGTAACCCTGCTGATAATCCAAGCAAGCACATCGGTATTGGGTGTTACGTAGTGAAACATTTGCCCATGCTCGCCCTTCTTTTTCAGGCTGGGCAGATAATCGTAGACGGTCATCGGACCGGTATATCCCTCAGGGGGCTGACCAAAGACACCAAAGACCCAGCCATAACGCCAAATCTCTGAATTTGGGTCGTCATAAATTTCAGTAAAATTGACCGCTGTCGTCATATCCAAGATCTGCTGTACGGTGGCATCTGCAAAGGCGCTGCCTTTCGTCTCCGGCAGATATTCAACAACTAAACGAGATGGGTCTACCTGGCCCTGCTCGATAAGGTTAAGCATCAACGTACCGACAAAAGATTTAGTGGCAGAAAACATCTGGTGCTGGGTATGCGGCTGCTGGCCGTTGCGGTACTGCTCGTAGACTAACTTACCCTTATGCAATACCAAGAGAGAATCGGTATGTGATTGGTCGATAAACTGCTTAAGGCTCAATTCACGACCATCGCGCACTTTGGTAGATATGTCGCCGAGTTCAAGGGGGCTTGATTGCAGCGCAACGATAGCTCCCTCACCGCGATAAATTTCCCGTGTGGGTTGTAGTTCGCGTATGTGCTGAAAAGACCAACGATTAAAAGGCGGCAACATAAGATTCGACGCGGTGACACGCTTCTCTGGCGCCGGCGGAAAGCCCTCCATCAGCCCTAAATCTGCGGCTGTGGGGTTCGCTGCTCCGTGGGCTTGAAGGCAAACAAATAAAAGGCCGGATAAAAAAACTGTTTTACTCACAATTGACATCATAGTGACGTATCCCTTATGACTAACGCTTGATGGTAATAGGGCGCGCCTGAGCTGTACTAGCAATACACTACCATCTTTTAAGCACGCTCAAAACCACCTTATAAGGGTAGTTTGAATCGCCACTGCTTTACTAGACTCCTTGCAGCAAGATTATTCTGAAAGCTTGTCATTAAACAGCTTGGCTATCACATCTCGCATCCAGCGATTAGCAGGGTCGTCATCTGCACTGCGGTGCCAAAACAGATTCCAGCACAGAGGCTCAACCGCGAAGGGAACTTCAGCTTTGGCCAGGGTAGTCAGGGCCCACATTTTTTCAGGAACAGTCCATAACAAATCGGTTTGTTCAGTCACTTTTGCGGCCACCTGGTAATTCTGCATTCTCATTAATACCTGACGTTTATGTCCGCTGGCGTGCAGGCCAATATCCACTTGCCCTCTTCCCTTGCGACGGCTGGAGACATGCAGGTGTTGCGCCTGCACATAGTGATCTAAACTCAAAGGTCTATTAGCCAGCCTGTGATTTTTGGCCATTGCGACCACATAGGGCAACTCGCCAAGAGGCATCTGCTCGAACTCGCGGGCATTGAAGATAGGAGCATCTATGAGTAGGTCTAGTGCGCCGGACTTAAGCTCTTCCGATGCAGCCTGACGGCCAGAGTAATAGGAAAATACAGAGACATTGGGAGCCAATTCTGCAAGATGAAGACGCAAAGCCGGTAGCAGAAGTGCTTCCGCCAAATCGTTCATTGCCAAATGAAAGACCTTTTCTGAGCTTGATGGATCAAAGCGGGCACTAACGCCAACACTCTTTCCCAGCAGCACTAAAGCCTTGCGTACGTCACTGATGACGTTATCGGCAACGGGTGTTGGCGCCATGCCCTCGGGAGTACGCACAAACAGCTGGTCATCGAAGGTCTGCCGAAGCCGGGACAGCGCATTGCTGACCGCGGGCTGGGTCAGACTGAGTAAATTGGCCACCTTGGTTACGCTTCGCTCTTTGTAGATGGCGTCAAATACCACAAAAAGATTCAGGTCTACCTTTTCAAGCCTCACGCTAGCTTCTCCATTGATTAAATCAATAATACTACATCATTTAAATAAATTTGGATGATTACGTCAAGAAAGATAAACTTTATCCTATCTTTGGTTATTGTCCGATTTAATAAGCCTGAATTATTCTGCTACGGCACAGTCAGGCCTCTTTACATCACCTTGTCTTAAGCATCAAATAGAGGAATACATTCATGTATGAATTCAGTGAAAAGTCCAAAACATTGCAAACCAAGCTACTGGCCTTCATGGACGAGTATATTTACCCCAACGAAGAAGCCTATGCTCGGCAATTGCACGCAGCAGAGAACCGCTTTGCTGCCCTGCCCCTGATGGATGAATTAAAGGACAAAGCCAAAGCAGCTGGACTGTGGAATCTATTTGTGCCGGAAGATCACGCGGAATATTGTGATCATGGTGGTTTGTCTTTTTTTGATTACGCGCCGCTGGCGGAAATCATGGGTCGGGTGATCTGGTCGCCCGAGGTATTTAACTGTAATGCACCCGATACCGGCAACATGGAAGTATTTATGAACTACGCCACCAAGGCGCAGCAAGAAAAATGGCTCAAGCCTCTGCTGGCAGGTGAAATTCGCTCGTCCTACGCCATGACGGAACCTCAAGTCGCCTCCAGTGACGCCACCAATGTTCAACTGAGCATAGAAAAAGACGGCGATGAATGGGTACTCAACGGGCGCAAGTGGTTTATCACCAATGCCATGTACGAGCGCACCAAAATCTTTATTGTGATGGGCAAGTCTGATCCAGAAAATTCTAACCGCCATAAACAACAAAGCCAGGTACTGGTGCCCAAGGACACAGCCGGTATTACCATCGTGCGTCCACTCACCACACTGGGTTTTGACGATGCGCCCATCGGCCACGCCGAAATTGTATTTGAAAACGTTCGTGTTCCTTTGGAAAATATCTTATTGGGTGAAGGCCGTGGCTTTGAAATTGCACAAGGTCGGCTTGGGCCGGGTCGCATGCATCACTGCATGCGTCTTATCGGCACGGCTCAGCGTTCAATGGAACTGGCCTGTCAGCGCGCCAACTCCCGCACCACCTTTGGTCGTCTGCTAAGCAAACACCAGTCTGTGCGCGAAGAGATCTCCAAAAGCTTTTCAGAAATTGAAATGGCCCGCTTGTTGGTACTCAAGACTTCGAGCAAGATCGATAACGAAGGGGTGCCTGCCTCTGTCGACATGATCGCCGCCACAAAAACGACCATACCGCTATTGGTGCAAAATATTATTGATCGCTGTATGCAGATACATGGGGCCGGGGGCCTCACCGAAGATTATATGATGGCCGAGGGTTTCAACTACGCCCGCTGGTGTCGCCAGGCAGACGGCCCTGACCAAGTGCACCAGATGGCACTGGGCAAGCAGATCATTGACCGCTATTGTGAACAATAAGCGAGGACAGCGTACATGAGCAGCCCCAATAGTTTCGATTTCGACACCCATAAACTGGCAACATATCTGGAACAGCACGTAGCCGGCTTCCAAGGCCCGCTGACTGCCACTAAGTTTGCCGGCGGCCAATCCAACCCAACCTTTCTGATCGAGGCGGCCAGCGGCAAATATGTATTGCGCCGCAAGCCACCTGGAGAGCTACTCAAAAGTGCGCATGCCGTAGACCGGGAATTCAAAGTCATCTCGGCTTTGGCTAATACCGCCGTGCCAGTAGCACAAGCCTACCATCTGTGCGAAGACGACAGCATCGTCGGTAGCATGTTCTATCTAATGGAGTATATCGACGGCAGGGTAATGTGGGACCCTGCTCTACCCGAACAAACCAACGCAGGGCGGGCAGCGATATACACTGAGATGAATCGAGTCCTGGCAGCCCTGCACTCGGTAGATATAGAGGCCGCTGGCCTGAGCGACTATGGCCGACCAGGCAATTACTACGAACGCCAGATCGGCCGCTGGAGTACGCAATACCGCGCTGCCGAAACCGAAAACATTGCCGAGATGGAAACGCTGATAGAGTGGCTGCCAAACAATATGCCTGCAGACGATGGCAAGGTGGCGCTGGCTCACGGTGATTTTCGACTCGACAATATGATGTTCCACCCGACCGAAACCAAGATATTGGCACTGGTCGACTGGGAACTCTCTACCCTGGGTCACCCCTATGCAGACTTGGCTTACCAATGCATGCAGCTACGGATGCAACATAGCGGAACCATGTCTGGCCTGGGCGGAGTAGATCGTGCTGCTTTGGGCATTCCCAGCGAAGAAGACTATGTGGCTGAGTATTGTCGGCGAATGGGTTTGGAAGGCATTCCCAATTGGAATTTTTACCTCGCCTTCTGTTTTTTCCGCTTTGCCTCTATTCTACAAGGGGTAAAGAAACGAGCGATCGAGGGCAATGCTTCCAGTGACAAAGGCCTGAAAATGGGCGAACTGGTAAAACCACTTGCGGTGATGGCGGCAGAACTTATACGACAGTAAAGCCAATGTAGTGTACAAGAATCTGGTCACCAAATTCCTCGTTGTCGGGGAGGTAAGGACGTGGTTCGGAGATACGCACTTGCGCGATGATTCCCTCTTTTGAGAGCCCTTCAAGCACGCTCGGGAACTCGCGCTCGGCAAACAAATCACTGCGCTGTGTTATGGCGACGAATCCACCAGGTTTAACGATACGACTGAATTCGCGAAGCGTACTAATGCTATCTGTTAGATACGTAAGTACACCCACGCAAGCAAGTCCGTCGTAAAGGTCATCTTGAATGGGTAAAGGTAAGCGTTGTAGGTCTATCTCACGCAAGGTTTTGTAGGCTTTGGTCTTGCTAGCAATTTCCAGAGAACGACGAGATACATCAATCCCGTCGATTGTTGTGAATCCAGCCGTGAGCAAGGCCTTACCACTCAGGCCAGTGCCACATCCCGCATCCAAAACAGACGATTCCAGTGAAAGCTCTGCACCAAGCATTGAAGCGACCTGTTCAGGTGCTTCATATCGCCAGTCGGAAAGGGTTCCATCATAATCGCCGGCCCAGTTGTCGTAATATTCCGCAACGTCATCGCTCTTTTTGGATAAGTTGCTAAGACCACTATGCTTTGTATGGCTGTTTGATTTCATCTGCTGTGGCCTGCGTTCTCTGTCAGTTGAACAATCAATCGAGTCCGGTCTGCGCATCGGCTTGCGCTGCGCCTCCAACCTGCCCTCGGTCTTCTCTCCAGGCCGGTTCCGGCGGTGTTTTGAGCCATGCGGTACATTCACCCTCGAAAGTGCCTATTTTGTCGTCGCCAGAGCCGTGCGGGGTATAACCCAACAGCGCGCGCAAGCGCGGGCTGAATTTCTCAGCGACTTCAGGTGGATGCTCAAAATACTGATTTGATTCCTGTCGCAGCCAACCCAAGGAGTAGGTATTGATAAGTCCAGCACGGGGACCATCGCTACTATTTGCTCCGCCACCGTGCCAGGTAGAGCCCATATAAAACAGCGCTGAGCCCTTGCGCATTGCCGCTGCCTCCCAGCCAGAAAGATCCGGTAAGTGCCAAGAGCGGAGAAACCGGTGTGATTCAGGAATCACCCGCGTCGCGCCGTTTTCTTCAGTGAAATCGTTCAGCGCCCACATGACACCTAATTGCATTTCTATGCCGGCCATTTCTATCGGGTAAAGCGAATCGTCACGGTGCAATGCCTGCGCTGACTCACCCGGCAGTATCTCAATGGCCGTCATGCTGCCTACCTGATAAGTCGCACAGTGAGGCAGTAAAATGTCATTGGCCAATGCAACCAGCATATCGTGTTCAATAAGTTCCGCGGCGCTGGGCGCTCCACACAATACACGGTTGTAACGGTTGGTCCTGGAACCATCGAAGGCGCTTTTATGCGACAGTGCGTCCTCGTCAAATTTTGGTCTTAACTCTGCGGCAACCGCATCGACTAGCTCCGGTTCGGCCAGATCGTTAACGACAACAGCCCCATCGCGCCTGAGTGCTGCGACAATGATTTCAATTGCTGTTGTTTTGTCAAAAGTTCTAAGTGCCATAAAAACTATAATTCCTTTTCGATAAGCCGACGATTCAATTTGAACAGCATTGTAACGCAAATTCTATCGCAATTCGGATACCCCAGACATTTATGGCCTACTCAAGGGCATGCAAAGACAAATAAGCTTACCTCTACTAGATAAACCAGGGTTCCCGCGCCTCATACATACTATCGAGGTGATCTATCTCTATTGGCTTTGTTAGCACTTGACTTAAATGTATATGATGGCAATATACAAAAATGATTGATTGGAAACACGTTACAGGCTTTGACTGGGACGCTGGAAATGAGCGGAAAAGCGAAGAAAAACATGCTGTTAGCCGTTTTGAGGCTGAGCAAGTGTTTTTTAATCAACCTCTGCTGGTTTTGGCCGACCAGAAACACAGCAAGAATGAGGTCCGATATCACGCACTGGGAATAAGCAATGATGCCCGGTTGTTGCATATAACATTTACCTTACGCTTCGATGATACATTGATTCGTGTAATTTCGGTTCGTGATATGCACCGGAAAGAGAGGAACATTTATGAGAAAAATTAAAACCACACCTAAGTTTAAAACTGAAGCTGAAGAGAGAGCTTTTTGGGAAAAGCATGATTCCAGTGATTACGTGGACTGGAAGCAGGCTCAATCAGTTTTACTGGCCAATTTGAAACCTTCAACTAAAACAATTTCTCTCAGGCTACCCGAAGGTTTATTGGATAGTATTAAAATCGAAGCCAATAAACTTGATATGCCTTATCAGTCTCTTATCAAAGCTTGGCTCGCCAATGATGTTAAACAGAGCCGCAATACTTGATGAGGTGCGAACATCGATAGCTTCGGCTGTGGCTGGGTTGTTGAGAGCCAGGGCGACCGTACAAATCGCCCATACAGCGGCGACTAAAACTCGCCGCTGTTTTTATTAAGCGTAGTTGTCTGCCAGTTGGTGTATTCCATTAGGCCATGCAGGGAGTTCTCGCAGCCCAGCCCCGATTGTTTATGGCCGCCAAAGGCTTGAAAGGGTGAATATTGATGCACCTCGTTGAGCCACACAGTACCTGCTTCCAACTGACTACCAATACGTTCAACTGCCTCGACGTCTTTACCCCATACCGAGGCACCCAAGCCATAGATAGTGTCATTGGCGCGGGCGATCACATCGTCCTCATCAGACCATTTCAGCAAGGGCAGGATCGGGCCGAACGGTTCTTCTTTTACAATTCTGGAATCTTCCGGTGGGTTGTCTACCAAGGTGACCGGCACAAACCAGCCCGCCGCGGCCTCATCGATTTCTCCACCAATCGCAAATTGGTGACCGTTGGCATGGCAGTCGGCGAAGTAGTCTTGCACCTTGCCGTACTGCATTGAGTTTTGAATCGGGCCAAGGTCTGTATCTGCCTCGGTACCCGCGCCTACTTTTATATTTTCATTTATGAATTCAACCAGGGCATCACGCACTTCATCATAAACTGCCTCGTGAATATAGAGGCGTTTAGTCACGTTGCAGAACTGGGCGTTATTCTGGAAAGCAGCCCAGAACAATTCAGGAGCGATCGCCTTCGCATCAACATCGGGCAATACAATTGCCGGATCATTACCACCAAGCTCCAGTGTTACTCGCTTAATAGTGTCCGCTGCTGAGCGCATCACATGACGACCGGTCTCGGTCGAACCGGTGAAGGCCACTTTGTTAATATCAGGGTGAGCCGTTATCCACTTGCCCAGATCATCACCACCACTGACTGCACTGAGCACACCGGCAGGAAACGCCTGCTGCGCCAACTCCACCATTTTAAGATCGCACAGGGGCGTATACGGCGAGGGCTTTAACACTATGGTACAACCGGCCATCAGCGCGGGCGCTATCTTCCAAATGGCCAGCAGAATAGGAAAGTTCCAGGGGACAATAGCACCCACCACACCGACCGGCGTAAACCGGGTAACCACTCGGCGCTCGTCGGTCTCTTCTACCGACTCATCGGGCAAGCGCTGTGTTGCGATGGCTCGCAGCCAGGCAACAGAACCAAACACTTCCCATTCGGCCCCTCCTCGAGGCTTGCCCTGCTCGCGGGTAAGCAGTGCCATAAACTCTTGGGCATGTTCTTCCAGTAAATCAGCGAACCGCTCCACGGCGGCCTGACGCTCATCCACAGAGGTGTTACGCCACAATCCAAATGCCTGGCGCGCCGTGCTCACAGTTTCATCTAGCTGCGCTTTGGATGCATCTGGCACTTGGGCAAATACAGATCGGGTTGCGGGATTATATACAGGCAAGGTATTTTCAGTGGTGGCGCTTTGGCCATTAATCGTCATGACAAAACCGGTATCTACATTCATTTCGCTCTCACTTATTTATGTTATTACATCAAATTTTATGTATCTAAATTTTTCAGCTCACGGCGCATTACCTTGCCGGTACTGGTTTTGGGCAAGTCATCAACAAACTGCACCGCACGGGGCACCTTATAGGCAGCCAAATGCTCACGGCAGTAAGTAATAATGTCATCTGCATGCGGGGTCGAGCCGTTTTTAGGCACGATATAGGCTTTGGCCAGCTCCCCTTTATTTTCATCGGGGATGCTACCCACGGCCACTAACGCGACATCCGGATGGCCTGCAACTACCCGCTCTATCTCGGCGGGATAAACATTAAAGCCGGCGGTAACAATCATGTCTTTTATACGATCGACAATAAAGATACAGCCATCGTCATCAATAAAGGCCACGTCTCCGGTGTGCATCCAGCCATCGGGGTCGATGGCGTCGCGGGTGGCCTGCTCATTACCGTAGTAACCCTGCATCACGATACCGCCCCTAATCATCAACTCCCCCACATCCCCAGTCGGCAAGGTCTTGCTGGCATCTTCGGTGTCTGCGATTTTCACATCGGTATACGGCAGTGCCACACCAATAGAGCCATGTTTATTTGGGCCGTTGGATGCAAAGGTGGTACCCAGCCCGCCCAGCTCAGTCATGCCCCACACCTCGATTAAGGAACAACCGAAGCGTCGTTCTACTTCTTCTATTTTTGGTATGGGCATGGTTTGCCCGCCAACCGTACAGCAACGCAGCGACGATAAGTCGTAGCTGTCAAAGTCAGGGTGGTTAAGCAAAAACATATACATGGTAGGCACGCCCTCAAACCGCGTCGCGCTGTGGTCCTGGATACTCTGCAATATCGTTTTTTCTTCAAACGCTGGGTGTACCACCAAGGTCATACCCTCTTGTATCGCACCGTTCATAATTACGTTGCCGTAAACATGGGGGCAAGGTAATGCAGTCACCACTGTGTCTTTGTCGTTGCGTTGGTGCATCAGTGTTGTTATGGCAATATTCAGTAAAATGTTACGGTGCGACAAGCAGGCGCCTTTCGGGTGCCCCGTGGTGCCCGAGGTATAACCAATGGTGGACAGGGAATCAGGATCAATCTCAGCAATTGTAAATTCATCGCTACTGTCCGCGAGCAGCGCATTAAAAGACAGCAAGCCTTCTGGCAGCGCCTCGTCGCCAAAAGCGATCAATTCCCGCACCTTCGATTTTGCCTTAACGCCTTGAATCGCTAGCGCCTTTTCATAGGAGGCAATAACCACACTAGCACCACAATCATTAGCTACAAACTCGACCTCGCCAGGGGTCAGCATGACATTAATGGGGTTTATCACCGCTCCCGTTTTGAGGGCTCCGTAATAGCTGACAATCCACTCCCAGCAGTTGCCGGAGTACAACGTCACTCTGTCACCCGGTTTTACACCCAACCCTACAAGCGCATTGGCGCAACGGTTAGTCAGGGCATCAAGTTCAGTGAAGCTTAGCTCTTTGTCCGGCAAGACAAGCGCAGTCCAATCGCCGTATTTTTTTGCAGCTTCTACTGGAATCCAGCCAAGCGAATCTAACATGTTCAAAAACTCCTATTCTCATTTTTCTGCTTGCGATACCCATCACCGAAGCTATGTGCCGAGGCCGCCAGTTCGGTGAATGGGCTTGCCGGCCCGGGTCTTAAGGTAGGCTGCAATACGAAGAAAAAGCACCAACAGTCCCAAGACCGTGTACACCACGTCAATCGTCCTGACTTCGCTACTCAAAGTCTGACCGGCATAGCTCACCCAAATTGCCGCCCAGAAATACCAAATACCTACCAAATGCAGCCAACGCCAATGCTCACGGCGCATTTTTCGGCGCACAGGAAAAAACGAAGTAACGGTCATAGCGATCAGAAAGACATAGCTGACAATGCGTCCAATCAGGTCGCTCGTCTTGTGCAATTCTTCCCCGTAGTAGGAAGGATGCAAAGCAAACAATACTGCGATGGACACCGCCTGCCAACCGAACCCGGCAGCGAAGGATAAGCCCGTGTAACGGCGGTTGCGATAAAGCCAACTTGATACGCTACCGGGGAAAAGTTGTTTCAGGGGCGAAGTGACGAAGGCGATGAAGATCCATAGAGATGCGAACTGCACCGACAACCGGATCAGCTCGACGGTGGCCTCTGGCGTCGAGGTGCCAATCAAAACCATACCGGTAATCATTCCGGTAAACGTCAGCGCTGCTATCAGATAAAAAAACGGCCAGCCGTTGAGTAGTCTGTGCTCCAGCACGCTCATGCAGTCACTTCACCGACGGCTCGGACTGCCGCGTCGATGGCTGCCTGCACATAGGCATACGCCTGGGAGTCGGAATTGGCAATACTGATTCGGCCTATCGGCTTACGACCCAGTTCATGGGGCGCCTGCCCTTCTTTCCATTTGGGATCATATAGATCCATATATTCATACGCGTAACCGTGAGACCAACGGTTGACGGTTATCGCTTCAATATCACGGCTGGCATCAAAGCCATAGGGACCGAACATGGCCGTTAACTGCTCACGGATAGCGTTTTCGTAATCAGAAAACGGCGTCGCTAACATTTTATGCCGACCTAAACGATAGAGATCCCGTGCTGATTGGCCCTCTTGAGCCGCAGGCGCAGGCATATGTCCCATAAACATTACCATGGGGTCCTCTGGCGAGCAGCAGGGCTCAGTACATTCTGTTCAAGGTTGATACTGCCACCAAAGCCAAGCAGCGTTTTCCCGCCCGAGTTGAATTCATTACGCTTGGCATGGCCACCAAAATCGTCATGGTTATCCAATACCAGAATTTTGGCGTCATCGCCCATTTGCTGTCTATAAAGGTAAGCAGCGGTCAATCCACTGATGCCGCCGCCCACAACCACCAGGTCATACTCTTCATCCAGCGGTTGGTATTCGGTTGGGCGCTTTCCATATCTCGCCAAGGCATGAGCCACCTCGAACGAGCCCTTATGACTACCACGCATACCGGTAAGCAATGGGGGGTAATAATCTGTCGTCGATGTCGCTACATTACCCAGTGCCAAAGCGCGATAGGGCACAGCAGTTGCCGCTATGGTTAGTGCAGCACCATTGAGAAAGTCACGTCGAGTAATCGTATTTTTCACGGCTGCTTACCCTTCTGCGGCTGCCCAAGCGCGGGCTTCCACTACAATTTTTTCGCGGTATTTAACTGGCATTGCCCACGTTCCGGTCCAGCCTTTAGGCACCACAAAATCTCCCTCGTGGAGGATTTTTTGCCAGTGCTCGTTGGTTCCTTCAAGCACCAGTTCCGCCGGCCACGGCGCAATAGATTCAAGTTCAAGATTACGCAGTCCATCTGCATTCAAAGACAGTACCGACGGGCCAGCATTAGCACTCATAGCGACTGCTACTAGAACGATGGTCAGACATAGTTTTCTCATAGGTGTTTGTCCAGTTCATATCAATAAGTTATCCAATGATCACAACCCCAGCCATCTAATGCCATAACCGACATCAAGACCACCATTGCAGCAAGAATAGCGCGCAACGGATTATTGCCAGCGGATCGCCAAGCGATGGCAAAAAAAACACCAGATAAACTTAGCACCGCTACAATCTGGTTGATTCAGCCTGCGATAAAGGCACCTCGGTTCTCGTTTAACCAAACAACCCGATCCGCATGCTCCGCCATATAGCGGGCGGGAGCGTCTAGCGGCAGAAACACTGCCATCACCCCAGTTATGAATGTGGCAATAACGCACCAGAATCCGAATCGGTTAACTTGATAATCCAATGAAACTGACGTGTTCAAGATTTTTCCCCATACTTTTCGTCAATAAATTTCAATATCGTCTTGCGCACGGCTTCGCGATCACCTTCCCATCGCCGCCCCTTGCCAGTAAACAGTGACTCGCCTTCCATCATCGACATTTTCGGAGATATTTTCTGCTTGCGATCACTCAAAGTAAATTGGGCCCACTAATTGACATCTCGGGTGACATACTAGAACATGTCATTTGACATGTAAAGCATTCGGAGCCAACAATGACGACACGGGTAACGCGCAGAGATTTCCTCAACGGTATTGCTCTTGGAGCAGGAGCCACCCTACTCGCCCCTAATCAGCTACTGGCAGCGAGCCCATCTACTGCGCCCAATCCAATCGGTCCTGTTGGATACTACCCACCCACGCTTACTGGCATGCGCGGTAGCCACAAAGGTTCCTTTGAAGTGGCCCATGCTCTGGCCTGGCGCGGAGAAAAACCGGCCCATTATCAAGCGCTGGATGAACACTATGACCTTGTAGTTGTTGGTGCCGGCATGAGCGGCTTGGCAGCGGCCCACTACTACCGAAAAAAAATGGGGCCCAAAACACGTATTCTGCTGCTGGATAATCATGATGACTTTGGCGGCCATGCCAAGCGCAATGAATTCCATCACAATGGCAGAATGGTACTCAGCCTGGGCGGTGCCCAGAACCTCGAAAACCCCAACAGTTCTAGTGATACAGCAACAGCACTGATGGACGATATCGGTATTAATGCTGATTTTCTGGAGGCCATGGATCAACAGACTCCGGATGACTTCGCTCTGGCAGGCAATTTCGATGCAGAGGTCGCTATGGCACTGCCAGGGGAAGATGGCCACGTCACTGTAGGCGGCGGCAGCTGGATGAAATTTGTACTAGGCGCAGAGGGCCACGAAGAAGCCGTACGCGCACTACCTTTACCCGTTAGCGAACAGGACAAATTAATCGCTTTTTTTGGCGGTGACCGAGATTTTCTCGACGGGCTCTCACTGAGCGAGAAATGGGACTATGTCAATACCGTCAGCTACAACCAGTTTCTGGTAGATAAAGTTGGCCTGGCAAAAGAGACCTTGCCGATACTGAATGTTGTTATACGCCATACGAGTGGCCTCACCGGCTGGAACCTCACGGTGATTGAAGCCCTCGGTGCCGGCGCAGGTGGCATCCAGGCAATGGGGTGGCTAGGTAGGATGGCAGCCTCTCTGGGGCTGTACTTCCTGGAAGATATGGTTGAGGTGCGCATGTTCCCGGATGGCAATGCCTCTGTTGCCAGGCTGCTGGTACACAGGCTGATACCCGCAGTAGCCCCCGACATGAAAGGCACTGAGGACGTGGCGGCAGCCCGCTTCAACTACCAAGCCCTAGATCCTAAAAACAAAGACCCTCAAGATCACAAAAACCAAAACACCCGCATCAGGCTCAATAGTACCGTCGTCGGTGTGCGCGAGACCGATGGCAAGCGAGTGGAAGTCGACTATGTTCAGCAGGGAACCGCCGTGCGCATCACCGCCGAGCACTGCGTAATGGCCTGTTACAATGGCCTGATCCCCCACCTCTGCCCGCAAATGCCTGAGCAGCAAAAAGAAGCGCTACGCTATGGGGTCAAAATACCCTTTGTTTACGCCAATGTGCTACTGGACAATGGCCAAGCTTTTTCAAAGTTGAACGCCTCGATGGTTCAGTGTCCAAAGGACCCATTCCAGTGGGTAAGCACTGCCCCGAATATGACCACCGGTGGCTACCAACCGCCACGGGGGCCAGAGGATCCGATGGCTGTCTTTATGATGAATGCTCCCACCCCCGAGCCGACAGACGAACAGACCGGCCGCGACGTGCTGCGACTTGGCCGCTACAAAGTCTACTCCACGCCTTTTGCCAGCTACGAGCAGCAAATTCGCGACCAGTTACAATCTTTGCTGGGCAAGCACGGATTCAACCACGAGACCGATATTCGCGCCATCACCGTCAACCGTATCCCCCATGGCTACGCCTACTTCTACCTCAAACTGGATGATCCGGAATGGCCAGAAGGACAAGCCCCCCACGAAATCGGCAGAGCACAGTTCGGGCGCATTTCCATAGCCAACAGCGATTCCGAAGCAATGCCGCTAATGCAGGCGGCATGGGATGCAGCCTGGCGAGCCGTGGAAGAACAAGCTGTTTAGAGCACCACTAACAAAAAAAGAAGAGGAACAACATCTACGTCAGAGGCTCTCGAAACCAGTGTGTGGCAAAAGATAGATGGCCAATGGCAGATTGTTAGCCTGCATTACAGCGTTATTGCAGGTGAGTAATATTCGGCCCGCCTAACCCTTAGACGCCGCTGATTCCAGCTCATAATAAAGAGTATCAATACGATGAAATACAAAATTAAACGACGGGATTTTCTGAATGGCATGGCCATTAGCGTGGGAGCCAGCTTGTTAACACCCACGCAACTATTTGGACAGAGCGCGGCATCAGGGGTAAGTTCGAAGGCGAACTACTACCCGCCAATGCTCACGGGAATGAGAGGTAACCACCCCGGTTCTTTCGAGGTATCGCACGCCCTCGCCTGGAACGGGGTAAAACCTGCCACGCACCGCAAACTGGACCAGCACTACGATCTGGTGGTTGTGGGCGCGGGAGTGAGTGGCCTTGCAACGGCCAGATTCTACCAACAGCGTATGGGGCCCGAGGCAAAAATCCTATTACTCGATAATCATGATGACTTCGGCGGGCACGCCAAGCGCAACGAGTTTCATGAAGATGGGCGGATGCTGCTGGGCATTGGCGGCTCCGTAAACGTGGACCATCCCGCTGACTACAGCGACGCGGCTAAAGGCCTGCTGGATGACCTCGGCATTGACCTAGACTCCATGAAAGCCAACATGGATGAGTACGGTATATTGGGCTTGAATACGGGCAGCGTATTGACACTTCCCGGCCCTAACGGCCATGTATCTGTTGCTGCTAAGTGGTCAACATTGATGCTCGGTGTCGGCGACTACGAGTCAGCCATCCGGGCCCTGCCCCTGCCCAAATCAGAGCAGGACAAGTTGATCGAGTTTATCAGTG
The DNA here is from genome assembly GCA_036960375.1 of Pseudomonadales bacterium. Classification (GTDB taxonomy): domain Bacteria; phylum Pseudomonadota; class Gammaproteobacteria; order Pseudomonadales; family CAWVSB01; genus CAWVSB01. Next base: position 176,814 of record JBALVY010000009.1, read on the forward strand.
GCGACCGTGACTACCTCAATGAGCTGCCACTGAGTGAAAAACAAGCCTACGTCGAGTCAACCAGCTACGCCGAGTTCCTGACCGACCGGGTTGGCCTCTCGGAAAAAACAATCCCGATGTTCTACCCGACACCCAAACTATTGGGTGGACCCGCCGCCTCAAGGTACAGCGTCATGGAGGCGCTCTACATGGGTTGCCCCGGTATACAGGGAATGAGTTGGCTCAGCGAATTGGCGGAACAGATTATCGCAGGCGTTAAAGCCGGCGATCTGTCGACGCAGTATTTTCCGGATGGCAACGCCTCCGTAGCCAGGTTGCTGGTACACAAATTGATTCCGACGGTAGCCCCTGATACCAAGGGGTTCAGCGATATCGCTATTAGCCGCTTCAACTATGGCGAGCTTGACCGGGCCGGCCATGCGGTTCGTTTACGACTCAACAGTACAGTGGTTGGCGTGCAAGAAACCGGAGACAAACGTGTCACGGTGGACTACGTCCAGGACGGTAACGCTCTAAGTGTCACGGGCGATCATTGCATACTTGCCTGCTACAACGGCGCCATTCCGCATCTGTGTCCGCAACTACCCGAGAGTCAAAAAGAAGCGCTGCGTTATGGCGTTAAAGTTCCGCTGGTATGGGTCAATGTCGTGTTAAAGAACGGCCACGCTTGGTCGAAACTCGGCGCGGCTCCGGTGAGCTGCCCCGATGACCCATACGTGGCAATGACCGTCGCGCCACCCACCATAACCGGCGGCCACCAGCCACCGAGTGGCCCGGATGACCCCATGGTGCTCTTCATGCTGGGCGTTCCAACCGTTGAACAAACCGGCACTGAAACCAGCCGTGAATTACTTCTAAAGGCGCGCCATAAACTCTACGCGACGGCCTTTGATACTTATGAGCAAGAGATTCGGAATCAACTTCAGGCTGTGCTCGGCGAGCACGGCTTCAATCACGAGACCGACATTAAGGCGATTACCGTCAACCGCTGGTCTCACGGCTATGCCTACGAATACATGTCACTGGATGACCCAAAATGGGCCGAAGGACAAGCGCCTCATGAAATCGGGCGCGCGCAGTTTGGGCGTATCTCCATTGCCAATTCGGATTCCGAAGCTTACGCCTATCTGGATGCTGCGATCGATGCTGGCTGGCGAGCGGTACAAGAGCAAACAACCCCAAGCAAGAAAAAATAATCCAATAATCAACCGTTAACGTTACAACTGTTAAAAGGAAAACAACTATGAGCCCGTGGAAATTATTTAACGTCGCGCTTTGCAGCGTGGTTTGTGGCCTGTCTACCCCCGCTTTCAGTGCAGAAGATAAAGCAGCCACTACAACGAATACAACACCGTTAAGACTTGACGTCAACATGCCCTATTCGGAAATGGAGACTGATTTTCCGCCCTGGCCACAAGAAGTCATCATTGCGGGCGAGTCAGTACATCGCTACAAAAGACTTTACACCGGTGATATTTATGTGGAGATCTACGAATCAGAACCTTTGACATTGCAGGTCGACGATTTTTCAATTGACGAGTTTGTAACTGTGATCAGTGGAAAACTCATTCTTACTGTGGAAGGGCAAGAGCCACAAATTTTTGAGGCGGGCGACAGTGTTATGGTGCCAAAGGGATTCACCGGGATCTGGGAAATGCAAGGGAATTACCGCGAATTACTCGTGGTTATGAACGAAGGTGAGTGAAGAATTTATTCAATACTCTATCAACAGGAGATCACAAAATGGCGAATACCTTAAATAGCGTTACAGACGACAACGACATTGAAAAAAACAAGAAGATTATTGTTGAAAATGTCGAGATATGGAATAGCAGAAGTTCTGATGGATTGCGGGGCCAGTTTCATCCTCAATATGTAGCATTCATGAATGAAGAACCGGCTAAAAATGCCGAAGGTTATATAAACGGATCAGAGGGATATTGGAATGCGTTTCCCGATGTTCACGTAACCATTCACGATCTATTTGCAGAGAACAATGTTGTTATTAAGCATTGGTCGATGAAGGGTACACATACAGGGAACTTTCTCGGCATGCCAGCAACGGGAAAAACATTCGAAATAGGGAACGGGCTTTCCACCTATAAATTTGAAAACGGACTGATAAGGGAATATCACGTTGTGTCTGATAACCACTCGTTTCTTGAGCAGTTAGGGTTGTTGCCAAAAAGCGAATGAATCGTTGGGTGTCACTATGAAAACTATCTATACTGAACAGCATCGTTTAAGGGATGCGAAAACCAAACCCGACTTGATGCGGCCATCTACTATCTCGGAATGTACAGGCTATCGATAGAACAAGTATCGGAACGTGCAGGATTTTCAGAGGCCAGCGCTTTTATTTTTCTCGGCAGGCAAGCAAAGCGTGTGCATTCAAGAATTTCCCCCATATTTAGCTTTAATAAAGCCTATTATTACTTCGCGGGTAGTTTCTGCTTCACTTTCCCAGCGCCTACCACGCCCCACAAAAAGCGTTGACCCTTCCACTACAGACATCAGGCAAAGTGCTTCAGCCCGGGGAGACTTGCTGCCTGCGGCTTCGAGCAGCCTCTCAATAATCTGCAAGTACTCCGCATAAATCTCGTCCACCAAATCCGCCACCAGCGGCTCTACCCGCCCCATCGCCCAAAGTTGCGGCCATAGCCTGTCGGATTGCAATGCATTATCAACAGAGTCGTCAAGAATGAAGTTGATAACACTCTGAATCCCTGGCGACTCAATATCACCCGCCGATAATTCGAAAGACTTGTTATATTCATCCGCAATATAGCCCACCAGTGCCCGCAGCATGTCTTCACGGGTCTTATAGTGATATTGTAGCGCCCCAAGTTTAAGATCACTGGCGCGGGCCAGAGCACGCATAGTCAAAGCGCCATAACCCTGACCTGCAATAATGTCGATTGCGGCCTGCAATATCTGCTGCTTTCGTTCACTCATCGTTATTCTTTTCCAATAGTTGACATGTCGACTGACATGCGACATTCTATACTTACGCAGCATGCAAGCTATGTTTGCGATGTTACACTTAACTATTGATAAAACCTCCAAAATATTTCTCCAGAGGCCACCTCGGGAATCACCATGATTAGCTTTGAATTAAACGGCAAAACCGTACAATTAGACGCAGCACCCGACACCCCGCTGTTATGGGCTGTTAGAGATCACTTAAAACTTAAGGGTTCTAAATTTGGCTGCGGCATGGGTTTATGCGGTGCTTGCAGTATGTTGCTTGATGGCGAATCTACCCGCTCTTGCATCTTACCAATCTCTGCTGTTCAAGGGCGTAAAATCACTACTATTGAAGGCCTTGGTAACCCGAATATGTTATCCACACTTCAATCGGCATGGGTTGAGGCCAGCGTGCCGCAATGTGGATATTGCCAAAGCGGGCAGTTAATCAGCGCCACAGCCTTATTAAGTAAAAACAACAACCCCAGCGACAAAGAGATTGATAACGCCATGAGCGGCAATATTTGTCGCTGCGGCACGTACCCCAATATCAAAAAAGCCATTAAACAAGCCGCCACTGATATGCAAAAAGGCAACGGCCGTTTACAGATGGTTTCTCATTTTGATCCTCTTACACAAAAAGAGGAGGTATAGTCATGACGACACCTACAACTAAAAATTTCACTTTACATTCAAAAACCATCAGAGCCTCGCGCCGCAATTTTATTAAAGGTCTATCGCTGGCCGGTGCAGGGCTTATCGTTGGCTTGCCAATAACCGCTTGCGCTAATGCGGCGACCGCTAATAAAAACCCTTCAGCTTTACAACCTAATGCGCTGCTGCAAATTACTAGCGACAACAACATTAATTTTTACTTGCCTCGGTCTGAAATGGGACAAGGCACCTATACCGGCCTTACCACCATTGTGGCTGAAGAGTTAGATGTACACCCCAACAACATTAACGTTATTCATGCCCCTGCTCACGATGACTTCACTAACCCCGATTACGGCCTTCAGGTAACGGGCGGCAGTAATAGCATACGCACGCATTTTTTACCCTTGCGCCACCTCGCCGCCAATGCTCGCTTGGTGATTCGTCAAGCGGCTGCGCAACAATTAAAGCTCACGCTGGCAGACATCCAAACTGATAATGGCCATATTGTTATTAACGGTAAAACGCTACCCTATGGCGATTTTTCCGATGATGCCAACACACTGCCCTTCCCAGAAAATGCGCCACTAAAAGATAAAAGCCAATTTAAATACCTAGGTAAAAACGCCCCCAGACTTGATGGCGCTTCTAAAAGTACTGGCACGGCTAAATTTGGTATTGATGTGGATTTTGAAGGTTTATATCGCGCGGCTTTAAAACGCTGCCCGGTGTATGGCGGAACCGTGAAAACATTTGATAGTAGCGCTGTGAAAGCTATGCCGGGTGTTACATCAGTGGTTGAAATTCATAATGGCATTGCCGTCATCGCCGAGCATTATTACCAAGCAAAAAATGCTCTGGCTAAACTAAATATAGAATGGGACTTACCCGAAACCCTTGCTGCATTCAGCTCTGATTCAAGCGACAGTGATAATGGCAAAGGTTTATTTAAAACTGCACTGGATAGCGACGAATCAAGCAACGCCTTTGAACAAGGTGATGGCCTTGAGGCATTAAACAATGCCGATAAAGTTATCACTGCAGAATACTGGGCACCTTATTTGGCACACGCCACGATGGAGCCTATGAACTGCACCGCCAAATTAACCGGGGACCAATTAGACATATGGGTGGGTAGCCAATCACCCGACCTTGCTAAACTAACGGCCGCCTACTATGCCGACGTACCCAAAGACAATGTCACCGTTAACAGTACCTTTTTAGGCGGTGGTTTTGGTAGGCGCGCCAGTAACGATTTTGTTGCCGAAGCAGCGGCCATTGCAAAAGCTTCTGGTTTAGCCATCCAATTAATTTGGAGTCGCGAAGATGACATGCAAAATGACTTTTACCGCCCAGCGGCAATGGCAAAGTTTAACATAGGCCTCAACAAAGACGGCCTCATTGATAGCTGGACAGTGAAACGTGCTGGCCCACAAATGATGCCTTATGTATTAGATAACATTGTCGATGGCTTCATGCCCAGCTTTTTACCCAATGGCATGGTGGATTGGTTAAGCAAAATGGGTTACAGCCTTTACGATAGCCTGCTTGTTGATCACTCTAGCGTCGAGGGCTTATACGAAGACTACGACGCCCCCCATAAATCCTCCGATCACGTCACCGCAGACCCGGGCTTGCCCGTAGGCGCCTGGCGCAGTGTAGGCCATTCTTTTAGTGGTTTCTTTAAAGAAAGCATGATGGATGAAATTGCCGCCCAACTAAAACAAGATGCTGTTGAGTTTCGCCTTAAGCACTTAACAAATAATCCTAAGTTGGCGAACACTTTAAAAGTGGCTGCTGAAAAAGCCGGCTGGAATAAGCCACTACCCAAAGGCCATTATCACGGTGTTGCCTCACATGCTTCGTTTAGTTCATTCGTATCGCAAATTGCTGAGGTGTCAGTTGAGAACAATCAGCTAAAAATCCATAAAGTCGTGTGCGTGGTTGATTGTGGTTTAGCGGTTAACCCAGACATTGTAAAAGCACAAATGGAAAGCGGTATTATTTATGGTTTAAGTGCTGCACTGCATGGCGAAATTATCTTAAAAGAGGGTGTGGTTCAGCAAAGCAATTTCCACGATTATCCCGCCCTTCGCATTCATGAATCACCTGACATTGAAGTAGTGATTATTGACAGCGACGATGCACCCACCGGTGTCGGCGAACCAGGCTTGCCCCCTATTGCCGCGGCCGTTGCCAATGGCATTTTTGCAGCAACGGGAAAGCGTTTGAGAAACTTACCATTTAAGTTAGACAGCTAAGATTCAGCCCGCACCCGACCTTGCTGAACATACCCGCGAATTAATGAGTACGCTTATTGGCCTGTCGGATCTGGCCAGACATTTATGACAGTTTAAAGGTGATAGATGTTAACGCAAAATACTGCCTTCAAAGAGCCGGCGAAGCAGTCACACATCACTGATCTATAAGAGGAATAAACGCCCCTCCCGCACTCAAATTAGTCTAAAAACCGGCTAGTGGCTATCGATTATCTGCCGCCAAAGCAGTGTATGTTTTTGTTAGACACGCGTCTAGTAGACAGTTGTCTAGTAATCGGCTGTCTACTAGACGCGGCTGCTCTGAGCGCGGGTTAATTGCCAGTAAAGACAGGTCTACGCTTTTCGACAAAAGCGCGAATCCCTTCTTGACCATCACTGGTGGAGGACATTTCGACAATAGACTTTCCCTCCAATCCAAGTTGGGAGCTCAGGTTATTATCAAAGCTTTGCAGCAACATCCTACGAACATTGCCAACAGCAGCTGTTGGTCCTTTGGCCAGTCTTGCGGCCATTGCCTGAGCTTTTTCTATTAGCTCTGAGGGCTCTACGACCTGATTGACGATACCCCAATCCAGCGCTTCGGCCGCAGACAGCTGGCGATTGGTAACCATCATCTCCTCCGCCCGGCGCAACCCTACTATCCGCGGTAAGTAATAGGTAGCGCCGCCATCCGGAGTTAGTCCTGCTCCGGTATAGCCCATGGAAAAGCGCGCATCACTGGTGGCGACAACGAAACTGCTAGAAAGAACCAGGGACAAACCTCCGCCCACAGCCATGCCGTTTACCGCTGCAACGACGGGTGCACTCATAGTAGAAAGAATCTCCGTCGCCGAGTGGAGATCTTGCATCATAGCTCCCATGACACTGGGAAGCGCCACTCCCAAATCAGCAAAGCCCTCAAGATCTCCCCCCGCACAAAATATAGGCCCAGCACCGGACAACAAAACAGCGCGAATTTCCGCGTCGTTGCTACACAGTTTTGCCGCGTCATGGAACTCCGCTACAAGGGTCGAATCGATAGCGTTGGCTTTTTCAGGTCGGTTTAGCTCGATATGAGCCACGCCGTCCTGCCTATCGAAGTTAATACATTTATAAGTCATAGTAATCTCTCTAAAAGTTTGTTCAAAAAAGGTGAGCGGGCAAACCCATCAAGGGCTGCGGGCCAGTGCGAATAGAAGCTGTCGGCCTCTTGCAGACCATCACAGGCCAGACTTAGCCAGGGGTTGGAGGGTGTTCGAACAGCGCGGCGATACACTCGTCGATATCGTCCAGCAACAGCTGTACAAAACGCCCGCCGTTACCTATAACCTTTCGCGCTGCCAGGTCCAGGAAAATAACCCCGTTGGCGCCCTTATAGAGTTGTGATAGTCAAAAATAGATTTTTCAAAGGTGTTTCTCCAGTTCATATCAATAAGTTATCCAATGATCACAAGCCCAGCCATCTATTGAGCAGCAGCCATCGCTGCTTTGAAATCAAAGCCCATTGCGATAAATACGACTACTATGATATTGAACGAGAATTCGAAGTAGCCGTCAATCGCGGGCAGATCTACAATACCGACCAGCAACGCAGCC
>JBALVY010000010.1:0-172719 GCA_036960375.1 Pseudomonadales bacterium
ACCGCCCAAAAACTGCTGCTTATTTGCACAAAATCAAGGGTTTAGTGGTTACTTTCTAATCAGCATAATTAGGTTCAGAGCACTGTTGCCGGCTGCCATGCGTCCCTACCTTCCCCAGACACGCCGTAAATCCATCCATGGAGGCTCGGCTGCCGCGTCCCTGCGGCAGACGGTCTGGGGAAGATAGGGACGCATGACTGCCTGGTATCGGAGGAAAACCGGGCGATAACGAGCAACCAGTACACGATACAGCCCAGTAGGTGTGAGTGGCTTGAGGTCCGGGACCTTCTGAGGCAGGACGCCGAAGTAGAGCTTACAGGGATGTACTTGCGCGTGTCCCGGAGCTTAAGTGACTCACACCAGCGAACGACAACGCGCCACTTCGTCAACCCGACACCCAGAATGACCTAGCAGGTGCGAGTGGCTTAAGATCCGGGACCTTCTGAGGCAGGACGCCGAAGAGAGCTACAGGGATGTATTCACGCGTGTCCCGGAGCTTAAGTGACTCACGCCAGCGACACTACGAAGCACGATTTCGTCAACCAAAACTCGAGGACATATCCAGCAGGTGTGAGTAGCTTGAGATCCGGGACCTTCTGAGGCAGGACGCCGAAGAGAGCTTACAAGGACGTATTCACGCGTGTCCCGGAACTTGAGTGACTCACACCAGCGGACTACAGCGTACGATTTCGTGAACCCGACATCGATAGAAAACCACTGTAGCCTGTCGTATCTTGCAATGGCACCGTGATGAATTGCTTTAGTTGCAGGTCGGTGGTTTTATCGCCCATCTTTATGGCTAACGCCATGCGGTGGTCGCCGGAGGGCTGCGATAGGCTGAATCGCCAATATTCAGGAGTATCACCCAGCTCCTTGTCGCAGCATATGCGAATTTTGGCGTCTGGCTGCAACTCGAAGCTGAACTTATCGAGCCCCAGCGAAATCCCCTCGCCCCGAGCTTTGATATATGACTCTTTAAGTGTCCAGAGATCAAAAAAACGTTCTCTTTGCTCTTCTTCAGGTAGATTGGATAGGTCCCTGTACTCTTGCGCCGAGAAAAACCTCTTTGCGAGCTGTAATACCTGCACCTGCCGAGCACTATTTTCAATATCTATACCGATACCGGGCAGCGTAGAAACCGCACAAACCACATAGCGGGAGGTATGACTTAAGTTAAAGAACAACTCTGGCGCGGAGCCCACTATAGCCGGTTTTCCAAATGGGCCGACATTAAAGACCCAATCCGCAGGATCCTTAGCTATATATGAAGATAACGTAGACCGCAGCAATGCCCTCGTAATACAGTCCAAGTTGCGTAGATCTTTAGTTTTATAACGTGTATTCCTGTCTCGCTCTGGCTGATCCATAAGCTGGAGATAGCTTTCCATCATCCGCGCCGGTACTTGCTGCACGTCGGCCATCCATATATGCACTTCATGGGGAGACAGCCTCACCAACACTTCAAGCTTCCATAACAGTCGCCCATAAATGGCCTCATTAACTCCAAACCGGAGGAGAGCACAAGACAAGAGCTAACTGGCGCCATCACCGCCCCCCATAGAATCATTCCGCGTCACCCCCCATATCAGCTAGAGAACCATAGTGGTTGCAACGACATTAAATTGGTACGATGCGATCAACCTACAAAACCCAGTTTACACGGGCACATCCGGCACAAAAAGTGGCAGAATTAGCCACACCAGGAGCACACTTGACAGGCAGTATATCAGGCAAAGGCGAACCGCCCTGGCAGACCATTCCCGCCATGCTCGCTGAGAATTTGATTCACTTTGCAAACAAAACTGCGATAGCCGATGGTGACACCCGTATTAGCTACGCCGAGCTGAGCCATCAATTACAGCGGGCTGCCTGCGGCCTCGCGGCACAAGGACTGGGCCCGGGAGATGTAGTCGCTATTTGGGCTCCTAATAGCTGGCAATGGGTTGTCAGCGCTTTGGCTTGCTGGTGGCGAGGTTGTATCGTTACCCCTATTGCTGCGCGAGGGAAAATTCTCGACGCGATGCCAGCCTTAAAAGCTACCGACGCTAAACTGTTATTTACCTGCTCGAACTCTGGCGGCTCGAACCTGGTTGAATTGATAAGCGCTCACCTCACAGAGACCGGACAAAGTTTAGCCAGCAAACTGCCAAAACTGCAAAGCATTGTCGATCTGTCGGGTGATTACCAACACCCAGAACTGCCGATAATCGGCTGGAATCACTTCGCAGGCACCGAACCGACAAGCGAGCAATTGGCTCCGGCAAACATCACGGGCGACGATCTCTGCGAAATCTTGTTTACTTCCGGCTCTACAGGAACACCCAAAGGCGTACTCCGTCAGCATCATCAGGTTATCCGTGATCGCTGGTCGAGTTCGTTGCGACGAGGTTTCAAGGACCAAGACATAATACTTGCACTATCACCGTTCTCTCATACTTTGGGCCTAAACGGCACCTTACTACGCAGCCTGATAATGGGATGTACTCTGGTCATTGCCAAAAACTCCAACCCCAAAACACTATCTGCTCTTATCAGGGATGAAAATATCACTGCAATGAGCGGCCCTCCTTCATTGTTCACAAGCTTGCTACAAGAAAAGACAGAGGGATTATCAGTACTGTCAAATCTGCGCCTAACCTCGGTAGGCTCGGCGACTATTCCAGTGGACCTCGTGCGTAACTTATTCTCTGCGGGCGTAGATTCCGTGGTTTCTGGTTATGGCATGACCGAGTGTGACTCGATAGCTTCAGCTACGGCAACCGAGAGTATTGAAACCATTGCTACAACGGTGGGCAAACCCGAGGAAGGTTTTGAAGTTCAAATTGTCGACGATGCGGGCAACACCGTCGATCGGGGTGATGCCGGAGAAATTTGGATTAAAAGCTACTCAGTGACACCCGGCTACCTTAATGCCCCGGAGCAAACAGCACTAACTATAAACGCAGACGGCTGGCTTAAATCCGGCGACATTGGTCGCTGGACGGATAAAGGCTATTTGCAGATACTTGGCCGCAAGAAGGACGTTATTACTATTCACGGATATACCCTTTACCCAGCCGAGATAGAAAAACTCCTGACACAAAGCGGCATATTAAAAGAGATTGCCGTATTAGGTATTCCTCATCAATTGGCCGGCGAGATCTGCGTAGCTTATATCGTACCCCAGCACCCTGAGGAATTTACCGTTGGCCAACTTAGACATTGGGCGCTTAGGCATATTGCAGACTACAAAATCCCCACCCGGCTTATTATCGTTGCCGCATTACCCCTCAATCACAACAACAAAGTCGATCGCATGAAATTAAAAGAGATGCTCAATGAATAGTGCCGGCCTGCTTGGTGATGTCATCGCCAATTTAGTCGCAGACAGATCCTTTCTTATTACTCCAGGAAAACCCGAGTTTACCTATGCGGAACTGTTAGCGACTACTCGTCGGTTTAACGCGAGTTTAGTTGCCCAGGGGATTACAACCGACGATATTGTCGCAATTCTGATCCCAGAGGGAGCGAAGTCTATCGTTGCTACGGTGGCCACTATGACCACAGCGGTGGCAGCACCTTTAAACCCCGCGCTTGCAACAGCTGAATTACTCCCACTATTGGAGAAACTCAAGCCAAAGGTTCTGATTGTAGATGACACTCTCGATGCCGAACTGTTTGAGGAAATAAAACTCAGAGGTTTGTTAGTCTTTGAGCTAACAAATACACCTGAATTTAATCTACTTGCCCTTAATGAAAGAATTGCCACGAAACATTCAAAACCTGAGAGCTATGGCGCAAGCTCTGCAGCATTATTGCTGCCGACATCAGGCACTACTGGAGAACCCAAAATAGTGGCCTTGAGCCACAAGCAACTACTCAGCGCAGCATTCAGTATTGCCTCAGAGTTGGAACTACAAACAAGTGACCGCAATTTATGTGTTCTACCCTGTTATCACATTCACGGCTTAAGCACAGTATTAGCAACCATTCTGACGAGCGGCACGGTTGTATCGGCTGGTAAATTCAGCACCGATTGGTTTTCCCGAATACTCATCACTGAGAATATAAGCTGGCTGTCCGCAACACCAACACACTACCAAGCCATCGTTAGGTGTTTAAATAAAGATGGGGCTCCAAAACCTCTTTCATTGCGGTTTGTGCGGTCAGCTTCAGCACCGATGACCGAAGAGCTAATTGATCAGCTAGAAGATGCTCTAGGGGTGCCCGTCATACAGGCATACGGCATGACAGAAGCCGGCCCACGGATAACGAGCAACGGCATGCACTCCAATACAAGAAAGCGTGGTTCAGTAGGGCGCGCTACTGATCCAGATATCGCCATCATAGATAATGATGGTAATTATCTAGATCACAACGAAGAGGGAGAAATAATCACCCGCGGCGATAACATTATTCAATCCTATTTCAAGGACACGGAAGCTGACCAGGCATCTTTCTTCAAGGGCTGGCTACGCACCGGTGACCTGGGATACCTCGACGAAGAAGGATTTCTTTATATTACGGGACGAAAAAAGGAAATAATTAACAGCGGCGGAGAAAAAATACAGCCTCAGCAAGTCGAAGCGATATTATTGAAACACCCGGCGGTTAGCGACGCCGTTGTATTTCCCGCACCCCACGCTACGCTTGGGGAAGTACCACACGCCGCCGTAGTACTCGCTGAAGGTTTTTTGCATAGTGACGACAACCCTGAGTTTAAGACGCTGCTAGGCGGCGCAATCCAAAGGCATAGCCTAAACCAATTGGCGCATTTTAAATCACCTCAAGATATTCACATTGTTAGCCAGATACCAACCAGCAAGGCTGGTAAAATTCAGCGCCAGGGTCTACACAATTTGCTGACCTCGCGAAGCCGTAGTAGCGTTAAACCCAACCACACCTCAGGGGAAAAAACCCACCTTGAGGCGGAACTCATCGCGCTATGGAAAGAGGTTTTAGGCGTCGATGTTAAAAGCGAAAACGATAACTTTTTCCAGTCAGGTGGAGACTCACTAACCGCCACGCTGGCGACTCACCAGCTTGAACGTCGTTTTGGCGTACAATTGCCACACAACTGTTTCTTTACTCACCCCACTATAAAGCAGCAAGCCAAATTACTCGCGCAATTGAGCGCCACACCGATTGAGGAAAACCCGAGCACCGTTTCAGATCAAACCTCAAGGCTTGATCAGATTGCTCCCTTATCATTTGGTCAACGCCGCTTATGGTTTCTGCAGCAAAAAGACGGTGGCAGCGAATACAATATGAGCGCATCGCTGCGACTATCAGGAAAGGTGAATCCTGAAATTCTTAAGCGGGCACTCGCCATTTTGCGCACGCGCCATGCAGCATTGCGAACCAGCATCAACTTACTCAATGGCGAACCGGTGCAGTGCATTAGCCACAAGGCTGACGCAGAGCTACACATCACGGATATTGGCGGGCTAGCGGCAAAAGAACGGAGCAGTGAAGCACTGCGACTCGCTCAGGAAGACCGCAACAAGGAATTCGATTTAGCCGAAGGCCCTCTGCTGCGCAGCAGCCTGATCCGGCTGGGTGATGAAGAATCTATTCTGGTATTGAGCATGCATCACATTATCTGTGATGGTTGGTCTGTCAGTATTCTGCACCGAGATTTACTGGAGATATATTCAGACTTAAGCATTGGCCTGCCACTGAGAAGAAAGCCTCTTAAACTGCAATTTCATGATTATGCTATACAACAACGTGAACAGAGCCAAACTGACAACACTCAGCAGCAATTGAACTGGTGGAAAGACAATTTACAGGACGTAAGCCAAATCCTGAACTTGCCAACAAACAGCCAGCAGCCGTCTCGCGACCAGCACAATGGAGAAAGACTGCACTTTTCTATACTGCCAGCTGTTGTACAAAAACTGGAAAATTTGGCTTCTGAATCTGGCGGAACTGTATATATGGTCCTAACCGCCGCCCTGCAAATACTGTTACATCGCTATAGCGGGCAATCCAGTTTTTGCGTCGGAACTGCAAGCGCCAACCGTAGCAACTCCGGGTTTGAAGATATAGTAGGTTTTTTTGCCAATACACTACCTATACCGGTAAAAATTTCGGCAAGCGATTCCATCAGCTCGATAATCCGACAAGCTATCGATATGGTAACCGGCGCCTTGCAACATGACGGTGTCGATTTCGATCAAATAGTGAACGCCGCGTGCATTACCAGAACAACAGCGGTTAGCCCGCTGTTTCAGGTAATGTTTGCTTATCAGAACCTTCCAGCACATCTATCTGTGCAGCAGGATGGAGAAAGTTCAAGCGCAATAGAGAATACGGACCTTTCACCGGCACTCGCCGGAGAAAGTATTGTAGTGGACGGCGACAGCGCTAAATTTGATCTTAGCCTATACCTTCGACCTTGCGAGGGCGGTATGCGGGGCATATGGCAGTATCGAGATGATAAATTCGATGCCGGCAGCATTGCAATTATTGCAGAGCACTTCAATACCATTCTGGAATCCATTGGCAGTAATCCGGCATTGCGGCTGACGGATATTCCACTTCGCTGCGAGCCTGCCATTGAATTATCACGAAAAAACAACACAAGCCACACTGCAGTGAAAACACCCCCGCTGCTTGTTCAGGCGATAACACAGCAAGCAAAAAACAAGCCACTTGCACCGGCGCTGAGATCAAGCTCTGGCCAATCCAACTATGGTGAGTTGCTAGCAGAGGTCCATCAACTGGCCAACCGCCTGATAGAGATGAACATCGGCCCGGGAAAACGAGTGGGCATTTTACTACCGCGCAACGAAGCGCTATTGATTGCACCGCTAGCGGTAATGGCAACCGGAGCCACCTACCTGCCGCTGGATTGTGCCTATCCTAAAGAACGTCTGCGTGACATGCTGAGTGCCGCCGCTGTCGATCTGATAATTGTAAACAGTAAGACTCAATCTATGTTGATCGACACTTTCAGGCAAGGTCATCGTCAGATAGCTGAGTTATGCCTGGATCAGGATCGAGAAAGCATTTCGTCTCACTCGACGATTGCGCCCTCAGCCAATATTTGTCCGGATGACCCGGCCTACATAATTTTCACTTCAGGCTCTACCGGCACGCCCAAAGGAGTCGTGATAAGCCACGGCAATCTTGCCCACTATATCGCAACGATGAGTGGCGAACTTAATATCACGGCACAGGACAAGTTTTTACATACCGCGTCATTTTCCTTCTCGTCGTCCATCAGACAATTTGCGCTGGCATTAACCAATGGCGCAGAAGTGATGGTCGCAGGTACAGAACAAATCAGAAATATTGCCAGTTTGTTGGACACGGCCAGGGAGTGGAATGCGACTATTATCGATTTGGTTCCTACGCTCTGGCAGGCCAGCCGCAAGTGGCTGGAGCTCTCCAAAGGTCTAAACAACGACTACGGCTTACCCCAGCTAAGATTGATGTTATCAGCCAGCGAACCGTTACCAGGCTCACTTGCAAACTCACTGATCGAACTCTGGCCACACGCGCAACTCATTAATATGTATGGACAGACCGAAACGGCAGGTATCGTCGCTATCCACAAAGTGCCTGGGAAACAAAGTGACAGCGGCATCGTGGCGTTGGGCCATCCCATCGGTGATACCAAAATTAGTTTGCGGGATAAAAACTCACTGGCAGTACCTATCGGTGCGATTGGCGAAATTTGTATTGATGGGCCCTGTGTCGGTTTGGGATATCTTTCACCAAAAGACCTGACAACAATAGCTTTTAACAGTAACGACGGATGTAATAGATCCGAAACCCGCGGTTATCGAACCGGCGACCTGGGTCGCTACCGCAGTGACGGCACCCTCGAGTTTGCTGGCCGCACTGATACCCAGATAAAACATCGTGGATTTAGAATAGAACCCGGTGATATTGAGTCAGTCGCGATGGCCTATAGCGCCATAACTGACGCCGCCGTACAGCTAATACAAGATGATTCAGCAGGAGAATCGGCTGGTTTACAGCTATTTTATTGCACAGCACAACACCAGCATCACGAAGCGCTCGAGCAATCGGCACTTCGTGCGCATTTTAAGGAACGACTACCGGCCTACATGATCCCCATCAGAATGACACTAGTTGATGCCTTGCCTCGTAACGTCAACGGCAAGCTGAATCGTCATGCGCTGGAGGATTTACGCCCGCAAACAAGCCGTTTCGAAGAAGAAGCCATTGACCGTGCGGATACAAATCACGTGAACGACGAGCAGTCAGTCATCGATGCGTTGACCTGTATATGGCAGGAAGTTCTGCTAATCGATCAAGTTGGCTTAAACGACAATTTTTTCGATCTAGGTGGCAATTCTATATCGAGTATCGAAATAGTCAGTGCGGCAATAGACGCCAATTTGGATTTGAGTCTTGATCAGTTATTCCAACACCAAACCATCCAGGAATTGGCTGCTGTTATATTGACAGAGGCTAAAAGCCCGGCTCGGCTTAACAGCAAGACGCCCTCGGAGAAAGCGGGCCAGAGCCCACAACATGAGCCCTCATCTAGCAACGATGATAGAAAACGCTTCGACGTTGACAGCTTGCGGGTATTTAGCCTGGAAGTATTGGAGAACGCGGGATTATCGACAGAAGGCGCTCTAATCCTCACCGAGGTGCAGCTTGAATCAAGCTTGCGGGGCCAAGCCACACATAACATAGGTGATATCCCCCGCTATGCCAAACGGCTGGCTAATGGGGTGTTGAACGCAAGACCCAATATTCAAATATCAAAAACCACATCACTGAGCGCAACCATCAATGGCGACAACGCACCCGGGCAGTGGGTTGCATCCGTCGCGATTGACACCGCGGTGGAAATGGCAGAATCAAATGGAGTGGGTATAGTCAGTGTCAATGGCTCCAACCATTACGGTGCTGCGGGTCACTATGCCTGGCAGGCGAGTCTTGCCGGCATGATAGGTATATGTTTTACCAATGGCCCGGTAATCCTTGCACCAACCGGCGGTATTACGCCGCTATTTGGCAACAACCCCATAGCCATCGGCATACCGTGTGCAGCAAGAGACCCGATAGTTCTTGATATGGCCATGAGTGTTGCGACCCGGGGGAAAATAGGCCTTACCGTGGCCGAAGGAATGCCATTACAAGCCGGCTGGATTTTGGACAAGTTGGGTTTGCCAACCACACGACTGGAAGACTTAGCAGCGGGACTCGCTGCCCCCATCGGTGGCCACAAAGGCTATGGACTGGCCTTCGCCATTGAGGCCTTGGCTGGAGCACTATCAGGCTCGGGCTATTGCAGCGACCACAGTAAAGAAGCCGCTGCTCGTCACGGCGGCTCAGATATCGGCCACTTGTTTATCGTATTCGACCCTAAACTGCTGATGCCCAGAGATCAATTTGAAACGAGAGTAGCAGATATTGTTCAGCAAGCTAAATCCAGTGAGCTGGCAGCCGACACCGACGAAATATTTGTACCCGGCGAGATCGAATTAAGGGCACGAGAGAAAAATTTGCGACTGGGGATTCCGCTGCATGAATCGACGATCAGGCGGTTAAATGATTATGCCATTCGCCATAACATTTCTTCACGAATCAAAGAAACCTAATCCTGATAACCAGCGCCAGCGGTCCTGCACCTTCGATGGCGGAAATGAATATAGGAATATAGCCTGATGTCAGATGAAATAAAGAACACTCCAGATGCGCCGCGCGCTATACCACCGCAGTCATTTAGTTATAAAAAACCCACCGAGGGTCGCCAGGGGAAAAAGGAAGTAGTGAAACTTTGCCAGTCCCCTACTATGCGGGGCTCGGTTCATGTAATCCGCGAGGGTGGTGGTGAGCATTTGCACTCTCACAAATCGGTTGATGGTTTCTGGATGGTAGTCTCTGGGCGGGTCGCCTTCTACGGTGACGGGGATATCTTTTACGGCGAATTCGGTCCCATGGAAGGCATTATGATGCCGCGTAATAATCGCTACTGGTTTGAAAGTATTGGTGAGGGAGATGCGGAAATCATTCAAGTACTGCACTTCGATCACAATAAAGGTTTCGAGCGTGATGACCACGAGGAGGCTAAGTTTGATCGCGATGAAATTAAGGTGTTTTTTGGCGGTACTCGACGACCTAAAAAGGCTCAGAGCTAACGGATTCATCGCACTGCTGTCGGCTGCCATCAGTCCCCCTCTGTCCCGGACACGCGAGGGAGCGTGAGTTCTGAGCGCGGTTGTCGGCCGCCATGAGTCCCCACCTTCCCCAGACACGCCGTAAATCCATCCATGGAGGCTCGGCTGCCGCGTCCCTGCGGCAGACGGTCTGGTGAAGGTGGGGACTCATGACTGCCTGGTATCGGAGGGAAATCGGATCACTATATGACCCAGCAGGTGTGAGTCGTTTGAGATCCGGGACCTTCTGAGGCAGGAAGCCGAAGTAGAGCCTACAGGGATGTACTTGCGCGTGTCCCGGAACTTAAGTGACTCACGCCAGCGGCACTACAACGCACCGAACTCACGCTGCCGCTAAGTCAAACAGGTGATAGCTCTTCTTACCCAACTTAACAACAAAGAAGCGACCATAGAGCCCCTTGTCGGCAGTAAAGATGGTAAGGCCGGACATATTGTCGTCCCAGGATAAAGATACGCCGTTGACCAGCACCGCATTACGGCCCAGCGCATCTTTTACCTGTTTGCCATTTTTAGCCAAACCACATTCGGCAAACAGCCCGGTAAGCGGCTTGTCGACCAATTCAGCAGGATCTAATTTACTTGAAGGTAGGCCATCGAGGCTGAGCTGCTCTAGATCGGATTCAGACAAATCGGAAATATCACCACTGAACAGTGCCTGAGTAATTCGACGAGCCGCTTCAAGGCCTTCGTCGCCATGTACCAAGCGGGTAACGTGTTCAGCCAAAATTGCCTGCCCTTCAGGGCGCCCTTCGCGCACGGCATCGGCCTGCTCTATTGCGTCAATTTCGGCTGGCGAGAGAAAGGTAAAATAACGCATAAACTTGTAAGTATCAGCATCGGCGGTATTTAACCAAAACTGGTAAAACGCATAGGGTGATGTTTTTGCCGGGTCGAGCCAAATAGTGCCGCTTTCTGTTTTGCCAAACTTAGTGCCATCAGACTTGGTAACCAAGGGCAGAGTGAGGCCATAGACCTGTTTACCATGGGTGCGCCGTGCCAGTTCGACACCGCCGGTGATATTGCCCCACTGATCTGAGCCTCCAATTTGCAGTGTGCAGTCCATGCGCTGGCTGAGTTCTGCAAAATCGTGAGATTGCAGGATCATATAGGTAAATTCGGTAAAAGAGATGCCTTCGCCATCGCGCTCGAGCCGCTGGCGCACCGATTCCTTTTTGATCATCTGATTGACGGGAAAATGTTTGCCTACATCACGCAAAAAATCCAGCACGTTGACGTCGGCCATCCAATCGAGGTTATTCACTACTATTGCCGAGTTTTCACCGCAGTCAAAATCAATAAAACGGCTGACCTGCGAGTGAATTTTATCCACCCAGCTGGCCACTACATCAGGAGTATTGAGTTTGCGCTCTTCCGACTTAAAACTCGGATCGCCGATCAGACCGGTGGCGCCGCCAACCAGGGCTATCGGCCTGTGTCCTGCCATCTGGAAGCGTTTCAGGGTCAAAAGAGGCACTAAACTGCCTATATGCAGGGAATCGGCTGTGGGATCAAAGCCACAATAAAGGGTACGACAAGCTCCCGACAAATGGCTGGCCAACTCGTCTTCTGCGGTCATTTGAGCGATTAGATCCCGCTGCGTCAATTCTTCCAACAGGGCATTTTCCAGGGCCATATCGGCAATATCTCCAAAATTTAGCTATATTAAGGCGGAACAACGTCCCAAATTTGAGCGCGAACGATACAATACTTTGATGCAGACAGCCACCAGAGGGTGCAAACAGGGCGCAAAGCAGTGCTATACTTACATTTATACAGCTACAGAAACGTTGAATGATGAAAACGCAAGCCACAAAAGCGCCAGTAAAAGACCGTCAGTTGCGCCCTGCACTGACAGAGTTTATGCGCCGCCATGCCATTGTGGCAGGGCTTGCTACCGGTGTTTTTGCTCTGGGTATGTCTTTCTACCCCGCTAAAGATGTCAAGGCTCACCGCATTAGCACGCCGCTAAAACTCGATCTTGAATCGCTCGCCACGCTGCCACCCGAAGAAACGCTGGAGATCGAAGCCAGCTGGATGGAAATCTCGGTCAAATCCGGTGATACATTGTCCACCCTGTTTGGTAAAGCCGGGCTAAACGATGGCGTTATGTATCAGGTACTGTCCAACAACAAAGAAGCCAAACAGCTAACACGACTATACCCCGGACAAACGCTGGCTTTTAATATACGCGATGGGCAACTTGAAGGTCTAAAAGTCAAAAAAAGCCCTTTAGAAACCTTGCTGATCAGCAAAGGCCATACGGGTTATCGCAGTGACATAGAGTTACGAGCACCTGAAGTGCGGCTCGACTACCGCAGCGCCACCCTCAATAAGAGTCTGTTTTTGGATGGACAACGAGCAGGTCTGTCACAGAAAGTGATCATGGATATGGCCAACGTTTTTGGCGGCGTCATCGATTTTGTTTATGACCCGCGCAAAGGCGATACCTTTGAGGTGTTATTCGAAGAGCACTTTCTAGATGGCGAACGTTTTGACGCAGGCGATATTTTGGCGGCAAGTTATACCAACCGCGGCACAACCTATACGGCGTATCGCTATACCGACGAAAATGGCAAATCGGGTTATTACAGCGAAGATGGCGTGAGTATGCGAAAAGCCTTTTTACGCGCCCCGCTGGATTTCACCCGGGTCAGCTCTAACTTTAACCCCAACCGAATTCACCCGGTCTTCAAAACCAAACGCCCTCACCGCGGGGTAGACTACGCGGCCTCAAGAGGCACGCCGGTATATGCGGCCGGAGATGGAAAAGTCATTAAGGCCGGTTATTCAAAAGCCAATGGCAACTACGTGTTTATTCAGCACGGCGAAGCGTATGTGACCAAATACCTGCATTTACACAAGCGCTTCTCAAAGAAGGGCCAGCGAGTACCGCAAGGCAAGGTCATAGGCACTGTGGGCTCAACAGGCTATGCTACCGGCCCGCATTTGCATTACGAGTTTCTGGTTAACGGGGTACACCGTAACCCACGCACTATTCTCAACAAATTACCGAAAGCCAAGTCCATCGACAAACAAGAAATGGCGCGCTTTCAGCAACAGTTAAAACCTACCCAAAACCAACTGGCTGCCTATCAGGTTACTCGCCCTGTGCAACTGCTTAGCCAGCAAGGTAAAACCACGGCCAACGGTAGCTAAAATCCATGAGTCGCGAAATATACGTCGGCCTCATGTCGGGTACTAGCGCCGACAGCATTGATGCCGTCGCAGTCGATTTCTCCAAGCCAACACCCTCCCTTATCGCCTGCCACGAGCAGCCATTAAGCGATGCACTAAAAGCCTCTATCACCGAACTGTGCCAAAGCAGCGATCATGAGATAGAACGGCAAGGCAAACTGGATCGAGAGCTGGGACTGGCCTTTGCCAGCGCAGTAAACAAGCTACTCAAAGACGCCAAATTAGCCGCCAGTGATATTACGGCCATAGGCAGTCACGGCCAAACGGTGCGTCATCGGCCTCCTACTGAAAGCCGCAGCACACACAGCGCTTTTACGCTGCAAATTGGTGACCCTAATACCATCGCTTTTCACACCGGTATTTCGACCGTGGCCGACTTTCGTCGTCGTGATATTGCCGCAGGCGGCCAAGGCGCGCCCTTAGTGCCTGCGTTTCATCACAATGTATTTCGACACCCCGAGCGCAGTCGTGCCATTATCAATATTGGCGGTATGGCAAACATAACCGTTCTAAAGCAAGACGGATCTGTTACGGGCTTTGACACGGGGCCGGGGAATATTTTGCTGGATAGCTGGATTCACTATCAGCAGGGTAAAAGCTACGATGCCAATGGTGACTGGGCTGCCAGCGGCGCTTCGCAGCCGGGCCTGCTGAAATATTTGATGGAGCATCCCTTTTTCCATCTGGCGCCACCCAAGAGCACCGGGCGGGAAGATTTTAACTTGGATTGGCTGCGTGATGTCATCGCCGAATACCCGCAACCTCTTGCTGTAGAAGACATTCAAGCCACCTTGGTGGAGCTCACGGCTCACAGTATTGCCGATGTTATCGTGCATCTTGGCTGCCCGATCGATGAGGTTTTCATTTGCGGTGGTGGTGCTTTTAATGGTCTGCTAATGGCGACGCTGGAAGCCTTGCTTCATCCGCGCGTGGTCGCCAGTACGATCTCTTTGGGTATCCCGCCGCAGTGGGTTGAAGCTTGCGCTTTTGCCTGGCTGGCGAAGCAGACTTTGGCGGGGCTTCCTGGCAACTGCCCAGCGGTAACCGGGGCGTCTCGTGAAGTCGTATTGGGAGCGATTTATCCGGCTTGAATGATACGTTAAATAGAGGGAGAGCTGCGCCCCACGAGGAATAAATGAACACAAATGAACATCCTAAGCCGAGGTTATTAACACCAAAAGTGTTTTGCATTGGCTTTCATAAAACAGGTACCAGTAGTTTAGCTGCAGCTTTGAGCGCGCTCGGTTACCGAGTAGCCGGCCATATTGGAGTACTTGATCCAGACATTGCAAAAAACGTCTACCCTATGACGAAATATTTCGCTGAGAGATATGATGCCTTTCAGGACAACCCTTGGCCAATTATTTTCAAAGATCTGGATAAGGAATATCCTGACAGTAAGTTTGTTATGAGTATCCGTGATTCCAATTCCTGGATTGAAAGTCAGGTAAAGCATTTTGGGTCAGAAGTCACTCCGATGCGAGAATGGATTTATGGAGTTGGATGCCCACTAGGAAATGAATCAGTTTATATACGACGTTTGGAGCAGCACAATAACGAAGTAATGGAATATTTTGCGCATCGCCCAAAAGATCTATTGGTAATGGATTTTTCCAAAGGTGACGGATGGAAGGAACTGTGTACGTTTCTCGGCCATGAAAACCCGAATATACCGTTCCCCCACCACAATAAAGCCAGCGACCGGGAAAATGCGGCGCACAATCAGTAAGCTCAGCCATCAGCTTGTTTTTTTTCTTGGCGATGAAGGGCACTCCACATAATAACCTACCAAATATCTCGGCTTATAATATGATAAGCGTCATAGAAAAACCCCTTAAAATGCCTATAGATGGCTTAGCAGGACATATTACACATGAATAAAAATTTGATTATTACCTTGGAAAATATGCAATCCGACAGAGATGTCGTGTATGTGGGTGACCACGTTCGCGCCTCAACCGCCACAAGCGTAATCCTGCTCAACCCCGACACATTGGTCTGCTGTCACTTTGATGGTTGTAAAATTTTCCTCGTTAATTTTAATTTGCATGATGGGACATATAACTTCATCGATAGTCTAGACACAACTTTCAACGGCCAAAAAACCTCGACTGACTTAATGGCAACGGACGGGCACGGAAATCTCCTTACCTCCAATTTCTTCCATAAATCCTGTACGTTTTATCGCTTTGAAAATAATAAAATAGAACACGCTGCAGACATAAATCATACGATTGAAAATTTTGTGCATGGGGTGAAATACTATAACAGAGACATTGTAGCGGTCACATCTAGAAATCAAAGCGGTGGCGTACATTTTATTGACCGTAAGACACATAAGGTTATATTCCGCCTAAATACGCCTGACTTAAGCGTCCAAGATATTTGTTTTTTATCTGATAACCGTTTAGTAATGGTCTCAGGTAATGGTTCTCCAGAACTGCACTCGTCTGATATATATTCATCTGTATTACATGTAGTAGATTTCAGCATGAACGGAAAAACAGCCTCCGTTGTCAAGGCTAAAGTATTTGAAGCATCTCACCTTGATCAGATAGCTCTCCATCAGAACAATTTATATTTTACAGATCAATATAATAACGAGGTTATCTGCCTTGATGCAGAAACCTTGGAACCCTCTGGCCATTATGAAAACTACGATTTCCCGCATGGAATTGATGTTAATCATGGAATAATTGCGGTTACCAATTACGGGTCCAACACGGTAGAACTTAGATCACTATCTAATTAAGGGAGGCTGATACAAAAAGAGATCAGTAGACCTAAAACAATGGGGGACGGAGCACTATATGCCTCAGCTTCGCTGGGCATATAGTGCTCCGTCCCCCATTGTATAACTAAGCTTCTATTGTTTTGCGGAAGGCTCTGAGGTCTGTTACGAATGTGGTGGGTTGTTCCATTGCGGCGAAGTGGCCGCCTTTTTCCATGGTCTGAAAATGTACTATGTCGTAGGAGGCTTCTATCCAGGTTTTGGGCAGGCGGACTAGTTCTTTGGGATAGATGGCGGCACCTGTTGGGACCGCCAGAGGTTCGTTTACTTCGGCCATGTTGGAGTCTTCGAAGTAGAGACGGGTTGAGGAGCAGATAGTGTTGGTGAACCAGTAGAGGGATATATTGGTTAGCAGAGCATCCCAGCTGATGGCATTGCGTATTTCGCCATCGCAATCGGTCCAGGAGCGAAATTTTTCAGTGAGCCAGCCGCACAGCCCTACCGGGGAATCGGCCAGGCCGTAACCTAGGGTCTGCGGTCGGGTGGACTGAATTTTAAAGTAGCCCATGCCATCTTTGGTAAATTCACCGCTATCACCCAGGGCTGCCATTTCAGCTTCGGTAACACCGGCCATGGGGTCTTCGACACCCTTCGGCGGAAACGCTATAACCATGTTCAGGTGAATACCGCGGCAGTGATCTGGATCCAGCTTGCCTATGTGGCGGGTAACCATCGCACCCCAGTCGCCGCCCTGTGCCAGGTAGCTGTCGTATCCCAGCTCGGCCATCAGTTTGATTTGGCCTTTGGCAATGGCTTCGGTATTCATACCGGGTTGGTCTGAGGCGGTCGACCAGCCATAGCCTGGTAATGAGGGGCATACCACGTGAAAGGCGTCTTCTGCCTTACCGCCAAATTTTTCTGGCTGGGTGAGCGGCTCGATGATGTCGAGAAACTCAACGATTGAGCCTGGCCAGCCGTGGGTAATAATCAGTGGCGTGGCGTTTTCGTGGCTAGAGCGCTGATGAATAAAATGCAGCTTTTTTTCCTCGCCCCACAGGAAATGATCGAAGCTGTTGAGTCTGGCTTCGGCCGCACGCCAGTCGAAATCATTGCGCCAATAATCCACCAGCTCTTTCAGATAATTGATATCGGTACCGTAGGACCAGTTGTCATCGTTGAGCTGGTCTGGCCAGCGGGTATTGTCTATACGACGATGCAGGTCGGCGATATCTTCATCGCTTATTGAAATGTGAAAAGGCTGTGGAACTGGCATTGCAATCATTCTCCTTTAAGAACCAGAGTCATTTGACTCACTCTGGCTGATACCCAATTTAACAAGTCTTCCAAAATCAGGTAGAAACAAGGTACTAGAACAAGGGTTATCAAGGTGGCAAACAACACACCAAAACCCAGTGAGATGGCCATGGGTACAAACAAGCCTGTGGATAAATTGGAATTCATGATCAGCGGCACCAAGCCAGCAAAGGTAGTCACCGAGGTCAGCACAATAGGGCGAAAGCGTGACACTGCTGCGTGAGCAACGGCACTCTCGGCAGTCTCACCCTGGTCCCGCCTTCGGTTGACGCTATCAACCAATACCAGGCTGGAGTTCACTACCACTCCGGACAGTGCCATCATCCCCAGTAGAGAGAAAAACACTATGGGCTCGCCCATAATGTAATGACCAAAAATTGCCCCCATTGCGCCAAAGGGAATCACACTCATAATCACCAAGGGCTGCATATAGGACTTCAGCGGAATAGCCAATAGTGCATATATCAGGAACATCGAGAAAGCGCCGACAATAGCAAAACCGCGCATAGCTTCAGCACTTTCTTCAGCTTCACCGGCCCTGCCAAACTCGACTTTTGGAAAACGGCTCTGAATTTGGGGAAGCACGTCTCTCTCCAGAGACTTTAATATTTCCTCGGGGGTTATTATCACGCGGTCTACTTCAGCCTGCACATTGATAACTCGCTTGCCGTCACGGCGCACAATATCGGAAAACCCGGAACCCAATGACACTTGCGCGACCGCACTGAAGGGTACTTCGACGCCATCAGCGGTGCGAATACGCATTAATTCTAGATCGCCAAGAGAGCGCCGTTCGTCTTCCGGATAGCGCACCATCACTTTCACATCTTCGCGGCCACGTTGAATACGTTGCACTTCCTGACCGTAAAAAGCTCGACGTACTTGACGCGCCATATCTTCGGTACTCAAACCCAGGTTTCGTGCTTCGGGTAATAACTTAAGTCGTACTTCTTGCTTGCCACCACGGAATGTGTCGGCAATATCATAGACACCATCATAGCTTGTCAGTGCTGTGCGAATCAGCGCGGCAGCCTGTTTTAATTGCTCCAAATCGTCACCTACAACGCGCACATCGATGGGTTTACCCAAATCGAAACTGGAGGCATTAAAACTTAATTCAACCGCATCGGCGACGGGGCCGGTCAGCTCGCGCCAACGCGCGGCATATTGAGCAGGTGAGGTGCCGGTGTGATCCGGCGGTAAGTTCAACGCGACTCCTACTTCAGCGATATGACTGCCACCGGCACTGCCGAAATCCATTGAACCTTTGCCAATCTTTTTACCAATAGAAGCCAAGGTATGCTGAAAAAGACCCTCTTCTCCGTCAAGTAGATCAGCATCAACTTCTTGCTGAACCAGTTTGGAGCCTGCTAATAATTGACGCACCGCTTTCTCGGTTGTTTCTACTGGCGTTCCCTCGGGCATGCTAAGCGTGGCATACATGCGGGTTCCCTCGACACTGGGGAAAAACTGAAACACTACTCGACCACTGGCAAACAGGGCAACTACGATAATGACAGTGGCTATCGCAGAACAGGCAGCAACATAGCGCCACAATAGGGCTTTTTCTAAAAACGGCCGGTAGACATCCTGCGCCATACGCAATAACCAACCAGAAAAAATATCCTGAAAACTGCGCCAACGATCGGCAAAAGAACGCTTGCCTTTGGTCTCTTTGCTGATGCTGGCATGAGACAAATGCAGCGGTAAAATGGCCTGGGATTCGATCAAACTAAAAAACAGCGCCAGAATAGCTGTTACCCCTATGCCACCAAACAGGGAGCCCAAATCAGTAGAATTCACCATGATGGGGAGAAAGGCCACCATGGTGGTAAGAACACCAAAAATAACGGGTACCGATACTTCATAAGTGCCGTCGATAGCGGCTTGGCGAGGGTCTTTGCCCTCCTCCAGATGCGCGTATACCCGCTCGCCCACCACAATGGCATCATCTACTAATATACCCAATACCAGAATAATACCCATAACCGATACGGTGCTGATAGTCACACCGGCAAAAGGAAAAACCATGACCGCGCCCAGCAGGGCTATTGGCAAACCGATTGCTACCCAAAGAGCCAGGCGAAAGCGCAGGAATAAGGCTAAAACCAATACCACCAGAATTAAACCGCTGAAGGCGTTATCTGATAGCACCGCCAATCGATCAACAAGATCCTGAGATTCATCGTCCCACACGGTGACAGTAATACCTTCTGGTAGGCTGGGGCGAAGGTCTTCAAGATAAGCCTTCACTTTGTCGGCCATTAGCAGAACATCTTCCTGACCCGTTTTACGGATGATAACGGCAACTGCCGGGCTGCCATCAAAGCTGGCGCGCAGATCTGTATCCTTGAAGCCATCGACGACAGTGGCCACATCGCCCAGTTTTACCTGTGTGCCGTCCTCGCGGGTCAGAACGACAATTTGTTCGAACTCCTGCCCGGTGTGCGCTTCCATCGCAGTGCGTAACAGTATTTCGCCATCGGCCGTTTTAATCGCACCGCCGGGAAGATCCACCGAATTGTCACCAATCGCATCGCCTACCTGCTTAAGAGACAAACCAAAACGTCGCAAACTTTGCTCGGATACTTCCACAGAAATCTCATACGGCCGGGCATAGGATAGGCTGACCTGAGTAATCCCATTGAGCTCCAGCAAATCACTGCGAATGTGCTCAGCCAATTCTTTTAGGGTGCGCTCGTCGGCATCGCCCGACACCATCAGGTCCATTACTTTAGTGGAGATGGTTACTTCCGAAACAACCGGCTGTTCGGTTTCATCGGGAAATGAATCTATTGCATCAATTTTGGATTTTATCTGGTTGAGAATACGCGCCTTGTTGGAGCCCTTTACCAGCTCTACCGCAACTGAGCACATGCCCTCCGAGGCTGTAGACCTGATTCGCTTTATGCCTTCACCACCCTCAACGGCTTCTTCTATACGGACACAAACCGCACGTTCAACTTCTACCGGCGAGGCACCAAGATAGGGTACGGTGATCGATATTGTATCCGTCTCGATATTGGGGAACTCTTCCTGCTGCACCGTATAAAAAGCCACAAGACCGCCGATCACAAAGATCCAGGTCATCAGGTTAGTGGCAACGGTATTATCAATAAACCAGGTTATTAGGCTCTTCATTAGGGTTTAACGACCCCTTGCAGCAGAGCATTTGGCTGTTGGGGGCTTGGCTCGGCTGGCGTTTCCACTTCTGTTTGTGCTGCACTATCCATGGCCTCGACGCTGCCATGCAACAAATTGTCTGGTAGCTCGGCCAATTGCGCCGAGGCGCTGACATCCAGGGGTTTTACCTTCATCCCATCTACAGCCACCGGCAGCGGTGAAATATTGACTCGCTCACCGAAGCTCAGACCACCGGAGACCATGACCTCGTCGTAGTCGATGCGCAGAATATCGACCTGGCGAAAACGCAGGCGGTCCTCGGCATCAACCACCAAAACTTTATTGCCATCGCGAATTGCTGAGCGTGGCAGGCGCACCACGTTGGCAACCGAGCGACCATAAATTTCAGCGTGAACAAACAGGCCAACAATCGGCGGCGGCGTATCACCCTCCAATTTTGCTGTATCGATACGGGCTACGCCGTAAAACATCCGACTTTTTGCGTCTATTTCAGCCTCAGTACGGACCAGCCTTGCACGCCAGGAAAATTTCTGGCTGGCATACTCGCCATGCACTACCACTTCGGGCTCGTCGTCCTCGGCGAAGACCCCGCGATTACTTATGCTTATGTCGAGATAGGCAAACTGCTGATTAGCAATGGGCAAACGCACTTCGAGGATATCGGTCGCGTACAAGCTGGCAACGGATTCGCCGCGGCTAATATATTGCCCTAAATCTACGTGCTCGCTGCGTACGCGCCCAGCAAAAGGAGCGTGGATGATGGTACGTTGCAAATCGAGTTCTGCCTGCTCAAGATTTATTCGTGCTTCGGCCAAATTAGCCTGAGCCACACGATAAGTTCTATCGGCGGTATCCAATAGAGACTGACTGGTTAATTTTTGCTCTACCAGGCTGGACTGGCGTTTATAATCGGACTCTGCCAGCTCAAGTTCTACTTCAGCGCGGGTAACCGATACACGATTACGTGCGGCCGCATTGCGGTAGTCGCTGTCATTAATGCGTAAAAGATCGTCACCTTGTTTAAATACACCACCGGATACCAGAGATTCAGATATCCATACCACGCTACCGGAGACCTCCGGCGTCAAGGCACTTTCACTATGCGGCTTAACCGTGCCCTGCGAGCGCACGGTGAGTTGCTCCAAGCCTGGCACGACCGTTATCACACGCACTGCCGTCAGTACGGGGTCGTGTGTTTTGGGTGAAATAGCAGGCTGAAAACGCACCATTAACAGAGCCAATAGCACGGCGCCAAGCAGAATAATGACGGACCATCGAACACGCCCATCTACGCTTTGGAAGCGTGTTTTCAATTGTTTAAGCACACCCGTATCGGTGTTTTGCATAGCTTGCTCCAGACAACACCTAAAACAGGTATTGCACTATTCTATAGAATCATGGGATATGGTGTTATTAACAAGGTGTTAGTCTGACAGCTGTAATTGCGGCCGCAGGCAAACACTAGCCGCCCGGGTCACCGCGCTGCACGGTCACTTCGCTGTTTTCTGTGGCCAGTGTGGCAGCCAGGAACGTGCGGGCAGCTGTACGCTCACCTTCGGTCTCAGCGAAATACATTTCAAAAAATGCGTCAACAGCCAGTACCGTCAACTGATGCTGGCGCAAGACGTTCATCGCTACCGGCAGAGGGTCCGGGCAATTGGGTTCCTCGGCATTCTGGATAACCCCGTCCTCAGCTGTGCCCAAAAGATGCCACCAATCACCTTCCAGCGCATCATCGCCCATCTGCTGTCTCACCACATAACAGCCAATGCTATCGGGATTGGACAACCAGCGCAGATATTTGGCCGGGCCAGAAAAGCCCGTATGCGAACCACCGGCAATGGTAAGCAACCAGGAATCATCCACCAGGCCGGGTATGGTTGCCGCATTGTCCGAATAGGGCACCATCGCGTCCTGGTCTGCGGCCAACATCATAAAAGGCAATTTTCTATGCGAGAAAAAATCTGCGGTAAACATGGAAGTGGGGCCTGCCAACGAGATAGCCACGGCAATACGCGGGTCAGCCATGCGCGGATGAAAAGCCGCCATGGTGGTGGTCATTCCTCCCAAAGAAATACCAAAAACCCCGATTCGATCGGCGTCAATGCGCCCGTAATAGGCTGATTGCTCCCGCTCATTCCAATCCAGCAGCGTATCAATCATAAAGCTGATGTCGGCTGGCTGGTTCACTACGTCTTTGACCAACGGACCGCCGGGCGCACTCATATGGGTCAGCGGATAATCCACCGCAATCACCAGGTAGCCACGACTGGAAAGATGCAAGGCCATGTAATCCACCCCTTCATGGGTAGATGAAAATCCGTGGCTAAAGATGACCAGAGGATGTTTGCCTGGCGCTATCTGGGCATTTTCGATAGCGGGATACCATATTTTCCCTCGCAAGACGCGAATCCGGTCGCCTTCGTACTCTCCGTTGGCCTGAGTACGGCGGCTATTATCTTTCAATTTTATGGGGAAACTCGCGACCTCATAAAAACCCGAAGTCAACCTTTTGGCACTCTCACTGTCTTTCGATAAACGCGGTGGTAGCTTGCTATAGTTTGCTGCAGCCCACACAGCCGCGATCACAAACACAAAAACCAACAGCCATTTCATCCATCGCATCGAGCAACTCCAATCTCTTATTAATAAACCCGTTCAGGCTTAGCGTAACTCTTCAGCACACTCTTGGATCA
The DNA here is from genome assembly GCA_036960375.1 of Pseudomonadales bacterium. GTDB lineage: Bacteria > Pseudomonadota > Gammaproteobacteria > Pseudomonadales > CAWVSB01 > CAWVSB01. The sequence goes on from JBALVY010000010.1 coordinate 23,229, forward strand.
AGCGACGCATCCAGCGATGCCCCGGGTTATGGTGCAATAGTGGCCCCCAGGTCATCTTTAATTCAAAAGGTGCGATTGAAAACGGCACTTGTTTCATCACCAGGTCATTGCCACTCGACATCACCTTGGCCAGCCGGTTAGGTAATGTTGCCATCAGGTGAGGCTGCTGAGAAAGCCACATAGCCACCTGATAGTGACGGGTAAATACTGCAATTTTTCGCTCGTGGCCAAGCTCAGCCAAGGCCTCATCCACTCTTCCCAGACGCTGAGTTTCACGCGGATTAATACCCACACCCCGCCCCATACCGGTTTTACTTACCCATATATGGCGCGCTGCCAGATAAGTATCAAAGCTGAAGTCTTTAGCAGCGGGATGATCTTTGTGCATCACACAGGAGAAGTTGTCATGCCAGATGGTGGTTTGATGAAAAGAGTTAGGCATCTGCCGGAAGCGATTTATCGCCATGTCGACCCGACCTTGCTCCAGATCTTCAAAATTCACATCACTTGGGGTAAGGATATCAAGACTAATATCGGGGGCTCGCTCCGCCAATTTGTCTAGTAAGCTGGGAAACAGCGTGGCTTCGGTATAGTCACTGGCCATAATACGAAATACACGGTCAGAAGAGCTCGCATCAAACTCCGCCTTGGGTTGCACCGTCTGCTCCAGCAGCAGGATGGCATCGCGCAATGTAGGGCGTAGTTCCTGAGCGCGTTCTGTGGGCTGCATACCCTTACTGGTACGTACTAACAGCGGGTCACCAAACACGTCGCGCAGGCGCCGCAAGCCGTTACTCATGGCCGGCTGAGTGATACCCAGGCGCACGGCGGCCTTGCTCACACTGCATTCAGTGAGCAAAACATCAAGGTAAACCAACAGATTAAGGTCGACTCGGGACACATTCATAAAAGAAATACCATTGGGGATAAATATACACTTACTGAATCATACACTAGTTTATATACCCCTACACAGTAGAGAAAGTGTTGAATATCGGCCACAGGCAACTCTTTTTGCTATCCTGTATTTCAGCGCCCAACGAGAACAGTATTTATGCCCACGTCCCGCAAACTAGCCCGCGCCGTACTCAATGGGTTTCACTCAATGTTCGCGGATTTCCAGAACATTACGCTAGCGGCAAAAGCGCGATTTGAGCAGGCGGACTGGCACGGCATACAGCAGGCGCAGGCCGACAGACTGGAGATATACAAAAGCAAGGTTAAGCAGCTCATCCCGCTGATGGAAACCCTGTCGAGCAATGAAATTGACGACCTGGACTTGTGGTGCGATATCAAGGCTCACTATATACAACTAATTTCCCAGCACGCCAACTATGAGATAGCAGAGACCTTTTTCAACTCGGTATTTTGCAAGGTTATTGGTCACGAACATATTGATGACAGACATGCCTTTGTCTTGTCATCACAGATGGATATTCCTGAAAACGCTGAATTCCCGGTATTTACCTCCTATCCTCTGGAGGGTTCCACCAAGACGCTGATCGCAAGAATTCTCCACGATTACCAGTTCTCTATCCCTTATGAGGACTTGAAGCGAGATACCCGCAACGTGGTAAAAACCATGATTGAGGAAGTCTCGGAAAATTTCGCCACGACCGGCTATGACATTGTAGTCGACGTGTTGGAACCGGTGTTCTATCGCAACAAAAGCGCCTATATTGTCGCCCGAATTAAGGGCTTCACTGAGCAGCCCTTACCTTTTGTGCTACCCATATTACACAATGACAAAAACGAGCTCTATGTTGATACGGTCATTACCGACCCCGACGAAATAGGTATTATCTTCAGTTTCACCCGCTCCTATTTTATGGTTGATGCACCTCAGCCATCACAGATAGTTAAATTTCTTGCTGGCTTAATGCCGCATAAGAAAATTTATGAGCTGTACGCCAGCATTGGCTTTCGCAAACACTCCAAGTCAGAGTTCTTTCGCGATTTTGTGTTCCACCTACAGTCATCTGATGACCAGTTTGTGCTTGCCCCGGGTATCAAGGGCATGGTGATGAGTGTATTCACGCTGCCCTCCTACGATATTGTTTTTAAGATCATCAAAGACAAATTTGCCCCACCGAAAGAGGTCACGCGGGCCATCGTTAAAGAAAAGTACCAACTGGTGACCAAACATGACCGCGCCGGCCGCATGGCCGATACGCAGGAATTCTCCGGTTTTCATTTTCCCAAAGAGAGATTTTCTGAAGAGCTATTAGAAGAACTTACACTGGTAGCTCCCTCACTACTCACTATCACCGAGACGGATGTCATCATCGCGCACCTATACACCGAACGGCGTATGGTGCCACTAAACCTGTATCTTAAAAACGCCAGTGACGAAGAAATTGTGCAAGCTATGGATGAATACGGCAATTCGATTCGCCAACTGGCTGCCGCCAATATCTTTGCTGGCGATATGTTACTCAAAAACTTTGGCGTGACCCGCCATGGACGGGTGGTATTTTACGACTACGACGAAATCTGCTTTTTAACCGAATGCAATTTCCGCACAATCCCCAAAGCAAAGACCGAAGAACAGGAAATGGCATCCCAGCCCTGGTATACGGTCGCCGAATTCGACATTTTTCCCGAAGAGTTCAGCTTGTTCTTTTCAGGCAACCCCAAAGCTCGCATTGCCTTCGACCGTTTACACGGCGACTTATATGAAGCCGATACCTGGAAACAACTGCAGCAACAGATTGAAGCGGGCAAGATCGTTAATGTATTCCCTTATCGGCGCAAAAAGCGATTCGTACGGCAACAGCAGATGGAGAGTTAAAAGCTCTGCTATGCTTAACACATACAGTTTTTAACTAAACAGGATATTCGAGCATGAAAATCATTCTTAAAATTGTTGCCCTGCTGGTGCTAGTGGCAATTGCAGGCGTTGTCTATCTCGCATTCAATCTTGGCGGGATTATCAAAGATGGCGTAGAAGAATATGCTCCACCGCTGGTGGGCTCGCCGGTCACTGTGAGTAGCGTGCAAATATTGCCCTTAAGTGGCAGTGGCGCCATTCGCGGTTTTGACGTAGGTCAGCCCAGTGGCTATGGCGAGGGCAATATCATTTCAGTCGGCACGGCAGATATCAGTGTTGATATTGAGTCGCTGACTCAAGATGTGGTTATCATTAAGAGCATCAGCATCGACTCGCCGATGGTGCATTACATACAGAAAGACAACAATAACGACAACGTGCGCGCTCTCATGAAAGCCATTGAACAGAATACCGGCTCGTCCAGTTCAGCAGGAGACACGGGCGATAGCGGAGCCGGTAAAAAAATCATCATTGATGAGTTCACCCTATCCAATATGCTGGTCAAAGCAACCAGCCCACTGCTGGGCGATGAGGATTTTGAAGTAATACTGCCCACTATTCGTTTAACCGAAATTGGACGAAAAAGCGGCGGCCAACATGCCGACGAATTGGCTCGCGACCTAGGCAGACAACTGACCTCGGCGATAAAAGATGGTCTGGCTAACTCGTCGGTTTTTCAGGATCAAATTAAGCAACGTTTGATGGATGAGGGCCAAAAACGGGCCGAGGAAGAAATCAACAAACAACTGGGAGAACAAGGCGGCTCGTTGATCAAGGGGCTGTTTAATAAGTAGTGCCGTGGGGTGACGGGGTGAAGTTATACAATGGGAACGCAAAACAGGGGGGGGACCGAGAAGTTATACAATGGGGGACGGAGCACTAATTACACACGCACTTCCGTGCAATTAGTGCTCCGTCCCCCATTGTATAACTTCTCCCCCTTGTTTTGCGTTCCCATTGTATAACTCCTCTCCCTCCCATCGTTTCTAGACCTTGCGCTCTCTATCTAGCCAATAGGCATCGCGCAATTTATATCGGTAAACCTTGCCTGCTTCAGACCTCGCTATCGTGTCCAGAAAGCCCACGCTGCGGGGCCACTTTTGTTTAGCCAGTTTAGCTTCACAAAAGGCGATCAACTCCCTCGCCAAAGCCTCTGAGGGTGCTACTCCTTTGCACAATTGCACCAAGGCCTTAACTTCCTCTCCCATGTCATCATTTGGCACGCCAACACAGGCAACATCTGCCACCGACTCATGGGCCATCAATATGTCATCGATTTCCTGCGGATAGATATTCACGCCACCACTGATGATCACTTCGGCATGGCGTCCGGTAATAAAGAGATAGCCATCTTCATCTATCAGACCGATATCGCCGGCTGTGAAGTAGCCTTCCTTCTGTTGCGCCTGGCGGGTTTTCTCGGGTGAACGGTAGTATTCAAAACTACTGTCCTTGGGGTTTACCAGCCAGATCTGGCCCTCTACTCCTGCCGCCACTTGTTCACCCTGCTGGTCGCAAATCAACATCTGAGCGGGCCCTGGCCTACCTACCGTGCCCGGTTTGGCTAACCACTCCTGCGGGCTAACAATAGTGCCCGGCCCTTCGGTACCGGCAAACATTTCCCAAATAATGGAGCCAAACCAATCAAGCGCCTGTCGTTTGGTATCGATGGCAATGGGCGCTGCGCCATGAATGATAAAACGCATTGAACTGATGTCGTAAGCTTGGCGAATGGATGCAGATAAATGCAGCAGGCGACTAAACATGGTCGGCACAAAAAATGTGTGGGTAATGTGGTATTGCTGAATCAGCTCAAGACATTTCTCCGGCTCCCATTTATCCATGATGACCACACCTATACCCGCGACCAGCGGTGTCGACATACACAGATTAAACGGCCCGGAATGATACAGCGGGCCTGTGACCAACGCCCTGTCCTTGCCGCTGTCTGGTTCAAATTGAAAAACAGCCGTCAGCAACTCCTGCATAGCCGCGGCGGCATGAGGATCGGGCTGATCACGTAAAACACCCTTGGGCTGTCCAGTGGTGCCGGAGGTATACAGCATTTGGGTGCCCAGAGAAGGCTGGTCGATATCTTCTATCGAAAAGCCTGCAAGGCTGTCTTCATAATCCAAAAAACCGTTTATTGCTCCACCGACAGCGGATTTAATCACCAAATGTTCGCTAAGCTGGGCTGCTGCCAGAGCCGCATCAGAAACTCGTACATCCGCGAACAAGGCTTTGGCCTCGCAGTTATCAATAATATAGGCCACCTCTTCAGGCGCAAGATGCCAATTGACAGGTGTGAGGCGCAGGCCTAGTCGATGGGCGGCAAAGCGTACTTCGACAAATTCCGGGCGATTGGTACATAGCAGCGCAATGGCGTCACCATGTCGCAGGCCTGCATCACGGAGCTGGCGCGCTATCTGATTACAACGCTGGTTAAGCTCACGAAAAGTACGATCGCCGGCTTCCGACTCGATGGCTATACGATCGGGTGCCACGTGCGCTACTGCCGCAATTTCCATTCCTTCATGAGCTCTGGCGCGCGCCATTTCTGCTATCGACATAAACACCTCTGTGAAATCACTGTTCGCCAGTCTATTTAGACTGAGCACCGCGAACAAGCTCAATGACAGAATCGTAAGTACCGCAACGAAAACGGGGAGCAGTTATACAATGGGGGACGGAGCACTATATGCATGGAATTATATGCATATAGTGCTCCGTCCCCCATTGTATAACTGCTCTGAAGCTCTCCCATTTTCGCTCGGCTTGCAGCGCTGGAATATTTACGGCATGGTGAGCGCCAAACTCTCACGTGCAAAGATTGAATATGACAACGGCAAAGACCTTGATATCCGCCTACGGCATTGACGCACTGACTTCGCAACACCCGGGTGTACGCAAGCTCAAACGACAATCCGCAGACCCGACTTTACATGGCAACAAGGTATGGGGCTCGAGCTGGGTACTGATGGACTATTTCACCAGCTATCCCATTGCAAAAAAATCCCGGGTCATGGATATAGGCTGTGGCTGGGGGCTGACCGGCGCGTTTCTGGCCAAGACCTATGAAGCTCAAGTACTGGCATCCGATGCAGACGCCGCTGTCGCACCTTACCTGGACCTGCACTGCGACATTAATGGCGTCGAAATTGCCTTTGAAGAGAAAAAATATCAGCAAATAACGGTTGCCAATTTTACCGGCGTTCACACCGTGGTAGGAGCAGACATTTGCTTTTGGGAAGAGCTCACCCAAGTTCTCTTTAATATGATTCGCCGCGCATTGCGCGCTGGAGTAAAGCAAATTCTGATCGCCGACCCTGGTCGCCCGCCATTCTGGGAGTTAGCCGAGATATGCCACGAGCAGCTGGATGCTGAGATCATTTCACATCGCATAAGACTACCCAAGCCCTCGACAAAACACATTATCGTAATTAAAAATTCTGATTGAAACTTCGCAGACAAAAAAAGGCCCGCTAATCAGCGGGCCTTTTTAACACATGGAGCTCAGTGATTAACCAAACTGATTCATAGTGTTATCTTTACCGGAAGCTTTAAGTGCCGCTTCACCAGCAAAGTATTCTTTGTGATCATCGCCCATATCGGAACCGGCCATGTTCTGGTGCTTAACACAGGCAATACCCTGTCGAATCTCTTTACGCTGCACGCCGGCAACATAACCCAACATGCCCAGCTCACCGAAGTAGTCTTTGGCCAGATTGTCAGTCGACAGAGCCGCAGTGTGGTAAGTAGGCAGTGTGATCAGGTGATGGAAGATACCAGCTTCGCGGGCTGAATCAGCCTGGAAGGTACGGATCTTTTCATCAGCGGCTATTGCCAATTCAGTCTCGTCGTAGTCAACACTCATCAACTTGTCACGGTCATAGGCTGATACGTCTTTGCCTTCTTCAGCCATAATATCAAATACCTGCTGACGGAAGTTCAAGGTCCAGTTGAAAGATGGGCTGTTGTTGTAAACCAGCTTGGCATTGGGAATCACTTCACGAATACGGCTAACCATGCCACCAATCTGCGCAACGTTAGGCTTTTCAGTCTCTATCCACAACAGGTCTGCACCATTCTGCAAAGAGGTAATGCTATCCAGAACACAGCGATCTTCACCGGTACCTTCACGAAAGTGGAACAAGTTAGAAGGCAGACGCTTGGGGCGCATCAGTTTGCCGCCGCGGTTCAGCACGACATCGCCACTGTGTAAATCAGCGGTAGACACTTCTTCACAATCAAGGAAGGAGTTGTACTGGTCACCCAGATCACCGGGCTCTTTGGTAACCGCAATTTGCTTGGTCAGGCCAGCACCCAGTGAATCGGTACGCGCTACGATAATACCGTCATCTATACCCAGCTCTAGGAAGGCATAACGTACAGCACGAATTTTGGCGAGAAAGTCTTCATGCGGTACGGTGACTTTACCGTCCTGGTGACCACACTGCTTCTCATCGGAGACCTGGTTTTCGATCTGTATAGCGCAGGCGCCGGCTTCAATCATCTGCTTGGCCATCAAATAAGTGGCTTCTGCATTACCAAAACCCGCATCGATGTCGGCAATAATGGGCACAACATGGGTTATGTGGTTATCGATTTTGCTTTGAACTGCTTTCGCAGCAACTTCATCACCGGCTTCACGGGCTGCATCCAACTCGCGGAACAATCCGCCCAGCTCACGTGCATCAGCCTGACGCAGGAAGGTATATAGCTCAGCAATCAAAGAAGCGACCGAGGTCTTCTCATGCATAGATTGGTCGGGCAAGGGTCCAAACTCTGAGCGCAGAGCGGCGACCATCCAGCCAGACAGATACAAATAACGGCGATCTGTATTCTCGAAGTGTTTCTTAATAGAAATCATCTTCTGCTGACCAATGAAACCGTGCCAGCAACCCAGAGACTGGGTGTACTTGGAGCTGTCGGCATCATAATTCGCCATGTCATCACGCATGATTTTTGCCGTGTATTTGGCAATATCCAGACCCGTCTTAAAGCGGTTCTGGGCTCTCATTCGGGCGGCAGATTCAGGGTTTATTGCATTCCATGCGCTGCCATTGGCTTCACGCAGGGCTGCTACGGCTTGGATATCATTCTGATACGTAGACATGGGAGTATTCCTTCCAGAAATTGGGTTTTGGTGACTTTACAGGAAGGATTTTAGGCTCAGTAGTACTATTTTGCTAATTTATAGTTTATATGATTGATATTTCCCCTGTGAATGTAGACCTCCGGCTAATGACTCATTCAGGCCAGATGAAACGTTATACCGCTCACAGTGGCTAGTTCGCCAACACAATCGCGGGTTTCAAAGGTGGCCATGACATCGGCCAACTCGGAGTAAATCACCACCCGCTTGTGCTCGGGGGTATCGGCAATGGCCACCGCCCGCCAAGGCTGCCCGCCGTGATACATCACGGTATGAGCTACGAGGCAAACATCACCCTCATAGCCATCAACCAACTCCATTGCCGGGGTGCACTCGGCCACTTCGTCGGTCACATCGATATAAGCAAAATCATTGACCGCCGGCTCCATAGACCACACACCAAACCCCTGTTTCGTCAACATACCCGACACCGAGGTCACCAAGCCGGAGCGGCCCTTGCCTTGGCGCAGCAGCTCAATCATTCGGCAGGTAGACTGCAAGACATAATTATTCAAGGGACCACCTGCGAAGGGCATACCACCGGTCACCGTGAGATCACGATCAGAAGGCAAACCAATCTCGCGCTGATAGGTTTCTACCGCTACCGGAAAACAGCTATACATCTCTAGTAGATCGATATCGCTAGCGGCAATTCCGGCGTGATCCAGCGCCCGCCGCCCGGCAATGCGGGCTCCCGGCACACGCGATAACTCAGGTCGCTGGGCGGGCGGCAACATGTAATTGGATTCCGTCGATGAAACGGGATAAACCCACTTATCGCGGCTGATGCCCAATTGCTCGGCCTTGGCCTGTGAACAAAAGATCAGCGCCGAGGCCTGGTCGACATTCCATGAGGTATTGTGCAATTTGGTATACGGAAACGACAACATCGGATTTTTGTCAGAGGGATTGCGAATGCTATCGGCCTCTACCCGGCCGGGTTTCCAGGCGTGGGGGTTGCCCTCGGAAATTTCGCTAAAGCGCTGATACATAGCCGCCACCCTGTCGCGATGTTCATCGGGGCTCAAACCTTCCTCATGCGCCAGCGCATTGCTGAACAAGGCATAGAAGCCAACCGGCATAGCCAAACCCACAGCAGCCTCTTGCGCGGTGGTAATTTCCTGTTGCGGGGACAAGGTGACGTCCGGTGTATCGTCCTGCGTTGTATCGTGTATTTCAATACCATTGATATGGGCTAACAAATGACGGTATTTCGCTTCGCCGCCGGCCACAACAGCCAAGTCTATCTCACCATCGGCGATGCGCTGACAGGCATCTCCCATCATACTCTGTTGCAATACACCAATTTTGGCCAACACAGTGGTGGCATCTGGCGCGCCTATTTGACGGGCAATCAGCCGAGCGGGGTCACTATAAGCCCATAGCCCTTCGGGTACATAGATACGCTGAACCTGGCTCAGTAAATCGCTGCTGCCTGTATCGGTTGCTGCCGCTGCCACCGCATCAACCATCAAAGCTACCGCCTCTTTAGCGACAGCCGGGTCAGCCAAGCGTTGAGAAATAACACTGATACCAATTAAAACCGGACGAGTGGATGCATCATGAGCCATGGTTCTATCCCTATTAATAATCGCACTAAAGATTAGCAGCCCACAGCAAGGCTGCAATGGACTTTACGGTCACTGACACTGACAACTTTGGATGTCTATCGAAAGAAGGACCTATTCACTCGCTGCGCCAGGACCCTGGCGACTATACAGGCTGACCAGACGCGCCATAATGATAGCAAGATAGAACTGCCCTACTATACCTTCCATCATTGCCCACGAGCGAGCGGCCGAACTGACCGGCAAAATATCACCGTAACCCACGGTGGTAAGGGTGATATAACTAAAATACATTAAGTCGCGGATGGCATAGCCGTCGGAATACTGCAAAGCACCTGTGAACGCCTCGCCGGACAGTCGCGCAATCAAGCTATACACAAAAGCCCATATCAAGCCGATAATCAGATACTGGCAAACAGCGGCATAAAGCATATTCAGGGTGACGCGATTGGCAGCCAGCATATAACTGAAAATTCTGATGGAAATGAAAATCAGGAAACCACCGTAGAGCACGTCATTCAATAACGACAGGCTGGAGTATTGTTCGATACCCGGCCACCAACTGATCAATAATGCCGGCAAAGCCAAACCCAATCCGATAATCAGGTGTCGACGATCTTCGGTTACCAGATAAAGAGAGCTGATTAGCACCAGCGTCAGCGACGCACCAAATAACGCGGGAAATAGTTCTACCAGAGGCTCTGGTAAAAGTAACAGGCCTACCAGGCTGACTAGCAATGCAGGGAAACTGAAGCGGGGCTGTAGGGTCATTGTTCTCTCCATAAAATAAGAGCGAATACACAGGTGTATTTAAACCTCTGAAAGATCTCACAGGAGTCTATGTCTTTCGCCCAATCATGGGGTCTTAGCATACACGCGGTATCGGTGGAGGTCGAGCTAGCGGAATTATTTACCTGCCGGTAGAATGGAGCGTCTCTGTGTGCATGGAACATCGCTGTCAATGGCTGAATCTATCCCTCTGCGTTACGCCCAATCTGCTATTCATCTAGTGCAGCGGCCGCACGATGAAATTGCGCCTCTATTACAGGAACTGGCTTTACCTGAACAATTGTTACTGGCCGAGCCCATAGCAGGCACAACAACGGCTGAGACCTTCGGGCGATTATTTATCGGCCTTATCAAACTGTCACAGGCTGACCTGCAAGGCAGCTCACAGGCAGCAGACCAAATACTGGGTCTGAGTACCTATCGCCTGCTATTTGCCTACGTCATCAACGCTGAAACACTGCGCGATGCTATTGAGCGTGCTTCTCTGTTCTATTCGCGATTTCACAGCACGGGCAAAGGCTTTAGCTTACAAACCAGTAAAGACAGCACACGTTGGGTTTTTCACATAGATGACGCAGAGACAAACGATACCATTCGCATCGAAGATTTCTGCATGGGCAGCCTGAACTGGCTACCCGGTTTACGCGGTCGCATTGCGGCACTCTACACATGGCACCGAATGGCCAGCTGGTTAACCGGTAATTTCATCGACCTGCAATATGCCAATATAGACCAACGCTCAGAGGGAAACCCCGCTGACTACAGCGGCGTTTTTAAAGCCCCGCTTTATTTTCAGCAAGACGACTCCAGCTTAAATTTCCACAGTCGCTACCTGGATTTGCCCGTGATTCGCAATGAAGATGACCTCAATAAAATGCTGGAGACCTTTCCCGCTGAGCTCATGTTAACCGACACACTCACCAACAGTATGACCTCTCGGGTCACCGGCCTTTTGGGAAACAACTTCAGTATCGAGATGCCCAGCCTGGATGAGATAGCACAACGCCTGCATATGACCCCGCCTACGCTGCATCGACGCCTGCGCGACGAGGGCACGTCCTACCAAAAAATCAAGGACTCGTGCCGCCGCGACGCCGCCATAGACCTGCTGCGCGAGACTGATTCTACCGGCCAAAAAATCGCCGAGATTCTCGGGTTTTCCGATGCCAGCACCTTTTATCGTGCGTTTAAAAAATGGACCGGCATGACGCCCCAGGATTTCCGTCAACACGACAGCTGATAGATCAGCCCACGATTGCATGGCCTCATGACAATATCGGCAAGTGATTTTTGCCGAGACTGGCAATTGCGATAAAACTGTATTGATCTAAAATACCTCATATACCAACGCCGCCAATACGGAGTAGTTCATGCAACAATTAAGCGGACAAGACGCGATGTTTCTGCATATGGAAAGCAAGGGTTTTCCTATGCATATCGGCGGCGTATCCATTTATGATCAATCAACTGCGCCCCATGGCACTGTTCGTTTCAAGGATATTTTGAATACCTTTGCCAGCCGACTGGATCGCTCGCCCATTTTTCGCCGCCGCTTACAACGTGTGCCCATGGGGCTGGATCAGCCCTATTGGGTAGACGACGAAAACTTCGACCTGGAATTTCATGTCCGTCATATCGCCTTGCCCAAGCCTGGTGACTGGCGGCAACTTTGTATACAGGTCGCCAGACTGCACGCCCGGCCACTGGATCTTAGCCGGCCACTGTGGGAAGCCTATGTGATTGAAGGTCTGGACAATGTTGAAGGTGTTCCGGCGGGAAGCTTCGCGCTTTATCTTAAGGTACATCATTGCGCAATGGATGGTGCATCGGGCACACAATTTTTTGCTTCATTTAACGACCTGACAGCCGATGCCAAAAACCCTTCCGACATCGCCGACTGGCAGCCAAAAAAACGCCCATCCGGCCGCGAGCTTTTGGCAAAGACGTATCGCAATAGCTTGAACAAGCCGGCGCAGTACCTAAAGCTGGCAAAAGAGATTATTCCTGCTTACAAGCGTATTCAGGAGGGCAATAAAGAAGACCGTTTTGAAACCATAGAAGAAAAAGCCAGCACCCGCTTTAACGGCAAACTCTCGCCACACAGAGTGGTCGACGCGGTGAGTTTCGACTTTGAGGAAATACGTAATATCAAAAACGCTGTTGAAGGCGCCACTATCAACGACACTGTTTTAACCATTATTTCCGGGGCTATGCACAGTTACCTGGAAAGCAAAGGCGAAACACCCGAGGTCGATTTAGTCGCCGCCTGTCCCATTGACGTACGCGACGATACAGAACAGGACGCCGGCGGAAATATGATTAGCCTGATGAACGTCAACCTGTGTTCAACGACGACCAATCCAAAGCAACGGCTGGCGAATGTGCACGAGTCGGCAGTTAAGTCCAAGGCTTATGCCGAAGCTCTCGGCCACCGTATTGGTCTGGATGTGACTGATACACTTGGCTCATATCTACAATCAGGACTGATGCAGCTGGTCAATAAATCTGGCTTGGCTGAAACCAACGTAATGCAAAATACCGTAGTGACCAATGTGCCCGGCGCGCCCTGTCAGCTGTATCTGGCCGGCGCGCAAGTGATTGACTCATTCGGTATCGGCCCTATTGCGCCGGGCATGGGTATTTTTCATACGGTCACCAGCGCGGTAATGGGTAAAAAAGGCAAAATCATCATCGCCTTTACGGCCTGTAGAGATGCAGTGCCCGACCCGGATCACTACGCCGACTGTATACGTCAATCATTTACCAGTTTGAAGTCGAGTTGCAAGAGTAAATAACTGCCGCTACCAGCGCGCCTTATAACCCCGAGCGTCTACATGAACAAAGCCGCCGTGATGGGACGATTTGGAATAACGGCCTATGCCGCCAATCAATAAGGCGTTTCGTTTTTGTCGTTTGAAGTTTTCCACAATCTGGAACAACAGCTCGACATCGGCGCGGTTACGCTGGCCATCACCGTTCAGGTCATCCATATTGCCGTCGCCATCGACATCAACATAAAAATCCATCGCATCGCCATAGACATGGCGGCTATTGGGCACGTTGCCGATACTTTTGTTATACCAGGGCGTGCGATAACCGCTGATGATTCCGAAAGTCTCGGCCGGATAGCCGGCCTGTACTACCGCCTCTAACAAACCTTCAAGCAATACTAACAGCGACTCCTGAATCACTACATACTTGGGATAGGCCGACTTTTGTTTGCACAAAAACTGACGCAGAGTGAAATGCTCGGACAGGCGGGTATCAATATTGTCGGCCGTGACCTCGAAAAACACCTCGGGCGGGGAGTAATTAGCAGGGTGTTTTTTATTGCCAGGGGGGGCAGGACCAATACGATAAGCATTAAGCTTTTCATCGCCGTCATGGCTGAGAGCCTGACCAACAAACAAGTTCAATTGCATGGTTCTGTTGTTTTGCAGGGACTCCAGCCTCAAGGAATAAAGACCGGGAAGATCCGGCACATTGAAAACCCACTGCCCTTCCAGCCGTTGCCCATATACCTTGCCATCTCTCAATAGACGCAGGCTGCCCGCCTCGTGGGACGACACGTCGAGCTGCATTTCTTCACCCGGTTTAGTAAACAGACTGAAAATTTTCTGCTGTACTACATGACCTCGAATGCCAATAGACAGTGACTGGGCGCTTGCCCAGCTGCTGCAACAAAGCAGCAGCAGAGCCAACAATAGTTTATCTCTGGACAAAGGCAGTCGGCTTGGGCGGGGCATCCAATATCGCTAGCGCTGCCGGGTCCAGATCATAGACATCATGCTGAAACTGCAGCCGATTATCCAATTGAGGGCTGACAGTCCAGTACATCAGCATGACGTCGATGTCTCTATCCAGCCTTACCACCTGTTTCGGCTTTCCGCTGTCTACCAGCGACTGAATTTTATCATCCGACCATTTATCCTGGTCATCAAGTAATACTCGAGCGAAGGTCAAAGGATCCTTTACTCGGATGCAACCGGCACTGAAAGCCCGCTGCTGGCGGCTAAATAAGTCCCGTGATGGTGTATCGTGCATATAGATCGCATGACTATTAGGGAAAATAAACTTGACCTGGCCCATGGCATTTTTAGGTCCGGGCATCTGCACTACGCGGTAGGGGAATGAGCGTTTGGTATATTTATCCCAGTCAATAGACGACGGATCCACCTCGTTATTATTGGCGTCGTAGAATTTATAGCCTTTATCAACTATGTATTGGGGGTCCGATTTGAACTTAGCGATATTTATCAAGCTGCGAGGTGTATTCCAGGTCGGGTTAAACTCCATATAACGCAACCGGGCCTGGAACATCGGGGTTTTGCTTCTTATCTTTCCGACCATCACCGGCGTGGTCCACTCCAGCTTGCGGTCGCGCATATAATACAGTTCGTAACTTGCTATATTAACGAGGATAAAATCATCCGACTCCTGCTCTCCCATCCAGCGCAGTCGGTCCATATTAATGCGCAGTTTGTCCACCTTATCACTAAAAGAAAGATTCAATATTTGGTAGCTCTGCTTGCCTACAATGCCGTCGGCCTCAAGATAATAATCACTCTGTAGTTGTTGCACCGCCTGTTTTAGCTGGTCATCAAACTGCTCTGAGTTTGCTTCTCCCGCCTCCATATAAGACAGTTGCTGCAGACGTTGTCGCAATAAGACAACATTTGCATGTTTATCGCCGGGGTGTAGTACCACATCCTCAGGTAGAACAGAAAACGTCTCGTTGCCGGCCAATTTCCTGTAGCGCTCAAAATCTTGTTTCATCAACACATAAAAATCCCATTTGGGTTTGATCGTTTCTATCACCTGCGCTACCTGCTTGCCGGCGATCGCCGCAGCAAGCTGCTTGGCAACCTTATCAGGATCAAGATAAAGTTGGGCGTAGTTCCAGGTATCATCCAGGGTTCGCGGGTCCACCTTGCCTTGTTGTAGATGTTTGGCATAAAGCAGTATGCCATCGGTGAGCAGCACTTCGGCCTGGGCATGAAGGCCGTCTTTGCCTGACCAAGCCTTCTGGTACTTCTCTTGTAAGTCGAGTAACTCGTCGTAATGATAATCAGCCGGATTCAAGCCTTCGTCTTCGCTGGACTTGAGTAGTTGCAACATCTCGCGGGCATAGTCTTTATCGGTCCAGGCCGGTTGATAGTCTCTGGCCTGATAGAATGCATCGACTAACATCGGTTCATAGATCGTACTGCCTGGGATAATATCTCGCCCGTCCTGCTCTAAGTGCAGGCGCTCCTGAATATCCATCAAGGCGTCAGCAACACCGCTGGCTTGCACATGTGATACCAATAACAAGCCTGATAATAACGTCGATATAAGTACGCGACACTTCGCCATATGAGTTCCGTCCCAGTTAATCGTCAATGTTTTAAATACTAGTCTAAAATCACTAAAACGCAGCTGTTAACAAACGATAGTCTGAACAGATGACGCTGTATGCTAGCCGACCTCTGCCAGGTTGCCCTTGCTCTCGAGCCACTGTTTGCGATCAGGCGAGCGCTTTTTAGATAGCAGCATATCCATAATTTCTTCTGTGCCATCACCGTTTTCCAGCACCAATTGCACCAGCCGGCGGGTATCCGGATCCATAACAGTTTCTCTCAGCTGCAGCGGGTTCATTTCGCCCAGACCTTTAAAACGCTGAACATTCACCTTGCCCTTTTTCTTCTCGGCCTGAATGCGATCGAGCACGCCATTTTTTTCCGCATCGTCGAGTGCGTAAAACACTTCTTTGCCCACATCAATACGATACAAAGGCGGCATCGCGACAAAAATATTGCCGGCCTTCACCAAAGGTTTGAAATGGCGCACAAACAAGGCACATAACAACGTGGCAATATGCAGACCATCGGAATCTGCATCGGCCAGAATACATATTTTGCCGTAGCGCAGGCCTTCAATATCGTCCGAGCCAGGCTCTACACCAAGAGCTACCGAAATATCATGAATTTCCTGTGAGCCTAATACCTGGTTGGAGTCAACCTCCCAGCTATTAAGAATCTTACCCTTTAGCGGCATTATGGCTTGAAACTGCCGATCCCTTGCTTGTTTGGCCGAACCACCAGCGGAGTCTCCTTCAACCAGAAACAGTTCTCCACGCTCTACCTCAGCGCCGGAGCAGTCTGCCAGTTTGCCGGGCAAAGCCGGGCCAGAAGTGACTTTTTTACGCGCAATTTGTTTACTCTTGCGCAAACGTTTTGTCGCGCTATTAATAAATATCTCGGCCAGCGCATCGCCGTCTTCAGTGTGCTGGTTTAACCACAGGCTAAAGGAATCCTTGGCGACACCAGAGACAAATGCCGCGCACTCACGAGAAGTCAGGCGCTCTTTGGTTTGGCCGGAGAATTGAGGGTCGGCCAATTTAGTGGACAGCACATAGCTGCACTGATCCCAGATATCATCGCCACTGAGCTTAATACCCCGGGGCATCAAACTCCTGAATTCACAGTACTCTCGGATGGCGTCTAATAAACCCGTACGCAAACCGTTAACGTGGGTGCCGCCTTGCGATGTGGGTATCAAGTTAACGTAGGATTCGTTGACCAGTTCACCGCCCTCTGGCAGCCATTGCACGGCCCAATCTACCGCCTCTCGCTCAGAGGTAAAACTACCGATAAAGGGCTCCAGCGGCAATACCTCATAACCGCTGGTACGCTCACGCAGATAATCGGTGAGGCCATCCTCGTAAAGCCACTCTTCACTTTCATTGCTGGCCTCATCTTTAAAAGTGACTCGCAGACCGGGGCAGAGTACCGCCTTGGCCTTAAGTACATGACGCAGCCGGCTCAGTGAATATTTGGCTGAATCAAAAAACTGCGGGTCAGCCAAAAACCGTACGCAAGTACCGGTATTTCGTCTGCCGCATTCCCCGGTCACGGTCAACTCACTGACTCGTGCACCGTCTTCGAAACTCATGCTATACACTTTGCCGTCGCGGCGAATAACCACGTCGAGCTTTGACGACAAGGCGTTAACCACCGACACTCCAACGCCGTGCAAGCCGCCGGAAAACTGGTAATTATCGTTGGAGAACTTACCGCCGGCATGCAATGTGGTGAGCACAACTTCGACACCGGGCAAACCCATATCGGGATGTAAATCGACCGGCATACCACGACCATCGTCGGTCACCGAAACAAAGCCGTCTTTGTGTAATACGACGTCGATTGTTTTGCAATGCCCGGCCAAGGCCTCATCGACACTGTTATCGATAACCTCTTGCACCAAATGATTAGGCCGTGTCGTTTCGGTATACATTCCGGGCCGCTTACGTACCGGTTCCAGTCCTGTTAGGACTTCAATATCTTGAGATGTGTAGTTAGTCATTGTTTTTTAATCATGCAGCCACAACAGGCCGCTGTAGGAATTCCATTATTGCCGGCAGGTGACGATCAAAGCCAATAAAGCTGTGATCTCCACCCGTCTCTACTAACTGGGGTGATTGCGCATATTTGGCGACCGCCTGCCGATAGTCAAGTGTTTCATCGTCGGTTTGTACCATCAACCACATTAGCGAGGGGTCAGCGCCAGGCAGATCCAGTGTTTTAAGCTCGTCCAGGTGGCTCTGCTGCAGGGAAAAGCACTCTCCACTATAGGGGTTTTGGTGATCACCCAGCAAGTTTGGCAGCGCATAGGGCCGCACCGCAGGGTTGACCAACACCGATCTGCAGCCATAGCGGGCGCTAAGCCAGCTGGCATAAAAGCCGCCCAGTGAACTGCCTATAACGGCAATTGGCCGGCTGGTCTGCTGCTCTATCAAGGTCGTCAGTTGTTGCTCTACGATAGACGGGTAGTGAGACAGGGCCGGCACCTGAACTTCGATGTCGGGAAAATGGCTGGCGGCATAATCCAGCGTCTGGCAGGCCTTAATTGATACAGGTGAACTAATAAAACCGTGTAAATACAAAATTAGGGGAGGCGCTGCAGAGTGAATCACCGGTATTTAATAACCTCTACTTTCAGTATCAACAGTAAAATCAACATTCTGTAAGCGACAGACTTCAGTTTCCATTGTGCCGTCGGGGTACAGCTTAAATGTGCGCCAACCCGGCAAGCTATCATCCAGACAAAAATCATCCTGCCCCGGTTTAAATTGGGCCCAGGTTGATGGGTTGCCCAGCAAACGGAGCGTATCGTATTGTGCCTCAAACTGCTGATGAATATGACCGAAGGACAGGGCCTTGGCAAAGGGATATTCTGCCAGTAGGTGTATTAACTCTGCGCCATTGGCTATTTGCTGTCCGTCCAGCCACTTGCAACCAATAGTCACCGGGTGGTGGTGGGTAAAAGCCAGCACCGGACGACCACGCGCAGCGGATAAAGCCCTGCGAACCGCCTCCAGTTCAGAGTCGGCGATCTCACCACCGACTTTTCCTGGCACATGAGAATCAATACACAATAGTAACCAGTCACCCACGGTATAGCTGCGTTGCATTTGTGCCGGAGCCACTTTTTCCATACGACTACGATCATCATGATTACCCGGCAACCAGACGTGGGCCAGACCGAGTTTATCGAGATAGCGCTTCATACGCAGGTAGGAATTTTCAAAGCCGTCCTGGGATATATCACCGGTAACAACAATAAGGTCTGGCTGAAAGTTGAGCAGAGACTGCTCCAGCACCCACTGCAAGGTTTGGTCTGTATTAAGGCCCTGCTGCAGGGTTTGGCCATCGGCGGGTAAATGGGGGTCGCTAATCTGTAATATTTTTAAGGCCTGCTGCTGCATATGAGTATCCTCCCGCCTTCGGCCACTTCGTTAGAAGCGGATACCCGAGCAAAGGGTCTGGATATCGCGAGCTCTGCCCTGCTGCAGACAATAGCTCAGCCATTCACCGAGAAAACAATTGAGCTGCCATTTTTCATCCTCTTGCAGCATACGTTTGTTGGGGTATTGATAGCGGGCTTTAATTCGGCTCTCGTTATTCCATGAAATGACTTCGGCCATTTGGGCATCGTGGTATACACGTACCGTGCAACGACGACGCTCCGTAAGGGGTAATACCGTATGACTCTCTTCCAATTGCAATAGAGAGGTATAACGACTTTTTTCCAATACGCTTATCTGTAAGTCCTGATCGTCACCGATATTAAGGTGCAAAAAGTCTTGTTGTTGCCAAGCCGGAAACAAGCGTAACAGGCGCACATAATTGGCAGTACATTCGGCGTGGAGGCCCGATAGATCTACCCGGTAGCGCAACTTTTTATTTGACAATGCAACATCCATAATCGGCATTGTACAGCAAGTCACAGAATTTTCCGTTATTGCTGGCATTAAGATCTTATCTGCACTATTTTTGATACACATAAGGGACATATTCTGCATTTTCAATTACCTTGATTAACCACGACACTTGGCAAACCTGCTAAACTGCCCCCAACAAGACTAAAAACTCGACAATCGCAAGAGGCAAGCATGCAAAATTTCTGCAAACCTGTGTTACTGGCACTATCAGCCGGGCTGTTATTCAGTCACGCCACACTGGCGGATACACTGGTCGACATCTATGAACTATCACTCAATAACGACCCTACCATCAGAGCCGCCGAGGCATCCTATAGGGCTGGCCAGGAAGCGGTAGTATTAGGCAGGTCAGGCATACTGCCGCAGATCGCTGCCAGCGCGGACTACAGCCATTTGGACAACCAAAACGTAAACACGTTATTGGATACTAATAGAGACATCACAACTGATGCCACTGGGTGGGGAGTCAACCTGAGCCAACCGCTTTTTGATATGCCCGCATGGTTCACTTTTCAGCAAGGCAAAAGTTTAACCGGCCAGGCGGGGGCGCAGTTTGCCGCCGACCAACAAGATTTGATTATTCGCGTCTCTACTGCCTATTTTAATGTATTGCGAGCTATCGATAACCTTAAAGCCTCGCAGGCACAGGAGGCGGCCAACAAACGTCAGCTGGAACAAACCCAGCAACGCTTTGACGTTGGTTTAATTGCAATCACCGACGTACATGAGGCGCAGGCCAGCTACGATCTGGCCGTTGCAACTCGTCTGGGAGACGAGGGCAATTTAGGCATCAGCATTGAGGTACTATCCGTACTGACCGGCCAGTCTCACAGCAATATCTGGCTGCTGAAAGAGGATTATCCGATTGAAAATCCCGACCCAGCAGGCAAGGACGAGTGGGTAGCCTTTGCGATGGAAAACAATCAGGACATTAAAGTGGCCACCTTCGCCCGTGATGCCGCTGAGTCTAGCGCGCAGTCTGCCAAGGCAGTGCACTACCCTACTCTGGATGCAAGGCTGGGTTATAACGATAGTCGCAACGACATTGACGACGGCGACCCGCTAGATGGAACGGGAAGATATGACAGCAATCAAAAAGGCTCTAGTATCGCGCTCAGCGTCAACCTGCCGCTCTACGCCGGCGGTGGTATCAGCGCCTCCAGTCGTCAGGCCTATGAGCTATACAACCGGGCAGTAGAGCTTTATGCCGGCACTACCCGCACTACCGTGCAAAAAACACGAGCGCTACACATTCAGGTATCAACCGATGTCGCCCGCACCAAGGCACGCAAGCAGGCAGTGATATCCAGCCGCAGCGCGCTCGATGCAACCCAGGCAGGTTATGAAGTCGGCACACGAAATATTGTTGATGTACTCACAGTTCAACAAAACCTGTTTAGCGCCATCAGGGATTACTCCAATACCCGCTATGACTACGTCATCAATATGCTCAACCTGAAACAAAGTGCCGGCACGCTCAGTCCTCAGGATATATACGACCTGAACAAGTGGCTGACAAACCCACCTGCACCAACCGCATCAAGCAGCGGTCAATCCAAATAGTTTCCGATCAGGCTGAGTAATTTATCTCCTGCACCGCGATTCGCTGCCAGTAACTCGGCTGCCGCGGTGCCAGCCTGAGCTGCAGCGGCGGCATCTTCTGTCCAGGAAATCACTGTAGCGGCCATTTCTGTGGCATCGGCTACAATCGTCATTGCACCCGCGGCGACCAATCGATCAGATATTTCCTGAAAGTTAAATACATCCGGGCCGCTCAGTATGGGCAGCCCCCAGGCTGCGGCCTCGAGCATATTGTGCCCGCCATTGCCTTGCAGACTGCCGCCAATAAAGGCCATTTGAGCCAAGCCGTACAAGGCCAATAATTCGCCCATGGTGTCGCCAAGCAATACCTGTGTACGCTCCGTTATCAAATCTTCACTACTGCGACGCGTCACGGTCATTGCCTCTTGCGCACAGAGATTGGCCACCTGATCAAAACGTTCTGGGTGACGTGGCACCAGGATAAGCAGGGCATTCGGATATTGCGATAACAACTGTTTGTGCGCCGCCAAAACGATGGCATCCTCGCCCTCATGAGTACTGGCAGCAATCCACACAGGCCGCTGCATTAAAGACCACTGCTTTTTTCGCTGACTGGCTTGCTCTCGCTCTGCTGCATCAATTTCAATATCGAACTTAATACTGCCACAGACGACAGCACGCTCAGGCTGCACCCCCAGTTCAACAAAGCGGTCCCTCTCTACTGCAGTTTGCACTGCCACCGTAGAAATAGCAGACATCATCGGCCTGACCAGCCCTGGCAGGCGTGCATATCCCCGCGCAGAACGCTCGGATAAACGCGCGTTGGCCACGATAACGGGAATGTTACGGGTACTACAGGCATGAATCAGATTGGGCCACAGCTCGGTCTCCATAATAATGAACAGACATGGCTGTAAGCGGTCAATAAAATGGCCTGCACTGCCGGGTAAGTCGTAGGGTGCATAGACATGATCAACACTGCCGGCAAAGATGCGCTGCACCTGGACACTACCAGTCGGTGTGGTAGTGGTGACCATTAGCGGTAAATCGGGGTAGGCTTGCTGCAACGCTTTTACCAGTGGCACACTGGCGATTGTTTCGCCCACTGACACTGCATGCAGCCAAATACCGCCAGAGTGAAACTCCCCGCCGCGACCATAGCGCTCACACACACGTCGCCTATAGTCCGGCGCGCGCAAGGAACGCCAAGCTAAACGCGCTAGCACCAAAGGTTGTAGCAAATAGAACAGAGTACTGTATAAGAATCTCGCCATGCTGCCATGGTAACGACAGTTGACAATTTCCACCACTGACATTGTCATGCTAGTCATTTATTCGTTGACTGGAGGCGCTGCCCGAGGTGAATAAATTTGGCTGCGGCTGTTGTCGCATGGCAGGCTTTAGGCTAAGGTCGCAGCCAAAATTACGGACATACTGACTATGGATTTACCAATAGACATCTCTGCGGTAAAAGGCTTCCTGGCTGAGGATGAAGCGGCAGCACTATATCAAGCCGCCACAGAAGTAGCCCAATTAGGCCCAGTATTGGAAATTGGCAGCTACTGCGGCAAGTCAACCATTTACCTGGGACTTGCCTGTCAGCAAAGCCAGAATACGCTGTACGCACTGGATCACCATCGCGGCTCAGAAGAACATCAAGTGGGTGAGATGTTCCACGACGAAGATCTGTTTGATAGCACAGCCGGGCAATTCGATAGCTTCCGAGAGTTTAGAAACAATATTGGTCGGGCCGGGCTGAACGACGTGGTAGTACCACTGGTCACAGATTCAGAAACAGGGTCGCGCCATTGGGGTACTCTGCTGGGCATGGTATTTATTGATGGCGGACACAGTCTGGAAGCTGCCCTATGCGATTACCGCTGCTGGAGTGGTTTTATTAAAAGCGGCGGTATTCTGGCGATACATGACGTATTTCCAAACCCGGCCGAGGGCGGCCATGCGCCCTATGCCGTTTATACACTGGCCAAAAAATCCGGCCTATTTACGGATCTTGGTATCACCAACAGCCTCGCCCTGCTGCGTCGAATCTAATAAATTCACTTCGGTCAACAGACCAGAAGCCGGGGTATAGCCCGTTAATGCATCGGCAGCCAGTAAAATAGCACCGGCAGTCCAGCTGGGCTGCTCATCGGGCCACATAATATTCAGGCTATATTGGTAACCGGTCCACCAGGCGCCATCATCGCCGCGCCACTGGTGCAACCAACTATACAGTTCAACCGCGCGAGCTCGCTCGCCGGCGGCCAGCAAGGCCATCACCAGTTCACAGGATTCAGCCACCGTCACCCAGGGCTCGTCACTGACACAAACCACGCCCATGCCCTGACGGACAAAAATATCCCAACGCGAATCTATTCGCGCTCTGGCCTGGGCCTGCGTTAATGCACCGCTGATAACAGGGTAAAACCAATCCATGGAGAATCGTTCCTTGCTCTCCCATGTGCGGTCAAATCGTTCAGGTTTGGCACGCAAAACTTCACCCAGACACTCTCGTGCAGACAGCCAGCTTTCAGTTATGCTTTCGTATCCCAGAGTCACAGCGATATTACTGGCACACTCGAGGCTCTTGTAAATTGAACTACAGCCGGTAATGAGCGCGTCCTGCATGGCATTGCCATCGGTATCCACTGCCCAGTGAATGTCTCCATGCTCGGTCTGTAAGGCCAATACAAAATCAATGGCCTTTTGTACAACTGGCCACATACGTTGCAGAAACTCGTCGTCGCGGGTAATCAGATAGTGATGCCAGACACCGGTGGCAATATAGGCCACAAAATTGGTTTCACGACGCTCTCGATTGTCGATTTCGCCATCACGATAAGCCGCCCACCAGCTGCCATCTTCAAGTTGATTGTTAGCCAGCCAGTTATAGGCTAATTCGGCACTTTGATAGTCGCCGCCAATACTCAAACCCATTGCCGCTTCAACATGGTCCCAGGGGTCCATATGACCGCCTTTAAACCAGGGAATACAGCCGTCATCCTGCTGAATGGAGCGTATAAACTCTACTGTGGAGCGTAAATATTCGGTCGGAAACAGACCCTTAGAGAGATAGAGACCACTCACGACGCGGCCCCCTTGCGAAAATACATCACCACGCTTTTACCCATAATAGGATTGAATATGCGCTCCAAGGTACGGGTTAGCCAAGGCCGCTCCATCATGTCCCAGACCAGCATGCTGTGATACCAACGCACCAGACGGGATTGATCGCGCTTTTCCCAGAACATACATTGCAGCCACCAGTAAGGCGAATGCAAGGCATGCGCCCAATGCCGGCGATAATGGCTAAGACCTTGTTTTTCTATGGTGTCACGCAATGCGGATGCTTTAAAAATTCGCAGGTGTCCGCCCACATTGGCGTGGTATTCGTCGCTGAAAAACCAGCATATTTTCTCTGGCCAAAAACGGGGTACGCTGGCACAGAATACACCGCCGGGTTTTAACACCCGGTTAATTTCCACAATGGCGTCTTGCCAATCAGGAATATGCTCAAGTACCTCGGAACATATCACCTTGTCGAAGCTGTTATCGGCAAAGGGCAAATGTAAGGCATTGGCGACCGACAGAGAGAAATGCTTGCTGTCATTATCGCTATCAGCAAAGGGGGTAAATTTTTCGCGGGTAAGTTTGAGGTCATCCCAAGACAGGTCAACACCAACCGCCTGTATGTCTTTTTCGAGATAGGCGGAAATAACATGACGACCTTCGCCACAGCCCAAATCAAGGACTACATCACCCGGGCTAAGCTGAAATATTTCGTAATCGACTGTTTGCATATCAGCTAACCAAAACTCGCTGGTAAAACTTTACCATTTGCTCTGCGGCAAGATGCCAACAGAATTTTTGTTCAATCCGCTCTCTGCCCGCCTGCCCGAGGCTATCGCGCAAGGCCTCATTGGTCAGTAGCTCATCAATTGCAGCGGCCAAGGCATCGGCATTGCCGGGTTCTACCTGTATGCCGGCATCGCCAACGACCTCAGGCAGGGCACCGGCACTGGTGGAAACCAGAGGCACTCCACATGACATGGCCTCGCCCGCAGGCAAACCAAAACCTTCATACAGAGAAGGCACTACGGCTATGGTCGCGCGAGCGTAGTGCTGGACTAGTTCTTCGGTAGAAATACCGCTAACAAAGGTCAGTCGATCTGCAATATTCAATCGTTCAATCAACTTCTCGGTATCACCACCGGCTTTGGGCTTGCCTACTACAAGTAATTCGAGCTCAGGATAACGAGGCGCAAGCTGATGTACAGCCTCTAGCAAATAGCGCAGGCCTTTGAGCGGCTGGTCAGCTGAAGCAGTTGCCATAATTCGCATTGGCAGACGTGTAATATCGGGCCGGGGAATGAATTCTTCGGTATCGATACCACAATATACCAAGTCAATACTGGATGGCTGAAGATCAAAAGCCTTGGCGATATCGCCACGAGAACCCTCGGACACGGTAACCAGATGTTTGAGCCGCTGAATCACATAGCGCTGCATATAAACAAAGCTGTGCCAGCGCTGTATCAAGGCTCGTTGGCGCAGACCGGTTGCCGCATTCAGTGCCAGGTCCAAATCCTGGGTGACTGGATGATGCACAGTCGTCACCAGAGGAAAACCCAACTTTTGCAATTTCAACATGCCAAAGCTGAGACACTGATTATCATGAATAATGTCGTAATCGCGGCCATGTTGTTTTAAATATTTAACGACTCGGCGACCGAAGGTCTGGGGCTCAGCAAAGCCGCCTGTCAGCTTGCTCATCCATTCGATCACATTGCTCATTGAGGACAAGTGACGAGGACGCAATGAAAACAGGCCATTTTCGTAAAGATTGAGGCTGGACAGCTTGATTAATCTTACTCTGGGGTCGACCTCAGGGTAGGGCTGACCACTGATCACATCCACCTCGTGACCGGCATCAACCAGAGCCTTGCTCAGATATTTAATATAGATGCCCTGGCCACCACTAAAGGGATGACTGCGGTAACCCAACAGGCAGATCTTCAGTGGCTTGAGCTGTACCGCAAGCGGCAGCTCCACCACCTCTGCTACAGAGGCAGTGCTTTTTAGTGCTAATGATGAGTCATTATGCATGATAGAGATCGTCTCGCCTGAATTGCGCTCAAATGCGGCATATTGGCCCGCTAACTGCCTAAAAGTGAGTCACCATAGCGACACAGATGCTTTTTGCAATTACCAAGCGTACATAAAGGACTAGGCTATAGGTGCCAGCCAGTCTCTGTGCTCGGCACATTGACCTTTGACCTGGGCAAAATAGCGGGCCTGTAGCTGCTCTGTAATGGGGCCACGTACACCATCACCTATCGAGCGACTGTCCAGCTCACGGATGGGCAGTACTTCGGCTGCCGTACCGGTGAAGAAGGCCTCGTCACAGACATAAACTTCATCTCGACTGATACGCTTCTCGCGCACGGTATAACCCAGCTCCTCTGCCAGAGTTATCACGGTTGCCCGGGTAATACCATCCAGACAGGAGGTGAGTTCAGGCGTGTAAATCACCCCATCACGCACCATAAAGAAGTTTTCGCCGCTACCTTCAGCGACATAACCTTCCGGATCAAGCATCAGGGCTTCTTCTGCGCCACACTGCAAGGCTTCTCGCAGAGCCAGAATGGAATTAATGTAGTTACCGTTAGCCTTGGCCTTACACATGGTGATATTGACATGGTGACGGGTAAAGCTCGAGGTACGAACCACAATACCGCGTTCTTTGGCCTCCGGGGACATATAGGAGGGCCATTCCCATGACGCTACCATGACGTGCGTTTGCAGGCCATCTGCACGCAAACCCATGGCCTCGGAGCCCAGAAAACACATGGGCCGCAAATACGCCTCGCTCAAGTTATTCACCCGAACCACATCACGCTGCGCCTGAATCAGTGCTTCCTTGTCAAAGGGCATATCCATGCCAAGAATCTTGGCGGAGCGGAATAGTCGATCGGTATGTTCCTGTAAACGGAAGATACAGGTGCCATCATTATCCGTTTCGTAGGCACGAACGCCCTCAAAAACACCCAAACCATAATGAAATGTGTGAGTTAGTACGTGTACCTTGGCTTCACGCCAGGGAACCATTTTACCGTCAAACCAGATGAGACCGTCGCGGTCTGCCATTGACATGTGTCTTACTCCTGCTGAGGCC
Organism: Pseudomonadales bacterium; assembly: GCA_036960375.1. Lineage (GTDB taxonomy): Bacteria > Pseudomonadota > Gammaproteobacteria > Pseudomonadales > CAWVSB01 > CAWVSB01. Next base: position 50,550 of record JBALVY010000010.1, read on the forward strand.
AGAAACTAGTTCTGGCGATGTTCAATTATTTTGCTCCAAAGAGCGCTTACCTGTTCCCGCTGCTGGACATAGTTATCAGCCGCTGCTCTGCCCGGCAATTGCTGTAACGCCAGGCGATGGGCAGTTGTTCGATAGGCCTTGTAGGCCTCAATCAGGCTGTGGACTTCGGCTGCTGATAACAGACCGCTTTCTGCCAGAGTTTCCAGAATTCTGATATTGTCAGAATAGCGGGTAAGCGCAGGGCTTTGATGGGCCCAGGCCAAGACTGCAAATTGAACCATAAATTCAATATCAACGATACCTCCAGCTGCGTGCTTAAGGTCAAAATAGGCGTTTTCTCCGCTTTCAGCGCCTGGCGCAAGCAATTGCTTGCGCATTTTCTCTCTCATGCCGGCAACTTCAGCTCGTAAGCTTGTTTCATCACGCGCCTGACAGAGAAGTTTTTTACGCATTACCAGGAAAGCTTCAGCCAATTTATTGTCGCCTGCCACCGGCCTTGCCCGCACCAAGGCCTGGTGCTCCCAGGTCCAGGCTTCGTTTTGTTGATACTGACTTAGCGCCTTCAAGCTGGTCACTAACAAACCCGAATTACCCGAGGGCCGCAGTCGCATGTCCACCTCATATAATGGCCCCATGGTAGTCGCCGCGGTTAAAACGTGAATCATGCGCTGCCCCAGACGGTTAAAAAAGAGCTGGCCAGGCACCGGTTTATCACCATCGGTAGACGCATTATTATCACCGTCATGGACAAATACCAGATCCAGATCTGAACCATGGCCCATCTCGATTCCACCCAGCTTGCCGTAACCGAGTATCAGGAAATCTGTATCACAGGGTGTGCCATCCAGTCGCAGCGGGCGTCCGTGCTTGGCCACCAGGTTGCGCCAGCATAATTCCAGCACATGCTGCAAAATCACTTCCGCCAGAAAAGTCAGGTAATCGCTGACTTTCATCAGAGGCATGCGGTCAGTCACCTCGTTGGCAGCAATACGCAATACGTGTGAGGCCCTGAAATAGCGCAAAGCTTCCATATGCCCTTCCAGGTCATCCCACTCCAGACGCAGTACTTGTTGTCGCAGCTCTGAGCCCAGTTCCGAGGCCAATTTGCGATGTTCAGGTACGGCATACAAGGTAGAGGTATTCACCAATTCATCCAGTAATACAGGATGGCGGGCCAGTTGATCGGCAATCCATGGACTGGCGCCACACAGGATCAGCAACTGCTCTCTGGCGCCCGTATTCTCCAATAACAACATTAGATAGGCGGTACGACGTAATACGGCCTCAACCAAGGGTAAAACCCGTTCTAACAGTAGCGAGGGGGAGTTCGCCGAGGCGATTTCAGACAACAATACGGGCAAAAATTTATTCAGTCGCTCTCTGCCTTCTTTTTGCATCATCTGACAACGGCGACTATTCAGTAAAGCAGATATCAGGCGCCAACTTTCCGTCGCATCGTCGTAGCCCTGCTGCGCCAACCATTGCACCGCAGACGAATCATCCAGTACGCCTTCCCACAGGGCGATCCAGCCTTGCTCCAGATCGTCATCGCTATCATCGGACTGCGCGGGCGCAATAACATCAGCAAAATGACGACTAACCTGCTCTCTGTAGCGCGACAGACGGTGGTAAAAGCTGTGCCAATCAGCAAAGCCCATAATGAGAGCAATACGCAAACGCTGCAGTTCATCTGTTGGCAACATCTGGGTTTGCTGGTCGGCAAAACATTGAATAGCGTGTTCGGTATTGCGCAAGAAACGGTAGCCGTCCGTTAACTCGCTAACAACATCTGGCGGCAGTAGCGACAGTTCGGCCAATGCCTGTAGCACGGGAAGCAGGCGGCGCTCCTGTAGCTGTCTTTCCCGTCCTCCGCGTATCAGTTGGAAAGCCTGGGCAATGAACTCCACTTCGCGAATACCACCGGGGCCTAATTTAACGTCTTCCGCTAACTGACGCCGAGTTACTTCCCGGTTAATCAGGGCTTTCATATCACGCAAGGAATCAAAGGCGCTAAAGTCTAAATAGCGACGATAGATAAAGGGTCGCAGGGTATCCATTAATTCTTTGCCCGCTGCCCGGTCTCCGCCAACCACCCGGGCTTTGACCATTGCATAGCGCTCCCACTCGCGACCCTGACTATGGTAATACTCCTCCATAGCACCAAAACTGGCGGCCAATGCGCCACTTTGCCCATGCGGTCGAAGTCGCATATCAACCCGAAAAACAAAACCGTCGCCGGTCAATTCATCCAGTGTTTTGATCAAACGCTGCCCCAGACGAATAAAGAAATCGTGATTGCTGATTGAACGACGCCCGCCCTCGGTTTGACCCGACTCAGGATAGGTAAATATCAAGTCAATGTCGGAAGACAGGTTCAGCTCCCATGCACCCAACTTACCCATTCCGATAACAACCAATTGCTGAGCTAAGCCAGAGGTAGCACCGAGCGGCGTACCGATATCGGCGCACATGACCGCGTAATGCCATTGCAGACTATGCTCAATCGCATATTCCGCTAGCCAGGATAATTCAGCCGTAGTCTGCTGCAGATCTGCCAGGCCCGTGACATCACGCCAGATAATGCGACACATTTGTAACTGGCGGTACTGTCGTAAAGCAAGTGCCAGGCTAGCCTCATCGTCCGCCCGCGCGGCTAATTCTGCCAGCTCCTGCTGGTAATCTGCTTCGCTATAGACATATTCAACCCCTTTCTCTGCCAGCAGCTGATGCAAGCATTGCGGCTTATCTGTTAACTGCTTGGCGACAAAATCGCTGCAGGCCAATACCATAGCCAGCTGCTGATTCGTCGCTTGATGCAGAACAGGTAAATCCCACTGTCCAGTCTGTATTGCTGCTGTAATAGCCTCCGCATGATTGAGCACCACAGAGCGCAAGGCCTCGGGCAAATGTTCTACTGTAACGAGTGCTGTCACAGAGCCTCCCTAATAAATTATTCCTGAATCAGCGGCGCGACGCGCAATACTTCCTGAACCGTAGTCATGCCATCGGCTATTTTGCGCGCACCGCTGGCACGCAAAGTATTCATTCCTTCGGCGAGAGCCTGCCGACGCAGGGTTCGGCTATCGCAGTTGTCCCCAATAAGTGCCGCCAGGTCATTGGTCAGCGGCATGATTTCATAAATTCCCTGACGCCCCTGATAACCGGTTTCGCGACACTCGAGGCAACCAACCGCAGCAGCAATTTTCTTCGGCGACGGGATCGACTGCGGCTGCACCAGGCTTTGCCAGTCTTCCTGGCTGATATCGGCAGGCTGTTTGCAATGTGGACACAGTGTGCGAACCAGACGCTGAGCCATAACGCCCAATACCGTGGCCTTAAGTAAGTAAGACGGAATGCCAATCTCCAACATGCGGGTAATTGCCGATGGCGCATCATTAGTATGCAAGGTAGACAGCACCAGGTGACCCGTCAGAGCTGCCTGTACTGCCATTTCTGCCGTTTCCCTGTCCCTGATTTCACCTATCATGATGATATCCGGGTCTTGCCGCAGCAAAGCACGTACACCAGAAGCAAAATCCAGGTCTATATTCTGCTGCACCTGCATTTGGTTAAAGGCGGGTTCTACCATCTCTATCGGGTCTTCAATGGTACATACATTCACTTCCGGCTTGGCCAGCTGTTTTAAGGTGGAATACAGCGTAGTTGTTTTACCTGATCCGGTAGGACCGGTAACCAGCAAAATACCGTGCGGCTTGGTGGCCATCGCATGCCAGCGCGCATAATCTTCGTCGACCACGCCTAACTCATAGAAACTGCGCACCAGTACCTCTGGGTCAAAGATACGCATCACCAGTTTTTCACCAAAGGCGGTTGGCAAAGTCGATAAGCGTAATTCAACGTCTCCGGCTTTATCCGGCCGTCGAGTTTTCAAACGACCATCCTGTGGCCGTCGCTTTTCCGCCAGGTCCATGCGGCCGAGAATTTTTATCCGGCTGATAACGGCCTGTGCGACCTTGGCGGGAAACTCGTAGACAAGATGCAACACCCCATCTATTCGAAACCTGACATTGGCTATGTCTCGGCGCGGCTCTACGTGGATATCACTGGCCCTCTGCTCAAACGCATATTGCAGCAACCAATCGACAATGCTGACGATATGTTGGTCATTGGCCTCAGGCTCCCGAGCCCCTCCCAACTCAAGCATTTGTTCCAGATTGGTAAGTACTGGTGACTGAGCCTCACCTGCACGCGCACCCGCCACAGAACGGGATAGATTGTAAAATTCGACCAAATAGCGATCAATATCCAGTGGCGAAGCCAGCACTCGGCGTACCGGGCGCTTTAATACCTGCTCCAGACCTGACTCCCACTCACGACACCAGGGCTCGGCGCTGGCCACTGTGACGGACTGTGAATCTACCGCTACCGCCAGGATTTTATGCCGACGGGCAAAGGCAAAAGACATCACAGCAGTAGTTGCCTTAGCATCAACTTTCAGCGGATCGATTCGATAAAAGGGCTGCTCTGTAGTTTCGGCCAGACACTGCAGCATACTGTCGACCGTATGAGGCTTGGCTTGTCTACCGGGGTCCGGCATTTGCTGTTGCGCCAGCCAGACCAAGGGATGCACATCAATGGTTGCGCCAACCTTGCGTTGAATTTTCTCCCGCAGGGCGGGATCTATGCGCCCCATTTCCTGTAAAAGACGTAATACCGCCACTGCCGTCAGCGGTCGGTCAACTGTCTTTGAGGTGAATACACCCGCCATGCTAAATCCCTCTGCCTGTATTCGGATATCGGCGAGCAAGCCTGCTCGCGAAGAAACTGCGCCGTATGGCAAGCCTATTATCAGCCATTTTTCATGGCAATAGTGCAATCTGGCTCAAAACTTATATACTCGCAAAAAATATCATTGGAGATATAACGTGGTTTTATCGCTTAGCAACCTGTTTGGGCGCTCACCTATCAGCCCTATTCAGGAACACATGAAAAAAGTCTGCAGCTGTGCGACCAGGCTGGAAGACTTCTTTGCCGCATCAAAAGCCAATGACTGGGATGCCGCCTATACCATTCAGCAGGACATCTGCGCCCAGGAAATGGAAGCTGACAATCTAAAAAAATCTATTCGCCAGCACCTGCCAAAAAGCCTGTTTATGCCGGTACCGCGCTCGGACCTACTGCAGCTTGTCGGCATGCAAGACCAGATTGCCAACGCGGCAAAAGATATTGCCGGCCTTATGCTGGGCCGCAAAATGCGTATACCCGAGCCCATTCTGCCACTGGTTGAGAGCCTGCTCACGGCCTCATTGGCCACTTGCGCACAAGCGCTCACCGCAATTCAGGAACTCGATGAGCTACTTGAAACCGGTTTTAGCGGGCGTGAGGTTGAGGCCGTAGAAAAGCTCATCAGCAAGCTTGATGATCTGGAAACGTATTCAGATGAAATCCAGATCAAATTGCGCGCCAAGCTATTTATCATCGAGGCCGAACTTCCTCCTATCGAGGTAATGTTCCTCTACAAAATTATCGACCTGATTGGTGGTCTTGCCGATTACGCCCAGCGCGTTGGCAGTCGTCTGCAAATCCTGTTGGCCCGTTAATTATTGATTGAGTAAGAATAATGGAAATAATCTCTGAATACGGTACCGTCTTGCTTATCATGGCCTGTGTTTTCGGCTTTTTTATGGCTTGGGGCGTCGGTGCCAATGATGTCGCCAATGCGATGGGTACATCCGTTGGCGCCAAGGCGCTCACCATAAAACAGGCTATTTTTATTGCCATGATATTCGAGTTTGCCGGTGCTTACCTGGCCGGCGGAGAAGTCACCTCGACTATTCGCAAAGGTATCGTCGATCCGATGTTACTTGAGGCTACCCCGCATTACCTGGTCTATGGTATGACAGCCGCACTGCTGGCTGCCGGCAGCTGGCTATTGATAGCCAGCCTGATGGGCTGGCCGGTATCCACCACCCATTCTATCGTCGGTGCCATCGTTGGTTTTGCCGCTGTTGGCATCTCGCCCGATGCAGTCAATTGGGGCAAAGTCGGTAATATTGCGGCAAGCTGGGTGGTCTCCCCCATTCTGGCAGGGGTCATCTCTTTTGGCCTGTTTCGCAGTGTGCAAAACCTCATTCTTAACGCTGAAGACCCTTTTGAACGAGCCAAGCGATACATCCCTTTTTATATGTTCGCAGTAGGTTTCATGATCGCCATGGTGACCATGGTTAAAGGTCTCAAACACGTATTCAAAGATAGCAGCATAATCTTGAGTTTTGGCGAATGCGCCTTGATAGCGTCAGTTGCGGGGCTTGCCGTGATGGCGCTGGGCTACGTGATGATGAGCCGTATTAAACGAGATGAAGTACGCGAACGTTACAATCGTTTTGCCACCGTCGAGAAAGCCTTTGCCATATTGATGATATTCACCGCTTGTGCGATGGCTTTTGCGCACGGTTCGAACGACGTGGCCAATGCGGTTGGCCCCCTGGCGGCAGTCGTCAGCGTATTGAAAACTGGCGCAATAGGCAGTAAATCGATTATGCCCGCCTGGATACTATTGCTCGGTGGCGCCGGCATCGTTGTTGGCCTGGCGACCTACGGTTTCAAAGTTATGGGCACCATCGGAAGCAAGATTACCGAACTAACCCCCAGCAGAGGTTTTGCCGCTGAAATGGGCGCGGCAACCACGGTGGTACTAGCCTCCAGTACCGGCCTGCCTATATCCACAACACATACATTGGTTGGTGCAGTACTCGGTGTGGGCATGGCGCGCGGCATTGCAGCACTTAACCTGAGGGTTATTGGCGCCATATTCCTATCCTGGCTGGTCACATTGCCGGCCGGCGCGCTGCTCGCTATCATCTTCTTTTTCTTATTCAAAGGCATCTTCGGCGCCTGATAGGCGCCTGCTACCGACATGGCCTCAACTCCTAGTTTCAGACACGCACTGACCAGCCTGATCGGGGCCAGTTCGGTTTCCTCTACCTCCGCACGCCATGATCAAGGCAATATGGAGGTTATTCACCTGCTCGCCAACTGGCTCAACGAGCTAGGTTTTGAGTGCGAGATCCTGCCGCTGGATGGACAAAGCCATAAAGCCAACCTGATTGCGACGTTAGGTCAGGGCAGTGGCGGACTGGTACTCTCTGGCCATACCGACACCGTGCCCTATGATGACAAGGGCTGGCAGTCAGACCCGCTGATCTTGACCGAGCGAGACCAGCGACTTTATGGCCTTGGCAGCTGCGATATGAAAGGTTTTTTTGCCGTCGTTCTGGAGGCAATACAAGGCTACAAAGCGAGTGACCTGAAGCAACCACTAATTATTCTGGCCACCGCAGATGAAGAAAGCTCGATGGCTGGCGCCCAGGCGCTATTAGCCAGCGGTCGCCAATTAGGTCGCTATGCATTAATCGGCGAGCCGACCGGCTTGGTACCTGTTTACAAACACAAAAGCATCATGATGCAATCGATCCAGGTACGCGGCCAGGCGGGGCATTCTTCCAATCCGCTATTAGGCAACAGCGCACTGGAGATCATGCACGATGTGATTGGTGAGTTGCTCAACTATCGTCAACAATTACAGCTGTCACATCAAGATACCGATTTTGCCGTAGCCTATCCCACACTTAATCTCGGCTGTATTCACGGCGGCGATAACCCCAACCGCATTTGCTCGCACTGTGAACTCCACTTTGATGCGCGTTTGCTACCCAGCATGGACAATAGTACGGTAACGGCTGAAATCGAACAGTTATTAGGCCCCATCGCACAACGCCATGGCGCCATCATAGAACTGAGCCCGCTGATAGACGGCGTTGCCCCCTTTGCCCAAGACGGGGGTGAGTTAATCACTGCCTGTGAACGCCTCACGGGCAATCAAGCCCAGGCCGTTAATTTTGCCACCGAAGCGCCTTTTCTACAGGCTATGGGCATGGAAACCTTGGTGCTGGGTCCGGGATCTATAGACCAGGCTCATCAACCGGACGAGTTTTTACCGATGGATAACATCCAGCCCATGGTAAAAATAATCCGCCAATTGATTGCACAATTTTGTCAATGAGCGCAGTTCCGACTACACTTTGACTAACTAATAAGAAAGCAGCAAGCCAAATACCGATGCTTGACTGTGATTGTGAGAAACACATGACAGACAAAAATAACGATTATGTAGACTGGTTCAGACGTTCTTCGCCTTATATTAACGCTCATCGTGGCCGTACTTTTGTTATTTTGCTGAGTGGTGAAGCGGTTGCCAGTGAAAATTTTTGCAACATTGTGCACGATATTGCCCTGCTCAACAGTCTGGGCGTTAAGTTGGTGCTGGTACACGGTGCCCGACCACAAATATCTGTGCGCATGCAGCAGGCAGGCCTTGAAGATCAATACCACAATGGTCTGAGGATCACTGATGAGGCGGCCCTGAGCTGTGTCAGCGAAGCCACCGGCGCGGTGCGGGCATTTATTGAAGCCCAGCTTTCAATGGGACTGCCGAACTCGCCTATGCACTTGTCCCACATTCGGGTCTGTGGTGGTAACTTTGTTGTCGCCAAACCCATGGGCGTACATGAGGGCGTTGATTATCTGCACACCGGTGAAGTCAGGCGTATTGATACGCAATCTATAGAGAGCTATCTGGAGTCGGGTGCACTTGCCCTGGTATCTGCTGTGGGTTACTCGCCCACCGGTGAGATGTTTAATCTGTCGGCTGAAAGCGTGGCCACCGAGCTGGCTGCCGGTTTACAGGCAGATAAATTGATCGTATTCAGTGACCAGCCCGGTTTATATCACGAAAATGGCGACTTACTACACGAACTCAAGCTCAGTGAGGCCAGTTTTCTACTGGAAAAAAATCCTGACAACAGCCTTCTTAAGTGTGTTGTAGAAGCCTGTCGCGGCGGCGTTCAGCGAGCGCAGGTGATTAGCTATCTTGACGATGGCGCGCTGATAAAGGAGTTATTTACCCGCGATGGCTGCGGTAGCCTTATTTATCAGGATACCTATGAAAGCCTGCGCACCGCGGTCATTGATGACGTCGGCGGCGTACTTGAACTGATCGAACCGCTGGAAAAAAACGGTACGCTGGTAAGGCGATCCCGCGAGCTACTGGAAACAGAAATTGCGCGTTTCACGGTGATGGAGCGCGATGGCATGATCATCGCCTGTGCCGCGCTATACCCCCTGATCAAAGAAGGATTGGCTGAACTTGCCTGCGTGGTGACGCATCCTGATTACCGCGGTGACAGCCGCGGCGAACGACTGCTAAACGATTTGGAAAAACAGGCCAAAATGCTCGGAATACAGCAAATTTTTGTGCTCACAACACAAACCACACACTGGTTTATGGAGCAGGGCTTTAGCAGCAGTAACGTTGAACAGCTGCCTGAAAAGCGTCAGGTACTGTATAATCTGCAGCGCAATTCCAAGGTATTAATCAAGAATCTCTAGTGAATACTTTAGTGACTGTCTCACAATCTGGCCCGCCCGCGCCTAACACTCCGGCGCGTCGATATATTGCTCAGCAATGAGGTATTACAGCAGCGAGGTGAGACCATGGGCACCAGTGCACGCCCCTGGTAACCTGCACAAGACCTCCCTCTTGCCATTAGCAGCACATTAAGGGCATACGCCTCTATGGTGACCAGTGCTGACAAAGGGGCTGTTAGGGACGTGTCTCTGCTGGGATAACGCCCTCTCCTACCTAACCAGGGCTCATTCTGTTTCGGGATGGGCCTTTTTTATTGCCTCGTTCAAATACTGCGTTATAAATTTGGCCGCTATCCTCCCCACCCCTTTTGAAGAACACGGCGTGAACCCATCCATGGGGCCTCGGCTGCCGCAGGGACGCAGCAGCCGAACCTCCATGGATGGATTTACGGTGTGTCCGGGGAAGCTGTGTCGTGAATGACTGCCGAATTCAGAACTCCGAAGATCAATTTAGAAAGCTACAAACTCGGATGCACAACTTAATAGAGAACCACAAAAAAGGGCGATGTTTTCACATCGCCCTTTTCTTAGTACGTTTGCCTGCTTAGCTCAAACCATCCTTCATAGCTTCGCGACGAATTATCTCTTTATCCAGATACTTGATCCACTGATTGGCAGTCTTTTTGCTGCGCTTATCTTTAGCGGCCACTACAAACATCTTGCGAGCTTCAGATAAACGGTCAAGGTTGAACAAAGACATACCAACAACAATCCGAGTATTGTCAGGACGTTTTACCTTACCCATTTTCAATGCTTTTTTACCAGCATCGACAGCTTCTTTGTGTTTGTCGTTATCAAAGTAGATATTGGCTAAACGCGCCCAAGGCTCACCTATTTTTGAAAGTTTGGCCGCTTTTTCCATATATGGCAAAGCACGCTTGGCCTCATTGGCGGAGCTGTAGGCACTACCCAAAACTTCGTAATTTCTAGTAGTCTCTTTTACAACTTTGCTCTCAATGCCTTTCTCTAATACCCGAGCTGCCTTATAGGGTGTTTCGCCGCCTAGATACAAATAGGCCATATTGATCATTTCTTGCTCACGATCAAAACCGGTGGTGCGATAGGCCGTCTCGTAGGCTGCCAACTGCTTGGAGTCTTGTTTAAGCTCACCGTACATGCCAGACAGCTGCATCCAGTAATCTTTCTTGGGCCATTTGCGCAATAGTTCTTCGAGAACCTCGGCCACCTTTGCCATATCGCCTTTCTCGTAATACAGCGCGCGCATCAACAGGTACCAATTTTCTTTAGGTTCTTTGCCTTTCTCGACCGCAAGTGCCATGGCCTTTTCAATATCACGTAAAGCGCCATTGTAGTCTTTAGTCTGGAATTTCGCTTGAGCTAACAATACATACTGATCCGGCATCGGGTTTGGCGCAGTTGTGAACCAATCCTCCAGTGCCTTGACTGCAGCAGGGTAGTTTTCAGTCACAAAGTAAAGCTGTGCCAACTGAAACTTGGTAGCGTCTTCCATCGCCAAAGGGATATCTTTCTGAACTAGAACTTTTTTGTATGCGTCGATAACCTTGGGGTAGTTTTCCTGCGAATAATAAACAAACGCATAGAAATTCCACATGTTGGCCAATTCATAGCCATTCAATGCTTTTTTACCCTCGGTATTACGCAAGGAATCCAGTACTTTCAGTGCCTGAGGGAATTTCTTTTCCTCTGCTAGCAGCTGCGCCTCACTGAGTTTTTCATATACATTATTGCGCAGCGCCGGTGTCTTTCGAGTAGGCCGGGTATCTTTGGGCTTTTTATCTGCGGCATAGGCCTTACCAGTGTCAAGCGACACTCCGGCCTGATCAGAGATGACGATCATACTGCTCTGCAAAGCCACCAGGGTTGCAGCCAGCAAAATACCTTTGCCGAATACTCTGGAAACTGACGATACGATGATTGAGCTATTCATAAACAGACCATTCCTCAATCTATTTTTCTAACTGATAAGTAAATTTGTTCTGTACGCCGCCTACTTCTATAGGCTCGCCATCAACAACGCGTGGCTTGTACTTGAACTTGCCTGCGGCTTTAACAGAGGCTTTCTCGAAATATCCGGATGGCTGACAATCGGTTGGAACGACATCGCGGGTAGTACCCGCTTTGGTCACCGTGTATTCAACAATACAGTAACCTTCCACTCCACGACTATTGGCCCTGTTAGGGTAAATTGGAGCAACCTTAACAATAGGTAGATATTCACCATCGGTGACAGATAAACCACCTGAACCAATCTTTATATCAGCCTTGGGCGTAAAATTGACGTTAAGTGCCGTATCGACCTGAACGTTCAGGTTTTGCGGCGTATCAAGTTCAGGCGGCGGCTCATCAGGATCTTCAGGTTTATCCGGCTTGACCTCTGCTACGTTTACATCTATCTCTACATCGGGCATGGTAATGTCAGCGATTTTAGGTCCTTTTTTGCCATCCAGGTCCACATCTGACATTGCTATCAGTGAGTACATGATAACAAGCAAACCCACTGTGACGAATGCCGCGAGGATCGAGCCAATACCAAATCTAACTACATTTGCACTCATAGTAATTAATCTTCTTCAGCAGCAATGTGAATGCTCGTAACGCCGGCTTCACGCGCAGCATCATAAACCAGAGCATATTTCTCAGCGGTGGACAGCTGGTCCGCCTGAATAACCACAGCACCCTTGGGATTTTCTGCATGCATACGCTCAACCACGGACTTTACAGACACCGGCTTGGTAAGTAGCTTATTAATCCAAATATCGTCTGTAGCAGTAATCGCAATCAGGATGTTTTGATTTTCAACTTTCTCACGCGTCTCAGCGTCTGGGCGATTTACATCGACACCAGGCTCCTTAATAAAGGTCGCTGTAACGATGAAGAAGATCAACATAATAAACACCACATCGAGCATGGGCGTGAGGTCAATTGCCTGGCCCTGCTCTTCGGCTTTGCGCTTAATTAGTGATTTCATACGTCGCTCTTAGTGGTCAGTTGTCAGGTGATCAGCCAGAAGCTGCGACTCGGTCTGAGCCACTTTTTCCAGATAACTCATCGCGAATACGCCAGAAAGTGCCGCTACCATGCCCGCCATTGTCGGGATAGTCGCTTTAGAAACACCGCCAGCCATAGATTTAGCGTCGCCGCCGCCCGTTACTGCCATAATGTTAAATACTTCGATCATCCCAGTAACAGTTCCTAGCAGTCCCATCAAGGGACACAGGGCAACCATGGTTTTGATCATCGGTAAATAATTGTTAATTTTCAGGGTTACCCTGGAAATCAGCGCTCTGCGAATCTGGCGTGCTGCCCAGGACTGACGCTCAGAGCGTGATTCCCAAGCGCTAAGCGCGCCATTCACGTCTTTGCGCAAGGCTCCACGGTAATACCAGAGCCGCTCAAAAATAGCTGTCCACATAGCGAACGTGAGCGGAACGATAAACCATTTGAGCACGAAGCCACCCGACACTAAAAAGTTATTTAGCTGGGAATAATACTCAAGGATTACATACATTGAGATCTAATCTCCCAGCTTAAGCTTTTGTTGTGTGCTCAGCGATAATCCCGGTGGACTGCTCTTCCAGGACATGAATAATGCTCTTGGCGCGAGCCGCTACAATGGTGTGCATCAGAACAGTCGGGATTGCTACCAGCAGACCCAGAACCGTTGTAATCAATGCACCGGAAATACCGCCAGCCATTGCCTTGGGATCACCAGCACCAAATATGGTGATTGCCTGGAAGGTAATGATCATACCCGTTACCGTACCCAGCAGACCCATAAGTGGCGCTACCGCGGCAATGATCTTCAAACCATTGAGATAACTTTCGATGGCCGGAATTTCCTTCAGCACAGCTTCTGACAGCTTAAGCTCCAGAGTTTCACTATCCATGCTGGGGTTCTCTTCATGCACCATCAGTACACGACCCAGTGGATTATTAGGATTTGCCTTGTCGCTTTTAAGCTGCGAGCTAACCTTCGAACTCATGCCAATCAAGACAATCATACGCCAAATGGCAAGCAATATAGCTACGACACCCACTGCGGTGATTGCGTAACCAACATAGCCACCCTGATGCCAGCGTTCTTCAAGAGTTGGCGTGCCAATTAGGGCAGACAATAAAGAACCACCAGTAGGACCGGTAGGGTCAATACCAAAGCTCTGCAGACCATCGGTAGCGGAAGACGCATCAGATGCCCAGCTCAGGTAACGGCCATCAGGCTGACGAGGCAACTCTTCGATAACACCGTTAGAACCATAAGTCAGGTATTTGCCATCAGTGGTTACCAGGTTAAAGGAACCCACTCGTAATACGTCGGCTTCTATCTGATCACCATTAGGTGTCACAACAGTAGCAGCAAAAGTAGTAATACGACCCGACTCAGTCATTTCACGCTGCAATTCAAACCACAGACGTTCAATTTCATCAATAGACGGCAACTGATCAGAGTTTGTCATTTTGGCAACCAGGCCATCGAGAAACTCTTCACGACCAGGATACTGTGCACTCACGCGTGACACTTCAAAGTTGGAGCGCATGTCGCCAGCGGCAGAGGTCAGGTGACCAAACAATTCACTCAGAGTACCCAAACGCTCTTTCAAACGTTTTTGCGCATCAACCACTTTAATTTCATTGGCTTCAAACTGCTGCTCTTTCTGAACAGAGAGACGTTCCAGCTTGGTGCGCTGTGCTTTGGCGTTAGCCAAAGTTTGTGCTTGCTTGGCTTTCTCTTTTTTGAAGCGCGCTTCACGGGCTTTGTTTTCTTTAGCCTCTGCGTAGCTACCATCCTGTACCTGCTTAAGCAGGTCATCCAGAGTAACAGCCTTGTCTTGAGCCATTACAGCAGAAGAGGCCAGAGCGAGGGCAGCGCCGAATACGGCGACTTTCTTAAATAGCTTGCGAGTATTCATTAGTTACCTGCCTCCGGTGCTTGAATGGCCACAGTCATGATGTCTTTAACGGCCTGGTTTTGCGCAATGCGAATTCCTTTCTGAACAGCGCTCTTATACTGACCACTATCCAACTGAACCCATTCTTTCAGGTCTTGATCCCAGGCACCGGTAATTGTTGTATCGGTAGTCTGGTAAAGTAGAGAGATACGACCGATACGCAACATATTCACTTCACGCGACTCGCCGTCAATTTCTACACTGCTTTTGTAGGTATCGATTTTACGACCGTACTCAGCTTCGATTTTGTAGCCTTCAAGAACCTGACGGAATTTCTCCGCTACGGTTAGATCAGAGCGGTCGAGATTGTTGCGCAGGAAACCTATACGCTGGTTACGCTCTTCTATATGGAAGGGAACATCCAAACTGACAAATTCTTCCAATGAGTCAACCATCCGGATAACCAGTGGCAGCATTTGACGCTGGATCACAGTTACCTGACCGATAGAAGTTTCAATGTCGCCTATACGCTTGTTCTGGTTATCGATCTGTTTATCCAGCCGAGCGTTATACACTTTAAGACCTTCAATTTGCTTGAGGACTGTTTTGTAGTCCTGTAACAAATCACCTGTCTCATCGGCCAACTTATCAACCTTCTTTTGCGAAGATTGTGATGCCTTTGTATTGGCCTGGCCAACTTTGAGAATATTATCCAGCGTGTCAGCCTGAGCTGTCGTCGCACTTCCTAGTACTGCACTGCCTACAAAAATAGTAGCGAGTGCGATCGTTTTGATTCGATGCATATTCATGGGAATAGCGGTTCCTTAGAATGATTATAAAACGTCTAAAAATCTTTTGTTACCCTGGCAGATCTTGTGTTGTTTTAACACTGCCAGATTAAAAACGCAGACCACGAATGGCCATGCAGGGGTGACATTTAATAACAACCAATTTCATTAATCAATATTAATAACGCACTGAAGGCATCAAGCCTAGATGCTTGACAGGACAGGTTTTTTGGGTACGGCCTTGAAGCCCGCTGAAGCAGTAACCGGCAGCCAATATTGCGGGTATTAAAGTAACATCTATCGAAATATCAGTAACACTAAGTCGGTTTTCGCTCTAAAGTGCACAAATTATAGCCATAACTATTTGCATCACTGGCAGCAAAACTTTCTCGATGAATTTCACTCCAATCGCTTTGCTCAAACTCGGGGAACCACGCATCGCCTTCAACATCGGCATTTACCTCAGTTAAATAGAGTCGATCAACATAAGGCCAGCATGCCAGGTAGATTTGCGCACCACCGATAACGACCACTTCATCCGCGCCATCCTTTTGCGCAATTTCTGCGGCCAAAGCCAGCGCCTCATCGACACTGGTAACCTGATGCATGGCATCGTGCAATGGCTGCTGCTGTGAGCTAATAACAATATTGGCTCTGCCAGGTAACGGCCGACCGATCGACTCGAAGGTTTTACGCCCCATGATGATCGGCTTGCCCAGCGTTGTACGCTTGAAATATTTCAGGTCTTCGGGCAAATACCAGGGCAGTTTGTTGTCCCGCCCGATAACCCGGTTACGCGCCATCGCAACAATCATAGCCACTCGCATCAGATAGCTACCGGCGCAGAAATATGCGCACCAGACTGATAGTCCTGCAGCTCAAAATCCTCATAACAAAAGCCAAATATATCTTTAATTTCAGGGTTTATTCGCATAGTGGGCAATGGTAGCGGATCGCGCTGCAGCTGTGTTTCAACCTGTTCCATATGATTGGAATACAAATGCGCATCACCAAAAGTATGGACAAAATCTCCAACTTCAAGGTCACACACCTGAGCCACCATCATCGTCAACAGAGCATAGGAGGCAATATTAAACGGCACCCCCAAAAAGATGTCGGCGCTACGCTGATACAACTGACAGGACAAGCGCCCGTTGGCCACATAGAACTGAAAAAAGGCATGGCAAGGCGGCAGGGCCATATTATCGATTTCAGCCACATTCCAGGCACTGACAATGTGACGGCGTGAATCCGGGTTGCTCCTGATGGCTTCAATCAATTCACTAATCTGGTCTATATGACGACCATCCGGGGTAGGCCAATTACGCCACTGATAACCGTAAACCGGGCCAAGCTCGCCCTGCTCGTCAGCCCACTCATCCCAAATACGCACACCGTTTTCTTTTAGATAAGCGATATTGGTATCGCCAGCCAAAAACCAGAGCAGCTCATGAATGATAGAGCGCAAATGCAGCTTTTTGGTGGTGACCATCGGAAAGCCCTGCGCCAGGTCAAAGCGCATTTGATAACCAAATACACTCAGTGTACCGGTCCCGGTACGGTCTTCTTTTACTGCGCCACTATCGCGAACATGACGCATTAGATCGAGATATTGCTTCATTTAACTTGCCCTCTTCTACTGGCAACAACCAGCAAAATTATTCCCAACGCCAACATCGGCACTGATAGAAACTGCCCCCGGGTCATCCAGCCGAAAGCATCGAAACCGATATGCCCATCGGGCTCACGTACAAACTCCACCGCAAAACGAAATACCCCATAACACAGCAGAAACATGCCTGAAACAAAATAGCGGGGACGCGGCTTTGACGACACATAATATAAAATCACGAATAATAAAACGCCCTCCAACGCAGCCTGATAAAGCTGCGAGGGGTGCCTGACCAGCTGTAAGGGGTCAGCAGGAAAAACCATCCCCCATGCGCTGCTGGTTTCTCGGCCCCACAATTCCTGACCGATAAAATTCCCCAGGCGACCAAGACCTAGCCCCAGAGGAAATAACGGCGCAATAAAATCCAGCACATCGATCGGGTGCAAACTGTATTTACGCGCAAAAAGAACAATAGCGAGAATGACTCCAAGCAGCCCGCCATGGAAAGACATACCGCCCTCCCATACCCGCAGCAACCACAGCGGGTCATCCAGAAATCGATCGAAATTATAAAACAGGACATAACCAGCACGCCCGCCCAATACAATGCCGCAAGCAGCAAAGAAGACAAGATCTTCAACCTGCGCAGGTTTGACACAGGTATAGGGCTGCCGCGCGCGGCGCAGAGCCAGCCACCAACCACCCGCCAAACCAAACAAATACATCAGCCCGTACCAATGAATCTCTAAAGGACCCAATGACACGGCAACCGGATCAATCGCCGGATAACTCAACATAAAAACCTACCCTAAAGCTTTATAAATAAACTGGCAGCCCACCACCAATAAAAACAAGGCAAATATCTGCTTCAGCCGATCGGCCGGCAGCGAATGCGCCAAACGCGCACCGAACCTGGCACACACAGCGCTAGACAAAATGATACCCAGGAAAGCAGGCCAGTAAACAAAACCGCTACTCCACTCCGGTAGCTGTTCATTACCCCAGCCTTGCCAGATATTAACCAGACCGCCACTCAAAGCAATAGGCAGACCACAAGCCGCAGCGGTAGCGATCGCCTGCTGCACGCGTACATTACACCAACTCAGGTAGGGCACAGTGAGAGAACCTCCGCCTATACCAAAGATAGCCGATACCGAACCAATAATCCCACCAACCGCCAGTAAGGGCAGTCGTCCAGGCAGATCACGATGGGGCGCTGGACGCATGCCAAAACCCATCTGAGCGGCAATGATTATCGCAAATACACCGATGGCGAGCTGTAGTGCAGGCCCACTCAAGCTCGCCGCAAAGCGCACGCCAAAATACCCTCCAACTAAAATGCCGGGCGTCAAAGACCAAAAAATTGGCCAGCGAATAGCGCCCGCCAAATGGTGGCCCCGCACAGAACTGATAGAGGTAATCACGATGGTTGCCAAAGAAGTACCCACCGCCAAATGCGTCAATACTTCGGGTGCCACTCCCTGATAGTGAAAGGCGTAAATCAGGGTCGGCACAATCACCAACCCACCGCCAATACCAAACAAGCCGGCAGCCAAACCTGCAAACGCCCCCAACCCCAAGTAAAGTAGTATGATCATACAGTGGCCACATTGTCGAAATGTGGCTTATTATCCTTATGCCACGAGACAAGACCAGCTAAATATGTGCCTGATTGTATTTGCTTACAAAACCCATCCAGATTACCCGCTGGTATTACTGGCTAATCGCGATGAGTTCTATCAGCGACCCACACTTGCCTCGCGCTTCTGGCCGCAACAAAACGCGATCTTAGCCGGCCGCGACGAGCAAGCAGGCGGTACGTGGATGGGTATAAATCGCAATCAACGCTTTATTGCACTAACTAATCATCGCCACCCAAGCCAGGGCGGCGATTTCAAATCACGCGGACATATATGCCGAGATTTTCTTAGCGGTGAACAGGACTGCCATCAATTTCTACAAAAAATGGCCAATGAGAGCGATCTGTATGCCGGCTACAACCTACTGCTCGGTGACGGCGAACAGATGTTTTATTATGGCAGCAGAGATAAGCAGATACAGCAGCTGGAAGCAGGCATTTATGGACTGAGTAATGCCACGCTGGATTCACCCTGGCCAAAAACAGACAGAGCTAAAGACCAACTCAGCCAACAACTGGTAGAAAACCTGAACCGAGAAAGCTTGCTAGCCGTGCTCCAGGACCCTAGCCTGCCGCCCGACACTCACCTGCCTGATACGGGCATCGGCCTGGATTTGGAACGCATACTGTCACCCATATTTATTAATAGCGAGGGCTACGGCACCCGCTCCAGCACACTGCTTTTATGCAGGAAAGATGACGCCGACTGGACAGAGCGCAGCTACAACTCAGCTGGCACCGTTAGTGGAGAAGTACAGTATCGCTTTAGCTTCACACAGCCAGAAGAGGACGCAAGTGGCGACTGATGCCGCGCTCAACCAGAAACTCTTCAACGCTCTCCTGAATGTGACGGACATTATCCAGCCGCAGCACCGTCTTCAATAGTGCTATGGCATCGTCAGAATGGATCTGACGAATAACCGCTTTTACTCGCGGCAGGTTATAGGCTGACATCGAAAGCATGTCATAACCCATTGCCAGCAATAACACCGCAGCGCCAGGATCACCGGCCATTTCGCCACATACCGACACCGGCTTTCCCTCTGCATGTGCGCCTTTAACCACACTAAGCATCGCCCGCAATACCGCCGGATGAAATGAGTTGTAGAGACCTGCCACGCGAGAATTATTACGATCGACCGCCAATAGATACTGGGTTAAATCATTGCTGCCCACTGACAGGAAATCTACCCGTCTGGCCATCTCTTGCGCCTGATACACCGCAGCGGGCACTTCGACCATTACGCCAATGGGTGGCAAAGACAATTCAAGACCGTCTTCCAGCAACTCTTCATGCGCACGGTAGATCAACTCCAGTGCTTCTTCGAGCTCAAGAATATTGCTAATCATTGGCAACATGATACGCAGGTTGTCCAGCCCCACGCTGGCCTTCATCATAGCCCGCACCTGGGATAAAAATATCTCCGGATGATCCAGCGTGATACGAATTCCACGCCAGCCCAGGAAAGGGTTTTCTTCTGTGATAGGAAAATACGGCAAGGCCTTGTCACCGCCGATATCCAGCGTACGCATAGTGACTGGCTTGGGGTGAAATGCCTGTAACTGCTCGCGGTAGATCAGGCGCTGCTCTTCTTCACTGGGAAAACGGTCGCGCAGTAAAAAGGGAATTTCGGTGCGATACAAACCCACACCCTCTGCGCCCTGATCCAGGGAGCGCCCCACCTCCGACATAAGACCAGTATTCACTAACAACGGAACCCTGTGACCGTCACTGCTTTCACAGGGCAGATCTCGCAATGCATCAAGACCGCGACTGACCCGGGTTTCTTCTTCCAATTGCCGTTCATACTGCTGACATAAGTCGGCAGAGGGATTACAGATCACCTGCCCAACATAGCCATCAACAATAACCGACTGGTTATCCAGCCGAATAAAAGGTAAATCCTGGGCTCCAACGACAGTAGGCAAGCCCAGCGCCCTGGCCATAATCGCTACATGGCTATTACTTGAGCCTCGCACTGACACCATTCCGACCAAACGATCCTCAGGCACCTCTGCCAGCATGGAGGCCGTTAACTCTTCGCCCACCAGAATGGTATTCTCGGGGTACTCTCGCTCTACCTCAACCGCCTGCTGTAAATGAGCTAATACACGACGGCCCAAATCTTTAATATCTACTGCCCGCTCACGCAAATAGACGTCCTCTAATTGCTCGAAGGTGCGGGCGTGTTCACGCATAACCTGCGCAATAGCACCCTGGGCCCATTCACCACCACGAATCAGATCAACCACTTCCTGACCCAGCGCCTGGTCATCGAGCATACTGAGATAAACATCAAACAGTGCATGCTCTTCACGACGCAGCTGAGATTCCATATTTTTCGCGAGTGACTTGATATCAGAGCGAACCGCCGCCAGAGAACGCTGAAAAGCCACAATTTCACTGTCGGGATCATCGCAGCGACGACTCGGCACAGCGCTGAGATCCGCCAGTGGCATCACCACAACGGCATCACCCATCGCTATGCCAGGCGCACCGGAAACGCCATGAAAAGTTGCTGTACGTAGAGCATCGGTACCCGAACCCATGGCACCAGTCGCCTCTGCATGGGCGATGACACCAGCCAACTGGGCCGACATGGTGATCAGAAAGGCTTCGTCGCTTTCAGTAAAACGACGCCGCTCAGCCTCCTGTACTACCAATACACCCAGCACTTTACGCTGATGGATAATGGGCACACCCAAAAAGCCGCGAAAACGCTCTTCGCCCAAGCCGGGCAAATGTCGATAATCAGGATGCGCCTCAGCATCATCCAGATTGATGGGTTCTTCGCGCTTGGCGACTTTACCGACTAATCCTTCACCAACTGCCAGACCGGCTTGGCCAATAAGGTCCGAATTCAAGCCCTCGGTCGCTCTAAATACATAGCGATCAAGCACTGCATCATATAAATAGACGGAACAAACCGCGGTGCCCATCGCTGTGCGAACGCGACTGACAATAATTTCCAGCACTGCTTCTAACTCACCGGCAGCGTTAACCTCTTGAACTATGCGTCTTAACGACTCGAGCATTATTTAATCCTGAATCAGGGGTTAACTTTCATCTTTGACCAGTTGACTGTGGCGCGGCGCTAATTCTGTCAGCGCGCGACGATAAACATCACGCTTGAAAGGCACCACCTGCCCCAATGGATACCAATAACTTACCCAGCGCCAATGATCGAACTCTGGTGAACTGCCACATTGAAAACTGACCTGCTCGTCATCGCCGAGCATACGCAACAAAAACCATTTTTGCTTCTGCCCAATACAAACAGGGCTATTATTTTTACGTATCAGATGCTGAGGCAAACGATAGCGCAACCAGCCTCGAGTCCAAGCCATGACTTCTACATGCTCAGCCTGTAAACCGACCTCTTCATACAGCTCACGATACATTGCATCACGCGGAGACTCATTGCCGTCAATTCCGCCCTGGGGAAACTGCCATGCGTTCTGGCGTACACGCTTTGCCCACAGCAAACGACCCTTACTGTCTGCCAGCATAATGCCAACATTCGGTCTGAATCCATCTGTGTCGATCACGCCACGCTCCTTCTCGTTAAAATACCGCGCCAGCTGTCCAGCGCCACTCATCCAGCCCAATATTGTTCCACAAATTAAGGTTTAGCGACAGCCGAACTCCCGGCATCACTCAGCCGATCAGGCCCCAGCCCTTTAAAATAGCGGCCTACAGCAATTATTCAACATTATTTGTATCCACATCGAACTGCCATTATCCTAGCTGACCGCTCACTGTATAGGCGTTCAATCATGGCATTGGTACTGTTTGACCTGGATAATACTTTGATCGCTGGCGACAGCGACCACGCCTGGGGCCAATTTATAGTGGAAAAGGGGCTGGTCGACGCGCAAGACTATGGCCAGGCCAATGATCAGTTCTATGCCGACTATGAAGCGGGTCAGCTGGATATTGTCGCCTACCAGGAATTTGCCCTTACCCCACTAAAACAGTTTTCCGCAAAGGAACTCGATGCCTTACACCGTGAATACATGGCCTGTAAAATAGCCCCCATGCACTTGATCAAGGCCGGCCAGCTAATCGGCTCACATCGCAGGGCGGGCGACAAGCTGGTTATCATCACGTCAACTAACAGCTTTATAACGGCTCCTATCGCCGCGATGATGGGTATTAATACACTCATCGCCACTGAAGGCGAGAAAAAGGCAGGCCGATTCACCGGCAAAGTTAAAGGTGTGCCCTGCTACCAAAAAGGCAAGGTCACTCGCCTTAAACAGTGGCTGCGCGAGACCGGTAGCGGGCTGGCCGGTAGTTATGCCTACAGTGACTCACACAACGACTTGCCGCTGCTCAAGATGGTAGAAAATCCTGTTGCCGTTGACCCGGACCCAAGCCTGCGCCAACAGGCTGAGAAATCGGGCTGGAAAATCATGTCTCTTCGCTAGACAACAGCAACACAACCAAGCGGAGGCTAGCTAAATATATACGCGCGCAAACATAGCTTTCAAATACTCTGTTTCCGGGATAGCCGGATGAATGGGGTGATCAGCACCCTGACCGCCAACTTCCAGTATTTGACACTGTCGGTCCACATGTCGACTTGCCGAACGCAATATGTCGATGAGAGACTCCCTCTGCAAATGCATTGAACACGAAGCGGAAACCAAAATGCCTTCCCGACCCAACAGGCGCATGGCCAACTGGTTGAGCTGCTTGTAACCCGCCTCACCCGCCCTGATATCCTTGCGCTTTTTTATAAAGGCTGGCGGATCAATAACAATCACATCAAATTTCTCACCGGCTTCTGCCAGTTCTTTCATGCACTGATTCGCTTGCCCCTTAAGGGTAGATACTTTATCGCCCACATTATTGAGCATGGCATTGCGGCCGACGTAGTCGATTGCCAGCGGAGAACTATCCACACAGACCACATCTGCCGCGCCCTGTACTGCGGCCTGAACACCCCAGCCACCCACATAACTGAATACATCCAGAACGCGCGCGCCGTTTGTATAGCGGGCTAATCGCGCGCGATTATCGCGATGATCGTAGAACCAGCCAGTTTTTTGTCCTGTCAGCGAGGGCACGACAAACTTCACCCCATTTTCAACCAGCTGCAATTCGTCGCCCGGCTCACCCTTAACCACCTCGACATAGTTCTCCAGACCTTCAACCTGACGTGCCTTGCTATCATTTTTCAAAATAATAGCGGTCGGTTTCAGCAGCTGATCAAGCGCGTCGATCACAATGTCTTTCAAGGCCTCCATACCCGCCGTGCCAATTTGCACCACCAGCACATCCGCGAAGCGGTCGACTACAAGCCCCGGTAAACCGTCTGAATCGCCATAGACCAAGCGATAACAACCGCCAGGATAGACACGTTCACGCAGAGATAAGGCCTGACGCAGTAAATGGGTGATCATATCGCCGTCAATGGGCAGCAGTTCACGCGATACCATGCGAGCGCAAATCAGACTATTGGGATTACAGTAGGCCACTCCCAGAGACTTGCCACTGCTTGTTTCCACCACCACCTGCTGGCCATTGCTGAGCAATTTCAACGGACTAAAAGCAATATCCACCTCATTGCTGTATATCCACAGATGACCGCCTTTGAGGCGACGCTCACAACGGGGCTTCAGTCTTAATACCGCTAGTTCCATAGTAACTCCAGGACAAATAAAAAGGCCGCAGACTAGCTGCGGCCTCTATTGAAAAAACGCTTACTCGCAGGACGCGTCGTAGGCAGCAGCATCAAGCAAATTATCCAGTTCGGTCAGGTCTTCTGGCATAACGCGGAACATCCAGCCCTCAGCATAGGGGTGTTCATTCATTATTTCGGGGTTTTCTTCCAAGGCCTCGTTAATCGCTATGACCTCACCACTGACTGGAGAATATATATCAGAAGCAGCCTTCACTGACTCAACCACCCCGGCCTCTTCTCCGGCAGCCACTTCGGCACCCACATCCGGCGTTTCAACAAAAACCACATCACCCAGAGCTTCCTGTGCGTGGTTGGAAATACCCACTGTGACACTGCCATCTTCCTCTAATCGAGCCCATTCATGGCTTTCGGCATATTTTAATTCACTGGGTGTATTACTCATTTGGCGTCTCCGCTGGGCTATTGGTCGCTGTAAGGGGGCGATTCTAAACCGAAACCCGCTCACAACAAAAAGGTTTAGCACTAAATTGAAATATTACCGAAAATCAGCTCAGGCCCATAGCCCTGCGAATCACCTCAGCCTTGATCGCCGGCTGTCGATTAAGCAGACTCATGCCTTCATTGCGCAACCAGCGCAGGGGCAGCTGTTGACCGCCAAACAGGCGCTTGAAACCTTCCATGGCGGCCATGACTGTCAAGTTATCTGCCAGCCGTCGACGCTGGTAGCGAGCTAATAGCGTCGGGTCTCCAGGCGCAATACCACGCGCCAGACCACGCGATATCTCGTCGATCAAAACGGCAACATCTTTCAAACCCAGGTTAATGCCCTGGCCAGCCAGAGGGTGAATAGTATGAGCGGCGTCTCCTACCAGAGCCAGGCCGGGACGGTAATAGTCCCGCGCATGGCGCTGGCGCAGTGGAAAGCTGAATCTCGGACTCACTGAGCGGATATCGCCAAGAGTATGCTCAAATGTTTGACCGAGTGTCTGACAAAAAGCCGCGTCATCCAATGCTAATAAATGCTCGGCATTGGTCGGCTCCGAGGACCAGACAATAGAGCAAAATTGGCGACCACCATCGGCACTGCGCAGGGGCAGTAAAGCTAATGGGCCGGTTGGCAAAAAGCATTGCCGAGCCGTATCGGCGTGCGGTAACTCCGTTTCTACTGTTGCCACAATTGCAGTGTGCTGGTAATCCCACTCACGAGTATCAAAACCCGCCAGCTTGCGTAAAGTGGATACTGCACCGTCAGCGGCCACCAGCAGTGATGCCCCTAAACAACGCCCGTCCTCAAGCTCCAACAGATAACTGCTATCACCACTGGCCGCATTGGCTTGCTGCTGAACAGAAAGACCCGATACCCGCGCCGGGTGAATAATATTGACTGCCGAGCCCTGCAAACGCTGATACAGAGCCCACACCGATACGCGATTTTCTACGATATGTCCCAATACAGGCTGATGTACCAGGTCTGCATCGAATTCTATTCGGCCTGTGCCCTCACGATCCCAGACACACATATGATCATAGGGGCTAAGTGCAATATCAGCGATATTGTCCCACACCCCCAGTTGCTCAAAAAACTGCTGGGAGACACTGGTAAGGGCGCTGACTCGCGGGTCGAAACCACCAACATCCAAAGCAGGCTCTGGCCTCCGCTCGGGTAATTTACCGCCTTCAAGCAGGGCGATTTTAAGGCCGCTGTCGGCCAAACCACAGGCCAATGACATGCCTGCCATACCAGCGCCAACAATAATAATGTCGTAATTCTGCGTCATCGTTACCACCGCGGCTGTAAACCGGCCAGACCAGCAGTTTCTTTTACAAAGCGAGATTTTAACGGGCTAAACACGTCCAGCATGCTCAAACCCGCATCACGCGCTAAGGCAAACAGTGGCTGGGACGACATAAACACCTGACCAACCTGATCACTAAATAGCGTCGTTTTACGCTGATCCCACTGCTGCTGTTCACTATAATTGCGCAGAGCCGACACATCACCAACGGCCTGGCCCGCAGCGACACCCTCGCCAAGACACTGCACTAACCGAGCAATATCACGCAAAGCCAAATTAAAACCCTGGCCCGCCACCGGATGCAAAAAATGGGCAGCATTGCCCATGACTACCACATTGCGCCGAACCTGTTCGCATGACTCTATTAGGCCTAGCGGGTAGATAGCTCGCTCTCCCACGCGCTGCAAGCGGCCCAGACGATAACCAAAGCGATCTTGCAGGCGTGCCAGAAAATCGTCCTCACTCGCCTCCATCAATGATTGGGCTGCCGCAGTGGCCATAGTCCAGACCAAGGCACTACGCGCATTTGACTGATTATCAGACAAGGGCAACATCGCCATTGGGCCTTCATCAGTAAAACGCTCATAGGCCACGCCGCTATGGGGTTTACCCAGAGCAATATTGGCAATAATCGCACTATGGCGATAGTCCTGCTCGCGGTAATCAATACCCAGCGAGCGAGCCAGCGGTGAGCCGGCACCATCGGCGATCACCAACAATTCTGCACTGATAGACTGACTGTGGCCATCCAGCTCTATGGTTATTTGAGCAAGCGCCTCGCCCATACCCACCTTGCTCACTTTCGCAGGGCTGCACCAGCTAACCGCCGGCAAGGACTGTAAACGTGCTAACAAAACACGACCCAACCACTGATTTTCAACCACATAACCCAGTGCAGGCAGTTGTTCACGCTCAGCATCCAGCAAGGAAGAACCGGCCCGGCCACGGTTTGAAACATGAATTTTTTCAATCGGGCTCAAGTGCTGTGACAAATGCGCCCAGACACCCATCGCCTCCAGAATAACGCGACTGCCCGCAGCCAGCGCAGTAGACCGCGCATCAAAGCTCGGCTGGTACAAGGGCGTCTGGTCGTCGGCCGGCAACGCAAAACCCTCGACCACAAGGATACGCAAATCGCCACAGGCCGGTGATACCGCAAGCGCACAGGCTAGACTGGCTCCCACCATGCCGCCTCCGGCTATCACGATATCGTAGTGTTTATCCATCAGTTTCCAGCCATCAACTGCTCTATTGCCTCTACCGTTTTTGGTGCCGCATTAGTCATCACTTCGCAACCGTCGCGGGTCACTATGACATCATCCTCTATTCGAATGCCAATGCCGCGCCAGCGGGCCGCTACCCTGTCATTGGCTGGGGAAACGTAGATACCGGGCTCAACTGTCATCACCATGCCGACTTCCAACTCGCGCCAGTCGTCACCAATTTTATAGTCACCCACGTCATGCACATCCATGCCCAGCCAATGGCCAACCCGGTGCATATAAAATTCCTTGTAAGCCTCGGCTTCAATTAGCTGCTCTACGTCGCCCTCAAGCAAACCCAACTCAACCAGGCCCGAAGTAATCACCTCGACACTTTTCTCGTGCGGCAAATTCCAGGGTATACCGGCTCGAATACATTCGATTGCAGATTCCTGGGCCTTCAATACCAGCTCATACAACTGCCGCTGAGGCTGGCTGAACTTGCCGTTAGCCGGAAAGGTTCGCGTGATATCTGCGGCATAATGATCCAGCTCACAACCGGCATCGATTAATACCAAGTCACCGTCGGAAATTTGAGCGACATTATCAATATAGTGAAGAATGCAGGCGTTATCGCCAGCACCAACAATACTGGTATAAGCCGGAGAACGGCTGCCATTACGAAAAAACTCATGCTGTAATTCAGCCTCCAGCTGGTATTCACGCAAGCCGGGTTTACAAATTTGCATTGCACGTATATGGGCTGCCGCCGATATAGCACCGGCTTTGCGCATCACCTTGAGCTCTGCAGCAGACTTGATCAAGCGTAATTCATGTAACAGGTGATCAAGGTCAACAAATTCTCCAGGCGGGTGGGCACCACTGCGTGCCTTGGCCCTAATCTGGTTGATCCACTCCATCAATTGGCTGTCAAAATCAGGTTGACGCCCCATGGCGTAATAGACGCGCCCTCGGCCTTCAATTAAACCGGGTAATATCTCATCTATATCGCCTATGGGAAAAGCATCATCTGCGCCAAACTCGGCCACCGCGTTATCAGGTCCAACAATACGGCCATCCCATAATTCTCTGGTCAGATCTTTTTCCCGACAAAACAAAATGGTTTCACCGTGCTCCCGCCCCGGCAATAACACTAATACTGCACTGGGTTCGGCAAATCCACTGAGATAATAAAAATCGCTGTCCTGTCGATAAGCGTAATCGGCGTCACCGTTACGGCGTGAAGTGGGAGCTGAGGGAATGATAGCGATACTATCAGGCTCCATGCTCGCCATCAGATCATGCCGACGTCGACTAAATTCTTTTTTGCTGATTGACATATAAAAACCTGATTAAAGGTGAGAAAGGATCGGTTTAATGCAGCACCGGCGGAACGTCATCCGAGGTTTCTTCGTCAACAGATGAGGAAGCTCCCGGCTGGGGGGGGTTCAAATCCAACCAAACCTGTACTGCGCCCAAGCGCACGTACTCGGCCACTTCAAGAAAATCTTCCTCGGTTCCCTCAGGTTCGCCTTCTTCGCCTGCTGAATCGATTTGAGCAACCGAGGTCAAATCAGTCAGTACTTCTCTGCTCTCTTCCGACAACTGCCGCCAGCTTTCCTGAGTATTGCCTGCCAAGGCAAAACCCGTCAGAAAACCCTGACTCCATACGGCCAGCGCTTCCAGACGATCGGCCAGCGGAGCATCGCTTTCAGGAATCAATAACTCAAGATCAAAACCTGCAGTAAACTGATCTATAGTTATACCAACCAACGCACCGATTCCCTCCGCTGTTGGCGTTCCTGCCAGCAGCTCTACTTCCATCAAAGTAGCGCACTGAGCCAGCCACTCATTGGGTTGCGGTACATGACCGCCAGCCAGCAGGCCGCATAACTGACCATGCAGCTCGGCAGGCGAGGCTTCACTCCCCAAAGAAAGGAACCAATCGTCTACATCATCAAAATCAGGCAGAGTTGCCAGAATATCCGTCATTATTTACTGTTCTCTTACACTAATAGAATAGACCGCCATGATAACATCAACACAGCCAAATCTGCCTCCTCAAAAAATGTCGATACCATCAATCTTGATTGATCACTCTGTTGACCCTTGGCGCTGCGACCACTATATTAGCGCGACAGCCTTCACCGAGCTTAACAGCCACTATGGAAGACCCAAAATTCAATGCCTTAGAGCAGAAAATCGATACTTTAATCGAACTCTGCGACAAGCTGTATCACGAGAATACACTGCTTAAGTCCAGCCAATCCACTTGGCTGCGCGAACGCGCACATCTACGTGAAAAAAACGAACAGGCGCGGTCGCGTGTAGAAGCGATGATTGCCCGCCTGAAAGCGCTGGAGCATGAGTCATGAGCGACAAAAAAACCACGTCGGTCACTATTCTCGACAAGTCCTACCAGGTTGCCGTGCCCGCCGGGCAGCAAGTTGCGCTAACCGCCTCAGCTCGCCACCTGGACCAGCAAATGCGCTTAATCAGAGATACCGGCAAGGTGGTCGGCCTGGAGCGCATTGCGGTTATGGCCGCGCTCAACATCAGCAATGATTTTCTACAGCATGATGCGGAAACCAAAGCCAATAATCGTTATGCCAACAACGGTATTGAAGGCCTTGTCGAAAAAGTCGACGAAGCGCTGGAAAAATTCGGTAAAGAAGACGAATAGTGTAAAAAAGTCTTATTTCACTGCCCCTTATCGACGATGCTGCGATACAATAGCCTCACTCCCTGGGGTATCTGCCAGTCAATTAGTTCTTGACCCGATAATTGTTACCCCGGCAATTCCATGCTAGCGCCTGTGTGCATTACCGCAAGTCGGGAAGCCTAAAAGCGCTACTGGGAACGCCACCTTGAGCTTCGGGTTCAAGGCCACCTGACAGCGGTACATCCGGGGTATCTATTTCGAGGTCTGTCATGAAGGCAAGTGAGCTGCGCCATGTTTTATGCCAGCAACGCAAACAATTACCCTGCCACACAAGACAGCTGGCATCTGCGCGGGCTAGCGCTCGCGCCGCGTCATTGCCCACTTATCGCCACGCGCAACATATTGGCGTTTATTATGCCTGCAATGGCGAGCTCAACCCCCAAACCCTGATCCAGCACGCCTGGCATAGCGGCAAAAACATTTACCTACCGGTTTTATGTGGCGAGACGTTACGCTTTGCCGCCTATAACCGCGCTTCACCCATGAGACCCAATCGTTTCGGCATTCCTGAGCCAGCCTGCTCGTCCCTACACCTGCTCGATCCGATCCAGCTGGATCTGGTATTTGCACCACTGGTGGCTTTTGATGCACAGGGCAATCGTTTGGGCATGGGCGGAGGCTATTATGACAAAAGCTTCGCTTTTCGCCCTGAGCAAAATGCCAGCGGGCCTATATTGATGGGCCTGGCTTATGATTTTCAGCGTCAGGTCAAGTTAGCAGCACAGACATGGGATGTGCCTTTGGACGGCATTGTGACTGAGTCTCGCCACTACCAGGCTTAAACGGCTGAACCCTGACAGACTATTCAGCCTGCCGGGGCCGCCATAAAAAAGATTTATTCAGCGCCACACTATCCCAAAAATAATTTATACGCCGGGTTATCCGTTTCTTCACTAAACGGGTATTGCAGCTCCTTGAGAAAGGCTTCCAGTTGCTTACGCGCACCGACAGGAACCTGCAAGCCCACCAGCACTCTGCCATAAGCGGCGCCATGGTTGCGATAATGAAAGAGGGAGATATTCCAGTTGTCACCCAGGTGAGTCAGAAAACTCATCAAGGCGCCGGGCCGCTCGGGAAACTCAAACCGATATATCAACTCATCGACCACCTGCGGTGCATGCCCGCCCACCATGTGACGCACATGCAGCTTCGCCATCTCGTCATCGGTTAAGTCGACCACCGGATAAGCTTTGTCTTCCAGTGAGGCCACCAGCTCTTCACGATCCTTGCCACCAGAGGATATTTGTACACCAACAAATATGCAGGCATTGTCGCTATTGCTATAACGGTAATTAAACTCGGTCACCATGCGCCGGCCAATGGCCGCGCAAAAACGGCGGAATGCACCGGGCTTTTCGGGAATAGTCACGGCTAATACCGCTTCGCGCTTCTCGCCTATTTCTGTACGCTCAGAGATATAACGCAGGCGATCGAAGTTAATATTGGCCCCGCTATCGATGGCGATCAATGTCTGTCCAGTTACCCCGTTTTGCTGGGCATACTTTTTCACCCCGGCCAAAGCCAAGGCACCAGAGGGCTCGGTTATAGAGCGAGTATCATCGAAAATATCCTTGATGGCGGCAGAGATCTCATCGCTATTGACCGTGATAACCTCATCGACGGTGCGCCGAATTACGCGAAATGTTTCCTTTCCTATTTGTTTCACCGCAGTGCCGTCAGCAAAAATTCCGACTTCAGCCAATCTCACCCGACGATTTTTCTCCAGCGCAGCCTTTAAACAAGCCGCATCGTCTGACTCAACACCAATCACCTTGATTTCAGGACGAAGATATTTCACATAGGCTGCAACACCGGCGATCAAACCGCCACCACCTACCGGCACAAAAATGGCATCAATCGGGCCGTTATGCTGGCGCAGGATTTCCATACCGATAGTACCTTGACCGGCAATCACAAATGGGTCGTCATAAGGGTGTACGTAAATCATGCCCTTATCTGTCACTAGCTTCTGGGCATATACGGACGCATCATCGTAGTTGTCGCCGTGCAGTACCACTTTGGCGCCACGATTGCGGACGGCATCCACTTTGATACTGGGCGTGGTTCTCGGCATCACAATAATGGCTTTAATTCCCAGCTGTTTGGCAGACATCGCCACGCCCTGAGCATGATTACCGGCCGACGCAGCAACCACGCCCCGCTGACGCTCTTGCTCAGTCAACTGGACCATTTTGTTATAGGCACCACGCAACTTGAATGAGAAGACCGGCTGTAAATCTTCTCGTTTGAGCAATACCCGGTTCTGTATTCGCGAGGAAATAATCGGCGCCTCGTCCAAAGGCGTGACTATCGCGATATCATAAACCCGCGCTTCCAGTATTTTCCTGATATATTTATCTGGCATATTATTACAATAATCTGTGTTAGCTTCCCAAGGTCGCCATGGTAAACAACTTACGCTGTCGCCACCAGAAGGTATAATGCCCGGCGACACAATTAGCAGACACCCTAAAAAGAGCAATAAACCATGAATCAGGACGAACTCAAACGCGCTGTAGCCCAGGCCGCATTGGACTATATCCGCCCACACCTCGAAGAAGAGATGATTATTGGCATAGGCACTGGCTCAACCGCCAACTGTTTTATTGACGCACTAGCGGCCGTTAAAGTGGAATTCGATGGTGCGGTGGCCAGCTCCGAAGCCTCTGCTGAGCGACTTAGGCAACACGGTATTCCGGTGTATGAACTGAACAGTGTCAATGAAATTCGCTTTTATATCGACGGTGCAGACGAATCAGACCATCAAATGAACCTGATCAAAGGCGGTGGCGCAGCGCTCACCCGGGAGAAAATTGTGGCCGCGGTATCGCGTGAGTTCATCTGCATCGCCGACGACAGTAAGCTGGTCAAAACACTGGGCGCGTTTCCGCTACCGGTAGAAGTCATACCCATGGCGCGCTCTCATGTCGGTCGTGAGCTGGTCAAACTTGGCGGCGACCCGGTCTATCGTGAAGGCGTGATCACCGACAACGGCAATATCATACTGGACGTTTACAACTTCCCCATCGCCCAGCCCTTTGCCACCGAACGTGCCATCAATGGCATTGTTGGTGTGGTGACTAACGGTTTATTTGCCGCCCGCGGGGCCGATGTATTATTGCTGGGCACACAGAATGGCGTTGTCCGTCATTCAACTGAAAGCTGAACCGGCACCTGAGTTATTAATTAATCGCACGATTCCTCAGCAGGAGATACACATGCCAACACCGCTCACACAACAAGTTGCTCTGGTTACGGGTGCTAGTCGAGGTATTGGTAAAGCCATAGCCAGCGCCCTGTGCCATGCGGGCGCCACTGTCATTCTGACCGCGCGCGACCTGAACAAACTGGAACAAGTCGTTGCTGAGCTGGAAACGGCGGATGGCCAGGCTATCGCGATAAGGGCTGACATTACTCGTGAAGACGATGTTGAATCCCTGTTCACCCAAATAGAAGAACACTACGGCCGCATAAACCTGCTGGTGAATAACGCCGGTCTCGGTTTCGGTCAAAATATCACTGATATGACACTCAAAATCTGGCAGGACACGCTGGATGTTAATTTAACCGGTGCATTTTTGTGTTCACGTGCCGCTATGCGCAGCATGCTGAGCCTCGATGGCGGCCGCATCATTAATATTGGCAGTATTTCTGCTTTGGCACCAAGGCCAGGGGCCTGCGCCTATACTACAAGCAAAGCCGGGCTAGACGGTTTCACTCAAGCACTCGCGCTGGAAGGACGAGACCATAATATTGCCGTCAGTATTATCCATCCGGGCAATACCATGACAGACATATGGGCCGGCAAGGATGACATCCTCGCCGTAGAACCGATCATGGAGCCAGATCACATTGCAGAGCAGGTAGTGGCCATGGCGCAATTACCGCTATCGATCAATATCCTCAGTAGCGTGATTCTGCCGACCCGACAAAAGCTGGTCGGCAGGGGCTAAGCTTTAATCTAAGGCAGCCCTAAACGGCCTAGTGGAAAATATCCGCCAATAAATCTACAGCTTCCGGCTGTGATACGCCGAACATCAACGTACCCACCTCACCGCGCTTGCCTGCTTCAACCCAGGCTTGTGCGCGCTCACGAATTCGATCGGCAGGGCCAACCAAAGCCACTTCGTCAACCAACGCATCAGGCACAGCCTGCATCGCAGCCAGCTTGTCGCCGGCCAGAAACAGGTCTTGTATCTTCTCTGCCTCTGCACCGTAACCGAGAGCCGTGGCATACGTGGTATAGAAATTTTTGCCCTTCGCTCCCATGCCACCAATATACAAAGACAAAAATCCTTTAACCTGATCACGACAGGCGGCAACATCATCGCCGATAATAACGCTTACACCCGGCGCAATATCGAAATCAGCCAAAGTCTTCTCGCCTTCGGCTCTAGCGAAACCTTTTTCAATATGAGGCAGCAATGCATCCATTTTTTCTGGACTCATAAATATTGGAAATACACCGTCAGCCACTTCACCCGCACAGGCAAGCCCCGTAGGGGTAATAGATGCGGTATAGATGGGAATATCGGTGGTGGCTTCCAAAATAGATTTCAGTGATTTACCCAAACCTGTCGTACCAGGACCGCGGTTGGGCATCTGGTACATTTGTCCGTCAAATTCTACTTTGCTTTCGCGCTTCATAATTTCACGTAATATCTGAATATACTCTTTTGTGCGAGTAATCGGTTTGCCATAAGGTACGCCGTGCCAACCCTCGACCACCTGCGGCCCAGAGGCACCCAGGCCCAGGATAAAACGTCCGCCGGACAACTGACTCAGCGTCATCGCCGTCATTGCCGTAGTAGCGGGGGTACGGCCAACCATCTGCATAATGCAGGTGCCGACCTTGATTGTTGATGTTTGCGCCAGTATCCAGGCTGCCGGTGACACCGCATCCGAACCATAGGCTTCGGCAGTCCAGACTGAGTCAAAACCCAGTTTCTCTGCCTGCTGTACCATTTCTACCGGCAATTGAATGCGCTTACCGGCATATCCCAACATCAAACCTGTTTTCAAGGCCATTATCTTCTCCAAATTCAATTACGTTTTTCAAGCTGCACAGATTACGCGGAAAACAGATTTAAGCCAACTTGTAACGATGCTGCTATGCTTATAACCAATATAAGAACGGAATACGCAACAAATGCAGATAAGAGCACTTATCCTGGTTTTTTTCGCCGCTTTAGCAAGCTTTGGCTATTGCGCCGAGATTGCCAAACAGGGCCCAGAACCTGATCTGAGCTATGTCTACGCTCCCATATTAGGCACCGGAGTATATAAAGCAGGCGCAGAGAAAGCGGTCATCTTTAAAATGTCTCTGGAAACCACTGTGCTGAAGCCTCAAGAGGAGCGCAAATATCATCTGCTATTACCGGTCACCCTGGGTGTTCGGGAAACCGATTTCGACGATATTCTCGACGGTGTTATACCCGATACACTACATTCGATTAGCGTAATGCCAGGAGTTGCGCGCCATTATAAACCGCGCGCTAACTGGCTATTATCCCCTTCGGTACAACTGGGATTAGCCCATGACTTTGGCACTAGTACAACGGCAGCGATTTACAGCGCAAATTTTCGCAGCCTGGCCTCGTGGCCCGTTGATGAGGGCAAGCTTTCCTGGGGTGCACGAATTCGGGGGGTTGGGCAGCACAGCTTCGAGACCAGTAATCGGCAAGGTTTTATGCAGTTGGAAACCGGCTTGGACTGGGTAATACCGCCGCGAATAAAAGTGGGCGACGATGAGATCACTTTTAGTGTTTACACCCAGTGGCAGCGCTATATTGACAATGCTGGCATCAAAGGTATCTCGGGTGAGAGGGTAGGCACGGAAAACTTGTTTTACCTCGGCTTTACTGCCGGCACTATCAGGCCACAAAAAATACTCGGCATCAGAATTCCCAGACTGGGCTTTTCGGTAATCCGTGGCGATGGCTTACAGGCTATAACCCTTAATCTTGGCTTCCCCTTGTTTTATGATTAACGTCAATATTCGAGCGTGGTAACAAACTGCTTCAGTGCAAATTCATCCATCCAGAGATAAGATTAAGCAGTATTCAACCACTCAAAAAGGCTATGGCTTATGAAAAAAATACTTCCCCTGGCACTGTTATCCCTGATGACGCTAACACTTAGCGCCTGCTCAGCCGAAGTTGGCAGCGATGCCTGGTGCGCAAAGATGAAAGAAAAACCCTCCGGTGACTGGTCTGCCAATGAAGCAGCTGATTACACTAAACATTGCGTATTTAAATAACAAATACTACCCAAGCCCTTTTCCACAGGGAGTTGGGGCGTTATCATCCGCGCTTTTTAGGTAGGAATAACAATGGAATTGAGTAAAGATCGGGTTGGGGTATTTCACTATACCCTGTCAAACCTCCAGCAAGAGACGCTGGAATCCAGCCATGACGGCGACCCGCAGGTGTATTTGCATGGTGCTGGCAATATTATGCCGGCGCTGGAGCGGGCGCTTGAAGGTAAAAGTGAAGGCGACCATGTGGAAGTGACACTCGACGCCATAGATGCCTACGGATTGCGCAAAGACGATATGATTCAGCGTATGCCGGTCAAGCACCTGCGCCCACCCAAGGGAGGCAAACTCAAATCAGGGGGTGTAGCCGCCATTGAGACCAAGCAGGGGCTACGTCAGGTTAAAATTGTTAAAATGGGTAAATTCCAGGCGACGGTGGATGCCAATCACCCACTGGCTGGAGAAACGCTGAATTTTATCATTGATATTAGCCGCGTGCGTGAAGCCAACGCCGACGAACTGGCTCATGGGCACCCCCACGGCGAAGATGGCAACGTAAGCCACTAAACCGGGTTATTGCGCCACGGGGCCTTGAAAATGAGACGCAGATCGCAGCCTTTTTTTGCCTAACAGGCTGAAGGCAGATATGCTTTAACAAACACAGAGGCATGATAATGCGTAAAACGTTCTGCTTATTGCTTTGTATCGGCTTTGCTACACCCGCCTTAGCGGTGGGTATCCCTTTTTTGGGGCCCGATGATTATGCCGACTGTGTTATCCACAATATCACCCCGTCTACCGCTCCACAGGCGGTAAACGTCATTACAGCAGAGTGTCGACAGCACTTTCCTCAAGCATCGGGCAAACGCTGGTTTGGGCCTAACGAACCCCGAGAATGTTACAATAAATACCAAAATCGCGCGGGTAACCGAGAAGCAGCAAGAGCCATTGCTATTGCCTGCGGCGATCAGGGCTATCGCGCTAGCCAGCTCACCACGGCTCAGTAAATATTTTGCCAGACAATAAAAAGGCGCTGTTCGGTATACCGATAGCGCCTACTGCCTTTATGGACAGTGATATGGTGTCAAACACCACATGAACCACTATACGCCTGCCAGAAATTACGTATAGGAATATGTAGCAATATCATCTTTATCGCTTAAACCTAATCGATCTATCAATACACAAGACGACCGCTTGACACGCATCAATGTGAAGTTGACCCATATCTGGGAAATTAGCCGCTGACTAAATTTTTCGGAGACAGGATAAATGCATCAGCTGCGCCGACAGCGCTATGCCAAACGCCAGTAACAGACTAGCGTAATAATCACAGCGCCAAACAAGTTCAGTACAAAACCCTCTCTCGCCATAATACCGGCGGGGATAACGCCGCTGCCATAGACCACACTATTAGGTGCAGTGGCGACAGGTAACATAAAGGCACAACTGGCACTCATTGCGGCTGGCACCATCAGTAGAGCGGGGTCGATATCCGCCGCA
Source organism: Pseudomonadales bacterium (assembly GCA_036960375.1). Taxonomy (GTDB): domain Bacteria; phylum Pseudomonadota; class Gammaproteobacteria; order Pseudomonadales; family CAWVSB01; genus CAWVSB01. The sequence continues at coordinate 88,034 of JBALVY010000010.1, forward strand.
ATTGCAGTCGCAGCTAACACCGGCATCAGCAAAGTGGTGCTGGCAGTATTACTGGTAGTTTCAGTCAGAAAACTTACCCCAAGCGCTAACAACGCAATCATTAAAATGACGGGTAGGATACTCACCGCGCTCAATAGACCGGCCAACTCAGAGCTCAAGCCCGACTGCTGAAATGCCTTGGCCAGAGTAATACCGCCGGAAAACAACAACAGCACGCCCCAGGGAATTCGCTCGGCATGAGCCCAATCCAATAGTTTGCCGCCTTTTCCATCCGACACAATGAACAGCGCCGCTACCGCAATAAAGGCTACCGAGGCATCGTTGGCATAAGGCATATCGAATATGCCGCTCCAGCCACCAAAAGGAGCTTTACGGGTAATCCATGCAAGCGCTGTGAGCGCAAAAACCACCATGACTCGACGCTGTGCTGTGGTCCAGCTACCCTGAGCAGGAATATCTACCCCTGCGACTCCCTTTAGATTGCGGGTCAACCAAAAGGCAGCCACAGGAACCATTACAACAACCACCGGCACTGCCCAGGACATCCACTGGACAAAACCCACATCGACGCCGGTGTGCTCTCGGTAAACCTGCATAAACACCAAATTGGGCGGGGTTCCAATGGGCGTACCCATACCACCAATAGACGCCGCATATGCCACGCCTAGTAATAATGGCACCGCCAGACGTTTGTCTTCGGCGCGCTCTAGTATTGCCAGTGCGACCGGCAATAACATTAAGGTGGTGGCCGTATTGGATATCCACATACTCAGCACCGCGCTGGCAACCATGAAACCCATAATGAGTCGCCGGGCGCTCATGGAGCCAAATAATGCCACCATAAATAGCGCCACCCTACGATGAGCCCCGGTAGACTCCATTGCACGAGACAACAAAAATCCACCCAATAACAGCAAAATCAATGGTGAACCGTATGCCTGCGCCACATCAATACCCGTCAGAATACCCAGCAAAGGAAACAAGGCCAGCGGCATCAATGAGGTAACAGGTATAGGAATCGGCTCAAAAACCCACCAAACCAGACATAAAAGCGTCACGCCCGCCGTTGCAGCAGCCGGATACTCCAACCCACTCTGGCGACACAAAGCATAAGTTATCAGTGCGATGACTGGCCCCAATAGGATCAGCAAGCTATTTTTATTAATCAATACTGTATTCTCCGCGGATATCGTCGGGGTTTTCGCCCATTTTCATCAGTTTTGTTCTAGAATGCCCTATATCGAATCATAACCTGACACAGCTCCCATGACAGCACAGCCCGACCGATTAATTGACGGATTTGGACGCGTAATCGACTACGTGCGCTTATCTGTCACTGATCGTTGCGATTTTCGCTGTGTCTACTGTATGGCCGAGGACATGGAGTTTGTTCCCCGTCAGCAGGTCCTGACGCTGGAAGAAATGGCCCTGATCAGCCGCGCCTTTATCGGCCTTGGGGTCAAGCGTATTCGACTGACCGGTGGTGAACCCCTGATACGGAATAATGTTCAGTGGCTGGTCGAGCAATTAGGTCAGGAGAAAGACCTTGATGAATTACTACTCACCACCAATGGCTCTCAATTACCTCGTCTCGCAGAAAACCTGTATCAAGCGGGTTTAGGCCGAATTAATATCAGCCTGGATAGCCTCCAGCCGGAGCGTTTCAAGCGTCTGACGCGTACTGGCAAGCTGACCACGGTCTTAAAAGGCATCGACAGCGCCCGGGCGGCCGGGTTTAAAAGGATCAAGATAAACAGCGTAATCCTTAAAGGTCGCAACGAAGATGAAGTCCTCGATTTAGTAGAATTCTGCCGAGCCAAGGAACTGGATATCTCCTTTATCGAAGAAATGCCGCTAGGCCATATCGTAGAGCACGACCGGGCACTGAGTTTTATTTCCAGCGAGGATATTCGCGACACGATTGATAGCCGTTACCCGCTGACGCCCTCAAGCGACAAGACCGGTGGTCCATCGCGCTATCACCGGATGCAAGATAGCAATATACGCATCGGTTTTATCTCCCCGCATAGCAACAACTTTTGCGGCGACTGTAACCGGGTACGTGTCACCGCCGAAGGGCGTTTGATTTTATGCCTGGGCAACGAAGACTCACTCGATTTGCGTGCCATAACGCGCAACCAGCCGGGAGAAATTGCGCCACTGCAATCAGCCATTGTGTCCGCTCTCACACACAAACCTGAACGCCACCATTTTGACCTTCACGATGAACCCTCCATCGTACGTTTTATGAATATGACCGGCGGCTAAACCGCTCATCAAGGACATCACCATGAGCCAGCCACAACTGCTTGGCATTGAGCAAACGCTGAGCCTGTTAAATTCACATGACTATATCGCCAGCGAAGAAATCGCCACTGCGGTATACCTCGCCACGCAATTGTGTAAACCACTGCTAATAGAAGGCCCTCCCGGGGTGGGCAAAACAGAACTGGCCAAAACATTGGCCACTGCTCAAGGCCTACCGCTCATTCGCCTGCAGTGCTATGAAGGGCTGGATGAAGCCAAAGCACTGTATGAATGGAAATACGGCAAACAGTTACTCTATACCCAAATATTGAAGGAGAAACTGGACACTGTATTAGAAGGTGCGTCCAACCTGGACCAGGCCATGAATCGATTAAAAAATATTGATGACCTGTTTTACTCGCGGGATTTTCTCGAACCACGCCCCCTGCTGTCGGCTTTACAACAGGACAATGGCTGCGTTCTACTAATAGACGAAATAGATAAAAGTGATGAGGAGTTTGAAGCCCTATTACTGGAGATTCTGTCAGATTTCCAGATCAGTCTGCCCGAGATTGGCACCATAAAAGCGACGACTAAACCGATCGTATTACTGACATCAAACAGCAGCCGCGAACTATCGGATGCTCTTAAACGACGCTGTCTGCATCTGTACATTCCCTTTCCCAGCGCGGAGATGGAACAACAAATACTGCAGACCAAGACCCCGCAAATCAGCACTGAACTGGCCGCTCATATGGCGCGTTTTATAGCCAAGCTTCGACAGCTCGAACTAAAAAAATTGCCCGCAGTATCGGAAACACTGGACTGGGCGCAGGCGTTATTACTGCTGCACGCCACCAGCCTGGAACCCCGGATGGTGCGCAGTACCCTCAACCTGATATTAAAATACCAGGAAGATATTGATGCTGTGAGCGAGGACTTGCCACAGCTTCTGGGTGACTAATATGGAACAGCCACTACTTGGCTTTATCGATGTGCTGCGCCGCGCGGGCTTACCCATAGGTATCAACCAGACACACACAGCCCTGTCTGCTGTCGCGCTGGTAGGTTATGACAACAGACAGCGCCTGCAGCACACATTACGCAGCGTACTGGCCGCTGATGAGTCTGAGCGCATACTACTGGATGATTGTTTTGCGCACTTCTTCGGCTCAGCAAGTTCGTCATCCTTACCGCAGCAGGACGATACGAAAAAAAGCGGCCCAGAAAGCGAAACTTCCGACACCCTGAACCGCCTTATCAATGCCAGCTCCGTGGAGCTACAACTAGAGATACAGCAAGCAGGCGACATTATCGACTCGGCGGCTATCAGCCAAATTACGCAAAAGGGCCTGTATACCCGCCGACTACTGGAACAGCTGGACTGGCCATTACTACAGCGGGACATACTGCAGCTACAAGAAGGGAATTCTTCCGGTGATAGCGGGGGCAGTGGAGCCAGCCTGCAAACATTGAGCGAACTGTCTAACAACCTGCTGGCGCAGGCACGTGAACATATAGAGAAACAATTTTTGCTCTACGGCAAACCCAATACCCGTGCTCTACGCGAGCAACGACTGATGACTACACCGGTGCGCTTGCTGGATCGTAAACAACAGAAGGAGTTGCGGGTACTGATGCAGCAAATAGCCCGCCGCCTGCAAAAAAAATATCGCCGTCGTAATCTGTTTTATCAACGCGGCCTACTGGACGTACGCTCTACCCTGCGCCACAACATGGCCTACGATGCTATTCCCTTCAAACCACGCTGGCGCAAAAAACATAAATCGCGGCCTCAGGTGTTTGTGGTTGCGGACATTTCTGGCTCCGTTGCCGCCAGCGCCGATTTATTGCTCGGCTTTATGGCCTGCATGGGCGACTTATTACCAAAATCCCGCAGTTTTGTCTTTTCCAATTGCCTGGGTGAAGTCACTGACTTGTACCAACAACTCGGCGCAGAAGAAGCACAGCAGGAAGCGCAGCGCCAATGGGGGGGTGGCTCGACAGATTACGGCCGCACCATAGACGAATTCATGGAGCAGGTAGGCGGCAGACTAAAGCGCGACAGTGTCATTGTGATACTGGGCGATGCCCGCAATAATAAAGGCTATGCGGCGCTGGATACATTTAAATCTATTAGCCAGCGCTGCCACAACATCTATTGGCTAAACCCCGAGTCGGAGGTCATTTGGAATACCGGCGATTCCATCATGGAGCAATATAAGCCCCACTGCCGAATGGTATGGAGTTGCCGCTCGCTTGCTGATCTGGCGACTTTCTGCGACCATATGTTGAAACATAACTAAACGACGTATCTCATATGCTGCCAGCCCGCCTTTTTCTCGCTTTCACCGGCATAATGCTTTTGCCTTATGGACTAGTGTGTTTTTATGACCCCGCACTGCCCGCCAGCTACTTTGGTGTCAGTCTCGGCGAGAGCGGAGGGCCGGTGGAATTTATGGCCATGTACGGGGGGCTGCAAGCTGCCATCGGTCTGTATTGCCTGCGCGGGGCCATCAGCAAGAGCTATACACTGGAATCTGTCAGAGTCGCGGTCTTTATCTTCGCAGGCTTGGGTTTTGCCCGCCTTGCTGGTTTAATACATGTTGGGCTCGATGACTACAACCTGTGGGCCAGCTGTTACGAACTGGGTTCGTTTGTTCTCGCCTTTATCACCCACCGCCGGGCAAAATCTGTTTATTTTTCAGATAAGCTTTAAACTTTCATTTAGCCAGAACACTCATTCTGGTCGGGAATCGATTCATATGCCTCATGTATTAAAATATTCACTCATTGCCTGCCTGTTGGTTTTTTTCTCAGGTTGCGCCAGCAACAAGATAGAGATCGATACCGATTACTTAGAATCCACCGACTTTAGCCAGCTGAAAACCTATCGCTGGTATACCCGGGTTTATCCGGAGCGAGCAGACAAATACGATGTTAATAGCCCTTCCCATAAACGTTTTATGGACAATGTCGACGCCGTGCTGCGTGAAAACAGTTTCCGTGAAATTGATAGTGGCATCCCTGACTTCGTCATCCACTATAACGTCAACACGCAGCAAAAAAGAAGCGCCAGTAGCTACAATAATTATGGCTCAGGCATGGCTGGCTCAGTGAGTACAGGTACCTATGGCTCTAATGTATCGATGAGTGGCGGTAATGAACGCGTTCGCGGTGGCGTCAGCACTGGTACCTACGGTACCAGTGTGGGAGTCGGTGTTACACTGGGTGGTGGCGCCAAGGAATACAAACTAGGCACCGTCTTTATTGATGTACTAAGACCCAAGGATATGTCTCTCATGTGGCGTGGCATAGCCGAAGGCAAGTTGCCCGCCAATATGGATTTAGACGAGCGCAAAAAAATATCCAAAGAAGTGGCTCGGGATATCATGAGTCAATTTCCACCTAAATAAACATACCTACAAAAACACCTGCAAACGACTTGGCAGGCGCAAAGCCATCTCCAGACCCGGAGTTCGGTTTAGCGCCTGTACCGATCCACCATGGGCTCTTATCGCCCGATCCGTTATCGCCAAACCCAGACCAACACCACTTTCGTGACCTCGCGCACTATCGGCTTGATAGAATGGCTCAAATATATGGTCTATATGCTCTTGTGAGAGCCCTGGGCCGTAATCTCTAACCGTTAAAAGAATGCCTCTTTCATCTACCGACAACTGGATATCGACACTGGATTGCGCCGGGGTATAACGCATGGCGTTACGAATGATATTTTCTACCGCACTACGCAAAAGAGACACATTACCCCGCACCAATAGCTCGCTCTCGCTTTCCTGCCAACTCAATGTACAACCTAGACTACTGGCCTCCAGCCTGCAATCTTCGACAATAGCATTGACCAGACCGATAAGGTCTACCGTATCATTGAGTAATTCACCGCTGCTCTCCAATTTTGGCAATAGCAATAAATCTGCGATAATTTCTTCCAGTCGCTGCAGCTCCTTGGCAATACGATCCAGCTCGCTACTCTCACCTTGCCGCTGACGAACCAGCTCCAGTGCGATTTGTATGCGCGCCAACGGGGACCGTAACTCATGAGATACATCACCGAGCAATTGTTTTTGGGATTTCAACAAACGTTCCAGGTGATCGGCCATATGATTAAAATCAGACGATAGCTCTGTTACTTCATCCTTTTGCCAACGGCTGGTGGGAATATCTACCCTGGCGGATAAATCTCCATCTGCCAACTGACTTACAGTTTGGCTCAATTGCCGCATAGGACGTGTTAACAAACCTGCCAGGAAATAACATACAACACCACTAATAAGGAGTCCCAGCACAAAGCGCAGCCATAAGTTCTCCTGTAGTTTGCGTTGCCACGGCGATGGGGTACGCAACAACATCTCGTAAGGCTGTTCGAATCCTCTCTTCAGTTTACGGTGTGTATAGTCGCCGTCATATCGGTGTAAAGACCCACGGCTTTTGCGTGCTTCCTTGAATAATTTTTTAATACGCGGCTGTACGGCCGTTGTCGGATATATAATGACTTTCTTCGAGTCCATCACATATAAGTCGATGCCACGCAGGCGAGGGTTATTATCCAGCCAATCTGACAGACGATTAAGATCGCCTGCGGCCAAGTGCTCGTGTAGTCCCCGAAAGATGTCCTTCATCGGTGGTGGTGGTTTTCGATCTGGCGGACCTACGAGATAGCCCACCACCATGGCCGAGCTGACTAATAGGAAGCTGGCCAGCCAGAAGGCAATAAATATTTTCCAGTAGATTCTCATATTATTCTGGCGCTACCAGCTGATAACCCTGGCTGCGTACAGCCACAATCCATTGGCTGTCGTCGATTGCCGCGATTTTTTTTCGCAACTTACTAATATGCACGTCAATAGAACGGTCATAAGGCATGAGTTTGCGACCTAATCCCTGCACCGACAGTTCGTCTCGCCCCACGATCTGTCCGGACTGACGCATCAGGCAGCAAAGAACCGCAAATTCAACACTGGTCAAATCCAGCGCAACGTCATTCAAATTGACCTGACGGCTTGTCGGCGACAAAGTTAAACTGCCTACCTGTAAGCTAGCCGAATCGTTTGCCCGTGGGTCATCTACCGCACGCCGCAAAATTGCCCTGATTCTGGCCAATAACTCGCGTGGATTACAAGGCTTGGGTAGATAGTCATCGGCGCCTAGTTCCAAGCCAACAATACGATCAATATCATCGCCCTTGGCGGTTAACATCAGTACCGGTAAATCGGAGTGCTCACGTAAGCCACGCAATACATCGAGACCATTGAGTCCGGGCAACATGATATCGAGAATCATCAGTGAGTATTCTCTTTGACGCACCTGTTCCAGTGCCGCAGTACCGCTATAGACACTGTCCACAGTAAAATTCTCACCCTCCAGATATGTGGTGAGTAGCGTGCAAAGCCCGACGTCGTCATCGGCTATTAGCAGGTGAGTCTGTTCTTCCATTGTCCTGTCCTGTTGCTCAATCTTCGCTATTGTGCCAGTTTTATTACAGACTGGTGATACCACTTTACTTTTCTTAACATTCCCATACCCACTTTAACATTTGGGTGCCTATACTAATCAACATTCACCAACCAAGAGGAATAGAGATGAAACACTGGAAAACATACATTTTGGCACCGTTATTCATAGCCTCTCTGACCGCCGGTTTTGCGCTGGCAGAACCCGACGACGGGCAAGGTAAACGAGGCGATCGTATGCTGGAGAAAATGAGCAGCGAACTAAACCTGACGCCCGAACAGCAAGAATTACTCAGAGCCAGCAATGAAAACCGCCGCGCCGAGCGTCAAGGTAACAAGGAGAAGCTACAGGAACTCAAAGCGTTAATAAACTCTGACGATTATTCCGAAAGCAAAGCACGAACCCTGGCAGAAGACATTACCGCCGGTTCAGCCGATAAAATAGTCATGAGCAGCAATAGTGCACATGCATTTTACAGTTCTCTTAATGCTGAGCAAAAGGCTCAATTTGAAGAATTATCGGAGCGCATGCAGAAACGTTTCAAGCAAGGCAAACGTGGGGATAAGCCTTCACCTGAAGGCCAGCCTGCCCAATAAACCATCCAGTCTCGATTTACACTACTCCCTGAGGTATCCACCTCAACCTCTCTTGGCGGCCATTGGCCGCCTTTTTTATGTCATGTTTCACATCATTCAACTTCTGCTATGCTTAACAAACATCAATAATAAAGCAGGAGTGCATATGCCTCTCAAGAATACCGAATCTCACTATGGCTCGCTAACCAAGGTTTTTCACTGGTTAATGTTTTTCCTTCTTTTGGGCGCTATTATTGCGGGCAATCTTGATGCCGCCATGCCCGATGGAGCAGAAAAAGATGAAGCTCTCCTGATGCACAAAGGGTTCGGGATATTAATCCTGATACTGGGCCTGAGCCGACTTCTATGGCGCGTGCTTAATACCACGCCCAAACATGATGCGAGCCTGAGTAGTACCCAGCAAAAACTGGCCAGCTCCGTACATTGGCTGCTATATGTCTTAATGCTGGCTCAACCTGTCACTGGTATATTGATGTCACAATCTGCGGGTTACCCGGCCAGTTTTTTTGGCCTGTTTGATGTCCCTACACTAGTCGAGAAAAGCAAAGATGCCGCGGGGGTTTTCCATGAGATGCATGAAGTCATCTGGGTATTACTGGCACTCTTTTCTATCGGGCATATTGGCGCCTCACTACACCATCATTTTGTTAAAAAGAACGGCGTCATGCGTCGGATGCTGCGCGGCTAGCAGAGCTGTATCGCAGCACTTCTCTATTCTCCTGCTTGTACGTTTTATCCAGGCATAAAAAAACCGGAACCCTGGGGTCCCGGCTGCTGCGGACTGCTGGCTCCCCCGCCGGGCAGTCTCAGGCAGCTATAGATATGGCAGCTATACGCTGTTGCCAATCCTTCAAAGAGATCTCAACACCGTCTTCTGTCAGTAAAATGCGCTGGCCGTCTTTGCCTCTGGGGCGTGGATTGCGGGCAGCATAAGTGGTCTCGCCGGTGTCAGACTGCCACTTTTCCAGTTGCAAGGCACATTGCACAGGGTGTGCTGCCTTGGCAAGATAAGAGATTTCAGTATCACTGTGTAATCTTAGCTTGGCTGCAACAGTCGCTACACTGGCACCCATGAATTCAGCACGAGAGAATTTGAGCGCAGCAATTGCCACCATCTCTCTGTCAGTTTTTATTTCACCTTGCTCAGCAATAGTATCCAACGCCTCTTTGATCTGGCGGGAAGTCATAAGCAGTGTTACATCGTACTTGGCAGTCATCTTTATCACCATCTGGGGCATTTCTCGATGAGACACATTCTAAAGAGCTGATGTCAAAAAAACATACGCAATTACAACAAGATACGTAAGTAGTTTTACGTAATACGCGAGCTATCAGAGGGAAGATGATGAAAAGAGGGGAAACAGGGCATAAGCGAGTTATGAGCAAGTAACAGAACAGATGGGTTTTTCCTGCTCCCCATGTTGGCAATTCCGCCACCACCTGACCCGAAAGCCCTGTGATGTGGTGTTTACGCCGACCAAGAAATAATACCCCCACACGGCTTATTATCTCTTGTCATAAATCAAGGCTCGCCGAAAAACTGGAATAACCTATAATCCTTATATTACGAACCCATAGAGACAATGTAATGGAAGAATTACAAGAACCAGCCACGACAGAAAATTCTGTACTATCACAAGACGAACGTAACTGGGGTATGTTCTGCCATCTGGCTGTATTTGCCGGCTGCTTTATACCACTGGGCAATGTAATTGGCCCACTGGTTATCTGGCTAATGAAAAAAGATGAATACGCTTATGTTGACTACCATGGCAAGTCAGCACTGAACTTTCAGCTCACTATGATGATTGCTACCGCCATTTGCTGGCTGCTGGCCTTTATTCTTATTGGTCTGGTTTTACTTATACCTCTACTGCTCTATACCTTCATCGTAACGATTATTGCCATTGTTAAAGCTAACCAGGGTGAATATTACCAATACCCCTACAGTATTCGCTTTATCAAGTAAGCCTCCTCAACCCCCTTATAGCGCCATGTCGCTCTTTGGCCTGCCCCGCAGGTGAGAGCGACAGATATCCAATAGTGCTCCGTCCCCCATTTATTTTTCTAAATACTGTACATTTGAACAGTGCTGTATATACTTATCGAAAACACTGTATATAAAGCCAGTATGAAAACAGAGCTCTCCACATTATTAAAGCGACACGATATTTGGCAGGCAGCCCACAGCCAGCGCCAGCGAAGTGCTGTATCTACCGGCTTTGAAGCACTCGACAACAAGCTCCATGACGGCGGCTGGCCGGTGGCTCGGCTGACCGAACTGCTGGTCAACCAACACGGTATAGGTGAATGGCAGCTGGTCATGCCCGCTACCATAAAACTGTGCCAAGACGGTGGTTACTGTCTGCTAATAGCCCCCCCATACCAGCCCTATGCCCCTGCACTGGAGGCTGCCGGTATTGCTGGCCATCGCTTGATTGTGGTAGAACCCAAAGACTTGCAGCAAACCCTGTGGAGCGCCGAACAGGCACTGGCCTCAGAAGCCTGCAGTACGCTGCTGTGCTGGTTGGGTCCGCAAAACGTCAAAAGCTCTCAATTAAGAAAACTGCAACTGGCCGCACAACGCGGTAACTGCACAGCCTTTATCTATCGCGATACACGCTTTGCACAGCAACATTCGCCCGCCAGTCTGCGTATTCGGGTCAAGCAGCAAGGTGCCAAGCTGGCACTTAGCATTGTCAAACAACCCGGCGGCTGGAGTGGTCAGCAGGTCTTCCTGCCCCAACTCCAGCCCCAACTCCAACGACAGCAAGCCGTAACTGCATTGCCGGTACACAGCTCACAACATATTCGGCAAGCAGTGCACTCTGTCTATCCCACAAATCCGCAAGCGCAAGCCAAACAACTGGCTGCATCGCGGGTCGTCTCCTAAATACACGAGGTATTCCTATGTTATGGTTATGTCTGCATTTTCCTCAACTACCACTGGAAATATTTACCCGCCACCAGCCTGAAACCGACGGCAAGCCCTGCTTGCTGATCGATAAAAACCGGGTAAGTCATTGCAATAAACAGGCTATCGCTGCGGGCATTAACCCCGGCATGTCTGTCAATACTGCCAACGCCGTGATGGACAATCTTCATAGCCTGCCCCGCAGTACAGACAAAGAAGCCAAAGCACTGGAACAACTGGCGCACTGGGCTTACCGCTTTACTCCTGCGGTGAGCATCGAGTCACCCTGCGATTTGTTACTGGAAGTTGGCTCCGTACTGAAATTATTCCAGGGTTTGGATTCGGTGTTGGACGAGGTCAAAAAAGAACTGGCTGAACTGGGCTATAGCGTTCAAACCGGCCTGGCACACACACCCAAAGCAGCCTGGCTAATGGCCCGTGCCCGCCCCAATGATCACCAAGCCTATTTTGATGATCAACGGCAAACACTTAACAAACAATCACTCAAACAAGTACTCAATGAAATACCGCTGGCATTACTACATTGCCCTGCGACACAGATAGAACAAATGGAGCAACTGGGCCTGTCATTAATCGGTGAATTAATGGACCTGCCAGTCGATGCCCTGGGCAAACGTTTTGGCAAAGGCTTTTTACGCTATTTGGCTGAACTACGTGGCGAGATTGCCGACCCACGAACATTTATTCGGCCACAACAGCATTTTGAGCGTGAAATCTATTTTGCCGATGCCGTCGACAACAGCCAGCAACTGCTATTCCCCATGCATCGCATGCTCGAGGAGTTCAGCCAGTTTCTACACAGTCATCAACTTGAATGTACCAATCTGAGCTGGCGTTTACATTTACATCAAGGTCAGCAGGACATCGCTATTAACCTGTCGCAACCTCGTCACGATGAAAGTACTTTCTTCCAACTGACTCGAACAAGCCTGGAGAACCAAAAGTTGCAGGGTAAAGTCGAGGGACTCAGCCTGCACTGCGACAGTTTTGTACGCTTTGAACAAAAGACCGCACAGTTATTTGAGTCGCTGGAAGTTTCACGTAGTGGCAAAATTCACTCACTGATCGACAAACTAGGCACACGTCTGGGCAATAAAACCATTACCAGCCTGTTGAGCCGCGATGAACACCTGCCCGAGGAAGCCAGCGAGCCACAGCCGCCGGCGACCGAACAACCCGGCCAACTACCACTTAATTTTAATGCTCCACGACCCGCCTGGCTGCTCAAACACCCGGTATCTATTAGTCAAACTCAAAGAGGGCTTTACTGGCACGGTAAGATGACCCTGACACAAGGGCCAGAGCGCATAGAAAGTCATTGGCGTAAAAAACCCGCAGAGCGGGATTACTTTGTCGCCAAACATGAAAACGGTGCCATGTATTGGGTATTTCATGACCGCTTGAACGACAACTGGTTTGCACAGGGAGTTTTCTCTTGAGCGTATTCTCCAGGCACTGTAAATAGTTTTTATGCGCGAGCAAGGCACCCTATACAGGCAGCCTGACTGGCGCCTGAATTCTTCGACTAAGCCATGTACGCCGAGCTTCACTGCCTCTCCAATTTCAGCTTTCTGCGCGGTGCCTCGCGACCGGAAGAATTGGTCGCACAAGCGGCCAAACTACACTATAAAGCCATCGCCATTACCGATGAATGCTCACTAGCCGGCATTGTAAAAGCCCATGTCGCAGCCCGCGACCACAACATCAAACTTATCGTGGGCTGTGAGTTTAAGCTAAAGGAAAATTTCAAGTTCGTCCTGCTAGCGCCCAACCGCATAGCCTACGAACAACTCTGCGCCCTGATCAGCCGCAGTCGCCGAAGAGCAGAAAAAGGTCACTACCTGTTACAGGAACGAGACTTAAAAAACCATACCAACCAACTGCTCGCTATCTGGTTGCCACAAGTTGACCAGCAAGCCTATCAGCCTCCTGTCGAACAGGGACAATATCTACACAGCTGTTTCGAGCAACGCCTGTGGTTAGGTGTTACACAACTGCTCACAGGTAATGACCACGAACAGTATCATCGCTGTCATCAACTGGCCGTGACACTGGATATACCCATGCTGGCCTGCGGCAACGTACATATGCATTCGCGCCAACGCAAACCACTACAAGATGTGCTCACCGCAATACGCCTCAATCATCCTGTCAGCAGCCTTGGCCGCCGTTTACAAGGCAATAGCGAGCGCTATTTACGCGACATAACAGAACTGAACAAACGCTATCCGCAGGCCCTGTTACAGGAGAGCTGCCTGGTAGCCGAGCGCTGCCAATTTTCACTGGAAGAATTACGTTACGAATATCCGAAAGAATTGGTGCCGCAAGGCTTAAGCGCCAGTGAGTATCTCCGCCAGCTGGTTTTATCAGGCACACAAAAACGCTGGCCGGAAGGTGTATCGCCGGCCATCAATCAACAAATAGAACATGAACTGGCACTGATTCAAGAGCTGGCTTATGAATATTATTTTCTTACCGTTTTTGACATTGTCTATTTTGCCCGCAGCAATAACATTCTCTGCCAGGGGCGGGGCTCGGCCGCTAACTCCGTTGTTTGCTACTGCCTGTTCATTACCGAAGTCTCCCCTGAACATACACAACTTCTATTTGAACGTTTTATCTCCAGGGAGCGCAAAGAGCCGCCCGATATCGATGTCGACTTTGAGCACGAACGGCGCGAAGAGGTCATTCAATATATCTACAAAAAATATGGCCGCGATCACGCAGCCCTTGCCGCCACTATTATTACCTATCGACCTCGCAGCGCCATTCGCGATGTCGGCAAAGCTCTGGGACTAGACCCCTTGTTCATTGACCAGCTGGCAAAGTCGCTGGCATGGTGGGATCGTATGGGCGATCTGGAACAGCGTTTTCGGGAAGCCAAGCTGGGGGATACTGACCTGGCCTGGCGTTTTATGACAATGATCCATGAGATTCTCGGCTTCCCCCGACACTTGTCTCAACATGTTGGCGGCTTCATTATTACCGCCAAACCACTGCATACGTTGGTCCCTATCGAAAATGCCGCTATGGATGGTCGCACTATTATTCAGTGGGACAAGGAAGACATTGCGTCTCTGGGCTTGTTAAAAATTGATATTTTGGCCCTTGGCATGCTCAGCGCCATTCGAAAATGTTTTAGCCTGATAGAAAAACACTATCAGACACCGATCAACCTTGCCTCTGTCCCACAGGGAGACCCCAGAACCTACGCCATGCTCTGTCGCGGTGACAGCCTGGGGGTCTTTCAGGTCGAGTCGCGCGCACAGATGTCGATGCTGCCCCGACTAAAACCTCGCAGTTTTTATGACCTGGTAATAGAGGTGGCCATAGTCAGGCCGGGCCCCATTCAGGGCGACATGGTTCACCCTTATCTGCGCAGGCGTCAGGGAGAGGAAGCCGTATCTTATCCGAATGCTGATGTGAAGGCCGTTTTAGAACGAACCCTGGGCGTGCCCATTTTTCAGGAACAGGTAATAAAGCTGGCCATGGTAGCGGCGGGTTTCAGCGGCGGCGAAGCCGACCAGCTACGTCGCGCCATGGCCAGTTGGGGCCGCAATACCAGCCTAATGAGTTTCAAGGAAAAATTAATAAACGGCATGGTGGCACGCGGCCACAGCAACGATTTTGCCGAGCGTTTGTTTCGTCAAATACAAGGTTTTGGCAGCTATGGCTTTCCGGAATCTCATGCTGCCAGTTTTGCCCTGCTGGTATACGTCTCGGCCTGGTTAAAGTGTCATTACCCCGCCGCATTTTATTGCGCCTTGCTTAACAGCCAACCTATGGGTTTCTATTCACCCTCACAAATTATTCAGGATGCTCGCCGTCACAAGGTCAGTGTTAACGCTATAGATAGTGACATCAGTCAGTGGGACCATACGCTGGAGGATCATCCTGATATCAACGCCGAACCAAACCCTGCCCTGAGAGTAGGTCTACGGCTGGCAAAGGGGTTCAATCGCGCTGCAGCACTGCGATTATGCGAGGCCAGGCAGAATAAACCGTTTAACAATCTGCGCGACCTTGCCATGCGGGCGCAGCTCAATCGACAGGAAATTCAGGCCTTAGTCTCGGCCAATGCCACCGAGCGCCTGACTCGCAACCGCCACCAGGGTCACTGGCAACGTCAGGCACTGGAAAACCACAAACCTTTGCTAGCCGAACAGGAAGCCCACTATAGCCGTCAACTGGACGACGGTATAGAGCTTGCAGCACCGTCGGAATTCAACGATATGGTGGCTGACTATAACAGTACCGGGCTGACTCTTAAGCGGCACCCACTTAGCCAGCTGCGCGATAGCCCCGCACTGAAAGGTTGTACTTTGGCGCGCGAGCTAAGCAATATCAGTCATGGTCGTTTTGTTCGAATAGCCGGTTTGGTTACCGGTAGACAACGTCCCGGCAGCGCCTCGGGCGTCATCTTTATGACACTGGAAGATGACACCGGCAATATCAACGTCATCGTTTGGAAGTCCACTCAGGAGCTATATAGACGCCAACTAATGGGGGGGAAATTGCTGATGATCTATGGCACGGCAGAACATAAAGATGGCGTTACCCATATTATTGCCGGGCGCATTGTAGATCAGAGCCAGCTACTGGAAGAAGCCCAGCTCAAATCCCGGGATTTTCACTGATAAAGTTTTAGCTATTCAGACAAACCAACTGTCGGGTATCACCAATCGTATAGCCAGCAAAACAAATACACAGGCCGCCACCACATTCAAAACATGCTGTCCGCGTGGTGACTGGTTAAACCACTGCCCAAGACTGCCAGCAAGCCAGGCAATGGAGCCAAATACCAACAAGGTCACCAGCATGAAAACCGCACCCAGAACCAAAAACTGGAGTACCAGTGAACCCTGCTGCGGATCAGTGAACTGCGGCAGGAATGCCAAAAAGAAAATCGCCACCTTGGGGTTGGTAACATTCATAATAATACCGCGCAGATAATACTGGCCACTGCTGAGTGTCGGCAATTGTTCAGAAGGCAAACCCTGGGCGGCAGCTGACCATGATTTCCAGGCGAGAAACAACAGGTAGGCGGCGCCGAGTAATTTCAGCCCGGTAAAAGCGAAGGGATACAAAGTAAATAGTGCCGCCACTCCAAATGCGACCAGACCCGTGTGCAGCAGCAAACCGGTAGTCAAACCCAAAGTCACCAACAAACCGGCGCGACGACCGTGCTGAGCCGACTGCGTTAATACAAAAATATTATCTGGTCCGGGCGCTAACGCCAACAAAATGGAAGCCAGTA
Organism: Pseudomonadales bacterium; assembly: GCA_036960375.1. Classification (GTDB taxonomy): domain Bacteria; phylum Pseudomonadota; class Gammaproteobacteria; order Pseudomonadales; family CAWVSB01; genus CAWVSB01. The sequence continues at coordinate 104,541 of JBALVY010000010.1, forward strand.
TAAATGTCGAAAACAAACCTAAGCTCATCGGCTATCCGCCCGCAGACCTAGCTGCTTACCAGCAAAATAAAGTATGGCTATAGAAATCAATACAAAGGGCAAAGCCTTGGTGAACTGATGATACGGCGACAACGCCTGTTCCATGTTGGCAAGACCCGACAAACCTACTGAATCATTACTGAGGCCGTGCACCATAATAGCGGGGATCAAACTACCGTGGCAGCGGTTAACAAAATACGCGGCTATGATCGATGTTGTCACCGTACCCAACAGAAAACTGGGTAAATACAGGCATAAATACTGAAACCAGCCAAGGCGTTCAATCACACCGCTAGTGACATCGCGGGGCACGTGCCAAAGACCCCAGATAATGCCCACCGTAATTGCAGCTGCCAGCGGGTTCAGCAGGCCCGACTGTAACTCATGATGGGCAAAGCCACGCCAGCCTAACTCCTCCAGTACTGCGCCTTGATCCAGGAATGCGGCAGCGAATAATAATAGCACCAAACCCGGCCCTATAATGCCATCAGCTTGCGCATATTCAGGCCCGGGTAACATGCCGCGCAGCAGATAAACGACGACCAGACCTGACAGCATAATAAAAAATATAAACGCATAAATTCGAGCGGCCTCTCGCCATGGCAGGCGTATCGCAAAGCGGGCAAAAAGAGCTCGCAAGCGCTGCGGATTACGCATACAAACCAAAATAGCCGCAATAGAGGGTACCGCCGAACCAAACACCATTAACCACAACAGGGGCTCGGCAAGACACAGACGAACAACAACCAGAATATTTGAGGTCCAGGCCAAGCCGGTTTGGGCGCTAGCACGATCGCCGACAGCAGAAAAATCCATAGGGCCTGCGGCTACCGCCGAGTAAATAAGAGGAATTGCCGCCAACAATAAAAACGTTAGTAAATAAAAAACTGAAAACCGTGACCAACTAGCAGACATATCTGGTACTCCTATGTCACAAAGAAAATATGCCGGGGCATCAATCTATGGTCGCCAGCATCATTAGCGTCATTAAAATAACACATAACCAGAGTACAGAATGGCGGGCCCAGTAGATATAGCGGGAGTACCGCCGCAACAGAGAAAGCAATAAGGAGCACATCACCTCTCTAATTATATTCGCTCATGGAAATATTAAACCTATCAAGTGATACAGGTAAAAACTCAGCCTTTTTTGCGTTTCTTGCTAGCCGCCCTTAATGCTGCACTATAAGCTTTATTACCCCACTCGAGCATCTCTTCGGAATTATCCAGCACCTCTTCCGGTGCCTGCACATAAGACAAAGAGCAAATTTTTCCCTTTCTGGTATAGGTAAAAGACTCAAGCCCTAAATCAAAGAACTCGGCTGCGGATGACTGGTCAGTCTTTAGGTAAAGAGTGCCCTGTGAAACCAGGGCGATCATTAATCCATCGAGGAATAAACCGTGTCCGCCAAACATACGTCTGGCACTGACAGGCCCTACCGATTGCATGAGATCAACTACCGATGCCACAAAAGATTGATCATGACTTTGTGACAGCATTAATAGCTCCTGGAAATTTTCGATACTGTAAAATCAATACAGCATAGCACGGCCTTCTCAGTCTGTGCGCGCAGCCATAGCAGCCGGCACTTTCTTAAAACCGTTTACCATAATGGAGCGAATACACTGCGGTTTATCAAGCAAAAATCCAGCATGATTTGAGTTACCTTTCCCGCCAATAGCCCGCTATTACGGTTCGTATTGATAGCCTATTGCCCAAATCGATTGCCACCGCCGCTCATATACTGCAACTCAGCAGCTGTAGACTCTCGCTGCAGAATAAGATTTCGGTGAGGAAAGCGCCCGAACTCATTGACGATATCGTAATGCTGAATTGCCCAGTCAACACTACCCTGTACTTGACCCTTACGATCATCTGGCACCTGATCCAGTAGGGTCTTAAACAACGCTACACACTGAAGCTGATCGGCAGTATTTTCTGAGTGTTCCAGAGGCATGTACAGAAAACCCTGTTCTGCAGGACTTAACTGCAGGTGCTCGCCAGCCTCGAGCGTTTTTTTCACCAAAGCCAATGCCCGCGCATCACCAGCAAAAGCCTGCGCTGAGCCGCGGTATACATTGCGAGTAAACTGATCAAGTAAAATAATTAACGACAAGCGCGAGGGCAATTCAGCCTCCCACTCTGTTAAATCGCCGGCCAATGCCTGCTCAATCAAACTGCCAAAAAACCTACTAATTTGTCTATCTGCCTCTTCTCCACCCATAAACCAGAGACGATTTTTCTCTTTCGTTGCAAAACCCTGCTCGTCTAATTCACCCAACCAGAATTCTCTGATCATTTGCCAGGACAGTTTTTTGTCATTCATCGAATGATCCTCTTTGTCGATGCTCCCTCTGTGCACTACAATATAGCATCGCTAATGGAGCTCTGTTATGAGAAGCTACAATATCCGCCAGGCTATCGCCGTTGCCGTAATTTCAGCAACGTCTACCGTCTTGCTGCTCGAATTTTACGGATATATCGAACATGCAGAAGCTGTTGCGGATAACGCATTTGGTGAATTTCACTCAGTTCTCCCTGTCGAGGGTAAAGACTACCGCATGTCTCACAAAGAAAGCCCTCACGGAGTCAGCTGTGAACAGGGCTACGCCATGGTGTTCACTCAGACCAAAACGGGCGACATCATCAAAAGCCTGCTAGTTGATAGCAGTAACCGCGGTATGTACTGCGCGTCCGACTAATCCACTTTTGTATTGAGCGTCAACGGCCATACACTGGTAAACTATCGTATTCATATGGAAGGGGAATGACTTGTCAAACACATTAGAACGGCGCCTGCAGCAGCTCAAGGGCGACGCCGCGGCAAGCCTGAAGAATATCACCCGTGGCATAGAGAAAGAGAGCCTGCGGGTAACCCCTGAAGGTCAGTTGGCGCAAACCGAGCACCCGGCCAGCCTTGGCGCCGCACTGTGTAACCCTTATATCACTACCGACTACTCCGAGGCCTTGCTTGAGTTTATTACTCCCGCCTACCAACAACCGGAACAACCACTGGCCATGCTGGAAGACATTCATCGTTTTACCTATAGCCAGCTGGACAATGAATTACTGTGGACGGCCAGCATGCCCTGTGTGCTAAACCGAGACGAAGACATTCCCGTTGCCCGCTACGGCGACTCCAATATTGGTACTATGAAAACCGCATATAGGATCGGGCTCGGTCACCGTTATGGCCGTGCGATGCAAACCATTGCGGGCATACATTACAATTTTTCACTGCCCGAGGCTTTCTGGCCCTACTGGGCCGAAGGCGAACAATTGGCCGAAGATACCGCCTCAATCAAAACAACAGCTTATTTCAGTCTGATTAGGAATTTTCATCGCTATTCCTGGTTACTGCTATACCTGTTTGGCGCATCGCCTGCCGTGTGTAAAACCTTTCTTCAAGGTCGCGATCACCAATTACAGAACCATGGTAATGGCACACTGTATCTGCCTTACGCAACGGCATTGAGAATGGGCAATCTGGGTTATTCTAGCAGCGCGCAGGACAGCCTCGTGGTCTGTTACAACCAACTTGATACCTATATCAGCACACTGCGCTCCGCATTGACCGAAACCCACCAGGACTACGATAAAATCGGCCTGAAAGATGAAGTGGGTAATTATAAACAGCTCAGCACGGGGCTGTTGCAAATAGAAAACGAGTTTTATTCAACTGTACGCCCCAAGCGAGTTACCGAAGCAGGAGAAACCCCCATTCATGCGCTGGAACAAAAAGGCATCGAATATGTCGAAATCCGCCTGCTGGATATTAACCCGTTTTTACCCATGGGGATGGATCAAACTGAAATCGATTTTATGGATTGCTTCCTGATTTACTGTCTGCTCGAAGACAGCCCTCAATTTGACCCACAGACAGTTCACAACAACCAAAACAACCTGACATTAACGGTTAATCAGGGCCGCGACCCTCAATTGACATTAACCAAAAGTGACGAGCAAATATTACTACATGACTGGGGCAGTCAAATACTCGAAGCTATGAAACCGGTTGCTGATATGCTCGACAAAACTAACAACAATACTTGTTACAGCAACGCCCTGTCGGCCCAACAGGCCAAAATAGCAGACAGCGAGCTAACGCCATCGGCACAGGTACTCAATGAGCTCAACGAAACAAATAGCAGCTATTACCACTTTGCCCTTAAGCAATCACGAAGCCATGCCAGCTATTTTGCAAGCCAGCAACTCAGCCCTGAAAAAATGGCCGAATTTGAACTGGCGGCAGGCCAATCGCACCAGCATCAGGCGGAAATAGAACAAGGCGACGGCGTTGGCTTCGATGAATTCCTCGCTCAATATTATTCACAGTACGACAACAAGTAGTGAACTATCTGGCTCATTTTCATCTAGCCGGAACCAATGAAAACTATATTGTCGGAGCTTTATTAGGGGATTTTGTAAAAGGTTCGCTTGCTGGCAGTGAGCTACCCGCTGAAATAAATACCGGTATTAAACTGCACCGACAAATAGACGGCTTTACCCAACGGCAGCCCAGCGTAGACAAAAAGACCTATGACGGCCCATGGCGCCGCTATGGTGGGATACTGGAAGACGTCATCAGCGATTATTTCCTCAGCCGTGCCTGGAGTGATTATCACCCCCGTCAACTTGAACAATACGCAGACGACGTTTATCACATATTACAGACCAACAATCATCACCTTAACGAAAAAGCACTCAACTTCGCCCAGAGGATGAGTGAATATAACCTACTCTGTCGCTACCGTGACTGGTCGTCGATAGATCGCACATTGACCAGCATTGGCCAACGCTTGAAAAGAGACAACCCGTTACATCAGGCGGCCGATTATCTATGGCCGCATCGCGCGCAATTGGAAGACAATTTTCATGCAGACTACCCTGCGCTGATTACTTTCGCGACTCAATGGCGAGATAATCAGTAAGCCGATGTCCAGACTTGTGCAACAGCACACAATACTCTACCTTAAGCTCAATTTTATTAGCTCGGAACAATACCATGACACTACCCCGCCCTCGCCTCATCAACCTGCTGATCTTTATAGCTACCAGCGGATTAATGTCAGTAGGATTCATCATGGAGCACCAAATGGGGCTGGAACCCTGCCCTCTGTGCATGACCCAACGGATATTTATTGTACTGACCGGTTTCTTCGGTTTACTGGCATTCCTGCATAATCCTGGCCTGCGCGGTACACAAATATACGGCACGGCCACCCTGCTTAGTGCCTTAACCGGTGGCGGGTTCTCTATCCGTCAGCTTTATCTGCAAAGCTTGCCCGAAGACCTTGTCCCCGCCTGCGGTCCCAGCTTGTCGTATATTCTGGACACCTTTCCACTGGCTCATGCGCTGAAGCTGATGCTGACAGGGGACGGTAACTGCGCTGAGGTAGCCTGGACCTTTATGGGTATCAGCATACCGGGCTGGACGCTGGTTGCTTTTGCAGCCCTGGCAGGCATAAGCATCTGGCAAATTGTTCGATCCTCACGCTAGTGCATTGCGTCGAAGACACTATCAGCGTAGTATTTTGCTAATAATGTAACGGATGTAAAAACATGCAAGATACGGGCAGTACAGTACAAGAGACATGGCACAACGTGGAGGAACTTCTCAATCGCTGGCTAGATGAGCGTAAACAATTACTGGTGCGTTACTGCCATTTTAGTGATGATCCACAGACCGCCCCCCGCTGGATGGACGTATCACGGTTCTGCCAGATCCTGATGGACTATATGAGTGCCGGACATTTTGAGGTATTTGATGAATTGGTGGCCGAAGCCGCTGTTTTCCAGGATGGCACTGACGAGGTAGCCGAAAAACTTTACCCAAAAATTCACGCTACTACGGAATTAGCTCTGGCTTTCAACGATAAATATGCCGACGAAGAGGCTTGGGAGACAGCCACCGGTGATTTTCCGCGCGATGTCTCCACGCTGGGAGAAACACTCACCAGCCGCTTTGACCTGGAAGATAAATTGATTGCCGTTCTTCACGAGTCACACCGCCCTGCGGCTAACGCGTAGCTGAACTGACTGAAAGCCCGCAACAAAACCCACTTGCATAAAAAAACGGAGCCATTATGGCTCCGTTTTTCTATTGACTAGTTACTCTGCAGCTACTGGTGCCGCTAGAGCCACCTGCTCTGCAATAGACAACAAATCTACTTCAAAGATCAAAGTAGAGTTAGGACCGATAGGCCCTGTTCCGCCATTGCCATAAGCAAGCTCTGAAGGGATATACAACTCATACTTGGAGCCTACCTTCATTAACTGAAGCGCCTCCGTCCAGCCTGCTATTACAGCATTAACCGGAAAACTCGCTGGTTCACCACGGCTATACGAACTATCAAACTCCGTTCCGTCGATCAGAGTCCCTTTATAGTTAACCGTTACCGTATCTTCGGCTGTTGGCATGGCACCATCGCCGGCTACCAACACTTTGTACTGCAAACCGGTTTCAGTCGTCACGACACCTTCTTTTGTTGCATTTTCGGCCAAATAGGCCAATCCCGCTGACTCGTTTTCACCTCCGGCCACGGCGGCTTCTGCCTCAGCTTTGGCTTGCAAAGTCGCCATCACATTCTTGCTGGCCTCCAACAAAACGTCTTCTGCAATTTGGGGATCATTACCCGCAATGCCGTCAGTAATACCGGCAGTGAGTGCATCAATATCGACATCAAATCCGCTGCCGCCGAGCTGACCACCCAGATTCATACCCATGCCGTAGGATAATTTTTGCTCGTCAGTAGCAAAAGCCGTAGCCACCACAGGTTCAGCTGCAACCTCTACTTCTACTTCTACTTCTACTGCCTTATCGGCAGGTTTATCACAAGCGACTAATGCTACAGCCATCAGGCTAACAGCGGTTAATTTAACTATTTTTTGCATGTTGCTTCCTTTAAGTTTCAGGCCGCTTAAAGCGGTCATGGTAAATCAGCAGGTATGACCTGCGATATCTTCTTGCAATTGACTCTCCGTCATATCGGGAAATGCCACTACAAATAAATTCTTAATTTCGTGCCACTCGAGCGCTCTGGATAATTGTAACTGCCCATAATCACTCAAATTCTGGTACAGAGTATACGGGCCTGGTGCAGCCGGCATTATATGCGACTTAAGCAAATGATACATATGATCCTGCTGTACTTCTTCTGCCGCTATTTCAGCCTGCTTGATCTGCTCGCGTACCTGCTGGGCTCCAAGCAGATCAAAACCCTTAATGGCGCGCCGCAACTGACGCAGCGGCACAATACCTTCGGCATGCCATTTTTGCAGCTCACTATTGGACAACAATTTTGTCAAAAATTCCCTGTTCAGCTGTAAACCCTCTTCGCCGCCCCAACAACACAGCAGAAGCAGGTTAACATCCAGTTTCAATACGTCCTGAAGATACAGCAAGGCGCTCTCGGCACCTGGTCGGGCATAAAACTCCAATGAGTAACGCCACAAAGGATTTGCTTCACTCACTAGCACACCAAATTTCACAGTTAAGAAAAGAATGCAGCTTAAAACGATGCGAGCCCTGTTACAATGCGCGACCATGATATCTATACAAAACATCACATTACGGCGCGGCACCAAGGTGCTCTTCAGTTCAGCCGACATCACCATTCACGATGGCGAAAGCATCGGTGTGACGGGTACTAACGGCTGCGGAAAATCCTCTTTATTCGCCCTGTTAACTGGCGAACTGGGTGCCGATAGCGGCGACTTGCAGATTCCGAGGAATTGGCGCATTACGCTGATGTCGCAAGAAGTTGAGGCCACTAAGCGCTCAGCACTAGACTATGTCATTGATGGTGACAAAACGTTACGCGGGTTGCAGCAAGAACTGGCAGAGGCAGAAGCCAGCGAAGATAATCACGCTATTGCGCACCTGCACGCCGCTCTGGAAAGCCACGACGGCTATACCGCAGTAAGCCGCGCTCAACAACTATTAGCGGGCCTGGGCTTTGCGGATGCCGATCAACATAGGCCGGTAACAGATTTTTCCGGTGGTTGGCGTATCCGACTCAACCTGGCGCAAACCCTGATGTGCCCGTCAGACCTGATGTTGCTGGACGAACCCACCAATCACCTCGACCTGGATACCGTTGGATGGCTCGAGCAATGGCTGCGCCGCTACTCTGGCACCTTACTGATCATATCTCATGACAGGGATTTCCTTGACGCCGTGACCCAGCGCACCCTGCAATTTGAATCAGGCAAACTGCATATATACAAAGGTAATTACTCGGCCGCAGAGCGGCAGCGCGCCGAACGCTTGTCACAGCAGCAAGCGATGTATGAAAAACAGCAAACACGTATTGCTGAAATTGACGCCTTTGTCAGACGCTTTCGCGCCAAGGCCACCAAAGCCAAACAAGCCCAAAGTCGGCTGAAGGAGCTTGACCGCCTAGAGCGCATTGAGGCAGCTCATGTCGATTCACCATTTTCCTTCAAGATTCCCTGCCATGACAGGATGTCTGACCCACTGCTCAACATAGCCCGCTGCGATCTGGGTTACGGCGACAACGTCATTGTCCGCCAGGCCAACCTGGGCATCCGCCCGGGTGATCGCTTTGGTATTCTAGGTGCCAACGGTGCGGGTAAATCGACCCTATTGAAAACGGTGGCCGGGCTGCAGCCAGCGATAAGTGGCGATCGAGTTTGCGGCGAACATTTACGTATAGGTTATTTCTCCCAGCACCAACTGGAAGCGCTGGATCTGGATGCCACAGCCCTGTTACACCTGCAACGCCTTAACGAAAAGGCTCGTGAACAGGAGATCCGCAACTTCCTCGGCGGCTTCGGCTTTCCCGGAGAAACAGCCGATGCGGACATAAAACCCTTTTCGGGTGGTGAAAAAGCCCGGCTAGCGCTGGCAATTATCGCTTGGCAGAAGCCTAATCTTTTGATTTTGGACGAACCTACCAACCACCTGGATCTGGAAATGCGCCATGCACTTACTGTGGCATTACAAACCTATGAGGGTGCGGTACTGGTTGTCTCACACGACCGGCACTTGCTCAAAAATACGGTAGACCAGCTATTGTGGGTACACAACGGCAAACTGGACGATTTTGACGGTACGCTGGAAGATTACCAGAACCGCATGACGCAAACCCTGAAGTCCAACGGCGCGTCGGGGTCGCGTCCGGACGAAAAAAAGGCGCGTCGCCAGCAAGCTGCCGAGTTGCGCAAGTCCTTACAGCCGCTCAAAAATGCGCTAAAGAAACTGGAAAAAGCCATGCAAAAAAATGCCGAGAAGCTGCAAGACCTTGAAGCCGCCTTGGCAGACCCCTCATTATATGAGGCGGGTAATCATGTTCTGCTGCAAACCCTGCTGAAAGAACAGGGGCTGCATAGCAAACAACAGGAATCACTGGAAGAAGACTGGCTGGAACAACAAGAACAACTCGAAACCGCCGAGTCCGACCTATAATCAAGCAAGTTTCAATACTTCATCTACCAGCTTGTTAATGCCACTGGCCGCCTCAGCAATAGAGGAAGCCAACATATAGGCGGGCGTTGTTACATATTGGCGCTGCTGATCAATAACAATCTCATTGACCTTGCAGTCAACGTGCTCGCCGCCAGAGGCAGAAATAGCCGCAGCGGTGGCCTCATCAGAGCCGATAGTACATTGCACCCCCGCACCAAATATTTTTGCCGACATCGTTGGCGCAATACACATCAGACCAATAGGTTTACCGGCTTTATGCATAGCTTGAGCAAAAGTTAAAAAATCGGGCTGCACGCTTAAGCCAGCTCCGTTAACAGCAAAATCACTGAGATTCTTAGCTGCACCAAAACCGCCAGGTACAATTAGCGCATCAAAATCATCTACCCTAGCCTCAACGATGTTCTTAATTTCACCCCGAGCCAGGCGCGCAGCTTCAACCAGCACGTTGCGTGACTCGCCCTCAACTACTTCGCCGCTAAGATGATTTACCACATGCATTTGCTCAATATCCGGGGCAAAACACTGATAATCAGCGCCCTCTTGGCTCAAACGTAAAAGTGTAATCACACTTTCATAGATTTCGGAACCATCAAACACTCCGCAACCGGACAATACCACTGCAACCTTAGTCATTTTTTCTCTCCGCTATTTACGCTGCCAACGATGAAATTTCTCAGCAAAATTCAATGCCTTTTCAGGCGCTCTGGCCTTACGCCAATTGCCTGCGGCAAATTTGTTCGCCTCCATCCAGGTCGGGTAGACATGAATAGTACCCAGGATTTTATTCAAACCTAGTCCGTGTTTCATGGCGAGTACAAATTCACCAATTAATTCGCCCGCGTGTGCACCGACAATAGTGGCGCCTAATATTTTATCGGACCCAGACTTGGTCAGCACCTTCACGAAACCCCGAGCCTGTCCGTCGGCAATAGCGCGGTCGTGCTCCTCCAGATCATAGCGGGTCACCTCAAAAGCTATACCCCGGTCTGCTGCATCGATTTCACTCAAGCCCACGCGCGCTACATCCGGGTCGGTGAAGGTACACCAGGGCACAACAGAATAATCGATGGCAAACTTACGAAATCTGCCAAACAAGGCATTTACCGCGGCATACCAGGCCTGATGTGATGCCATGTGAGTAAACTGATAAGGACCTACAACATCACCACATGCGTAAATGGTCGGCACCGAAGTACGACCGTAGGCATCAACAGCGACAGTGCCCTGTGCGCTTAGCTCCACACCCAGCTGTTCCAGCCCCATGTCCTCCACATTAGCTTTACGGCCTATAGCCACCAGAACATGATCAAACGGCAGGCGAACACTGGCACCTTCAAATTCTGCGATTAGGACCGGCTCTTCACCGACTTCGAAGCCTGCAACTTTATGACTGGTCAGCACTGTGATGCCCTGCTGCCGAAATTGCTCTGCCATAAACACCGACACATCGACGTCCTCACGAGGCAATATTCTGTCGGCCATATCAATCTGTGTTACAGCAGACCCAAGCCGTGAAAAAGCCTGAGCCAGCTCGCAGCCAATGGGTCCTGCACCCAAAACCAATAGACGTGCAGGCAATTCGCTCAAATTCCATACCGTATCAGAGCTGGACCAGGGCACTAACTCCAGACCTGGAAACGGTGGCACCAAAGGCCTGGCGCCACTGGCCAGGATAATATTGCGAGCAGTAATCGTTTGGCCGTTTACCGACACAGCCCAAGGCGACAACAAACGCGCCTCGCCCTGTATACAATCTACGCCCAGACCGGTAAAACGCTCAACGGAATCATGCGGCTCTATGGTTTTAATGACGCCCTGCACTCGAGCCATTACCGCGCGGAAATCAACGCTGCCTGACGCGGAAATGCCAAAATCTGATGCCGTATCAATGTTATGTTTGATGCTCGCAGCTCGAATCAATGCTTTACTGGGCACGCAACCGGTATTGAGGCAGTCACCACCCATCTTGTGCTTTTCGATCAAGGTAACTTTGGCTTTTACGGTTGCCGCAATCAGTGCCGATACCAATCCGCCGGAACCCGCACCGATAACAATCAAATTAGTATCGAAAGTTTTGGGTTTATCAAATTGTCGCAATACACGGCTGCGGCGCCAGCTATCAAGCAGTTTCTTTGCCAACAATGGGAAAACACCCAGTAATACAAAGGAGATAATCAGCGAGGGAGAAAGGAAGTCCCCTAGTTGATCTACCTGCGCGAGCTGTGTTCCGGCGTTAACATAGACAATGGTGCCCACCAACATACCCAGCTGGCTAACCCAGTAAAACCTAAGCACTGGCATTGGACTCAAACCCATAACCAGGTTAATCACAAAAAACGGGAATACCGGCACCAGGCGCAAGCCAAATAAATAGAATCCACCTTCTCGCTCGATACCGGAATTTATGGCCGCGAGTTTGTCGCCAAAACGGCCCTGAACCCAGTCTTTAAGTAAGGTGCGTGCGATCAAAAATGCGCAGGTGGCTCCAATACTGCTAGCAAATGACACCAGCAATACGCCGGCAGACAAACCAAATAAAGCACCTGCTGCGACCGTCATAATTGCAGCGCCAGGTAAACTCAAAGCAGCCACAGCGACATAGAGTAAAAAATACGCCATAAAGGCCAACAGGAATTGCTGGTCGACAAACTGAATCAGCTGCGCCTTAATACTATTGAAGTAATCCAGATTCAGGTATTGGGGCAAATTAAAAAACCATGCTGCTCCAAAAACACAGATTACGAAGGCCAGAACTGCCTTTTGGGACTTTGACATACTACTCCAAACTGAAATGATATCTATGAGAGGACCCAGTCAAACCAGGCAGTTGCTTACTTAGAATACCCATGACTGCATTTAGTTCACTGAGCGCAAAACTATCTATTTTGTGGCTGGGCGCTTGCCGCCAAAAAGATCATAGATAATACCTTCCCGCAGAGCACCACTGGAGATCACCATATGACTAATATTAAAGGCATCAAATATAGCGCAGGTAATAGCAACACCACTAACAATGACGCCTCGACGTGCCCGTTTCAAACCCGGTAGCTGTATGTTGTCTATATGCTCGCTGCGCTCAAGCAAGCTACGCAGTCGCAGCAGGCCTTCGACACCAATACCTTCTTCACACCAGCCCTGCGCCGCTAATACGCCTTCGATAGCTTGTAATGTGCCTGAAGAACCAACGCACGTTTGCCAACCCATTGCCTTATAGTCAGGTACGATAGACTCCAACTCTGCCCGTGCCGCTGAATACGCATCGATAAAACGCCCGGGCGTAACAATACCCTCGCCGAAAAAACGATCCATATAGGTAACGCAGCCTAAATGCAGGCTTTCCAGCAGATGTGATTGAAAACCCTGGCCGATAATAAACTCTGTGCTGCCACCGCCTATATCAATAAGCAGCCTGGAACCTTTCTCATCGTCCAGCGCGTGGGCCGCGCCAATGTATATCAGCCTAGCCTCTTCCCGTCCTGCTATGACTTCAACCTCACACCCGAGAATCTCACTCGCCGCATCAGTGAATATGTGGCTATTTTGCGCAACTCGCAGTGCGTTGGTACCTACCACACGTATTTGTACAGGAGGATGCCTATCAAGCATCTGCCGATACCCTTGCATGCAAATCAAGCCTCGCGCTATGGCTGAAGGGTCCAAACTGCCATCTACCATATTAGCCGCCAGCTGGATTTTCTTTCCTTCACGTTCAACAGGGCATATTTGGCCCTGCTCAATACGAGCAATAATCAGGTGGAAACTATTAGAACCAAGATCGATCGCGGCCAGCAATGGCGCTGAATTTTGATCCGGGCCTTGAAATTCTGCCATAACTCCCCAATATAGGCTTTACGCGAAATTTTGTTGCGATGCGCAGTGGATGTTATTATCCTAATCATTGTAACGCCTCCACTTTGAATTGAAACCTGAATAATCCCGGAGCTAGGATATGAGTGACCGCATTGTGCACGCCACAGATGCCAGTTTTGCAGAAGATGTACTTGGCAGTGATACCCCCGTATTGGTCGATTTCTGGGCCGAATGGTGTGGTCCATGTAAAATGATTGCCCCCGTATTGGCCGAACTGGCCGATGAATACGGCGACAAACTAAAAGTCGTTAAAATCGACGTGGACTCAAACAACGAAATTCCACAGAAATTTGGCGTTCGCGGCATTCCCACATTGATGGTGTTCAAAGGCGGTAATGCAGAAGCAACCAAAGTAGGCGCTGTCTCCAAGACACAGCTGAAAGAATTTGTTGACGCCGCTATCTAGTCAAATGGTGTCGGGAATTTACTTCATCCCGACACCGGCTTTACCCCACTGATAATCGGTGCTACAGTAGGCACAAATCTCGCAAGACCCTAAAACCTTTAAATCTTCCCCTTTGGTCTCGACCTCTTTCCTGTGGTCTGGATAATCAATTAAAATCACCTCACTCAAGTCAACCATATGAATCTAAGCGAACTTAAAACCAAACCCATTCAAGAATTAATCGAAATTGCCAAAGAACAAGGCCTCGATAATCTGGCACGAAACCGCAAACAAGACATTATCTTCGGACTGCTCAAACGACACGCCAAAAGCGGTGAAGATATCTACGGTGACGGCGTACTCGAAATTCTACAAGATGGCTTTGGCTTCTTGCGCTCATCAGACTCCTCCTATCTTGCAGGCCCAGACGACATTTATGTCTCTCCCAGCCAGATTCGACGCTTTAACTTACGTACTGGTGACACTATTGCCGGAAAGATTCGCCCGCCCAAAGAGGGTGAACGTTACTTCGCTCTGCTAAAAGTCAGCGAAATAAATTACACAAAACCAGAACAGTCCAAAAACAAAATTCTGTTTGAAAACCTGACACCGCTATTCCCCACTGAGCGTTTAACGCTGGAGTCGGGTAACGGTAGTACAGAAGACCTGACTGCACGCATCATCGACCTGACATCTCCAATAGGTAAAGGTCAGCGCGGTCTGATTGTTGCACCACCAAAAGCAGGTAAAACCCTGATGCTGCAGAACATTGCAGCCAGTATTTTACGCAACAACCCTGAAACACATATTATTGTATTGCTGATTGATGAGCGTCCAGAAGAAGTGACCGAAATGCAGCGTTCCGTCGGCATAATGGGCGCTGAAGTAGTAGCGTCTACCTTTGACGAGCCGCCCTCACGCCATGTTCAAGTCTGCGAAATGGTTATTGAAAAGGCCAAGCGCCTGGTAGAGCATAAAAAAGACGTTATCATCCTGCTCGACTCGATTACCCGTTTGGCCCGCGCTTACAACACCATCGTTCCTAGCTCTGGCAAGGTACTCACAGGTGGTGTTGATGCCCACGCCCTTGAACGCCCCAAGCGTTTCTTCGGTGCGGCACGTAACATAGAAGAAGGTGGCAGTCTGACCATCGTGGCGACCGCTCTGATAGATACCGGCTCCAAGATGGATGAAGTTATTTACGAAGAATTCAAAGGCACCGGTAACCTGGAATTACACCTTGACCGTAAAATTGCCGAAAAACGTGTTTACCCGGCCATCAATATTCGCCGTTCAGGTACTCGCCGTGAAGAACTTCTCACTGATGAAGACGAACTACAGCGGATGTGGATATTACGTAAAATCCTGCATTCGATGGAAGACGGCGCTGCCATTGAATTCCTGCTGGATCGCTTGCGAAAATCCAAGACCAACGATGAATTCTTCGACTCAATGAAGAAAAAATAGGTCATCCCGTGGCCTACGCAGACCTGCGTGAATTCCTAAAACACCTCGAGGCTGAAGGCGAGCTCAAACGCATCAGTATCGAGGTGGACGCCCATCTCGAAATAACCGAAATCTGCGACCGCACACTGAAACAGGGCGGCCCTGCCTTGCTCTTCGACAAGGTAAAAGGTCATAACACGCCGGTTATAGCCAATTTATTCGGTACAGAAAAACGCATCGCCATGGCGCTGGGCAATGAAGATCTTTCCAGCCTCAGTGATGTGGGCGAACTACTGGCCTTTTTACGACAGCCCGATCCACCGAAGGGATTAAAAGACGCCTGGAGCAAACTGCCGGTATTCCGACAAGTACTCAACATGGCTCCCAAACTGGTGAAAAATGCGCCCTGCCAGGTACATGTAAGCCGCGGCGAAGAAGTTAATCTGGACACGCTACCCATCCAGACTTGCTGGCCCGAAGACGCTGGGCCTCTAATCACCTGGCCTCTGGTGATTACCCGCGGCCCGCACAAAGAACGCCAGAATCTGGGCATTTACCGGCTACAAAAAATCGGCCGCAACAAGCTCATTATGCGTTGGTTATCGCATCGTGGCGGCGCACTAGATTTCGCCGAATTCCAACAACAAAATCCTGGCCAAAGATTTCCGATTTCTGTCGTTTTAGGCGCCGACCCTGCCACTATTCTAGCCGCAGTCACTCCTATTCCCGACAACCTGTCTGAGTATGCCTTCGCCGGTCTGCTCCGCGGTGAAAAAACCGAACTAATCAAATCCATTACCAATGATCTGGAAGTACCGGCACGAGCAGAGTTCATTCTGGAAGGTTATATCGAAGCCGGAGAGATGGCACCAGAGGGTCCATTTGGCGATCACACTGGCTACTACAATGAAGTAGACAACTTCCCGGTATTCACGGTAGAAGCCATCACGCATCGTGAAGAGGCCATTTACCACAGTACCTATACTGGCCGGCCACCCGATGAACCGTCTGTATTGGGACTGGCGCTCAATGAAGTATTTATCCCCATTTTTCGCAAACAGTTTCCTGAAGTCGTCGACTTCTATTTGCCGCCGGAAGGTTGCTCTTACCGCATGGCAGTTGTCACCATGAAGAAGCAGTATCCTGGGCATGCCAAGCGGGTAATGATGGCTGTCTGGTCTTTCTTGCGGCAGTTTATGTATACCAAGTTTGTAGTGGTAACTGATGATGATATTGACGCTCGTAATTGGGAAGACGTAATCTGGGCGATGACAACCCGTATGGACCCGGCCCGCGATACCGTAATGATCGAGAATACTCCTATCGATTATCTCGACTTTGCCTCTCCTGTTTCTGGCCTGGGCTCTAAAATCGGTTTTGATGCGACTAATAAATGGCCCGGCGAAACTGACCGTGAGTGGGGTCGTCCCATCGTTAAGGATTCTGCTGTTAGTCAGCGGATTGACGAATTGTGGGATTCTTTGGGCATCAAGTAGTTAAAGACCTGATTAGATCGGCGCTTCGATTCCGGAGCGGTCGGACCTGCCTTTTCGAATCGACCATAACTGCGTCAGCCCCGCCGATCGCTAAAGAACTCGCGCAAGCGCTCAGACATACTTTAGCTTAAAGACATCGGCGAGACCGACTTCGTTGACCATGGCCTGATTGATTCGAAAAGGCAGGTCCGACCTCTCCTCTTTTTTCTGCCAACATTGGTATTCTTCAGCACAAGTGGGGCTTCTCTCTTAACAAAAGCACTGTGCTACAAACACTGCGATTAGACAGACTATTCAATCCTACTTACGATATCTCTTCAACAGAAGTCAGGGCCGTCGGTGATACCGCCTTGGAAAACAATCAGATCGCGTTTTAGCTGGTTGGGTCTTTTCGGCGGTTTAGCTAAAGTATGTTTGAGCGCCTGCGCGAGTTCTTTAGCGGCCAAGAAGACCCAACCAGCTTGCGATCGTTTTTCAAGGCGGTATCACCGACGAACCGAATTAAGTAGCACTAAGGCCCGATACAAATACGCGAACCAGAATATTTACAGCCCAAACACGTCCTTTAGATAAGCCAGAAAAATCACATTCGCCTTATCTCGCGTATCGTCATCGCGACCTATTATGTAGCCATATTTCACGCAGCTACCCATAACATCGCCAGAAGACATACGAATAGCCACCCGATCAGCACGCGAAGTCTGCGGCGGGACATTCACAATATACTCACCGTTAGCCATGGCATGACCCAGCTCGTCATACTCCATCAAGCAACCCACCACATAAGGTGAACTTTCCGATAATTTGCGCTCTCTGTTTGCCTCCCAGGCATGACCAGCACCAGGGAATATATGCGCAGTGACGTTTGCACCCAATTGCTGCAAGCGCGACTCACGCTGTAGACAGGCCTCAAGATCATTGGAGTTATCTTCATCACCACGCAAGGTAAGCAGCGGAGCACCTGTCGTAGAAGGCATATTCATATTTTGGAAACACGGGCCATAAAAATCGACATGAACGGCGAAGGGCTGAAGATCGGGCGCCAGAACTTGTTTCACACGGCTATCGAGAGCATAACGTGTCGCCATACCGCCATAAGAAAACCCAGCCACACCGATGCGACTGACATCAACGGCGGGATGTTTGTTGAGCATGCGCAAGGCACCATAGGCATCAGTGAGAGCATCAAACTCAGTGATAGAAATCACCGACACCATATAAGGCGTATCCTCAGTCACACCGCGAGGGGAGTAATAGTTAACCACAAAGGCACCAATACCATTGGCCGCTAATAATTCACCATAAACCCGTTCACGCCCTGGGCTGATACCGCCACTACCATGCAGCAGCACCATGACTGGTACGGGATTCTCAGCGGATGCGCCTTCAGGCAGTATCAATTCACCAATGCCCGTTGTGGGAAGCGCGTGATTCATACCGTCGAGTATCACATCAAAATCGAAGGGAGTTGCCGTGGAAAAATAGATATCGCCCTGAGCATCTTCACCAAATTCAGTTTGAGCTGCAGGGAAGTCGGGAAAATCGGGTAAGGCCATTTCAACCAGACCGCTGGTACCGCCCTGCATACGGAAGAAAATATATGCCGCAACAAGCAGAATACCCAAGGCAAGCACAATTCTTATCAGCCACTTTTTCATATGTACATCCCTCAGCTACTACCACAATGCCTACAATCTATTAGCACCGATCATCTGGAGGCCAATACTTAACTGTTGATTTATTATAGTAGTAATAAGACGGTACGTTATTAAGTAGTGTTCACGAAACAGGACAACTAGGCTTTTACTTTCAGGCTGTTATTGAAATCGCGGCTACTTTTGATGCGGTCATCATGGTCGATATTAAAATCGGATTTGGATAGTCGATCGTACAACAGACCTTTACCGTCGCCGCTAGATTCATACAGCCGATGGTAGGCACATAAGTTTAAAGACTTGATTAGATTAGCGCTTCGATTCCGGAGAGATTGGATATTCCTTTTCGAATCGACCATAACTGCGTCTATCTCGCCGATCGCTAAAGAACTCGCGCAAGCGCTCAAACATACTTTAGCTTAAAGATATCGGCGAGACAGACTTCGTTGACCATGGCCTGATTGATTCGAAAAGGAATATCCAACCTCTCCTCTTTTTATCTGCCACCATTGGGATTCTTCAGTAAAGATAGGCTCTCCCGCTTAACAAAAATACGGAATTTGGAACATCTGCCTGATCTGGCTTACGATAACTCTTGCACCAAAGTCAGGGGCGCCGGTGATACCGCCTTGTAAAACAATCAGGTCGCGCTTTAGCTTGCTGGGTCTTTTCGGCGTTTTAGCTAAAGTATGTTTGAGCGCTTGCGCGAGTTCTTTAGCGGCCGAGAAGACCCAACAAGCGTGCGATCGTTTTCCAAAGCGGTAATATCGATGAACCGAATTAAACAGCACTATAGCCCAACACAAAATATCAACTAAAGTAAGTTTGAAAGCCTGCGTGACTTCTTTAGCTACTTAGCTAATGAGAAGACCCAACAAGCGTGCGATCGTTTTCCAAAGCGGTAATATCGATGAACCGAATTAAACAGCACTAAAGTCTCAGTTAGGATTTTACTCTCAGGCTATTATTGACGTCGCGACTACTCTTGATACGTACTTCATGATCAATATCTGCAGTAGCCTTGGAAAGCCTGTCGTATAACAAGACATTTACCGTGGCCGCTAGATTCATGCAACCGATGGTAGGCACATAGACCACTTCATCGGCCTTATCGATAATATCTTGGGAAATAGAACCATCTTCCTGACCAAAGATATACATCGCCTGCTCCGGATGCACAAAATCTGGCAATGGCGTCGCACCTTCGACCAACTCGACACATACCACTTTCATCTCAGATCGCAAGTCACTCAAAATATCATCAACATTGATTAAAGGTATTTCACTTACAGCGTTTCTCGTATCTGTATGATACCTGGCAGCACGATCATAGCGCTCGCCTGTATAGCGCACAGAATTCGCCCCATAGCATCCAGCTGCACGCATTACCGAGCCAACATTTGACGGACTTTTGGGATTGCACAAACCGATATACACAGATTTTATATTCGACATCAGGCACTCATTTGATACAGAGATCTACACATAGAGTATCGACAAGTGAGCACTGAATAAAGATTTATATGAAAGCGGGCCTGGCCCAACAAAGGAAGTCGCAGCCACGACAATTATCGCACGAAATACTAACGCTACACTGAAGCCAGACCAGTCGCTGATATCACTTGGGGAAACAATCAGATCGCGCTCTAGTTTGGTGGGGGCTTTCGGCGGTTTTGCTAAAGTATGTCTGAGCGCCTGCGCGAGTTCTTTAGCAGCCGAAATCACCAACCGAACTTGCGATCGTTTCACCAGGGGATAGCAGCGACTGGTCGAATTTAACACTGAGAAGCCTCAGCAAGAGAACTATCACACCAAACAAAGACGCTGCACCAAAAGCCAGGCCCTTCGCTGATATCCTCTGGGGAAACAATCAGATCGCGCTCTAGTTTGGTGGGGGCTTTCGGCGATTTTGCTAAAGTATGTCTGAGCGCTTGCGCGAGTTCTTTAGCAGCCGAGAGCCCCCATCAAACTAGCGATCGTTTCCCCAGAGGATATCAGCGAAGGGTCGAATTAAACACCAAGAAATTCCAGCACTAAATCTAGCTAACTAGAGTTACCGGACTTCCAAAAGAAAAGTCACCGGCCCATCGTTAGTAAGACTGACCTGCATATCCGCAGCAAAGCGACCGGTACCAAACTGCGCACAGCGAGGAGCCAATTGCTCAGACATATAATCGTAGAGATGTTCCGCCAGAGCAGGAGCCCCAGCGCCAGAGAAAGAAGGACGCAAACCCTTACGGGTATCAGCGGCTAAAGTGAATTGCGACACCAGAAGAACGCCGCCTTGAATATCGCTTACCGACAAATTCATTTTGCCGTCATTGTCACCAAATACACGATAGGCCAAAAGCTTGTCCATCATACGGTCGGCAATTGCGGGAGAGTCATCACGCTCTACCCCCAGCAAAACCAGCAAGCCCTGATCAATGCAGCCAGTGGTATCACCGGCTACTTCGACTTTGGCACTTGTTACACGCTGGATTAAAGCCTTCATAAACTCAAAAACAAGAAGGCTTATAAACCGCGGCCAGCACGCTTGCGATCAGACTCTTTCAATAACTTTTTACGCAAACGAATACTGAGAGGCGTGATTTCTACCAACTCATCGTCTTCGATGAATTCCAGAGCTTGCTCCAGTGTGTGGGTAATTGGCGTAACCAAGGCCAACGCTTCATCGGTACCAGAGGCACGTACGTTGGTAAGCTGCTTGCCTTTAGTTGGGTTAACCGGCAAATCGTTGTTGCGCGAGTGAATGCCGACAATCTGGCCTTCATAAACTTCAACAGCGTGGCCCAAAAACATACGACCGCGATCCTGCAGATTAAATAGAGCAAAGGCTAAAGTCTTGCCGCTGACCATTGAAACCAAAACACCATTCTGGCGCTTGGCCACTTCACCCACACGAACTTCACCGTAGTGATCGAAAACACTGGTCATGATGCCAGAGCCAGAAGTCAGCGTCATAAATAGCCCACGGAAACCGATCAAACCACGGGAAGGAACGATAAATTCGAGTCTGATACGACCTTTACCATCGGGCTCCATATTAGTCAGGTCAGCCTTACGCAAACCCATTTCTTCCATAATCGGACCCTGGTGCACATCCTCAATATCGATGACAACCAATTCAAAAGGCTCTTGCAATACACCGTCGACTTCGCGTTGTACAACTTCCGGACGAGACACACCCATCTCATAGCCTTCGCGACGCATGGTTTCAATCAATACTGACAAATGCAGCTCACCACGACCCGATACCTTGAATTTGTCAGGCGAGTCACCCGGCACAACCCGCAGCGCCACATTGTGGATCAGCTCTTGCTCAAGGCGCTCTTTCAAGTTGCGGGAAGTGACATATTTACCTTCCTTGCCCGCAAACGGTGAATTATTTACCCGGAAAGTCATGCTCACTGTGGGCTCATCGACCGACAATGGAGGCAAAGCCTCAACACAATCTACGTCACACAAGGTATCCGATATACTTAAGCCGTCTATGCCGTTGATACAGACAATATCGCCCGCTCGAGCCAGGTCGGTATCAATACGTTCCAGCCCCATATAACCTTTCACGTTCAGTATCTTACCTTTACGCTCTTTGCCATCAGCGCCTTTAATAGCCACCTGCTTGCCTGGCTTAACAACACCGCGCGTGATACGGCCAACCCCAATAACACCGACATAGCTGTCGTAATCGAGTGCCGATATCTGCATCTGGAAAGGCCCGTCAACGTCAACCTGTGGCGGCTTAACATGATCCACAATCATCTCAAGCATTGGCGTCATATCGTCCGCCATGTCGGCATAATCTGCGCCGGCAACACCATTGAGTGCCGAGGCATACATAATAGGGAAGTCCAGCTGCTCGTCATTGGCACCAAGACGGTCAAATAATTCAAAAACCTGGTCTACCACCCAATCAGGGCGCGCGCTAGGGCGGTCGACCTTGTTGATAACAACAATCGGGTTCAGACCCTGATCGAAGGCTTTTTGCGTTACAAAACGGGTTTGAGGCATGGGGCCATCCACCGCATCAACCAATAGCAGCACACAATCCACCATAGACAGTACGCGCTCTACTTCACCACCGAAGTCGGCGTGTCCAGGGGTATCTACGATGTTGATATGGTAGTCTTTCCAGTGAATGGCCGTGTTTTTAGCCAGTATGGTAATACCGCGTTCACGCTCCTGATCATTGGAATCCATGACGCGCTCAACACCTTCATCACGGCGCTCCAGCGTGCCCGATTGGGCCAACAATTTATCAACCAGGGTAGTTTTGCCATGGTCTACGTGTGCGATGATCGCAATATTACGAATTTGGTCAGTCACAGTGTGCCTCGGGGTGCGGACAGGAGAGAGGGGATTAGCCCCAAAAAGGCGCGCATTATATACCAATCTGGTTAAAAAACAGCCTTTGTTTTACCCCTTTGCGGGAGGGAATAAATAAACCGGTATATTCCAGCACGATATGGGCTCAAAGACGCAGCTGCGCCGGCCCATTATAAGAACAGAAACCTGACCTTATCCCAACAAGGCAAAACCAAAGAATTTGAGTGCCACGGTGTTAATAAACACCAAAAAGAGCACCAATGGAATAAATGAGCCAAGAGAGAAATTGACATAACGCTCAAGAATGGAGCCCTTGAACTGAGGGTCACCATGCTCCATCTCCGCATCAAAACCCGCCCGCCAACGATATATGACAAACAAACAGACCAATAAGCCATTGAGCGGCAAAATCGTGTCATAAAAAACGTCATAGATGATGTCGAATATAGATTTCGAGCTACCCGCATAGCTGGTCAGCGACGTCAGCAGATCCACACGGCCGAATGAGACGATACACGCGATCGATAGCACCGCCATCGTTACTCCAAGCACCAGCAACGCCTTGGGCCGTGAATAGCCTTTTTCTCGAACAAGGCTGGAGACCGGCACTTCGGTTATCGATACCAGCGAGGTGATCGCGGCAAAAAACACCAGCAGAAAAAACATCGACGCAACCAGACTAGCACCGAAGTAACCAAAGCCATCCTGCATCGCCAGAAATATCTGCGGCAGAAATGTAAATATCAGGCTGATCGATGACTCACTTAAAGTGGCAGGGTCAATATCCGGGTTAAAGGAAAAAATAGCGGGCAAAATCATCAAGCCGGCGGCAAAGGCCACTGCGGTATCGGTAAACGCAACAAAACGGGCTGATCCACCGATGCTCTCTTTACGGTCCATGTAGGATCCATAGGTGATCATAATACCCATGCCCAGTGACAAAGAGAAAAAGGCCTGAGACAGAGCCCCACTGACCACTTTAGCGTCAATTTTGGCAAAGTCGGGCACCAGATAATAGGTCACACCTGCCCAGGCGTTATCCAGCGTCAATACAAAGATAACCAGAGCGATCAACATCACAAACAAGGCCGGCATCATAATCTTGGCAGCCCTTTCAATGCCATCCTGCACGCCACTGACCAATATCAGATTCACCAATGCCGCGACCACAACGAAATAGACAAACACGCTATTACCGTTAATAAAACTGCCAAATTGGTCCGGATTAGCCAGCTTATCCAGATTGCCCATCAAGGTTTCTATCAGATAGCCACAGATCCAAATCGTAATCACCATATAGAATACGGCAATCATGTAGGGCGTCACAACGGATAGCCAACCTGCCGCCCGCCACAGCAAAGAACCGCCTGATAACTTGCTGTAGGCACCCAAAGGGTCTTTGGCAGACTGCCTGCCCACCGACAGCTCTGCCAACATTACCGGTAGACAAATCATAACCACGAATATGGCATACATGAACAAAAAAGCGCCACCGCCATTCTTCGCTGCCGCAACCGGAAAGCCCACCAGGTTACCAATGCCCACTGCTGAGCCAGCTGCCGCCAAAACAAAACCCAGTCGGGATCCAAATTGTTCCTGATTATTAGCCATACGCTACTCTTGTTATTATTCACCTAATGACAGGAATAATAGCAGCTTTGCCCCAGTGGCCACCAACATCGACAGATAAGTGAACTATTTTTTTGAAGAATCTCGCAATACTTTTTTCACAGCGTGACGCAACTCTGCGTTTGGGGACTTACGCGCGACAGCCTTGACCACGTCAACATAGCCACTTCCGCCGATTTCAATCAAAACGCGACAGGCCAAAGTGACTGTTTCCACCCAAATTTCTTCAGTAGAATTATTGGAATAATTACTCCGGATTTGACCCGCGATATCGTCCAACACATATTGATTGCTCAAGCCTTCAAGCTGTATTTGCTCCAGTGCCAATTTCTTCAAGGCCAAATCATCCGCGTTCAGCATATTCAGGAACATCACAATAAATGGCGGAATGACAGAGTTCACTCGAGAGTCGTCATTGATAATCAGGTTCCACTGGCGCGCTACCGGCATATGCGCGATAGCCTGTGCTGCAGCCGCCTTGATCTCAGACTGCGCTGCGTCCTCTACCAGCCGGTTCAGTAAGGGCACATACTCCTCTGCACCGGAACCCGCCAGCGCTAGTACGCCCCAGTACATAACACTCAATCTAGCTTCATCAAGCCGCCCGAAGGCCTCGGCTTCAACCCGATCAGCCACCAGATCGAACAAGCGAGGGTCGGTAATTCCCACCCAGCCGAGCTCTTTAATTACCTGCAAACGGACATAATCGCGATCAGACTGCAACAAACGCAGATACTGATCGGCATCGGCCGTGCGATCGATGGTACCGGCGCTGGTCAGTGCAGACAGCAGCAGTAAACAGACCAGACTAAGAGGACGGACGATAGACACGCACATTATCATAGCCCTCCTGCTTTAAATGCGAGGCATGGAGCCGACTCATCACGCCCTTATCGCAATACAGCATGTAAATTTTGTCCATATCCAGCTCGGCAAATTTCCTGTGTAATTCATAAAAGGGAATATGCATCACCTCATTACTCGCCAGATTCAGCGGTTTAAGCTCCTGCTCGCCAGGATGACGAACATCTACCACCACAGAGTAGGCCAATGGCGCAGCCAGAGATTCCACATCGGGCGCCTGCTCTTCAGATAAATCAATTTCATTGATATTGTATGAACGGGCATCGGCGATAGCCCGCTCCAATACGTCGAAGTCGAACTTGCTTTCTTCACGTTCGATTTTTTCAGGCCGCGCTTTTGTGGTTGGTTTAACCGAAATCACGCCACAATACTCTGGCATATTGGCCGCAAACTCCTCCGTCCCGATACGGGCCGCAATACGAATAATGTCGGTTTTATCTGAGGTAATCAGCGGTCGCAGCACCAGCGTATCGGTGACAGAATCAATCACTGCCAGATTGGTCAGTGTCTGGCTGGACACCTGCGCCACACTCTCCCCCGTCACCAGGGCTTGCACGCCCAACTCAGCGGCAATACGACTACCAGCACGCAGCATCATGCGTTTTAAAATCACACCCATTTGTGAGTTATCCACTTTCTGTAGTATTTCCCCAACGACATCCTCAAAAGGTACAGCAATAAACTTAACCCGATGTGAAGCAGCATATTTCTGCCACAAATATAGAGAGACTTCTTTAACGCCCACTTCGTGAGCATGTCCGCCCAGATTAAAAAACAGGAAATGGGTACGCAATCCACGTTTCATCGTTAAATAGCTGGCCACCGTACTATCAAAGCCACCGGACATCAGCGACAGAACTGGATCGAGAGCCCCCATAGGGAAACCGCCAAGACCTTGATAACGCTGATTAACGATAAACAGACGATCACCACGAATTTCCAGCCGCACTGTGATGTCGGGATTGCGCAGATCAACTCCTGCGGCAGCCGTGTTCTGGTTAAGTCCTCCACCGACGTACTGCTCTACATCACCCGACTTAAAATCATGCTGGCCAACCCGCTTGCAACGCACTACAAACGTTTTTCCCGCCAAACTTGCACCATGTAACGTCAGGGTCTTTTCATAGACATCGTGTATGTCCACTAGCGGGTATTCAACCACGTCGAGAAAATAGGCGATGCCCGGGGTATTACTGATGATCTCGATAAACTGCTGACGAACCAGCTCCTCATCAAGTTCCGTTTCTATCATGAGTTTGTCCCACTGCGCCTCAACCTGCACTTGGGGGTCGACAGACTTGAGCAGACGCGACAGGTTTTTTCGCAACTGACCAACAAACTGGCGGCGCACAGGTTTACTCTTGATGGTAATTTCAGCGAAATACTTAATAACAAATTGCATGACAGGGGAGTTCCAGCGCTAAAAAGGGCGCATTATAAGGCAAGACGCACGGTTTTGATTGCGCTGACGGCTATGTTGTAACAAACTATGCGGGTAAAGCATACAACAGCAATGCACCGATTTGGTGCGCCATGGTGCACTGTGCTCAATATTGGTGCGATATTGCCGTATCCCGCCCGGTCATCTCAGCGAGAAAAACCAGCAACTGCTTGTTTTATATGAGCTAATTTTCTCTGGCATAGTAATTGCTTAATGCTGAAGTATTGTTATGGTCGCGCCACGCTTAAGCTTGGCGCGACGCAGCGAGCAACAAATTCGAGCACTAAAAAACTGATGGGGCTACTACCCCTGATTCAATTGGAGGACATGTTAATGTCAGAAAAAACCCTACAACTTATCCAGGACTCTGAAGCGACTTGGGTTGACCTGCGCTTCACCGACACCAAGGGTAAAGAGCAACACGTTTCCCTGCCGATTTCGGAAATCAATGAAAATTTCTTTGAAGACGGAAAAATGTTTGATGGCTCATCCATCGCCGGCTGGAAAGGCATTAACGAATCAGACATGGTCCTGATGCCAGATGACAGCTCTGCAGTTCTCGACCCGTTTACCGATGAAACGACTATTATTGTCCGTTGTGACATCGTCGAGCCCACTACCGGCCAAGGTTATGATCGCGATCCTCGCTCAATTGCTGAGCGCGCCGAAGCTTACTTGAAGTCTACTGGCATTGGCGATTCCTGTCTGTTTGGCCCAGAGCCTGAGTTCTTTGTCTTTGACGACGTCAAGTGGCATGCCGACATCAGCGGTGCTGGCTACAGCATTAATTCAGAAGAAGCTGCATGGTCTTCTAACCACAGCTATGAAGGCGGCAATACCGGCCACCGTCCTGGTATTAAAGGGGGCTATTTCCCTGTACCTCCAGTCGACTCCCTACATGACCTGCGTGCTGCCATGTGTGGCGCAATGGAAGCCATGGGTCTGGTTATCGAAGTACACCACCATGAAGTGGGCACAGCCGGTCAATGTGAAATCGGTGTGGGCGCCAACTCATTGACCAAAAAAGCTGACGAAGTACAGATACTGAAGTATTGCGTACATAATGTTGCTCACGCCTATGGCAAAACGGCAACCTTTATGCCCAAGCCACTGGTAGGCGACAATGGCTCTGGTATGCACGTACACCAGTCCATCAGCAAAGACGGCAAAAACATCTTCCAGGGTGACGGCTATGCCGGCCTCAGCGAAGACGCGCTGTTTTACATCGGCGGAATCATCAAGCACGCTCGCGCAATCAATGCTTTTGCCAACGCCTCTACCAACTCGTACAAGCGTTTGGTACCCGGCTTTGAAGCGCCCGTTATGCTGGCTTACTCAGCCCGTAACCGTTCAGCCTCTATCCGCATCCCATTTGTCGCCAATCCCAAGGCTACACGCATTGAGACCCGCTTTCCGGATCCCACTGCCAACCCATACCTGGTGTTCACTGCACTGATGATGGCAGGCCTTGACGGTATCCAGAACAAGATCCACCCTGGCGACCCACAGGATAAAGATCTGTATGACCTGCCTCCTGAAGAAGGCCTGGCCATTCCAACTGTTGCCTCAAGCCTGGAACAGGCACTGGCTGCACTGGACGCAGACCGCGCCTTCCTGACAGCGGGTGGCGTTATGTCTGACGACTCAATTGACGCTTACATCAAGCTTAAGTCAGAGGAAGTTGAAACACTGAACATGTCTACTCACCCCGTTGAGTTTGACATGTACTACAGCTGCTAAGACTGGCCAGACAAAAAACCCGCGCTTGTCGCGGGTTTTTTTATGCCCCCTTCATCAACTCCAACCGCACTAAAAAAAACACCCAGCCAGATGCCGCACCATTATGGTGCAAGTACCGATAAAACCCGCTAAACTGGAGCTCATAGCTAACCACATAGCACCAAAGTCATAGATTTTTAAAGTTGGTTTGGTTTTTGCATGTAGATAAGTACATCTTTAGCCCGGCACCAATTGGGGGCAAACAACACAGCACTAAGAGAGCCTAATGGTTACCGACAACCTACAGCGGATACTCGACAACCTGACTACAGCAATATTATTGCTCGATAGCGGGCTAAAGGTTCGCTATCTAAATCCGGCGGCCGAAATGTTGCTAGAGGCCAGCGGAAGTAGAGTAATCGGCTCTTCAATAAACACCCTGGTATCAGAGCAAGGCCGTGCACCTTCCGGAATGATCAACGCCCTCGAAACAGGTAATCCTTATACCAAGCGACAGGCCACATTTACCTTATCCAGCACCCACGTTATTACCATCGATTATGCTGTCACCCCCATTAGCGATCACGGCAAAGTCTCTCTACTACTAGAGCTGACGCCGCTGGACAGGATGCTACGCATCACCCGGGAGGAAACGCAGCTTACCACTCAGGAAACCACACGCACTCTGGTACGCGGGCTGGCACATGAGATCAAAAACCCCCTGGGCGGGCTGCGTGGCGCGGCACAATTACTGGCCCGGGAACTGCCCAACGATGACCTGAAAGATTACACCAATATCATCATTGAGGAAGCCGACCGCCTGCGTAACCTGGTAGACCGTATGCTGGGTCCAAACAAGGTAATAGAATTCGAAGCCGTCAATATCCACGAAATACTCGAGCGGTCCATTAGCCTGGTTGATGTAGAAACCCAAGGGAAAATCCGTTTTGAGCGCAACTATGACCCAAGCATTCCGTCCCTACTTGGCGACCGCGAACAGCTAATACAGGCAGTCCTCAACGTGGTACGTAATGCCATGCAGGCAACCAGTGACCTGGCAGACGGCGAAGCGACTATTAGCGTTTCAAGTCGTATTCTTCGTCAATTCACTATTGGCAAAGTTCGCCACCGCCACGTGTGCCGAATTAACATTTGCGACAATGGTCACGGCGTACCGAGCGAGCTACAACAAAATATCTTTTTTCCGATGGTTAGCGGCCGAGCCGAAGGTACTGGCCTTGGCCTTGCCATTTCACAACGGGTAATGAATCAACACCAAGGTTTGGTGGAATGTACCAGCGAACCAGGCAATACCTGCTTTTCACTTTATATCCCTTTGGAGCCAGCGCATGAAAACCAATAACACCGTCTGGGTAGTAGACGACGATAAATCCATCCGCTGGGTTTTGGACAAGGCGCTCTCGCAGGCAGGCATTAGTTGCCAGTGCTTCGCCACAGCAGACGAGTGTGCCGCCCACCTGGAGCACGCCCGACCCAATGTCATCATCAGCGATATCCGCATGCCCGGCATGGATGGACTGAGTCTGCTAACGACGATTCATCAGCGATATCCGCAACTCCCCGTCATTATTATGACCGCTCACTCCGACCTGGAAAGCGCCGTTGCATCTTATCAGGGCGGCGCTTTTGAATACCTGCCCAAGCCCTTTGATGTTGATGAAGCCATTGCCGTAACCAACAGAGCACTTGCCCATGAAAAGGAGCAAGCGCTTACTTACGAAGAACCTGAGCTTCAACCCAGCACCGAAATTATTGGCGAAGCTCCAGCCATGCAGGAAGTATTTCGCGCGATTGGCCGGCTCTCTCATTCGAATATCACCGTGCTAATTAACGGCGAATCTGGTACCGGCAAAGAGCTTGTTGCCAAGGCCTTGCATCGCCATAGCCCCAGAGCCAGCCAGCCATTTATCGCCCTGAATATGGCGGCTATCCCAAAAGACCTAATGGAATCTGAATTATTCGGTCACGAAAAAGGCGCTTTTACCGGCGCCAATACATTGCGTCGCGGCCGCTTCGAACAGGCCGATGGCGGCACCTTGTTTCTCGATGAAATTGGAGACATGCCGGCCGAAACACAGACCCGCTTATTACGGGTACTGGCAGACGGTGAATTTTATCGCGTAGGTGGCCATAGCTCCGTAAAAGTCGATGTGCGCATTATTGCCGCCACCCATCAAGATCTGGAACAGCTGGTATTGCAACACACGTTTCGAGAAGACCTTTTTCACCGTTTGAACGTTATTCGCGTACACCTGCCAAAATTGGCAGACCGACGCGAAGATATTCCAAAACTGGCCGAGCACTTTTTACAAAGTGCCGCCCGCGAGCTCAATGTCGAGGCCAAACAACTGACCAGGGAAGCCGCCGACTACATCAGTCACATGCCCTGGCCGGGCAATGTTCGGCAGCTGGAAAACACCTGCCGCTGGCTAACCGTTATGGCTGCCGGTCGCGAGATTTTACTGGATGATCTGCCACCGGAATTAAAACAGAACGAGGTGAGCAGCAATACAGACAATGACTGGCAACAAGATCTCAAACTGTGGGCAGAAAAAGAACTGCGTCAGGGCCATGACAAAATCCTGGAGCAGGCAGTCCCTTCATTTGAACGCATCATGATCAACGCCGCGCTGAACCACACGCAAGGACGCAAGAGAGATGCCGCTGAACTTCTTGGCTGGGGCCGCAATACCCTGACCCGTAAAATCAAGGAATTGGGACTGGAAAATTCTCTGGAGACGGCTGCTGACTAGTCCGGTGCAGCCGGGGTATACAATAATCCTTATATCCACCGTCATTAAACACCTTCAGAGGCAGGCCGAGTCATAGATGGCAAAGAGGTCATACAAAAGCCAAGACAGAAACGAATGTAGATCATTAGCTTCCACCCTCAAAGCCAATCTGCCTCCATGCTTCGTAGGTAATAATTGCTACAGAATTCGAAAGATTCATGCTTCTATTAGACGGCAACATAGGAATACGAATTTTTCTATCCGCTGAAAAAGAATCTCTTACTTCATCGGGTAAACCAGCTGTCTCGGAACCAAACAGCAACACATCATCAGCTTGAAAAGTTGCCTTATGATAATGTGAGCTACCCTTGGTAGTGCAAGCAAATATCCGCTTTCCTTCCACTGCAGCAGAAAATGCTTGGTAATCGGGGTAACTAGTGACATTAGCCATATCCCTATAATCCAATCCTGCTCTTCGCAGTTTTTTCTCTTCAAGGTCAAACCCCAAGGGCTCTATGAGATGCAAACTGCACCCATTGTTGGCACACAATCTTATTATGTTACCTGTATTTGGCGCTATCTGCGGCTCGTAAAGAGCTATGTGGAACATGGCTTTCCTTTTAAAGGATTCACTTCGTATTTAGCTATAAAAGGTAAAAAGCCGGCCATAAGGCCGGCTCTTATTACGAGATCAGCAATTAGTGAGTAGCGTCCGCACCGCCTTCTGCAGTACCTGCCTTGGCTTCCTGGTCAGCACGCTGAGCCATAGCCTGCTGGTATAGCGCCTGGAAGTTAATAGGCGACAACATCAAAGCGGGGAAACCGCCTTTAGTCACCAGATTATCAACCGCTTCACGAGCGTAAGGGAACAGTATTTCGGCACAGGTAGTATTCAGTACATAGCGGCGCTGCTCTTCTTCCATGCCACCACAAAGGAAAATACCGGCTTGATGAATCTCAATCAGGAACGCAGTTTCTTCAGCGTTTTTAACTGTGATGGTCAGGCTTAAGGTCACTTCCCAGTTGTTATCGTCAACCGCATCGCGGCCCATGTTCAAGTCCAAATTCACTTCAGGCTTCCACTCGCCCTGAAACGCCTTGTAACCCTGAGGAGACTCAAAGGAAACATCTTTAATATACATACGCTGCAAGGCAAACTGCATTTTATTCGCTTCTGGTGCTGCTGCGGCGGCGTCTACCTGATTCTCTTCACTCATCGATCTGTCCTCATTGAATTATTGTGGGGCAAGCCCCTTGTTAAAGTATGATTATTCATATTTGGAGGCAATACCTCAGTTTTCAAGGCCTGCCAATAATTTATCCAGTTCACCGTTGCGATCCAACATCGATAATTCATCTGAACCGCCGATGTGAAGATCGTTAATCCATATCTGGGGCACCGTGCGCCGACCAGATTTTTCCATCATTTCAAGCCGTTTGGCCGGGTCACGGTCCACCCGTATTTCGTTGTAAGCAACATCTTTGCCATCTAATAGCTGTTTTGCTCGATGACAGTAGCCACAAAATGATGAACTATAAATAACGATATTAGGCATCGCTTACTTGCGGCCCTTAACCAACGGCAAGCCCTGAGCCGACCATTCAGTCATGCCACCGGAGAGGCGATAGGTCTGAAACCCTTCAACACGCAGTTTCTTCGCGATACTGCCGGCAGATTGCCCCATTTTACACACCAGAATGACAGGTTTCTCTTTGTATTTGTCCAACTCCGAGCTGTCTTTGCCCAACTTTTCAAAAGAGAGATTAACTGCGTTGACGACGTGACCTTTGTCGAATTCAGCACTGGAGCGCAAATCAATCACCACAGCTTCTTCCTTGTTGACCAGACGAGTCAGGTTCTGGGTATTAATGCTGGGGCCAGCCTTTTTGTTTTCATATTGCAGCAATACCGCAATCAAAAGAGCCAGTAGGCCAAACCAGTACCAGTTATAGCTGGCAAATTGAAAAAAAAGTTCCATCGAGTGTCTTCCGAACGGTGAAGGGGTCGAGCCCCAATAAAGCAGCGGCCAAGTATACACGCCAGATCGCAGTGTTGCAGCATTTGCCGATTTTTTAGCCAGCTTGATGGCGAATATTCTCTCCAGCGGTTAAAATTTGCCGCCTCGACTCTGCAATCCACGGAATACACAACGATCATGCGCAAAAAACCACTGGTACTACTGATTCTTGACGGATGGGGCCACCGGGACGAACCCGAACATAATGCTATCTATCATGCGAATACCCCGAGCTGGGACCGCCTGCGCGCGCAGGCACCCTATCGTACGATTTCCGGTTCAGGGCTGGACGTGGGCTTGCCCGACGGTCAGATGGGCAACTCAGAAGTCGGCCACATGAGCTTGGGCGCAGGCCGTATTATTTACCAAAACATTACCCGCATAGACAAGGCAATCGCCGATGGCAGTTTCTTTGACAATAAAGCCTACAATCACGCCATCGATAAAGCACAGGAACGTGACGGAGCGGTGCATATTATGGGGCTGATGTCGGCCGGTGGTGTGCATAGCCATGAAAGCCATATTCTGGCTGCTATCGAGCTTGCAGCACGCAAAGGCTGTAAAAAGGTTTACCTGCATGCCTTTCTGGATGGTCGCGATACGCCGCCACGCAGTGCAAAAAAATCTCTGCTACAGGCCGACGAATTGTTTCACCGACTCGGCTGTGGCCGCATTGCAACGATCGTGGGGCGCTACTATGCCATGGACCGCGACAATCGCTGGGACCGAGTCAGCGCTGCCTATGAACTACTGACACAGGCACACTCAGACCACCATTATCCTAATGCCATGCAGGCACTTGAAGCAGCCTATCTGCGTGATGAAGACGACGAATTTGTGCAGGGCAGTATTATCCAGACTGAACATGACGAGACGGCAACCATTAACGATGGGGACGCTGTTCTTTTTATGAATTTCCGTTCTGACCGAGCACGCGAAATTACCCGGGCTTTTGTTGATAAAGACTTCGATGGCTTTGAACGAGCTAAGATTCCGGCTTTGGCTGACTTTGTGATGACAACCAACTATGCCGACAGCATTAGTGCCAGCATTGCCTACCAGGGAGAAATTCCCGTCAACGTACTGGGTGAATATCTGGCCAATCAGGGACTGAGCCAACTCCGTATAGCCGAAACAGAGAAATATGCCCACGTCACCTTCTTTTTCAGTGGCGGCCGGGAAGCACTATTTGAAGGCGAAACCAGGTTGCTGGTCAACTCACCCCGTATTGCCACTTATGACTTACAGCCTGAAATGAGCGCACCCGAAGTCACCGACAAACTGGTCGATGACATCCGCAACAAGCGCCATGACGTCATTATCTGTAACTATGCCAATGGCGATATGGTAGGCCATACCGGTAATTTTGATGCCGCTGTAAAAGCCGTTGAAGCGCTCGACGAGTGTGTTCGCCGTGTCACTGAGGCAGTTTTAGCCGTCGATGGCGAGTGCCTGATCACCGCGGATCACGGTAACTGTGAACAAATGGTCGATGCCAACAACGAAA
This sequence comes from Pseudomonadales bacterium, assembly GCA_036960375.1. Classification (GTDB taxonomy): domain Bacteria; phylum Pseudomonadota; class Gammaproteobacteria; order Pseudomonadales; family CAWVSB01; genus CAWVSB01. The sequence goes on from JBALVY010000010.1 coordinate 139,144, forward strand.
AACACACGCAACACACCACCGAGCATGTGCCTTTTGTCTATGTCGGAAACCGCCAGGTTTCTATCACTCCAGAGCTGGGCCGCCTATGCGATGTAGCCCCCACCATACTGCACCTGCTGGAATTACCTCAACCCGAGGAAATGACCGGCGTACCGCTGTTTCGCCTGAGCTAGAGGATTATGCTGCGGTATCTGTCAGGGTGGCTTTCGCTTATTTTCATACTGAGCAGCAGTGCTCTATATGCACAAGACGAAGTGACAGAGGCCGACATTAAGCGGCTACAACAGGATATTAGCAAACTGCAGGCCTCGCTCGATCAGTATCAGGGGCAACGCGCAGATATTCAGCGCGTACTTCGTGACAGTGAAATAAAGATCAGTAAACTGAGCCACAGTGTTACCGATATACGCAGCAGAATGGGCCATCAACAAAGCAAACTTGATGCACTGCAAAAACGACAAAAACAACTGCAGACCGACTCCGAACAGCAGAGCCAGTTAATCGCCCGGCAAATTCGTGTCGCCTATCAATTAGGTCGACAGAAAAAGATGAAAGTACTGCTCAACCAGGAAGACCCGGCACAATTATCGCGCGCCATCACCTACCTCGACTATTTTAATCAAGCGCGCATACGGGTTATGAACGACTACGCCGACACCATGGCAGAGCTCACTCAGCTAACACCAACAATTCTGCAAGAAACCGAATTATTGCGCAACGAAGAAACCGCACTCAATGTGCAACTAGCCCAGCTAAATAGCGAACAACAAAAACGCGAAGACGCTGTCACCGCCCTGTCTGCCACTATCAAGGACAAAAGCCGACAGCTTGCCGACAGTCGCAAAGAAAGAGAGCGACTGGAAAAATTGCTACGCGCGGTCGAGGAGGCGGTTGCCAATCTGCAGTTACCGGCAGACGCAGGCTCTTTTGTTGAGCGCAGATCGAAGATGTCCTGGCCAGCCAAAGGGCGTATTAGTCACAGTTTTGGCAGCCGTAAAAACACCAGTGGCATGCGCTGGGATGGCGTAAAACTGGCAGCCAAAGAAGGACAACCAGTACGCACAATTCACCACGGCCGGGTGGTTTTTGCTGACTGGTTTCGCGGCTCAGGCATGCTGGTCATTGTCGATCATGGCGACGGCTACATGAGCCTTTATGCGCACAATCAGTCTTTATTAAAACAAACAGGTGAGTGGGTCAGCACTGGCGAGCCCATCGCCAAGGTAGGAAACAGCGGCGGTCAGGACTTAGCCGGGCTGTATTTTGAAATCCGCCACAAGGGTAAACCGGTCAATCCAAAGCGCTGGTGCAAATAGCGGTATATCAGATTATGGTATGCTTGAGGTAACAAAACTTGAGTCTCAACAATGAATCTTAAATTCCCAACTTTTCTAGTTGGCAGCCTGCTTCTCTGCTCCCAACTCGGCTATGCCGATCAACAAACGCCCGACGATGTAGACCCTCTCATTGAAATTGAAATCGATGAGCGGCTACCACTGGCTGAATTGCGTCGTTTTACCGATGCCTTTGCCCATATCCGCGCCAATTATGTTGAAGATGTCAGTGATGCCGATCTCCTTAACTATGCCATTCAAGGCATGTTATCGGGCCTGGACCCTCATTCGGCCTATCTGGAACCCGAGGATTACAGTGAACTGCAGCAGAGCACGACCGGCGAATTTGGCGGGCTCGGCCTTGAGGTTGGCATGGAAGACGGTTTTATCCGTGTGGTCTCACCTATTGATGACACCCCCGCCGCCCGCGCCGGAATGGAGTCTGGAGACTTGATCATCAGACTCGATGGACAAGCCGTAAAAGGTATGAGCCTGGACGAGGCCATTAATCTGATGCGCGGAGAGAAAGACTCTGAGATAAAGATAACCTTTTTACGCGAGGGTGGCGATGGTCCCAAAACCGTTACCATCGTGCGCGACATCATCAAGGTTGCCAGTGTACGCACCAAGGAACTGGAACCCGGCTTTGCGTATTTAAGAATTGCCCAGTTTCAGGCAAAAACCGGCGATGAGGTTGCTGAAAAGTTAAAGGAACTGCTTGAAAAGGGCCCCGTGAACGGCCTGGTAATGGATTTGCGTAATAACCCAGGCGGAGTATTACAAGCGGCTGTCGGTGTGGTTGACGCGGTGCAGAACGAAGGCATGATCGTCTATACCGAGGGGCGAGTTGAGGAAGCCGGATCTGAATTCGAAGCCACCAGCGGCGACTTACTTAATGGCACACCCATTGTTGTATTGATCAATGGCGGCTCCGCCTCTGCCTCCGAAATTGTTGCTGGCGCCCTGCAAGACCACAAACGCGCTGTTATTATGGGTACAGAGAGCTTCGGCAAAGGCTCTGTTCAGGCGGTGATACCACTAGCCGAAGACCGTGCGATCAAACTCACCACGGCACTCTATTACACGCCTAATGGCCGCTCTATTCAAGCTCAGGGCATCAGCCCCGATATCGAAATTGAGCGCGCCAGAGTAGAAACCATTCGACCACGAAGCAAACTCAGCGAAGCCGACCTGTCTGGACATTTGGATAACGGAAACGAAAAAGACGAGAAGGTATCAGCGAAAGAAACGGCCAGTGCCAACGAACTGATTGAGCGTGACAATCAACTTTATGAAGCACTGACGCTTCTAAAAGGACTGTATATTATTGAGTCAGGCCGCAGGGCTAAAATAGAACCGCTGGCTGAACTGGATTTACGACTGAGCGCCGACAAAGAAGATACAGAAGAAGAATAAAGCCATGCCGGCTTAGTCCGGCATCCTGACTTCGATGCCTTTGTCTGCCATATATTGCTTGGCCTCGGGAATCGAGTATTCTGCAAAATGGAATATGCTCGCCGCCAATACGGCGTCAGCCTTACCCTCAATAACACCGTCTACCAGATGCTGCAGATTACCCACCCCACCAGATGCTATCACCGGCACTGGCACTGCCTCAGAGATGGCGCGCGTTAACGGCAAATTAAAACCATCTTTGGTGCCGTCTCTATCCATACTGGTTAAGAGAATCTCTCCCGCACCGTAGTCGGTCATTTTAACCGCCCACTCTACGGCATTAATCCCTGTCGGTTTACGCCCACCGTGAGTAAATATTTCCCAACGCAGAGGTTCTCCCTCAGCACTGACTTGTTTGGCATCAATAGCCACCACAATGCACTGGGAACCAAATTTCTCGGCCGCTTCACGCACAAACTCAGGATTAAAAATCGCCGCCGAATTAATAGACACTTTATCTGCGCCGGCATTGAGCATGATGCGAATATCTTCCAAGGTGCGAATACCGCCACCGACCGTCAGCGGAATAAAGACTTCGTCAGCCATCCGTTCTACGATATGCACCATAGTGCCGCGGTCCTCATGGGTCGCGGTAATATCGAGGAAGGTAATTTCGTCAGCGCCTTGTTCGTTATAACGCTTGGCGACCTCAACCGGGTCTCCCGCGTCACGAATATCGACAAACTGCACACCTTTAACTACCCGCCCTTTATCGACGTCCAGACAAGGGATAATACGCTTGGCCAAACCCATGATGTTTACCTCTTAAATTGCGCTTGGCACTTAGCCAACAGATTGGCTGCTATTTGCCATCCCAGCGAAGGAAGTTGGCCAATAGCTTTAGGCCAGCCGTACTGGATTTCTCGGGGTGAAACTGCACTGCAAAAATATTGTTATGTGCCAGCGCCACACTGAATGGCAGGCCATAATCACACTGCGCCGCAATCTGTGAATTATCACCGGCATCGGCATAGTAGCTATGCACAAAATAAAAGCGGCTATTGTCAGCAATGCCATCCCACATAGGGTGAGGGTGAGACTGACGCACCTGATTCCAACCCATATGAGGTACTTTCAGGCGCTCGCCGTTTGCATCAGTTAATGCGTTGCCAAAAAACCTGACCTGACCCGGCAGTATAGCCAAACACTCAACACCGTTGTTTTCTTCGCTGCTGTCCAGCAGTGCCTGCATTCCCACACAAATACCCAGCAGGGGTTTGTCGCTGGCGGCGACTTCGGCCACGGTTTTATCCAAACCCAGGCGACGAATTTCGGCCATGCAATCACGTATCGCCCCAACCCCGGGAAATATAACCCGATCGGCGGCAACAATGGTGTCGTGATCTGCCGTGACCTCAATATGAACAGAGGCATCAACAGTAGCCAGTGCACTGGCTACTGAGTGTAAGTTGCCCATGCCATAATCAATTACGGCAACGGTTGATTGCGCCACTATAAAGAACCCTTCGTACTAGGAGTCACTCCCGCCATGCGTTCATCTGGCGTCATCGCCATGCGCAGCGCACGGCCAAAAGCCTTAAAGATGGTCTCTGCCTGGTGGTGCGAATTAGCACCACGCAGGTTATCTATGTGCAGTGTCACATTGGCGTGATTGACGAAGCCCCGAAAAAACTCACCAAATAGATCGACATCAAAGGAGCCAATGCAGCTACGGGTAAATTCGCAGTTCAAAATCAAACCCGGGCGACCAGAAAAATCGATAACCACTCGCGACAGCGCTTCATCCAGCGGCACATAGGCATGACCATAGCGGGTAATGCCTTTTTTATCACCAATCGCCTGCGCAACTGCCTGACCGAGAACAATACCGATGTCCTCCACTGTGTGGTGATCGTCAATGTGGGTATCACCCTTGCAGTTCACATCGAGGTCAAGCAAACCGTGACGGGCGATCTGGTCCATCATGTGCTCCAGGAACGGCACGCCGGTATCAAATTTTGCCTCGCCCGAGCCGTCCAGATTCACCGTGACACTGATCTGGGTCTCGTTGGTATTGCGGGTAACGGTAGCGCTGCGGCTGGCCATAGTCTATTTCCTGTTCATGCCATAAAAAAAGCGCATTATAAGTGATTAACTGTCACCATGATATGCACAATCACCCGCTGCAGAATTGGCTGGTATAATTAGCCTAATCGGCAAGTATTCTCTATTGGAGCCACCATGAAACGGTTTGTAATCTGGCTATTGTCTGCTCTGCTGGGCGTACTCGTGCTCACGGCGGGTGGTTTGTGGCTGGCAACGGTGCTGATCGATGAAGAAGTGATCAAGACTCAGCTCAGCCAACAGGTTCGTCAGCAAACCGGTGGTGAGCTGGAGATTACCGGCAATATAGACTGGGTATTCTTCCCCGACTTTGGCTTTAGTCTGGGTAATAGCCGATTTACACCCGCCAAGCAAACACAGGCTCTTGCTGAAATAGACCAACTGGAGCTGGGCATAGAACTGGCACCGCTGCTGGGCGGCCAGATAAACATCCAGCACGTGGCTCTGGACGGCATTCGTCTTTATCTGCACACCGATGCCAACGCAGATAACAACTGGGATTTCGCCACTCAGGCTTCCGACACTGCGCCACAAACTGACAATGCCAGCAGCAATGAACTATCCATGGCGATAAACCATATTTCCATCAGCCAAGGACAGATACATTATATCGACGAGCGCAATGATACCGACCTGCAGCTCAACGATATTTCGCTGGATACCCGCCAACTTAACTTTAGCGGCAGGCCCTTTCAGATCTCGGCTGGAGCCAGCCTGTCAGACAAGGACCAACAAATTACCGCGCAGGTTGATGCCACAGCGTCTATTGATCTCGCTGCGGAACAATTTACTTTATCCAAGGCCATTATTAATGCTCAAGGGCAGCGCGGCAGCGAAGATTTTGAGTTTACTGCCAAGGGCGATATCAGCGGACAACTGGCCGAAGGCATATACCAATTTACCGCCATGCAGCTCAACAGCGGACCGCTGGCCGTCAATACCGACCTCACGCTACTGCTGGCTGGTGAGGATATTGAACTAAGTGGCAACATCGACATTCCCAGCACCGACCTGCAACACGCTGCCACGTTACTGGATATAGATCTACCAGAGCTTGCCGAGGACATAAGCAAATTTTCGCTGACTGCGGCTATCGACTATCGCGCCGATCAATTGTCGATAAGCGGGCTAAAATCTCGCCTTAGCAGCCAAGACAACAGTATGGACATCACCGCCAGCGGCAATATCACCGGGCAACTGGACAGCGGCCGCTGGCAAACATCAGCATTAACCATTGCGGCGGGCCCTATACAGGCAAGCGGCCAAATGACGCTGATCCAAAATCTGGATAATACCCAGGCCAGCGGGCAACTCACCTTGCCGCCATTTAATGCCCAGCAAGCGCTATTGTATTTTGGTATGGAACCTATTATTACCAGCGACAAAGACGCTTTAAGCAGGGTATCGCTAAATACCAAGATCAGTTTTGATAACGGAGACCTGCGCCTGACCGAACTGCAGGGCCGGCTGGACGACAGCCTACTAGCGGGCCAAGTACTGCGACAAGAAAACGGCAGCCTGCGGCTTAAACTCGATATCGACCAAATTGACGCCAACCGCTATCTTGCACCCACAGGAACCACGAGTGATGACAGCAAAAATGACGATGCGGCTGATGAACCGCTGCCTCTGGACACCCTGCATGAACTCTCTGGAAGTTTTAATCTGGCAATAGGGCAGCTGAAGTTCCAGGCATTCGACCTAGATACCGTGTTACTGGACGCAGTGGCAACGCAGGGCAACATCGATATTCGCCGACTCAGCACCAAACTATATGGTGGCAATCTCGCTGCCACAGGTCAGCTCAACAGCCGATCAGAACAGCTCACAATTTCGCTTAAAGGCAGAGAAATAGACCTGACCAGCCTGCTCACGTCTATGGCCGATGTCAATTGGGTAGCAGGACGTGCGCAACTGGACATCGATATCACAAGCAAGGGTGCATCCGTCAACGACTGGCAACACAACGCCAACGGCACGGGAAACATCACCATTAATCAGGTTGTTCTCTCGGAGCTCAATATTGAACGTCAACTTTGTGAAGGTATTGCGCAGATAAACAGAGAAGCGCTCAGTGATACCAGCCAATGGCCGCCAGACACCGCTATCGACTCTATTAACGGCCAGCTGCGTTTTGTCGACGGCGTTATTCACAACGATAAACTGACCGCGGAGCTGAGCAATATGACGGTGGGAGGCAAGGGACAGGTGAATCCGATGAAAAGCTCGGTCGACTACCTGCTTTCGGCCCAGTTGGTAGGTGATATGCGCAATAACGACCCGGCATGTCGTATCAATGATCGGCTCAAATCAATCCACTGGCCCATGCGCTGCAAAGGCTCGTTAGATGATGAACCTTCTGAACTGTGCGGTATCGACTCCAACGGCATGAGCAGTATTATTGAGCAAATGGCGACCTATGAAATTCAGCGCCAGGCAGACAAACTGATTGAAAACGCGCTGGATAAATGGCTAAAGAAATGACCCCCAAATCGTTTAGCCAGGCCATTCTCCGCTGGTTTGATCTGCACGGCCGTAAAAACTTGCCCTGGCAGCAAGATACCTCCGCATACCGCGTATGGGTATCGGAGATTATGCTGCAACAAACCCAGGTGCAGACCGTCATCCCCTATTTCGATCGCTTTATGACCACCTTCCCTACAGTTGAAGACCTGGCTGAGGCGCCACAGGACGAGGTACTCCACCTTTGGACAGGACTTGGCTACTATGCCCGCGCACGTAACTTGCACCGCGCGGCCAAGCTCGTATGCGAACAATACGGTGGGGAATTCCCCAATACATTAGACCAGCTGGTTGATTTACCCGGTATCGGGCGCTCTACCGCTGGCGCCATTATTTCAATAGCGTTTAAACAGCGGGCCGCTATTCTGGATGGCAACGTAAAACGTGTTTTAGCCCGCTTTCATGCGGTTGATGGTTGGCCCGGCAATACCGCAGTGCACAATGAGCTGTGGCAATATGCTGAACGCTATACCCCGCACAAGCGCGTCGCCGACTATACCCAGGCGATGATGGACTTAGGCGCTACAAACTGTAATCGCAGCCGACCTGATTGCCCAAATTGCCCGCTGCAAAAACACTGCGCAGCCCATCTCAGCGGCGAGCCAAAACAATGGCCACATAAAAAGCCGCGCAAGAAAATTCCGGTTAAACAGACCCGCATGCTGATGGTGCAGAACAGTTCGGGGGAGGTACTACTGGAAAAGCGCCCCAACCAGGGCATTTGGGGCGGTCTATGGAGCTTGCCTGAAATAGAACCCGGCGCTGACCCCGGTTTGTGGGTCAGCGACAGTCTTGGTGGCCGCTGCTTCGAACCACTCGACTGGCCAGAGCTGCGGCATACCTTTAGCCACTATCATTTAGACATTGTGCCGACACTGGTTCAGCTGCAGAAAGAGCCCACGATGGTGATGGAAGCCTCCTGCCAGGTCTGGTACAACGTGCGCCAACCTCAAAAATTGGGTCTGGCAGCGCCAGTCAAACGATTGCTTGAGCAGTTGTAAACAGGTAACTGCGGGCTTGTCACAAGAAGTTTAAGAAATGGGAATAACCTGGAATGTTTGTAGGTAGTTTACTTAGGGCGGGGTTACTTCTGATTGCGGCTACGCTGATTGGGTGTAGCTCATCTCCTCCGAGCAAGCCCAACGACTTGTGCGATATATTTCGGGAGAAGCGTGACTGGTATAAAGCCGCGGTGAAATCTTCTGAACGCTGGGGGGCGCCGATACAAGTGCCTATGGCGATCATGTATCAGGAGTCGAGTTATCAGGACGATGCCAGGCCGCCTATGCGCTGGGCGCTAGGCTTTATCCCTTATGGCCGCGCCAGTTCTGCCTATGGTTATTCGCAGGCCAAGACGCCAGCCTGGGGAGATTACACTAAGGCGACTGGGAACCGTGGCGCTGACCGCGATGATTTTGCAGATGCCATGGATTTTATTCAGTGGTATATCGATAGAACCCGCAAGATCAATGGCATATCTAAATGGGATGCCTATGGTCAGTATCTGGCCTACCACGAAGGAAATGGTGGCTACTCTCGCAAGACGTATAACGCTAAGCCGTGGCTGATAAAAGTGGCGCGTAAAGTTGACGACCAAGCCAAGAAATACGGCGCCCAATATCGCGGTTGCGAGAAGGAACTTAGCAAAGGTTGGGTTAGCCGCCTGTTTTCCTAGCCTTCGGTATTTGATACCACCAGTCAATAAACCCCCTTGAAAGAGCCGTCGATGGTGATGGAAGCCTCCAGCCAGGTCTGGTATAACGTGCGCCAAGCTCAAAATTTGGGCCTGGCAGCGCCGGTCAAACGATTGCTTGAGCAGTTACAACCCAGTGAATAAAGGAGATATACCATGAGCCGTAGCGTCATGTGCCGCAAATACCAACAACAGCTGGAAGGACTACAGGCACCACCATATCCCGGCCCAAAGGGTGAAGAAGTCTTTAATACGGTATCTGCAAAGGCTTGGGGCGAGTGGCAGAGTCTGCAGACTATGCTCATCAACGAAAAGCGCCTGAACGCCTTTGAAGCCTCTACACGCGCCTATTTAGGTGACCAAATGGAGAAATTCTTCGATAACGGCGACTATGATCACGCCGATGGCTACGTTCCGCCAGCCGAATAGATCAAGCAAAGAGGAATAAATCTCCCTAAGGCCTTTGCATTTTTCAATACAGCGGTATAGAATCTGCGCCCCTTGACAGGTGAGACCCTGTGCGAGAAAGAATACAGGCAATCAACATACGGAAAAATGATTACATGCCAGCAGTAAGAGTTAAAGAAAACGAACCTTTTGATATCGCCCTGCGCCGCTTCAAGCGCACCTGCGAAAAAGCCGGCATTATGGCCGACGTTCGCAAGCGCGAGTTTTATGAGAAGCCCACCAGTGTGCGTAAGCGCAAAGCTGCCGCGGCAGTTAAGCGTCACCTGAAAAAAATGTCTCGCGATAACCGCAAGATGGTGCGCCTGTACTAAATAGTACAACGCTCGTTAGAATCCCCAAATATCTCTGGTAGCCCTGCTGCCAGAGATATTTCTGTTTCTGAAATTCACAGAATCGCTCCCAGGAAGTTTATTTATGTCACTTAAAACTGAAATCAAAGATGCCATGAAAGCCGCAATGCGAAGCGGTGATAAACCTCGCCTAGGTGCCATCCGTCTAATTCAGGCCGATATAAAACGCATAGAAGTCGATGAGCGTATTGAAGTTGACGATGCACGAGTGCTGGTCATCCTCGACAGAATGCTCAAACAACGACGTGATTCTATCAGCCAATATGAAGGCGCTAGCCGGCAAGATCTGGCCGACATTGAAATCGCAGAAGTGGCCGTTATCCAGGATTTTCTGCCAGAAGCACTCACCGAAGAAGAACTAGCTGCCATGATTGATGCAGCTATTGCCAGCACTGGCGCCAGCTCGATGAAAGACATGGGCCAGGTTATGGCCATCATCAAACCTCAAGCCCAGGGCCGTACAGACATTGGCAAACTAAGCCAGAGCATCAAGGCAAAACTGAGCTAAACTTCCTCCAGGGGCTCCAATTCAATGGCGCCTCTGACCAAGATTACCGGCATAGGCGCACACCTTTGCTACGGACAAGCACCATAATCACTAGCTCGCAACAAGCAGAGACACCAGGCGATGGCAGGGCTGATTCCTCAGGCATTCATTGACGAACTACTCGACAGGGTTGATATTGCCGAGATCGTAGAGGCGCGCGTGCCACTCAGGCGCACTGGCCGCAACGCCAAAGGCCTGTGCCCTTTCCACAAAGAAAAATCACCCTCGTTTACTGTTAACAGTGAAAAACAGTTCTATTACTGCTTCGGCTGCGGCGCCGGCGGCAATGCCATTGGTTTTCTGATCGACTATGAACGCATGGAGTTCCCGCAGGCGGTTGAATCGCTGGCACATCTCTGTGGCCTTGAAGTGCCCCGTGAAGAGAGCCCGCAGCGCGCCCAGCAGCAGAGCCAGAACAAACCTTTATATGAACTGCTGGATAGGTGCAGCAAGCACTATCAATTACAGTTACGCAGCCATGCTCAAGCTAAAAAAGCCGTCGACTACCTCAAAAACCGAGGGCTTAACGGCATCACAGCCAAACAATACGGTATCGGTTTTGCGCCTGAAGGCTGGAATAATCTCGAGCAAGCCCTGGCCGGCGACGACAAGCTGAAAAAACAGTTAGTAACCGCCGGCATGCTCATCGAAAATGCAGAAAAGAAAACTACCTATGACCGGTTCCGTGATCGCATCATGTTTCCCATTCGAGACATTCGCGGACGTGTTATTGCCTTTGGTGGCCGGGTGCTGGGTGACGACAACCCCAAATACTTGAACTCTCCGGAAACGCCCGTTTTCAACAAGAGCCGCGAACTCTACGGATTACACGAAGCAAGGCTGGCCAACAGAAAGCTCAAGCGACTGATCATCGTCGAAGGCTATATGGATGTTGTCGCCCTTGCCCAATACGGTATTACTTATGCAGCCGCCACCATGGGCACCGCTGTCGGTAGTAGCCATCTCGAACGAATATTTCGCCAAACCAGTGAAGTGGTATTTTGCTTCGATGGTGACAATGCAGGCCGAGCCGCTGCTGGCCGAGCCTTGGAAGCCAGTCTCGAACAAATTAAAGATGGCAGGCAGGCCTGGTTTTTGTTTCTCGCCGACGGTGAAGACCCCGACAGCATGGTACAAAAAATAGGTAAAGAGGCCTTCGAAGCGCAAATTGACGCCGCCCTGCCGCTGTCTGAATTTCTTTTTGCCAGCAGCGCCGAAGGCCTGGACCTGCAGAGTGTTGATGGCCGCGCGAGACTGGCCCAACGTGCCCTGCCGCAGATAGAAAAAGTCCCTGATGGCGCATTCAAACAACTTTTATTGCAAGATTTGGCCAGCCGCACGGGTCTATCCGAGGCTGGGATTGGCCAGCTGATCCAACAGGCCGCTCCGCCGCCGCCAACGGAAGAATATGAGCAAGAATCTGTGCGCGCACCCGCGCCGCAACCGGTTCAACGTAAACTATTACAGAAGTCGCAGAAGAAACCGGGTATTACTCCCATGCGAACGGCAACGACATTACTGATGTTTGAGCCTGAATTAGCAAAAAAAGCAGGTGACTTTCATCATCTGCAAGGCATCAATGACCCGGAGGCCGAGCTGCTACTCGAATTGCTGCAAAGCCTCAAAGAAGTACCCGATCGACCACCCGGGGCACTACTGGGAGCATGGTTAAACACCGATAAAGACGCCATCGCCCGGCGCCTGTTTGAAGTAGAACATCTATTGCCGGAAGAAGGCACAGAGCAGGAATTTACCGACGCAATGAACCGCGTGCGGCAGCAACTGCAACACCAGCATTACCTGCTGGAAAAGACCGAACTGGAGGCCATTGGCCTGGCCCAAATGACCAGCGAACAGAAAAATCGCTACCGCGAGTTAATGGCACTTTTGCAAAATAGGCACTCTCTTCGTGCAAAGTAATCGCATCTCGCACAAACGACCCAAAATCAGCTATAATGTCCGGCTGATTTTCGGCACTTTCATTCTGAACTATTAGAGGCGTATACAGTCCATGGCGGATTCTCCATCTCAGTCCCGCATTAAAGATCTTATTGCCAAAGGCAAGGAGCAGGGATACCTCACTTATGCAGAGGTAAATGACCACTTACCCGAAGACATTTCGGATCCCGATCAGGTCGAAGATATCATTCAGATGATAAACGACATGGGTATCCAGGTATTCGAGGAAGCTCCAGATGCCGATACGCTGCTACTGAACGAAGGCGACTCTGCCGACGATGTCGCAGCTGCCGAGGCAGCTGCCGCACTTGCCGCAGTAGAAACCGAGGTTGGCCGTACCACCGACCCGGTTCGCATGTATATGCGCGAAATGGGCACAGTGGAACTGCTCACCAGGGAAGGCGAAATTGTTATCGCCAAACGTATAGAGGAAGGCATCCGCGAGATGCTGGCCGCATTGGCACACTTCCCCAATACAGTTGCGCAGATTATCGGCCAATATGCCCAGGTTGCCACCGAAGAACGTCGCTTAGCCGACATTATTACCGGCTACCTTAATCCCGCCGAAGGCACTCCGATGCCGCCTCCGCCCAAAGCCGCTGATGACGACGAGGAAGAGGACAACGGCCCGGACCCTGAAGAAGCTAAAAAGCGCTTTACTAAATTAGGCAAGCTATATCAGAGTGCTGAAGCAGCCATCGCAAAGCATGGTCGTAACAGCCCCCAGGCAGAAAAAGCACTGGATGAAGTTGGTGAGGTATTCAAATTCCTGAAATTCACACCGCGTGTTGCCGATCCAATGATGCTTCAGTGTCGCGGTATTCTGCTGCGTGTACGTGAGCAGGAAAAAACCATTATCACACTGTGTGTACGCCGTGGTCGCATGCCCCGCAGGGAGTTCATTGAAACTTTCCAGGGCAACGAATCAGACCCCGCATGGCTGACCAAGATTCTCAAGCGCAAGCAAGATTACGTCGCGAGAGTGGAAGTCAACAAAGAAGACATTGCTCGCGCGCAACGCAAATTAGCGCAGATAGAAGCTGAAACCAAGCTCACCGTAGGTCAAATTAAAGACATCAACCGCAAGATGTCTCTGGGTGAGGCGCGCATGCGTCGTGCCAAGAAAGACATGGTAGAAGCCAACCTGCGTCTGGTTATTTCTATCGCGAAAAAGTACACCAACCGCGGTTTACAGTTCCTTGACCTGATTCAGGAAGGCAACATCGGCCTGATGAAAGCGGTAGATAAGTTTGAATATCGCCGCGGTTACAAATTCTCGACTTACGCAACATGGTGGATTCGCCAGGCGATTACTCGCTCTATTGCTGACCAGGCTCGAACTATCCGTATCCCGGTTCATATGATTGAGACCATCAATAAACTCAACCGTATCTCTCGCCAAATGCTACAGGAGATGGGCCGCGAGCCCACCCCCGAAGAGCTGGGTGAGCGCATGGAAATGCCAGAAGACAAAGTTCGCAAGGTATTGAAGATAGCCAAAGAGCCTATCTCTATGGAAACCCCTATTGGTGATGATGAAGATTCTCACCTGGGTGATTTTATAGAAGACCAGAACATCGACTCACCGGTCGATTCTGCTACTGGTGAAGGTCTCAGCGAAGCCACTCGTTCCGTACTGGGCGGCTTGACGGCAAGAGAAGCCAAGGTATTGAGAATGCGCTTCGGTATCGATATGAATACCGACCACACGTTGGAAGAAGTTGGCAAGCAATTTGATGTGACACGCGAGCGTATTCGTCAGATTGAAGCCAAGGCTTTGCGTAAATTACGTCACCCCAGCCGCTCAGACCATTTACGCGGATTCCTCGACGACTAAAGCCAGAAAAGCTATCAGCCCCGCTTTTTAGCGGGGCTTTTTATTGCCTGTCACCAGCCAAAGCCAGCAAATATATCGCGATAATACGCGACGAAGCAGTAACGGAGCTGATTTAAAGCAGTTTTAATACCTTCTGCAATACATCTTCAGCCGTGCAGTCGGCCACACTGACGCTATGATTTGCGTAACGTCTATACAGTGCGGTGCGCTCCTCAAATAATTCGGCAAACGATTGCTCCGGCCTGCGCGCAATACCGCGAGAGTCATAATTCGAAATTCTGGCACGCAAGCGATCCAACGGAACATCGAGATATATCACCGTGGCATGCTCTGCAATATGTGCCATACCGGCCTCGCTATACACCGCGCTGCCGCCGGTGGCCACCACCTTGTGCCAGGCATCCAATTGCAGCAACTCTTGTTCTTCCAAATGGCGCAGATGCATATAGTCGGATTCATCGAGTATTTTTTGTAAGGTCTTGCCCGCCCGAACCTGAATCAGTAAATCGGTGTCGACAAATGCCCAACCCAATTCCTTGGCCAGCAATACCCCAACAGTACTTTTACCGGCACCGGGCATACCGGTTAATACGATCCCTGGAACACTCATCACTTCTCCCTAGCCCTGCTCTTTAAGACCGAGCAAGACAAAATCTACCAAACGATGCAAAGCCTCATCAGACTTGCGTCGATCATAAACCAAACTGATGTCGATACTACCCAATTGGGGCAATAGCGGGTTATCACGAATAATGCGTAAATTGGGAGGCACCACACTTTGTGCCAATACAGTGATGCCCAAGCCCGCTTCTATCGCAGCAGTTAACCCCGACAGATCAGAATTTGTATAGGCAATGCGCCAATTGCGACCCTGCTCACCGAGTGCTGACATGGCTCTGTGACGATAGATACACGGTGACGGTGCCAATACCAGTGGCAAAGACTGCTCATCATAATGACTGCGTGCAGCCGGACCCACCCATACCAACTTGTCTATCTGCACCAAGCCTGCTCTATCTGCATCCTGTTTCTCATGTAAGGCCAAGACTAAATCGAATTCGGCGCGCGCCTTTTTTACCATCAGGTTTTTACTTAAATCACAGACCACATCCAGTGTAATTTGCGGATAGGCCTGAGAAAACTGGCCAACAATACGGGGCAGCAATGTACTGGCAAACTCACTGGGGATACCAAAGCGCAAGCTACCGCTTACTGCAGGCAAGGTTAACAGGCTAATGACTTCGTCATTGAGTGCCAACATTTGGCGGGCATAGTCATACAATAGCTGTCCGGTGTGGCTCAAAGCCAGTTTATGGCCGTTGCGGTCAAACACACTGGCTTGCACCTTGCCTTCAAGCTTCTTAATCTGCAAGCTAAGCGCTGGCTGCGAGCGACCAACCCGTTCGGCGGCGGCGGTAAAACTGCCTAAATCGGCTACTGCAACAAAGCTGCGTAAGATATCGAGAGGTAAATTTTTCATCACCACCACTTTATTTGAATTTCAAATGTTTTTATTATATTTATTAATTTAACAAATTGCACTACTGCCTTTATCATGACCCCTTTAATCGCCCGCGAGACCACGCTCCATGGCCGATACAATCGAAGCCCTAAAGACCACCCCGCTACACGACCTGCATGTAGAGCTTGACGCAAAAATGGTGCCTTTTGCCGGCCATGCCATGCCGGTGCAATACGCACTGGGAGTGATGAAAGAGCATCTGCATACACGCGAGAAGGCCGGCCTGTTTGACGTATCGCATATGGGCCAGGTTATTGTCAGCGGCCCCAATGTGATTGCAGAGCTGGAAGCCATTCTGCCCATTGACGTTGAGGCTCTGGCTATTAACAAACAAAGCTATGCCGTGTTTACTGATACTGACGGCGGTATTCTCGATGATTTGATTGTCAGCCGCTGGGCCGACGATACATTTTTTCTGGTGGTAAACGCCGCCTGTAAAGCGCAGGACATAGCCCACCTGCAACAACATCTGACTTCATCGACCGTGACCCCTATTGAGAATCAGGCCTTGCTGGCATTACAGGGACCTATGGCAAGACAGCTAATGACACAATTGTGCCCGGCGACAGCCGAGCTGGTATTTATGTCGGGCATTCATGCGCAACTGGCTGGCAGTGAATGTTATATCACCTGCTCTGGCTATACCGGCGAAGACGGCTTCGAAATTTCGGTACCCGACAGCGCGGTCACTACACTGGCAAACACACTACTCGCCTTTGATGAAGTCGAGGCTATTGGCCTGGGCGCCAGGGATTCTCTGCGCCTTGAAGCCGGTCTTTGCCTTTATGGCCACGACATGGATACCACGACATCACCGGTAGACGCCAGCCTGGTCTGGTCTATCAGTAAATCACGCCGAGCTGATGGCACCAAGGCAGGTAACTTCCCCGGCAGTGATACCATTTTGGCCCAGCTGGCCATTGGTGCAGACCGTAAACGCGTGGGTCTAAAAGCACTGGGGCGCGCACCCGTGCGGGAAGGCGCAGAGCTGACCGACAGCGATGGCAATATTATTGGTAAGGTCACCAGCGGCGGCTTTTCGCCCTGCCTGCAAAGCCCTATTGCTATGGGTTATGTGGATAAAACCTATGCCAATTTTGGCACTGAGGTTTTTGCCCTGGTACGCAATAAACCAGTCGCAGTAGAAATCTGCAAGATGCCATTTGTAACTCAAAATTATTTCCGCGGTTAATTAAATCCTCATTCCGGTGACCCCTATGACGACTAGTATCAGTGAATTTGTTTCCCGCCATATAGGCTGCGACGCAGCTGAGCAAAGCACTATGCTAGCCAGCCTTGGCTACGCAGAAATGGAACCGTTTATTGCTGATGTAGTGCCGCTACAGATTAGAAACAGCAGCGATATGCTATTAGGCGAGGGGCTTAGCGAAGAACAAGCCTTGGCAGAGCTGCGCGCCATCGCCAGTAAAAATTCGGTGTGTAAAACCTATATAGGCCAGGGCTACTACGGCACCTATACGCCAACCGTCATTTTACGTAACCTGCTCGAAAACCCGGCTTGGTATACCGCCTATACGCCCTATCAACCCGAAATATCCCAGGGTCGACTGGAGGCTCTACTCAATTACCAAACCATGGTCTGCGATCTCACTGGTATGGAGATGGCCAACGCCTCGCTGCTGGATGAAGCCACCGCCGCTGCTGAAGCCATGACGCTGTGTAAACGCAGCGCCAAAAACAAAGGCAATACCTTCTTTGTTGACCAGGATTGCCTACCCCAGACAATTGCCGTGGTACAAACCCGCGCCAGCCATCTTGGCTTTAGCGTGCTTATTGGTGATACCAGCGAGCCGCTGCCCGCTGATTGTTTTGGTGTGCTACTGCAATACCCCGGCAGCAGCGGTGCAGTACGGGATTTTCGCGAGCTGATCGCCAGCGCCCATCAACAAAAAAGCATGGTCGTCATGGCCGCAGACATTCTTGCGCTGGTGCTATTAACATCGCCCGGCGAGCTCGGTGCCGATGTAGCCGTGGGCAGCGCCCAGCGCTTTGGCGTGCCTATGGGTTTTGGCGGCCCGCATGCGGGCTATATGGCCACCCAAGATAAATTCAAACGCGCCATGCCCGGCCGGCTGGTTGGTGTATCAATTGACGCCCAGGGTAAACAGGCCTATCGCCTGGCATTACAAACCCGCGAGCAACATATCCGCCGCGAAAAGGCGACCAGTAACATTTGTACCGCGCAGGTATTGCTGGCCAATATCGCAGGCATGTATGCGGTCTATCACGGACCCCAAGGCCTGCGCGACATAGCCAATCGAGTAGCCAAACTCACTGCCATGTTGGCCGACGGTATCCGCAAGGCAGGCTTCACACTAGGCAATGATACGGCCTTTGATACCATTACCATTCACAGCGGCGACAAAACCGACGCGATCATCGCCAAAGCCCGCACCGCACAGCTCAACTTACGTGAAGTGAATGGCGGGACTCTGGGTATTTCACTGGACGAAACTACTAGCCAGAATGATTTGGAACAACTGCTCGGCCTGTTTGCTGACGATGTATTTCTAGCCACCGACGCAGCCAGTCTCATTCCTGCCGCGCTATTACGCAGCGATGACGTACTTACTCACCCGGCCTTTAATACGCATCACAGCGAGACTGAAATGCTGCGCTATATGCGCCGCCTCGCCGACAAAGACATCGCGCTGGACCGCGCGATGATTCCGCTTGGCTCGTGCACCATGAAGCTGAATGCAACCAGTGAAATGATCCCCATTACCTGGCCCGAGTTCGCTCACATTCACCCCTTTGCGCCGCTCGACCAGAGCGTCGGCTACAGAGAGATGATAGAAGAGCTGGAGCAGATGTTATGTGCCGCTACCGGTTATGACGCAGTCTCATTACAACCTAACGCCGGCTCCCAGGGTGAATACGCAGGGCTACTGGCCATTGCCGCATTCCACGCTGCCAACGGTCAATCCCATCGTGATATTTGTCTAATACCCAGCTCTGCCCACGGCACCAACCCCGCTTCAGCACAATTGGCGGCAATGAAGGTTGTGGTAGTGAAGTGCGACGAAAACGGCAACGTCGATATTGAAGACCTGAAAAGCAAAGCCTCCGAGCATAGTAAAAATCTTGCCGCCATTATGATTACCTATCCTTCAACCCACGGCGTATTTGAAGAAGGCGTGCGCGACGTATGCAAGATCGTTCACGATCACGGCGGTCAGGTTTACATCGACGGCGCAAACCTGAATGCCATGGTAGGTTTGTGTGGCCCCGGTGAATTTGGTGGCGACGTTTCGCATTTGAATTTGCACAAAACATTTTGTATCCCGCACGGCGGCGGTGGCCCGGGCGTTGGCCCGGTAGCCGTGAAATCTCATTTGGCACCCTACTTACCAGGCCACGCCACGCTAGAGGGCAACGATAACCCACCGGTATCCGCAGCCGCTTATGGCTCGGCCAGTATTTTGCCTATCAGTTGGATGTACATCAAAATGATGGGGCGCGACGGCCTGACCTCGGCTACTGAAAATGCCATCCTCAGCGCCAACTATATTACCAACGCCTTAAAAGACGCCTACCCGATTCTGTACACCGGCAGCAACGACCTTGTCGCCCACGAATGCATTATTGATTTGCGACCCATTGAAGAAGAAACCGGCATCAGTGTTGAAGACGTAGCCAAGCGATTAATCGACTTTGGTTTTCACGCGCCGACCATGTCCTTTCCCGTTGCCGGCACCTTGATGATAGAGCCCACAGAAAGCGAACCCAAATGTGAGCTCGACCGGTTTATTGAAGCTATGCTGAGTATCCGCGAAGAAATTGCAGAAGTAGCTTCCGAGCAACTCCCCGCCAATGACAATCCGCTGATCAATGCCCCACATACCGCCGAGGTAGTCACAGCAGACGAGTGGGATCATGTCTATACACGATCCCAGGCAGCCTACCCGGTAGCAGGCTTACGAGAAAACAAATACTGGCCGCCAGTCGGTCGTATCGACAATGTATATGGTGACCGAAATCTGGTTTGTTCGTGCCCGCCTATGACGGAGTATGAGGATTAGCCAATAGTGCGAGCCACCGTCACCGCGCGGCATTGCTCGCGGATAGCCTCATAGCCTATAGCTTACTTGCTCGCGGGCGAGCCTGAGGCGAAATCACGCCGCACTTTATCTAAACCATATTATGGTATATATTAATCAATATATGGTTTATTAGAGAGCGCAAGTATGTTTATTTTACGAGGCATCCTGAGAGCAGAGAGCCAGGAAAAAATCCTGATATATCTGTTGGTCAGGCAAACGGGCTATGGCCGCTCCATCGCCGAATTCTACGGTCTCTCCCAAAACGCGGTTCAAAAACAACTCGCCCGCCTGGAGGAGGACGGCGTGCTTGTCAGTCGCTTGGCGGGTAGATTACGCGAATACCAGCTTAGCCCCCGCTATCCGTTTCTGCCCCCATTAAAGGGCCTGCTAAAAGCCGCCCTAGCAGCCTACCCCAGCGACATTCAAACCGCACTCACCATACAACGAGAGCGTCCAAGAGCGGCAGGCAAGCCGATAATTGCTGCGAGGTAACAGGGTGAGTGACTTTAGTGATACATCCATTACAGAACTCGCGGCTATCGTCGCGAACCATCTGGAGGCACATGATATTCGCGTCGTATTGGTGGGCGGACTGGCGGTTGAAATATACAGCGAGAACCTCTACCTGACCCGAGATATTGATATGGTGGATATCAGCTACCAATCACCCGCTGTTATGCAACAAGCGATGGCGGAGATAGGCTTTACCAAACAAGGGCGGGTCTATGTAAATCACACTACCAACATCAGCATCGAATTTCCCAGCGCCCCCCTTTCAATTGGAGAAGAGCTGATACATGAAACGACGAACGTTGAGACGACTGCCGGCAAAATACCGATTCTATTCGCCAAGGATGTAATCAAAGACCGGCTCGCTGCTTACTTTCATTGGAACGACAAACCCTCTCTGATTCAGGCCTTAGCCATCATCCATAACCACGGAATTGATAAAAAAGAGTTACGGGATTTTTGTCAGCGCGAGGGCCGCCCTGAGGCCTATCAGGATTTGAGGAAGTTAAGCGACGGAATTCAAATATTGTCACTTGATTCGATGCGAGATATCGAACAGTACATTGTTGAGAAAACTCTCGAGTCACTCTAACTGACAGCACTTCAGTCATAATTTATTGCCCTGCCGAGCCATCAGCTTGCGCCTGAGAGCTCTTTTCAGCCTCGACCAACTTGTCGATCTCTTCACAATTATCAGCTGCGGGTTTACCGGCAAAACGTTCCGCTGCCCACTGCATAAATTCTTCAACACCCTGGTTCATTGGGCCGCTATGATCGGCTCCATCGAGTACATTAAGCGTCACCGTCACGCCCTGCTTACAAAGGTCTGCACCAAAGTCATACACATCTTGATAGCGTACTAACTCATCGGCGGTTCCCTGGGCAATATAGACTGGCTGTGCCCACCCCTGCAGAGGGATCTCCATTTTCTCTGCAGCAGCGGCAACTCCCGGTGTATCACTAAAGGGAATATACTTCATGCTTTCACCGCTGGTTAGTGCCGCCTGGTAACCCAAACCAATCAACTCTTGAACGCAGGTCTGATCGGTATAGGGCATCAGAGCCAGGGCTTTTTCTGTAAATGCCTCTTCACGTTTGAAACTTGGCTCGTAGGTTTCAAAACCCCGACCTAGCAGTAGAGCAATGCCGATAAATGGGTTGGCGTCTTCTGCTTTGCCATAACGAAAGCGCTGCATAAAATTGACCCCGGGCGCTGTGGCCAAGGTGCCGAGAAACTGCAGTTCCGACTCTCGCTGTTCAGCATAGGCACCAGTACACAGCGCAGCTTGCCCGCCTTGCGACTGACCTGTCACCATCCAGCTGTCGGACAAAGGTGCATCAAGCTGATGAGCCGCAATCACTCCGTCAATCGTGCCACTGGCCTCTGATCGACAATGCAAATAGGGGTGAGTACCGGGGGTACCCAGCCCTTCGTAATCGGTGGCTACAATCGCATAACCTGCTGCCAGCCAATGATTGAGATAGGTCACATCCCGAGGCCCTCGCCCTTTATGGGAGGGCGCACAGACATCGGCGACTCCTACAGTACCGTGGGCCCAGGCCAATACCGGCCAGCCACCTTTTGGCACTTCACCCTTGGGCGTAAAAACGGCGCCAGACACTGCAACGGTTTCACCAGAAAAACCTTCTGAGGTATAAAGTACCCGAGTGCCGGTAGCAGCGTTTTCCAATAACAGTCTCGGTTCCAGTGGTTCTTGCCGAAGTAGATGACCGGGCGTGGCGGTAATCTCTGACGACCACACATAAAATGGCGAGGCCCCCTCAACCTTGGCTGCGTCAGCCTTGTCAGCTAAAGAAAGTACCGGTGCAACCAATAAGCATGCAACAGCGGCAAACTTCAGAATAAATAGGCGGCTCATTTCAGACCTCCGATTGGATTAATTTACTCAAATACGAAGTAAAGTATACATCTTTGAAGAAAACGCCTACCCGAATGCTATGCAAAAAGGTCTAGCCACCAAAACTTATACTAAAGTTAAACCCTTGGGTACGGGGCAGCAGGTAGGTGGCAGATGCAAAGATACAATGGATGGAGGTGAGAGTTTAATTCAACTCTGACCTCTATTTTCTATTATTCAAACCGGTACTTCAGCCCTATCTGGCGACGAATATCATCCATGAGCGCCATATTGGCTAGCGTATCTGCATGAGACATCCCGGGGCTTTCCAATAGACCAGCGCGAATACTGCGCATAGCTTCTTCCACTTCGTATTCAAAACCGGTGGCTCGATAGGGCTCACTGATGGTTATCTCTTCGTCTTCTGTGACAAGCGTTGCGTGAGCGGTGTCCCAAAACATGGGATGGATACGTATATGACCTTTGCTACCGTTAATGCGAAAATCGTTAGCGTGTTCAGCAAGAAGGCTGCAAGTGAACTGAGAGTAGCCGCCACCGCGGTACGCCATATTGACCGAGGTATGCTCGTCCACACCGGTCTCCGCCAGCGACGACATCGCCTGTACTGACTCGGGGTTCTCGCCAAAAACCCACTGCGAGATCGCGATATTATATATACCCGTATCCAACAGCGCCCCGCCGGCAAGATCATGGTTATAGACTCTATCGTCCAGATCCCTGGGGAAACAAAAGCCAAAACTGGAATTCAGTGACTTCACTTCTCCAATCAGGCCGGTATCGAGCCACTTTCTCACATGACTATAGATAGGAAGAAAACGTGTCCACAATGCTTCCATCAGAAAGACATTGTGCTTTTTCGCCAACGCCACTAGCTCGGCTGTTTCTGCAGCATTAACGGTGAGTGGCTTCTCACACAAAACCGCTATGCCCGCCTGCAGACATAATTTGGCCTGCTCAAAATGAAAGCGATGTGGCGTTGCAATATAGATGGCATCGACCTTGCCGTCATTTAGCAAATCGGCATAGTCGCCATAGGTCTTTTGGGCGCCAAAGCGCGCTGCAAATTTTGCCGCACGCTCCTGGTCCCGACTAGCGACAGCATACAGCTCAGCGTCCTCAATCACGGCCAATGATTGTGCAAATCTCTCGGCGATACGCCCTGGACCAATCAGTCCCCATCGAAAGTTATCAGTCACTATTTTCTCCATGTTATTAATGCCTTAGCTTAGCCTAACTTATTGACGAGAGTATTAGAACTCGGGTCAGGCTCCGGTTTATTTTTTAAGCGTGGTAAACTGCCAGTCACACCATCAACTCACTTAATGGCTACCAGATATTACATGTCTTCTTTAACCAAACGAATCGGTCTTCTCCTCGGCCTGCTAATAGTGACTACATTGGGCACTGGCTACGCCTGGTATGCCGGTGCCATCAATATTGAGAGTCGAAGTTTCGCCCAAAATCAGGCATTGGTTGTCCCGCATATCAAAGTGATTCTACCTACCGCAGACAAAGCTCGTCCAGCCGTATTGCTATTTCATGGCTGCGGCGGCGTCAAGCCCTCCTTATTAAAACGTGCTCAAGCACTCTCTGAGCAGGGTTATGTGGCCGTTATCGTCGACAGCTATACCGGACGTCATATTGAGTGGCAGAAAACCTGCGCCGGTCGGGAGTTTTTTGGTAGCCAGCGTGCCGCTGATGTACTGGTAGCCTTGGACTATGCTCGCGCGCATCCGGCGATAGATCCGGAACAATTGTTTCTCATCGGCTACTCTCACGGCGGCTGGACTATTCTTGAGAGTTTGGCCTACGGTGATGACTTGCCCCGCGGCCTAACAGATAACCCGAGTAACGGTTTTAAAGGCGTACAGGGACTGGTTGCCTGGTATCCCTATTGCGGTATTGGGGCCGGTTATACCTCTGGCTGGGAAAAAGATATTCCGGTGCTCGTATTGCTAGCAGCTGAAGACGAAATTACCGACCCGGAACCCTGCATCGATATGGCACAACAACAAGCGGCAAGCGGCGGCGCCATTGATTGGCATGTTTATGCAAATGTGAGCCACGCCTTTGATACGGGTGAGGACTGGGTAAAACTTTATGATGCAGAATCTCATCAACAGGCTCTTGCTGCGCAGTTAGAATTTCTAAAAACGCATGTCGACTAAATTTGAAAATACCTGAGTGCTAAAAACGTGACGTTTTATTGCCAGTTTTGACGCCAAAGCGAGGAGTCTTTTAGACTCTGCCAATCAATCAGCTGTTGGCGATTGTTAATAACGGCCTCGATGATACATTCGATCACTTCACCCGCTTCATCAAATTCAACGCCGCTTACAATGAAGTGTTTCTCTTTGTTCTCAACAAGTACGCGGGTCCATTTACTGTGCAGTAATTTTTTGGGGTTAATTTGATTCATAGCGTTTTATCTTCAGTAACAAACATTAATTACGGCATCACCTAAAGAACAAAGCCACTATCAACCGTAATAATTTGCCCGGTCATTAAATCACTGCCGGTTATCACTGAGAGTATGCTGTCAGCGATATCACTCGGCGTGGCAACTTTACCCAGAGGCGAGGCCGCAGTAGCAAATGCCTTGGCATTCTCCCAGTTATCTCCCCAGCCCTCTTCACCCCAGCTACCGTCTATCAAGCCCGGACAAATGGCATTCACTCGTACATTATGTGGACCGATGGCCTTGGCCAATGTGCGCGTCAAACTATTAAGCGCGGCCTTGGAGGCACAATAGGCGATAGAGCTGCCATTGGTGGTAAGCCCGGCGATGCTGGAGGTCATAACAATTTCACCTCCGCCTTGTTTGATCATCTCGGGCAGTGCGGCTCGGCTCATATAAAACGGCCCCATCAAGTTTATATCCAGCGTTGACTGCCATATGTCGTCAGTTAGAAGATCCAGTGCTTTGTGATCGACAAAGGTGGTTGTGCCTGCATTATTCACCAGAATATCAAGCTGGCCAAAGTGATCGATAGCCGCCTTCACCAATGCCACGCACTGGGAATTGTCACTGACATCGGCACGCACACTAAACGCCTCACCACCGGCTTCTTCAACGCGCTCAACCGTGGCCTGTGCACCGCCTTGAGAGTTGGCGTAATTGACAATGACCCTGGCCCCCAGAGCTGCCAGCTGTACTGCGGTATCTGCCCCTACGCCCGAACTCGCTCCGGTAACAATTGCCACTTTGCCTTGTATATCCATAATATCCGTCTACTTCTATTGATTATTAAACTAGGCCCGATTCGGCCTTTATACCTCTGTTAAAGCCGAGCCTGCAAGGGTAATACGATGCATCAACCGAGATTGCCCTTGATAATCATTTTGCGCAAAATGCCAGGTACTGCGATTATCCCAAAAAGTGACGGAGCCCGGCTGCCAGTTAAACTGGCAGGTATATTGTGGTTGATCAACATGGGCATAGAGATAATCGAGCAAGGCTCGGCTTTCAGCAATACTCCAGCCTTCAAAGCCCAGAGTATGGCCGGGGTTTACATAGAGTATTTTACGACCGCTTTCGGGGTGCGTGATGACGACTGGATGAACCGCATCACCTACGCTATCGGCCCCGCCCAACTGGTCGGCCAAATCGGTGGTGCGGTAGTACCCGTCTTCACCATAAAGATGTTTATTGGAATGAATAGCCCGCAGTGACTGCAGACATTGTTTCATACCAGAAGACAAGTCGTCATAGGCTGCCGCAAGATTGGCAAAGCGGGTATCGCCGCCCGTTTCTGGTAAGTCGCGAGCGACTAATATAGAACCCATTGCTGGTATATCGTCATAAGAATGATCGGTATGCCAGCCACCCCCAATATTGGTTTTTTGTGTTTTATCTTTTCTCACCTCGGCGATGTCGGGGTAATTTTCGACGGGTTTAAAAAACTTGTTTATTACCAGCTCACCAAACCGGCAAGCAAATGCCAGATGATCTGCAGATGAAAGTTTCTGCTCACGAAAAAAGAGTAGCCCATGCTCTGCAAAGGCCTGACGCAACTCAGCCAACTCGAGGTCACTTATCTCGGCTAGCTGTAGCTCGCTAACCATTCCTCCGCAACCCGGTGAAAACGGGGAGATTTTCATTTTATACTTCCCTGTCGATATTATTTAAGCGTAGGCACCCGCTGTTGAATTGCAGCCGGCATCTGCATGACGAGCAGCACGCGTGCTTTGTGCCAAAAGGCAGTCAGCAGTAATAGAGAGACACTAATACAGACACCGGTCACCGCAAAGTTGTAACCAATGACTCCGTAAACTTCCAGCAAGTTGGAAAACGCATACAGCACATACACCAACGAAGACACCATAAAGGCCCGTCGATCAATGACCACCGAAATGAGTGTCATAAAACCATACAACGCAATAACTATAGCTATGCTAAAGACACTTTCAGTACCATCCAGAATACCCAAACTGGAGAACACCGGATGCACAATTAAAGGCGCTGACAATAAGTGCAACCAAAATGCGACGTCAGACTGGTAACCCGTACGCTCTCTATCTGCTGTGTCCCAATACATGGCAAGGCAAAACACCAGAATACCGCCAAGTAAAATAAGCGGCAGAACCCACTGAGTCGTCACCGGAAACATATAGAGAATTGAAGCAACAATACAGGCAGTAACGGCAGCCGCGCCTGCTGCGATAGTAATAGGTACTCTAAACCGCCGCCAATGAAACCAGGCTGCTGCTGCGGTCGCCGCGGTTGCCAATGCAATAGACATTTCGGAGGGGGTTTCAAACAGACCTAGAATGGCATAAAAGACCTGAGTCACAAATGCCAATAACAGCACAATAGCGGGCAATGACATTTTTCTTTTGCGGACAAAAAATTCCGCCAGACCCCATGAAATAGCGACCCCCAAAAAGCTCGCCAATGTCTCGTTGAAAGCACCTACCACCTGCGATGCGGAAAACAACAATATCAAGCAGGCGATCACGACAAAAATATCGTTAAAGCCGCCGATCAGGCGAAAGTTTTCTTCATCGACAACCGACATGTTTTTAGTAGCGGTGTAATCAATACGGAATTCTTCGACAGCATTAGCAGTAAAAATGCCTTTGTCTATTGCCGTATTCAGGTCTTCATCTGTATACATAGTATGTCCTGTGATTGAGAGCCCTGAACGAGATTAGGATTACCCTTTCACGCCAAACGCTGGCCGCTCAGCATAACAGCTAGGCAGCCGTTTTGCCCTTTTTGCAGTTTAATACACAGTATTCAGACGGCAGCATACGTAAGCCTGTTAGCTATGCCGAGATAAGTCGGTAGCGATCAGGATTTCGACTCAACCCCACACCAATCGACCATAAACAACGCCAGCACTTCCGCTACATTCATCATGCTGGAGATAGATACACGCTCATCTATACCGTGGATATTTTCCGCGGTAGGCCCATAGCAAGTCGCGGGGATGCCGCCATATAACTGAAAGAACCGTGCATCGGTAGTTGCGGTAGACGCTACAAATTGCACCTCTTGACCGGACACCTCTCGATGTACATCGGCCAGTGTGGTCATCATGGGATGCTGTTTATCCATCACACAGCCCTCGGCATGGAAGCCACGATAATGCACCGTGACGTTGGCACCATTGCAAGAAGGGTGGCTGGCAACCACCTCGTTTATACGCTGCTCCAGCGCCGCACGCACATCGCTCAAGCTCATACCGGGATAAAAACCCACACGAATGTCGGCTACACACTTACTTGGTACAGTTGAAGCCCATTCACCGCCATTCACTTTACCCAAATTAAAATTCACCGGGTGTACGTGGCTATGGTATTCGCTGTGACGGTTCTCAGGCAGGTTCCAGGCAGCTTCAACATCGCGCAGACCCGCAAAAATAGCGTAAATCGCCTCTATTGCATTGATGCCAGCCGAGGTATCCAGCACATGCGCCGGTTTGCCTGTCACCTCAACCTGCAACCACATGACGCCTAGCTGAGAGGATAGAATTTCGTGATTCATCGGTTCCGGAATAATCGCCGCATCAGCCCGGTAACCAGCCTCAAGGCAGGCCAAGGCACCATTGCCGGTACACTCTTCTTCGATCACCGACTGCATAATAACCGGCGCGGCGGGCTGCAGACCTAGATCTCGCAGTGCCTGGAACGCCATACTGTACGCTACAATGCCTGCCTTCATATCACCACTGCCACGCCCGTAAAGCCAATCGCCTTCTACGTAGGATTCAAACGGCGGGCGAGCCCACAGCTCGGCGGGGCCAGTAGGCACCACATCCATATGACCATTAAGTATCAGTGATTTGCCTTTGGCTGTGCCGCTGGGCTCATGAATACCGATCACGTTTATTCGACCATCGGTATTTTCGATCACGGCAGGCGAGAAACCCGGCCGGTCACGTAGGGCATCCAGATCAATGGTGACATCTTCGGTTTTGAGGCCCATATCGTGGAAGTTTTGCCGGACCTGCTGCTGCGCAGGAATCTCGTTTCCCAAGGTGCTGTCGAGCTCCACCAGGGTTATCAAATCGGCTATGGCGGTTTCGCGCCGGGCGGCAACTGCGGCTTTTAAATCATTGCGCAAGGTGTGGTCCATGTCTATCACTCTGTATATTCACGATGGTTACACCATAGCAAATCAGCAGGTACAGAATAGAGCCAGTTATTCACTCAATGTGAGTCCAGCGCGGACTCGCGAGAAACAGCACAGTAGTGAGGCTAGCTAAGGGAAGCTTCTTCTAGGCAGTGAGATAAAGAATCAGTAAGGAGTACATCGCAAAAACCAAAGACAGCCACTTAAACCATGCGGGTTTGGCGAGCACCAACGACATAATGACTATTCCCACCAGCGGCAAGGCCAGCGCAGCAACCACTGGGTTGCCGTACATAGCGATATTGACGTAGGGCCCAATCGCAAAATAGACCAACATAGACAAAGCAGACAAACGCCCCAGTTTTTGACTGTGATGCAGCATATCCTGGCCGCCTTCCTCAGGCACAGGCAGGGCCATTTCGGTGGCGCCGTAAATACAGATAGAGCCAATCACCAATATAAGAAAATCGGAAAAACTCCATACTGGCAGGTCTCTCAACTCCCAGCCTACCCACCAAAGCTGAAGCGTATAGCTCATTACGCTGAGTGACCAAATGGCGCTAGACCAGTGAAACGTGACGTTTTTGTGCGCTCGAATTAGCGATGCAACGGTGTGCAACATACGGGTGATCGCAAGACCAAGAATAATGGATATCGCAACAAAGACATATTCGTGCTGAGTCATACTTGACGGCCGCCGTTTTTATATTTAATTGTAGTCACCATATAGACTGCCAACTTAGCCATCTAGGGTCAAGCAAGTAGCGGTAAAACGCCATCGGTAAAGTTTTTGAACAACTGCCAGGCACGATCAAGCGGTATACCGCCCGCTAAGGGGTGTATCACGACCGTGCAGTTTTTGTCCTGCATGCGTTCGACACACTCCGCCTTGGTAATAATCTCAAAGCGGCCCGACGCACGTACCTCCTCCACGCTGGTCACGTCATCCTCCGATGGACGTTTGATACCATCCTGCTTCCAGCTGGCATATTCCTGCATCTCATTGAGTAGATACGGACAAAGCTCCTGCCATGCCGACTCAGGGTCATCGTCAACAAAAGTCATGCAATTGCCCGCATTCGGCGTATAGACAAAACCCTCTCCTCCAGTTTTGGCTAGCTCCTCATAATAAATAGCGTCTAGATCAGGCCGTGGCATGGGAGGATAAAACGGCAAATTGAAACGCGCCGCCCGGCGCGCAGCGGCGGCGCTCATGCCACCAATAAAAAAGAAGGGATGGGGCCGCGACACAGGCACAGGGGTAACTCGCAGAGTTTTTCCTTTGTATTCAAATGGCTCGCCAGTCCAGGCTGCCAACAGGGTTGCAACAACCTCATCCATCAGCTTGCCACGCTGCTGCCACGATTTATCCATCGCGTGATATTCATCAGGGCGGTAACCCATACCGGCAACAAACGTAAGCCGACCATTAGAAGCCAGGTCTAATATGGCGATGTCTTCTGCCAGTCTTATTGGGTCGTAGAGTGTCACCAACAAAGCGGTGATACCGATACGAATACGCTCGGTGCGTGCGGTAATCATGCCGGCCATTATCAAAGGTGAGGGTAGCCAGCCATTGTTGGCACAGTGATGCTCTTCGAGATTAATAAAATCGAAACCCACTTGCTCGGCATAGGCCGCCATATCGATTGCGGCGCGATAACGCAGCGCCTCATCTTTAGGCTCGGCTTGCATGCCGGTCATATTGAGGCGTAGAGCAATTGACATAGCTTTATCTTCTAGCAGATTACCAATAAGGGAGTATGCTAGCTTATGCCTGCGGGTGCCAGATTCCTTCTTTTTCCAGATCGGCCATTGCGCGGATAATGCCTTCGCGCAGAATCGCCACCATGTCGTCAATCTGCTCTTTGCTAATAATAAGCGGCGGTGACATCACACACATATTAATGATGGGACGAACCATTAGACCCAGCGCCTGACAATGTTGATCGATACGATCACCCATCTCGTAATCGTGCTCAAGTGATCCGCCCTCTGCACTCAGTGCACATTCGACACAGGCCATCAGGCCTTCGCCACGCACCTCGGCGACAATGGGAAGATCTTCGAGTTTCTTTAGCTCCTGCTGAAAGTAAGGACCCACTTCGCGCACGTGCTCCAGCAGATTCTCATTCTCCATAATCTCAATATTCTTCAGCGCCGCAGCACAGCTTACAGGATGCCCCGAATAGGTATAGCCGTTGGAGAAAATAGAACCTTTAGCGTCTTCACCACCCATGGCAGCTATCAATTTGTCGGACACAATGCAGGCGCCCAGGGGTAAATAGCCCGAGGTTAAACCCTTGGCCGAAATGATCATGTCGGGCTGAATATCAAATACGTCTTTTGATGCAAACCAGTGACCCAGACGCCCAAATCCGGTCACAACCTCATCGGAGATATACAGTACATCGTGTTTGCGACATACATCGAGACACATTTTTTGATAACCCGGCACCGGCACAATGACACCGCCAGAGGCAAGAATTGGCTCCGCTATATGGGCTGCAACCTTATCGGCACCCAGCTGCAGAATTTTATCTTCAAGCTCTTGTACTCTTTCGTCACGAAATTGCTCCAGTGACATACCCTTAGGGCGATTAAGCGGGTTAGGAGAACCAACATGTTTAACAATGTCGGTGGCTGCATCCTGAAGATTTTTGTCTCTACTTTTGCCTGAAGCTGACGCGCTCAAATAGGTGCTGCCGTGGTAGGCATCTTCACGCGAGATAATAAACTTCTTCTCTGTCCGGCCAAGGTAGTTATTGTAGAAAGACACCATGCGCATGGCACTGTCTACTGCAGTGGAACCACCGGTGGTAAAAAAGACGTGATTGAGATCGCCTGGTGTCAGGCTGGCAATTTTTTTGGCCAGCGTTACAGCCACATTATTGGTCAGACTAAAGGGCGAGAAGTAAGGCATTTTCATCACTTGCTCGGCGATGGCATCAGCCATCTCTTTGCGACCATAACCAATTTGCGTACACCACATGCCCGCCGGGCCATCAATAAGCTTATTGCCCTCAGCGTCGTAAAGGTAAATGCCTTCGCCATACTCGGCGACAGTGCGCTCATTAGAACCCAGATACCCCATGTCTTCCCACGGATGTATAAAGTGGCGGTTATCACCTTCCTGAACCAGTTGAGTATCCGTCATCTCTGCTTTACTGGCTGCGGCCGATTGTGGCATATCGATATCCTCTGTCTCTCACACCGTAAGTCACGGCTCATATTTGGCCTAAATCTGCCCAAATTTGGGCTACAGGCCATATATTGAATGAATGTTCATTTAAATTACACAAAAAAGGCAATAAAGTCAAATAAATTGAATGTATATTCATTTAAAATTGATATAAGATGCCGCTATATAGCTAACATCTTAGGATGATGTGAATGAACCTCAGCCCCAAACCGAAAAGTCGCGAGGCCATCAAGGCCTGGAATCGACAAAAGATCATCGATGCTACCATCGATGTCATTACGGCCTACGGTATCGCAGGGACCACTATTGCCAAAGTGGTTGAGCTTGCGGGTGTTTCGATGGGGCTCATTAATGTGCACTTCAAGAGCAAAGACGCCCTACTCTACGAAGTGCTTCGGTATATGGCCCGCGACTACACCGATTACTGGAAACAAAGCCTAGCCAAGGCGCCCAACAATACCGTAGAACGTCTGACCACTTTGATAGAGGTCGATTTTGACCCGCGTGTACTCAACCTGAAATCGATGGGCGTCTGGATGGCCTTTCGTGCTCAGGCCAGATCAAAACCCGAATACGTTGACCTGGTAGGCACGAGAGAAAGCGAACAAATAGAAGAATTCGTTTCTTTATTTACCCAATTAAATAGTGACAGCGGTTACGACCATAACCCGGTGGCCGTCACCCGATGTATCTTGTCTATGCAAGATGGCCTATGGACAGACTACTTTTTATACCCTAATGATTTTAGCCGTAAAGACGCCATAGCCTGCTTCCATTTATACCTGAGCGCGCTGTATCCAGAGCATTTCCCGGTTCCTGACTAGGTAAAAACTGCCGATATAAGCAGTACTACAAAAACTCCTTGCCATCTTCTCTCTCAGAGACTAGCGCATAGGCCATCTCCACTATATAATGCGCCGCTTCCGGTATATGCCGGTGTGGGCCCATAGCTCAGTTGGTTAGAGCATCCGACTCATAATTACCGAGCCTGAGATGGTACCGCAACAAAACAGTTCCAAACTGTACAAATTTGGGCCTTTAGCTCAGCTGGTTAGAGCATCCGACTCATAATCGGCAGGTCCGCAGTTCAAGTCTGCGAAGGCCCACCATTTTTAATACCTCTTGGAGTCTGAGGGGATGCATAAGCGCATTCTACTCAGCCCTCTAAAAGCCCCCATTTTTATAAATTTGAGCTTCTGACTATTGCAGCGCCCCTATGCGCTTGCGTAACGATTGAGAAAAACTGCATGGCCACATCAGGAAATACCGAAGATATGACGAACAAGCCCGCACCAAACAAAATGACCCCTCTGTCCAACCTGATCTTCAGCTCCCGCTGGTTGCAACTGCCCCTCTACCTGGGCCTGATAGTTGCCCAAGGGGTTTACGTTATCCTGTTTATGAAGGAACTGATTCACCTTATTGGCGGGGCCACTTCCTTGAGTGAACAGCTCATAATGCTGGCAGTGTTGGGACTCATCGATGTAGTAATGATATCCAACCTGCTGGTAATGGTCATCGTAGGAGGCTACGAAACGGTTCTGGCAAGTTAACGCAGCTAATTTGATATAATTCACTGATGAATACTTAT
>JBALVY010000019.1:0-13693 GCA_036960375.1 Pseudomonadales bacterium
GGACAGTTGAACATTGAAACTGTTAGTGCCAAGGGGGCGTGGATTGCGCCCGAGGTGTTGTTTCTCACCCAATTTGAAAATTTCTCATGATAATTGGAACGATTGTAGGCAAGTGATAATATCAGCTACACGAGAGTCCGCTTACGATCCCATTGGCTGCCTCTCCTGCTGAGAAACCTGCGAATATATGAGGGGCTGCTTTGGGCCCAAAAGCTGCCCCTTAGAGCTCTGTCAACAACGGAACACATCCTTCGGTAGTGAATGGCTAGATATTCAAAGCATCTGCAGGACTCAACACGCCTTTGCCCCCACGATTGATAACGTGGGTATAGATTTCGGTGGTCGTAATATCGGCGTGACCCAATAACTCCTGAATGGTGCGCAGATCATAGCCGTCTTCAAGAAGGTGTGTAGCGAAGCTATGACGAAAGCTATGTGACCGCGCAGGTTTGTGAATGCCCGCCTCACGCACTGCCCGCCGAATCTGACGTGTAAGTGCCGTTGGATGCAAGTGATGCCGCCTCAAGACGCCTGACCTGGGGTCTCGGCCAATTCGAGTTGCAGGGAAAAGGAATTGCCACGCGGTTTCTCTTGCAGCAGTCGGATACTTTCGGTCCAAAGCGTCTGGCAAATAGACTTCACCAAAACCGTCATCCTGGTCTTGCGCATGCAACAGCTCAACCACCTTGATCTGCCGATTTAGCGCCTTGACTAGGCGCTGTGGCAACATGGTGGATCGATCCTTGTCACCTTTGCCTGACCTCACAATGACATTGTTACTGCTAAAGTCGATATCTTTAACCCTGAGTGATAGGAGCTCAGCACTGCGTACCCCGCTACCGTACATGAGCGCCACCATGAGCCGATGCACGCCCCGCAGGTTGCTTAGAATAGCTGTGACCTCACCTCTACTGTACACCACCGGCAGGCGCCGACGAGAGCAGGCGGGCGCGAATGCCAGCTGCCCTATGTCCAGTCCAAGGAATCGTCGGTAAACGTACATCAGCGCGTTCAGGGCGACTCGTTGTGTACTGACAGAGCAGCTGCGCGCTGTGAGGTGATTAAGAAATGCCTCAATGTGCTGCGGCCCCAATAATTTGGGGTGCTGTTTGTTGTGAAAATAGATATAGCGCCTAGTCCAATGGAGGTATGTTTGTTCCGTACGATAAGCCAGCCCCGAGTTGCGGATGTGTTGACGCAGAAGGTCAAGAAAGCGAGTAGGTTTTTCTGGAATACTATGCCTTATATCGTCCATTTTATCGCCCTACCTTGCTGTACATATATACAGTTGTAGCGTATTACCTGAACGTCAAACATCAAATTCAGCTGCGCCACGCTTTATAATTCGATAGCGAATGGCCTAACTGGTTGATTTATATAGGGGCTGTATTATGATCACAGGTCAAGGGATTGTCAGCAAAGCGCATGAGGCGCGCCGTATCTCACCTGGCTGCACCTCGTCTCGCATTGCCGTAACCCATTATATTTACAATAAAATCGCTCGGCGGGAATGTGATGACTGTAACAAATATTGCTTCCGTAGTTATAAAGCGCCGTGCTTTTGAATTAACTGTTAAGGAGCCTAATCTATGAACACCGAAACGGAACTACCCGCCGATGTCATCGCAGAGATTCAGGCAAATCGGAAGGTAAGCGCGATTAAGCTTTTGCGCGCTCATGAAGACATCGGCCTTAAGGAAGCTAAGGAAGTTGTAGACGCTTATATAAGCAAGCATCCGTCTACCTCCCATTCTAGAGCCCAAGAGTCGGAGGGCAGTTTTGGTCGTATACTTGTCCTCATTCTTGGCGTCGGCTTAATCTATTCTATATACAGCTACTTCACATGAGTATCGCCGGGACTATGTGGCGGCACATTAACAAGTACGGGCAGTACGCTCCCTACGGTCGCCGGACGCGCTTACAGCGCGCTCGCTGCCGCCAGCGTTAATAGGCTAATCGACAATGAGTAGATCAATAAACATCAATGCTGGCTTAATGTTTTTAGTCAGTCTCGTATTTACTTTTTTTTCTGCCGGTTTGGACGTTAATCCCCAGAGCTCTCCTGCATTTTATTGGAGTTTTGTAGCTGGGGGTTCTGTTGCACGGGTTTTATTTCCGCTATCTTTAGTATGGGTCGTGCGTTTGGTGTTTCGCCGAAAGCCGATGTTTACTAAAGGTATGTTCATTTCTTGGTGGTTGTTGTTCGTGTTGCTGAGTTTAGGCGCCCTAGTTGGCAGTATGCTGCCGCCGGAGGTATAACCCATTAACAAGTACAAGAAGTACGGCCCTGCTGTGCAGGTCCGGGACCGCCGTACCGGCGGCCCCTTTTGTGAGCGTTAAGTGTCTATGAGCAAGAATCAATTTAGGTGGATTCTTTTCGCATGGCTGCTGCTCTCTGTTTTCAGCGTCGCTTTTGAGTATATTTGGCCAAATCCCATTGCCAACCAAGCCTATGAGTATGTTTTGGAACAAGAGACAGAATGGACAGAAAGGGAGTTTTCTACGCTGTCCTTGCTTGCGGGTGTAGCAATTGTATCGGCCATTGTGTCATATGTAGGTCTGTTACTTTTTAAATCCTGGGCGCGTCATTTATTCGTCTTTAGCCTACTGCTAACGCTTTGCCTCTATCCGTGGGTGGGAGTTACGGTCTTTGACATCTATAGTCTGGTGCTGTCAGAGCTATCCACTTTACTAACTGGTGTTATTCTAATGCTTGTTTACTATTCGCCAGTAGCGGCATTCTATGAACACGACACTTAACAAGTACCGGCAGTACGCCCCTTCGGGGCCGGACGGCCAAACCGCTGCGCGGTTCGCCCGCCGCTGCGGTAAGCGTTAAGTGACAAAAATGGCTATGAGCTGTCCTAAATGTAGTGAGAAAATAAGCCTTTTCGATATCTACTTTACGAAGTTGTTGTTGCGTGAATATGCATGTCGAAAATGTTGTGCTGAATTAGAGATATTGGTCCAAGGATACCGCTACTCAGCCATCATGCTGGGAGTACTGGCGATTATTCTGTTGGGCGTAAGGTATATGGGTACTGAGGGGTATGGGACCCTAATATCGATCGTCTTCCCAATGTTTGCGGGGTATCTTTGGTTGGGTGGTTGGTGCTATCTAATTGGCGAGATCAATGTTCGGAGTGGCAATGGCACTTAACAAGGCCAGGAAAAATCGTGCGCTGCGCGCACTGGACTCGCAACAAGTTGCTCGCCTTTGCTGGCGGCGTTATGTGCCCTGGAATTAGCGGATGACCCTAGAGAATGCCGCTATCTATGTCAGCATTTTGGCGTGCCTATCAGCTAGCGCCTATCTCTTTTATTCAGGTCTGAGGATGGAGGCCTCGCTCCTGCTCTTTGGCTTTGCCCTGCACGGTCAAGGTGTGTTGTATATGCATTTTTTCGACCACCCTGTAGGTACAGGAGAGTGTTGGGCTACTGTGCAGGATTTCTATGCTTGTCTGCCTTTGGGTTCAAAGGTATCTATGCACCTCGCCCAAGCCGGCCCGTACTTTCTTGCACTCGGTATATTTCTAATCGGTAAGAGAGGTTTGGTGCGCTCGAATGGCACATAACAAGAAGCGGCAAAGCGGACGGTTTCACCGCCGTTGCGCAATGCGTTATGTATCTACATGAAAAAAGCGTTTGGTCCGTTTACATACATTGAGCATATCGGAAAGGGGGACGTACTTCTTTTTCACCCACCTGGGGAGAACGG
This sequence comes from Pseudomonadales bacterium, assembly GCA_036960375.1. GTDB lineage: Bacteria > Pseudomonadota > Gammaproteobacteria > Pseudomonadales > CAWVSB01 > CAWVSB01. The sequence continues at coordinate 3,719 of JBALVY010000019.1, forward strand.
AATAAAGTATCAAGCTTCATTGCAGCCGAAGAACTTTATCGAGCGCTATAGCTCGAGAGGGAAAGCTACTGATCTGCCGAATGTCATCCTAAAGCGAGGACTCGTTTCGATTAAGTTCATCTTTGTCGGTGAAAAGTCGAGCAATTACGAGTTCAAATTGGTGAGGTGGGCGGTTTTCCCCCTGTTCGTATATAGCCGTGGACATAGTTTTGTATCTTGCTCAACTACTAAGAATCTAATTGCTGAGATTGCTGATGGGCTCAACACATAACAAGGCAAGGCAGCAAGGACGCTTCGCGCCGGGACACCGTAACCGGCGCCCCTGCTTGAAGCGTTATGCGTCAGTGCAGGTTCGAGCATGATTAAGAGTTGGGTTGCAGCGGGCGTTGTCAGTCTTTTTACCTCAATTCTCCGAGGCGTTGCGGGGCATCGGAGTCCTTTGGCGGACGCTCGCGATAGCGACATGGATATGGAATCCATTGTAATTCTGCATGCGGCATGGCATGTAGTAACCGGGTTTTGTTTTGCAGCGGCAGTTGTCTATATCTATGTCGGATTACGACCACAGCATTTCGCATCCAATCAACTGGCAGGTTTGCTCAGCGCTATCTTCCTTCTTTCTGCTCTAGTGGTCATTGTTGTAAACTCTGTTTATGGCTGGTCGCTATTGCTCGCATTGCCCGCGGTGTTACTCGCGTGTATCAGTATCTTGGGCTTTGTAGGTGTAAAGAAGTTCGGAGGCGGTAATGCCGCATAACAAGTCAAGGCTGCAAGGCGCCTGCGGCGCGGGACGCCGTTACCGGCGCCCCAGCTTGAAGCGTTATGTGTAATCCTTCATGACCCCGTATCTGGCGAGACTATGAGCGAAATTGAAAATCCAGAGGAAATGTATTCCCTAGCTCGTAAAGGCCTGGGTGTAATAATCTTTCTTGCTTTCCCACTGATGATTGTTGGAGGAGTAATTCCGGTTGGAGTTTGGATGATGGCCATCATTCCATTAAGGTATGATTTTCTCAAATCACCAAAGATTACAATGTTAGTGTATATCGGTCTCTATATTTTGGCTGTAGTGGTAGCTATGGGAGTTGAGGAAACACCATATGAGTTCCATCTGTTGTCACGTAGCTAACAAGCGCTGGCTGTCGGATAAAATGGCATGACATTGGATAAGCTGATAGTGTTTTTGATCGCGATGGCGTTGATGTATCTCCTGTTTATTGCGCTACCGAACCGAGCGAAGCGAAAATATGAAAGTCTTGCACAGCGAGAAATAATTGATGTTTACGAAGATCTTAAAGCAGGTGTCGATGAATACGTGTTCTTTGGACGAGGCCACCCATACGTCTGGACGGAATTTTCAAGGGAAACGGCCGAAGATATTGTCCTCCGCTCATGTGAGATAATCCCATTTCCAGGCTCGCCATTTAACTTCTACGATGAATCGCAAAGTCACCTGTATGTTAGGAGTGACCTTAAACACATTTACGTCGTTGGCCGGGGTGAAACGGATAGTAGTACTGACCTCTTACATTATCAGGAGTGGCTCGATTCACAAAAACAAGTGGGTGAAAATATTGCTCGGTATAAAGGCGACTCATAACAAGGCCGGGCACAATCGCGCAACAAGTTGCGCTGGACTCGCTACGCTGCGTTTCGCTCGCCTGTGCCGGCGGCGTTAACTGCCCCGTATGGCTATGATCGTAAAAGCAGCTATTACTCTGGGGGGTTGGGGGTTTTGTGGCTATCAACTGTATTTGGGCTTCGTCGGTGAACCTATGGTCTTAAGTAAATCTATATCTGGAACGTTCTCCGAGCATTCATTTGTGTTTCCACTGATGTTTATGTTTTACCTGGCTTTTGTACTTGTGCCGTTCATATGGCTTTTAGGGAAGATCCACTCGCGAGTGCTGGCTTATGGAGGCAACTACAATAAAATGACGCTCCGGCAAGTATTCCGGAGTTTCCTTTGAGTTCGGCAGTTAACAAGTCGCAGCAGTCGCTGCGCTCGGACACCCAAACCGTCGCTTCGCTATGGTTTGTGCGCCGCTGTGCGAAGCGTTATGTGTACAAATATGAAATTTGAAGATCTAGGGGTTTCGAAGAGTTTATTGTGGTTCTTAATAGCTTCATTTCTCTGTATTTGGCTAGGAGGCCAGCTATTTAGCGCCATCACAAGTTTAGAAATACAGAACCTTCGAACAACAGATGTAATTTCGTTTAATTTAAGGCCGTTTTGGTTTTCTATTGTTACTGCTTTTAAAACATTGGTATGGGGCTTGTCCGTGGTAATAATGTATAAGTATGCAAAGTCCAAATTTAATGGGTAAATCACATAACAAGTTGCCGTTGTTCGCCGCTACGCGGCTGGGACGGCCTAAACGTTGCTTCGCAACAGGCCGCCCCAAGGCAAGGCGTTAAACATCCCGAGATCGAGCATGGAAGAAAACTCACTACTTCTCAATATCCTTGTTACCAATCTGCCTACTCTGGTTGTCGTAGCAATTGCTCTATATCTTATTGGCAAGCAGGAAGGCTCCGGTCTATTCTTGCTTGGGTTGATTCTCGTCCTCCTAAGTGGAGTAATGGCAATACCCATCACTGGCTGGCTCTGGGCGAATCATTCAGATCTTATGGCACATTCGTCGCTTGCATTTTCCCTTTCGCTTCTGGCATTTGGCCTAATTCACTCGGCGGGTTTACTCTGCTGCATAATCGCATTTCGCAGAAGGAATCGGGATGCTTAACAAGTCAAGGCAGCAAAGGCGCTTCGCGCCGGGACCGCTTAACAGCGGCCCCTGCTTGAAGCGTTATGTGCCTTCGGACATCGCGGAGCAGACATAAATGAATTTGATTGGCGGCTATGGAACAACATATGACCCATCGCCCGCAATTGGTCTACTTAATACCGAAAGAAGCGTCGCTATCGATGAGTTATGGACCAACTTATATCACCAGGGCGACGTTGGCACTGCTTCTTACTCTGCTGTTCCACAACTTGTGGCGCACGGTGAGCTTTCTCTAGTCGGTGCAATCGAAGTCGCTAGGTGTGAACCCCACAATCCACCCATACCAGACGAAATGGTCGCAACGTATAAGGCCGCACTAATAGCGGCTCTTTCAACTACGCCTCGAGACGCCGAACAGTATCAGGGGTATTATGTAATACACGCTTCGGTCAATGGTCAAAAGGATTTGGCTAAAGCGCTCGATCTACTCAGCGTAGAGGAAATAATGGATGAGTACACTTAGGAACATAACAAGTTACTCAAGAACGACCGCTTTCAGCGGCGCCTTAGCAAAGCGTTATATGTATGTATAGGATATCTCTAGTCTGCAGTGGATTGCCCAAAGAAGACGGAGAAGAAGCTGCAGTTGATATCACTCAGGAATTTAGGGAGCATCGTCAATGGCACGAGAATGTTATGTGTTCGTGGAACGGCTCCGAACTGAAGTTGGTAGCCGAAAATGATTTTGATAACGATGGCCTGGCATTGCTAGATGAATTTGGTGACTGTATATCTGCTTATGTTAGGAATTATTTCGATAGTAATATCGAGATCGAATCAGTGAATGCAATAGAGTGCTAAAAACATATAACAAGAACAGGCAGTGCGCTACCTTCGGTCGCCGGACGCGCTTACAGCGCGCCCTCTGCTGTAAGCGTTAGTAGCTATGTCGAACTCATTCCAGCATAGGTGTAATTTTTGCCAAGAGAGCAACGAAAGATTGGTTGCTGGCCCAGGTGTGTTTATCTGCGGCGATTGTGTTGAGCTTTGCAAAAGTACTTACGAGGCCGTACGAGAAAATGAAGCTCTTTCTGGCTATATAAATGAATCAAATTCAAAATGTAGCTTTTGCGGGAATGTAAAAAATTTAAATTACGCACTTTTCACTAAATCTGGAAAATTCATCTGTGCAGATTGTCTATCTCTATGCGTAGGTGTACACACGAATACTGAATACAGCATAGAAGACGGATTCCTAACGTGTGGAAGGATCTATGAAATTTAGGGTCGCTACTAACAAGTCGGGCCAATTCGCAGCCTACGGCTGCCGGACTCGCCACTGCGTGGCTCCCCGCTGCCCTTGGCGTTATGCGAAATAATATGAGACTACTTACCGCAATTATTATTCTTGTGATTTCAAACCACAGCACAGCCGAGGAGGGGCTCACATACTCAGTAAAAGATGAGTATGTAGCTTATACTCATGAGCCCTTCGACAATTTGCAGTTTGAAATTCTTCGTGGCTGGGAAATGAAGCAGGACTTTAACGAATTTGAATTCTCCTATGGCGGCGCATATCCAGTATTGTTGTTTCAAACAGTAAGAAAAACATCTCAATATATTAATGTTAAAGAGTACCTACAGTTTCAAACAACTGAAGATGGCATTGATACCCCTAGCAATATTAAATATACAAAAGTGAAAGGCTACGACGCAGCTCAGTATTATTGGGATATCGATGATCAAAAACTACCCCTTAAAGCATACTTTTTGGCTGTAGATCTAAATGAAGGTATTCTTATGTTTAAGCTTTTCACAGATAAACGTTACTTTGATAAAGATTCTACAATAATGGAAAATATCAAAAAATCTTTAGTCTTTAGCCCTATCACGCATAACAAGGCGCTTAAGGCAGGACAGCCGAAAACGGCTGCCCCTTAGCGCGGCGTTAAGGAGCCTAATCTATGAACACCGAAACGGAACTACCCGCCGATGTCATCGCAGAGATTCAGGCAAATCGGAAGGTAAGCGCGATTAAGCTTTTGCGCGCTCATGAAGACATCGGCCTTAAGGAAGCTAAGGAAGTTGTAGACGCTTATATAAGCAAGCATCCGTCTACCTCCCATTCTAGAGCCCAAGAGTCGGAGGGCAGTTTTGGTCGTATACTTGTCCTCATTCTTGGCGTCGGCTTAATCTATTCTATATACAGCTACTTCACATGAGTATCGCCGGGACTATGTGGCGGCACATTAACAAGTACGGACAGTACGCTCCCTACGGTCGCCGGACGCGCTTACAGCGCGCCCGCTGCTGGCGGCGGCGTTATGTGCTTAAGGACTGTGCCAAATGATTAAGGAAATACTTCTACTTTTAGTTTTGTCGTTTATCCCATTTGTTACCCACGCAGATGAGTACGACTTAGCAGTGGAAGCATACAATTCAGGCGACTATGCCAAAGCTTTTCCAATTTACGAAAAGCTTGCTTTGGCTGGCGATGTCGATGCTCAATCTGATTTAGGTATTATGTATGCCCAAGGCTATGGCGTACCAAAGAATATAAATGAGGCCGTAAAGTGGTGGACTAAAGCCGCAGATATGGGCCAAAACAAAGCCCAAGGTTATCTCGGTGGTATATATTCTTCCGAAACATCAGGGCTGCTAAATTATAAAAAGGCCTTCAAATATTACAGCCTTTCTGCCAAGCAAAATGATGCTATATCCCAATCAATACTCGGGTTTATGTACGCAGAAGGTCAGGGAGTCGAGAAAGATATTAACAAAGCAATCGAGTTGTGGCACAAGTCTGCAAAGGCCGGCAATGAGGACGCCATTAAAAACCTTAACCATGCTCGTGAACTCGGGCTAATCGAGTGAAAACAGCACATAACAACACGCCCTGAGGTGGACTGCAAACACAATCTCACGTGCCGATTGCGTAGCTTAGCAAAGGCGATCCCTTTGATTTCAGGGCCTCCAAGTACTTCGATTCATCGTACGGCGTTTTCGTTTTCCAGCATCTAAATGCGATACGAATCCAATTGAATGCCAGTGATCGAATGGCGGTATTGTGCGACTTTCCTTTCTCCATTTGTTGTTCGTAATACGCTTTAGCCCAAAAAGAAAACCTCACCGACTGCCCAGCCCATTCAACAAAAGTCTGGCGTAGAAATTTAGGACAGCTGTAGCGCCAGTGCGTCCAACTTTTTTGGCCACTACGTTCAATCACAGGTGACACGCCAGTGTACATTTGGACCTCTGCAGCCGTTTGGTAACGATCTCTATTCGTACCAAAGGCGACGAGTATGCGAGGTGCGAGCTGTGGTCCTGCACCGGGGAAGCTGTCGAAGATAGTGGAATCGGATTGTTTTTTATACAGCGCCTTTATCTCGATGTCTAAGCGATCAATCGCCCCCATCAGGATTTCAATTTGAGGAATCAGTATCTCAATCATCATTTTGTTAGGCACAATCACAGCGCGATCGTCGGTTAGGGCTGCGGCCTCCTTAATCTCCAGGATACGACGTTCATTAACGTCAGAGTAGCGCGCGTTGTGCTCATTGAAGAACTTGATCAGCGTCCGTTTTTGCGCTTTCTTCGCCTCGGGCAGCGATGGCCACCTGGCAACGAAGTGACAAAAGATGAGTGTGTCTTTTTCCTTGAACCAATCAAGTACTTGTGGGTAATAATTTTTGAGTATTGCGATGATTTTATTGGATAATTTTACACGCTCCTGAACCAACTTTCTTCGATTGACGACATGCTGAGCCAATATACGAACATCAGCACTTTCAGGCTTAATCTCGCGAAGCTTACTCATGTGATTCTCTAGAATCTCTGTCTGGATGCGTTCATCGCTGGGATCGTCTTTCGCGCCACTGTGGGTGAACGCCTCACGGTACTTAGCAACCGTCGCCGGGTTAATCGGGAAAAGGGTAATGTGTTTGTGTTGCGCTAACGCATAGACAAGTGGGCCTTTCGTGAGCTCACACGCCACCGCAATACGTTGTTTCGGGTAACGCTTTTTCAAATCGTTTGCCCATCCATGAACACCGGTTGGTGTGTTGGGAATCACTGAGTATTGGTAGTCAGTGGTGCCGACGGCGAGTTCGCAAATATCATGTTTTTTATCGGCCCAATCAATACCAATTAGGGCGGAAAAATCAGTGGGTTTAGAGTCTTTCACGAAGCACCTCCTGGGTGTAAAGTGTCTATCGGGACATGGATTAATGCTCTGTTTCGCGCAGGTCTTATAGAAGTCGGTACAACGACAATCCCTGAGTATGCGTTTTGAAACAGAGAGACTACCGCTAGTTCGAAAGTCTTGTTATGAACATCGGGTGTTTGTCAAAGGCATATTCGTAACTAGCGGTAGCATGTTCCACCAAATGAACGAAAAGAGACATTGGTTAATTGATGGAACGGAACAACTATAAGGCAAGGCAATCGGACGGCTTCGCCGCCCGCTGCTTTTGGCGTTATGCACTGCGGAGAATTGGGCAATGAATGAAATAGTGTCTCAGCTAGGAGACAATAAATCTCCAAAGCGTCGTTCTGCTGCGAAGAAATTACGGAAGCTAAAAGATGCTGATGCAGGCCCATCTTTATTGGCCGCGCTTGAGAACGAGCTCAAAGATGTCCGGACTTGGGAAACTCAGTACCAGATGATCATGGCTATTGGTGAATGTGGTTATAAGCCAGCATTGCCATTCCTAAGTGAACTGGCGAAACAAAATTTTGAAGCAACTATGGTTTACGTCGCTATCGGAGATGCGATAGTCAGGCTTTCTATAGAAGATGAAAGAGATACTAGTCCAATATTCAAGCTCCTTGATACCGGCAACGAGATGCTCATTGATGGCGCTCTTCGAGCAATGGCTATGCTAAAAATGGTGCCTAGTGATGGTCACATTGAAAAAATCATCAATTACGTTGCAGAAAGAGAGTTGAACCAAGGCATTCATTTCTGGGTTATAGCAGCAGCCCCAGGGTGGTCTGGGAAAAAAGTAGGGGCATACTTAGATTATTGCGCAAAGTCTCCACGAGAGGAAATTACTAGTGCAGTCGCTTTAGCGCGTAAGAATAAGTACAAGAAATGGAGTCCACTGTAAAATGCATAACAAGGCCAAGCAACATCAGTCGCTGCGCTCCTTGGACAGTGTTGTTTCTCACCCAATTTGAAACTTTCTCATGATAATTGGAACGATTTAGCCAATGTGTTGCGTCGACGGGTTGAAATCACACCTATTTTGAGACGTTTTGATATGATGCCGTGAATGTCTGCTTTCGACCCCAAAAGCTGCCGCTCAGTCAATTGTGATAATCTGGGTTTTAAAGGCAGCTTCCGTCGGCCAAAGCGGACTTCAGAGATTATTGCGTAGTTGGAATGCCTACACATGGAATCGGTAGACCTTGAGTTCTGCTCCAAAGAATCGAGTTAGCTTCATGGAAGAGTATTGGAAAGCCGCGACAGGAAAGAAATTCGATTATTTCGGGCCGAAATTCCTCGCCATAGAAAACGGTAATTATGGGTGGGGGGCTTGGAATAATTCTGCCTTGGCCCTTGGTCCGATATGGATGGGCAATCGTCAAATCCCGATGTGGCGCGTTAGAGTGCCAGTAGTTGTTTGTACTATTGCCTGCCTGTTTGCCTATGACTTCCTTCCAGTTCCGCTAAATGTAACTGTTTGTGGCATTCTCTATATCTATACTTTCCCGCTTCACGCAAACGCCATCTATAAGGACTGCATAGAAAAATTTGTAGAAGAAAATTCGCATCTCAATGACCTGGAACTGAAGGAGCTATTGGCCTCGAAGTTTAAAACTGATGTTGAACAGGGCAATAAAAAACTAGCGGCAATGCGAAAGCCTTGGATTTAATGTCCGCTCATGGCCCCCGGAGCTGTACCTGATGAGAACGACGAGATGAATGATGAGTGCACCCAGTAATCAAGCTAAGTCCCAAATCTTAGATTGCTACAAGAGAATAGTCAGTAAGGGTCTCCTAATAGGTGCTGTAACGCTACTTGCTCTCTTCGTCACGGATTGGGCCGCTAATGCCATCCAGGTTGAATTCTTAAAGTTTCTGAGCATTCCTATCGGAGTAGTTGGAATTGGTACGCTACTTTATTGTGTAATCCCCCATATTAGGGAGCTAGAGAGGGCAGTTGATGCGAAACGGTAGAATGAACTGTTATGTTCAACTAGATTGGGTATTTTGGTGGAAGTTGTAGCTGGTGTTATAGAATTAAAACCGAACACAAGCGTTATGTGCCTTTCTTAACGGCATGAGCGCAATGATTGAGTTTATGCAGCCAATTATTTTTGCGGGGTGGCTCGGCGGTATCGCACTCTTTTTCCCGATTCGTTCTAAGTTGAAAGCGAACCATCCCCAATTGTATGATCGGATATTTGCCAAATCCATACTAGAACACAACATCTCAAAGTCACTCCAGTATGCCAAATTTGCGCTATCCAGCGTAGAGTGGCGCGCTTTGGATGACCCCAGTCTTGTAAGGCTGCTTCAGGTACAGAGAATTTGCTTTTTCATCGTAGTGACACCTTTCATCGCTATAATTGCGACACTAATTTCTGCCGCCTTCATGGAGCTAATGCCAGACAAGTGACCGTTCTTAAGCCACATGACAAGTACCGGCAGCGCGTCGCTGCGGCAAACATTACTGAGGGGCAGATCCTGGCCCCAATGCTGTACTGGCGATATGATATATTCAAACAATCTGATTTCGACCGCAAGAGGTGATGTTCATCAAACTATTTTTTGCCTGTGTTGTGGCACTAATTTTTATCGTACCGGTGCGAATTTGGGGGTATAGCACTGGCTACAACGTCAGCTTGGGCCTCATAGCTGTATATCTTGCCTTTACCTTCATCTTCCCCGTGGTTGGCGGAGTTAAGATATTTCCGTTTGGAACCGGTCGCAAAAGAAAGAAAAAGTAAATGGAAAAGGAAAAGGGCATAGAATTATTATTTTGGGTTGGCTGCAACGGCCCAAGCTTTGCGGATTACTCAGAGTCTGCTCCTGGCCCCAAAGCTGCCGTTCACTTTTTGTGAGAAATTCGGGGTTTGTGCAAATATCATGAGAATCGACCAGGCAAGATTCTCACCCCTGAATGGAAAAACCTCTCTGCAACAACCAATTGGGATGAGAGAGATGTTCATCTAGCTTGAAAGCCAACAGAGGCCAGTTAAGCCAGCCCGCCAATGCAAAAAGGAACAACGTGGACAAAGGATC
>JBALVY010000020.1:0-11776 GCA_036960375.1 Pseudomonadales bacterium
AGCACATCACTCATAATGATGGGGTCGGTGGTTCAAATCCACTCCTCGCTACCAATAAAATCAATGACTTAGGTCGCTTTTTAGCGGCCTTTTTCATGCCTGAAACAAAGTAGCCAACATATAGATCCAATTCAGATTATTACGGCTCTGGCGTATCGAATAACTCAACAAACGGATTACCATAATTCCGCCTGACTCTGATTCGGCATCTCGCTCAAACTCAAAGACATCACATGTGTCATTCACTGTCCAATCGTCAACTAGGGATAGCTGGTCACCCCCTCAGCCAGTCGTAAGTATTTAATTGATTCCTGTTTTTTCTGGCGCTATCAAACATTATATATAATCATATGCTTTAAGCAGTTTTGATATTTCAGGTATAGCTTGAAAATCATCGATTCTTTGTCTGTGTGGAAAGTCTAGCTGCTCAAACTTTTTTATCGATCCTGAGTGTATGGGTGTGATATTACTGGATAGAAGGTTTCGGCTTTTCTTTATTCGAGAGTGTTCGTGCCAGGCTGCCATATTTTGATGAAAGTCTTCTTCAATAAAATTACAGATACTTCTCATTGTCTGGTCATAATTTTGTATAAGGTCTTCATAGCGTACTGTAGTGACATTCGGGTGATTCCGATATGGCAAGCCGGCCTCTATAGCTGCTCTCCAGCGTTTACTAGGGACCCAGGGCTCTTTATGATTTTGGGGGTGCATTGATGATATGACATCACGGCCATCTCGGACTATCTGAATCAACTTAACTTTCCTGTTAAAGTGCTCGAGGATATCCTTGAAGAAGAAAATATTTGCAGGGGATTTCTCGCACCATCTTACTGCGGTTTCGGGTAGGGGGTCTTGTCCCAGATGTTTATACAGGCGACTCATGCGTATAGGTCTTTTACTGTCAAATCCAGCAGGTTTGCCATAACAGAAAGACCAAATCTCTTCTTCAAAGGCATATAAATTGGGGTGTGCAGATAGCATTGACTGCAATAATGTAGTCCCTGAGCGTTCACACCCTCCCACAACAATTGGTATGCCCGGTAGCTTTTTATGTCTTATATAGCCTCTGGCATATACGGACAAATTTAACAGATTCATTTCTACTCCTTTAATAAAAAGCCAGTGCGATAAATTTCAGCAAAGATCGACCTTGCTAACCGACAGGCACAATAGGTTTAAGATGCTGTGGGTCATCCTGCCAGCTATTAATAAGGCTTTTGTCGACAACCGTTGCAAGGTCGTTTATCTCATTCATATATTCATCGTTCAGAAAGGCTCTAACTTTATTTGGGATGACCATGTTATTTTTATCTGACCAAACTTTCTGCCTTAGAATTGTTTCGTTCCAGTTATTAACAATGTTTATAATGTTAGCTATCTGTTCTAAAAAAACGTTGGGTTCATTACAAAGATCATTATAGCTAAGAACGTGGACGTGTCTAAAATACTTGCCCCAGAATCGCAAGGCCTTGCTGTAGTCACAGTATGCCCGAATTATTGGTTGACCAAGAAGGTCTATTAGACTTGGCAATGTTTTTTCGGTTATCGGGGTATTTCGATAGCGAAAGATCATTTTCGCTGCCGACCAGCTTCGTTCCACAGGGTTTCTTATTATAAAAAAAATCGGTGTTTCTGAACCAACCACATCCCTTGCATAGCGGACACCAGTTTCGCGCAGAGTGCTATAGCCCGGTGTGATATCACCAGCGATTTTCCCACCGGTAAGGGACGGGTCAAACAGATGCAAGTAACCTCTCTTTTCCAGGCCATAGTTGTAGTAACATTTTGTCCACTTAAGTGAGGTAATACTTGGATTATCAAGTAACTGCCTGTATCTGTCCAACCCCTGCGGGTGTGGCATGCCCCAAAAGCCGCGCAATTCCGGGTTCATGCACAGCCGATTAAACTAATGTAGCTCTTATACCGGGGTAGACCATACTTGTGGGTGGCCTGCGAAGTTTTCATACAGCCATGTAGTGCCTCCTTTTTGGGCTCCAATACACTAAAAATCAGGTTTCGGCATAAAAGATACTCGTCTCGTTAATCAATCCATGCGCTCGCGAAGAGCGCCACAGGGCATTTAACCTAAATTCTACAATTGTAGCTATACGATCATACTGAATCGAATTAAATCACGATAAGTCATGAAATAGTTTACACAATGAGTCACATACGCACCTGAGATAACCTGCTAAACTTTCGATACTGTTACAGTTATAAAATCTCGGCAACTTTTACTAATCATGGACTATCAATGCTCTTAAAACGCGACAAGCTAAGAATCCAAATAGAAAAAATCCTTCGGGTACTTGGTGCTTACAAAAGTTACAAGGATATTGGTGCTACACCCGTCAAGAGGCTGGTCTTTATTTGCTCAGGTAATATTTGCCGCAGTGCCTACGGGGAGGCTTATGCCAAAACAAAAGGTATAGAGGCGGTGTCATTTGGTGTACATTGCCCTGATGGTGACCCTGCAAATGAGCGAATGATGAAAACTTCTGCCAAGCAACATATTCTGCTCGATAACCATAGGACTATGAGTATGACCAGTCATGAGGCTCGGCCGGGGGACTTGATTGTTGCCGTGGATAAAAAGCATGTAGATATCATCCGGAAGGAGCAGCCTAGTTCTGTGGATAATTCTGCAATATTGTTAGGGTTATTCGCAAAAGACAGTCGCGCCACTATTATTGACCCCTATGGGAGACCGGAAGTTTTTTTTGACGATACAGTCGATGATATAAAGTATGCAGTTGATGAGCTGGTTAGGCATCTGCAAACACATCCAATAACTGATCATATGCAGCGCTCGGAGATATGACCTAAGCCTTAAGATTTCCAAGTTTGCCCTTTTATGTAAAGGGTCATTGCGTTTGGTTTTATAAGATCTGTCTGGTGAACAAGTTATCTACAATTTTAGTAGGTAGGCCTGAGGCGAGTTCAGGCACTCTTTCATTTTTAAAATTGATGTAAAAACTCGGGCTATAGTTGTTTTCAAGTTCATAACGATAAAATCCATAGGATCTGAATTTTTCAAAAATCTCGAGTAGTTCGTCATCGGTTAGCTTGGAAGGGTCGAACTCGATCAGGAATTCAACATTGTCACGAAATTTGGGAATTAGTGGAAATACGCCCTTACGTGACCTTCTACATCAATCTTTATGAGCCTTACTCGCCCAACTTCATCATTAGTCAATAGGTTTTGCAGAGGTTTTGCTTTGACACTGCTGAGTACTAATAATAGCCTGTCGATCGCCTGTCGCCGCTTTTTTGTAGTAGATTGACGAAAGGTAAGGAGATGTTAATGCTTCCTATACCTTTTTACCTATTCCGAGATTTGTAAGCATAGAAACTATCGCTGAATAACTCTCATGCTGTTTTAGTGCATCTTTTTCTTCACTGTCAAGCAAGCAGATTTCCACGTCGCACACCTCTAAAAGTTCGCTTTCGAACGGCAGGTTATGTTCTTCAATCCAATCGGTAAACGCCAGCAACGCTACTTTTCTTGCTTGCTGATAACGTGATACTAAGTTGATGACTTTCTCTGCTGAATCTTCATCGAATTCATTGTCTTCATCTGAAACAATCTGCCAGCAGGTTAACGCGCACTGAAGTTCTTTGATGCGGCTGTCGGCGTTCAAACTGATCATTATTAAATGAGCCTTGTGCCATGCCTCGTAAATGTCACTTTCGTCATTTGCCTTTATCGTGAAATGCTTTCTTTCAGCCGAAGTTGTTAGCTTCTTCACTTCCAGATCGTCATCGCGCATCCGTGCTTCAATCATTAACCTGGCACGTTCATCAACCGTCAGATTGGTATAATGCTTTTCTACTTTAGCTAGATTCATTTTCTCACCACTAAGGTTCGCTCAAGAGTTTCTAATCGTTCGGCAAGCTCGGTGGTTTCAAAATGTTTACGGTACTGTTCCAGCACCTTGCGTACTGACGTGGCTTCAGCGGGGAGTAATTCACCCTGAGAAAGTTTATTTGCTATCGTATCCAATGCTTCGAGGACTCTGCGCTGATCATTCAGTTGGGGCAGCGAAAATGCCTCTAATGGCGTTCTTTCGCCGGGGGCAGCAATCTGTCCATACACAGCTTTAAAGCTGGCAAATCGCCATCTAGTGCCAATTCAACAGCCTTTCGCGCCAGTTGTTCGCCCTCACCTTCAATGAGCGACAATGCTGCTAATGTTGTTTTATTTCGAGTGCCCACTGGTCGGCCTTGTGGGTTACCGCTCTCGCCTTTTTTAAATACCATTGCTAAATTCCTGTTTTATCAATCTGGCGAAGCCATGAGTTGGCTCTGAATCTTCCAGCGTTCTGTTTTTTGTGATCGGTGGGCTCTGCGTTCACACCGACTAAAAACTCTGCTTTATAGCGCTGAGTAACATCTTTTCGCTGTTTGGCGCTTACTGGCAGTAACCGCAATAGAAACTCTTTGTCATCCGGGAGTAGTAGGCAGAGCGCCATAAATACATCGAGTTGCTGATGGGGAGATAAAGGTTCCGGATTTGTAATGATTTCAAAAGCTGTCTTTCCAGCCTGTGCAGTGGCGAAAATGGCGGAGGCGGCGGGGAGGTCCATCGTTAATGGGGTGAGCGTTCCGCCATTATTGGCGGAATTGGCGTGTTGGATAGTTTTAGCGCCGGGTTGGAATTGTGGTCCGCCGCTTTCCGACGCAGTTGGCGGGCGATAATCATGCACGATTACTGCGTTTCCGCCACTTCCGCCATACCCTAGTTCTTGTTTCGCTTCTTCGCTTGATTGACTGACTGAAGGTTAAGCATCGGGTAGCACCTCCCATGAACAACTTCCCCCGTGTTTGTCGTAGCCAGTCACTATATAGCGATGATGACCTACAAGGATGTCCATTAATTTTCGGGCACAACTTACGGATTTTCTGACGCCGGTAGAGCTAGGTCCGTTCTTTTGTAATTCATTGACAGTGGTTCTTTCACCTTGAGATTGAATCCATTTATCCAGTTCATTGGCATTCCTTGCGGTGGTATCAAGTTCTGATGTTTGTGCCAATCGTAATTGCTCATTTAGGAAGTAGGCACTCAACTCAATAGCGCCACTCATTTGGTCGATAGTGATTTGTATGCTGTTGCTGGCAGCACATAGTACTCCCGCAATTCTCAGCTCATTCTCGGCAATTTTGCTGGCTTTTTCACTAATAATGTCCAGTTCGCCATTGGCGCCTTCATTCCCCTCAATGGATTATCGGTAATTACCCCCCACTCATGAGCCTTACTGACTATCCCTTTGATAATGGCAATGCGCCTATTGACGGTACTGGCCTTTAGTTTGGCCTTAGTCGCTTGAGCTGACCACTTCTGCAAGTCCCACTGGCTTATCTCACCTACGGGGCGAGATAGAAGGTGTTTAAAGTCTCTTTTAACGGTTTGCTTTGATAACGGCCACGACTTTAGACTAGATGAAGCCCACAACCCATACTGGCAACCAATGAAAGATTTAAGGGTGGAGTACTGCTGTTTCTTCGCAGTTTTCTTGGCTTTCACCTTATCGGCTTGAATATCCTTCCCATCAGTAACAAGGCCTGCTTTCTTCTTTGCGATCTTCCGCGCCTCATCGGCAGTGATAGCTCCATGCTTGCCAATTTGATATTCTTTTAAAATACCATCATGCCGATAGGTCAAGATATATAGTTTCTTCCCTTCTGGCGGTACCCTGAGATTAAACCCTTCGATTTTCGTATCCCATACCCTGTAACGCTTACCCGTAACCTCAAGGGCATTGATGGTTGCTGCATTAAGTTTTTTCTTCAATGAACCAACCCCTCATCACATAGCCAACATATAGCCAACAAATTTCAGCTCCTGACAGGAACCAGTATATACCTAGGGAGACGGCAATATTAGTATCTATTGCTATTTTTAAGCTGTTTATAAGGGTTAAGCAAGGGTCCGAAGGCTTCTCTTAGTGTTCATCAGAAAATCATCCATAATGATGGGGTCGGTGGTTCAAATCCACTCCTCGCTACCACTATATCAATGACTGAGGTCGCTTTTTAGCGGCCTTTTTCATGCCTGAGATAAAGTAGCCAACATATAGATCCAATTCAGATAGTCAAAAACTTGTCCTGGCTCTCATCTGTAATCTACTAAATAGCAGTCTATTAACCCTCAGGCCTAAGCACTTACTCCTAACAGCGACTACTTAAGTTCTTTTGGAAAGCCTTCTCAAGCTTGTATGAAGTTTTAATTTCCCAAGATAGTAGGCTAATTTTCCAAAAAAAGTGTTGTTGAAACAAATAAACTGGGTATAAGTCTCCACATTATTAGTCAGGTGTGTCTTATATTCTTGATTCGCCAATAAATTGTTGGTTTTGAACTTCTGTTCGATGGTGTAACGGAAATCCTCCATTTGTGCTAGATAGCCAATACTCAATTTTTTGTATTTTTCTTTATACGCCGTTTGCAACGAGCAGTAGATACCGTTGCTATGCACACCAAGATAAAACGCCGCATCATCATCATCTATTGTTATAAACATGATGTGCAATCCCTTGCCTTTTGCGTAAGAATCAAACAAGTTGGAGAATTCTTTATAGGGCTTTTCATGGGTCAAATTGTATAGAGGACTATTGTCGTTAGCCTTCCAGGATTTTCTGTATATTGCCATTATTCTTTCTTTCAATAGTTCTAAGTTTTCATCATCAAATTCCGTCAGATGTTCGACTTTGGCATTACCACGTTCAAACTGCGCCCTTACGGTTCGCCTATATTGGGCTCTCCATTTTTTTGACTGATGGTTTAAAAAATCGTCAAAAGACGCAAAGCCGTCAATCTTAGCCATTTCTACGCTTTCAGTGGAATACGGTATATTTTTTGACTGGAATAAGCCGTTATGGCGCCTGTCAATACTCATGTCGCTGGAAATCAAGCCTGTTTTCAGCTTGTCCCACCGGGGTAGTTGTTGGTAGACTCCAGCTATCAGACGGTCATAAAAACCTTGTTTCTCCCCTGGCACCACTATTAACCATGATGGCAACCAATCAGCCCATGGCGAGCAGTAATTAAGCGGTAGAATTCCTCCTGATTGAATTTTTTCCCTTCGGTATGGCAAAAATCCAACTTCCTGCTCATTAGCAACTATGATCATCAACAACATGTAATTGTTATTTGAGCTGTCTCCTATCGATCTACACCAATCAGAAGATTGAAAAGGTATTTGCTCCCATTCTTTTGAGCAAGCCCCCCATTTTTCCCATATACTTTCGGGTATATTTTGGTACTTGTAATGGGTATAACTAAACAACATATTGTCCTTTGCCTGGGTTTTATTAGATGTTGTGTATACTACATGACATTTTCATAATGACAGTCTTTTTTACTGAAACAAAACACCGAATATTAACGATATCTATCTCGAACAATACTGGGTTTATATGTATACAAATTTATAGTAACGAAAAAGTACTTTAAAAGGCGAATAAGCATTTTTTATACACTGTTTTGTCCACCTATATAAATTAGCTACCAGGCAAGACCTAAAAGAAAAATGACAGTTCAAATTACAACAGTCAATAATATTGCTGACCTGCAGGCTTGGCGCGAACAATGGCAGGATAGCTTTTCAAATAGCTATAAACCTGACCTAGTCAGCTCCAGAAGCTGGCTCGGTCAGGTTTATATGCAAATAACATAAGGGACTAATTATGAAACTTGATCATATTGACTCATTAAGGGGGGTAGCTATCTTAATGGTCATACTCACTCACGTTGGCAGTCGATTCGCGGAGTTGGGAATATTAGGAGAGCTAACAACATACGGTCGCTTAGGCGTACAGTTATTTTTCGTCATCTCAGCATTGACGCTATGTGTTTCGACTGGCAGAAGGGCAAATGAGGATCGCGCCGTACTCAACTTTTATATTCGACGCTATTTTCGGATTGCACCAGTGTACTATATGGGTGGTTTTATCTATTTCTTTGTCGGTGCGGAGTGGTTGGGAGATGCTGGCGTTGCAGACTATATAGTCCACAGCTTATTTCTTCATGCGCTGTTCCCGGAATCTTTTATGGACGTAGTGCCTGGTGGCTGGTCAATAGGGGTGGAGTTTATGTTTTATTTTCTATTTCCGCTGATTTATTTTTTTGCTATATCAGGCAAGTCTGCACGGACTGCCTTTTTATTGTTCTTCGCGTCAATTGCGACAAGCTTGATCGCGAACTTTACACTGACAAGCTACTTTGGCTATGAGGAGGGCCTCTGGAATTTTACTTATTGGAATTTTTTAAATAATTTGCCGGTTTTTCTATTGGGAACTGTACTGTATTCAATCTACGAATCGAGATTAATGAAAAATATAAATATCTTTGTTGTTGTCGGCGGGTTTACTTTTTTTACCATCGTGACAGTCTCGCTGTGGAAAATTCAGCCAAGATTTTATGTTTCACTTATTCCGATTACTGCTGCAATATCCTTTATCTTTCTATATTTTGTATTTGATAAGGTAAAGGTAATAAACTTATCGCTTTTGAGAAGAATTGGTCAGGTTTCGTTTTCCATGTATATTTTTCACTTCCTTGTCATAACGGTTATTTTCAAGTACTTGCCTATAAACGAACTTGAATTAAGCGAAGGTGTTCTACTACTATTGACATTTTTTCTCACAACTTTCATAACGTTAATGGTTTCTATATTCTCAGAAACTTATATAGAAAAGCCATGTGTTAAATTGGGGAGCCAAATAATTGAGTGGCTAAGGCCTCTGCAAAAAATTAAGGCTTCGAATTGAATTCCTTAACTACTGAGAGTAGTACGCCTTGTATCTACTGAGATTCTGCGGCCTGGGCATGGCTCCTCTGCGTCGGAACAACTAAACAATCACATATCTGGCGGGTGTAGAGCTTGTATAGTTAGCTGGCGCGACTGGACGTCGTAAAGATGAATTGGTATCCAATGTATTTCTAAATTTTAGCCTCTAGTGGGTCTGCTGGATGAATTGAATGTGGGTCTCGCACTCCGCGATGTTTTTCTAGGTACTAAAGGGCGCCTATGGGGTCATTTTCAGTTAGATTCCCATAGACGTGGATAAGTGCCGTAGCCCATATATCATTACAAACGAAATCTGATAAACTGATAAACTGAAGTAACGCAAAACTTAGCTTTACTACTTTTCCACTACGTTTACTTAATAAAAAAACCGCGACTAAAAACAATAACTTACAGTAGATTTAGATCATACAACACCAAACCTGAGTGCTAGATAGAAGCATGGTGCATCCGATGAATGACGACAATACAATACCACCCGTGGAACTACCCGCTTCTCACAAGCTAAATTGGCGCGATTGGAAAGAAGCCCAACCGAAATTTCAATCGCCCGATCCAAGATTCAAATTAGCATGGTCATCTCCTGCAGACTTTCCGAAGGTCTATAAGCTCCTTAACTCTGTATTCGAATACAAAAGATCACCGGCAGAATACGACTGGATCTATAGAAAAAACCCCTACGGCGAAGCTCGCTGCGAACTGATCATTGAAAAAAGTAGCGGCCAGATTGTCTCTACCAACGCTCGCTTCCCGTGGCCTCTCGCTTGGGCTGATCAGGATATGGAGTCAGCCCAAGGTGGTGATTCAGCAACACTTACTAAGTTGCAGCGCCAGGGGCTTGTATCGTTACGAATGCAATTCCAGCAATCTCACCCTTGGGATGACCAACAAATCCGCATTTCTTTACCCAATCAGGCCACGCGTAACGCCGCAAGGAAATACAATCAACTTGCGGCGGCACATCCAGCCCCTTTCGCTAAAAAAATATTAAATTGGCGTAGGTTTCTTATGACTAAAGGTATGCCTGGCTATCTCGCTAAAGTGGCAGCCCCTGCAGCGAGGTTCGTCACCAGTACTCCAAAACAAAAACAAGGAACGTTGCGAATTGAACCAATCCATCGTTTTTATCAGGAACATCAAACACTCTCACTGAAATATTCCCGCAGTGATGGCTTTTGGTGCCCTCATGGCGCAGAATGGATGAATTGGCGCTATTTTTCACATCCAACTAGAGAATACATCGCATACGGCTTGTATAATGGAGATGAACTTCAAGCTTTCAGTGTTATTCGCCTGGATCGAGACAGCGCCATGTTAATGGAACTAATTTCCCCAAATTCTCAATTCTCACAAATTCTACTAACAGAAGTCGAACGGGTTGCACTGGAAGCTGGCGCTAAAACCATTGATACTTATGCGAGCAGTAAATGGCAACAATGGCCTGCGCTCAAGCGTCGACACTATTTCATGCGGCCATCCAACATATACCTAAGTACACGAAGCAACGACTATCCTGAAGCACTACTCCCGGAAAACTGGCAACTCCTACCTGGCGATTCAGACGTCTTTTAAGCTTGTAAGCAGGCTACTCGTGCTTGGCTGTTAGTGTTCAATTCAGCTTCTTGGGAAATTGATCGATATATAGAACATCTATTGCAATGTTCGATCATTCTTTTTGGCGAATCGTAAGACCGGGAGGAATATTTTCCCGAGTATGTTGCGATTAAAAACGCGAGCACCATGATAAATCTCTCTTACAGGATGCCAGCGATCAAGCCAGCTGTAGTTACTAATCATCCGCACCTTTGATATTTCTACGTCGTCGACAGCTGAATGTAATAACTTGGTAATGCCGATGGCTCCAGGAGAAAAAGACCTATAGTTTTCATTATAGGCCGTTTTGACAATCCACAAGTCATCTGCCCTGTGTATCGCCATATTCATCGCAACCAGTTGGTCGCCCGCAAACAACTTATACCAACGAAGTTGCCCCTGCTCAGCAGCGGTCTTGCACAACGAGTAATAGAAATCATTACTGCCGTTCAGCTGTCTTATTGCAGTACCCTTGACACCTTTCCAGCCACTTGCTTCGATATCCAAAAACTGAGTAAAATGAACATCGATACTCTCTCCTGCCTGTTGCGCGATCAATTCGTGGACAACAGGGCCTACTTTCTTATCGATAAGCCGCTCATAATTGCGTAAATTTGCTTTTGATTTACTGCTCATACTTTGTGTAAACGTCTTAAAACTCTCTGCGCTGACATCAAAAACTGCCGAGTAATCGTCTTTATACAAGAGCTGCGAAGAAGGATTGATTACCGCCCAAGCGGTCAGCTGTTGAAAGCAACTTTCAGTCAATCTTTCAAAATTAATCCATGCCGCATGGGGGAAGTCATCCTGTACCGCTTTAATGAGCGCGACCAACGTATCGATAGCATCTACATTGTTAATCGCAAAGTCATTAACAAAGTGACTGCCGCTATAGACAATCGGCACAGGTAATCTTTGTGCTAATTTATACCATTGTGGCTCACACACCATTGCCCCTTTCAGAACGCCATTTTCATACGCAATATAACAGCGCCTATTCCCGTCTTTTGCTAAGTGGATAAAATCATTCGCCAGCCATTGATAGCTACTGGATAGGTCAGAGGTTACCTGATCTCGAAATAGAGCCAGCCATTGTTCTTTCCAATACTCCAGCCGCTGCACGTCAGTAAATGATAGTATTTCTATTTGCATCTTTTGAATTGCAGTCCCAAAAAGTTTCCCGATATAAAGATAATGTCACCTTGCCTGTGCTTTGAGCTTTGAGCTTTGAGCTTCAAAGTTTAAGAAAATGGATGCATGGTACACGCCAAAAATTTACTAACAACGATGAGCTCTTAGTTTCGAAAAATGTGCGACCCTTCTTTACTCCAGCTTTCTCAAGCTCAATGCTGCCACCGCAGTAATAATAAACACCAGCG
>JBALVY010000021.1:0-11627 GCA_036960375.1 Pseudomonadales bacterium
GCTTGAAATTTAACTATGGATTTACTTACGCTAGATAAGTTAACTTGCCAGTACTCTGTTGATTCATATATTTCATGTCTATTATCCGGACAAAAACTAGCGCTAACGAGGTAAAGTCAGTACTTTTCACACAAAAACTAACATGAACCATATCACTAGGGAGAAAGGCAATCGACAGTTGAATAGTGAACCAAATACGCCTCTAAATCTGTATAATCCGCTGCAATTCGGATATAACTCCATCACTTTCGGCAAACCAGCTCAAGTATTAAACAATACGACGCAAACACAAAACCATAAGGTAGTAACCAATGATCGACTTCAGCCTGGAATCCCTATCCGTGATGGAAATTAAGGAACTAGCCAGTGCTCTGGGTGTACTCGCCTCCGTAATCTACTTCGCGACCCAAATGAGAATTAACGCAGCCGAAACCAGGGATGCCACTACCTATTCCATCATGGAGTTAGCCATTAATTTTCGTGCAGAGTCCTACAAAGGTGAGCTAGCGGAAATCAGGATGAAAGCCAATAAGGGAGAGCCTCTAACCCCCCTAGAATCGGTGAAATTTGAAGGGTATTTATCCGCCTTGTTTGAGCTCACCGAACTGGTATTTATGGCACATAGAAAAGGAAAGATTGACCTAGAATATATGAACGCTTGGGAGCTAAGAATCAAAGCGGCTATGTCTGTGTCCCGAATCAGAACATTCTGGTCAAACACAAAAAGGGGCTATCGCCCGAGCTTTATCTCCTATGTAGAAGAACTAATTGACTAAATAAACACCAATAGCGATTCCGCCTGGCTCTTCACTTCTTCGCTGGTTGTCTGAGACGATAAAAGGCCCTCCAAAAACCGGAGACTTAAGACATTCTGAATATGGATCTTAACCCGGGCTTTTACTATGGGCGGGCTAACTGGCTTGCTAATGTAATCTACCGCACCTGCCTGTAAACCCCTCTCTTCATTTTCAGAGTCTCCCATAGAGGTCACAAAGATGATAGGTATACCGCTGGTGCTCTCATCAGCCTTCAGGGCTTCACAGACAGCGACACCATCCATCTCTGGCATTACCATATCTAGTAGAATAAGGTCCGGCAACTGCTTTTTAGATATGGCTATGGCCTGCTTGCCAGTGGTAGCCGCACGCAGCTCATAATCCTCTGCGAGGATACTTGAGAGAATATCGATATTTATCGGCTCATCATCAACAATGAGTAGGCGGGCTTTGCGATCAACTTCTGTGGACATTACTCTATTTCCAGTTTTAAAACTAAATTCCGATTTACAGGGCTGCTGATTATACAGACTTTTTATCGTGACTTTGCATTAGTTAACGCTCAAATGTCTAAGTGAAAACAGATGATATCTTGTGGCTGGGGCCAATGCTTCAAGCCCCGTAAGTCAGGGTAAAACCCTGATAAACCATAGTGAGACAGACAGCTATTTGCCAAATCAATGCTCGTTCAATTGAATATTAAGCTCCTCGGCCACAGTTTTAAGTAATTGGGCTGCGGCTTCAAAGTCGTAATTGCCAAGCTCAGACAATACTTCCTCCAAAGCGGGCTTGAAACTGGGCTCTATCTGAAGAATAAGCTGTTTGGTTAATTTCCCCGCCTCAGTATTGCTATCGAGTAGTAACTGGAATAATCGATTCAGACCCTGAGTAAGTTGCTCACTATCCATTGTCGGCGCCGAACTCTGCTCTGGACTATCCTGTGGCAAGTTTTCTAAGCCTGCCAAGAGCTCACTAAATGAAGTTTGCACGGCGTCCCATAAATCATCTATCTCACTCTCGCCTTTGATAAATGCCGATTCAAGATTTGTGACTGCCTGATGGAGTGCCATAGCACCAATATTGCCAACCACCCCTTTCAAGGTGTGCGCACGATTTGCGGCCGGCTCAGCGCCCTCACTACTTAAAATACCTCGAATTTCGGTGACTGCACTTCCCTGGCCCTCTTTAAACTTATGGAGCAATTGTAAATACAACTTTTTATTACCGGCCACTCGGGATAACCCCGCGGCTATGTCGACACCTTGAATATGCTCAGGCAACACAGAGTTATCACTAGAACCCTTAGCTATGTTTGTTAGCCCGCCGCCTAGTCCCTCACGAGGTTTTATCCATTTTTTCAATGCTGAATACAGCAGTCTTGGATCGACGGGCTTAGCAACATGGTCATCCATTCCGGCAGCCAAGCATCGTTCTCTGTCGCCAGCCATTGCATTGGCCGTCATTGCGACGATAGGTAATTGCTGGTATTCGGGCAGTCCCCGGACAATTCTAGCGGCTTCATATCCATCCATGATCGGCATTTGCACATCCATCAGCACCATATCCCAGGGCCGGGACTTGATCATCGATACACCTTCCTGACCATTATTGGCAACACTTACGCGCATACCAACGGATTCCAGAAGCTCGGTAGCTACCTGCTGATTAATTTCGTTATCTTCGACCAGCAAAAGCTCCGCGCCCAAAATGGGAGCCAACAGATCTAGGTCAAAGTCCTTACCTAACTGCTTGGTTGTGCGAGTTTGGCCTTCGTGACCAAAACTTTGCATAATGGCATCTAATAGCAAGCTCGGGTTGACCGGCTTCACCAGAAATCCGTCCAAACCAATTTCTTCCGCCTGCTGGGCGATCTCTTCACGGCCGTAGGCAGTAACCATAATGACCGTTGGTGGCGTAGGTAGTAACGGGTCATTTTTGATGTACTCACCCAATTCCAGACCGTTCATAACCGGCATCTGCCAATCGGCAAGCACTAGGTCAAATGGCTCAGCAGCACTCTCCAGGTCCGAGATAGCCTCTTTTCCGCTTGATGCGGTTTTCACTTTGAAGGAGTACGATTCCAAAATTTCAGACAATATAATCCGGCTATTTTCATTATCATCAACCACGAGTACTTTAAGACCCCGCAGCTCCTCGGCAGGTTCTCTATGCGAACTCATTGATACTTCACCACCTGTAGTTGAACCAAATACAGCGGTAAAGATAAATTTGCTACCGGCTCCCGCCTCAGACTCCACCCAAATATCACCGTCCATCATCTCCACCAGACGCTTACTGATAGTTAGTCCTAAACCCGTGCCGCCAAACTTGCGCGTAGTAGAGGCATCAGCCTGAGAGAAAGCCTGAAACAGGTTCGCTTGCTGCTCAGCGGTCATGCCTATTCCTGAGTCCTCTACGGTGAATCTTAACTTGACCCCCTCGCCTACCTGTTCAACCAGCTCGGTTCTAACCATCACCTCACCGTGCTCGGTAAATTTGACCGAATTATTGGCCAGGTTGACCAACACCTGCCCCAACCTCAAGGGATCACCTACCAATTGCAGCGGTACATTCCGAGCTGTGTGAAACATAAATTCCAGCCCTTTTTCCTGAGCTTTGAATGCGATCAGGTCGGTCACATTATCCATGACGGAATCCAGCTGAAATGGAATATCCTCAATATCCAATTTACCCGCTTCGATTTTCGAAAAATCCAGAATATCGTTAATAATTCCAAGGAGGGACTGAGAGGAAGACAAGACTTTGGTCAGATAATCATGCTGCTGTGAACTCAAGTCTGTTTTCAAGGCTAAACCAGACAACCCTATGATGACATTCATCGGAGTCCGTATTTCATGGCTCATATTCGCCAGAAAATCGGATTTGGCCTGAGTCGCCTCTTCAGCCTTTCCAGAAGAGTCGCGTAACATATGAGTTAGATTGATTAAGGTTTTCTGCGATTTCACAAGCATCACTATGGCTAAAAAGACTATAGCGCCAGCAAATAGAAACCCGATAGGGACAATAACACTTTGTAAGTCTCTGGATGACTCAATATCTTCCAGTCGAGACGCTTGGGAAATATCCAGCAACCGATCAGCCTCAAGTGCGAAGACAACCATCTCCTTTCCTGTAGTTGAGGCTTCCAAAGCTACACTAACAGCGTTACGGAAATTGTTTTCGTATGAGATAATACTGGGCAATACAGCTTTGAAGGCTTCCTTTTCATCCTCCTCTATTAGCAATCCCTCCGTCTTCCTTGCTCTACTGGTGACGCTGGACAACAATATTTCAACCCGTTTGGCATGTATTCCCCGCCCCTCGTCAGTTACCGAGAGCGAAAAATCCCGATCGCTCTGTCGAGCATTACTGACATCAATGAGGATCTGATTCACCTCTTCCGATAGGGCAAGCCGGCGTGCTAACAGCTCTTGCTTGTCGCCGACACTACGCTGAACTTTCTTGAGAACGGAGCGCTCATTACTGCGCAACGCATAGGCCGAATTTCGTAGTGTAAGTGCTATTCGGTCTAGCAGTACCAATTCGTCCGAGTCCAGCGTGTAGTTGTTAGAATTTGCTACAAATTTCTCAACTCCTTTTAGTGCTTCAATATAGGCGGATTTCTCACGCTCAATTTGCTCCAGAAGCATAACACTTCGAGGGTCACGAATTCGGGCTTTAAGCTCATGAAAGACCTCTGTAAGCTTAGAAACCTGACTCCTAGCCTGATCCAGTTCGCGCCGACTCTTGGAAAGCAGGAAATTCTTCTCATACTCTCTTGCGCTATCAAGAAAGATAATTAATTCGTAAGAGTCCGCCGTATTTTCCGATATTTCTTCCACCTGCTGACGTAGTTTGCGCACGCTTTCAGTGTCCAATCTTACGTATTTCTCCTGAATCTTCTGCAAGCTCTCTGCACTTGTCGAAGCATCAATGGCTGCCGCCACCATAGCATCTACAGCGACTTTAGTTTCTTTCCTCAACCGAACAAATTCTTCAAAATCCACCCTATATTCTTCTACTGCCTGAACAAGTTTCTGCATTCGATTCCGTCGAATATCATCATCAACAATATTCTGTAGAGCCAAAGCATGATTGATGACCTTCTGTGAAATTTCTCCTGCAATATTGGCGGCTTCAACCGTTTCGTCACGCGTGTAAATCAATTCATGCAGCCGCGCGTCGTACATCAAATCTTCCATATCGTCTATTGCTGCAGAAAATCGTTCAAAAGTTTCCGACTGCCCAGTCAACGCCAACCAGCCACCAACACCAACTGCAAAAAGGACTACAATCATCAAACCAAAACCAACAACGAATAATTTCCCGTTTGGAATGACCTCGTCAGAACTTTCCTGAAATATCTCTTTGATTTTGGAGGGTATAACTTTGAAGCGAAACGTCATCTTTTTCTCTATTAGGTCAATTTAATATTCGGTAGTTTGGTTGAACCTTTCGTGAATAAACTGGAATACAATTCATCACCGCGCTGTGGACGTAACTAGCCAGTGATCGCCAAAGTGCAAAATCATTGCCACGCCAGCAGAGGATTTCTGATCGCTTAAGTTATTGATCCATTTTCATGGTCGAATATTAACACGACTATTCCTGTCAGAAATATATTGTTTGGTGGCACCGAAACACTCACGTTGCTGCACTGACCTATCCCCCAAGAATAGAACCATGACCTTGATGAGATTTCCAGTTAATGACGGGCCCCACCAATCACCGACTAATTCCCATCAAGCAAAAATGAAGAAATCGATGCCGCGATAAACAGACAATAAGCGCTACCACAAACGAGTGGCGCATTTTTCCAACCCCATTTCTGACAATAAAATCCTGCCGCCCCCTGCGCTGGGGGAACCAATGGGGGAAATGTACGTGATTTGGGCTTTAAAATGAGCTTATTTCGTTGCTTTGATAATTGGGTGGAATTTGGACATTTATCAAATAATTTCAGTGGGTTAGACACAAAAATGGCACCTAGATAGGTGGCCTTTTTCGTTATGTGGCAGTTGGGGCGGCAGGATTGTATCAAACTAGCCCCCGGGCCGTTTTGACCCTTCGGGCTACGGCACTTCGCGTGCTCGTGCAAAACCTGCCCTAGGCGATCAGGATCGAGCAAGACTGGAGGTACAGGATTGTATCAAAGCGGCCTGGGGGCCGTTTTGACCCTTCGGGCTGCGCCGCTTCGCGTGCTCGTGCAAAATCCGCCTTAGGCGATCAGGATCGAGCAAGACTGGAGGTACAGGATTGTATCAAACCGGCCTAGGGGCCGTTTTGACCCTTCGGGCTGCGCCGCTTCGCGTGCTCGTGCAAAATCCGCCCTAGGCGTATTTTGTGAACCTGGGCGCTTTGACGAACTACTCCGGCGTTCCGCCGGTTCATAAAAAAAGGCACCCTATGGGTGCCTTTTTTTATGAATTGGTCGGGACGGCACCGCCCGAATAGTCGACTTAACTTATTGTTTTATATAGCATTGAATTATAGGTTTCGTAAATATACCCCCATATATACCCCCTAGCTTGCTGCGTGACCCTCCCTTTTCCATTCTGCTCTATTATCTATTTTGCTCTACTTTAGAGATGCAGCTAAGGGGCTATTTTGTTTCCGGCTTCAGAGTTCGGGCACAAAATACGCAATTCTTTTCGATTGAAACCAGCGTCTTCAGAAAGTGTTGAGTATCCGGTAGGACAAATGTCGTTTGCTTTGTCATAACATATGTTCCAGCCCAAACTCGCACCGCAAGCAATCAGATGCTCGATGCTTCCATCTGGGCGTCTAATCTCTTGAGTTGTAGTGCAGCCACCTAAAGCAGCAACGCAAAACAAGATGGTAACTGCTCTATTAAATATCATCTTGACCGTCCAAGCGCACCTAAAATAATCAATGGTTTAGGCCTTATAATATGCAATGGGTGCAGGTCTATTCTTCTCTATCATAGACCGACTGTACTCATTGCTTACATGCAATCGTCATGGTTCTAAAGTGCAACGAGCTACCGTATAGGCCAGCGCTTTGTTGGTTGGCATGTGCCGCCACTGCAGCGCCTTGCTCTCCATTTACCGTTAAAGTGTCATAGCCTTTCGATTGGCAAATTTCTCCGGCCTTGTCATAACACATTCCCCATGTGCGAGCCGTTCCGGAGCAGTCTAGCGCGTAGGCTTCACGGCCGTCAGGCCCATAGGTTTTGGAGGAAGATGCGCAGGCTGAAAACAGTACCACTGATACTAGTACGATTATCCACTTCATGTGGTGCTCCTAGTAAATATTGTTAGGTCGTGTGCAATTATTATGGATATAGCATAGTCCAGTATTATCAATACTACCTGCCAATGTCGTTCTCCTATGCTGAGGTGCATCAATCTATCGTCATCTGATGGCTAAAAATTTGAGCCAATGGTCGTAACAGAATCAATCGCTTACCTGCCGAAGAATGACGCTTTTGACGCACCTATAAAACGGATATTGGCCTGCAAGCATCTAGAGTCCATGACTGACCTAAGGAACCAAGGCCTCAAGAAATCCCAAGGCCATGCGTGCTTCCCGATATTTATCTATCTCCTATTCCTATAAGCCAGTATAGTGCTTTGACCATATAGAAAGTATGGAATTAATAATAATACTAAGGATTAGACATGACTGCTTTTCTAAGACTCACCTTGCTTGTATTTCTATTGTCGGCTTGTGCTTCAAACCCTGACAAGATAGACGCTGCCTATGTGTCCCCCCTGAAGTATGAGTATAAGTAGAACAAACGCCCTTTTCTCTTCCACCCTACCCTAAACATTCTGAGCACTGCAACCACTTGTCGCGGCTGAGACGGTCTCCAGCTATTATAAATATGCTAATTAATCACTCATTCACTATTAATTGCCTGTATTTGCGAGGCTTATTATTAATGGGGCTCTCCCAACTCGCAAGATGCCCTGCCAGCTTCATCCTTGAGCAGCACGTTTCTACACATTCCCTGTGATTCTTAGTCGAAGAGTCTTGCTTGAGGCGGCGCTCGTGGCTCTTTCAGCTGATTAGCCGATGCTAGTGTTATGGACTTTGCATCCCAGTGATCCAATATCTTCTTGATGACCAACGGATCTTCGATACAGCCTCGATACGTTGGGCCAACTCATCCGGTCGGTACTCGTTCAGCAAAAAACCGACAGTACCTCGATTCATGCCATAAATAGGCTTGTCCAAATTCAGATACTGATGCAGACAGCGCAGGATAAACCCATCACCGCCCAGCGCCACGATCACGTCGCAATCATCAATCGCTGAGTTTTCGTGTAAGGCAGTCAGTTCTTCCAGAGCGGATTTCGCCGCCGGGGACCCTGAATCCACAAATGCAAAACGTTTTCCTTGTGCCATTAACAATCCCTAGATAACGCCGTAGGCCAGCATTGCACCTGCAACTTTAGTAAAACCGGCTATATTTGCGCCTTTGACATAGTCGACGCCATTACTGCCGGCACCATACTCGACACAGCGCTCGTGGATACCGATCATTATTTTGGAAAGCTCATCGTCGATACCTTTTCTAGACAGGCTGTAGCGCATGGAGTTCTGACTCATTTCCAGCCCGGACACGGCAACGCCACCCGCGTTAGCGGCCTTGGCTGGCCCATAGAGAATATCGGATTGCTCCAGTATCTCGGCCGCCTCCGCTACCGTCGGCATATTTGCACCCTCACAGACTATTTTGCAACCATTGGCCAACAGCGTTTTGGCATCCTCCGGATAAATCTCATTCTGGGTAGCACAAGGGAAAGCCGCATCTGACTCTATCGCCCAGGGTCTGTGCTGTGGGATGAAGGAACAACCACTTTCCTGGGCATAGTCTGACAATGATTTTCGTTGTCTGGTCTTGTAATCGGCGATTTCATCCAGTTTGTCACTGGTCAACCCCTCGGGGTCATGAATAAACCCGCTTCGATCTGACAGAGTGAGCACCTTTGCACCCAACTCAACCAACTTGCGTGCAGCGTACTGGGCAACATTTCCAGAGCCGGAAACCAGGCAGCGCTTTCCGTCCAGCGAGTCCCCCACATGCGCTAGCATATGCTGGGCAAAGTAGACGCAGCCATAGCCCGTCGCCTCGGTCCTGATTTCACTACCACCGAAATCCAGACCCTTGCCCGTCAGCACACCCGCGAATTCATTAGTAATACGCTTGTATTGACCAAAAAGATAACCTATCTCACGGCCCCCAACGCCAATATCACCCGCTGGCACGTCGGTATACTGACCAATATGACGATGAAGTTCGGTCATATAGGACTGGCAGAACCGCATAATTTCAGATTCAGATTTACCCTTCGGGTTGAAGTTGGAACCGCCCTTGCCACTACCCATAGGCAAGCCGGTAAGACTATTTTTGAACGTTTGCTCAAAGCCGAGAAACTTCAGGACACTTAAATTAACTGACGGATCAAAGCGCAAACCGCCCTTATAGGGTCCGATAGCCTGGTTGAACTGTATGCGGTAGCCACGGTTAACCCGCACATTGCGCTTGTCATCCTCCCACACAACCCTGAATACGATGATACGATCAGGCTCCGTCATGCGTTCGAGTATTTGTGCGTCAAGGTATTCCGGATGAGCCGCCATATAGGGTAGAACATCCCGGGCGACCTCATGAACGGCTTGGTGAAACTCCGGTTCGTTTGGGTTGCGTTTTACCAACCCAGCCATAAATTCACCCAGTGCAGGCATACAATTTTCCCTTTGGTAGTCAATCTTCCAGTTTCTGGTTCGGCAGTAGCAGGGCCAGCAACGCACAAAGAAGCAATACAAGCTGGGCAACGCCCAGCGCAGCACGCACACCCTTTTGTGCAGCACCAGCAACGATATCACCATATGCCTCTCTAGTTGCCGCGGGCAAGGTGGTAACAAACACGGATTCCTGCTCTTCCGTAATCGACTGGAACGTGTCTTCAAGTTCAATCACGAACTCCGCAGACTCGGAATCAGACAGGGAAATACCCTCCAGATCAGCATAGGAACTTACCATAGTGCTGTACACGGTTCCGAATAACACCGCGCCGGCCAGGGCAACAGCAAAGCCCTGCCCCACAACTTCCTTCATCGTTTCAGACAGGCCCGAGGCCGCGCCACTTTGTTCGGGTGTCACTGACATCATGGTAACTGTCGTACCCTGGGCCATCACTAATCCGGCTCCGAGGCCAGCCACCAGCATACCAACCAGGACATCACCTGGCGCCATATCAACACTCAGGTTGCCACTGATCAAATAAAGTCCCAGCAACATGATCAATGCACCCAACAGCACTATCCACTTAGGTGCAATACGCTTGCCAAGGCCGGGCGAGGCAAAGGACACAACCGCCAACACTGCGGAAAACGGCAGCGTGGCAAGCGCGGTTTGCAGCGGATCAAAACGTACGCCCGCCTGCATAAATACCGAGACAGCAAAAAGCATGGCGGCGTTAACCAGGAAAAACAATGCAGCAATACTCATACCCACACTGAAGGGTAAGTTGCCAAGCAGGCTTGCATCCAGCAGGGGTTGCTGCCCCTGTGCTTTCAGGCTCTGCCCGCGACGAACAAAGACATAAAACAAGAAGAAACTCAGAACATAGAGGTAGGCAACGATGGAGAGACCGAATGTAGGAATTTCCATGGCGCCAAGCATCAGCGCCCTCTTTTGCATCAGCCAACCATATTCACCCGCCATGGTGGTAGTTATCAAAAACAGTCCAAAACTGGCAACAGATAACAGCACGCTGGGAAAATCGATAGTAATAGAGTCATCTTTATCAGTTTCGGCCATGGTCCAGGCGAGCAGTATGGTCAGTACGCCCATGACCGGCGACATTGCCAACGCCGCTCGCCAGTCCACCTCATTCGCAACGAAACCAACAATCACCGGTGCTATCGCCGCCACTGCAGACAGAACGGCACCGTAGATACCAAATGCCATCGCCCGCTGAGGCCCATGATAGAAGTGCATGATGAGTGCAATCGAGTTGGGAATAATCAACACCATGCCCAGAGGCCAGATCACTCCCCAGCCAAGTGTAAACACCGTGGTATTCGGTGCCAACACAACTACCACCAAGCCTAGCGTATAGAGAATGACCCCCGTCATGAAGATCTTCTTCTTGCCAAGCTTGTCGCCCAACCGCCCGGCGGTCACCATCAGGGAACCGGCGATCAGTGAGGCCGCCACAATAACTAACTGCAACGTGGCCACGGTGGTGTCCAAGTCCTGCACAATGGAACTGATTAACACGTTCACGCCGAAAGAGGTGATATACATCATCACCATCGAGCCGGCGATCGCAATCAACGGCAGCCAACTGGCTTTTGCACCGGTATTCATAGCGTTTTCCTTTTATAGCTTGCGGTCAGTAGCCTATATATTCACCAGGTGCTCAGGCACCAGGTCACGACCAAATACTTCATCGAGAGTTTCATGACGCTTGATCAACTCCGCCTTATCACCATTCACCAGCACGGTACCGGGACGCGGAAGCGCGTTGAAATTACACGTATAAACCTCGATATAAGACCCGGTATTGAGCAGCGCTATGGTGTCCCCTGGAGCCATGCTCTCGGGAACTGGAGCATTTTCCGCCATACACTCATAGTTACAGGTAATACCGGCAATATCTGCTGTAGCGGTGCGGGGTTCATCGGCCTTGTTCGCAAACACATACTGGAACGGGCATTGCTCGTTCAAGCTGCTAATACCCAGGAAAACCTCCGAAGTATCCGTTTCCAGCCATTTCCGATCGATGGTGGCAGTTTCGTGTTTCACTACATGAACCTGGGTCAGGTGGATACCCGTTTCATTGTGAATCGCGCGACCTGGCTCTGCTTCCAGAA
>JBALVY010000022.1:0-11387 GCA_036960375.1 Pseudomonadales bacterium
TTTTCTCGAAAGGGTAGCGGACCCTGTCACGCGAATCGATGCGCTCGATGACCCGATGAGCTCGGCCTACCTAGGGACAGCTAACTCTGGGCAAGAACGATTACAGTTATTGGCGTGCTTTCAAGATGCTCGGTTTTGGTCAGAGTTGGAAAAGTACGCCACTAGGGGTGGCAATTTATTGGGCGCATTTGTCCCAATTATGAGTACAAGGTCTCGCTGGGTTATTAACGATCCGCGCTTCCGGTCTGTGGCAGAGGAAATTGGCGTGGTCGATCACTGGCGCAACAACAAACTCCCCGACTTTTGTGATGGCACCTTTGAACGCTGGATTTGTGAGCTTCATGATGATCGTTGATATCCGAAATTGGCACTAAGTCGACGTTAGAGCCTCGCTTATGCGGGGCTATTTTATAGAGCCAGAATTAGCAGACAGCATAAATGATTAGTCGCAGCGCAGATGTTTAGCTATGGCTTTGTGATTAAACTATGGTTAGACCTAGTTAAGAAAAAGTAAAACTAGACTAAAGGTTGAGGTACTGTAAATACCAAAATCGTAGTAAGTCCTTACCTATTTACAAGATCTCTATTGGCATCAAAATATTTTACTGCGGACTGTTGAAACTTATCATCATAGGAAACAACGATTTCAGCAAAGCCTAGGTTGCTTTGAAATAGAGATCCGTCAATGTTTAAGTAAGATATCCTTTCAATCATTCTTCGGTCAGTGTAGCGCAATTTCAATAGTACAATTTTTTTGTTCGATCCAGGAAGCGTGGCTGTGACCAATTCGACGAGTCCCTTTTTATCATAGCGGGCCTCAACGTTAGTGAAACCATCAAAGCCGGCGACGGGGGAATCGTTTTCAGACCAAAAGCTCTGGGCTGTCAAATTGCCACGATCATCATATGCTTGTCGTACAGTATGATACCCATCACTCCCCAAAGCTTCAATTTTTTTGTCAGAGTGAATACCAGTAAGAATCAAATTTTTCCACTCTCCTAATATGCTTTGAATTTTTTCATTTTTTTGTGGCAAATTGAATTTTCGCGCAGGTGTGTTGTCGGTAGAAAAGTATTGCTTTTCGACTATTTCTCCTCGCTCCCCATATCGAGTTGTAAGCTTGGCATAGCCATCGTTCATTAGTTTAGGTCGTCCATTAATGCCATAATAAATGAGTTCAACTGGGTTTCTCCGTGTATCATACGTCGCTGCCCATTTCGCGTAACCGTGGTTGTTTAAAATGAGTTGGCCCTCCGTGTCGAACGAAGCAGCCTCCGTTGGGTTGCCATATACATCGAAAGTCGTCGTGTATTTAGCGTAGCCATTAGAATGACGTATTAGTTGGCCATCGGTGCCATAGATGGCTGTTCCAATCTGATTGCCGCGTGAGTCGAAAGCCGCTGTATACTTGAAGTAGCCGTCCTTTTGCATTACGGGCCGTCCATCAGTGTCGAAATAAGTGTATTCAATTTGATTTCCATGAGCATCGAAAGCACTTATATATTTGGCGTAGCCGTCTTGGGTTAAGATGGGGTCTCCGTCAGTGCCGAAATAGGCGGTTTCAATTCGGTTGCCTCGTGTGTCGAATTTGGCTTTCCACATTGAATAACCATCGCTGTTTAAAGTTCTTAATCCGTCAGCTCCAAAATAGGTGATTTGTTCCTGCATGCCTTGGTCAGTGTAGGTCGCTGTCGATCGAGCAATGCCGTCGCTGGTTAAAGTGAGTTTTCCACTAGTGTTGAAATACGCAGTTTCGATTACATTACCTCGAGTATCATAGCGAAATTTCGCTTTGGAATAGCCCTTTTTAGTTAACGTAGGCAGGCCATCGACATCAAAAAATGTGACCTCGATTGGATTTCCGAGAGGGTCGTATTCAATAGACTGACTAGAGTAAGGAGCGCTAGAAAGCAAAGTGGGTTGACCGTCGATACCGAAATAGGCATATTCAATTGGTTTACCTTGCGCATCGTATGTGACGGTAAGCCGTGCGTTACCTAGGCGGCTTAGAGTTGGTTGGTCATCGGTGCCAAAATAGGCTCGACCTGTTTGGTTTCCGAGTGTGTCATATGTAATTGTCAATCGCGCAAACCAATAACGACTTATGGTCGATTTTCCGTCAATACCAAAAAAGTTAAGGCTAGTTATGTTGCCTCTTTTATCGAAAGTCTTGGTCCATCGTGCGATTCCTTCATTGTTTAGAATGGGTTGGTCATCTAAACCAAAATATGCTCCTTCTATTTCGTTGTTTTGAACGTCGTAAACAGAGATTCTTCTAGAGTGTCCGCTAGCTTTTTGAATGACGGGTTGTCCATCAACATTGAAAAAAGCTATTTCAGTTTGGTTTCCAAAAGCATCATATTTATTTTTCCATTTAGCTATACCTTCAATGTTTAATCCTGGTTTCTTATCAATACCGTAAAACGTGACTTGAATTTCATTTCCTTCACGATCCCACGTAGACTTCTTTATAGATACACCTGCTTTGTTAAAAACGGGCTTCCCATTAGTATCGAAAAAGGAGACCACTATCTGGTTTCCGTGCTCGTCGTAGGAAACGCTATATTTGGAATAATTAGACGCGCTCAAAGTGGGTTGTTCATCTGTACCAAAATGGGCCGATTGAATTTTGTTTCCTCGTTTGTCATATTCGAACAAATATTTAGCTACGTTATCTCGATCTGATATTCGGTTAGCATTTTCATCGAAAAATGAAATTTCTGTGATTCGGTTTTTCGTGTCATGCACAAAACGAATTTCATGTATACCGTTTCTAAATGTCAATTTCCCTCCTGATCTATTCAAAAAATGCAGGTTTGCCAATTGTCCGTTTGAGAGGTGCTCATATGCGCGCCCCGCTGCTCCGGTACCATCTTCAGCGGGGTAGCCGCGGTTCGTCTGAAACCTTCTTTCGATGGTTCGTCCAATGTCATCGAACACTAAAGCTTGCTGAGTGATTCCAGATTTTTTTTCACTATCGCCAAAGTGGGAGCTTACGGTAGTTAATTCTGCGGATCGAGGGTCGCCGTGTGCATCTTCGGCGGAGAATACAATGGTCAAGTTGCCTGCACTGTTAAACTCGAAGTCCTGCTCTAAAACTTTCATTCCTTTGTCATCAAAGAGTTCGGCTTCACTAAGGCGACCGTCTATGTCATATTTAAATTGCCATTCGGCAACACCGATCAGCCAAGGTTCAACGTCATATTCGTCTTTCAATGGAGCGGTTTTTTGCGCGCCCTTTAGTCGAACCATACGGACGAGTTGTCGTCGTTGATACTGAAAGGCGTAGGCCGCATTCATGTGTTCTGCTTGGTCTTTACTAAGGGGAGTGATGCCTAGGGGAACTTCATACGCCGTGACATAGCTGTCGTAGTAGTGTGTTTTGATTCGGTTATAATCCCACCAGTATACTCCAGCGGCGACCGATACGATCAGAATGCCGGCGGCTACAGTTCTGTGGATACGACGGCGCAACTGCTCACGTTGTTGTTCTCGTTGCTCTAGGTCATCAAATTTACAGCGCAGAAGAGCTGCGCTGATGCGAATAAATGCACGATGCTCTGTGGAGCTCTTTTTTTCGTCGGTTCTCGGTCGAACATCCGCAGCAAGTGGCTCAACGATCTCTTGATAGCGTTCTTTTGAGCCATCTGGGTGGATTCGTGTTTTCGTAATGCTCAGCAGTTCGGTTGGAAAACTATCGTTCGGTTCACCCTCAACAAGTAGCGGAATGATACGATCGCTGCGCCCCATCTCTTGAAACAACGTGATTTCCCGACGGACCCACTCAGATCGGAGTGTATCTGGGGAGCAGATAACAATTAGATACTCGCTTTCTCGCAGTGCATCTTCAATCTCGTTGCCTAAATTGCTGGATGCCGGGATTTCATCATCGTCACGGAATATTTTTCCTATACGCTGTGGTACGCCGTCCTGCACTAACGCCTTAGGAGTATGATAGGTTTCTAGCTTCTTCATCAACCACTTAGCCCACTGTCTGTCTCTATCTACGTGACGGTAGCTGATGAAAGCTCGATAGCTATAGTGCTGTTCTTCCACTTTTGAAATCCTCCTTTTTATACAGTTATTTCAAGACATTATGTAAGTCTATTCGAAATAAAATTACTAAACCTGGCCCGAGGAAGATGAGTGTCCCAAAATATCAATTTTTTTTGGTGGATGTACATTTCCAATAATATGTGAGTTTCTTTCTATGCAGTTTCCGAGTCTTTTACCTCATAAATCTCCACCCATTGCGAGGTTTCGTTGATTGATGCTGCACATATTTCTTCAAGGTCTTTGGTAGTATCTTTAAGCGAGTCGTTACCGGCTTGATCTGCGAAATGATCTATTTTCTGCCTAAAAAATATTCTCATCACATGTGATCGCTGGGCAGATATTTCGAACTCTGCGTGATTTCTAATTGCGAACGTTGTCGTACTGAGCACGGGAAGGGCGGTTGCCAGATAAGCCAAATACAGCTGTATATGTCCGAAAGAGACATGTGATAACTTTAGCGCCAATTTCAGTAAAACAACCAACATCGTTGCCCAAAAACTCCAATAGCCAATAGACGACAAGCCTTCTTCCATTGTTTGCATCGTTGCTGCATTTTTGATGTGATATGCTTGCTGCTCTTTAAGCCATTGGTTGCGAACTAGCTCGCCAACTGATTGCACTTGGGCTGTGCTCATGCAATCGCCATTGAATCCCGCCCAACGGATTAGCGTTTCTGTATACGGATATACCCAGCTTCGCCCCGGTCCGCCTATACCGATAGAATCCATTTCCACAATGTCTTCCACTTTTTGTAGTTCTTTAACCCGAATATTACTGCCGGTCATAGATAAATACGTCTGTGATCTCAGGACCTCGGCGAGTGATCGATATTCCAGCCAACGCTGATGGTACATATTTCGGTGATCAGATAGATATAGTGCGAGAATACTTAGTAAGAAAATTAGTTCTGCGAGTACACAAGCGAGCTGGATGGTATCATTCGTCGTGCCGCTAATGCTTTCATGCATTGCATATCCAAAGAGGGCGAAAGCGGCGGTTAACAGCGCAAATGCGCCAAAAATATAGATGCTGACGTAAATGTCACGGTGGATAGCGGCAAAGCTCGTGGCCAGTCGGTCAGCGCGCAAAAACGCCGCATAAAATTTGTGAGATGAGTTGCCTCTGAATCGATTCCCGTCCTCTGAATAATCCCCAGAAGGGTTGCCGTGCTTATTCAATTTCCATCTTTCAATCTGTCTTGATACTGACGACTTACTAGCAAATAGAGATTTTGTCCATGTAAAAGCAGGTGGTATAAATCTGCCTTTTGGGGTGTTTAGCTCAATGGGACCGTGGCAGTTAAAGTCGGGGGCTATATCAGTAGAAAAGGCAAAGCCGGTTTCTGCTGCATGTTGGCTAAACCGTTGTTTAATCGCCGTCTTTGATTCCTCCTGAATTTGGTCAAACAGCTCTGAGAACAAAAGTTTTTTTCGCAGGCAGGTTAATAAAGATAGCTCGCTAAAGGTTTGTTCTGAAGCCGTTGCGCCGGAGCTTTCTTCCAAAAAAATAACGGGGGAATCTGGTTTTTTTGTACTGATTACGATTACTGGTACCGACGTATTCTCAGCCAGTTTTATGACAGAAGAGGTCCCTCCCAGGTCGTTATGTTCCCCATCAAACATAGCGATGATTAAATCGCTATGTTTGACTAAATATTCGCCGCATGTTCTGTAAGCATCGTTTTTTTGTTCATAGTCTAACGCTAGTTCGAGCACGCGTGATTGGTCCGTGCCGTAACCCGCTTTTCGGAGAAGTTCATTGTATGAAGTAACGGTCCCAGCTACGGGATTCTCCTGGCTTTCTCCGACGATAAAGTCTTGTTCGTAAGTTTCCTTTGTGAAAGGAATAATACAAGCAAGTTCGAACGGGTGGCCAACAATATCGTTTTCGATACAAATACGATCGGCTCCTTCAGCTAAAGAAGAAATTATTCGGAGTACTGGTGGTACTTTTGTGTTGTAAAATCCAAGATTTTTAGACTCCTGAAAAACTGAGTGTAGTGTAGTGGTTATCTGATCATAGACAGTGGAGATAGCTTTTTTGAGAGCATCGATATCTGTGGTTGTCAGCTTTCCAGGCCGGTGCCCCGTAATGCCTACTCGGAGCGTCATCGGGGCTAGCGGCGTTTGTATGGCCTCCTCATATATATTGTTAGTGCTGAATTCCCTCAATATGCGCTCCAGATACTTAAATTTGAATGATGTTGCGTGATAGCTCGTAGTTTTAGAGTTTGTTTCGTTAGTAAGTGTGCTTGCCGGTTAACTCATGTGTATCAAGTTAGAATAAACCATTTTTATATAGTCAATCCAGTAGCGGGATGTGTTTTACGTCTTTTACGTCTTTTACGAGCGCAAGATGAGTGTTTCTTCGCAATAATTTTATCGACATATTTGCTTGCGGTATGCTAGGTTTATTCTTGGTTGTATTAGTGTTCAGCATAAAAAATTAGAATGGAGAAAAGGAAGGTTCAATGGACGAACAGCGCAGAGATATCGCCGCACCAAACTACATGGCCTTTATATCTTATCGCCATGCTGATAACGCCGAAGAGGATCGTCAATGGGCGACTTGGCTACATCAACAACTCGAAGTTTATGATGTTCCACATGACCTAGTCGGTGAGAGAAACTTGCGCGGTGAGGATATCCCTGACCGGATCTATCCCGTATTTAGAGATGAGGTTTCACTACCTGCTGACGCTGATCTCAGTTCTGCAATTACGCACGCGCTGGATAGCAGCGATTTTCTTGTAGTGTTGTGCTCACCACGTGCTGTGCAATCTCGTTATGTCAACGAAGAGATTTTGCATTTCAAGCGGACTGGTAAACAAGACCGTATTATCGCCGCCCTTATATTAGGCGAACCAAACGCTTCGATTGATGACGCGAAATCGGAAGACCCTGAGTTTCCTTATACACTGGAGTGTTTTCCACCGTCATTGCAATATAACCTCAACGAACGGGGTGAGCTGAACCGCACTCAACCTACTGAGCCGATTGCCGCCAATTTCAGGCTGCCCAAGGGCAAGGGCCTAACCAATCCGGGCGTCTACAAACAGCAGTTGTTGGAAGCAGGAAGTAGTAAGAAAGATGCAGAGCGTCTATCGCAAGCCTATGAAGAGCAAATCACCATTGCACGTTTAAAGATCATTGCCGGTATTTTGGGCGTGCCTCTAGAACGGTTGATGGAGAGAGACAAAGTCCATCAGCTCAAAAAAGCCAGAGAAGCGAGTAGGCGCGCCAAAAAATTCATAGCGGTGGTCAGTGTGCTACTGGTGCTGGCTTTAATTGGGGGCGGCATCGCGGTGGATCAATACATGCGGGCCCAAGGAGAGTATGAGCGCGCACAAGCAGAATATGAAAAAGCGGAGCAACTACTTGGAAGTCTCCGCACTAACCTGAATTTTATGAACTTTGAGTTACGAGATGTACTTAAAAAATATGTGCCAGTGATCGAGCAGACTGAGGTGAGTGAGCGGATAGATAGTATGGTGGAAATACTGGATCAGCATGGCGGTGGGCGTGCTGAAGATCGGTACCGGCAAGCTATCGCTTATGAGCAAAAGGCGGACCTTATTCTTCGCAGTGGACAAATGGATCGAGATGAGGCCCTGCCTCTTTATCAAAAAGCTAATGAGCTGTTTCAGGATTTAGTTGAAACAGGCCCAGACAACATCGCGTATCAGCAAGATCTGGCAATTTCCTATAACAAACTAGGAGCTATTACCTTGCGTTTGGGCAATGCTGAAACTGCGCAGAAGTATCACAAATCAGGGCTGGTGTTGGTTGAGACACTGGTGAATCTCGATCCTGATAATATCGGATATCAGCGCTCTCTGGCGCGCTGTTACCAATATCTAGGTGACACTGCACTGGAGTTGGGGGATAACAATGGTGCACAGAGGTATTACGGTCTGGGGTTTGAGGTGTTAGACGCAGTGGTTAAGCTTCACTCTGACAATCCTACGTTTAAACGCGATCTATCGCTCTTTTATAGCAGACTAGGTCGTACAGCCCTACTATTGGGGAATGCAGAAACCGGGCAAGAATATTATGGTTTAGCGACAGGTGTGTCAGAAGTGTTGGTGGAGCTTTACCCAGGCAATGTCGTGTACCAGCGAGATCTATCGATCTCTTATAACAATCTCGGTGATACCGCCTTAATATTAGGTGAGGCTGACATGTTTTTAGGTAATGGAGCCACCTTGTGGACTAGTAGTGGTATTGCCGCGCGGAGGTATTACCGTTTAGCGTTCGATCTGGCACAGACGCTTGTGGCCCTCGATCCTAACAATACCGTTTATCAACGTGACCTATCGGTCTCTTATGGCAAACTAGGTGACATCTTTTTGAACCGGCTGGCTGATCCTCAAGGGGCAGTTGAATATTACCGCTTGGGCTTACGAATACACGAGATGCTGGTGGTTCTTGATCGGAATAATACTCAGTATAAGGGTGATCTCTTAGCTTCCTATGAAAAACTAGGTGCTACCTCTTTACGACTGGGAGATATAGCTGTGTCAAAGGGCTATTACAGTTCAGCGCTGAAAACGGCAAAGACGCTGATGACTCTTAACCCTGACAATCCTATTCATCTGGAGCACATGTCGAATGCCTATGAAAATTTAGCAGACGTGGCAATTGAGGAGGGGGATTATTCATCGGGGCTGGAAATGGTTGATAAGCTGATGAGTTTGACGCCGAGCAATGCCGAGCATCTGGCGGGTATTTCTATTGGTTATAAAAAACTAGGGGATATGGCTTTAGCAGCGGGTGATACAGAAGTAGCGCGAGGTGCTCAAACTTCGGGGTTGGAGATTGTTCAGAGGCTCGTGAGACTTGACCCAGACAGCGCCAAATATCAACGGGATCTTATGGTAGGCTATTGGAAGCTCGGTGAGGCTTATCTACAAGAAAATAGAAAAGTACCCGCCACGAAGAACTTTAACAGTGCGCTTAATAAGCTACTGTGGATGCAGAAGAAGGGTATTTTGGACAAGAACGACGAGCAATATATTCAGGATTTTGAGCGGTTATTGGTGTATCTAAATGCGCCATAAAGTTAATAGGTGAATATCCTTAACAGTCTTAAAACCCCATTAGCCTTATCAGTTTTTCCGTGCGGACTTCAATGCGCTATG
This sequence comes from Pseudomonadales bacterium, assembly GCA_036960375.1. Taxonomy (GTDB): domain Bacteria; phylum Pseudomonadota; class Gammaproteobacteria; order Pseudomonadales; family CAWVSB01; genus CAWVSB01. The sequence continues at coordinate 9,197 of JBALVY010000022.1, forward strand.
CTAATTGTATTGTATTTTCTGAGGGGCTTTTGTTAGATGTTTGAAAGAATAAATTTATCTACTTGGTTTTTGATTGTATTCATACTGCTAACCCTTGTGTTTGGCTTTTGGGGTTGGTCTGCTTCAGCAAACTTTGCTGATAGTTTATACAGAACAATTGCTGCGCTTCTAATTTCTGATACTTATCAAGACAGTACAGGAATTTGGAGCTGGCAAATAGAAGTGGCACGCTGGACAGGGATTGCAGCATTTATCCTAGGTGCTTCTAAAGCGCTACTGGTGTTTTTCTCCGATGCATTGATACGAACAAAAGCTCGCTCGCGTTCGGGCCATATTCTTGTCATAGGTGATGCCTTATTTGCTGCAGCTGTTGTGAACGCTGCACAAGTGAAGAAGCATGCGGTTAACTGGCTTGCCGCTACAGGTCATAATTATAATGGGATTGCAGAGCGTCTGTTTGTGCAGATGGGCAATTGGAACCTGGACCAGGCCCATTTATACGGTTTAACTCGAGCAAAAATTGCGGTTGTTTCGTTTGACGACGATGCAAAATCCATAGCTGTGGCGCGCCAGCTAAGGGCGATAGTTAAAGATGAAAACCAACTACAAATCTTCTTGTCGGTAAACGCGCTATGGCTGGCGATGCGTATCGACGAGTTTGAAGGTCTCACGGGTGTACGTGTAGTTTCCCAGTCACAGGCGGCGGTAAGGCGCATTCATCGTAGGCATCCGCCTTTTCTAGTTGCGAAAAACTACTGCCAAAAGAACATTAACTCGGTGATAATTGGTTTTGGCCTTTGGGGCGAATCGGTATTGGTCGATAGCTTGTTATCGTGTTCGGTAAGCTATCTTGGCAGGTCGAGATTCACTATTATTGATCCCAATGCAGATAGCATTCGCAAAAGCCTTAATATGCGATACCCGGAACTGGAGCGCTGCGCGGATTTTACCTATGTTAGTAAGATGCTTTCTGGTGCGGAAAATTGTTTGGAAGAGTCAGATATTTTGACTATTGGCGAGTCAGGTTCTGTCACTGCTTGTTATGTATGTTTGCCTGACGAGTCTGAATCACTCAGCGCGGCCTTAGTGTTACAGGCCGTCGCGAATCGAGCCGCCTGGGAAATGGGCCCCATTTTTGTACGGCTATCTACTCCCGAAACACTTACCCCTGCGTCTATTGGGGTTCGAAAACTGGTATCTGCGCAGCTGATTGGCTTTGGCGATATGGGCGCGCTGGTTGAAGAAGCCAGTATATTGGCCGAAGACACGGACGGATTAGCTAAGGCATTACATCATGCTTATCGTAGTACTGGCTCATCCGGTCGATTAGCTGATGTTCCTTGGCGATTATTGTCTGAAGACAAACGTGATGCCAATCGTCGTGTCGCGATGCATCTTCCCGCAAAGCTTTCAAGCACAGGTGTAGACATTGAACCCTGGCTAGAACAGCTCGATTTCAAACCCAGTCTAGGAGCATTGCCAGAAGTTACGAAGCTGATAACTGATGACAAAATGCTCGAGCAGCTTGCCGAACTAGAGCATACACGATGGATGATGGACCGCCGAATCAATGGTTGGAGCTATGCCGCCACGCGGGATGATAAACGTAGATTTCATCCGGACTTAGTGCCTTACGATGAGCTTAGTGAGCAGTCTAAATCTTATGACCGAAAGGTTATTACTACCCTCGGAACTGCATTAGATTAATTTGTGTCAGCTGATAAGTCTAACGTCTGTGTTGCCGAGCCGGTAGATCCAAAGGCTGTTAGTGCCTGACTAGCAAACCACGCCATCGCCCGTTGGGCTATCGCGGTTAACCAGTCGACCATAACGTAGATGTGTGGTGAAGCACAATTTGAGGCTATCCGGTACACGCCCCGTCGTTTCTCTAGAGCCAAAGTTAGCATGCAACGTAAACTATTGTTCACAGCTAAGATGTGTAGTTATGACGCTGCGATTCAACTACTGCCATATCAAGTTAAGAAAAGATAAAACTAGACTAAAGGTTGAGGCTCGTAGTCAGCGTATCGGTATTGGGGAAACCGGTAATAGAATATCGTGCGAGATCTATTTTGTTCAATTGGTTTCAACTTAGGTAACCAGCTAGTTAGAGAGACTAAGCCATTACTACTAGGCTAAGTCTCCCGAGAGCTCACTAGTATCGAGGCTGCTAAATATATACACAACAACA